>CAVSKC010000005.1:0-343575 GCA_963728425.1 uncultured Actinomycetota bacterium
CAATGTCCGCGAGCGCCAACCGGCCGCCGGGCACCAGAGCCCGCGCGGCGGCAGCGAACACCGCCGCCTTGTCGGGTGCGAGATTCACGACCCCGTTGGAGACGACCAGTTCGACGCTGGCGTCAGGGACCGGCGGGTCTTGGATGTAGCCGCGCAGGAACGTCACGTTCGCCACCGCAGTCTCGTCTATCTCCGAGCGGAGCCCGTCGGCTTTCGCCAGCTGCTCCGCAGTCATGTCGATGCCTGTGACCCGGCCGCCGGTCCCGACGATATGCGCGAGCGCGAAGGTGTCCATCCCTGATCCGCTGCCCAGGTCGAGTACCCGCTCCCCAGCTGTGGGCCGGGCAAGGTCGAAGTAGTACCCAACGCCGGCGAACGACTCGACCGCGGCCGGCGGCACCCGATCGAGCAACTCAGGCGGGTAGCCGAGCCGCTCGGCGAGCGCCCAGGCCCATCTTGAAGTGGTACATGTCCTGCGGACGTCGCGCGACGTCCCGGTAGACGTCCTTGACCCGGCGTTCGAGGTCCAGGACGTCCACCTGAGCCGTGATCTCAGCCATGAATTCTCCAATTGACTCCCAGGTTGGGCCAGCGCGAAGTTGTCGGGGCCGCCACTGCCGAGGTCCAAGACACGCGCGTGTCAGTAACTGAACGTCGTCGCGCCGTCGTCGCCGATCCACGGCCACATCGGGATCGTGCCCTGGATCTCCGGCGCCGCGATCAGGTTCCGTCGTCGAGCTGCTTGGCGTTGAAGCAGATCGGGCAGACGTAGTACCGGCCCCCTGCCGCCTCGTAGCGCTTGATAAGCTCGGCAGCGGCGGGCAGCCGTCGCAGGCGGCACCGACGGCTACGCCGTGGAGGGCGAGCCGTACCGCCTCTTTCGTGAGGAACATGAGCGTGGGTCGACCGCTTTCCGCGGCGCCGACCGAGACGAGGAACGCGACGGTGACCTTCTCCGCATCCTCGAGTCCCGTGGTGAGGCTGATCACGGCCTTACCAGCCATGACGGTTCTCCTTCCTCTGCCAGTGCGACCTGGATGTGGACGCTAGAGAGAGGAGGGCGGACGGTCGTCCGGGGTTTTCCCTACAAATCGAGCGGTTCGAGACTGTCGAGAAGCCCGTGCTGCATCGCGAAAAGGGTGGCCGTGGACCGGGTCGACGCTCCGGTTTTGGCGTAGATGCGCTCGATGTGCGTCTCCGCGGTCTTCGGGGTGATGAACAGCCGCTCGGCGACCTGCCGGGTCGAGGCACCCGGGCGATCAACGCCAGCACCTCGATCTCCCGCGGGGTCAGCCCGGCTGGGCCACTGCGGCGCTTGCGGCTCGCCTGGCCGGCGGCGGCGAGCACGGCGTCAACGGCAGCAGGGTCGAGTCGGCCCGCGCGGACCTCAGCGCGCAGTTCGCTGGTCGCCAGCTTGGCGGTCAGCGCCGGCCGATGCGCCCGCGGTTCGGTCATCGCCCGAAACGCGCAGGCTGCGGCGAGCAGTCGCGCCGTGGCGGGGATGGCGGAGCCGGCCAGGCCGCGGTGATACCCGGACCCGTCCATCCGCTCGTGAACGAGTGAGGCGATCGCGCCCAGACGGGCGAGCGCCGGCGGACGGGACAACATCCGCTGCGTGTAGTACGTGTGCAGCCGCAGGTGCTCAGTCTCCGACCCGGACAGCGGCCCTGGCTTGTCGAGGATGCTGGCTGGCAGCCCGTGCATCCCCAGGTCGTGGATCAGCCCGGCGCGGCCAACCGCTGAGACGTCGGAGGCCGGTAGTCCTTGTTCGGCCGCGGCGCGGGCGGCGAGGTCGGCGACACCTCGGGAATGGCCGGCCCGCGGTGCGGACCGAAGGTCGGTGAAGTCGGCGACGGCCTCGAGCGCGGCGTCCAGCTCGGCCTCGGTCAGGTGGTGCTGAAGTGACGGCTCCTGGGCGGTGAGGATCTGCCAGTCTGGCTCGTCCGACGGGTCCCCGAGCACCTCGCTGGCGACCCGGCAGAAGATGTCCACGACCGCCGGGTCGAAATGTTTGCCGCGGCGAGCTCGGGCGACCTCGACGGCGTCGTCGAGCCCGTTCGTCCTGTGGTGGACCTCGACGGTGTCGGCGAGGTGGAACAGTCGCATCGTCAGCGCGATGTCCTCGCCGCCGACCCCACGCGGCACCCCCTTGCCGTCCCAGCGGGCGAACACCTGCTGCAGCGGCTGGCGTACCTGGTCTCCGAGACCGAACCGCTCAGCCATTTGCGCGGTGGTCAGACAGTGCGACATCAGTCCCTGCTGGACCTGCTTCCCGCCGGTGACGACGAGCTTCGCACCGAGTCGTAGCCGGTGCAGCGCAGGGCTTCCGGCACCGACGTGGCGGAGCATGAATCCGAGCATCGGCAGCCCGGCGAGATCTACCTCGTAGTAGTCGCCGCGGAAGGCGATGTCGTCGCCGAACCAGCTCGCGACCTCAGGGGTGTCGGCGACGCAGCCGACCCAGGCCAGCGTTGCGGTGTAGTACAACGCGCCGCCGTCGCCCGGCTCGACCTCCACGTAGTCACCCAGCCGGGACGCGATCCGCCAGGAACGCAACACGTGGTCCATCGGCTGGCCGAGTCCCAAGTCGGTGGCAAGCGAGAACGCGGCCACCAGCTCGGCGAGCCTCACCCCGGAGTCCCGAGCTCCAACCTCCACGCGACGAGCGTGGCACGCCGGGCCTGGCTATGCTGTTGATTGTGGGGGAAACCCCGGACGCGCGCGGGCTGCGCGCTTCCTACCGTTCAGCGGAGCTGCTGCAGAACGGGAGGACACCATGACTGTCACACAGGACCCGAACCCGGTAGCCAGGTGGTCGATCGGCGGCCTGTTCCTCGAAGCACTTGCCGCCCGGGACTACCGGTTGATGGCCACCACACTCGCTCCAGAAGTCCAATTCAGGGCGATGCTCCCGTCCGGCCCGATGGGCTGGGAGGGTTCCGCTACCGTCGCCGACGTTTTCAGCTCGTGGTTCGGGTCAGCCGAGACCTTCGAGTTGGTCGACGCGACGGTTGGCGAAGTCGGCGGTCGGTTGCACATGTCGTGGCGGCTGCGCGTACGGCCCGCTCCGTTCGGCATCGGTGACGGCTGGCACGTCATCGAGCAGCATGCGTACGCCGACGCGGGCGAGACCATCCGGTCCCTGGACCTCCTGTGCTCCGGCTTCCGGCCAGATCCCGCCAACAACGAGCGCTGAGCGGCAAGAGCCTGCGCCAGCCCTTTCGGCCGAACCCCTCGTCGGCAGAAAGTACAGCAGCGAAGTACAGCAACGGCACCGACCAAAGGCGGTTCGAGCCGGCCGTCATGGCCCGCTGACCTGCATGAATGACCATCAGCGACTCCCTCGCCGCGAGTTCGCAACGAGGGGGTCGGGTCGAGTCCCTCAGCTCCACCCAGGTCAGGCACATTCGCTTATCGAGATGATCTTCGGATCGGCCGAGTACAGCAGCAAGCCCTCGGTTCGGGACGCCGCCGGTCGCTCTCGACGTCGACCAGGTGTCGGGTTTCCGCCTCGTCCGAGGGGTCACACCCACTGCCTCGGGACAGTTGAGGGGGAGAGCGATCATGGGTCGAGGTGGTTGGAAGACTGAGCGCGGCCGTCGGCCGAGCAACCGGGCCACCCGAGGAGCAGCGCCGCGGCGTGGGGGCCTGGCACGCAAGGGCCTGCTCGCCGCAGCGCCGATCGTGGGCGGCCTCTTGCTGAAGAAGGTTCGATCCCGTCGTAGCAAGTAGCGGTTCCGGACGCACGACTGTCCGCAGGCGCTGCTCCGGGAAGCAGGCCGCGCGACGCACTCGTGGCGGTGCTAGACGGGCGAGCCAAGGCGCGCCCGACACGGATGCGCCGTGGGCTGCGTGCTCAGCGCTGCCGGTGGGCCAGGTCTCCTGGCGTCGCCTGGACGGAGGCGACAACTGCGGCGGCGACGTCGCGTAACTTGCGGTTCTGTCGCTGTGACGCCTCGACGAGCAGCCGGAAGGCTCGCTCGTGTCCGCAGCCATGGCGGGCCATCAAGATGCCCTTGGCCTGCTCGATCACCGGCTGGCTGGTCAGGGCTGCGTGCAGGTTGTCGATGTCCCTCTGGGCCTCGGCGAGGTCGGTGTGCCGTGGACCCGGTTGGTGGTTGAAGCGCTCCATGGGTCCTCCAGGGTCTGGGGAGGAAACCGCTGAACGGGTGGTGAGGGGGGTGGTTCCGGTGCCGGCAACGTGTCAGTTGGATGTCGTTTTCGGTGGGTGCTCGCCTGGCTGCTTGCTGGCCTGCTGGCTCGCACGTCGGCCGGTGCGCATGCGGCGGTTCTCCGCGCGCAGGCGGGCGTTGTCGCTCTCCAGACCCAGCACGGCGGTGACGCCGGCGAGGTTCAGCCCGTCGCCCAGAAGCTCGCCGATCCGGCGTAGCCGATCCAGGTCGTCCTGGCTGTAGCGGCGGGTGCCGCCGGCGGTGCGGGCCGGATCGAGCAGGCCGCGGTCCTCGTACAGGCGCAGCGTCTGCGGGGCCATCCCGACCAGGTCCGCCGCGACCGAGATGCCGTACACCCCCAGGCCGGGGTCCGGGACCTGTCGATCGCTCACCCGCCGCACCTCCTCGGATCAACTTTGGGGCTTGCATATTTCTACCACAGGTGGTACAACCGATCTACATCACACGCCACAGATCGTCAAGATCGGTGGACGGAAGACTTGCATCAGATCCGTCGACTTGGAGGTGTTAGCGATGCTGATGCGCACCGACCCGTTCCGTGACCTCGACCGGCTCACCCAGCAGTTGTGGGGCACCCCGGCCGCCCTCCGTGATGGCGATGGACGCTTGGCGCGACGGGGACGAGTTCGTCGTCGAGTTCGACCTGCCCGGCGTCTCCCCTGACTCCGTGGACCTCGACGTCGAGCGCAACGTGCTCACCGTCAAGGCCGAACGCCCGGCCCTGAACGGTGACCGCGAGCTGATCGCCGCCGAGCGCCCGCGCGGGGTGTTCAGCCGCCAGCTGATCCTTGGCGACAACCTGGACACCGACAACGTCGGCGCCTCCTACAGCTCCGGCGTCCTCACCCTCCGCATCCCGGTCGCAGAGCAGGCCAAGCCACGCAAGATCCAGATCAGCAGCGACGACAGCGACCGTCAGGCAATCAACGCCTGACGGCCCGCAAGGGGGCACGGGCCACACTGACACTCCTCGGCCGGACCTGTCGTCGACGCACGCGGCGTACGCCCAACCGATTGCCGGACGAGCTGCTCCGGCCGGGTCCCCGTCCGCCTCGCCGGGTCGTGGCCGTGCCCCCGTCGGCCCGCCGCCGGAGAACGTTCCCCACCGCCCAGGCCGCGCACCCGGCCGGGGCCCTGACCAGTCCCGAGCCCCACATGTCCGCCCAGCCCGACCCGCACGCCGAACTCGGCGTGCCACCGAACGCCACCGCCGCGGAGGTGCACCAGGCCTTCCGCCGCCGGCTCCGCGAGCACCACCCGGACACCCGGCCTCAGCAGGACGAGACGACTGACTCAGCCTCCGACCAAGCCCTGCAACGCGTCCTGGCCGCCTATGAGATCCTGCGGCAGCGGGCGACGTGCCCACCGGTCGAAGCGACAACCGAACGCCAGCCACGCAGGCCGGACCACCCTCTACCAGGTATCCCGTCACGCCTCGGAGATCCGCCCCTGCGAGCGACAGCCGTCCAGTGGGTGCACGCGGCCGATGCACTGCCCAGCCACTACCCGGCGCGTGATCGAACCAGCCATGGCGTCCCGTGGCCTGATTGGCTGATCCGTTGGCTGATGTGCCAGTGAGGGCATCTCCAACGATTCGCGGATGAGGTGACGACGTGGACCACCAAGTACCAGTACCGCGGCCCCAGCTGCGGCGACTCGCCGACGAATTGGCCCTTGCTCTGCGCGCCGTCACCGAAGCGCGTGCCGCCTCCGACGCGCTCGACGTCCTCACCCAAGTCACCGAGGCGATCGAGGAACTCAGCGCCACCCAGCACGAGCTGGTCAACGTACTGCTTGACCACGGTCACACCTGGAGCCAGGTCGGAGAGGCACTCAACACCAGTCCGGCCGCAGCCAAGCGCCGCTACCCTCGCCGGGAGCGCCGCACCGCTTCGTCACCGACATCTCCCTGACACTGCGACCGGCTGCTCGGCCGACGGGACCGTGATGCGTCAGGATGTCTGGCGTGCTGCAGCTTGCAGGTCGCAACCACCAGTGCGCTCTCCCGCGCCGTCATAGAGGCACTCGAGGATGACCCGGCGGTGAGCAGTCTCGCCGTGCTGCGCGGCGCATCGATTCGCCCGCAAGGTGACGTCGTCTTCGCCGACGTAGCGCGGGAAGGGGCGAACCAGGTCATCGACCGGCTCCGGGCGCTCGGCGTGCACCACGACGGCACCATCCATCTCCAGCCCGTCGACACGTGGCTCTCCCGACGCGGTTTCGACGCGGAACGCCGCACACCGGGCAGTAGCGCCGACGCAGTCGTGTGGGCAGACGTCACCCAGAGTGCCTACGAGGACTCCGAGCTGAACTGGACGTACCTGACGTTCATGACCCTCGCGACCCTGATCGCCAGCATCGCCATCGTGCTCGACTCGCAGATCCTCGTCATCGGCGCGATGGTCCTCGGTCCCGAGTTCGTCCCGATTGCCGCCCTCGGCCTGGCGCTGGTCCGGCGCCGGCGGACCTTGTTCGGCCGGGCTCTACGGACACTGCTCGTCGGCTTCGGCGTCTCCATTCTTGCCACCACGGCGGTAGCGCTGACCGCGCGCGCGGCAGGCTGGGTCGACCTCGCCGACATCACCGGCCGCCGCCCGCAGACGGACTTCATCTATTCGCCTGACAGGTGGTCCTTCGTCGTCGCCCTCGATCGCCGCTGCAGCCGGCGTGCTGTCCCTCACGTCGGCGAAGGTCGGCGGCTTGTCCGGGGTGTTCATCTCGGTCACCACGGTGCCGGCATCCGGAAACGTCGCCCTCGGCCTGGCCTTCGGAGCCTGGGACGAGGTCGGCGGCAGCGGCCTACAGCTGCTTCTGAACCTGACCGGAATGGCGTTGGCCGGATGGGCAACGCTGGCCTTCCAACATGCCGTGTGGGGCCGCGCCTCCGCACGCCGGGCGGCCTTGCTGTCGCGGCGCCGTGCCAGGCGCGACAGCTGAACCCCATTTGCGAGAACAAGTCGGGTTGTCGAGGCACAGCCGGCCGCCTGTGTCACCTAGATGGGCTGCGTGGAGGCCGATCCCACATGCGCCGACCGGCGCCCACGTGGGTGCGCCCTGTCCCCTGGTCGGCAGGAGTCCGGACAGCAAAGCACCCCGACCTTCTCGACGAGCTTCGGCTCTTTGTGCACCCGGTCGTCGTGGGGTCCGGGCGCCGGCTGTTCGACGACGAGAGCTGTGGGCGCCGTCCGGCCGGTAGGTGAGGGAGATCACCCCATTGTCGTAAGCGTGCGAGTCGACGAGCGCGAGCACGACGGGATCGAACCCGGTGACGAGCTGGTCGCGGTGCGAGGACGGCGGTGATGCAGAAGCCTTTCTGGGGTTCGCGGAGGACGGGGCCGGCGAGCCGGCCATGCGGAGCCGGTCGCCGACCCCGTCCAGTCGCAGATGCGGGTGTGGCCACGGCTACACCGCGCTATGACGCAGCAAGCTCCTGCGCCTGACCGTTGACCTTCTGCAGCAGGGAATCGATATTGGTGTTCCTCAATGGCCACGGCGGCTAACCTTTGACAGCTCCACCGAGTCCCGGCGCCGCGCAGGAACATGCGCTGGAACACGAGGAACATCGCGATGGGGATGAGGGTGGATATCGCGAGCGCCGCCATGAGCGTTCCCTTGTCGACGTTCGCCATCGACTGCAGGTGGACGGATAGCGGCTTCACCGAGTCCGACTTGAGTACCAGGAACGGCCAGAGGAAGTCCTTCCACGACGCGATGACCGCGAACACCGACACGACGCCGATGATCGGACGGCTCATCGGGAGCACGATCGACCAGAACAGGCGGTATGGCCCTGCGCCATCTATCTGAGCTGCCTCGAAGATCTCCCGCGGCAGCGAGTCGAAGAAGCGCGCGACGAGGACGACGTTGAACGCGGTCGCGCCGGCGGGCAGCCACACCGCCAGGTAGTTGTTGATGAGGCTCGGCCCGATCGGCGGGTCGACGATGATCCGATAGAGCGGTACGAGCAGCACCACGGCCGGGACGAACAGCGTCGCGAGCACTGCCCAGTTGAGCGCGCGCGACCATCGGGGCCGGAGCACCGAGAGCACGAACCCGCCCGTCGTCGCAACGGTGATCTGCGTGAACCACGAACCGAGTGCGACCCACACCGTGTTCATGAAGTACTGGCCGATGTGGTACCTGGTCCAAGCCTGCTCGATGTTGTGCAGGGTCGGGCCGTTCGGGAAGAGCGCGAGCGGCTGCGTGAGGATGTCCTGGGTCGGCGTGAACGCGAACTTTGCCAGCAGCAGAAGGGGTCCGAGGCACCAGATCATGAGCAGCACGAGCAGGATGAAGTGCAGCGATCGCCACGTGTACTTGACGGGTCGGCGACGCCAGTCGGAGCTCGAGAGGGCACCGCGCTCCGGGTAGTCGCCGTCGGCACGACGACGCCGACGGAGAGTCGACGCCAGGACGCTGCCAGGCGCGCCGGCTGCGACTGGGCCCGGCTGCGCGGTGGGTGCGGACGATGGTGTGGTGTCGGTGATCGTCACGACTGGCTCCAGGATCGCGTCGCGCGAAAGTAGACGAGCGACAGGACGCCGAGAGACACGGCGAGCATGAGGCTCAGCGCGGTCGCCTGCCCGAAGTTGTTGCCGAGGCTCGCGAACGCCAGGTTGTAGACGTGCAGCATGACCGTCTCGGTGGCGTGGTTCGGTCCGCCATTGGTGAAGAGGAACGGTTCGAGGAACACCTGAACCGTCCCGATGATCTGCAGAATCAGCGTGATGAGCAGTACCCCGCGCAACTGCGGCATCGTCACGTGCCACACCTTGCGCAGGACGGAGGCACCGTCGACCTCGGCCGCGTCGTAGAGCTCGGCGGGGACGCTGACGAGCGCGGCCAGGTAGATGATGACCGTGGCGCCCGCCGCGGCCCACGTTGCCTCGAGGACGAGCGACGGCATCGCCCACGTCGCGTTGCTGAGCCATGGGAACGGGCCGAGCCCGAACCCGGCGAGCACCGTGTTGAACACGCCCTCCGGGCGTGGGTCGTAGAAGAACTTCCAGAGCAGTACGGCGACCACTGGCGGGACGACCACGGGGAGGTAGGCGAGCACCGAGTAGAGACCCTTGCGCCGACGAAGCTCGCTCATGAGAACCGCGCCGATGAGTGGCACCGGATATCCGAAGACCAGCGCGAGCAACGCGAACCAGGCCGTGTTCCGGACCACCTGCGGCATCAGCGGGTCCTCGAGCACCGCCACGAAGTTGTCGAGGCCCACCCACGTCGGGGCGTCCGTGAGGTTCGTCTCCTGAAAGCTCATGATGACGGCGGAGACGATCGGCCACCACGAGAAGACCCCGAATATCACGAGCAAGGGCAACGCGAACACGACCGCGGTAAGCCCGCCGTTGCGAGCCCATGTCATCGGAGTACGACGTGATGGTGCGGAGGTGCGGCCGCCGTCCGTGCGCGGCCGTCGGTCAAGAGCGGCGACGTCGTCCGTGCCCACCTCGACCTCCTGTCTGACGTGACGTGCCTGGCCGGGGATGTGGGACCCCCGGCCAGGCACCGGATGGGACTGGGTCAGCTGCTCGAGCTTCGCCTGGCCCGCGGCGTTGGCGGTGGAGAGCAGCTGGTCGATGTTCGCGTTCTTGTCCGTGATCACTGCCTGAACGACGGGGAACAGCTGGGCGTACAGGTCCTGCACCGACGCCGAGGCCTCAGGGACGAGCGTCTGGGTGAACATGGCGTCGGTGTAGCCCTTCATGTCGTCGAGCGGGACGTTGATGTAGTCCTTCACCCAATCTTGGCTCTGCGCGTAGACCTCCTCGGAGAAGATCGGGAGCACGGGGGTGCCCACGGCCTGCGCCGGGTCGGCCTCGGCACGGGTCTTCGCGTCGGCGACGGCCTGCGTCTGGTCCTGCAGCTTGGACAGGTACCACCAGTCGATCCACTTGACGGCGGCGTCCTTCTGCGCGTCCGACGAATCCTTGGTGACGGCTGCGAGCGTGCCGCCGGTCAGTGCGCCGCCACCGTTCTCGGTCGGCATCGCAGTGAGGCCGTAGCCCCAGTCCTTGGTGACACCGTTGCTCTCGACGAGCGCGTTGTAGACGTCGGAGCCGGACGTGTACATGGCGACCTCGCCGCCGGCGAAGGCCGCGTTGATCTCGCCCCAGCCGAGGTCGGCACGTGCCAGGAGAGAGTTGTCCTCGAAGCGCAGGGCCTTGAGCCACTCGAGGTGCGCCTTGACGGCCGGGTCGTCGAGCGTCGCGGTGTACTTCGTGCCGTCGAACGTCTCGATGACGCCGCCGCGCGAGTTGGCGCCGGCGGCGAGCTGCCAGCCGCCCGCGTTGTCGAGCGCCATCATCGCGTAGCCCGCGACCTTGGTGGCGTCGTGGATCTTCTTGGCGTCCGTGCGGACCTCGTCCCACGTCGTCGGCGGCTGGTCGGGGTCCAGACCTGCCTTCTCGAACAGGTTGCGGTTGTAGTGCAGGGCGACCGCGTAGATCGACTTGGCCGGGACTGCGTAGATCTTGCCGTCCGCGCCGGTGCCGTTGGCGACGAGCTGCTCGTTGAAGTCGCCGCCGTACGGGAGCGCCCTGACGTACTTGTCGATGTCGGCCAACTGGTCGTTCTCGATAAGGGTCTTGCCGTCGGTCAGCGGGATCTCGAAGACGTTCGGCAGCGTGCCACCTGCGAGCTGCGTGGTGAAGGTGGAGGCGAGCCACTCGTAGTCCTGCGGCTCGACCTTGATGTTCGGGTACTTCTTCTCGAACGAGGCGACCCGATCGGCGAGCTGCTGCTTCGCAGCGTCGTCGGCGGTGGGCAGGAGCCCAGCCACGGTGATGGTGACCTGCTTGGAGCCGGCGCTGTCGTTGGGTGAGCTCTGGCTGTCGGAGCTGCCCGAGCATGCTGAGAGCAGCCCGACTGTCAGCGCACCCGCGCTGGCCAGTGCGGCAATCTTGCGTAGGGACGTCATCGTCTCTTCCTCCTGGTAGGACGCATGGATGCGCGGGTGCGGTGGGCGAGGGTGATCCGGGTGCGCTGATCCGCAGCCAGACAGCGGTGTCGGTCGGCAGGAGGTCCCCATCGAGGGGATCGCTGGCGACGAGGACGGACTCGTGCTCGGGCAACGCGACGGAGACGTCGCCGAGGTTGACGACGCACGCGACGGCGTTGCCCCGGCGGAACGCGAGGACCTCGTCCGGCGCGCTCAGCCAGGTCATGGGGCCGTCGCCCGAGGCCGGGCTCGGCGCGGCGAGCGGCGAGGGCGGAACGGTAGAGCGCGAGCATCGAGCCTGGGTCGGACTCCTGTGCCTCGACGGTGAGCTCGGTCCACGCCACGGGTTGCGGGAGCCAGGGCTCGACGTCGACCCCGGGTGCGCTGAAGCCGTACGGCTGGGCCGTCCCCGACCATGGCAGCGGCACCCGGCAGCCGTCCCTGCCCGGGTCGACACCGCCGGAGCGGGCGTGCATCGGGTCCTGGATCAGGTCGACCGGGAGGTCCTCGACCTCGGGAAGACCCGAGCTCGTCGCCCTGGTAGATGTAGAGCGACCCGGGCAGCGCGGCGGTGAGCAGGGCGGCAGCGCGGGCCCGGCGCCGTCCGAGCACGAGATCCGTGGGGGTACCGAACCGCTTGGCGCTGAAGGCGAACGAGCTGTCCGCGCGCCCGTAGCGGGTGACCGGCCGCGTGACGTCGTGGTTGGACAGCACCCAGGTGGCGGGGGCACCGACGGGTCGGTGGGCGGCGAGCGTCATGTCGATGGACTGCACGAAGCTCGCGGGCGTCCCACGGTCGGGCCATGAAGTCGAAGTTGAAGGCGGTGTGCATCTCGTCAGGTCGCAGGTACTTGGCGAACCGGGTCTGGTCCGCGAGCCACACCTCACCGACGAGGACGCGTGTCCCGGGGTAGGAGTCAGCGACCTTGCGCCAGCTGCGGTAGACGTCGTGGATCTCGTCGCGGTCGACGTGCGGATGCTCGCCGGCCTCGGGGGCTGTCGGGACCTCGGGGAGCGTCGCGTCCTTGATCAGCAGGGCGGCCGAGTCGATGCGGATCCCGCCGACGCCGCGGTCGAACCAGAAGCGCAGGACGTCCTCGAACTCGGCGCGTACGTCGGGGTGTGACCAGTTCACGTCGGGCTGCTGCGGCGCGAACAGGTGCAGGTACCACTCGCCTGGTGTGCCGTCCGGGTCCGTCGTCCTGGTCCAGGTGCTGCCCTGGAAGTCGGATACCCACTGCGTCGGAGCCTCGGTGCCGCCCGGACCCTTGCCGGGGTGGAACCAGAAGCGCTCCCGCTGCGGCGAACCGGGGCCGGCGGCGAGGGCTTCCTGGAACCACGCGTGCTGGTCGGAGATGTGGTTGGGGACGACGTCGACGATGGTGCGGATGCCGAGCTCCAGCGCCTCGGCGATGAGGGCCTCGGCCTCCTCGAGGGTGCCGAACTGAGGGTCGATCCGGCGGTAGTCGGCGACGTCGTACCCACCATCGGTGAGCGGTGAGACGTACCAGGGGGTGAACCAGATCGCGTCGACGCCGAGCTCGCGCAGGTACGGGAGCCGCGAACGAACGCCCGCGAGGTCACCTGTGCCGTCGCAGTTCCCGTCCGCGAAGCTGCGGACATAGACCTGGTAGATGACGGCGCCGCGCCACCACTGCGAGTCGTGCATCGGCGGGGCGACCAGGTGCCTCGACGGCTCGCCGGCACCTTGCCTTGTGCCGTCCTCCTGGAGCACGCGTCCCCTCCCTCCTGTGACGCCACGCACCCGTCAGGTGCACGGGCATCTGGCTCGGCGGCGGCCGCCGGATGTTGGGGCTCAGCCCGGTCGGAGTCGTGAGGGAAAACTAGAGGACTCGATAGGAGGACGCAAGAACACAACAAATTTATTTTCGAAACATGAGGAATCTTAGGGAGAAGGAAATGGTGAGCGTCAAGGAAGGTCGTGGGTGAAATGCACCGCATTGCCGGCGCCTGCGGGCGTGGGGTGGACCAGTCAGTGGGTGGGGGCGGGCCCGGTGGACCCGCGTACGACGAGCTCGGGCTCGAAGAGCAGCTCGTCCTGGGTGACTTTCGAACCGGCAATCAGCCCCACCAGCAAGTCAATCGCGGCCCGGCCCATCGGCTCGATGGGCTGGCGCACGGTCGTGAGCGGCGGCTCGGTGCAGTTCATGAAGGCGGAGTCGTCGTAGCCGACGACCGACACATCGTCTGGCACCCGCAGCCCGGCGCGGCGGACCGCGCGGATCGCCCCGAGGGCCAGCGGGTCACTGGCGGAGACGATCCCGGTGACCCCTGCCTTGAGCAGCCGGTTGGCGGCGGCGTGGCCGGCCTCGAGCGAGTAGGCGCTATGCACCACGAGGTCGTCGTCGAGATCGATCCCGGCGTGTTCCGCGACCACCCGCGCGGCCCCGAGCTTGCGCTCCGACGGCACGTGGTCCTTCGGTCCTAGCACCAGGCCGATGCGCGTGTGGCCGAGCGACAGGAGGTGCCCCATGGCCTGCTCGACGGCCACCTCGTCGTCACACGACACGCGGGGGAACGGCAGCTCGGAGATCGACGCGTTGATGAGGACCGCGGGCAGGTTGCGCGCGGTCAAACGGGCGTAGTGGTCGTGCGTGGCGTCGCGCTGCGCGTAGTTGCCACCGGCGAAGACGATGCCGGACACCTGCTGCTGGAGGAGCAGCTCGACGTAGTCGGCCTCCGAGACTCCGCCCGCCGTCTGGGTGCACAGGACGGGCGTGTAACCCTGCTGCGCGAGGGCGCCCCCCACGACCTCGGCGAAGGCGGGGAAGATCGGGTTCTGCAGCTCCGGGAGCACCAGGCCAACGAGGCGGGCCCGTTCGCCGCGCAGCTTGGTGGGCCGTTCGTAGCCCAGCACGTCCAGAGCTGTCAGGACCGCCTCGCGGGTGGCGTCGGAGACGCCGGGCTTGCCGTTCAGGACCCGGCTGACCGTCGCTTCGGACACCCCGACCTTGCGTGCGACATCAGCGAGCCTCCGTGACATGACGCAAGTCTACGACCAGCACCTGCAAATTTCTTGCGCTCTCGTTCGGCAGATCATCTGGCTGTCGGTCGTGGTGGCCGGAGATCCATTCTTGGCCCCGGCGGGACGCCTCCGCTCCGGCTGCGCCCACCTGCCGATGGTCGAGCTGCTGCGCTACCTGGCGGCCACGGGTTCGCCACCTACATCGCATCCGGCAGCGACCGAGAGTTCATGCGCCCCGTGACCAGACGACATCTACGCCATCCCGCCGGAACGTGTCATCGACAGCTCCTCGGGCTGCGGTACGGCGAGGACGGAGAGCGCGGGACCCTCGTCTACGAGGCGCACATGGACGTCTTCGACGACGGCCCGTGACTGCGGTCCGCCGCGGCGCCGGCAACGGATGGACTCCGCCTGCTGGTCCTGCACGACGACGCCGACCGACGCGCGGCTGCGATAGGAGTGCCTCCCCGAGCGCGATAATGTCCGTGCACCCGGACACGTCCAGCAACGGCGCGTTCCGCCGCCGCTGGAAAGGGGGCATGGCGTTGGCGAACGTTCTCGACGACGTCGTGACCTTCGAGCTCAGCGACGAGCCGGACGCCGTGCCCGCCGCGCGCCGCTTCGTGCACGACCAGCTGCTCGCGCGCGGAGCCGACCACTCCGTCGACGACGCGACAGTAGTCACCGCCGAGCTTCTGGCCAACGCCCGCCAGCACGGCGCCGCGCCGGTCTCTGTGTCTGTGAGTGGCGCCGGCGGACGCGTACGCGTCGCTGTCCGGGATGCCAGTGCCCGAACACCTGTTCGCCCGAACCGCAGCACCAACAACATGACCGGTCGAGGCATCCTGCTGGTCGAGACGCTGAGTGCACGGTGGGGCGTGACCGTCGACGTCGACGGCAAGGTCGTGTGGGCCGAGTTCGGCGTGACCGCCGTCGACGACCCGCTTGAGTCGGTGCGTGCCGTGGAGGAGCTCTCCGGCGTCGATGCGGACGCCGTGACAGCCGCGGAGCGCCGCTACACCGTCGTCCTCGGTGACGTCCCGACCGACCTGCTCATCGAGGCCAAGGCGCACATGGACAACCTGGTGCGTGAGCTGTCGCTCGCCGCGGCCGACGACAACACCCGGTCCTCGGAGCCGTTCGGCGCCCTCGTCGAGACAGTCGTGCACAGCTTCGGGGACGCCCGGAACGCCATCAAGCGGCAAGCCATCGCGGCCTCCCGGCGGGGCGACCAGCGGACCAGCCTCACGTTGCAGCTACCGCTGTCGGCGGCCGGCGCCGCAGAGGCTTACCTGACGGCCCTCGACGAGGCGGACACCTACTCCCGCGCCGCGCGGCTGCTCACTCTTGAGACGCCGCCCGACCACAAGTTGTTCCGCCGCTGGTACGTCGAGGCCGTCGCGAGGCAGCTGCGGGACCTGGCCGCCGGTCGTGAGCCGGAGCGGGTCACGCCGTTCGAGGACCTGCTCGTCAGGGAGATCCGGCGTCTGGCCTCGGCCCACCGAGCTGCCGAGCGGGCGGCCCGGCTGCAGCAGGTCACGTCAGCACTTGCCCAGACCCGCACGCCGGAGGACGTCGCGGCGGTCGTGGTGACCGAAGGAATCGAGGTACTGGGTGCGTCGGGCGGGGGGTTGCTGGTTCCGGCGCCCGACGGCCGGCACCTCGCCGTACCAGGCGCCGTCGGCTACGAGGGCGGGCTGGTGCACGCCCTTCGGGAGGAGCTCATCGACGCCCCGTTGCCGGCAGCTACCGCGCTCCGGACGGGCGAGGCGATCTGGCTCGAGTCCCGCGAGGAGCGCGACCGCGACTTCCCGGCCCTGCGCGGCTTCGAGGCCTCGACGGTGTCGATGTGCGCCGTGCCGCTCTCGGTCGCCGGGCAGGTTCTGGGTGCCCTGCGGTTCAGCTTCGACGAGCGCAAGCTGTTCGACGAGGACGAGCGCGGCTTCGTCCTGGCACTGGCTGCCCAGACCGCCCAGACCCTCCAGCGGACCGAGCTGTACCAGGCCGAGCGGCGCGCGGCCGTCGACCTCCAGCGGGCGCTGCTGCCGGCCGAGGTACCTCGAGTGCCCGGTTGGGACGTGGCGACCCACTACAGCCCCGCGGGGGACCAGGAGGCCGGCGGCGACTTCTACGACCTGATGGAGGTCGCCGGCGGTCGCTACGTCGCGGTGGTCGGCGACGTGATGGGGCGCGGCCTCGACGCGGCGGCGTCGATGGCGCAGGTGCGCTCGACGGTCCGCGCTTACGCCGTCGAGGACCCCGACCCTGTCTCGGTGTTCCGCCGGGTCGATGCGTTCTTCGCCTGGACCCGGGTCGAGCAGCTCGTGACCATGGTCTACCTGCTGATCGACCCGTCGGCGGGCACGGTGCAGCTGGCGAACGCCGGCCACGTGCCGCCGTTGCTGGTGGGCGTCGACGGCGCTCGGGCAGTGTCGAGAACGGCCGAGCCGCCCTTCGGAGTCGGGCGGCCCGATCGCCACGCCCTCGCCATGACCCTCGACTCAGGCGACTCCGTAGTGCTCATCACGGACGGGTTGGTGGAACGACGCGGCGAGGACATCGACGAGGGGATCGGGCGCGTGCTCGCCTCAGCCGCCGCGTCCGCGGCGACCACTGCCGACCAGCTGCTGGAGGACATCCGCTCGGCCGCCACGCCCCACGGTCACGACGACGACGTGACCGTCCTGGTGATCCGCCGAACGTGATGTGCTGGAGTTATCACCGCCACTCCACCAGTCTGAGCCCATGAGGCGGACTGTCCGGGGCGCGGTGTCGGTGATCCTCACCGTCGCGACGGCCCTGGCCTTGGTCGGCTGGGGCAGCCTCGCTGGTGCTGCGGACCGGACCGATGTGGCGTGGTCACGACAGGCGCCGCCGCTCCTGGTGGGCGAGAGCGCGTGGATCTCGGTGTCGGTGGCGACCCTGTGGCGCTCTCCCGACTCACCTCGTGCTGTCGACGCTCCCGCGCTCGCGAACCCGGCCCGGATCCGGGAGTGGCTCAGCACCATGACGCTCAGCCAGCGCCGGGCGCTGAACGGTCACGCGGACACCCAGGCGCTCCTCGGCGACCAGGTCCGGGTCGTGCGGCTCCGGCCGAGGTGGGCCAAGGTGGTGGTGCCCTCGCAGCCGAGCCAGCTGGACGCTCGCGGCTACCCGGGCTGGGTGCCGCGACGGCAGCTGACGGCCCGTCCTTCGGTGTCGTCCCCGCAGCAGGCAACCGTGGTAGCCCGTACGGCGTGGCTTCGCACCGACCAGCCCGACCCGGCACGCGTGTTCCGGATCAGCTTCGGCACCCGGCTCCCGGTGGCGGGGGAGGACGGCAAGTGGGTGCGCGTCGTGACGCCCCAGGGAGTGGTGCTGCGGGTGCTCCGCTCGGCCGCCGTGCTCCATCGACCGGGGGAACCGGCCCTGCCGGCGACGACCAGCAGCCTGATGAGCACGGCCACGTCGTTCGTCGGCCTGCCCTACCTGTGGTCGGGGCTCTCGGGCTTCGGACTCGACTGTTCCGGTCTCACCTGGCTCGACTACCGGGTCCACGGCATCACGATCCCCCGGGACGCGCTCCCGCAGTCGCGGCGCGGTACGCCGGTCGCCGACCCCGGACCTGGTGACCTGCTGTTCTACGCGACCGACGGCCTGGTCCACCACGTCTCGATGTACCTCGGCGACGGCACCATGGTCCAGGCGCCCCACACCGGGGCCCGGGTCCAGGTCGTCGCCACCTCTACTCCTGCCTACAGCAGCGAGTACGCCGGCGCCCGCCGCTACTACGACGCGCCCTGACCCGGGACGGTCACGCGGCACCGATCTGAGGCAGTTGAGTAGTCACTGCTCATGTGCCCGTCCGTGCCTCCGGCGCATGGTCGTGACATGCCCATCACCACAAGGGGGCTCACCGCCCCGATCCGACAGCTGTTGCAGGACCTGCGTCAGGCGTGGTCCATAACGCCTGAACCCGGCCAACCCAGCCTCCGTCACTACCCACTTGGCCGGCCGGGAGAGGACCGTCGATGATCGCCGTGACCGGTGCCACCGGAACGGTCGGACGCGAGCTCGTGCGGCTGCTCGTGGAGCGGGGCCACCGCCCGCGCGTCATCACTCGGGACGCCCGTGTCGCCAGCCTCGTCTTCGGCCACGACGTCGAGCTCGCGCAGGCTGACCTTGACCAACCGGAGACTCTCCCGGCTGCCCTCGCGGGTGCCGACCGGGTGTTCCTGCTCAGCCCGGCGACCGCCGGCCAGGTCCGTCGCGAGCAGAACCTGGTGGCCGCTGCCGTCGCTGCCGGCGTCGGGCACGTCGTGAAGACCTCGGTCTTCCGCGCCAGCCGGGTGTCGAAGCTTCGCCTCGCGAACCAGCACGGCCAGATCGAGGAGATGATCACCAGGAGCGGTCTCGGGTGGACCTTCCTGCGACCCGCCTTCTTCCTGCAGAACCTCACCGGACAGATCCTCAATGGCGCCGTGTGCTCCGCAGCCCGGGACGGAAGGGTCGCCATGATCGATGCGCATGACGTGGCAGCTGCCGCAGCGACGGTGCTCACCACCTCGGCGCACCTCGGCCGGACGTACACGCTCACCGGGCCGCGGGCATTGACCTTCGATCAGGTGGCCGAGGTGGTGTCCGCCGCCGGAGGAGCTTGGTGCCCGCACCGTCGGGTCACTCCCGAATGGGTCCGTGCAGCCATGCTGCAGTCCGGTGCCGAGCGCTGGTTTGCCGCCGACATTGCCCGCTTGCACACCATGCTGGCCGACGGCTACGAGGACCTCGTCACCGACGACCTGGGTCTGCTCACCGGCGGCCAGGGTCGCGATGTGGCGGCGTTCGTCGAGGCACTCTTCGCGACCCCGGTCCTCCTCCGCATCTGTTGAGGCGGCGCAGGCCGGCCGGCTCAGGCGTCGGCGGGCTGTGCGCGGATGCCGTCGAGCACGAAGGTGAGCAGCCGCTGGTTCTGCTCCAGGGTGGCGTTGCGGGCCATGCACATCCCGCCGACCAGCTGCATCAGGTCCTCCTGGCTGACGTCGGCGCGCGCCACTCCAGCAGCCTTGGCCCGACTGAGCACAGAGCCTGCCGCGGCGGCGATCTTCTCGCGCGACTGCACGGCTAGGTCGGGGCTCTTCTCGAAGGCCTCGTGCAGCTCGGTGAGGAAGGTGCGCTTGGCCTGGGCGTACCGGACGAACGCCTCCAGCCACCCCACCAGCCCCTCCCAGGGATCGGTGCTGTCGACCAGGACGCCGGCCTGTGCGACCAGCTCGTTCACGTCCTCGCGGTAGACCGCCTCGACCAGGTCGATCCGGCGCGGGAAGTGCCGGTAGAGCGTCCCGACGCCGACGTCGGCGGCCTTGGCCATCTCCTCCACCGTGGCACTGCTGCCGCGGGCGGTGAACGCGGCCCGAGCGGCCTCGACCAAGCGGGCCCGGTTCCGCGACGCGTCCGCACGCATCGGCCGCAGACCGGGATCGGCGGCGGTCTGCTCGGTCGTCACGCCAGACATGGTGCCCTTTCACCAACGGACTTGCATAACCGGAGGGACCCTCCGTATAGTTTCCGGAGGTTGCTTCCGCTTCTGCCTCTCACTGTACCCCTCTGAGAAGAGCCGCTCACATGTCGACCGACACCGCCCTGGTCCCCGAGGTCCTCACCACCGCCTCCCCGACGCGCCGCCTGCGTCGCCCCAACCACGCCAGCCTCGTGCTGGGCGTCATCCTCACCTGTCAGCTGATGGTCGTGCTCGATGCCACGATCGTGAACGTCGCCCTGCCGCAGATGCAGCAGGCGCTGGGCTTCTCCGGAGCCAGCCTGTCCTGGGTCCTCAACGCCTACACGCTGACCTTCGGCGGCCTGCTGCTGCTCGGCGCCCGGGCCGGCGACCTCCTCGGCCGCCGGCGGACCTTCGTCGCCGGGATCGGTGTGTTCATCCTCGCCTCGCTGCTCGGCGGCTTCGCGCCCAGCGGCGGGCTGCTGCTCGCCGCGCGGGCCCTGCAGGGCGTCGGTGCAGCGCTGGCCGCACCCTCCTCCCTCGCGCTGCTGACGACCATGTTCAGTGAGCCGCGCGAGCGGGTCCGGGCGCTCGGCTTGTTCACGGCCGTGTCGGTCGGCGGCGGCGCCCTCGGTCTGATCATGGGCGGCATCCTCACCGAGTGGGCCTCCTGGCGCTGGGTGATGTTCGTCAACGTCCCGATCGGCCTCGCGGTGATCCTCGTCGGCCTCGCCGTCCTGCCGGAGACCGAGCGGCACCGCGGAACGTTCGACCTGCCTGGTGCGGTGTTCTCCACCC
Source organism: uncultured Actinomycetota bacterium (assembly GCA_963728425.1). Taxonomy (GTDB): domain Bacteria; phylum Actinomycetota; class Actinomycetes; order JACCUZ01; family JACCUZ01; genus JAVEDA01. Next base: position 20,400 of record CAVSKC010000005.1, read on the forward strand.
TCGGCATGGCCGGTCTGGTCTACGGCTTCGTCCGGGCCGCCTCCAACGGTTGGACCGACGCGCTGACGCTGGCCTCCTTCGTCGGCGGTGCGGTCCTGCTCGCCGCCTTCGTCCTCACCGAGCTGCGCGCCGAGCAGCCCATCACCCCGCTCGGGTTGTTCAACGACCGCAGCCGCACGATCGCCAACGTGGCCCGAGGGCTGTTGTTCGGCGGGATGTTCGGGCTGTTCTTCTTCCTGACCCAGTTTCTCCAGGACGTGCTCGGCTACGACGCGCTGACGACCGGCTTCGCCTTCCTCCCGCTGCCGGTCACCGTGTTCCTGGTCTCGCAGCTGACCAGCCGAGTGCTGATCCACCGGGTGCACGCCAAGGTGCTCATGGTGGGTGGCGTGGCTCTCGGGGTCACCGGCTTCGCGCTCGCCAGCGGCCTGGACCCCTCGTCGTCGTACGGGCACGTGCTCGCCAGCCTGCTGCTGTTCGCCGTCGGCAACGGTCTGTCGTTCGTGCCGCTGACCCAGGCGGCGCTGGAAGGTGTCCCGGCCAAGGACGCCGGCGCGGCCTCCGGGCTGGTCAACGTCACCCAGCAGCTCGGCGGCACCCTCGGGGTGGCGATCCTGGTGACGGTCTTCGGCCACTTCAGCCGGCACGCCAGCACGCTCCAAGGCGAGTCTGCGGTCGCGCAGGCGCAGCACGCGTTCACCGTGGGAGCGTCACACGCCTTCATGGCGGCTGCGCTGTTCCTCGTCGCGGCGCTCGCCCTGGTCGCCGCCGGCGTCCGGGCCCCGAGGACGCATCCCTAGGTCGATGCAGCCACAGCTCGCAGCCGTTCCACGTGCACGGCCGTACGCCGGGCCAGGTCGGGGTCCGGCCGGGTGGCGTCGAGGAAGACCTGGGTGATCTCGGAGTGTGCGTCGCGCAGCTCGGCGTCGACCCGGCCGCTGAACTCCTCGACCTGGCCGGCCGTGAGTGAGTCGGTCAGGTCGACCCGGGCGGCCACCAGCACCTGCTCGGGCCCGAGGTGCATGGTGAGCAGCTCGATCACGGTCGTGACCTCGTCGTGGGCCAGGAGCCGGTCGTGGATGTCGACGACGAGAGCCGGCTCCGCCGTCTCGCCGATGAGGAGGTCGGAGTTGTTCCGGCCCAGGACGAACGCCACGTAGGCGAGCAGCACGCCGATCGCGATGGCGGCCCAGCCGTCCCAGGCGGCGTTGCGGGTGACGTGGTGCAGCCCCACGCCCGCGGCCGCGAGGGCCAGGCCGACCAGGGCCGCGCTGTCCTCTGCGAAGACGGTCGTGACCGACGGGTCCTTGCTGGCGTGGAGGTGCTGCCGGAAGGTCCGCTGCTCGGCCCGCGCCTCGCCGCGCAGCTGCCGCACGGCGCGCAGCCAGCTGGTCCCCTCGGCGAGGAACGAGATCCCCAGCACCACGAACGGGATCAGGACACCGCCGGACTCCGAACCGTGGCGCAGGGTGTGGACACCTTCGTAGACCGAGAAGACCGACCCGGCCACGAAGATCCCCACGGCGGCCAGCAGCGACCAGAAGTACTGCGCCTTGCCGTAGCCGAACGGGTGCTCGCTGTCGGCCGGGCGGGCCGACACCTTCAGGCTGGTGAGCAGGAAGACCTGGTTGAGCGTGTCGGCGAAGGAGTGGGCGGCCTCCGCCATCATCGAGCTCGACCCGCTGACCACACCCGCGGCCGTCTTGGCCACGGCGATGGCCAGGTTGGCGCCGAGCGCGACCAGCACCGTGCGCTTGCTCTCCGACGCCATGGGAGCGCTCCTCCCTTAGATCCAGCTCTTCCACCACATCCGGCGGGCCCAGTCGGCGTACGGGATGGTCTCGGCCGAGAGCACCGGCAGCAACCAGGCGAAGTTCGCGACGGCGAGCAGCAGGTACGCGCCGACGGCAGCGGCGCCCCACTGGCGGCGGAGCGCGGAGCGCGTTCGGCCCGCCGAGCACCATGCCGAGGCACATGGTGACGGCGAGCACCAGGAACGGCACGAACGCGACCGCGTAGAACGAGTAGATGGTGCGGTGCTGGAAGAAGAACCACGGCAGGTAGCCGCCGACGACGCCGGCGAGGATCGCGCCGGCCCGCCAGTCGCGGCGCCCGGCCCACTGGAACAGCAGCACCGGGAGCGCCAGGCAGGCCGCCCACCAGATCGCCGGCGTGCCGAGGGCGGTGATGGCCTGCGAGCAGGTGTCGACCATGCAGCCGTCGTGGCCCATCGTCGGGCTCTCGTAGAAGTACGAGACGGGTCGGGACAGCACCAGCCAGCCCCACGGGTTGGACCGGTAGGGGTGGAACGACTCGAGGTGGGTGTGGAAGTTCCACGCCTCGTGGTGGTAGTGCCAGAGGCTCCAGAGCGAGTCCGGCAGCCACCCCGGCCCCGGGTTGTCCTTGGCCCAGTAGCGCAGGTAGGCGTGGTTGCCGCCGAGGAACCAGCCGGTCCACGACGCCAGGTAGACGCCGAGCGCGACCAGCACCAGCGAGGCGAAGGCCGGCAGCGCGTCACGGACCAGCGCACCGATCCACGGCCGTCGGACACCGGCGGTGCGCCGGGCGCCCATGTCCCACAGCAGCGTCATCAGTCCGAACGCCGCCGACGAAGTACAGGCCGCTCCACTTGGTGGCGCAGGCCGCCCCGAGGCAGCAACCCGGCCGCCAGCCGCCAGGGTCGCAGGCCCAGCCCGGGGCCGAACCGGGCACCGAGCGCGTCGTCGAGCCGGGCCGCCAGCCGGGCTCGGGTGCGGTCCCGGTCGACGACCAGGGCCCCGAAGGCCGCCAGCGCCCAGAACATCAGCAGCGGGTCGAGCAGCGCGGTGCGGCTGTGCACGTACTCCATGCCGTCGACCGTGAGCAGGAGGCCGGCCACGCAGCCGAGGAGGGTGGAGCGGAACAGGCGCCGGCCGATCCGGGCGACCATCAGCACCGCCAGCGTGCCGGTGACCGCCACCACGAACCGCCAGCCGAACGGCGTGAACCCGAACAGCTGCTCGCCGATCGCGATCATCCACTTGCCGCCCGGCGGGTGCACGACGTAGGACGGGTCGCCGGTCCAGAGGCCGTGCAGGTTGCCGGCCAGGATCTTGGCGTTCGCCGGGTCGGGGTCGCCCTTGTGGGCCGGCCGGATGTAGTCCTGCTCGACGCCGAAGTGCAGCAGCGACCAGGCGTCCTTGGCGTAGTAGGTCTCGTCGAAGATGAACGCCTTGGGCCGACCGAGGTCCCAGAACCGCAGCACTCCGGCCACCGCCGTGATGAGCAGCGGGCCGAGCCAGCCCCACAGCACGTCGGTCGGCATCGGAGGCGTCAGGCGCTCCCGGACCCGGGCCCGGTCGACGGTCGGCAGCAGCACCGCGGCCACCGTACGGGGGGAGGTCCGACCATGATGGCGGGCGTGCTGGTGCTGGCGGGTACGCCGATCGGTGACCCCGCCGACGCCTCGCCGCGGCTGGTCCGCGAGCTGGCGGCAGCCGACGTCGTCGCGGCCGAGGACACCCGCCGCCTGCGCCGGCTGGCGCGCGACCTCGGCGTCGAGCTGACCGGCCGGGTCGTCTCCTACTACGACGCCAACGAGGCCGGCCGGACCCCCGAGCTGGTCGAGGCGCTGCAGGCCGGCCAGCGGGTGCTGCTGGTCACCGACGCGGGGATGCCCTCGGTGTCCGACCCCGGCTACCGGCTGGTGGCCGCCGCGGTCGAGGCCGGGGTGCGCGGTGACCGCCGTGCCCGGGCCGTCGGCCGTCCTCACCGCGCTGGCGTTGTCCGGGCTGCCGGTGGACCGGTTCTGCTTCGAGGGGTTCCTGCCGCGCAAGGCCGGCGAGCGGGCCCGGCGGCTGGCCGAGCTGGCCACCGAGCCGCGCACGATGGTCTTCTTCGAGGCCCCGCACCGGCTGGCCGTCGCGCTCGCCGCGATGGCCGACGGGCTCGGCGCCGACCGGCCGGCCGCCGTGTGCCGGGAGCTGACCAAGACCTACGAGGAGGTACGCCGGGGCGGCGCTGGCCGAGCTGGCCGCCTGGGCCGCCGACGGCGTCAGGGGCGAGGTCACGGTCGTCGTCGCGGGGGCCGGCCCGGTCGAGGCGGCGGCGCCGGAGGACCTGGTCGCCGAGGTCGAGGGGCTGGTGGCGGCCGGCGTACGGCTCAAGGAGGCCGACCGGCCGAGGTCGCGTCCCGGCACGTCGTCTCACGGCGGGTCGCTCTACGACGCGGTGCTGGCGGCGCCGTGACTAGCCTGGGCGCGATGGAGTTCCGCCGCATCCCGGGCTTGCCGCCGTACGTGTTCACGATCATCGACGGCCTCAAGCAGGAGGCGCGCCGGGCCGGCCGGGACGTCGTGGACCTCGGTTTCGGCAACCCGGACCTGCCGTCCCCGCACATCGCGGTCGAGAAGCTGGCGGAGGCGGCGCGCAACAGCCGGAACCACCGCTACTCGGCCAGCCGCGGCATCCCCAAGCTGCGCCAGGCGGTCGCCGCGCTCTACCTGCGCAAGTTCGGCGTGACGCTGGACCCGGAGACCGAGGTGCTGTCGACGATCGGCGCCAAGGAGGGCTTCAGCCACCTGATGTGGGTGCTGCTGCAGCCCGGCGACGCGGCCCTCGTGCCCAGCCCGTCCTACCCCATCCACATCTGGGGCCCCTACTTCGCCGGTGCCGATGCGCGGCAGGTCCCGGTCGGCACCGGCGAGGACTACGTCGCGAACGTGATGGAGGCCTGGGAGCTCGGCTGGCCCAAGCCGCGGGTGGTGGTGCTGTCGTTCCCGCACAACCCGACCACCGCGACGATCGAGCTGGCCGACATGCAGCGACTGGTCGACTGGGCCCGCGAGCGCGACGTCGTGCTCGTGCACGACTTCGCGTACGCCGACGTCGCGTTCGACGGCTACACGCCGCCGTCGATCCTGCAGTGCGAGGGCGCGATGGAGTGCGCCGTCGAGCTCTACTCGATGACCAAGTCGTTCTCGATGGCCGGCTGGCGGGTGGCCTTCCTGCTGGGCAACAACGAGGTCGTCGGCGCGCTCACCAAGCTGAAGTCCTACCTCGACTACGGCACCTTCCAGCCGATCCAGATCGCGGCCACGGTCACGATGAACGAGGCCGCCGACTACCCGGCCGAGGTGAACGCGGTCTACGAGTCGCGGCGCAACGCGCTGGTCGACGGGCTGGCCCGGATCGGCTGGGCCGTCGAGCGGCCGCGCGGCACGATGTTCGTCTGGGCGCCGATCCCCGAGGCGTACGCCGAGATGGGCTCGATCGAGTTCGCGACGCTGATCGTCAAGGACTGCGACGTCGCCGTCTCGCCCGGGGTCGGCTTCGGCCCGGCCGGCGACAAGTTCGTGCGGTTCGCCCTGATCGAGAACGAGCAGCGCATCGTGCAGGCCGTCCGCCAGCTCAAGCGCGGCCTCCCCAAGCTCGGCTGACGCGGTCGGAGCTCGGCAGATCTCCGTTGCGCGGCGCCCGTAGGCTGGACGGCATGCCCCGCAACATCCTGACGGCCGTGGCCTGGCCCTACGCCAACGGCCCGCGCCACATCGGCCACGTGTCCGGCTTCGGAGTGCCCTCCGACGTGTTCAGCCGGTACATGCGGATGGCGGGCCACCACGTCCTCATGGTCAGCGGCACCGACGAGCACGGCACGCCGATCCAGGTGCAGGCCGACGCCGAGGGGCTCACCACCCGCGAGCTGGCCGACCGCTACAACCGGGTCATCGTCGAGGACCTGGCCCGGCTCGGGCTGTCCTACGACCTGTTCACCCGGACGACGACGCGCAACCACTACGCCGTCGTGCAGGAGCTGTTCGAGCACCCTGCACCGCAACGGCTACATGGTGGCGAAGACGACGATGGGCGCGATCTCGCCGTCGACCGGACGCACCCTGCCGGACCGCTACATCGAGGGCACCTGCCCGATCTGCGGCTACCCGCACGCCCGGGGCGACCAGTGCGACAACTGCGGCAACCAGCTCGACCCGACCGACCTGATCGACCCGAAGAGCCGGATCAACGGCGAGACGCCGAGCTTCGTCGAGACCGAGCACTTCTTCCTCGACCTGCCGGCGCTGGCCGACGCCCTCGGCACCTGGCTGGACGGCCGCACCGACTGGCGCCCGAACGTGCTCAAGTTCTCCCGCAACCTGCTGGCCGACCTGCAGCCCCGCGCCATCACCCGCGACCTCGACTGGGGCGTGCCGATCCCGCTGGACGGCTGGCGGGACCGGCCGGACAAGCGGATCTACGTCTGGTTCGACGCGGTCATCGGCTACCTGTCGGCGTCGATCGAGTGGGCCCGGCGCAGCGGCGACCCGGAGGCCTGGCGCCAGTGGTGGCAGAACGACGAGGGCAACGCCACGTCGTACTACTTCATGGGCAAGGACAACATCGTCTTCCACTCGGTGATCTGGCCGGGGATCCTGCTCGGGTACGACGGGAAGGGCGCCCGCGGCGGCAAGCCCGGCGAGCTGGGCGAGCTCGGCCTGCCCACCGAGCTCGTCTCCAGCGAGTTCCTCACGATGGAGGGCCGCAAGTTCTCCTCGTCCCGCGCGGTCGTCATCTACGTGCGCGACTTCCTGGACCGCTACGACGCCGACGCGCTGCGCTACTTCATCGCGGTCGCCGGCCCGGAGGCGCAGGACACCGACTTCACCTGGGCCGAGTTCGTCCGCCGCACCAACGACGAGCTCGTGGCCGGCTGGGGCAACCTGGTCAACCGCACCATCTCGATGGCCGCCAAGAACATCGGCGCGATCCCCGAGCAGGGCGAGCTGACCGCCGCCGACGAGGCGCTGCTGGCCACCGTCCGCGGCGGGTTCGACGACGTCGGCGCGCTGCTGGAGACGTCCAAGCAGAAGGCCGCCATCAACGAGGCGATGCGGGTCGTGTCCGAGGTGAACAAGTACATCTCCGACATGGCGCCGTGGAAGCTCAAGACCGAGGACCCGGACCGGATGGCCACCGTGCTGCACGTCGCGCTGCAGGCCGTGCGCGACTGCAACACCATCCTCACGCCGTTCCTGCCGCACTCCGCCCAGCAGGTGCACGAGCTGCTCGGCGGCACCGGAGTCTGGTCCGGGCTGCCCGAGATCCGCGAGGTGTCCGAGGAGGGCAACGCCGACTACCCGGTGATCCAGGGCGACTACGCCGCCGCGGCCGCGCGGTGGGAGAGCATCCCGATCGAGGCCGGTACGACGTTGGCCGCGCCCACCGTCATCTTCCGCAAGCTGGACCCGTCGGTCGTCGACGAGGAGCTGGCCCGGCTGGAGGAGAAGGCCGGCTCGTGACCGAGCGCCCGCCGGCGCCCGAGCCGCTCCGGGTGCCGGTCGCCGACAGCCACTGCCACCTCGACATCGCCGGCACGCCGGACGACGGGCTGTCGGTCGAGGATGCGCTCGCCGGTCCGCCGCGGCTGCCGGCGTGCCCCGCATCGTGCAGATCGGCTGCGACCTGCCCGGGGCGAGGTGGGCGGTCGAGGCGGCCCGCGCGCACGAGCAGCTGGTGGCCGGCGTCGCCCTGCACCCCAACGAGGCACCGCTGCTCGCGCGCGCCGGCACCCTCGACGACGCCCTCGCCGAGATCGACGCGCTGGCTGCCGACCCCGTCGTACGCGCCGTGGGGGAGACCGGTCTGGACTACTACCGCACCGGCGAGGACGGGCGCCCTGACCAGGAGGCGTCGTTCCGCGCGCACATCGAGATGGCGAAGCGGCACGGCAAGGCGTTGGTGATCCACGACCGCGACGCCCACGACGACGTGCTGCGCGTGCTCGAGGAGGCCGGCGCGCCGGACCGGGTCGTCTTCCACTGCTTCTCCGGCGACGCGGCGATGGCCGAGCACTGCGCCGCGCGGGGATACTGGCTGTCCTTCGCCGGCACAGTGACGTTCAAGAACGCCGACGGGCTGCGTGCGGCGCTCGCCGTCGCGCCGCTGGACCGGCTGCTCGTCGAGACCGACGCGCCTTACCTCACGCCGGTGCCCTACCGCGGGCGGCCCGAACGCGTCCTACCTCGTCCCGCTCACGCGTGCGCGCGATGGCCGAGGTCAAGGGTGTCAACGAGGACAACCTCGCGACGCGCGATCGCTGCCAACACCGAGGCGGCCTTCGGCAGCTGGTAGCAGGCTCCCTTCGTTGTGGTCGAGACTGACAGCCATGGGTGTCAGCGCCGGGATGCGGATCGCTGTGTCCGCCCTCGTAGGAGCGAGCGCCGCTCTCGTCGCGATCCTGCTCGGCTGCGGCCTTGATTTCGCCGGCGATCGGCTGGGACGCCGGCGCGCTGGCGTTCCTGGTGTGGACCTGGCTGAGCATCGGGCCGATGAGCGCGCAAGACACCGCCGCGCATGCGACGCGTGAGGACCCGTCGCGCCCGGTGAGCGACGTCGTCCTCATCGCGGCAGCCGTGGTCAGCCTGGGCGCGGTCGGCATCGTCCTGGTGCAGGCCAACTCGGAGCAAGGCGCCGCGCAAGACCTGCTGGCCGCAGTCGGCGTGGCGACCGTCGCCCTGTCGTGGCTGGTCGTGCACACGGTGTACACGCTTCAGTACGCCAGGCTGTACTACAGCGATGAGCCAGGCGGTATCGACTTCAACCAAGCCGGCCCGCCGCGGTATGCGGACTTCGCCTACCTCTCCCTCACCATGGGAATGACGTTCCAGGTGTCCGACACGGACCTTCAGGACGTCCACGATCCGGGCCACGGCGTTGCGTCAAGCACTGCTGTCCTACCTCTTCGGCGTGGTCATCGTCGCGACCACGATCAACCTGATCGCGAGCCTGGGGAGCCGCAGGGGCATCGGACCTGAGGTCCAGGCAACGTAGCACTGGTACCGTCGACGGCTTATGAGCGCCGGTCGACACTCCGCGGGGCCTCGCCGCTCCATGCTGCGGACGCTGCCGACGATCGCGCTGCAGGTCGGTGTCGTGCTCGCACTCGTCGCGGGGACCACGGCGTTCGTCGCGCTCGACAAGCACGTCACGATCTCGGTCGACGGCCACCAGCAGCAGGTGCGCAGCTTCGCCCGCAACGTCGGCGACCTGCTCGACAGCGAGAACGTCGCCCTACGACCTGGCGCACGACCTGGTCACCCCCGCACCGTCGTCGGCGCTCGCGGACGGCGAGACCGTGCAGGTGCGCTACGGCCGCCCGGTGCTGCTGACCGTCGACGGCGAGACCCGCACGGTCTGGACGACCGGGCGCAGCGTCTCGCAGGCGCTGATGCTGCTGGGCGTGCGCTCCGACGGTGCCTACGTCTCGGCGTCGCGCAGCCGGCGGATCGGCCGCGGCGGCATGGCTCTGGACGTGCGGATGCCGCACCACCTGACCTTCCTCGCCGACGGCGCACGGCACGAGGTGACGACAACCGCGACCACGGTCCGCAGCGCGATGGCCGAGGCGGGCGTCGAGCTGCGCGACGCAGGACCGCGTGTCCGCCGACCTGTCCGCCGTGCCCTACGCCGAGCAGGTCGTCGGCGTCACCCGGGTCGACGGCAAGCAGGCCGTCGAGGAGCGCCCGATCAAGTTCGACACCGTGAAGCGCAAGACGAACGACCTCTACCAGGGCACGACCAAGGTCCTCAAGGAGGGCAAGGTCGGCATCGAGGTGCGGACCTTCCGCGAGACCTACCTCGACGGGAAGCTCGACTCCCGCAAGCTGGTCAGCACCCGGGTCACCGAGAAGCCGGTGACCGAGGTGCTGCTGGTCGGCACCAAGAAGCTGCCGGACAACGCACCGACCGCCGACGGGCTCAACTGGGCGGCGCTGGCCAACTGCGAGTCCGGCGGCAACCCGCAGGCCGTACAACTCGGCCGGCCCCTTCTACGGGCTCTACCAGTTCATGGAGAGCACCTGGCACGCGGTGGGCGGCGTGGGCCTGCCGACCGACGCCAGCGCGTCCGAGCAGACCTACCGGGCGCAGATCCTCTACAACCGCAGCGGCGCCGGGCAGTGGCCGGTCTGCGGCCACTACCTGTTCAGCTGACGGTGACCGCCGGCGACGCCGCGCCCGCGCTGCTCGGCCCGGTCGAGGTGCGCGAGCTCGCCGCCCGGCTGGGCATCCGCCCGACCAAGGCCCTCGGCCAGAACTTCGTCATCGACCCGAACACGGTCCGCCGGATCGTCCGCACCGCAGAGCTGGGCGCCGACGACGTCGTGGTCGAGGTCGGGCCCGGGCTCGGGTCGCTGACCCTGGCGCTGCTGCCCGAGGTCGCATCGGTGACGGCGGTCGAGATCGACGCGGTGCTGGCCGCGCAGCTGCCGCTGACCGTCGCGGGCCGCGCCCCGGCGTACGCCGGTCGCCTCACCGTCGTCACCGCCGACGCGCTGCGGCTGGACGCGCTGCCCGGCGAGCCGCCGACCGCGCTGGTGGCGAACCTGCCCTACAACGTGGCCGTGCCGGTGCTGCTGCACCATGCTCGAGCGGTTCCCGACCATCCGTCGGGTGCTGGTGATGGTGCAGTCCGAGGTCGCCGACCGGCTGGCCGCCCCGCCCGGGAGCCGCACCTACGGCGTGCCCTCGGTCAAGGCGGCCTGGTACGCCGACGTGCGCCGGGCCGGAGCGGTCGGCCGGACGGTCTTCTGGCCGGCCCCCAACGTCGACTCCGGGCTGGTGGCCATGACCCGCCGGCACGCCGCCGGCCACCACGGCGTCCCGGGCCGAGGTGTTCGCGGTGGTCGACGCCGCGTTCGCCCAGCGGCGCAAGACCTTGCGCGCGGCGCTCGCCGGCTGGGCCGGGTCGCCCGCGGCCGCCGAGACAGCGCTGCGGGCCGCCGGCATCGACCCGAAGGTCCGGGGCGAGGCGCTCGGCGTCGCCGAGTTCGCCCGGCTGGCCGCCCACCGCTCATAGGGTGACGCGCATCGGCTAGGCTCGCTGAGCCGTCCGCATGAGCTCGGTGACGGTGCGCGCGCCGGCGAAGATCAACCTCGGGCTCTCGGTGGGCGGGCCGCGGTCCGACGGCTTCCACGACCTCGCCACCGCCTACCACGCGATCTCGCTGCACGACGAGCTCGTGGCTGCCGCCTCGGAGGAGCTGTCGATCGCCCTCACGACCGCCGACGGCATCCCGCTCGACGACGTCCCGCAGGACAGCAGCAACCTCGCGGTCGCCGCCGCGCTGGCGCTGGCCGAGCGGGCCGGGGTCGAGCCGCTGGTGCGGCTGCACGTCACCAAGAGCATCCCGGTGGCCGGCGGGATGGCCGGCGGCAGCGCCGACGCGGCCGCGGCGCTGGTCGCCTGCGACGCGCTGTGGCAGACCGGCCTGAGCCGCTCCGAGCTGGCCGAGCTGGCCGCCGCACTCGGCAGCGACGTCCCGTTCTCGCTGGTGGGCGGCACCGCGCTGGGCACCGGCCGCGGCGAGGTGCTGACCCCGGTGCTGGCCCGCGGGCCGGTTCCACTGGGTGGTCGGCGATCGCCGACGGCGGGCTGTCCACGCCCGACGGTCTACGCCGAGTGCGACCGGCTGCGGGGCGGCATCCCGGTGCCCGAGCCGCGGGTGGCCGACGCGCTGATGGCCGCGCTGCGCACCGGCGACGCCGACGCGCTCGGGGCCGCGCTGCACAACGACCTGCAGGAGGCGGCCTGCTCGCTGCGGCCGTCGCTGCGCGAGACGCTCGAGACCGGAGCCCAGGCCGGCGCCCTCGGCGGCCTCGTCTCCGGCAGCGGGCCGAGCGTCGTCTTCCTGGCCCGCAGCCCGGAGCACGCGATCGACATCGCCGTCGCGCTGAGCGCGACCGGGACCTGCCGGTCGGTACGCCGGGCGCACGGGCCGGTCGCGGGTGCCCGCGTGGTCGGGGACGGCTGAGTGGCGCGCAACCTCGTCAACCTGGAGGGCGTCGGCAAGGCGTACGGCACTCGCCAGCTGCTCGACGACGTGACCCTCGGCGTCGGGGAGGGCGACCGGATCGGGGTCGTCGGGCGCAACGGCGACGGCAAGTCGACGCTGCTGCGGCTGCTGACCCGGCGCGAGCCGCCGGACGCCGGCCGGGTCACCCACGCCGGCGGCCTGCGGGTGGCCGAGGTCGGGCAGCGCGACGACCTGGACCCGGCGGCGACCGTGCGCTCGCTGGTCGTGGGGGACGGGCCGGCGCACGAGTGGGCCGCGGACCCGCGCGCCCGCGACGTGCTCACCGGCCTGTTCGGCGACCGGGCCGACCTGGACGCCATGCTCGACCGGGTGGTGGGCCCGCTCTCCGGCGGCGAGCGCCGACGGGTCGCGCTGGCCACGGCGCTGGTCGGCGAGCACGACCTGCTGGTGCTCGACGAGCCCACCAACCACCTCGACGTCGAGGGCATCGACTGGCTGGCGCACCACCTGGCCGCCCGCCGCGAGGCGCTGGTGGTCGTGACCCACGACCGGTGGTTCCTCGACGAGGTCTGCACCGGACCTGGGAGGTGCAGGGCGGGGCCGGTGCACGCGTACGACGGTGGCTACTCGGCGTACGTGCTGGCCCGGGCCGAGCGCGACCGGATGCAGCAGGCCACCGACGCCCGCCGGGCCAACCTGGTGCGCAAGGAGCTGGCCTGGCTGCGCCGCGGGCCGCCGGCGCGGACCTCGAAGCCGAGGTTCCGCATCGACGCAGCCAACGCGCTGATCGCCGAGGAGCCGCCGGCCCGGGACGGTGTCGAGCTGGTGAAGTTCGCCAGCGCGCGGCTCGGCCGGACGGTCTACGACGTCCTGGACGCCACCGTCGAGGTCGGCGGGACGGTGCTGCTCGAGCACCTGACCTGGCTGGTCGGCCCGGGCGACCGGATCGGCATCGCCGGGGTCAACGGGTCGGGCAAGACCTCGTTGCTGCGGCTGCTGATCGGCGACCTCGCGCCGACCGCCGGCAAGGTCGTGCGCGGCGTGACGGTGCGACCGGCGTACCTCTCCCAGGACGTGGTGGAGCTGCCGCCCGCCCTGCGGGTGCTCGAGGCGGTGGAGATGGTCCGCCGCGAGGTCGACCTCGGCAAGGGGCGCTCGATCACAGCCACCCAGCTGTGCGAGCGGTTCGGCTTCGTGGGCAACGCGCAGTGGACGCCGGTGGGCGAGCTGTCCGGCGGCGAGCGGCGGCGGCTGCAGCTGCTGCGGCTGCTGATGGACGAGCCGAACGTGCTGGTGCTCGACGAGCCGACCAACGACCTGGACATCGACACCCTGACCGCGCTGGAGGACCTGCTCGACGGCTGGGCCGGCACCCTGCTGGTCGTGTCGCACGACCGGTACTTCCTCGAGCGGGTCTGCGACCGGACCGTGGCGCTGCTCGGCGACGGGCGGCTGCGTGACCTGCCGGGCGGCGTGGACGAGTACCTCGCGCGGCGCCGGGCGATCGCGGGCCGCGGCGGACGGGTCGGCGGGCGGGCATCGCGGCGGTGGCGGCGCCGACCGATGCGGCCGCGGCCAGGGCGGCCCGCAAGGAGCTGGCCCGGCTGGAGCGCCAGCTGGACAAGGCTGCGCGACCGCGAGACCCGGCTGCACGACCAGATGGCGGCCGCGGCCGACCGACCACGAGCAGGTGCTGGCGCTGGACGCGGACCTGCGAGCGCTGGTGGCGCGAGCGCTCCACCCTCGAGGAGCGCTGGCTGGAGCTCGCCGAGACGGCCGAGTCCTGATCGTGCCAAGTCCTGATCGTTCCCGGGGCGGGCCGCCCGGTCAGCGCCTACGCTCTGGCGCATGCCGGTCGCGCTCGAGTGGGGACCTGTCGGTGCCCGCACGCTGGCGGAGCGCAGCGACGTGGTCGTGGTCGTCGACGTCCTGTCGTTCTCCACCGCCCTGACGATCGCCGTGGAGCGCGGCGCGCGCGTCTGGCCGCACGTCGGCGGCGAGAGCGCCCGTCAGCTGGCCCGTGACATCGGCGCGGTGCTGGCCGGCAACCGGTCGTCGCACGAGGGGCTCGACGCTGTCGCCCGAGAGCCTGCTGGGCGGTCGACGCCGAGACCCGGCTGGTGCTGCCCTCGCCGAACGGCTCGTCGATCGCGTTCGCGGCCATCAACAGCGGGCGTGCCGGTGGTCGCCGGCTGCCTGCGCAACGCGCGCGGCCGTGAGCAAGTACCTGGACGGCTTCGAGCGGGTCGCGCTGGTCCCGGCTGGGGAGCAGTGGGGCGACGGGTCGCTGCGACCGGCGTACGAGGACCTGGTCGGGCGCCGGTGCCATCATCGACCGGCTGGCCGGCCGCGACCCGGGGCTGGCCCTCACGCCCGAGGCGGAGGTGGCGGCGCTCGCGTTCCGGGCGCTGCGGCCGCTCGAGCTCTGCCCGTCCGGCGCCGAGCTGGTGGAGCGAGGCTTCGCGGCCGACGTCCGGCTGGCCAGCGAGATCGACGCCAGCGACGTGGTGCCGGCCCTGGTCGAGGGGCGCTTCGTCCCGGCCTGAGGTAGCGCTCACTCCTCGAACGGGGCGACGAGCCGGCGGAGCAGGCCGGACAGCGACTCCTGGTCGGGCTGCGAGAGCGCCGACAGCAGGTCCTGCTCGCGGGAGAGCAGGTCGGCGAGGGCGGCGTCCACCCGCTCCTTGCCCCGCGGGGTGAGCCGGACATGGACGCCGCGGCGGTCCGCCGGGTCGGGCATCCGCTGCACCAGGCCGCGGTCCTCGAGCCGGTCGACCCGGTTGGTCATGGTGCCGGAGGTCACCATCGTCTGGGCCAGCAGCTGGCCGGGGGACAGGACGTAGGGCCGGCCGGCGCGGCGCAGCGCTGCCAGGACGTCGAACTCCCAGACCTCGAGCTCGTGGGCCGCGAATGCGGTGCTGCGGGCCCGGTCGAGGTGGCGGGCCAGCCGGGTCACCCGGCTCAGGACCTCGAGCGGCCGGACGTCGAGGTCCGGGCGCTCCCGGCGCCCAGGCCGCGACCAGGCGGTCGACCTCGTCCTGCACCTGCACCTCCTTCGCCTGCCTGCCCCGGGCCTCGGGCGACGATTATCGACGTCAACTGTCTTGACATCAAGAAACTCGAGCAGGCAAGGTATCTCGACGTCAAGATACCTGGGAGGTCGCCGATGCGCTGGGACCCTGAGCAGTACCTGCAGTTCGCCGCCGAGCGGGCCGGCCCGTTCCACGACCTGGTGGCGCGGGTCGCGGGCCGAGGACCCGGCGCTGCGTCGTGGACCTCGGGCTGCGGTCCGGGCAACCTCACCCGGGACGCTGGCCGCCCGATGGCCGCAGGCCCGGGTCGAGGGGGTCGACTCGTCGCCGGAGATGATCGCCGAGGCCGTGTCGGCGGGACCGGACCCGAGCGGTCACGTTCACGGTGGGGGACCTGCGCGACTGGCAGCCGGCGCGAGCCAGGTGGACGTGCTGGTCAGCAACGCCACCCTGCAGTGGGTCCCGGGCCATCTCGACCTGCTGCCTCGGCTCGTCGACTCGGTCCGCCCGGGTGGGTGGCTGGCCTTCCAGGTGCCGGCCAACTCGGCCGACCCGAGCCACACCGCGATGACCGAGCTGGCTACCTCGAACCGGTGGGCGGCGGCGTTCGAGGGCCGGGACCGGGCTCGGTCGGCGGTCGCGGAGCCGCAGACCTATCTGGAGGTGCTGGCCGGGCTGGGTTGCGCTGTCGACGCGTGGGAGACCACTTACCTGCACGTGCTCGCCGGCGACGACGCGGTGGTGCGCTGGACCAGTGGCACCGGGCTACGGCCCTACCTGCAGGCGCTGCCGCACGCCGAGGAGCGCGATGCGTTCCTGGCCGAGTACCGCGCGCTGGTCGGCCGCGCCTACCCGCAACGACCGTGGGGCACCGTCCTGCCGTTCCGCCGGGTCTTCGTCGTGGCCCAGGTCGGTGGCGGGGTGCCGGCATGACGGGTCAGCCCGGCCTGGTGGGGCTGCACCACGTGCAGGTCGCCGCGCCACGCGGCTCCGAGGAGGTGCTGCGCCAGTTCTATGGCGGCGTGCTGGGGATGACCGAGGTGCCGAAGCCGCCGGACCTCGCCGGCCGGGGCGGCGTGTGGTTCCGGGCCGGCGGGGTCGAGCTGCACCTGGGCGTCGAGGACGACTTTCGCCCGGCCGGCAAGGCGCACCCCGGTCTGCTGGTGGCGGACCTCCCGGCGTACGTCGACGGGCTGGCCGCGCACGGCGTACCGGTGGAGTGGGACGACGCGTTCCCGGGCTACCGGCGGTGCTACCTGCAGGACCCGCACGGGAACCGGCTCGAGCTGCTCGAGCCGCTGCCCGCCTGAGTCGCGGTCAGGCCGGGCGGCCGTCGGCCGTGCCGCGCAGCTCGGGCTTGGCCTCGAGGCCGGACAGGCCGTTCCAGGCGAGGTTGACCAGGTGCGCGGCGACGACCGCCTTGTCCGGCTTGGCGCGCGTCCAGCCACCACTGGCCGGTGAGCGCGACCATGCCGACGAGCATCTGGGCGTACATCGGCGCGAGCTTGGGGTCGAAGCCGCGCGACTTGAACTGGTTGACCATGATGTGCTCGACCTGGCTGGCGGCGTCGCTGATCAGGGAGGCGAAGCTGCCCGGTGGACTGGGCGACCGGGGAGTCGCGGACCAGGATGCGGAACCCGTCGGTGGACGTCTCGACGTAGTCGAGCAGCGCGAAGCGCCGCCTGCTCGAGCAGCTCGCGCGGGTGCCCGCTGCTGGTGAGGGCACCGGTGATCGCGTCGAGCAGCGCGCGCATCTCGCGGTCGACGACGACCGCGTAGAGGCCCTCCTTGCCGCCGAAGTGCTCGTAGACGACCGGCTTGGAGACGCCGGCCTTCGCGGCGATCTCCTCGACCGAGGTGGCGTCGAAGCCCTTCTCGGCGAACAGCGAGCGGCCGATGTCGAGCAGCTGCTCGCGCCGCTCCTTGCCGGTCATCCGGAGCCGGCCGTCGCGTTGCGCGGGCTTGCCGGCTGCCGGTGCGGTCGCTGGCCGGTCGTCCCGTCGATCAGGCTCGCCCGGCGGGCGTCGAGCCGTTCCTGCCGCGGCCACCGGACGTCGTACGCCCAGCCGAACGCCTCGAAGAGCTGGATCACCCGGGCGCCCGAGTCGACCTGGCCGCGGAGCACGCCGGTGCGCGCGCAGGTCGGGTCGGCGTGGTGCAGGTTGTGCCAGGACTCGCCCATCGACAGCACCGCGAGCCACCACACGTTGCCGGACGCGGTCGCGGCTCTCGAACGGCCGCTCGCCCATCGCGTGGCAGATCGAGTTGATCGACCAGGTGACGTGGTGCAGCAGGCCGACCCGGACCAGGCCGGCCCAGAAGAACGCCGTCAGCGCGCCGTGCCAGGACCAGGTCATCAGCCCGCCGAGGACGGCGGGCAGCGGCAGCGAGGCGAGGGCGATCGGGACGAAGGCGCGGCTGACCTGGACGATGTCGGCGGTCGTTGAGCAGGTCGGGGGCGTACTGCCGCTGCGAGGTCTGCTCGACGTCGAACAGCCAGCCCATGTGCGCGTGACCAGAGCCCTTGATCAGCGCCGGAACGCGTGTCGCCGTAGCGCCACGGCGAGTGCGGGTCGCCCTCCTTGTCGGAGAACTTGTGGTGCTTGCGGTGGTCGGCGACCCAGCGGATCGCCGGTCCCTCGATCGCCAGGCTGCCCGCGATGGCCAGGCCGATCCGCAGCGGCCGCTTGGCCTTGAACGAGCCGTGGGTGAGGTAGCGGTGGAAGCCGACGGTGATGCCGTGCCCGGCGACCGCGTAGAAGACGAAGGACAGCAGCACGTCCGACCAGCCGAGCCAGCCGCCCCAGGCGACCGGGACCGCGGCCAGGATGGCGACGAACGGGACGGCGATGAAGGCGACCAGGGCGGCCTGCTCGACCCAGCCCTTGCGCTCACCGCCCAGCGTGCCGCTGCGGGCTTCGGTGCGGGGGAGCGTCGAGGTCATCGTGGAGCGCCTTCTCGGATTAGGGTGCGGGGGCTTACCCAACCGTAACCTACGCGCCCGTAACCTCCCGGCTACGCTGCTCGCGGCGGCCAGGGTTGTGTCCAACCCTGCTGCTCGGATGTCACATGGCCATCGACAGGGACCGACCCCGAGCCGGACATCAAGGAGCGTGCCCGCGAGCTGCGACGCCAGGGCCTGAGCGTGTCCCAGATCGTGGCGCAGCTGCGGCTGCGGAGCACGAGCCCGGTCCAGCGCTGGGTGGCAGACATCCCGCCTCCGGCCTGGACTCGGCGGCCAAGAGCAAAGGACGAGCTGAGCGTGCAGGCGCTCGAGAGCTGCGCAGCGGACGGCCGCTCACTGAGGGAGATCGCCACCCAGTGGGCGTCGCCAAGAGCATCGTGTCGCGATGGGTGCGGGACATGCCGGTCACCCGAGAGGGCTTCGCGAGCGTGCGGCGCACGCGCACCGCGCAAGGCGTCAGCGCTGAGCTAAGGGCACCGCGCGCGGAGGGAGACAGAACGGCAGCAGGTCAAGGCAGCGGCGCGGGCTCTCGTCGGACCGGTGACGAGCCCGCGAGCTCAGGCTCGGTCGGCGCCGCGCTGTATTGGGCGAGGGAGCCAAGGACAAGCCATGGCGACCGACGGGAGAAGGTCATGTTCATCAACAGCGACGCCGAGGTCATCATCCTGTTCCTAGCGCTGGCTTCGACCTGTTGAGCGTTCCGGAAGACGAACCTGCCGTTACCGGCTGTCGATCCACGAGACGGCGGATCGTTGAGTCAGCGCCACGACATGGTGGGCCGAGTTCGTGACCGGAGTACCCCATCGATCGCTTCAGATCGACCCACGCTGAAGCGTCACAACCCGCGGACGGTGCGGCACAACATCGGCGCCGGCTACCACGGCTGCCTGGTGATATCGGTCTGCAAGAGCCGGGTGCTGTACCAGCAGATCGACGGCATCTGTCCACGGCCTGGTCGAAGGGGTGACGGCGCGCTCGATCGGCGGCTCAGGTTCCGCCCGACGACGGGCTAGCCGTAATTGCGCGATCCGCCATGGGGTAATTGGCAGCCCGCCATCCTTTGGAGATGTGCAGTGCTGGTTCGAGTCCAGCTGGCGGAGCCACGTTCAATTCGTGCTCGGAGACCCATCGGAGCCTGGCGGGGCACTGCGCGACCGGGCGGTGAACGGCAGGTATCCTCGGAACGCACGACCCTCCGTCCGCCGTCTCGCCGCAGGAGCGCTCCCCGCGTGAGCCCCGACCGACCGGCCGCCGTGGTCGTCCTCGCCGCTGGCGAGGGCACCCGGATGAGGTCGTCGATCCCGAAGGTCCTGCACACCGTGGGCGGCCGGACCCTGGTCGCACCACGCGGTCGCCGCCGCGGAGCCGCTCGAGCCCGACCACCTGGTGGTCGTCGTCGGGCACGGCCGTGACCAGGTCACCGCCCACCTGACCGAGGTCGCCCCCAAGGCCACCACCGCGGTCCAGGACCAGCAGCTCGGCACCGGCCACGCGGTGCGCCTGCGCCCTGTCGCGGGCTGCCCGGCTCGACGGCACGGTCGTGGTCACGTACGGCGACACCCCGCTGCTGACCGCCGAGACTCTTGCCCAGCTCCTGGTCGCGGAGCACGCCCGTCACGCGCAACGCGGTCACCGCCCTCACCGCGGTCGTGGCCGACCCGACCGGCTACGGCCGGATCGTGCGCGCGGCCGACGGCACCGTCGAGGCGATCGTCGAGCAGAAGGACGCCACCGACGGCCAGCGCGCCGTCCGCGAGGTCAACGCCGGCGTCTACGCCTTCGACGCGGCCACCCTGCGGCACGGCCTCGACCGCCTGGACACCGACAACGCGCAGGGCGAGCTCTACCTGACCGACGTGCTTGCCCACGCGCGGGCCGCGGGTGGCCGGATCGGCGCCGTCGTCGTCGACGACGGGTGGCAGGTCGAGGGGGTCAACGACCGGGTCCAGCTCGCGGCCCTGCACGGCGAGCTCAACCGTCGTACCGTCGAACGAGCCGATGCGCGCCGGTACGACGGTGCGTCGACCCGGCCACCACCTGGATCGACGTCGAGCGTCACCCTCGAGCCCGACACCGTCCTCGAGCCCAACGTCCTGCTGCGCGGCAGCACCCACGTCGCGACCGGCGCCACCGTCGGGCCGAACTGCCGAGCTCACCGACACCGTGGTCGGTGCCGGCGCGACGCGTCACCAACACGACACGCGACGGCGCCGTGATCGGGCCCGACGCGACCGTCGGGCCCTACACCTACCTGCGCCCCGGCACCGTCCTGGGCCGCGGCGCCAAGGCGGGCGGGTTCGTCGAGATGAAGAAGGCCGAGCTCGGTGACGGCGCCAAGGTGCCGCACCTGTCCTACGTCGGCGACGCGACGATCGGCGCGGGCACCAACATCGGCGCCGGCACGATCTTCGCCAACTACGACGGGGTCGCCAAGCACCACACCACGGTCGGCGACCACACCTTCGTCGGCAGCGACTCGGTGCTGGTCGCCCCGGTGACGGTCGGCGACGGCGCCTACGTCGCGGCCGGCTCGACCATCACCTCGAACGTCGGCGCCCGGCGAGCTCGCGGTGGCGCGCGGCAAGCAGCGCAACATCGCCGGGTGGGTGGCCCGGCGCCGGGCCGGCACCAAGACGGCCGCGGCGGCCGAGCGAGCCGCGGCACGCAGCAGCAGACCGCAGCAGGCACGACGACAGCGGGATGACCGAGGAGAGGTCGGGCGGATGAGCTTCATCAAGACCACGGGCGAGAAGAAGCTGATGCTCTTCTCCGGCCGGGCGCACCCCGAGCTCGCCGAGGCGGTGGGCGAGCAGCTGGGCATCGAGCTCACCCCGACGACGGCCTACGACTTCGCCAACGGCGAGATCTTCGTGCGCTACAAGGAGTCGGTCCGCGGCTGCGACGCGTTCGTGCATGCAGAGCCACGCCGCTCCCGCTCAACAAGTGGCTGATGGAGCAGTTCATCATGGTCGACGCGCTCAAGCGGGCGTCCGCCAAGCGCATCACCGTCGTCACCCCGTTCTACGGCTACGCCCGCCAGGACAAGAAGCACCGCGGCCGCGAGCCGATCTCGGCCCGGCTGATGGCCGACTTCTTCAAGACCGCCGGCGCCGACCGGCTGATGGCCGTCGACCTGCACACCGCGCAGATCCAGGGCTTCTTCGACGGCCCGGTCGACCACCTCTTCGCCCTGCCGCTGCTGGCCGAGCCACGTCAACCGCCGGGTCGACCGGTCCAAGGTCGCGGTCGTCTCGCCGGACTCCGGCCGCCTGCGGCTCGCCGAGCGCTGGTCGGAGACCCTCGGCGGTGCGCCGATCGCCTTCATCCACAAGACCCGCGACCCGCTGGTGCCCAACGAGTCGGTGGCCAACCGGGTCGTCGGTGACGTCGACCGGCAAGACCTGCATCCTGCAGGACGACATGATCGACACCGGTGGCACCATCACCAAGGCCGCCGACGCGCTGTTCGACGCCGGCGCCGCCGACGTCATCATCGCCGCGACCCACGCGGTGTTCTCCGGCCCGGCGATCGACCGGCTGAAGAACTCACGGGTCAGCGAGGTCGTCGTCACCGACACGCTGCCGATCGGCGACGAGAAGCGCTTCGACAAGCTCACCGTGCTCTCGATCGCCCCGCTGCTGGCCCGCGGCATCCGCGAGGTGTTCGACGACGGCTCGGTGACCAGCCTGTTCGACGGCCACAGCTGAGCCGTTGGCTGTCGTCGCGCTGCTGCACCCGGGCGCCATGGGGGCTCGGGTCGGTGGCGAGCTGGTCGCGGCCGGCCACGAGGTGCGCTGGCTGCCGGCCGGCCGCAGCGATGCGACCGCTGCCCGGGCCGGCCTCGAGGGGCTCACGGCGAGCACCGACCCGGCCGGGCCTGGTCGGCCGGCGCCGACGTCGTCCTGAGCCTGCTGCCCCCGCAGGCGGCGGTCGAGGTCGCCACCGTGGTGGCGGGCACCGGCTTCTCCGGCACGTACGTCGATGCCAACCCGGTCTCGCCCGGGACCCTCGCCACGGTGCAGCGCCTGGTCGAGGCAGGCGGCGCGACCCTCGTCGACGCGCGGCGTGGTCGGACCGCCGCCCCGCGACGAGAACCGCACCCACCTCTACCTGGCCGGCGAGCCGGACCCGGTCGCCCAGGTCGAGACCCTGGTGGCCGGCACCAGGGTCGCGGCAGTCGTGGTCGGCCCGCGGGTCGGCCAGGCCTCGGCGGCCAAGCAGGCCTACGCGCTGCACAACAAGGGCCGGATGGTGCTGTCCGCGCTGGCCGGCGCCCTGGCCGAGGCCTACGGCGTCGCGCACGTGCTGGCCGCTGAGGCCGACCGACCGGGGGCCGAGGTGCTGGGCGAGCTCGGCGAGCTGCGCGAGGGCCTGGCCGAGGTCGGCTGGCGGTGGGGGCCGGAGCTCGACGAGCTGGCCCTGGCCGTGGAGGCTGCCGGCCTCGACCCGACGGCGGTCCGGGGGCTGGCGGCTGAACTGCGCCGCGGCGCGGTCTGACCGGCGTACGACCCAGGTTTGGGTCATCGCCTGAGCGCGGCTAGACTGCCGAGGTTGCCCGGCGAGGGAAGCCCTTCGGCCTCCGTGATCGACGCGGTGGTCTGGACGTGCAAGACCCCGGCTCTCGCCCCGCACCCCTGACCACCGCACCTGCGTCGTCACGAGGAGTACCCCAGCCGTGTCCGAGGTCCGTATCACCGCCGAGTCGCGCACCGAGTTCGGCAAGGGCGCCGCCCGCCGCATCCGCCGCGACAAGAAGGTGCCCGCCGTCCTCTACGGCCACGGCACCGACCCGCGGCACATCTCGCTGCCCGGCCACGAGCTGATGCTCGCGCTCAAGACCGCGAACGTCCTGCTCACGCTGGACATCGACGGCAAGGACGAGCTGGCGCTGCCGAAGGACATCCAGCGGGACCCGATCAAGGGCTTCCTCGAGCACGTCGACCTCGTGGTCGTCCGCCGCGGCGAGAAGGTCACCGTCGAGATCGGCGTGCACCTCATCGGCGAGGCCGCGCCGGAGACCTTCGTGACGACCGAGCTGCAGACCCTGTCGGTCGAGGCCGAGGCCACCAACATCCCGACCGGCGTCGACGTCTCCATCGAGGGACTTCAGGTCGGCGCGCAGATCCACGCCAAGGACGTCACGCTGCCCGACGGCGTCACGCTGGTCACCGACGCGGAGGCTCTGGTCGTGAACGTCACCGCGGCGACCACCGCCGAGGAGATCGAGGCCGAGCTGGCCGAGGCCGAGGCCGAGGTCGGCATCGTGCACGAGCCCACCGACGAGGAGCAGGCCGCGCAGGCCGAGGCTGCTGCCGAGGGTGGCGACGAGGCTGCCGCCGCTGCCGGCGACGCCGAGGGCGAGAAGGCCGAGAGCTGAGCCTGTTCCGGCGGCGGCGGACACCGGACACCGAGGTGCCGGCCGGGGACGTCTGGCTGGTGGTCGGGCTCGGCAACCCCGGGCCCGGCTACGCCGGCAACCGGCACAACGTCGGGTTCATGGTCGTCGACCTGCTGGCCGGCCGGATGGGCGCGCGGTTCAAGGCGCACAAGGCGCGCGCGGACGTCGTCGAGGGCCGGCTCGGCCGACGCGCGGGTCGTGCTCGCCAAGCCGCGCACCTACATGAACGAGTCCGGCGGCCCGGTCGCCGGGCTGCGCGACTTCTTCAAGGTCCCGCTGGACCGGCTGGTCGTCGTCCACGACGAGCTGGACCTGCCCTACGGCGGTCTGCGGCTCAAGTTCGGCGGCGGCGACAACGGCCACAACGGGCTGAAGTCGCTGCGCCGCTCGCTCGGGTCGGGGGAGTTCAACCGGGTGCGCTTCGGCATCGGGCGGCCGCCCGGCCGGATGGATGCGGCGGCCTTCGTGCTGCGTGACTTCGGCGCCGCCGAGCGCAAGGACCTCGAGGTCGACGTCGACCGCACGGCCGACGCGGTCGAGGCGCTGGTCACCGACGGCCTCGAGCGCGCCCAGAACACCTTCAACACCTGACCCCGACCAAGATCCCCAAAGCTGCATGATCGACACCCCCACCCCTCGCGTTGATCATGCAACTTTGGGGATCTTGTGCGTTGCCGCAGGTCAGCGGGGGTGCGCGGCGCTGTCGATCATGCAGGTGTGGGAACCAGCCAAGATCCCCATTCCTGCATGATCAACGGGGAGAGTTGGTGGGCGGGGGTGGGGGCGGGGGTTGGGGGGAGGAGGTCGGCGGCGGGGCGGGTGACGGTGACGACACCGGCGGCGAGGACCGCCGTGGCGGCACCGCGGCTGAGGCGCCGGGCCAGGCGGACGTTGTCGGCGTGGACATGCAGCCGTACGTCGGTCAGCCCGCGTGCGGTGATCTCCCCCAGCGTGGCGACCATCAGCGCCCGGCCGATGCCGAGGCCCTGCCACGGGTCGGCGACCACGATGCCGAGCTCGGCTGCGTCACCGTCCTGCCCCCAGGTCGCATGCCCCAGCAGGTCGTCGCCCGCCGCGCAGACCCAGGCGCCATGGGTGTCGTCGCGCCGCAGCAGCGCCGCGACGAACCGCGACGTGGGCGTGCCGACGCCGGCGAAGAACCGCAGGAACGCCGTCTGCGGCGACAGTCCCGCCACGAGCGAGCGCAGGGCCGGGGCATCGGCCGGCACGGCCCGGCGCACCTGAATCTTGTTCATGGACCCAGGGTGAAGGTAGGGTCTGGGTCTGTCAAGTAGATTCATCTCGCCAGGGAGGCATCCATGGCTCAGCCGGTGGCGCTGGAGTGGTCGACCGAGGGCTGCACCATTGAGGGCACGGCCGAGGTGATCGGCGACCGCTGGTCGCTGCTGATCCTGCGCGAGGTCATCAGCGGCATCCGCCGGTTCGACCAGCTCACCGTGCGGACCGGGATCCCGCGGCAGGTGCTCACCGGCCGGCTCGAGCGCCTGCTCGACCAGGGCATCCTGCGTCGCGAGCCCTACCAGGAGCCCGGGCAGCGGCAGCGGTACGAGTACCGGCTGACCGACAAGGGGATCGACCTCTACCCGGTGCTGGTCGCCATGCAGCAATGGGGCGACCGCTACCTGGCGGCACCCGGTGGCCCGCCGACGGAGTTCGCCCACCGCGACTGCGGCGAGCGGATCGAGCTGGTGCTGCGCTGCGAGGGCGGCCACGAGGTCGTGCGCAACCGCGAGGTCGCCGGCCGGCTCGGCCCGGGTGCCCACCCTCGGACGGCGGGCTAGCGATCAGCCGGTGTTGCGCAGACCCGCGGCGACACCGTTGACGGTGAGCAGCAACGCCTGCCGCAGCTGGGCGTCCGGCTCCTGGCCGGACGGCGCGCGCCCGGGACCGGCGCAGCAGCGAGACCTGCAGATAGCTGATCGGGTCGAGGTAGGCGTCGCGCACCTGCAGGGTCCGGGCCAGCATCGGGTTCGACCCGAGCAGCGAGCCCTCGCGCGTCACCGCGAGCACCTCGCGCACGGTCAGCTCGTGCTCCTCGCGGACCAGGTCGAACACGTGCCGCAGGTCGGCGTCGACCAGCGACTCGACGTAGTGCTCGGCGATCCGCAGGTCGGTCTTGGCCAGCGTCATCGACACGTTGGACAGGAAGGTGCGGAAGAAGTGCCACCCGTCGTACATCTCGTCGAGGACGTCGCCGAGCCCGGCCTCGCGGACGGCGGCGAGCCCGTGACCGACGCCGTACCAGCCGGGCACGACCTGCCGGGACTGCGTCCAGCCGAACACCCACGGGATCGCGCGCAGGCCGGAGAGGCCGGCGCCGCTGTCCGGCCGCCGCGACGGCCGGGAGCCGATGTTGAGGTCGGTCAGCAGCTCGACCGGTGTCGACTGGACGAAGTACGCCGGGAGGTCGGGGTGCTCGACCAGGCCCCGGTAGCCTCGTCTGCGCCGCGGCCGACAGCGACGTCCATCACGTCGTCGTACCGGCGCAGCGCGTCTTCGGTCGTGCGCGGCTCGCGGTGCAGCACGGTCGCCTCGAGCGTCGCGGCGAGGGTCAGCTCCAGGTTCTCCCGGGCCAGGCGCCGGCAGCGAGTACTTGTCCGAGATGACCTCGCCCTGCTCGGTCACCTTGATCTCGCCGTCGAGGGTGCCCCACGGCTGGGCGAGGATCGCGTCGTGGGTCGGGCCGCCGCCGCGGCCGATCGTGCCGCCGCGGCCGTGGAAGAACCGCAGCCGTACGCCGTGGCGGCCCGCGACGTCGCGCAGCTGGCGCTGGGCGCGGTGGATCTCCCACTGCGAGGTCGCGATGCCGGCCTCCTTGTTGGAGTCCGAGTAGCCCAGCATCACCTCCTGCACGTCGCCGCGCAGCGCGACCAGCCGGCGGTAGGACGGGTCGGACGAGGAGGTCGTCGAGCACCCGGCCGGCCTCGCGCAGCTCGCCGACGGTCTCGAGCAGCGGCACGAAGCCGACCCGGGCGACGCCGGCGTGCAGGTCGACCAGCCCGGCCTCGCGGGCCAGCAGCACCGCGGCGAGCACGTCGTCCGCGCCGCGGGTCATCGACACGATGTAGCTCTCGCACACCTCCGGGCCGAGCGCGTCCAGCGCCTCGCGCACGGTCTCGAAGACGGCCAGCGTCCGGCGCCCTGCCTCGTCGAGCTGCGCCGGCT
Source organism: uncultured Actinomycetota bacterium (assembly GCA_963728425.1). Taxonomy (GTDB): domain Bacteria; phylum Actinomycetota; class Actinomycetes; order JACCUZ01; family JACCUZ01; genus JAVEDA01. The sequence continues at coordinate 46,772 of CAVSKC010000005.1, forward strand.
GCGGGGCGCAGTGGCCGCCGCCCGGCGAGCTCCTTGCGCAGCAGGCCAGCCGGTGCTCCCGCGGCAGGTCCGCGTAGCGCCAGGACAGCTCGCCGAGCCGGTCGAACAGCTGGGCCAGCGCGTGGTGGTGGGCGTCGGCGTGCTCGCGCACGTCGAGCGTGGCCAGGTGCAGGCCGAACGTCGCGACGGTGCGGATCAGCCGGTCCATCCGCCCGCGCGCGGCGAGCTCGCCCGGTGGGTCGGCCAACGAGTCGCGCATCAGCGACAGGTCCGTCGAGCAGCTCGGCGGTGCCCAGGTAGTCGTGGCCGGGCCGGTGCCCTGCGCCGGCCGCGATCCGGGCGCGGGTGTTGGCCAGCTTGAGCTGATGCAGCGGCCCTTGAGTCGGTACGGCTCGTCGGCGTTGATGCGCCGCACGCGGGGGTCGAGCTCGGGCAGCGCTGCGAGGTCGCGCTCGATGCTGGCCAGCAGCTCGTCGCTCGCTCCGACCAGCCGCTGCGACGAGGACAGGTCCTCGCAGCAGGTCGTCGACCATCGCCGCGAGGTCGCGGATCGCGTGGCCGTGCTGCAGCACGAGCACGTCGTGGGTGACCTGCGGCGTGACGTTCGGGTTGCCGTCGCGGTCGCCGCCGATCCAGCTGCCGAACGCAGCGGCCGGGCGGTCCGGCGGCAGGTCGACGCCGAGCCAGGCGAGCTCGTCGGCGAGCTCCTCGAGCACGTCGCGCCACCGTGTGCAGCATCAGCTCGTCGAGGTAGTAGGCCGCGTTGCGGGCCTCGTCGAGGGGCTCGGGCCGGTCCAGCCGCAGCTCGGCGGTCTGCCAGAGCAGGTCGATGACCTCCGCGATGCGCCGGTCGGCCCGCGGCGTCGTCCTCGGCCTCGAGCAGCTCGGCCACCCGCCGTCGCTTGGACAGGATCGACCGCCGGGCCGCCTCCGTGGGGTGTGCGGTGAACACGGGTCGTACGGCGAGCCGGTCGACGAGTGCCGACGACCTCGTGCGGCGGCCAGCCCGGCGGCCCGGATCCGCTCGGCGGTCTGGGCCAGCCAGCCGCCCTTGCCGACCCGCTCGTCCCGCATCGCCCGGGCCCGGTGCACCTGCTCGGTGACGTTGGCCAGGTGGAAGTAGGTGCCGAACGCCCGCACCAGCCGGGCGGCCGTCTCCACGTCGACGTCCTCCAGCAGCGCGGCGAGGGTCGCCGTCGCCGGTCCGCTGTCGGCCGCCGGCTGAGCCGCGCACCTGCTCGACCAGGTCGAGCAGCTCCTGGCCCTCCTGGCGCACCAGCGACTCGCCCAGCAGGTTGCCCGAGCCGGCGCACGTCGGCGCGCAGCGCCACCTGCGCGCTGTCGCTGACCGTCGCCCGCCCGGCTGCACGCCTCGACGATAGGCCGGTCCTCACGGGCGAGACGCGCCGACCGGGATCCGAGACCGTCCGATCGCCCGACGTAGGCTGGAAGAACCCCGGCCGCTCCGCGGTTCGGGGCCGCCGTGCTGCGCCGAGCCACCCCGGGAGGCCTTTCGTGAGCCTGACCGGCCTGCTCGATGTCCTGCTCGACGAGCGGTCGGGCGACCCTGCCCTGCGAACGCGCCGTCGACGCCGCCCGGTCCGGCGGCCGCACCGACCTGGACCTCACCGCCCCGCCCGGGATCCGGCCGTTCGCCCTGGCCGCCCTCGCCGCCCGGGCCGGCCGGCCGGTGCTGGCCGTCACCGCGACCGGCCGCGAGGCCGAGGAGCTGGCCACTGCCCTGCGTGACCTGCTGGAGCCGGACGCCGTCGTCGAGTTCCCGGCCTGGGAGACCCTGCCGCACGAGCGGCTGAGCCCGCGCAGCGACACGGTCGGTCGCCGGCTCGCCGTCCTGCGCCGGCTGGCCCACCCGGACGCCGAGGACGTCGGCCACGGGCCGGTCCAGGTCGTCGTGGCGCCCGTGCGCGCCGTGCTCCAGCCGATGGTGGCCGGGCTCGGCGACCTGGTCCCGGTCGCGGTGCACGCCGGCGAGGAGATCGACCTCGACGATTTCGTCGCCCGGCTCGCGGCCGCCGCCTACACCCGGGTCGACCTGGTCGAGCGGCGCGGTGAGTTCGCGGTGCGGGGCGGGATCATCGACGTGTTCCCCCCGACCGAGGAGCACCCGCTGCGCATCGAGCTGTGGGGCGACACCGTCGAGGAGGTGCGCTGGTTCAAGGTGGCCGACCAGCGGTCCCTGGAGATCGCCGAGCACGGCCTCTGGGCCCCGCCCTGCCGCGAGCTGCTGCTGACCGACGAGGTGCGCGAGCGCGCGCGCCGACGCTGGCGGTCACCCACCCGGGCCTGGCGGACGTGCTCGATCAGCTGGCCGAGGGCATCGCGGTCGAGGGGATGGAGTCGCTCGCGCCGGTGCTCGTCGACGACATGGTGCTGCTGCTCGAAGCCCTCCCGGCCGGCACCCACGTCGTCGTCCAGGACCCGGAGCGGGTCCGCACCCGGGCCCACGACCTGTTCGCCACCAGCGCCGAGTTCCTCGAGGCGTCCTGGGCCAACGCGGCCGCCGGTGCCGCCACCCCGATCGACCTCGGCGCCGCGGCCTACCGCAGCCTGGCCGACGTGCGGGCCCGGGCCGGCGAGCTGGGGCTGGCCTGGTGGTCGATCAGCCCGTTCGCCGCCGACGAGGTGGCCGAGGACGAGGAGACCTCCGTCGTGGCGGCGCGGGGCGTCGAGGGCTACCGCGGCGACACGGCCCGCGCGCTGGCCGACGTCAAGGGCTGGCTCGGCGACGGCTTCCGGGTGGTGCTGCTGACCGAGGGGCACGGCTCGGCCGAGCGCATCCGTCGAGGTCCTCGGCGGCGAGGACATCCCCGCCCGGCTGGACGAGTCGCTGGCCGATGTCCCGGAGCCCGGCATCGTGCACGTGTCCTGTGCCTGCCTGGGCCGCGGCTTCGTCAGCGACGAGCTGCAGCTGGCGGTGCTCGACCGAGACCGACCTGATGGGGCAGGTGGGCCCGAGCGACCAAGGGCATGCGCCGGCTGCCGAGCCGCCGCCGCAACACCGTGGACCCGTTGCAGCTGCAGGCCGGCGACTTCATCGTGCACGAGCAGCACGGTGTCGGCCGCTACGTCGAGATGGTGCAGCGCACCGTCCAGGGACGCCACTCGCGAGTACGTCGTCATCGAGTACGCCCCGTCCAAGCGCGGCCAGCCGGGTGACCGGCTCTACGTCCCCACCGACCAGCTGGACCAGGTCACGCAAGTACGTCGGCGGCGAGGCACCCTCGTCTGCACCGGCTGGGGGGAGCCGACTGGCAGAAGACGAAGGGCCGGGCCCGCAAGGCGGTCAAGGAGATCGCGGCCGAGCTGATCAGGCTCTACGCGGCCCGCACGTCGGCCCCGGATTCGCGTTCAGCCCGGACACCCCGTGGCAGCGCGAGCTGGAGGACGCCTTCCCCTACCACGAGACGCCCGACCAGCTCGGCGCCATCGACGAGGTCAAGGCCGACATGGAGAAGACGGTCCCGATGGACCGGATCATCTGCGGTGACGTCGGCTACGGCAAGACCGAGATCGCGGTGCGGGCTGCGTTCAAGGCGGTGCAGGACGGCAAGCAGGTCGCGGTCCTCGTCCCGACCACCCTCCTGGTCAACCAGCACCTGTCGACGTTCGAGGAGCGCTACGCCAGCTTCCCGGTGAAGGTCGCCGCGCTGTCGCGGTTCCAGAGCGACAAGGAGGCGAACGCCGTCAAGGCGGGACTGCTCGACGGCACCGTCGACGTGGTCATCGGCACCCACCGGATCCTCTCGGCCGAGGTGCAGTTCAAGGACCTCGGGCTGGTGATCGTCGACGAGGAGCAGCGCTTCGGCGTCGAGCACAAGGAGCAGCTCAAGCACCTGCGCACCAACGTCGACGTGCTGACGATGTCGGCGACGCCGATCCCGCGCACCCTGGAGATGGCCGTCACCGGCATCCGCGAGATGTCGACGATCCTCACCCCGCCGGAGGAGCGGCACCCGGTGCTCACCTTCGTCGGGCCGTTCGACGAGAAGCAGATCGGGGCGGCCATCCGGCGCGAGCTGCTGCGCGAGGGCCAGATCTTCTACATCCACAACCGGGTCGAGTCGATCGACCGGGCGGCGGCCCGGTTGCGCCAGCTGGTGCCCGAGGCGCGGGTCGCCACCGCGCACGGCCAGATGAACGAGCACGCCCTCGAGCAGGTCGTGCTCGACTTCTGGGAGAAGCGCTTCGACGTCCTGGTCTGCACCACCATCGTGGAGAGCGGCCTGGACATCTCCAACGCCAACACGCTGATCCTCGACCGGGCCGACGTGATGGGCCTGTCCCAGCTGCATCAGCTGCGCGGCCGGGTCGGTCGCAGCCGGGAGCGCGCCTACGCCTACCTGCTCTACCCGCCGGAGAAGCCGCTCACCGAGACCGCGCACGACCGGCTGGCCACGATGGCCGCGCACAGCGACCTCGGGTCGGGCATGTGGATCGCGATGAAGGACCTGGAGATCCGCGGTGCGGGCAACCTGCTCGGCGGGGAGCAGTCCGGCCACATCGCCGCCGTCGGCTTCGACCTCTACGTCCGGCTCGTCGGCGAGGCCGTCGCCGACTTCAAGGGCGAGGGTGCCGAGGTGCTCCGGGACGTCAAGGTCGAGCTGCCGGTGGACGCCCACCTGCCGCACGACTACATCCCGGGGGAGCGGCTCCGGCTGGAGGCTTACCGCAAGCTGGCGGCGGTCTCCTCCGAGGAGGACCTCGAGGCCGTGCGGGCCGAGCTCGACGACCGCTACGGCGAGCCACCGACACCGGTCACCAACCTCTTCGAGGTGGCCCGGTTCCGCATCCTCGCCCGCCGGGCCGGCCTCACCGAGGTCGCCCTGGCCGGGAACAGCATCCGGTTCGCCCCCGTCGAGCTGCCGGAGAGCGCCCAGCTCCGGCTGCAGCGGCTCTACCCGGGCACCCTGGTCAAGCACGCAGTCCGTACGATCCTGGTGCCGAAGCCCATGACCTCCCGGGTCGGTGGGCAGCCGCTGCACGATGTCGAGCTCCTGCACTGGTGCCGCGACCTCGTCCTGGCCGTGCTGCTCCCCGAACTTGCCGAAGGACCGCGATGACCCGCCTCACCCGCACCGCCGCCGCCCTCGCGATCGCGCTCGTCGCCGCTGCCGGGCTGTCCGGCTGCTCGGACCAACGACTCGGTGCCGCCGCGGTCGTCGACGGCCAGCGGATCAGCACCGACGACCTGCAGACCTCGGCCCGCGCCTACCTGAAGATCGTGCCGGGCGCCGACTCGGGGCAGGTGCAGCGGGACATCCTCCAGCGGCTCATCCTGTCCGAGGTCATCGACAAGGTCGCCCGCAAGGAAGGCGTGGGCGTCAGCGCCGGCCGGGTCGCGGCCGCGCGGGACGACCTGCTCAAGAGCACCGGCGGCCGCAAGGGCCTGATCCGGGCGCTGGCCGGGCAGCAGCAGCCCAGCGTCCTGGCCCCCGCCTACCTGGACCGCTGGTTCAAGGACCAGCTGCTGTTCAAGCGCATCACCATCAAGCTCGCAGCCGGCGGCGACCCGACCTCGGCGGTCGAGACCAACAAGACCAGCACCCTGCTCTCCCGCACCGCGCGGTCGATGGACATCGAGGTGAACCCGCGCTACGGCAAGTGGAGCCTGCGCCGCGGTGTCGTGGCGCTGGAGAGCGGCGGGTTGTCCAAGTCCGCGGCCGAGCTCAACGGCTGACGCGAGCCTGCCCGTGAGCGCCCGCCGCCTGGTCCTGCTCCCGACCTCCCCGCGGGTCGCACCGGGGCTGCTCAGCGCGCAGGCGTGGGACGTGCTGCGGTCCGGGGCGTTGGTGCTCGCCGCCGAGGGCCACCCGCTCGAGCCCTACCTGCTGGCCGAGGGCGTCGAGGTGCGCACCGGACCAGCGACGGGGGCACGCGACACGGCGTACCGGTTGCTGGGTCTGACCGAGGACCGGGACGTCGTCTGGCTGGTGGGCGCGGACGGCGACCAGGAGCTCGGCCTGGCCCTGGGCGAGGCCTTGCAAGCCGGGGCAGCCGACGTCGAGCTGGAGGTGCTCCCGGGCTCCTACGACCTGCCGGGTGCCCGGCTGCTGGACCTGGTGGCCGTGATGGACCGGCTGCGCGTCACCCGGCGGCTGCCCCTGGGACGCGGAGCAGACCCACGAGTCGCTGATGACCTACCTGGTCGAGGAGACCTACGAGACGCTCGAGGCGATCGAGACCGGCGACCGTCGGCACCTGCGCGAGGAGCTCGGCGACCTGGTGCTGCAGGTGGTCTTCCACTCCCGGATCGCCGCCGAGCACCCGGACGAGCCGTGGTCGGTCGACGACGTGGCCGGCGACATCGTCGACAAGCTGGTACGCCGGCACCCACACGTGTTCGGAACGTCCACCGCCGACACGGCCGCCGACGTCGAGGCCGGCTGGGAACGGCAGAAGGCGGCCGAGAAGGGCCGGTCCTCCGCGGTCGACGGGGTGCCGATGGCGCTGCCCGCGCTGTCGCTGGCCACCAAGCTGGTGCACCGGGCCGAGAAGAACGGTATCGACGTCGAACCGGTCGACGGTGACGACCTCGGGGCGAGGTTGATGGGCCTGGTCGTCGAGAGCCGCGCCGCCGGGCTGGACGCCGAGGCGGAGCTGCGCGCGGCCGCGCGCAGGTTCGCGGACCGGGTCCGGGCTGCGGAATCCGACCTTCCACCCGCGGCCGGACATACGTAAGGTGAGGTTGGGGATCACCGGACGCTGACAAGTTCCGAGGCAAGCCGTGGCGGACCGAGGGGTGGGTGGCGCGTTGCGCCGTGCCGCGATGGCGCCCGTCCTCGCCGCGACCGACGGTACGGCGGGCTCGCCGGGCGTGGGCACCCTGTTCCTCGCGCTGCTCGTCGGACTGGCGGTCGTGGGGGTGCTGGTCCTCCTGACGGTCCGAAACCGGCAGCACGGGCCGGGCCCGTTCATGGTTCTCGTCGACCTGACTCGGACCGGCGTGCTGGCGCTGCGCGAGCGCAGGCTCCCGGACGACGACCGCCGCCTCCCTGAGGCCGAGCTGGACAGGCGGTTCGCCGACGGCTGGCGCGATCTCAGGTCGTCCCTGAGCGGCGGCCTGGGCTCGCGCGCCCTTGCGGAGCTCGCCGCCCACGACGAGCAGGTCGCGCGTACCGCGGAGGTGCAGCGTGTCGCGGCGCTGGAAAAGGCTCAGGCAGCGAAGTCGAGGGCGGCGGAGCGTCGCGCCCGGGCCGCCGAGCAGGCTCAGCTGTTCGCTGCCGAGCGCATGGTCCGGCAGGAGCGCAGCGAACTGAGCTCGCGGGAGGCATCAGCGCCGGGCCGAGGTCCGGCTCGAGGTCCCGCGGTGGATCCGGCTGCCGAGGCGGCCTTGATGTCGGCCATGCTCGAGGCCACCCGACTGCTCGCCGCCCAAGAGGCCGCAGTCGAGGCAGCGACCGAGCGCCGGGTGGCCGCGGAGCGGGCGGCCGACGAGGCGGCCGCCCGGGTCCGCCAGGAGAAGGAGGCGGCCGCAGCCGCGCACCGGGCCCGAGCTGCCGCCGAACGCGCCGCAGCAAGGGCCAAGGCTGTTGCCGACAAGGAGCGACGCACCGCAGGCAAGGCGTCCAGTGCCCGGGTCGAGGCCGAGGCCGCGGCGCGGCAGGCGAGCGAGCATGCCGCCACGGAGCGGGCTGCGGCCAAGGAGGCCGCCTCCCGGCGACAGGCCGCCGTCAGGGAGGTGGCGAAGGCGGAGGCCGCCCAACGTGAGGCGACGACTCGCGAGCTGACGGCGCGCCGCGCGGCCGAGGCGGCCGAGGCCTCGCGGCGCGCGGTGGTGGCGTCGTTCGAGGAGCGCCAGGCGGCCGTTGCCGCTGGCCCTCCGGACGAGATCGACCTGCGCGCCGTCGCCGAGCCCGCGCGCCGGTGGGAAGCCAGGGCGGTCGCCGCGACGGAGGCCCGGCCGCGGCGGTTGCAGGTGGTCAGGCGGGCGCACGACAACGACACGGGTTCGTCGCCGCCTCCGCAGGACTCACCAGCTGTTGCCGCCGCGCCGGAGCCTACGGATGCGCGCGGGCCTGCCGACCCGCCGCCGTCGGTGGGGGCGACGGCGGCCCCGGACCCGCGGCAAGTGGCCGACGCCAGGTGCTGCCGCACGCATCCCCGGTGTCGGGGAACGCGGGTTGGCGGGTGCGGATCGTCCGGCTGGTCGCGGCCTTGCTGGTCCCGGCCGTCGTGGTCGTGCACACCGTCGCGCAAGGCCAGTGGTGGATGGACACCGGCCCGGTGGGCTGGTCGATGCTCGTTCTGGCCGTGCTGCTCACCGTGCTCGGTGTCGGTTGGCTGTGGTTCGCCACCGACGAGCCGCACGCCCTGCTCCCGTGGACCCGGCGGGCCCTCCTGGAGGCCGAGCTACGGCACCGGGCCCGAACGGATGCCGCCGTTGCTCTGCTCGGCGAGCTGCGGACCGGCGGCCCGTCGACGGACGAGACCTGGGCTCGGTTCGAGGCGCAGACCGGGATGACGGTCCCCGGCGCGACCCGCACGGTGATCGATCCCGAGATGGACCCGGGGGCGCTGGTACGCCATCTCGCCGCCCGTCAACGGCAGGGTCCGACGCGTGCCCAGGCCCTGGGGGCCGTGACGCTGGTGCCGCTGCTCACCTGCCTCGTGCCCGCGATGGTCCTGCTCCTGGTGGTCTGACGCCCCGGCTAAGGTCGCCCGGATGACGGACCAGACGCAGCAGGCGACCGCCGACTTCCACGACCTGGCCGGAGCCGTGCTCGACGAGCTGCTCGAACGCCACCCGGAGTGGGCGACCATCCTGGGGGACCACCGGTTCGACGACCGCCTCGCCGACCTCGGCCCGGCCGGCCAGAGCGAGGAGCTCGTCTGGGCGGCCCGCCGGCTGGCCGACCTCGACGCGGTCGACACCGACGCCCTGGCCGCCCCGGAGCGGGTCGACGCGGCGCTGCTGCACAACCAGCTGCTCGGCCGGACATTCGCCCTCGAGGAGCTGCGCGAGACCTCGTGGGACCCGCTGCTCGCCAACCCCGGCACAGCCGTGTACACCCTGCTGGCCCGTGACTTCGCCCCGCTCGGTGATCGGTTGCGGTCCGCCGCGGGTCGGCTGGCCGCGGTGCCCGAGCGGCTCGCGGTGGCGCGGGACACCCTCGGTGCGATGCCGAAGGTGCACGTCGAGACGGCGATCGGCCAGTTCACCGGCACCCGCACGCTGCTGGCCACCGAGCTCGAGCGCCGGCTCGGCGACGAGCCGTCGCTGCGCCGCGAGGTGGAGCCGGCCCGGGACGCGGCGGTGGAGGCCATCGACGAGCACCTCGACTGGCTCCGGTCACGGCTGGCGGAGACCGAGGGCGACCCCCGGCTCGGTGCCGAGCGGTTCTCCCGGAAGCTGGCGCTGACCCTGGACACGGCGAACGACGCCGACGCCGTGCTGGCCCGGGCCGAGGCCGACCTGGAACGGCTCGAGGGGCTCATCGCCGAGACGGCCGCGCGCCTCGACGACGGCGACACCCAGGGCCGGGTACGCCGGGTGCTCGATCGGCTGGCCGGCGACGGCGAGGTCGACGACGACACCATTGTCGGCCTGTGCGTCGACGCGATGGCGCAGACGACGGACTTCGTCCGGGCCGCTGACCTGGTGACCGTCCACGACGACCCGGTCGAGATCATCGTGATGCCGGAGATCCACCGTGGGGTCGCCGTCGCCTACTGCGACCCGCCCGGCCCGCTCGAGAGCGCTTCGCTGCCGACCTACTTCGCGGTCTCCCCGACCCCGGCGGACTGGACCGAGGAGCGGGTGCGCTCGTTCTTCCGCGAGTACAACGCCCACATGCTGCAGAACCTGACGGTGCACGAGGCGATGCCGGGTCACGTCCTGCAGCTGGCGCACAACAAGCGCTACCAGGCGCCGGTCCCGGTGCGGAAGGCGATGTGGAGCGGCTCGTTCGTCGAGGGCTGGGCCGTCTATGCCGAGGAGCTGATGGTCGACGCGGGTTACCGGTCGGACGAGGGCCTGAACGACGCACTGCGGATGCAGCAGCTGAAGATGCAGCTGCGGATGACGATCAACGCGATCCTGGACGCCCGGGTGCACGCGCGCGGGATGACCGAGGACGAGGCGATGCGGCTGATGATGGAGCGCGGCCACCAGGAGGAGGGCGAGGCCGCCGGGAAGTGGCGGCGGGCGCTGCTGTCCAGCAGCCAGCTCTCCACCTACTACGTGGGTTATGTGGAGGTCGCCGACATCGCCCGTGACCTGGCGGCTGCCCGACCGGGACAGAGCCAGCGGGAGCGGCACGACGCGATGCTCGAGCACGGGTCGCCGGCGCCCCGCCACCTGCGCACCCTGCTCGACCTGTAGCCCTTAACCCACCAGCAGTCCTCAGCTGCTGTTGTCCTTAACTGCTAGCGCGTTGCGTTCGAGCACCTCGTTGAGGTGGCCGAGCACCCGACCGAGCTCGGCCTGCTCGGCGGCGCTCCAGTCGCCGAGCAGCGCGTCGACCCGGCCCTGCCGGAACCGGCGCAGGTCGTCCACGGCGGCGAGCCCGGCTGCGGTCGCCTCGACCACGGTGACCCGCGCGTCGAGGGGGTCGGTGCTCCGCTGCACCCAGCCGCGGGTGTCCAGGGCGGCCAGCTGACGGGTGACGGTCGACCCGTCCAGGCCGAGCGACGAGGCGAGGCCGGCCACCCGCTGCGGCCCGTCGCGCTCCAGCCGGAGCAGCAGCAGATAGGAGGCCCGGTCCATCGGGTAGCTCTGCTTGCGCTGCGCCGCCTCGAGCCAGCGGGCGAGCATCACCAGCTGGTGCTCGATGACGGCCGTGCTGCTGCCGCGCCGCGTCGTCGTCCTCGTCATGGGTGTATCGTACAGGTAATTAACTGTACGATACAGCGATCTGGGCGGTGAGTCGCACTATGACACAGCACGGCAGGCTTCTCGACGCGGTGAAGGGGCAGCCCCGCGCGGTCTGGGTGACCGCCTTCGCCGCGGTCATCGCGTTCATGGGGATCGGCCTGGTCGACCCGATCCTCAAGTCGATCGGCGAGGGCCTGGATGCCACCCCCGAGCAGGTCACCCTGCTGTTCTCGTCCTACATCTTCGTGCAGGTCTTCGCGATGCTCGTGACCGGCGTCTTCAGCGCCCGGTTCGGCGCCAAGCGCACCGTGCTCACCGGGCTCGGCCTGATCGTCGTCTTCGCCGCGCTGTCGGGCACGTCGACCTCGATCGGCGAGCTCGTCGGGCTGCGCGCGTTCTGGGGTGCCGGCAACGCATTCTTCATCGCCACCGCGCTGGCCGTGATCGTGGGCGCCGCCAGCGGTGGGCAGGGACCGGCCATCCTGCTCTACGAGGCCGCCCTCGGACTCGGCCTGTCCGTCGGCCCGCTCGTCGGTGCGGCGCTGGGCAACATCTCGTGGCGGGCGCCGTTCTTCGGCACCGCCACCCTGATGGCCGTCGCGTTCGTGCTCTGTCTGACCATGCTCGACAACGACCGCGCAACGGGGGAGGGCCGGTCGGTCCTTGCTCCGATCCGCGCGCTGCGCCACCGCGGCCTGATGACGGTGGCGTCGTCCGCCTTCTTCTACAACTTCGCGTTCTTCACCGTGCTGGCCTGGACGCCGTTCGTGCTCGGCTGGGGCCCGACCGCGATCGGCCTGCTGTTCTTCGGCTGGGGCCTGCTGGTGGCGATCAGCTCGGTGGTGTGGGCGCCGCGGTTGGCGGTCCGGCTGGGCGAGAGCTGGGCAATGCTGCTCGGGCTCACCGCGTTCGCCGCACTGCTGGTGGTGGACGCCTACGGTTCGACCGGTGCCGTCGCGGCGGTCACCGTGCTGTCCGGTGCCTGCCTCGGCCTGCTCAACACGCTCTACACCGGCGCAGCGATGGCGGTGTCCGACTCGCCGCGGCCGGTGGCCAGCGCCGGTTACAACTTCCTCCGGTGGTTCGGTGGGGCGGCCGGCGCCACCCTGGTCGGTCACATCGCCAACTGGGCCGGCAACGACCAGGCGCCGTTCCTGGTGGCTGGTGCCCTCGTGGCCGTCGGGGCCGGCCTGCTGCTGCTCGGACATCGCACCCTGGGCACGCTGCACGCCGTACCGGCCATGGCTCCCGCCCTGGCCAACGCCGACTGAGGAGCCGCGGCGGGCGAGGCGCGACACCGCCACACCCGGGTACGCCGGTAGCCTGAGGCCGTCCGTGGCTGCTGCGTGCCCGCAGGAGCCAGCCTCAGCACGAAGGAGCACTGCCGTGGCGAGCATCGACGCCGTCGGAGCGCGCGAGATCCTGGACTCGCGCGGCAACCCCACTGTCGAGGTGGAGGTGGCGCTTGACGACGGCACGATCGCGCGCGCCGCCGTCCCGAGCGGCGCCAGCACCGGCCAGTTCGAGGCCGTCGAGCTGCGGGACGGGGACAAGAAGCGATACGGCGGCAAGGGCGTCGAGAAGGCCGTCCTCGGCGTGCTGGACGAGATCGGGCCGGCCCTGGTCGGCTTCGAGGCCAGCGAGCAGCGGCTGGTGGACCAGGCGCTCATCGACCTCGATGGGACACCCACCAAGTCCCGGCTCGGAGCCAACGCGCTGCTCGGGGTCTCGCTGGCGGTCGCCCGGGCCGCGGCCGAGTCGGCCGAGCTGCCGCTGTTCCGCTACGTCGGCGGCCCCAACGCCCACCTGCTGCCGGTGCCGATGATGAACATCCTCAACGGTGGCGCGCACGCCGACACCGGCGTCGACGTCCAGGAGTTCATGGTGGCGCCGATCGGCGCGACCACCTTCCGCGAGGCCCTGCAGTGGGGCGCGGAGGTCTACCACGCGCTGAAGTCGGTGCTCAAGCAGCGCGGGCTGGCCACCGGCCTCGGGGACGAGGGCGGCTTCGCGCCCGACCTGGCGAACAACCGGGAGGCGCTGGACCTCATCGTCGAGGCCATCGGCACCACCGGCCTCAAAGCAGGCACCGACATCGCGCTGGCCATGGACGTCGCCGCCACCGAGTTCCACGCGAGCGGTGCCTATGCGTTCGAGGGCACCAAGAAGTCGGCCGAGGAGATGACTGCCTACTACGCCGAGCTGGTGTCGGCGTACCCCCTGGTGTCGATCGAGGACCCGCTGGACGAGGACGACTGGGCCGGCTGGAAGGCCCTCACCGACGAGCTCGGCAGCCGGGTGCAGATCGTCGGCGACGACCTGTTCGTCACGAACCCCGAGCGCCTCGAGCGCGGCATCCGCGAGTCGACCGCCAACGCGCTGCTGGTGAAGGTCAACCAGATCGGCACGCTGACCGAGACCCTCGACGCCGTGAGCATGGCCCACCGCAACGGCTACCGCTGCATGCTGAGCCACCGGTCCGGCGAGACCGAGGACACCACCATCGCCGACCTCGCGGTGGCGACCGACTGCGGTCAGATCAAGACCGGGGCGCCGGCCCGGTCCGAGCGGGTGGCGAAGTACAACCAGCTGCTGCGCATCGAAGAGGAGCTCGACGACGCGGCCCGCTACGCCGGGCGCACGGCCTTCCCGCGGCACGGGGGCTGACCGGCCGCGATGGCGACGAGCACCGAGGGCGAGGAGCGGCGGCGCAGCAACCTGACCGGGCGCGCTGCCGTGCTCGCGCTGGTCGTCTGCCTGCTCGCGATCTCGCTGGCCTACCCGTTGCGCGAGTACCTGGCGCAGCGCGGTGACATCGCCGGCTACCAGGACAAGGTCGCCGAGCAGCAGGCCCGGGTCGCCGAGCTGCGCCGGCAGCACGCCCGCTGGAGCGACCAGGCCTACGTCGAGGCGCAGGCGCGCGAGCGGCTGCACTACGTGATGCCGGGCGAGACGTCCTACGTCGTCCTCGAGGCGGACGACACGCCCTCGCCGGACGGTGCGGTCGAGCCGGAAACGGCGGCAACCGCCCGCAGCCCTTGGTTCACCGACCTGTGGCGCAGTGTCGAGGTGGCGGGCGGCACCCAGAAGCCGACGAGGTGACCGACCCGCGCGACCTCGACGCGGTGGCGGCCCAGCTCGGCCGGGACGCCCGCGGCGTGCGCCGGGTCGCGCACCGCTGCCCGTGCGGCAACCCGGACGTGGTGGAGACCTCCCCGAGGCTGCCCGACGGCACGCCGTTCCCCACCGTCTACTACCTCACCTGCCCGCGAGCCGCCGGGGCGATCGGCACCCTCGAGGCCGAGGGGATGATGCGCGAGATGACCGACCGGCTGCAGGCCGACACCGACCTGCGGGCGGCCTACCGGGCCGCGCACGAGCGCTACCTGGCGGTGCGGGACGCGGTCGAGGTGGTGCCCGAGATCGCAGGGGTCTCGGCCGGTGGCATGCCGGACCGGGTGAAGTGCCTGCACGTGCTGGTGGCCCAGTCGCTGGCCGAGGGACCGGGCGTGAACCCGCTGGGCGACGAGGCGCTCGACGCGCTGCCCGACTGGTGGCGCAACGGGCCGTGCGTCCCGTGACCCGGGTCGCGGCGATCGACTGCGGCACCAACTCGATCCGGCTGCTCGTCGCCGACCTCGACGCCGAGACGTCGACCTTGACCGACGTGGATCGGCGGATGGAGATCGTCCGGCTCGGGCAGGACGTCGACCGCACCGGCCGGCTGGCCCCGGAGGCGCTGGCCCGCACCTTCGCCGTCTGCGACCGGTACGCCGACGTGGTCCGGCGCACCGGCGCCGAGCGGGTCCGCTTCGTCGCGACCTCGGCCACGCGCGACGTGGCGAACCGCGACGAGTTCGCCGCCGGCGTACGCGACCGGTTCGGGGTCGACCCGGAGGTCGTCTCGGGCGACACCGAGGCTGAGCTGTCGTTCACCGGCGCGACCCGTGAGCTGGCCACCAGCGGATTAGACCGCCCGTTCCTCGTCGTCGACATCGGCGGCGGGTCGACCGAGCTGGTCCTGGGCGACCCCGGTGCGGCCCTACGGGCGGCCCGATCGGTCGACGTCGGCTCGGTGCGGATGACCGAGCGGCACCTGGCGGGCGACCCACCGACCGCTTCGCAGGTGGCTGCGGCCCGGGCGGATGTCGAGGCGGCAGTGCGGCTGGCGGGGCAGACCGTGCCGCTGACGGAGGCCCGCACTCTCGTCGGGCTGGCCGGTTCCGTCACGACGGTCGCGGCGATGGCGCTCGACCTCCCGGCGTACCAGCCGGACCGGATCCACCACGCACACATTCCTGCCGACGATGTACGCCGGGTGGCGCAGCGGCTGCTCACGATGACCCACGACGAGCGCGCCGCGCTGCCGTTCCTGCACCCCGGCCGGGTGGACGTGATCGGCGCGGGTGCCCTGATCCTGGCCGTCGTGCTGGACCACGTCCCCGTCGACGAGGTCGTGGTCAGCGAGCACGACATCCTCGACGGCATCGCCTGGAGCCTCGTCGGAGATGTCCCTGACCACCTGCTTCTGCACTGAGTGACAGACACAAATGGTGCAGGAGTCGACGTCCGTGACGTCTTGATCGCCACGGGGGCACCACCAGCATCGTTTGTGTCCCAGGGTCGTTCCCGTCGGAGCCGCTGCCATGATCGAGCGGTGACCCACGCCTACTGGCCGCTGCTGGACCTGCGGCTCACCTCCGGCGATCTCGAGCTCACACCGCTGGTCGAGCCGGACCTGGCCGAGGTCGTGCGGTTGATGCCTGCCGACCTCGAGCTCAACCCGACAGCGACCAGGTTCGCGGTGGACGAGTCGACGCACCGGGGGATCGTGGCGCACCAGGAGTACTGGCGGTCGTACGGCACCTGGACCACCCAGGCCTGGCGGTTCCACCTCGCGGTGCGACGGGACGGTGAGCTGCTGGGGCTGCAGGAGCTGGAGGCAAACGAGTTCCCGACGCTGCGCACGGTGGACACGTCGTCCTGGCTGGTCGAGTCCGCCCGCGGCACGGGCATCGGGAAGGCGATGCGCCGGGCGGTGCTGGCGCTGGCCTTCGACCACCTGGGCGCGCAGGCCGCGATCACCTCGGCGTGGCACGACAACCACGCCTCACTGGGCGTCTCGCGGTCGCTGGGCTACCGGCCGAACGGCGAGTCTTTCCTTGCCCGCGGCGATGGGGTCGACACGCTGGTCCACATGCGGATGACCCTCGACGACTGGCGGTCCGCCGGCGGCGCCCCGGACGTCACGGTGACCGGCGTACCGGAGGCACTGCCACTGTTCGGGTTGACCGGATCGCTACCGTGAGCGGCATGCACACGTTGCGGATCGAGCACCGGGTCCAGGACTACGACCGGTGGAAGCAGGTGTTCGACAGCGATCCCGCCGACCGCAAGGGCTCGGGTGTGCGGGCCTACCGGGTGATGCGCGCCGTGGACGAACCCGACCTGGTGCTGATCGACCTCGACTTCGACAGCGCCGAGGAGGCGGCCGCCATGCACCAGAAGATGCTGGGCATCTGGGCCGGTCCGGGGAGGGCGGTCATGGTCTCGCCCACCGCCCGGGTCGTCGAGAGCGTCGAGGCCGCGCAGCTCAGCTGATCTGGACCGCGGCGCGCGCGCGAGCGGCCTGACGGACCAGGTGGTCGCGCTCGGCGATGTCCGTGGCCCGACGGGCAGCCTCGGCGTACGCCGTGGCGGCGGCCAGGAGGTCGCCGTCGAGCTCGTGCAGGTAACCGCGGACGGCGTGCCAGCGGTGCCGCTCGCCGATGACGTCACGCAGCCGGTCGGTCTCGCGCAACCCGGCGGCAGCGCCGAGGACGTGGCCGACCGCAACAGCGCGCCCGAGTACCGCGGCGGGGTCCTGCCGCACCGGGTCGTCGGTGACGGCGACCAGGTCGTCGTACCAGGCGAGGATCTGCAGCCAGTCGGTCTCTTCGCCGCTCGACGCATCGTCATGCAGGGCGGCGATGGCCGCCTCGATCTGGTAGCGGCCGACGCGCTGCACGGCTAGCGCGGACTGCAGGACACGGACTCCCTCCGCGATCTCACGGGTGTCCCACAGGCCGCGGTCCTGTCCGTCGAGCGTCACGATCCGGCCCTCGGGGTCGAGTCGCGCCGGGAGGCGGGCGTGGCTGAGGAGCATCAGCGCGAGCAGCCCACGTGCCTCGGGTTCCTCGGTGGCGAGGGTGAGCTGGCGGGCGAGCCGAATCGCCTCGCCCGCCACGTCGACCCGGCCCGTGTGGCCGGCCGTGTAGACGAGGTAGAGCACGCGCAGCACGACAGCGAGGTCGCCGGGCTGGTCCAGGCTGCGCCCCTGCAGGGCGCGCTTGGCCCGGCTGATCCGCTGCGCCATCGTCGCCTCTGGGACGTAGAAAGCGTCGGCGATCTCGCGGGTGGTGAGGCCGCCGACAGCGCGCAGGGTCAGCGCCACCTGGGAGGCGGGCGTGAGGTCGGGGTGGCAGCAGCAGAAGAGCAGGAAGAGGGTGTCGTCGCCCTCCTCGGTGGCGGCGGGCCGTGGCACGGCGTACGTCACCTCCTCGCGACGTTGACGGGCGGCCTCATTGCGGCGGGCGTCGACGAGCCGCCGGGTCGCGACGGTTGTCAGCCACGCGCGCGGGTCGCGCGGCTGGCTCTCGGGCCACACCCGCATCGCTTCCAGCAGCGCCTCCTGGAGCGCGTCCTCGGCGGCGTCGAAGTCCTCGCCCCGCCGGACCAGGCCCGCGAGCACCCGCGGGACGAGGGCGCGCAGCGCGCCCTCGTCCAGCTGTGGCGTCGGCACGTCGAGCACCTGGGTCACTCGTTCGCGGGGATGTCGGACATGACCTCCCGGACGTCGATCCACTCGTACATCGGCTTGCCGCCCGGGCCGGGCTCGGAGGAGACGTAGGCCGCGAGCTCGAGCGCGCGCTCGTGCGACTCGACGTCGATCATGAACCAGCCCGCGACCAGGTCGCTGGTCTCCGGGTGCGGGCCGTCGGTGGTGACTGGCGCGGCGTCCTCGCCGCCGTAGCGCACCCAGGTGCGGGCCGGCGTGAGCGCCTCCGCGCCGACGTACTCGCCGTTCTCCTCGAGCAGTTCTGCGACGTGCCGCTGGAAGGCGATGTGCGCCTCCACGTCCTCAGGCGCCCACTGGTCCATCGGGGGGAAGGGATGGAGCGGCTCCGGGCCGCCGCGGTAGTGCTTGAGGAGCAGGTACTTCGGCATGGTGGTCTCTCCTGTGTCGTGAGCCGCGCCTGTCGTGGCCCTTCACCTGGTGAGCGGAGCCGGTCAGAGCTTCTCGACATGGAATCACGCACGAGTTCCGAGAGTCAGCGCGCCGTCTGGGCCAGCACGATGCCCACCAGCACGACGACCCCGCCGGTCAGCTGCACCGCGCCGAGCGCCTCACCCAGCCAGACCCAGGCGACCAGGCCCGCGAGCACCGGCTCGAGCATGCCGACCGTGCCGACCCGGGTGGCTGGCAGGTGGTGCAGGCCGGACAGCACCAGCACGAACGGCACGATCGTGCCGAGCACGACCATGCACAGCAGTAGTGACCACAGCGGCAGTGACGTCTCGTCGAGGTGACCCAGCAGCGGCGTCGAACCCCGGGTGCCGTCGACGGGGAAGGACCACCACGGCTGCACCACCGACCACAGCAGGGTCGCGAACACGAAGGCCCAGAAGGTTGTCGACAGCGGGTCGCGGTGGCTGGTGCTGCGCTCGCCTAGGAGGTAGTAGGTCGCGAGGGCGACTGCGGCCACCAGGGCGGCCACGACGCCGAGCCCGTCCAGCGTGCTGCCCTGCCAGATCTCCGCCACCAGCGACAGCCCGACGAGCGACAGCCCGAGCGCGGCCCAGACCCGGTTGCGCACTCGCTCCTTGAGCACGAACCGGGCCCAGAGGGCGACCATGAGCGGCGCCGTGTACTCCAGCAGCAGGGCGACGCTGACCGGCATCCGGGCGATCGCCACGAAGTAGAAGCACTGCGTCAGGGCCACCCCCGCCACGCCGTACGCCGCCAGCAACGGCAGCTCGCGTCGGGTGACCCTCAGCTGCTGCGGGGCGACGACGAGCAGTGCGAGCCCGAGGCCCAGGGCGGCGCCTGCGCAGCGCAGCTCGGTCAGCCGCATCGCGGTCAGCCCGGACGACAGGATCACCTTGGACACGGTGCCGTTGAGGGCGAACAGCGCAGCAGCCAGTACCAGGTAGACGTAGCCACGCCGCGGGTGCCGGACCCGGTCCGGCTCGCCGACGGCGACCGGCAACGCTGTCTCGACCACGCCCGGACCCTAACGGCCGGTCCGACCGAGACCGTTCGCTCAGTAGCCGAGGTGGCGGTGCAGGCGGAGGAACGACGGCCGGTAGCCGAGCCGGGGCCAGGTACGCGACGACAGCAGGTTGGTGGCTCGCCAGTCGGTGACCGCACTGGTGAAGCCGGCGTCCCGCATCCAGTCGAACGTCGCCTCACCGAGTGCCCGGCCGGCGCCGAGCCCGCGCGCCTCCGGGAGCACCGCCGCGAAGCCGAGGAAGCCGGCATGGTCCGGCCGGGTGAGCGACGAGTGCGAGCTCGACTCCTCGAGCGCGCAGCCGACCGCCGCCCCCACCACTCGACCCTCGTGCTCGGCGACCAGGTAGCCGTACCCCTCGTCGTCGAACGACTCCTCCCAGTCGGCCACGGCCTCCTCGAGTGTCGGGACCTCCCCGGCCGACCAGGTCGGCGCCGTCGCCTGGTGCGCGGGCAGCGCGAGGTCCAGCTCGGCCAGCACCGGGATGTCCTCACGCCGCGCCGCGCGGACGGTCAGGTGCGCCGGCGGTGTCGACGGCTGGCCGGGCACTTCGCAGATGCCGTGCACGTGCTGCAGCCCGAAGCCCAGCCGGAACCACGCGTCCACCAGCGCCGAGTCGTGCGCCGGCACCAGCACGTAGTGCGCGCTCAGCTCCCGGTCCACCCACTCCTGCCCAGCCGCGGCATACAGGTCGCGGACCGTCTCGGCCTGGGACACCGCCTGCCCCGCCGCCTCGACCCACGCGTTCGGGCCCCACACCGGGCTCGGCTTCGACTGCCCGAGCAGGTAGCCGGTCACCTCGCCGTCCTCGACCGCGACGGTGCCCGAGCCGCCCGCGGCCAACACGGCCTCGACCTCGGCAGCTGCGACGGCAGGGTCCTCGAACCGGGCTGCCAGCAGCGGCTCGACCTTGCGGTGGGCCGCGTGCCGGGCGGCGAGCAACCGCCCCGCCGCCGGCACGTCGTCGGGACGGAACGGTCGGATCTCGGGTCTGGTCACGGCGGACGAGGCTAAGCCGTACGCCGGTCGGCGGCGACCGATTTCGCACGGCACCGCGCACCGGCTGACCGTGTTGGCCACAGCCGACGCTCCCGCGCAAACGTGGTGGCTCTGTCTCCTTCGCGTTCTGGCGACGCCTGCAGCGCCTGCGCCCACGGTGTCGCCCGGCCCGACGAACGGGAAGCAGTGACCCCCCTGGTGTAGCCGCACGCAGGCGTGGAAAGGTCACGACAGCGCCTTCCCCCTGGGCGCCGCACGTCCCGACGTCCGAGGAGGTCCCACTCGTGGGCCAGATGGTGAGTTTTCCGAGCAACGGCGACTCCTGCGACGGCTACCTGGCGCTGCCCGACTCAGGCAATGGCGCCGGCGTCATCGTCATCCAGGAGTGGTGGGGTCTGGTCGACCACATCAAGGACCTGGCCGACCGGTTCGCCGCCGAGGGTTTCGTCGCGCTGGCCCCCGACTTCTTCCACGGCGCCTCGACCGACGAGCCGGACGAGGCGCAGCGCCTGCTGATGGGGCTGGCCATGGACCGCGCGGCCAAGGACATCCAGGGCGCGGCCCAGTACCTCGCGGGACGCAAGGAGGTCGCGGGGACCCGGGTCGGTGTCGTGGGCTTCTGCATGGGTGGCTCGTTGGCCCTGTGGAGCGGGGCCCTGGCCGACGAGGTCAAGGTCGCCGTCGGCTTCTACCCTCCGATCCCGTGGGAGAAGATGTCGCCGACGTGGGGCAACTACGCCAACAAGTCCGCGATGATCCACGCCTCCGAGGAGGACGGCACCTCCAAGGCCGACGGCATCCAGGCCGCCGTCAAGGGCATCCAGGAGGCCGGCGGTGACGTCGAGGTGTACGACTATCCCGGCTCCTTGCACGCGTTCTTCAACGACCAGCGCCCCGAGGTGTACAGCAAGGAGCACTCGGAGCAGGCCTGGCGCCGGACCCTGGACCTGCTCAAGAGCCGCCTCTGACCGGCTCCGGGCCGGCCGTCCCGGGCACGGGCTGGCCGGGCGACCCGGCCGACTCCCGTACGCCGGTCGCGCAGACTCCCGCGGACGTACGCCGGCTGGCGGCGGGCGCCGCGTCGCTGCCCGAGCTCGACGCCGCGGTGTCGGTATGCCGCGCCTGCCCGCGGCTGGTGGCCTGGCGCGAGCAGGTGGCGGTCGAGAAGCGTCGCTCGTTCGCGGCCGAGCCCTACTGGGGCCGGCCGATCGCCGGCTGGGGCGACGCCGAGCCGGCGGTCCTGGTCGCCGGACTCGCGCCGGCGGCCCACGGCGGGAACCGCACCGGCCGGATCTTCACCGGCGACCGCAGCGGTGACTGGCTCTTCGCCGCCCTGCACCGGGCCGGCCTGGCAACGCTGCCGACCAGCACCCACGCCGACGACGGCCAGCGACTGGTGCGCACCCGGATGCTGGCGGCGGTCCGGTGCGCACCGCCGGGCAACGCACCGACCCCCGCGGAGCGGGACACCTGCGCGCCCTGGATGGACGCGGAGGTCGCGGCCGTCCTGCCGCACCTGCGGGCCGCGGTCGCCCTCGGTGCCTTCGCCTGGCAGGCGCTGCTCGGCTGCCTGGGCCGGCTCGGTCTCGACGTGCCGCGACCCCGGCCGAGGTTCGGGCACGGCGCCGAGGTGCAGGTCGGCGACGTCCTGGTGCTGGGGTCGTTCCACCCCAGTCAACAGAACACGTTCACCGGCAAGCTGACCGAGACCATGCTCGACCAGGTCCTGGACCGAGCGGTGTCAGCCGCGGGGCTGCGCCCTACCCTCTGACCATGACGATCACGACAGCGGCCGCGCGCGAGCGCACCCGCATCCTCATCGTCGGGGGCGGGTACGTCGGCATGTACACGGCGCTGCGGCTGCAGAAGAAGCTGCGGCGCGAGCTCAAGGCCGGGAAGGTCGAGATCATCGTCGTCGACCCGCGGTCATACATGACCTACCAGCCGTTCCTGCCGGAGGCCGCGGCCGGCAGCGTCGAGCCGCGGCACGTCGTCGTGCCGCTGCGCCGGGTGCTCAAGCACTGCGAGATCCTCACCGGCCGGGTCGAGTCGCTGGACCATGCACGCCGGGTGGCCCGGGTGCAGCCGAAGCGGGGCGAGGCGTACGACCTGTCCTACGAGGTGGTCGTCGTGGCACCCGGCTCGATCGCCCGCACGCTGCCGATCCCGGGCCTGGCCGAGCTGGGCATCGGCTTCAAGCAGGTCGAGGAAGCCATCGCGCTGCGCAACCAGGTGCTCGACAAGCTCGACATCGCCACGAGCGTCACCGACCACGCGGCCCGCCGCAGGTTGCTCACGTTCGTGTTCGTCGGCGGCGGCTACGCCGGCATCGAGGCACTGGCCGAGCTCGAGGACATGGCCATGTACGCCACTCGGTACTACCCCGAGCTCTCGAAGGGGGACATCCGGTTCGTGCTGGTGGAGGCGACCGGCCGGATCCTGCCCGAGGTGGGCGAGGACCTGGGCCGCTACACCGTCGGCGAGCTGGTCAAGCGCAAGATCGACGTGCGACTCAACACCCGGCTGGTGTCCTGCGTCGACGGGCACATCGTGCTGTCCGACGGCGAGGAGTTCGACGCCGAGACGCTGGTGTGGACGGCCGGCGTCAAGGCCAACCCGATGCTGATGGACACCGGCCTGCCGCTGGACGAGAAGGGCCGGGTGAAGTGTCGTCCCGACCTGCGGGTCGAGGGCGTCGAGGACGCCTGGTCGGCGGGCGACGGCGCGGCGGTGCCCGACCTCACGGCCGGCCCCGGTGCCGCCACCGGACCGAGCGCCCAGCACGCCGTACGGCAGGCGAAGGTGCTCGGCGCCAACATCGCCCTGGTGCTCAACGGCCGGACCCCGAACGCCTACGCCCACAAGTACGTCGGGTCGGTGGCCTCGCTCGGCCTCTACAAGGGGGTGGCACAGGTCTACGGCGTCAAGCTGCGCGGCTTCCCGGCCTGGTTCATGCACCGGACCTACCACGTGAGCCGGGTGCCGACCCTGAACCGCAAGACCCGGGTCATCCTGGACTGGACGCTGGCGCTGTTCTTCCGCCGCGACGTCGTCTCCCTCGGCTCGCTGCAGCGGCCGCGGGAGGAGTTCAGCGAGGCGTCCCGGTGACGAGCGGCCGGGTCCAGCTCGCGGTCACGGTGATCGGCCGCGACCGGCCCGGCATCATCGCCGACGCCACCCGGCTGCTGGCCGGGCTCGGCGCCAACCTCGAGGACTCGACCATGTCGATCCTGCGCGGGCACTTCGCGATGGTGCTCGTCGCCGCCGCGGACGTCACCGCCTCCGAAGCCGAGGCCGCGCTCGCACCACTGGCGGCCGACGGGTCGCTGCAGGTGTCGGTCCGCGAGGTGCCCGAGGAGGCGCCCGCCGCCCCGCTCGGGGCGACCTACCTCGTGTCGGTGCACGGAGCCGACCGGCCGGGGATCGTCTCTGCGGTCACGGCGGTCGTGGCCGAGGCCGGCGGCAACGTCACCGACCTCTCGACCCGCCTCAGTGGCGAGCTGTACGTGCTGCTCGCCGAGGTGGACCTGCCGGCAGCCGTCGATCCCGAACAGCTCGACCGCGACCTGGTCGCCACCGGCATCGAGCTCGGCGTCGAGGTGTCGATGCGGGTGCTCGACCCCGACGTCCTCTGATGCTGCCGCCGCTGCCCGAGGGGCGGGTGCGGCCGACCGTACTGGCCCCGGCCGCTGTTCTGTCGAGCGCGGCCACGGCGGTGGACCCGCTCGACCCCGACGTGGTCGCGCTGGCCGCCGACCTGCTGGCCACCCAGCGGTCCGAGCCGGGCTGTGTCGGGCTGGCTGCGCCCCAGGTAGGGGTGCCCTGGCGGGTCTTCTCGCTCGACGTCACCGGGCACCCCAAGACGCGGGCCGGGCACGGGCCGATGGTGCTGGCCAACCCGGTCGTGGTGGACGCGACCCGGTGGGAGCGCGGCCGCGAGGGCTGCGTGTCGGTGCCGGACCTCACCGGCGACGTGAAACGCGCCACCCGGCTGGTCCTGCGGGCGGTCGTGCCGGGGAGCGGTGAGCAGGTCGAGATCTCGACCGACGCGTTCGAGGCGCGGGCTCTCCAGCACGAGGTCGACCACCTGGACGGCCTGCTCTTCCTCGACAAGGTTGCCGGTGCGCACGCCCTGCACGCCCGCCAGGTCTACCTGTAGCGCGATACCGTCCTCACGAGCACGGCGCGAGCACCGATGCCCGGCCCGGGTGGCGGAACTGGCATACGCAGGGGCCTTAAAAGCCCTGGCCGAGAGGCGTGCGGGTTCGACTCCCGCCCCGGGCACCCCGTCGTCGGCCTCGAACGGGAACGGGCACCGTGCCGTTGTCGTTAGGCTGGTCACGAAATAGTTCCCGCGACCCGCCGCGGGCACCCCTTTGGAGGGATGTCATGGAGAGCCGCAATCCGGTCTTCAACAACAGCAAGGCCTTCTCCCGGAAGGGCTACGCGACGTTCAACGACGCGCCGACCGCCACGGCCGGCCAGCTGGAGGACATGTACGCCGCGCCGGCGGCCACCGGGGTCGACACCGGCCGGATGACGATGGACGACGTCGTCGTCAAGACCGGTCTGATGTTCGCGGTGCTGCTGCCGCTTGCCGTCGTCAACTATGTCGTCGCCAGCCCGCTGCTGACGTTCGGCGGCGCGATCGCCGGGCTGGTGCTGGGTCTGGTCGTCTCGTTCAAGCAGTCGACCAACTCCGCGCTGATCCTGTCCTACGCCGCGGCCGAGGGTCTGTTCGTCGGTGGCCTGAGCCGGCTGTTCGAGGACCAGTGGAACGGCGTCGTCGCGCAGGCCGTGATCGGCACCCTCGCGGTGTTCGGGGTCGCCCTCTGGGCCTTCAAGAGCGGCCGGGTCCGGGCCACGCCGAAGTTCCGCAAGACCGTCATCATCGCGATGGGCGGCTACCTGGTCTTCTGCCTGGTCAACCTGGTGGTGCTGATCGCCGGGGGCGGCGACCCGGTGTGGGGGCTGCGGGCCGGACCGTTCGGCTTCCTGATCGGCCTGTTCGCCGTCGGCCTCGCGGCCGCGATGCTGATCCTGGACTTCGACTTCGCCGAGCAGGGAGTCAAGAACGGGCTGCCGGAGCGGTACTCATGGCTGGCGGCCTTCGGACTCGTCGTCACCCTGGTCTGGCTGTACATCGAGATGCTGCGCCTGATCGCCATCCTGCGCGGGAGCGACTAGCGGCAGCGCGCTAACGTCGTACCTCGACGGGCCGTAACCCTCTCGCCAGGGATGCGGCCCGTCGTCGTTTCCATCGGCCGGTCAGCCTTCCACGGTCGGGCCGGCGCGGTCGATGACGAAGCGCACCAGCACGCGCTTCTCGTCGATCATCGCCTGCCGGTACTCGTCCCAGTCGGGGTGCTCACCGCTGATCCGGCGGTAGTAGCCGACCAGCAGGTCCAGCGCTTCCGGCTGGTCGACGATCTCGGCGGTTCCCTCGACCTGGCCCCACTGCCCGTACCAGGTGGGGCCGAGCAGGCACAGGGAGATGCGCGGGTCGCGGCGCAGGTTCTTCACCTTCATCGCCGTCTCGCGGCTGGAGATCTCCACCCGGCCCTCGTCGTCGAGGCCGGCAGCTACGGGTGACAGCTGCGGCCGTCCGTCCCGGCGGAAGGTGGCCAGGACGGCCTGGTGGTTGTGACGGAGGAACGCGCGGGCCTCGTCCGGCGTCACGTGACGCGGCGGGCGCCCCGCAGCTTGTCGTGCTCGTGCACGATCGCCGAGGCGTGGCCGTGCGAGATGTTGTGCTCGTCGCGCAGCCAGTTGACCCGCTCGTCGAAGCGGAGCAGTCCCGGACCGTTCTCGAGGGTTTCGAACCACTGGGGCAGATCGCGCCCTGTCGCCTTTGGCACCCGCTCGATGAGCTGTTGGTGGGTTGCCTCGGAGTGGTGCAGGGACATCGGCGCCTCCAGAGCGACTTAGCGAACCATGGCTCCGAGACTGCCTCAACCCGGCCGGTCGCCACAACCCCCCGAAGGGACGGATAGGGGTCCGATCGAGTCCCTGGCGCCCGTCGGTAGGGTGCCCGGGTGCCGGACGAGGGCTGGGCCCCGCTCGCCGAAAAGCTGGCTGCCGACGTACGCCGGGTCGCCGACCGCCTGCGGACGTTGTCCGCGGCCCGCCTGGCCGGACCGCCCGCGCCGCCGGAGGACGGGATGCCGCCCTACCGGAGCCGGGCCCAGGCCGCCCGTGGCGTTGCCCAGGCCATGGCGGACGTCGCGGCCGCACTGGAGTCCGCCGCTGCCGGGGTGGTGGGCGGCTTCCAGTGGCAGCCGCTACCGGAGCTGGCCGACTTCGCGGCCGGCGACCAGGTCGCGGTGACCGGCCACGACCTGCTGGCGGCCCTGGAGCTGGTGCCGCCCGACACCGACGTCTATGGGGACGTCCTCGAGCACGGGCCGGCCCGGCACCAGGTGGAGCAAGCGGCCCGCCTGCTCGCCGACGTACGCCGCCGCCTCTGAACGACCCCGTCTAGCTCAGGCGCTGGAGGACCATGGCCATGCCCTGGCCGCCGCCGACGCACATGGTCTCCAGGCCGAACTCCTTGTCCCGGCTCTGCAGGCCGTTGAGCAGCGTCGTGGTGATCCGCGCGCCGGTGGAGCCGAACGGGTGGCCCAGGGCGATCGCGCCGCCGTGCACGTTGAGCCGGTCCAGGTCGATGCCCAGGTCCTGGTACGACGGGATCACCTGGGCCGCGAAGGCCTCGTTGATCTCGACCAGGTCCATGTCGTCGACCGTCATGCCGGCCAGGGCGAGGGCCCGCCGGGACGCCTCGACCGGGCCGAGCCCCATGATCTCGGGCGAGAGCCCGGAGACGCCGGTCGACACGATCCGGGCCAGCGGCGTCAGGCCGAGCTCGGCGGCCCGGGTGTCGCTCATGATCACGACGGCCGCGGCGCCGTCGTTGAGCGGGCAGCAGTTGCCGGCGGTGACCGTGCCCTCGCTCGCGGAACACCGGCTGCAGCCCCGACACGCCCTCGAGGGTGACGCCCGGACGCGGGCCGTCGTCGCGGGACACCACGGTGCCGACGGCGTGGTGACCGGCGTGATCTCGCGGTCGAAGAAGCCGTCGGCGATCGCCTTCTCGGCCAGGTTCTGCGAGCGGACGCCGAACTCGTCCTGCTCGGCCCGGCTGATGCCGCGCGAGGTGGCCAGGTTCTCGGCGGTCTGGCCCATCGCGATGTAGACGTCGGGCAGCAGGCCGTCCTCGCGCGGGTCGCGCCAGGCCTGCGTTCGTCCGGGCGGTGAACTCGGTCCGCGCCCGGGCCTCGTCGAAGGCCGGGTCGAGGAACTCCTCGCGCCCGGCGCCGGCCCCGTTGAACGCCGGGTACTGCGACACGCACTCGACGCCGGCGGAGACGAAGACGTGGCCCTCGCCCGCCTTGATGGCGTGGAAGGCCATCCGCGAGGTCTGCACCGACGACGCGCAGAACCGGTTGACCGTGGTGCCGGGCAGCGTGTCGTAGCCCAGCGCCACGGCGACCCGGCGGGCCATGTTGACGCCCTGCTTCGCCTCCGGCTCGGCGCAGCCGAGCATCAGGTCGTCGAGCGTCGCTCGGGTCCAGGCCGGGGACCTTGTCCAGCGCGGCCCGCACGATGGTCGCGGCCAGGTCGTCGGGGCGGACGTCGTTCAGCGAGCCCTTGAAGGCGCGGCCGATCGGGCTGCGCGCGGTGGCGACGATGACTGCCTCGGGCACGGGGACCTCCAGGGTCGGCGGGCAGCCCGATATTACCGGCTGGTAACAACGCCACGCTACCGCAGCGGCGCGTCGCTCCTCCGCGGTGGCCTGCATCTCGTCGGCTGTCCGGCCCGGCCCGGCCGGCGGCGGAGCAGCGCCCAGCGGCCGCGCGGGCCGCGGTCCCGGCCGCCGACCTGGGCGCCGGCCACCTCGGTGCCGGGCTCGTCGGCCGCCTCGGCCGCGGCCAGCGCGATCGGCCGGACGCCCTCGCCGCGGGCCAGGTCCGGCGCCGGCTTCGGCCTCGCCGCCGAACCAGACGCCCAGCGCGGCGCAGGCCGACGGCAGCATCGCGGCCGCGGCGCTGGCGTAGCCGGCCACCGACGGGTGGAACCGGTCCGGGCCGAACATCTCCGAGGGCGAGGCCGCGAACTCCGGGCCGAGGATGTCGCCGAGGGACACGCGTGCGGCCGCCCGGCCTCGACCACCGCGATGGTCTGCGCCGCGGCGAGCTGGCGGCTGGCCCGCCGGGCGATCCAGCGCAGCGGCTGCGGCACCGGCTCCACCGTGCCGAGGTCCGGGCAGGTGCCGACGACGACCTCGGCACCCAGCTCGCGCAGCCGGCTGACCGCGTGGTCGAGGTGCCGGACCGCCACCGGCGGCCGCACCCGGTGGGTGACGTCGTTGGCGCCGATCATCACGACGCGCCAGGTCCGGCGCGGCTGTCGGCGATCTGCTCGACCTGGCCGGACAGGTCGCTGCTGCGCGCCCCGACCACCGCCACCCGGACCAGCTGCACCGGCCGGTCGGCGCACTCGGCCAGCCCGGCGGCCAGCATGGCGCCCGGCGTCTGGTGCGGGTGGTCGACGCCGAGCCCGCAGGCGCTCGAGTCGCCGAGCATCACCAGCCGCAACGGCTCGCCCGCGTGGTGCGCGCCGTAGACGCCGTCGGCGTCCGGCGGGACCCCGGTCGGCTCGCCGATCGCCCGCCGGGCCAGCGCGGCCTCGGCCCGGATCAGCCCGAACGCGCCGGCCGACAGGACCCCGAGGCCGCCACCGCCGTACGCCGCGGCCATCGCGATCCGCCGCGCGACCCGCGCCTCGGTCATCGTCCTCCGTGGTGGCCGTCGGCTCGGTGGCGAGGTCCTGTGCCGGCGCAGGAAGCCGCGGACCGCCTCCCGCGCGCCCGGTCCGGATCTCGGGCCGTGGGTGAAGGCGGCCACGTCGTAGTCCAGCTCGCCGAGGACTGCGGCCGTCCGCCTGGTCATCGCGGCGTCGGTGCAAACATCCGGACCGGCCAGCTCATCCGGCCGCGCAAGTTCAAGATCGAGTCACCGGTGATCAGCACGCCGCTCGGCTCGTGCAGCAGCGACGACGTGCCCCGGCGTGTGCCCGGGCGTGTGCACCACCCGCAGCCCGCCGGCCACGTCGAGCAGCTGGCCGTCGGCCAGCTCCTCCTCGACCGGGACCGGCGTCGAGGCCGGCGGCAGCGCCGCAGCAGGCGGCCGCCGCAGCGTCGACGGTCGAGCGACCGGCCCCGTGCCCTCGCGCAGGTACGCGGCGTCCCGCTCGTGCGCCGCCACCGTCGCGCCGGTGCGGCCGCGCAGGTCGGCGAGGCCGCCGGCGTGGTCAACGTGCGCGTGGGTCACGAGGATGCGGGTGACGTCGGTGGACGTGCATGCCGATGTGCTCGAGGCCGGCGACGATGACCTTGGGCGCCCGCTTGGTGCCCGGCGTCGACCAGCGTGACCTGGCCGTCCTCGTCGACGAAGGACGAAGGTGTTGACGAGGTCTGCCGGGGCGCCGTCGGCGACACGCCAGACACCGGGCGCGAGCTGCACAGCTGGAGTACGGGCCACGGCGCGAATCTACGGCCCGGACCTGCAACGGCGCCGCCCGACCCGTGTCACGCAGCCGCTGCTACGCTGGCGCCCATGCAGTACTACGAATCGATCGTCGACCTGGTCGGCAACACCCCGCTGGTCCGGCTCTCGTCGGTCGGCCGGGACGTGCCGGCCACCGTGCTCGCCAAGGTCGAGTACCTCAACCCCGGCGGCTCGGTGAAGGACCGGATCGCGGTCCGGATGGTCGAGGCGGCCGAGGAGTCGGGCGAGCTGCGGCCCGGCGGCACGATCGTCGAGCCGACCTCGCGGCAACACCGGGGTGGGGCTCGCCCTGGTGGCCCAGCAGCGCGGCTACCAGTGCGTCTTCGTGCTGCCGGACAAGGTCAGCCAGGACAAGATCAACGTGCTGAAGGCCTACGGCGCCAGGGTCGTGGTGTGCCCGACCGCCGTGGCGCCCGAGGACCCCCGCTCCTACTACTCGGTCAGCGACCGGCTGGTCGCGCGAGATCGACGGCGCCTGGAAGCCGGACCAGTACTCCAACCCGAACAACCCGCGGTCCCACTACGAGACCACCGGCCCCGAGCTGTGGACGCAGACCGACGGCCGGATCACCCACTTCGTCACCGGCGTCGGCACCGGCGGCACCATCAGCGGCACCGGCCGCTACCTCAAGGAGGTCAGCGACGGCCGGGTCCAGATCGTCGGCGCCGACCCCGAGGGCTCGGTCTACTCCGGGGGCACCGGCCGGCCGTACCTCGTCGAGGGCGTCGGCGAGGACTTCTGGCCGACGGCGTACGACCCCGACGGTGACCGACGAGATCGTCGCGGTCAGCGACCGGGACTCGTTCCTGATGACCCGGCGGCTGGCCCGCGAGGAGGGCCTGCTCGTCGGCGGCTCCTGCGGCATGGCGGTCGTGGCCGCGCTGCGGGTCGCCGAGCGGCTCGACCGCCGACGACGTCGTCGTGGTGCTGCTGCCCGACGGCGGCCGCGGCTACCTCGGCAAGATCTTCAACGACGACTGGATGGCCGACTACGGCTTCCTCGAGAGCGACGGCTCCGCCGGTACGACGGTGGGCGAGGTCCTGGCAGCAAAGAGCGGTGAGGTGCCCGACGCTCGTCCACGTGCACCCCTACGAGACCGTGCGCGAGGCCATCGACATCCTGCGCGAGTACGGCGTCTCGCAGATGCCGGTGGTCAAGGCCGAGCCGCCGGTGACCGCCGGCGAGGTGGTCGGGCTCGGTGAGCGAGAAGGAGCTGCTCGACCTGCTGTTCACCGGTCAGGCGCACCTGGCCGACGCCGCTGGAGCGGCACATGTCGGCGCCGCTGCCGCATCGTCGGCGCCGGTGAGCCGGTGTCGGCCGCCACGGCGGCGCTGGAGAAGTCCGACGCGCTGCTGGTGCACGACGACGGCAAGCCGGCCGGCGTCCTCACCCGTCAGGACCTGCTCGGCTTCCTGGCCGCCGGGCTGATCACCGGGCGAGCGGCCCTGGTTTCTCGGGCGGCGGTCGGGTAGGACGGACTCGCGCGTCCTCCCGGACGCCCGACCTCGCGAACAGATGGAGGACCGCATGGCGCTCGACGATGACATGACCACGACCCCTGCCGAGCACGGCCCGGCCGACGGCGGCGCGGGCTCCGGCAACGATGGCGGAGCTGACGGCGGCGCCGACGGTGGCGCGGACGGCGGTGCCGATGGCGGCGCCGACGGCGGCGCTGACGGTGGTGCGGACGGCGGCGCCGATGGTGGCGCTGATGGTGGCGCGGACGGCGGTGCCGACGGTGGCGCCGACAGCGGGGCCTGAGAGGCACGAGGCTGACCAGCTCCACTGACGTCGCGGGCGGGACCGGAGGCACGGCCTCCCGTCCCGCCCTGCGACGGTGCATCCGGCTCGACCCGGACGAGTTCGCCCGCGACGTCTGGTCCCGCGGCCCGCTGCTGTCCCGACGCGACGAGCTCGGCGGCACGGCGTACGACGACATCTTCTCCCTGGCCGCGGTCGACGAGCTGCTCTCTCGCCGCGGGCTGCGCACGCCCTTCATCCGGCTGGCCCGGACGGCGTCGTGGCGCCGGCCAGCCGCTACACCCGGTCCGGCGGCACCGGTGCGCTGGTCGGCGATCAGGTGGCCGACGACCGGGTGCTCGAGCTGTTCCTCGACGGCCACACCATCGTGCTGCAGGGCCTGCACCGGCTCTGGCCGCCGCTGATCGACTTCGCCGGAGCACTGACCACCGACCTGGGTCACCCGGTCCAGGTCAACGCTTACGTCACACCGCGCGTCGTCACAGGGCTTCTCGGCGCACTACGACGTGCACGACGTCTTCGTCCTGCAGGTGGCGGGGGAGAAGCGCTGGCGGATCCACCGCCGGTGCTCGATGCACCCGCGCGCGACCAGCCGTGGACCGACCACCGGGCCGCCGTCGCGGCCCGGGCCGAGGAGTCGCCCGTCATCGACGCCGTGCTTCGGCCGGGTGACGCGCTCTACCTGCCGCGCGGTTACCTGCACGCCGCCGAGGCGCTGGGCGGGGTGACCTGCCACCTCACCGTCGGCGTGCACCCGGTCACCAGGCAGCACCTGCTCGACGCCCTGCTGGCCATCGCTGTCGACGTGCCGACTCTCCGGTCGTCGCTGCCGATGGGCGTAGACCTCGGTGACCCGGCCGCGGTCGAGGACGACCTCCGGGCGACCGTCGCCGCGCTCACCGAGCTGCTGCGGACCGTCAGCGCTGTCGAGGTCGCGACCCGGCTCGGCGACCGGCTGGTGGACAGCAACCGGCCAGCGCCGGTCGCCCCGCTCGCCCAGGCGGCCGCCCTCGAGGGCCTGTCCGGCGACTCGGTCCTGGTGAGCCGCGGGCACCTGCGCCACCTGGTCACCATGGACGGCGACGAGGTCGTCGTGCGGGTGACCGACCGGACGCTGCGGCTGCCGGCGAGGGCGGCGAAGGCGGTCCGGGCGCTGCTCGACGGCGACCGCCTCAGGGTCGCCGACCTCCCCGGTCTCGACCTGCCGGACGCGCTGGAGCTGGCCCGACGGCTGGTCCGCGAGGTCGGTCGCCTCGTGATCGACCGTCGGTGAGGTGCGCCGTCGCGGCCGGGCTGCGCGGCGACCCGATGACCGGGTCGGCCGCGCCGGCCGCCGGCTTCCTGCTGGTCGAGCAGCCCGGAGGCTGGGGACGGCAGGCGCTCACCTCGTCCCGGCTGGACGCCGGTGTCGGCGCCGTGCTGTCCGCCCGCGCCATCGCCGTGGGGCTGCGGGTCCTGCTGATCCGTCGTCCCGGGCGGCACCCGGCGCCGGTACGCCGGTCCTGGGCCGTCGTCAGCGCCCGGCCCGGTCGGGAGGTGAGCTGGTGGGGAGACTTCGGTGCCGACGACGAGCTGCGCACCCTGCCGCTGGACGGCAGCGCGGGTACGTCGTCGAGCGACCCCTTCTACCTGGTGTGCACGCACGGGCGGCATGACCAGTGCTGCGCGATCGAGGGCCGCCCGGTGGCCGAGGCGCTGCACCGGCTGCGGCCGGGCTCGGTCTGGGAGTGCTCGCACGTGGGCGGTGACCGGTTCGCCGCCAACGTGGTGGCGATGCCGCACGGCGTCTACTACGGCCGGGTCGAGCCGTCCCGGGTCGCGGACCTGGTCGCCGCGCACGAGCGGGCCGAGGTGCTGCCGGACCTGCTGCGTGGGCGGTCGACCGCGGTGCCCGCGGCGCAAGCAGCGATCGCGCACGTCCGCCGGACGACGGGCGAGGCCCGGCTCGAGGCACTGGCTCCGGCCGGAGTCCTGCACCTCGGCGCCGGCCGCTGGCAGGTCCGGCTCCGCGCCAGCCCGCACCACCTGATCGTCACCGTGCAGGCCGGCGCGGGCGGCGAGCCGGGGCTGCTCACCTGCCACGCCAGGCACGAGGCGCACCCGCCGGCGTTCGAGGTGCTCGAGGTCCGCGAGGTGCGCTAGCTGTTGGCTTTCGTCGAGTGGCGCGACCTCGTGGCGACACGCCGCGGCGAGCCACAGGATCGCGCCACTCAACGCTGCGAGCGGTGCGGGCGGGTCAGGCGTCCGGGAGCTCGACCTTGGTCGGGGCGTCCTGGCCGTGCCCGGCGGCGTCGTAGCCCACCTGGCAGAAGCCGTGGTTGCAGTAGCCGCGCGGGTTCTTGTGCAGGTAGCCCTGGTGGTAGTCCTCGGCGTACCAGAACTCGCCCACCTCCGCCGCGGGGCGGATCTCGGTCGTGATGTCGCCGAAGCCGGCCTCCTTGAGGGCCTGCTGGTAGCGGGACCGCGACTCCTCGACGGTCGCCAGCTGCGCGTCGGTGGTGGTGTAGACCGCGGACCGGTACGTCGTGCCGACGTCGTTGCCCTGGCGGTTCAGCGTCGTCGGGTCGTGGTTCTCCCAGAAAGCCTTGAGCAGCACCTCGAGGTCGAGTTGCGCGGGGTCGTACACGACCCGGACGATCTCGGCGTGGCCGGTGAGACCAGTTGTGGTCTCCTCGTACGTCGGGTTGGGCGTGAAGCCGCCCTGGTAGCCGACGGCCGTCGTCCAGACGCCGGGGAGCTGCCAGAAGATCCGCTCGGACCCCCAGAAGCAGCCCATGCCGAAGAAGATCTCCTCGAAGCCCTCGGGGACCGGGGCCTCGATCGGGGTGCCCAGGACGACGTGGTCCCGGGCGATGCGGAAGCGGCGCTGCGGGCTGCCGGGGAGCGCCTCGGAGCGGGTGACCATTTCGGGCTTGCGGCCGAAGAACATGTGACCTCCTGTGCCACTCCCAACAGGTTCGGCGCCGGCAGTGTTCCGCGCTCGGTCAGCCGCGCAGCAGGGGGCGGGTGAGGCAGGTGGGGCCGCCGTCGCCCTTGTTCACCTCGGCTGCCGGGTAGGTGTGCACCTCGACGCCGACGGCCTCGAGCGCGGCCCGGGTGCGCGGTGCGGCGTCGGCCATCACCACGACGCCGGGTCGGACGGCGAGCACGTTGCAGCCCTGGTCGTCCAGCTCGTCCGGGTCGGCCGCCACGGACGCGGTAGCCCCGCTCCGCGAGCAGCTCCAGCAACGGCACCGGCGCGAGCGGCTCGAACACCACCGCCAGGTCGGGCGCGACCGGGGACACCACGGACATCAGGTGCATTACGTGCGCGGCGCCCAGGTGGTGCGGCAGGTCGGCCCGTTCCACGGTCACGCCCTCATGGCCGAGGATCTCGGCCAGCTGGTCGTGCGCCGCCCGATTGGTGCGGTAGCTGCGCCCTACCGCGAGGGTCGACTCGTCCAGCCAGCACATGTCCCCGCCGTCGGCGGTGGCCGTGCCGGTGAGCCGCCCGATGATGGGGACGCCGGCCTTCTCCACCTCTGCCGCGAGGAATGCCGGCTCGTCCCGGCGGGCGGGCTTGACCATCCGCAGCTCGATGGCCCCCGCCCCGGTCACGAAGACCGGGTCGTAGGCGAAGCACGCGTCGACCATCCCCTCCGGCGCGTCCGCCACGACGACCTCGACACCCAGCCCGTCGAGCACGTCCACGAAAGCCGCGTGCTCGCGCAGCAGCACGTCGCCGTCGGGTGTGCGCCACCCCGCGCCGGCGAAGTCGCCGGAGGTGGTGGGCCGGACCACCAGCACCCGGCGCAGGTCGGCGGACATCGAGCGGACTCCGAAGGTGGCAGAGGTCATGGCGGGCATCGTGTCAGGCGCTGGACCGGCTGGTGGCCCACTCGTCGGCGAGCAGCGCGTAGTCGAGCTCGCTGGTCCACTCGCCCTTGACCCACTCGTTGTCGACCAGGAGCGCCTCGCGCCGCATGCCGAGCCGCTCCAGCACCGCCGCGGACCCGGCGTTGCGCGCGTCCAGCCGGCCGACGACCCGGTGCAGACCGAGCTCGTCGAAGCCGACCCGGAGCATCTCCGCGGCCATCTCGGTGGCGTAGCCGCGACCGGTGAACTCCGGCTTGAGCACGAACCCCACCTCGCCGGTGCGGTGCTCCTCGCTGACAAGCCAGAGGGCGACGTCGCCCACGACGTCACCGGTCTCGCGCAGCACGCCGAGCAGGTTGAAGCCGGTGCCCTCGCCCGCCCACTCACGGCGGCCGACCTTCTTCTCCAGGTTGGCCATCAGCTCGTCCTCGCCCATCGGCTCCCAGTACAGGTAGCGGACCACGTCCTCCCGGGCGTACATGGCCCGCAGGTGGTCCAGGTCGCTCTTCTCGTAGGGACGCAGGTCGAGGCGAGAGGTGCGCAGGGGATGGGCCGGTTCGAGCACGGTGCCCGAACCTAGCCGGGGCCGGTGACAAGACGCATCGGCCATACCCTGTCTGACATGCACTTCGAGACCCTCGCGATCCACGCCGGCCAGGAGCCCGACCCGCTGACCGGGGCGGTCGTGCCGCCGATCTACCAGACCTCGACCTACAAGCAGGACGGGGTCGGGGGGCTGCGCGGGGGATACGAGTACAGCCGCAGCGCCAACCCGACCCGCACGGCTCTGGAGGAGTGCCTGGCGGCCATCGAGGGTGGCCGCCGCGGGCTGGCCTTCGCGTCCGGCCTGGCGGCCGAGGACACGCTGCTGCGCGCGGTCTGCCGGCCGGGGGACCACGCGGTGATCCCCGGTGACGCCTACGGCGGCAGCTACCGGCTGTTCGCCAAGGTGCAGGACGCGTGGGGGCTCGCGCACACCCCGTCCGCGGGTCACGACGCCGACGCGGTGCGCGCCGCGATCCGGCCGGGCGAGACCAAGGTCGTGTGGGTCGAGACCCCGACCAACCCGCTGCTCGGCATCGCGGACATCGCGGTGCTGGCCGAGGTCGCCCACGACGCGGGCGCCCTGCTGGTCGTCGACAACACGTTCGCCTCGCCGTACCTGCAGCAGCCGCTGGCCCTCGGTGCCGACGTTGTCGTGCACTCCACCACGAAGTACATGGGCGGGCACTCCGACGTGGTCGGCGGTGCGCTGGTGCTGGCCGACGACGAGCTGGCCGAGACCGTGGCCTATCACCAGAACGCGATGGGTGCGGTGTCGGGTCCGTTCGACTCGTGGCTGGTCCTGCGCGGCATCAAGACGCTGGGCGTCCGGATGGACCGGCACTGTGCCAACGCCTCCCGGGTGGCCGAGCTGCTGACCTCGCACCCGAAGGTAAGTGAGGTGTTCTACCCGGGGCTGCCCGAGCACCCCGGCCACGAGATCGCGGCCAAGCAGATGAAGGCCTTCGGCGGGATGGTGTCGTTCCGCGTCGCCGGCGGCGAGGAGGAGGCGGTCGCGCTCTGCGACCGCACCGAGGTGTTCATCCTCGGCGAGTCGCTGGGTGGCGTCGAGTCGCTGATCGAGCACCCCGGCCGGATGACGCACGCCTCGGTGGCCGGGTCACCGCTCGAGGTGCCCGGCGACCTGGTCCGGCTCTCCGTCGGCATCGAGGCCGTCGAGGACCTGGTCGAGGACCTCACCCGCGCGCTCGCCTGACGTGACGACCCGCCGCCGGGTGGCCGGCCGCGGCCAGGTGGTCTGTGTCGACGTCGGGTCCACGTTCACCAAGGCCGCACTTGTCGACCTGGCCGATGGTGCGCTGCTCGGCACCGCCACCCACGCCACCACGCTCGGTACCGACGTGATGGACGGCGTCGACGCGGTCCGGGCCGAGCTGGGCGCCCAGGCAGCGACGACGCTGGCCTGCTCGAGTGCCGGCGGCGGGCTCCGGCTCGCGGTGGTCGGCTACGAACGGGTGGTGACGGCCGAGGCCGGCTACCGGGTGGGGCTCTCGGCCGGGGCCCGGGTCGTGCACGTCGCGGCCGGCCCGATGGGCGACGACGACCTGGCCGCACTGCTCGCCGCCAGGCCTGACGTCGTGCTGCTGGTCGGCGGCACCGACGGCGGCAACGCCGAGATCTTGAGGCACAACGCCGGGGTGATGGCGGCGCGCCGCCTCACGGTGCCCGTGGTGCTGGCCGGGAACGTCGACGCCCGCGACGACGTGGCTGCGGCGCTGACCGCAGCCGGCGTACCGGTCACAGCGGTCGCCAACGTGCTCCCGGAGATCGGCCGGCTGGACCCGGTGCCCGCGCGGCTGGCGATCCGCGAGGTCTTCATCAGGCACGTCATCGGCGGCAAGGGTCTGTCCCGGCGGGCCGACTTCCCGGCCATGGTCCGCGCGGCCACTCCTGACGCGGTGCTGGCCGGTGTCGAGCTGCTGGCCGACGGCTACGGCGAGACCGGCGGCGCCGGCGACGTCCTCGTGGTCGACGTGGGCGGCGCGACGACCGACGTCTACTCGGTGGTGACCCCGCAGGGGGAGGACGCCGTCCTGCGCAAGGAGGTCGTCGAGGTGATGTGGCGCAGCCGCACCGTCGAGGGCGACCTCGGGGTGCGCTGGAACGCCGAGGGCGTGGTGGCCGCGGCGGTGTCCGAGCGGCTCGTCGGGGCGACCGAGGAGACGTCGTTGCGTACGGCGGCGAGGGCGCGGGCCGCGGAGCCGGCGTACCTGCCCGTCGACGACCAGGGTCGCGACGACGACGCCCGGCTGGCCGAGCTCGCGCTCACCGTTGCGCTGCGGCGGCATGCCCGCGGCGGGAAGGACCTGCGCGACGTGGCACTCGTGGTCGGCTCCGGCGGGGTGCTCCGGCACGCCACCGCCGCTCGGGCGGCCGCGGCGCTGGCGCCAGCCACCGGCGACCTCGGCGGCGGCTGGGCCGTTCCGGAGGCGGCGCGGGTGGTGGTGGACACGCGCTACGTGCTCGCCGCTGCCGGGCTGCTCGCCGACGAGCACCCCGAGGTCGGAGCAGCCCTCCTGTCAGGAGCCCTGCTCCGGC
The DNA here is from genome assembly GCA_963728425.1 of uncultured Actinomycetota bacterium. Classification (GTDB taxonomy): domain Bacteria; phylum Actinomycetota; class Actinomycetes; order JACCUZ01; family JACCUZ01; genus JAVEDA01. Next base: position 85,163 of record CAVSKC010000005.1, read on the forward strand.
GCGGCTGACCGGGGCCGCACGGTGCGCAGGCGGGCCGGGACGGCCCACCACTGGTCCGGCCGGTCGACCACCGGTGAGTCAGGGCCGTCCTCGAGGACCCGGGTCAGCCGGAGCAGGAAGGCGGCGATGCCGCCGGCGCCCTGCATCCACGAGGTCCCGGGCGGCAGCAGCGGCGGGTCCTGACGGTGCTCGATGAACCGCCACCGGGCACCGTCCTCGTCGCGGATCGCGCGTTCGACCAGAGCGTCGCCCATGGTCCCGGCCGCTGCCGTCAGCTCGTCCCGCCGGTCCGGGTCCGGCGAGTCCTGGGCGGCGTCGAGCAGGACGTCCCCGACGCCCGCGGTGCCGCAGCACCGGCCGTCGTTGTCCCAGAACCCCGGGCGCAGCCGCTGCGGGACACCGGAGGTGAGGACCGAGTGCAGGCAGCGTCGGCGGAGGTCGGTGACTTCCAGGCCGGCCACCTCGCTGACGCCGGTGTGCGCCAGCGCTGCGAACAGGTGGGAGGTGCCGCTCGGCCCGTGGCACCAGGTGTAGGTCACCGGCTCCACCACGCGGGTGGTGGTCGGCGGGATGGTGTGGGGGACGATGAAGCCGCCGTCGTCCAGCGAGCCCACGGCGAGCAGGTGCTGCGCGCCCTGGACCGCGGCCTCGACGAAGTCCGCGCGGTCCAGCACGGCCCCGGCCATCGCGAGGGCCGTCGCGATACCCGCGGTGCCGTGCGAGTAGTTGGGCCCCCTGGACGGCGCGCCGGGGAGGCTCCCCCAGTCGAGGCCGGCCTCGGTGCGGTCAGCCGCGGCCAGCAGAGCCTCGCCACCACCGGCGGCGATCTCGGCGGCGTGCTCGCCCCCCACCCAGGTCGCGGTCAGGACGATCCCGGCGGTGCCCATCACGATGTCGGTGAAGGGCGCGTCGGACCCGTCCTGGCCCAGCGTCGTGGGCCACCCGGCCGGCGTCATGAGAGCCGCTATCCGTTGCATGGGGGCTGCCTCGGTTCCCGGGGCCAGCATCGCCAGTGCCGTCGCGTCGCCGGCGAGACCGTCGTACAGGGAGGCCTCGGTGCGAGTGCGCGCCTGTGCCGAGAGCCGGGCGACGACGGCGTCCGCGAGGTGCTGCTCGGTGTCGGTGAGCGCGCGGCTCATCCTGATCTCGGCCAGCACCGGTGCCAGTCCGGCGATCCCCGCGTACAGCGAGTCGCGATCGGCAGCCGGCCCGGGGGGAGGCTGGTCGTCCGGCACCGTGTCGGGCAGCCAGGGCCCCTGGTCCCCCCGGACCTGGCTCAGGACCCAGGACCAGGCCGCCTCACCGACGTCCCGGTAGTCGGCTTCCATCGGTCCAGGCTACGGCGCGCTCATCTGGTCCTCACGCTCGTCCAGCTCGTCGATCAGCTCGTGCCGGTGCACATAGGTGCCCGCGAAGGACTGGACGATCGCGACGATCGGCAGGGCGAGGACCGCACCCACCGGCCCGAGGATCGCGGTCCCGGCGATCACCGACCCGAAGCCGACGGCCGGGTGGATGTTCATGGTGCGGCGGCTCAGTCGCGGCGACACCAGGTAGTTCTCGACCTGCTGGTAGACGACGATGATGGCCAGCACGAGCAGCGCTGTGCGCAGGTCCTCGGTGAGCGACACGAGCACGGGCAGGACGCCGGCGATGTAGGTACCGACGGTCGGCACGAACTGCGAGATGACGCCGACCCAGATGCCGAGCGCCAACGCGTTGGGCAGGCCGAGGGCCAGGAACGCCGCGGTGTGGAACATGGTCGAGAGGGCGGCCAGCGCCATCCGGTAGTAGAAGTACGCGGCCGTACGGTCGACCGCGAGGTCGGCCAACCGCAACAGCTCGCGCTGTCGCTGCGGCGGCAGGAAGGTGCACAGCCAGCGTCGCAGCCGCGGGCCGTCGACCGCGAAGTAGTAGGTGAACAGCGACACGGCGAGCAGCTGGAACAAGAGGCCGACCACCGAGGCGCCGACGCCGATGGCGTTGCCCGCCACCTGCTGGCCGAGTGACGCGATCGGGCCGTTGGCGCCGCCGAGCTTGGCGACCACCCCGCTGCTGGACAGGTCGGTGCCGAAGCGGTCGTCGACCAGCCGCGCCGCCTCGCGGGTGAAGTCCGGCAGTGCCTCGACGAGGCCGCGCACCTGTTCGACGAGCAGGCGCCCCATGACGGCGACGAACGCCGCCACGACCACCAGGAGGCCCAGGAACACTAGTCCGGTCGCCCGGCTGCGGCGCCAGCCGCGGGCGGCCAGCCGGTTGACCAGCGGCTCCATCGCGCAGCCGATGAAGAACGACGCGAGCACCAGGATCAGCAGCCCGCGCAGCCGGCCGATCAGGTCGATCGCGACAAGCACACCGACGACGACGAGCGTCACGGTGAGGGTTGCCCGGCCGACCCACGGCGGCGCCTGCCGCGGCCACCGGCTCACGGGTGGCGCGGCGCTGCGCTGCTGCCCTGGGCGGTGGCCCGCGAGCCGTCGGGTCATGCCCTCACTCTGGCAGGACGTGTGCCTCCGGCGACGGTGGCGCGGCCCGGTGTCGCGTCTCGGTCGAGAAGAACGCGGTGACCAGTCCGGTGGCCAGCACGGCGGCGGTGACGCCGAAGGCCGCGCCGAACGAGTAGTTGTCAGCCAGGCGACCGGCGATGAGCGGGCCGGCCACGGCGCCGAGGTCGGCGGACATCTGGAAGGCCGCGATCACGGTCCCGCCGTGCCCGGACGCGACGTCGCCGACGACCGCGCTGGGTGCGACCGACAGGAAGGCCGAGCCGGCACCGAAGAGCGCCATCGCGACGACGTACACGGCCAGCGAGTCACTGACCGCGACGAGGGCCAGCGAGATGGTGGCGACGCTGGACCCGATCAGCATCGCCGGTCGGCGGCCGACCCGGTCGGCGAACCCGCCGGCCCAGAGCAGCAGCCCGCCCTGCGCGGCGGCCGAGACGAAGAAGCCCACCCCGGTCCAGGTCGGCGAGGCGCCCATGCCTTCGGTGACGAACAGCGGGATCAACGAGCTGCGTACGCCGAACAGGGCCCAGCCGTTGCCCAGGTTGGTGATCAGGGCCGCCCGGTAGCCCGACACCTTCAGTGCCTGGGGCAGCGTGACGGTCGCCGCCGGCCTCTCGTCGACCTCGACGTCGTGCAGGTGGGCCCGGCCGAGGAAGGCCAGCCCGATGCCACCGGCGGCGGCCAGCGTCACGGCGTACACGAAGAACGGGGCGCGCAACGAGATGTCGGTCAGCGGCCCACCGATCGCCGGCCCGGCGATGGCCCCGACCAGGAACCCCGACTGCCACAGGCCGGTGGCCCGGCCGCGCTGGTCGGAGTCGACCACGCGCAGCAGCAGCGAGATGGCAGACACGGTGAACATCGCCGACCCCACGCCGCCGACCCCACGCAGCACCAGCAGCTGGGTGTAGCTCTGCGCCAGCCCGGCCAGCGCGCTGCTGACGGCCACGATGCCGATGCCGACGGCGAGGACCAGCCGCTCACCGATCCGGTTGACCAGCCGGCCGCTGCCGAGGGCAGAGACCAGCCGCATGAACGCGAAGGCGGAGATGACTGCCCCGGCCGCCGTGCGCCCGACCCCGAACTCGCGGGCGTAGACGGGGATCGCCGGCGCCACCACCCCGAACCCGACCGCCACCGCGAAGGCGACCGCGGTGAGCACGGCGACCTCGCGCGGCAGGCCGGCGAACGGGTGCCGCCGGGTCGTCACGAGCGTGACGTTAACCGGTCGAGCCCGAGTCACCTACAGTGGACGGCCGTCACGACCGGAGCGACCCGGAGGTCCGACGTGAGCAGCGCCCGGCATCGCCGATCCCCTGGTCTCGGGCCCCCGCTTGCGGTTGCGGCGGCCACCGGCGCTGCCGCGCTGGTCGGCGTCCTCGTCGCGGCCGGCCTGCAGCCGGGGGACGACTCGCCTGCGCCGCCGCGTGGCAGTGGGTCGCGGTCCCCGGACCTCGTCATGGTCGAGCCCGCGACCGGGTCGACGGGGTCGACACCGGGCGGCACGGGGAGCCGGGGCAGCAGGTCCGGCGGTGCGACCGGGGCTGCGGCCACCTCGGCCAGCGCCCCCGTCCGGGCCGACGCGGGCTCCGGGGCGCGGCCGTCCCACAGCAGACCGCCGGAGCCGGCCACCACCGCAGGTGCGAGCAGGACCCACCCCACGCACCCCTCCCACCCGGCGCATCCCACCCAGGCGGCGACCAGCCCGTCACGCTGAGCCGAATTCGGCAAATCGGGACGAATCACCTAGATTGCCATGATCGCTGCCGCCGTCCGACGTCCCCAGGAGGCACCAGCATGAGCAAGGCCCGACGCCGTCCACGCCACCGGAGTGCGCACCGGGCGACCCGCGTCGCAGCCCCTGTCGTGGTCAGCGGAGCCGTCGCCGCCGCTGCCTTCGGCGCGTCACCACTGGCCGACCGGCTGCGCCCCGACGTCCCGGCGAGGACGACCGACGCGGGCGGCGGGAGCACCGCGGGAGCGCCGCCCGATGTCCTGCTGGTCCAGCCGGCCGGGACCGCGGCGCCGGCCGCGGGCGGATCGAGTCGGGCGGCGGAATCCCGCGCCTCGGCCGGGCGCGACGGGCCGACCGCGGCGTCCCGATCGGCGCAGCGGGCCAATGCCGCGTCGGCGGCAGCGAGCCCGACGCCGACGGTCAGCGGCTCGGCACCGCGTGGGAGTGAGCCCCCGTCGTCGACCTCGTCCCCGGTCCCGTCGGACCCCGTGCCGTCGGACCCGGAGCCGTCCGACCCGGTGCCGCTGCCGCTGCCCACGCTGACCGGCAGCAGCTTCCCCAGCCTGCCGACGACGCTGCCGACCATGCCGACGACGCTGCCGACGCTGCCGCTGCCCTGAGACGCCGAACGCCCCGCCGCGGCTGAGCCGGGCGGGGCGTTCGTTACTGGTGGTTCCTAGTCGTCCCAGGGACCGTAGTCGTCCTCGACCATGAAGGTCTCCTCTCGTGCTGCGCCGTCGGCGACCCGCAGGTACACGGGTCCGCGTCGACGGCTGGTGCTGTGCCTGCCCACGGGTACGGCCGACCAGGATCGCGAACTTTCGCGGGGTGTGGCGGACGCCCTCTGGGCGGGGGACCGGGCGCTCGTGAAACACGCTCCGGGCAACCTCTTGGTGGGCTGCTGGTGTCCAGTGTATCGGACGGACCCGCCGGCGGCTTGAGGCGGCCGGGCGCCTCACCAGTGCGCGGCCTCAGCGGGCGGGGGTTGGGGATCGGGCTCCAGCCCCGCCAGGTCCTCCCGCCACACCACCTCGGCGCCCTCGCGCACCTGCAGCTCGCCGGCCGTCGTGGCGACCAGCAGCCGCCCGTCCAGGCTCCAGTCGGCCCACTGCGCGTCGACCAGGACGTCGTCGCCCAGCGCGTACAGCGGCGGCTCGAACCAGCCCGGCAGGCCGCGGAAGGCGGCCTGGCCACCACGCACCGTGAGGACCGAGCCGTCCCGGGGGCTGGCGCGCTGCATCACGATCCGCTCCGCGCGCCGCTCGTCGTAGCCGTCGTGCTCCTGCCTGGGCGGGGTGTCCGGGGTCTCGGTCCAGCCGCTGCGCCGCTCCACGGCGAAGCTCGCCGCCTCGGAGTAGGCGAGCCCGTAGGTCGTGGCGAGCGGGCCGAGGGCGCCGAAGTCCGGCGGCTCGAGGTCCAGGCCGGTTCCCGGCTCGACGAACTGCAGGCCGCGGGTCCAGGTCCCGCCCGTGCCCCAGGCGACCAGCGCCGTCAGCCAGGGCAACCGGGAGACGGCGAGGTACGTCGGTCCGGGCGCCCAGTCCGCGAGCGGCCGGAGCGTGAAGTAGGACAGGTACCTGCCGTCCGGCGAGAGGTCGCAGCGCTGCGGGTACAGCGTGCCGCGCAGCCACGACCCGGGCTGGTACGACGGCGTGGAGCCCACGTCCCAGCGCCCGACCTGGGCCCACGCGCTGGGCCCGCGCCGCAGCACCGCGACGACCGGCGCGTCGCGGGCCGGGATCCCGAACAGCCGGGGCGGAGGCCGCACCCCCGTCAGCGTAGGGCGCGACACCCCCTCCTCATTCGCCGTTGATCATGCACTTTTGGGGCTCCCCACAAGTGCATGATCAACGGCGGGTACAGGGCCGGCTGACCTGCACCAATCCACAAGATCCCCAAAGTTGCATGATCAACGTGGGGGTTGATCATGCAACTTTGGGGATCTTGGTTCATGCCTGCTTGGGGATCTTGGGCATGCGCCCTGGTGGATCTTGGGCAGGCCCGCTTGGTGGATCTTGGTCAGCCGGCGCGGCGACTGCGGCGGCCGCCGCGGCGCGACAGGTAGTCGCTCACGACGTACTGGCCGAGCCGACGCGGATCGGGGAGCAGCACCCGGCCGCCGTTGCGGCGGGCCAGGTCCTGCATGAACGCCGTGAGCCGCGGGTCGTCGTCGAGCTGGAAGACGTTGAGGGTGGCGCCGCGCCGGGTCATCCGGTCGACCTCGACCACGGTGGCCTCCAGCGTCTCGGGCTCGGGCGGCCAGGCGAAGTAGGGCCGGCCGCCGGGCAGCAGGTGTGCGGTCGGCTCGCCGTCGGTGACGACCAGCACGACGGGCTCGGCCGCGGGGTGCTTGTCGAGGAACCGGCCGGCGAGGATCAGCGCGTGCTGGAGGTTGGTGCCCTGCACGTAGTCGGCGTCCAGCCCGGCCAGCTCGGTGACCTCCAGCGGCCGGGCGTAGGACGAGAAGCCGATGATGGTCAGCGCGTCCTGCGGGAACTGCCCGCTCACCAGGGCGTGCAGCGCCAGGGCGGTGGCCTTGGCCGCGCCCCAGGTGTCGCGCAGCACCATCGAGTAGGACAGGTCCACCAACAGGCAGACCGCTGCCGACGTACGCCGGTCGGTCTCGGCCACCTCGAAGTCCTCGGTCGACAGGGCGATGCCGCGCCCGGTCCCGTCGTCCGGTCGCCTGACCCGGCCGGCCCGCACCGCGTTGGTGAGGGTGCGTACGACGTCCAGCGGCTGCTCGTCGCCGAACTGCCACGGGCGGCTCGCTCCGGTGAGCTCGCCCGCCTGCCCCGCGTCCGGCACGTCGTGCCCGCCGCGGCCGGCGGAGCGCAGGTCGGCGAAGACGTGCCGCAGCGCGGTCTGGCCGAGGCGGCGGACCGCCTTGGCGGTGAGGTCGAGGCGGTCGCCGCTGCGGTTGAGGTAGCCCTGCTCCTCGAGCTCGCGCTCCATCCGGCGCAGCTCGCGCAGGTCGTCGGCGGCCCGCCTCCCGAGCGCACGCCGGACCGCCTCCTCGTCGACGTCCTCCAGACTCGCGCCCGGGTAGTCCTGGCCCAGGGTCGACTCCAGCTCGTCCAGGTCGGCGAGGTCCTGCAGCGCGCTGGTGCCCTCGCCGGCGCCCATCGGCTGGTCGCCGGTCATCTGCTCGCGGCTGCGCCAGTCCAGGTCGGGGCGGCGCGCCCGCAGGGCAGCGTTGAGCTGCGCCATCTCCCGCGCCAGGTCCATGTCCTCCAGCGCTCCGGCCATCAGGTCGGCCAGCTCCTGGCGCTGCTGCGGCCGACATCGACCGCATCATCCGCTCGGCCGCAGCCGCCCGGCGGGCCAGCGAGTCGACCAGCTCCTCGAGGTTCGCCGGGTTGTCCGGGAACATGTCGCCGTACGTCGACATGAACGCGTCGAAGTCCGCCTGGGTGTGCTCGCCCCTCTCGTCCGCGGCGAGCATCGCGTTGAGGTCGGCGATCATGTCCTTGATCCGCTGCATTGAGATGCGCGGCAGGGTCCTTAGCGCTTTCCAGCGCCTCCTTCATGCCGCGGAACTGGGTGTCGAGCACCTCGCGGCGCAGCAGGTCCTTCACCTGCTCGAAGGTCTGCGCCGCCTCGGGCGACTTCCACTCGTACGAGTCGAGCTCGCGGACCGCGCGTGCGGTGTCGTTGGGCAGCGCGTCGAGGGTGGCCTCGCGGAACCGCGCGTCGTCGGAGGGGTCCGGGAAGAGCGCTGCCCGCTCCTGGCCGATCGCGGTGTCGACCAGCCGGCGTACCTCGTCGAGGGTGCCGCCGAGCCGGCCCTGGTCGCGCAGCTCGCGGCGCTGCTCGCGGATCTTGCGGAGCATCTCGTCCAGGCCGCGCGGGCCGTCCCCGGTGCCGCGCCGAAGGAGTCGTCGCAGCGCGTCCCGCGGGGTGGCGCCGGCCAGCACGTCGTCACCGATCCGGTCCAGCGCCCGGCGTACGTCATAGGGCGGCGCGAGCGGGTCCGGCCCCTCGTGCCAGCTCCCGTACCGGTAGCCCCGCGGCATCAGCGACCGCCCCGTCGTTGCCCAGCGATCATGAGGCGCGGCACCGGGTCTGCGACGGCGCGCCGTCTCATGATCCGCGAGCTGGAGGTTGGCATCAGCGACCGCCCCGTGGTTGCCCAGCGATCATGAGGCGCCGCACCGGGTCCGCGACGGCGCGCCGTCTCCGTGATCCGCGAGCCGGGGGCGGGGGCAGCCCTCATCCGGGGGACCCGTACACGATGCCGCCGGTCGGGCCGTCGTCCTTGGAGATCCGCCGGTTGAGGAACAGCCCCTCGAGGGCGAACTCCAGCCCCGCGGCGGCGAGCTCGGGGGTCTCGGCGCCCTCGTCGACGCCGAGCAGGTCGAGCACCCGCGCCAGGCCGGGGAACGGGCCCACCTGCTCGAGCAGCCGCCGGCCGGGCACCAGGTCGCCGCTCTCGACCGAGAGTCCCTCGTCGAAGAGCTCGATCAGACCCTTGAGGTCGGAGGCCCCGAGGTGGTGCCGGAACGTCTCCGCCGTCGCCTTGCGCAGCAGGTGCGCGAGCACCTCGAGCTCGCGGCCCTCCTCGTCGACCTCGAACTCGACCTTGCCGAGCAGGCTGGGCACCACGGCCGGCAGGTCGCAGACGCGGGCGACAGCCGGGTGCTCACCGGTGAGTGCCGAGCGCCGCAGGGCGGAGGCGGCCGCGGTCTCGGAGGCTGCGACGCCGAACCGGGCCGAGACGCCGGACCGGGCGTCGACAGCCGGCGACTCGCGCACGTTGCGGGTGAACCGCGCGATCAGCTCGAGCAGGAAGTCCGGCACGATCGCCGCGAGGTCGGCCTCCTGCCGGATCACGCCCATCTCGTCCTCGAGCAGGTCCGGGTAGTGGGTGCGGATCTCGGCGCCGAACCGGTCCTTGAGCGGCGTGATGATGCGACCGCGGTTGGTGTAGTCCTCGGGGTTGGCACTGGCGACGAGCAGCACGTCCAGCGGCAGCCGCAGTGCGTAGCCGCGGACCTGGATGTCGCGCTCCTCCAGCACGTTGAGCAGCGATACCTGGATGCGCTCGGCGAGGTCGGGCAGCTCGTTGATGGCGAAGATGCCGCGGTTGGTGCGCGGCACCAGGCCGTAGTGCACGGTCTCGGGGTCGCCGAGGGTGCGACCCTCGGCCACCTTGACCGGGTCGATGTCGCCGATCAGGTCGCCCACGCTGGTGTCGGGCGTGGCCAGCTTCTCGCCGTACCGCTCGCTGCGGTGCTTCCACCCGATCGCCAGGCTGTCGCCGAGCTCGGCGTGCAGCCGCCGGCAGCGCGCACAGACAGGCACCTCGGGATGGTCGTTGATCTCGCAGCCGTCGACGACCGGGGTCCACTCGTCCAGCAGGGTCACCAGGGTGCGGATCAGCCGGGTCTTGCCCTGGCCACGCTCGCCGAGCAGCACGACGTCGTGGCCGGCGAGCAGCGCGCGTTCCAGGGCCGGCAGGACGGTCTCGTCGAACCCGACGATGCCCTCGAACCTGGGCTTGCCCGACCGCAGCAGCTCGAGCAGGTTCTCGCGGACCTCCGTCTTCACGGGGCGGTGTCGGTGGCCGGAGGCGCGCAGCTCTCCGAGCGTGGCAGCGGTGGGGCGTTCGGGCATGCCCACGACGCTACGTCCCGTTCGGCCGCTTTCCCAGGGGCGTCCGCACCGCCAGGATGGGTGGATGCAGTCCATCGGCGTCCGGTGCGGCGACGGCCTCGCCGTCGACGCCGACCTGGTGCCGGCCGCGGAGGCGGCGACGGCCGAGGCCCTGGCCGCCCTGGACGGGGAGGTGCCCGACCTGGCCGTCGTCTTCGCCTGCGGCCCGGAGCCGGACGAGGTCGGCGCCGCCCTGGTCCGGGCCGGTGAGCTGACCGGTGCGGCCACGGTCGTCGGCTGCAGCGCGCCGGGGGTGCTCGGCGGCGGCCGCGGCATCGAGCTGACCTCGTCGGTGAGCGTCTGGGTGGCCCGGCTGCCGGACGTCTCACTGCGGTCGTTCCACCTCGAGGTGCTGCGGACGTCGGAGACCATCGCGGTCGTCGGGATGCCGGTGCGTCACCTCGACGACCGGATCGCGATGCTGCTGGCGGACCCCTACTCGTTCCCGGTCGACGCGTTCGTGGAGCAGGCGGCCGAGGCGTTGTCGGGACTGCCGCTGGTGGGCGGCAATGCCGCCGGTCTGCGCGGCGCCGGCTCGACCCGGCTGCTCGTCGACGGAGTGCTGCACGACCGGGGTGCGGTCGGGGTGGTGCTCGGCGGCTCGCTGGTCCACCGCGCCGTGGTCAGCCAGGGCTGCCGGCCGGTCGGGCCGACCATGACCGTCACCGCCGCCGAGGGCAACCTGCTGCTCGGGCTGGCCGGCGTACCGGCGGTGACCAAGCTGGAGGAGCTGCTCGCCGCCCTCCCGCCGCAGGACCAGGCGATGGTGAGTGGCGGGCTGCACCTCGGGGTCGCGATGGACGAGTACGCCGATGAGCACGGGCCCGGCGACTTCCTGGTGCGCGGCGTCGTGGGTGTCGACAGCGAGCGCGGCGGTCTGGTGGTGGGCGACGTGCTCACGGTCGGCCAGACGGTCCAGCTGCAGGTGCGCGACGCCGAGAGCGCCGACCTCGACCTGGCCGCCATGCTCGGTGAGGTGCCGACCGGCGCGGCCGGGGCACTGCTGTTCTCCTGCACCGGCCGCGGGGCGGCACTGTTCGGCACCGCGGACCACGACGTCCGGGCCGTGGCCGAGGTGCTCGGCACCGGCGGTGTCGCGGGGTTCTTCGCGGCCGGCGAGATCGGTCCGGTCGGCGGCCGCAGCCACCTGCACACGTTCACCGCCTCCGTGCTGGTCCTGCTCGGCGGGCCGACGACGACATGACTGGCGACGCATGACCGGCCAGGTCCTGGCTGTCGACGTCGGCGGCACCAAGCTGGCCGCCGCCCTGGTCGACCAGGCCGGTCAGGTGCTGCGGTCGTCGAGCCGGCTGACACCGGCAGCCGATGGCGCGGCCGTGTGGTCGACCCTCGTCGGGCTGCTCGACGACGTCCTGGCCGGCGAGCCGGTCGCCGGCGTCGGCATCGGCTGCGGCGGCCCGATGGCCTGGCCGGCCGGTGTGGTGTCACCCCTGAACCTGCCGGGCTGGCGCGACTTCCCGCTGCGAGCGCGGCTCGCCGAGCGGTTTCCCGGGCTGCCGGTGCGGCTGCACAACGACGCCATCGCGCTGGTCGCGGCCGAGCACTGGCGCGGTGCCGCCCGCGGCTACGACAACGCGCTCGCGATCATCGTGGCCACCGGCGTCGGCGGCGGCCTGGTCCAGGCCGGCCAGGTGGTCGACGGCGCCACCGGGAACGCCGGTCACGTCGGTCACGTCGTGGTGGAGCCGGCAGGGCCCGACTGCGGCTGCGGCGGTCGCGGCTGCCTCGAGGCGGTGGCTCGCGGGCCGGCGCTCGCGGCCTGGGCGCTCGAACAGGGCTGGCAGCCGTCCGGCGATGCCACCGCCGCAGGCCTTGCGGCCGATGCCCGGGGCGGCGACCAGTGCGCGGCCGCGGCGTTCGACCGGGCCGGGAGCGCGCTGGGGCTGGCGATCGCCTCGGTCGCGGCCACCTGCGACCTCGAGGTCGTGGTGGTCGGCGGCGGGCTGTCGGGTGCCTGGGACCTGCTCGCGCCGCCGCTCGAGCGGACCCTGCGGCGGCACGCCCGGCTGCCCTTCACCCGCGCCCTGCCCGTCGTACCGGCTGCCTTGGGAAGTGCGGCGTTCCTGGTAGGAGCGGCGGCCCTGGTGCTCAGGGGAGATGCGTACTGGCACGGCGACGGATGACCCCAGACCGGCTGGCAGACTGACCGGCATGAGCACCCCGCTGCCGGTGACGATCGAGGACGTCAAGGCTGCCCGCGCGCTGCTCGAGGGCGTCATCCGGGACACACCGGTGCAGGGCTCGCGGCCGCTCGCCGAGCGGGTGGGCGGGCCGGTCTGGCTCAAGTGCGAGAACCTCCAGCGGGCCGGGTCGTTCAAGATCCGTGGCGCCTACACCCGGATCTCGCGGCTCTCCGCGGACGAGGCGGCGCGAGGAGTGGTGGCGGCGAGCGCCGGCAACCACGCCCAGGGCGTCGCGCTCGCCGCGTCGCTGCTGGGCATCCACTCGACCGTGTTCATGCCGGAGGGCGCGCCGATCCCGAAGGTGCAGGCGACCAAGGCCTACGGCGCCGAGGTGCGCTTCCACGGCTCCTCGGTGGACGAGGCACTGCAGGCTGCCGCAGGCTTTCGCCGAGGAGACCGGCGCGGTGCTCGTGCACCCGTTCGACCACCCCGACATCGTCGCCGGGCAGGGCACCGTCGGCCTGGAGATCCTCGAGCAGGTGCCGGACGTGCGCACGGTGGTCGTCGTGCACGGGCGGCGGCGGGCTGCTGGCCGGGCATCGCCCTCGCCGTCAAGTCGACCCGGCCGGACGTGCGGGTCGTCGGCGTGCAGGCCGAGGGCGCGGCCGCGTTCCCGGCGTCGCTGGCCGCAGGTGTCCCGGTGCCGCTGGAGACGATGTCGACGATGGCCGACGGCATCGCGGTCGGCTGCCCGGGGACGGTGCCGTTCGCCATCATCCAGGAGCTGGTCGACGACATCCGCACGGTCTCCGAGGAGTCGCTGTCGCGGGCCCTGCTGCTGTGCCTGGAGCGGGCCAAGCTGGTCGTGGAGCCCGCCGGTGCGGCCGCGGTCGCGGCGCTGCTGGACGACCCGGGAGCCTTCGAGCCGCCGGTCGCCGTCGTGCTCTCCGGCGGCAACATCGACCCGCTGCTGCTCGCCCGGGTGCTGCGGCACGGCCTGGCCGTGGCCGGCCGGTACCTGTCGCTGCGGGCCAGGATCTCGGACCGGCCGGGCGCCCTGGTGCAGCTGCTGGCCGAGGTCGCCGCGGCCGATGCGAGCGTGCTCGAGGTCGAGCACGTGCGGACCGACCCGCGGCTGCGGGTGGACGAGGTCGAGGTGCGGCTGCAGCTGGAGACCCGCGGCGAGGAGCACTGCGCGAGCGTGCTGGACCGGCTGCGGGCCGCGGGCTACCCGCTCGCGCTCGGCTGACCGGCGTACCGCCCCTTGACAGGGGTGACTCGCGATGTATCGTGTCTCCTGAACGCGATACATCGTGTCTTTGTTTTGGCCTCCATGGATGAGAAACCGGCTCGCCGGTTGTCATACCCAGCAGCGAGGATCGAGTGACCGTGAGTGACAGTCGAGGAGCAGCGTGATGACGAACGCGATCGAGGCCGAAGGCCTGGTCAAGAAGTACGGCGACGTGGTGGCCCTGGACGGCCTGGACCTCACGGTCGAGGAGGGCACCGTGCTGGGCCTGCTCGGGCCCAACGGTGCCGGCAAGACCACCACCGTCCGCATCCTCACCACCCTGCTGGAGCCGGACTCCGGGCAGGCCACCGTCGCCGGGCTCGACGTCGTCCGCCAGGCGCGGCAGCTGCGCCGGATCATCGGCTTGTCCGGCCAGAACGCCGCGGTCGACGAGCACCTGACCGGCTTCGAGAACCTCGACATGGTCGGCCGGCTCTACCACCTGGGTCGGGTCCGCAGCCGCGAACGTGCCCACGAGCTGCTCGAGCGCTTCGACTTGGTCGAGGCCGGTGGCCGCCCGGCCAAGGGCTACTCCGGCGGCATGCGACGCCGGCTCGACCTGGCTGCAGCACTGGTGGCCGAGCCGCCGGTGCTGTTCCTCGACGAGCCGACCACCGGGCTCGACCCGCGTGGCCGGCTCGGCATGTGGGACGTGATCGCCGACCTGGTGCGCGGCGGCACCACCCTGCTGCTCACCACCCAGTACCTCGAGGAGGCCGACCAGCTCGCTGACCGGATCGCCGTCATCGACCACGGCCGGGTGATCGCCGAGGGGACCTCGGACGAGCTCAAGGCCGAGGTGGGCGGCGAACGGCTCGAGTTCACCCTGGCCGACGCGGCTCAGGGCGACGCCGCGCGCGGCGCGCTGTCCCGGCTCGGCACCGGTGCGGCGCAGGTCGACCGCGACGGGCGCCGGCTCACCCTGCCGGTCGACGGCGGTTCGGCGGTGCTGGTCGCCGCGATCCGCGAGCTCGACGCCGCGGGGGTCACGGTCCAGGACGTCGGTCTGCGGCGGCCGACGCTCGACGACGTCTTCCTGAGCCTCACCGGGCACGCGGCCGAGGAGACCTCGGAGGAGAGCGACGACAAGCCGGCTGACAGACCGGAAATCCCGCCCGCGCGAGCCCTCAGCGACGACCAGGACAAGGAGGTGGCGTCGCGATGAGCACGCTGACCGAAGCGGTCGCCGACTCGGCGGTCATCACCAAGCGCAACCTGATCAAGATCAAGCGGGTTCCCGACCTGCTGGTCTTCACCACGCTGTCGCCGATCATGTTCGTGCTGCTGTTCGCCTACGTGTTCGGCGGAGCGATCAACGTGCCCGGCGTCGGCTACAAGGAGTTCCTCATCGCGGGGATCTTCGCGCAGACCGTCGTCTTCGGTTCCACCTTCACCGGGTACAGCCTGGCCGAAGACCTGCAGAAGGGGATCATCGACCGGTTCCGCTCGCTGCCGATGGCGCCGTCCGCAGTGCTGTTCGGCCGGACCGCCAGCGACGTGTGCATCAACATCATCAGCCTCACGGTGATGGCGGTCAGCGGTCTCATCGTCGGCTGGCGGATCCACACCGGCTTCTTCCAGGCCCTCGGCGGCTTCCTCCTGCTCCTGGCGTTCGCCTACGCGGTCTCGTGGGTGATGGCCTGGGTCGGGCTGCTGGTGCGCACCCCGGAGATCGTCAACAACGCCGCGTTCATCGTGATCTTCCCG
This sequence comes from uncultured Actinomycetota bacterium, assembly GCA_963728425.1. Lineage (GTDB taxonomy): Bacteria > Actinomycetota > Actinomycetes > JACCUZ01 > JACCUZ01 > JAVEDA01. The sequence goes on from CAVSKC010000005.1 coordinate 100,202, forward strand.
GTGACGTTCATCGCCAACACGTTCGTGCCGGCGAGCACCCTGCCCGAACCGCTGAAGACCTTCGCCAACTGGAACCCCGTCTCGTCGGTGACCCAGGCAGCCCGGGAGGCGTTCGGCAACACCAGCCCGCAGCTGCCTCCCGCCGACAACTGGGCGATGCAGAACCCGGTGCCGTACACCCTGATCTGGGTGGTCCTGATCCTCGCGGTCTTCATCCCGCTGTCGGTGCGGCAGTACCGCAAGGCCGCCAGCCGCTGAGGAGGTCGCCGGCTGGCCAGCAGATGACGGTCAGCCGGCGAACGGCTCGGTGTCGACGATCTCGACGTCGATGTTGTTGCCGTTGGGTGCGGCGAAGGACGCCTTCTGGCCCTTGTGCTTGCCGTTGATCGCGGCGCCGAGCGGTGACTTCTCCGAGTAGACCTCGATGCCGTCGCCGGCCACCTCGCGGGAGCCGAGCAGGAACCGCATGGTCTCGCCGCCCACCTTCGCGGTCACGACCGTTCCGGGGGCGACCACACCGGAGGGTGCCTTGGGCGCCTCGCCGACCTCGGCCGAGTCGAGCAGCTGCTGGAGCTGGCGGATCCGCGCCTCGCGCTTGCCCTGCTCGTCCTTGGCCGCGTGGTAGCCGCCGTTCTCGCGCAGGTCGCCTTCCTCGCGGGCGGCCTCGATGCGCTTGACGATCTCGGTGCGGCCCTCGCCGGTGAGGAAGTCGAGCTCCTCCTTGAGCCGGTCGTAGGCCTCCTGGGTCAGCCAGGTGACGTTCTCGCTTGTCTCGGTCACGGCGGGCTCCTTTCAGGCATCGAGGACCCGGTCACCGGAGCCACCGGTGTCACGGGTGAAGTGTTCGAGGCTAACAACGCATGGGTGGGTCCCGTCTAGTCGGAGGCGTCGGTGCACCCGTCGACGACCGCCGTCACGGCCCTGGCCCGGGTGCGCACGACCACCGTGGTCCGCGCCTGACCCGAGCTGCCGACCCGGGCCGAGGCGGTGGTGACCCCGACCACCTCGCGGGTGCGGTCCAGCGCCTGGACCGTGCAGGAGAGGCGTCCCCGGTCCCCGCCGACCGCGACCGTGACCCGGACCGCGTGCGCGCCGGTCACCCGGAAGCCGGTGACCGTGCCGGTCGCCGCCGGGGCCGCCGCTCCCAGCGCCGCCCAGACCACCCAGCCGACGAACGCCGTCGCGAGCACCACGACGCCGCCACCGCACCGGGACGCCGGCGTGGGGCGGCGCCGCCGTAGCGGCCCTCGGGGCGAGTCGTGGCAGAGCTCATGGGCGACCTGTCGGCGTGGGGTGTCGGTCGGGTGCGGGATGATTGTGCGCGTGACGGACAACCTGAGGCTGATGGCGGTCCACGCCCATCCCGACGACGAGTCCAGCAAGGGCGCCGCGACGATGGCCCGCTACGTCTCCGAGGGGGTCGACGTGCACGTCGTGACCTGCACCGGCGGGGAGCGTGGCTCGATCCTCAACCCGAAGCTGCAGCACGACGAGAGCGTGCTGGCCAACCTCACCGACGTGCGGCGCCGGGAGATGGACGCGGCGCGGGAGATCCTCGGTGTCCGGCAGGACTGGCTCGGCTGGGTCGACTCCGGGCTGCCCGAGGGTGACCCGCTGCCGCCGCTGCCGGAGGGCTGCTTCGGGCTGATGGACGTCGATGTCGCGGCCGCGCCGCTGGTCCGCCTGGTCCGGTCCTTCCGGCCGCACGTGATGACGACGTACGACGAGAACGGGGGCTACCCGCACCCCGACCACATCATGTGCCACAAGATCGCGCTGCACGCGTTCGAGGCCGCCGCCGACCCGGCCCGCTACCCGGACGCCGGGCCGCCGTGGCAGCCGCTGAAGCTCTACTACAACCAGACCTTCACGAAGGCCCGCACCACTGCCCTGCACGAGGGGATGCTGGCGCGCGGTCTCGAGTCGCCGTACGGCGAGTGGCTGAAGAGCTGGGAGGACCGCGACGAGCGCACGATCACGACCCACGTGCCCTGCGGCGACTACTTCGAGGTGCGGGACCAGGCCCTGCTCGCCCACGCCACCCAGGTCGACCCGGACGGTCCGTGGTTCCACTGCCCGCTGGAGCTCCAGCGGGAGGTCTGGCCGACCGAGGACTTCGAGCTGGCCCGGTCGGTGGTCGAGACCGGCGCGACCGAGGACGACCTGTTCGCCGGCGTCCGCGGCACCGAGGTGGCTCGATGACCCAGGCCCTGACGACCGTCGGGTCCGCCGTGCGGGCGGTCGAGGAGAGCAACGTGAACCCCGGCCTGCTCGGCTTCGTGGTCGTCGCCCTGCTGGGCGTCGCGACCTGGCTGCTGATCCGGTCGATGAACCGGCAGATCCGGAAGATCGACCTGCCCGACGACCCGCCGGACGAGCCGACCCGGGACGCGCTCAGAGCAGGGCTGAGTCGGCCGCGGCCTTGGCGCGCGACCTGGCGCTCCCAGTCGCCGTCACCGGGGCGCTCCAGCCCGGACAGGAAGGTCGGGATGCGCTCGGCCGGCATCGGCACCGCGAGGTGGAAGCCCTGGCCGACGCTGTAGCCGAGCGACAGCAGCGACCGCCACTGCTCGGGCCGCTCGATGCCCTCGGCGATGACGGCCGACAGGCCGAGCGTTTCGGCGAGGTCGCGGATGGTGCGGACCAGGCCCGACTCGGTGTCGCTGCCGGGCAGCGTCTCGACGAACTCCTGGGCCAGCTTGAGGCCGTTGACCGGCAGCATCTGCAGGTAGGACAGCGACGAGTAGCCGGTGCCGAAGTCGTCGATGTAGAGGTGCACGCCGAGCGCGGCCAGCGCGTTCAGCCGCTCCACGATCATGCCGTCGCCGGGCAGCAGCACGCTCTCGGTGATCTCCAGCACGACCGTCGAGGCGTCGATGCCGCTGTCGCCTTGATCGCGAGGCGTACGTCGTCGACGATGCTCGGCGTCCTGCAGCTGGCGCCCGCTGACGTTGACGGCGATGTGCAGCTCGCTGTGGGCTCGTGGTCCCGCTGCCAGCGCACCGCCTCGCGCAGCGCGGTCCGCAGGACCATCCGGCCGAGCGGGACGATCAGCCCGGTCTCCTCGGCGAGCGCGATGAACTGGCCGGGCTGCAGCAGGCCGAGCTCGGGGTGGTTCCAGCGCACCAGCGCCTCGAGGCCGATGATCTCGCCGGACTCCAGGTCGACCAGCGGCTGGTAGTGGACGACCAGCTCGTTGCGCTCGATCGCGTGCCGCAGGTCGCTGGTGAGCGAGAGCCGGGCCAGGGCCGCCTCGTGCATGGTCGGCGCGAACACGGCGTAGCGGTTCTTGCCCGCGTTCTTGGCGTCGTAGAGCGCAAGGTCGGCGTTGCGCATCAGGTCCTCGGGCGAGGCCGGGCCCGCGCTGGCCGACCGCGATGCCGATGCTGGCGCCGGTGGTGACCTCGGTGCCGCCGATCTGGAACGGCACGGCCAGCGCCTCGAGCAGCCGGCGCGCGATCTCGATGCAGTGGTCGTCGTCCGTCGACGTCCTCGAGCAGGATCGCGAACTCGTCGCCGCCGAGGCGGGCGGCGGTGTCGCCGTCGCGCAGGCAGGTCGCGCAGCCGGCCGGTCATCTCCCGCAGCAGGTCGTCGCCGGCGGCGTGGCCGAGGCTGTCGTTCACGGTCTTGAAGTCGTCGAGGTCGACGAACAGCACGCCGTAGCCGCCGGCGCCGCGGGCCCGGGCCATCGCGTGACCGAGCCGGTCGCGGAACAGCGCGCGGTTCGCCAGCCCGGTGAGGGCGTCGTGGAAGGCCTGGTGGGTCAGCTGCTGCTCGAGCTCGTGCCGCTCGGTGATGTCGTGACAGGTGACGACGAAGCCCATCAGGTCCTCGTCGATGACCTCGGTGACGACGGCGTCCACGTGGCGGGTGTGGCCGTCCTCGTTGTTCAGCCGCACCTCGCCGCGGGCCGGGCGACCGCCCTGCGCGAGGCTCACCAGGTCGCGGGCCGCGTCGCGGTCGGTCGTCGGCGACGACGTCGAGCCAGTTCATGCCGAGCAGCTCCGGGGCCGGGCAGCCCGACGATGGGCTCCACTGCCGGCGTCACGTGCACGATGGTCAGGTCGTGGTCGAGGATGCAGATCACGTCGGAGGCGTACCGCAGCATCAGCCGCAGCCGGCGCTCGCTGCGGCGCTCGACCAGGATCTCGCCGACGTCGAGGCGGTCGAGGGCCAGGTGCATCGTCGACGGCGAGCGACTCGCAGCGCGGCGACCGTCCGCGGCGACGGCGCGTGCTCGACGGCGACGACGCGCGGCCTCCCGGGCGGCGCCGCGCGGCGGCAGCGCCGACGAGCACCAGGGTCGCGGCGGCGGGCACGCCGAGCGTGGCGTGCAGGAGCGACGGGCCGGCGCAGCACGCCCGATGCCGACTCGCGTCGGGGAACAGCGCCAGCTCGGCGGCAGTCGAGGAAGGTGGCGACGTCCGCGTCGTCGGTCGCCTGGGCGACCGTGCCGCCCGGGTCGCCGTCGATCCGCCAGGCGCGGCTGCCCGGCTGGTCCAGCAGCTCGACGGCCGCGCGAGGGCGGCGTCCCGTACGCCGCCGCGGTCCGCCGCACCGACCAGCGCGCCGGTGGCGTCGCGGAGCACGTGCTCGCGGCGCAGGGTGCGGCGCAGCCGCGCCGAGCAGGCTGACGATGCGCAGCAGGGCGAGGGTGAACAGCAGCACCGCGCCGCCCAGCACGACGGCTGCCTTGGCCGGCCGTTGCCGACCGGGTGGGTGACGACGAGCACGGGCGAGACGAGGCAGGCGAGCCCCAGCAGCACGACGAAGCGCCACACGCGTCGCCAGCCGGGCGGTCGCCGGTCACCGGCGTCGGGTGGGCCATCGCGGGGTGCTGGACGGCCAGCACGAGCAGGGCCAAGCGCGGCGAGCCAGCCGGCGGCCAGCTCAGGCCGGTCGGCCACGCGTCGGCGGCGATGCCCGACCGCCAGGCCGGTGCCCGAGGCCCGCCAGCAGCAGCGGGCGGCGCCGTCGCTGGAGCCGACCACGGCGAAGCCGAGCCGGGCCGCCACGGCGAGCACCAGCAGGTGCCCAGGCGGGTAGGCGCCGGCGTGACGCGTCGTCATGGCCGGAGGCGGAGTCGTCACCAGCGGGCTCGATCAGCACGAGCCAGCCGGCCTGGGCGGCGGCGACCGTGACCACCAGCGCGTCGAGCAGGCTGTCGCGGTCGTGCCGGATCCGGTCGCGCTGGAAGGCGGTGACGGCGCGCGGCCATCGCGGGGTAGGCGAGCAGGCGGGGCACGTCGGCGTACGACGGCGAGGCGGAGCCGACCAGCGGTGACGGCCTGGCCGACGGTGAGCAGCGCGATGCCGGCGGCCAGCAGCCAGCCGGGGAGGCTGTCGTCCGCCCGGGCGGTGTGCAGCAGGACGACGACGGCTGCCGCGATCCCCCCGACCGCCCAGATGCCGGCGCGGGCCGGGTCGGCCAGAAGCCCCAGGTAGGCGGCGACGACGAGCAGCACCGCGCCGCCGACCAGCGCGAAGTTGCGCCGTGCCGCCGGACCCGTCCCTGCCATCCGCGTCACCCCTCTGAGAGCCCAACCCCGCTCAGGCGTTCCGTTTCCTATCGGCCGGTGGGCGCCGACTTGATCGCCCGAACCGTGGCTTGACCTACGCGTGACATCCCGGGGGAAGCCGAGGCAGGATGGACCGGGTGCCCAACCGCCTCGCTGCCAGCCACGTCGCCGTACCTGCTGCAGCACCAGGACAACCCGGTCGACTGGTGGCCATGGGGGGACGAGGCGTTCGCCGAGGCCCGCGACGCGGGACGTGCCGGTGCTGCTCTCCGTCGGCTACGCCGCCTGCCACTGGTGCCACGTGATGGCGCACGAGTCGTTCGAGGACGCCGCGACCGCCGCGTACCTCAACGCGCACTTCGTCGCCGTCAAGGTCGACCGCGAGGAGCGGCCGGACGTCGACGCCGTCTACATGGAGGCGACCCAGGCGCTGACCGGCCACGGCGGCTGGCCGATGACGGTGTTCCCCACGCCGGACGGGCGAGCCGTTCTTCTGCGGCACCTACTTCCCGCCGGAGCCGCGGCACGGCATGCCGTCGTTCCCCCAGCTGCTCGCGTCGGTCGGCGCAGACCTGGCGCCGAGCGCCGCGACGAGGTCGTCGCCGCGCGGCCAGCGCATCGTCGCGCGGCCTGGCCGAGCAGGCCAGGTCGTCGGCCGACCGGGACGCCGGCCCCGGACGCCGACCGCCTCGACGCCGCGGTCCGGTCCCTCGCAGCGCACGTACGACGAGCAGCGCGGCGGGTTCGGCGGCGCCCCGAAGTTCCCGCCGTCGATGGTGCTGGAGTTCCTGCTGCGCCACCACGCGCGCACCGGGGACGCCGAGGCGCTGCGGATGGTCGAGGGCACCTGCGAGGCGATGGCCCGCGGCGGGATCTACGACCAGCTCGGCCGGCGGCTTCGCGCGCTACTCCGTCGACGCCGGCTGGGTGGTGCCGCACTTCGAGAAGATGCTGTACGACAACGCGCTGCTGCTGCGGGTCTACACGCACTTGTGGCGCGCGACCGGGTCGCCGCTGGCCCGGCGGGTCGCCTGCGAGACCGCCGACTGGATGCTCCGCGACCTGCGCACCGCCGAGGGCGGCTTCGCCTCGGCGCTGGACGCCGACACGCGAGGGCGTGGAGGGGCTGACCTACGTCTGGACGCCGGCCCAGCTCGTCGAGGTGCTCGGCGCCGGACGACGGCGCGTGGGCCGCCGACCTGTTGCAGGTCACCGCGGCGGGCACCTTCGAGCACGGCAGCGTCGACGCTGCAGCTGCCGCGCGACCCCGACGACGACGCAGCGGTGGGACCGACGTCCGCGCCGCGGCTGCTCGCGGCCCGGGACGCGCGGCCGCAGCCGGCCCGGGACGACAAGGTGGTCGCGGCCTGGAACGGGCTGGCCGTCGCCGCGCTGGCCGAGACCGGCGCGCTGCTCGACCGGCCGGACCTGGTCGACGGCTGCGACCGGCGGCCGCCGACCTGCTGCTGCGGCTGCACCTCGTCGACGGCCGGCTGCGCCGGGTGTCCCGCGACGGAGCGGTCGGCGCGCCCGCCGGCGTCCTGGAGGACTACGCCGACGTCGCCGAGGGGCTGCTCGCGCTGCTACGCCGTCACCGGCGACCCGGCGCTGGCTGCGGCGCGCCGGCGGGCTGCTCGACGTCGTGCTCGCGCGGTTCGCCGACGGCGCGGGCGGGTTCTACGACACCGCGGACGACCGCGACGACGCCGCGCTGCGGCGCTGCGCCGGCCGCAGGACCCGACCGACAACGCCACCCCGGCCGGGCAGGTCGGCCGCGGCCGGCGCGCTGCTGACCTACGCCGCGTACACCGGCTCGGCCCGGCACCGCGAGGCCGCCGAGCGCGCGCTCGGCGTCTACGGCCGGCTCGCCGAGCGCACGCGCGGTTCGCCGGCTGGGGGCTCGCGGTCGCCGAGGCGCTGGTCGACGGCCCGCGCGAGGTGGCCGTGGTCGGGCCGGCCGGTGACCCGGCGACCGGGCGACTGCACCGGGCCGCGCTGCTGGGCACCGCCCCGGGCGCGGCGGTGGCGGTGGGCGATCCCGACGCGCAGCGGTAGCACGCGTGCCGCTGCTGGCCGGACCGGCCCGCTGGTCGACGGCCGCGCCCGCGGCGTACGTCTGCCGGCACTTCGTCTGCGACGCGCCGACCGACCGACGTCCGGCGCTGCGCTCGCGGCGCCGGCTGCGGCGTCCGCCCACGGTGAACATGGCCGGATGCTCTGGCAGAGTCGCTGTAACGGTGTAATCATCGTTGCATGACGACAGACAGAGCGACGAGACCGACGGAGACGGTGCGCGGCTGGTTCACCGGCCGGCTGCCGCAGGACTGGTTCACCGGCCCGGCCGGAGCGTCGACGCGGTGCGACCGCGAGGAGATCACCGTCGTCGGGCACGCTCGCCGGCCGCCGACGGTCGGGGCGGACGCCTCCGACGCCGAGCGGGCGGCCGCCGCCGACGGCCGGGTCCGCGGCTTCCGCGAGGACACCCGGGAGCCGCCGGATCGCGATCGCCCGCGAGGCGGAGCACCGGTTCGGCCGCAAGGTGGCGTGGGGCGTCGAGGTGCGACGAGCGCCGGGCGCTGTTCACCCACCTGGCCGTGCCGGTGATGACCCGGCTGCGCCAGCCCGAGCGGCGGGTGCTCGACACCCTGGTCGAGGCCGGCGTGGCGCGGTCGCGCTCCGAGGCGCTGGCCTGGTGCGTGCGGCTGGTCGGCAGCACGCCGAGGAGTGGCTGGGCGAGCTGCGCGAGGCGATGGAGCAGGTCGACCGGGTGCGCGCCCAGGGGCCGGACCGGACCGAGTCAGCCGACGCCTGGCGGTCATCGACGGTCAGGCGGCAGTGCGGTAGGTCGCGAGCGACACCGCGATGTAGTGCACGACGAACGCGCCGAGCGTCAGCGCGTGGAACACCTCGTGGAAGCCGAACCAGCGCGGTGACGGGTTCGGGTCGCTTGAGGGCGTAGACGACGCCGCCGACGCTGTAGAGCACCGCCGCCGATCGCCGAGCAGCGTGACGACCGCGGCGCCGCCGGTCTCGCAGGATGTCCGGCAGGTAGAACACGGCGACCCAGCCGAGCGCGATGTAGACCGGCGTGTAGAGCCAGCGCGGCGCGCCGACCCAGAAGACCCGGAAGGCGATGCCGCCGAGGGCCGCCGGCCCAGACGATCCAGAGCAGCGCGGTGCCGCCGTGGTCGCGCGAGCAGGATCACGGCGAACGGCGTGTAGGTGCCGGCGATGATCAGGAAGATGTTCGAGTGGTCGAGGCGCTTGAGCAGCTGCTCGACGCGCGGTGACCAGTGCCCGCGGTGGTAGAGCGCGCTGACCCCGAACAGCAGCGGCCGCGCTGGTCGGCGTAGATCGCGGTCGGCGAGCGGTCGCGCCGAGCCCCGTCGGCGAGGACGACCAGCACGATGCCGGCGGCGAGGGCGACCGGGAACGTGCCCGCGTGCAGCCAGCCGCGCAGGTGCGGCTTGACCGCCCGGACGACCTCCTCGACGACGCCGGCGGTCGCTCGGCGCGCGGGCGCACGAGGTCATGGCGCGACGAATGTACCTTCGGAACCGTAAGTTACCAACCAGTAACGTGACTTGCCACCTGGCCAACGCCGGTAGGAACAGCAGACCCTCGTCATCGCGCGGGTCTACGCTGGGCGGAGGCCGTGCGAGACCTGCTGTACGGCTTCTACGCCGACGCATCGCGGCCTCGCTGGACCCCGAGCAGATCCCGCGCCACGTCGGGGTCATCCTCGACGGCAACCGCCGGTGGGCCAGGGCGTCCGGCGCCCCGAAGTCGCGCGGCTAGCGGGCCGGCGCCGACAAGATCGAGGAGTTCCTCGGCTGGTGCGAGGAGGTCGGCGTCGAGGTCGTCACGCTGTGGCTGCTGTCCACCGACAACCTCAACCGGCCGGCGGCCGAGCTGACGCCGCTGCTCGCGATCATCGAGGAGCTGGTCGACGACCTCGCGCAACCGGCCGCTGGCGGGTGCACCCGGTCGGGGCGCTCGACCTGCTGCCCGGCGACACCGCGCGGGCACTCAAGGACGCGGCGACCCGCACCGCGGACGTGCCGGCCTGCACGTCAACGTCGCGATCGGCTACGGCGGCCGGCGCGAGATCGCCGACGCGGTCCGCTCGCTGCTGCAGGAGCACGGCGCCAAGGGCACGACGATCGAGGACCTGGCCAGGTGCTCGACGTCGAGCACATCGCCGAGCACCTCTACACCAAGGGCCAGCCCGACCCCGACCTGGTGATCCGCACGTCCGGCGAGCAGCGGCTGTCCGGGTTCCTGCTCTGGCAGAGCGCGCACTCGGAGTTCTACTTCTGCGAGGCCTACTGGCCGGACTTCCGCAAGGTCGACTTCCTGCGCGCGATCCGGGCCTACGCGGCCCGGCAGCGTCGCTTCGGCGCCTGACCGCCGGCCGCTGCGTCGGTCGGGTGACTCTGCCGCGTGTCTGCGCAGTCGGGAGCCCTGCCCGGCGTACCGTCCGGAAGCAGCGGACGGCATCCGCGCCGGCCGCTCGGGAGGCCCACTCCGTGCTGTGTCGCGTGCTTGTCCCAGGCGCAGGAGAGAGGGCCGGCGACCGGTCCTCGGGTCCGGTCCCGGCCTTCGGAACTCACCCGCGCGAGGTCGGTGGCTGCCGCCCCCGCGGTCGGTGCCCGGGTAAAAGGGGAACCCCAACGTGGCTGTTGCCGACCACCAGCGCACCTTCGTCCTCGACACCAGCGTCCTGCTGGCCGACCCGCTCGCGCTGCTGCGCTTCGAGGAGCACGAGGTCGTGCTGCCCGTCGTCGTCATCACCGAGCTGGAGGGCAAGCGCGCCCATCCCGAGCTCGGCTACTTCGCCCGGCAGGCGCTGCGGCTGCTCGACGACCTGCGGGTCGAGCACGGCCGGCTGGACGAGCCGCTGCCGGTGGGCGAGGTCGGCGGGACCGTGCGCGTCGAGCTCAACCACACCGACCCCTCGGTGCTGCCTGCCGGGTTCCGGCCGGCCGGTCGCTCGAGCGACAACGACACGACGATCCTCGCGGTCGCGCGCAACCTGGCCGAGGAGGGCGCGCGGGTCACGCTGGTCAGCAAGGACCTGCCGATGCGGGTGAAGGCCGCGGCGGTGGGGCTCGCCGCCGAGGAGTACCGCGGCACCGGCAAGGTCGACGTCCGGGTGGACCGGGATGGCCGAGGTCAGTGTCACCGGCGAGCTCGTCGACGAGCTGTACGAGGCGGACGCGGATCGACCTCGTCGAGGCTCGCGAGCTGCCCTGCCACACCGGGCTGGTGCTGGTCTCCGACCGCGGCAGCGCACTCGGCCGGGTGACGCCGGAGAAGCAGGTGCGGCTGGTGCGCGGCGACCGCGACGCGTTCGGGCTGCACGGCCGCAGCGCCGAGCAGCGCGTCGCGCTGGACCTGCTGCTCGACCCCGACGTCGGCATCGTCTCGCTCGGCGGGCGCGCCGGCACCGGCAAGTCCGCGCTGGCGCTGTGCGCCGGGCTCGAGGCCGTGATGGAGCGCCGGCAGCACCGCAAGGTCGTGGTGTTCCGGCCGCTCTACGCCGTCGGCGGCCAGGACCTCGGCTACCTGCCGGGCAGCGAGGCCGAGAAGATGAACCCCTGGGCGCAGGCGGTCTTCGACACCCTCGGCGCACTGGTCACCTCCGACGTCGTCGACGAGATCATGGACCGCGGGATGCTCGAGGTGCTGCCGCTGACCCACATCCGTGGCCGGTCGCTGCACGACGCGTTCGTCATCGTCGACGAGGCGCAGTCGCTGGAGCGCAACGTGCTGCTGACCGTGCTGTCCCGGGTCGGCCAGGGCTCGCGGGTGGTGCTCACCCATGACGTGGCCCAGCGCGACAACCTGCGGGTCGGCCGCCACGACGGGGTCGCGTCGGTCATCGAGGCGCTCAAGGGTCACCCGCTGTTCGCCCACGTCACGCTGACCCGGTCGGAGCGGTCGCCGATCGCGGCCCTGGTCACCGAGATGCTCGAGGACCTGCCGGCCTAGTCGCAGCCACAGCTTCGGTCGAGACTCGGTCGAGGCGCCGGTCACCGAATGTGACCGGCGTCTCGGCATCTCACGGTTGCACGGTGCGGTGTGATGGAGCCCACGTGCCCAGAATTGGCTATTGCCTAGGGTGTTCGCGCACTCTCGAGTGGTAAGACCCCAGGCGTCCTGGTCACGGTCTTGTCACTCACGGTGACGACGAGGCTGGTTCCATCCCCTCCGACCGACGCTGCGTCCCGCCTCCGCTCGGGGAGCACCACCGGAGGCCGGTGACCGGGGTGACGTCACGCCCGCCACGCATGAGGTGGCCGGCATGCGCCGGAAGGACCCCACTGATGCACCGCAGACCCCGCACGTTCCCGAGCAGGCTGGCCCACGGGCTGGTCGGCGCGGCCACTGTCGTGGTCGCCGCCCTGGCCGTGATCCTCGGCGTCGACTCCTGGTCGGCCGCCGGGGAGCAGCAGCCGCTGGAGCCCCGGCCAGCACCCGGGTCGAGGCGTCGGCCGACACCCCGGACGGCTCGGTCGACAAGTCGGCCGCCGGTCAGGCCCGGCGCGAGCAGGTGCGCCGAGCAGCAGCGCCAGCAAGGCCGCGCGGGCAAGCCCGCGAGGCCCGGCAGAAGCGCGGAGCGCGCGGCCCGGTCGGCGTCGCGCACCGTGTCCTACGGCGACCCGCAGCGCATCGCCGCGTCGATGATGGCCGAGCGCTACGGCTGGGGCGTCGGGCGAGTTCTCCTGCCTCTACTCGCTGTGGGGCCACGAGTCCGGCTGGGACGTGCACGCGCGAGAACCCGTCCTCGGGTGCCTACGGCATCCCGCAGGCGCTGCCGGGCTCCAAGATGAGCAGCTACGGGTCGACTGGCAGGACAACGCGGCCACCCAGATCCGTGGGGCCTGGCCTACATCGACCAGAGCTACGGCACCCCGTGCGGCGCCTGGTCCACCTTCCAGTCCCAGGGCTGGTACTGACAGCAGTCCCCTGACGTCGAGTGGCGCAACCTGGTGGCTCCATCGGCGTGTCGACCACAAGGTCGCGCCACTCGACGGGGGTGGGTCAGCGGTAGGCGGCCTTGGCCACGTACGCCGGGGGCAGCTGGGGCAGCGCCTGCCGTGACCACGTCGGGTCCGGCGCCCAGGTCTCCCACCCGTCGCAGAACGGCGACGCCCACCGGCGTACGACGTCCTCGACGGCGGCCGCGTCACCCTCGATGGCCGCCGCCTCGGCCGCGCTGAACCGCCCGGAGCGGACCGCGGCCGCCAGCTCGTCCTCGTCCTTGCGCGCGACGCTGCGGTCCGGCTGCACCACGAGGTCGAGCACGTGGTCCTGCGTGACCACCTCGTGGTCGCGCCGCTCGTGCACCGACTCGAGGTTGACGTACCACCCGCGGAAAGCCCCGTCGTCGCCCCAGAACACCCACACCGACCACGGCACGCCCGCCGGCGCGACCTTGAGGATCCCGTGGCCGTGCCAGGTGTCCAGCCGGTTGGCCCGGCCGTGCCGGTCGATGTCGAACCGCTCGGCCACCGGCACCGACCGCAGGTCGCCACCGTCGGCGAGCACCGGCCGAAGCAACGGCGTCCCCGCGGGCAACCAGGCAACCAGCCCGTCGGCGTCATCGCGCACGACTCGCATCGGCCGGAGCGACTCGCTCGGGTGCCGCGGCCGGGTGTATCGCCACAGCACCGTCTCGCCCGGCGCCCATCGCGTCGGCTCCGTCACGGGTGGGTCATGCCGAGCACGTCGAGAGCGGCGTCGAGCTGCTCCTCGGTGAGGTTGCCGTTCTCGACGTACCCCTGCTCGAGCACGACCTGCCGGATCGTCTTGCGCTCGGCCAGCGACTGCTTGGCGACCTTCGCCGCCGCCTCGTAGCCGATGTAGCGGTTGAGCGGCGTGACGACCGACGGCGACGACTCGGCCAACTCGCGGCAGCGCTCGACGTCCGCGGTGATGCCGTCGATGCACCGGTCGGCGAGCAGCCGCGAGACGTTGGCCAGCAGCCGCACCGACTCGAGCACGTTGCGCGCCATCACCGGCATCATCACGTTGAGCTCGAAGCTGCCCGACGCGCCCGCGAACGCCACCGCCGCGTCGTTGCCGATCACCTGCGCGCACACCATCAGCGTCGCCTCGGGCATGACCGGGTTCACCTTGCCCGGCATGATCGACGACCCGGGCTGCAGGTCGGGCAGCTGGATCTCGGCGAGCCCGGTGCGCGGGCCGGAGCCCATCCAGCGGATGTCGTTGCAGATCTTCGTCAGCGACACCGCGATCGTCCGCAGCTGACCGGACAGCTCGACCAGCCCGTCGCGCGCGCCCTGGGCCTCGAAGTGGTTGCGGGCCTCGGTCAGCGGCAGGTCCAGGTCCGCGGCCAACCGGCGTACGACGGTCGCGGCGAACCCGGGCGGCGTGTTGATGCCGGTGCCGACCGCCGTGCCGCCGAGCGGGAGCTCCGCCAGCCGCGGCAGCGTCGACTCGAGCCGCTCGACGCCGCGGGCGCACCTGCGCGGCGTAGCCGCCGAACTCCTGTCCCAGCGTCACCGGCGTCGCGTCCATCAGGTGGGTGCGGCCGCTCTTGACGACCTCGGCGAACTCCGCGGCCTTGCGCGGCCAGCGACGCCTCGAGGTGCTGCAGGGCCGGCACGCAGGTCGCGGACGACGCTGCGGGTGGCCGCGATGTGGATCGCGGACGGGAAGACGTCGTTGGACGACTGCGAGGCGTTGACGTGGTCGTTGGGGTGCACGCTCACGGCCGAGCGACCGGGTCGCCAGCGTGGCGATCACCTCGTTGGCGTTCATGTTGCTCGACGTGCCGGAGCCGGTCTGGAAGACGTCGATCGGGAAGTGCGCGTCGTGGTCGCCGCGAGCGACCTCGGCCGCGGCGTCGTGGATCGCGGCGGCGCACGTCCGCGTCGAGCACGCCGAGCTCGGCGTTGACCGTCGCCGCCGCTCCCTTGAGCGACGCGAGCGCGCCGATCAGCGCCCGCTCGATCGGCGGCCGGAGATCGGGAAGTTCTCGACCGCCCGCTGGGTCTGGGCCCGCCACAGCGCGTCGCGGGGCACGCGGCACGTCGCCCATCGAGTCGTGCTCGATCCGGAAGTCGCCCTCGGGCTGGGAGTCGTCGCTCATGGTGTTCATCCTGGCCCATGACGACGGAGCGGCCGCGACGGTGGATCCCGTCGCGGCCGCTGTCGCACGCAGCGGACCCGCCGCCTCCCCCAGGCCAGCGGACCCGTTCCCCCTGCGTGCCCCCGTGGTCCCCCCGGTCCCCCGTGCTTCCCCCGTGGATCCCCGCAGCCCCGCCGGCGAAACTCGCCCCTCGGATCTCCCAGGTCCTCGGGCTTGCACCCGGTGACCTGCGACCTACCCTGGGCCACCCAGTGGCCGGGCCACATGGGGCGTACCACCTCAGATCCTCTCCTGAGCTACCTCAGACCAGCCGTTGACGCGGGTCGGTCCGCACCGCGACTGTGGGGCGCATGCCGCGACGCCAGGGGTTCGTGGGCCGGGAGGAGGAGCTCGCCGCCGTCCTCGGCCTGATCGCCGACGCCGCCGACGACCAGCCCGGCGTCGCACTGATCCACGGCGAGGCCGGCGCGGGCAAGACCAGGCTGCTCGACGAGGTGGTCAGCCGCCTGCCGCCGCGCACGGTGGTCTGCCGAGGGGCCGGCGTCGGGTTCCTCGGTGGCCGGATCCCGTACGCGCCGCTGGTCGCCGCCCTGCGCTCCCTGCTGGCCCGGCTGCCGCGCGCCGACGTGCCCCGCGTGCTGGGTGCCGACCCCGGCGACATCAGCCTGCTGCTGCCCGAGCTCGGGGTCCGCCATGAAGGCCCGTCCGACCAGGCCCGCCTGATCGCCGCGGTCTCGTCCCTGCTGGACCGCGCCGCGGCGATCCGGCCCACCGTGCTGGTGCTCGACGACCTGCACTGCGCCGACGTCGCGACCCTGGAGGTGCTCGCCTACCTCAGCGCGGCACTGGACCGCCAGCACCTCGCGCTGGTCGTGGCCTTCCGACCGGACGAGGTCGACGACGTGCTCGGCGAGTGGCTGCAGGACGTCCGCCGGGCCTCGCACGTCGTCGAGGTCGGCCTGGCCCCGATGTCTCTCGCCGAGACCCGCGCGCAGCTCACCGACCTGCTCGGGGGAGACCCGCGAGCCCTGCTCGGCGAGTCGCTGACCGCTCGCATCCACGCGCGCTCAGGGGGCAACCCCTACGCGGCCGAGGCGCTGATGCGGGCGGCCCTGGCCGGCGACGAGGGCACCCTGCCCGCGAGCCTGCGGGAGGTGCTCGTACGCAGGACCCGCGCATGTACGCCGGGCACGGCCGAGGTGCTGCGCATGGTCGCGGCAGCGGGCGAGCGGGTCGCGCCGCGACTGCTGGAGGAGCTCGTCGCCCGCAGCCGCGCAGAGGTGACGCTCGACGACAGCATCGACGAGGCGGTGCGCGCCCAGCTGCTCGTGGTGGAGGCCGACGGCAGCCTCTCGCTGCGGCACGCCCTGCTTGCCGAGGCGCTCTATGCCGACCTGCTCCCCGGTGAGCGCCGGACCCTGCACGCCTTGCTGGTCGCCGCGCTCGAGGACGTCGTGGACGCCAAGCCCGGTGTGATCGCCGAGCACGCCGACCGTGCCGGCGACTCGTCGCGCGCGCTGCAGTGGTCGCTGCGCGCGGCTCAGGCTGCCGAGGACGTCTACGCCTGGGACGAGGCGCACCGGCAGTACGTACCGGGTGCGACGGCTGTGGCCGTCGGTGCCGGATGCCGAGAGCCTGGTCGGGGCCGACGCCGTCGACGTGTTCTCGCGGGCCGCGGCGATCGCCGCCATCTGCGACCACGACGTCGACGCGGTCGAGATCATCGAGGGTGTCCGGTCCTGGCTGCACGCCGACCCCGACGTCGACCCGGTCCGGATGGGCGTGCTGGAGGCGAAGTACGCCCGGTTCCTGCTCGACAGCGGTCGCACCGACGCCGCCCTGGTCAGCTGCCCGACGGGCGGTCGCCCTGGTGCCGGCCGACCCGCCGACGCCCGAGCGCGGGGGTCGTCGTCTCCGGGCTGGTGCACGTCATGGACTGGATGGGCGGCGGCAGCGACTGGGAGCCGCTGGCCGACGAGGCCGTGGAGGTCGCCCGGGCCACCGGGGACCGGGCTGCGCTCGCCCGGGCCCTGATCATCCGGACGACGGTGCGACCCGGGTCCCCGGAGATGGTCCAGGACGCCCGCGAGGCGGTGGACCTCGCCATCGCCGGTGACGGCGACTCGGAGCTCGTCGCCCAGACCTACAGCAACCTGGTCGACTGCCTGTCCTGCGCGGACCTCGCCCGGGAGGGCATCGACGTGGCGGCCGTCGGCATGGCGGCGGCCAGCAGCCGCGGCCTCGGCATTCGCTACGGGTCCTGGCTGGCCACCCAGGCCGCCGAGATCGCGACCGTGCACGGGTGGTGGGACGAGGCCGAGGGCTTCGTGGACGCCGCACTCGTGCACACCCGGCACGTGCAGGGCATCAACCGCGACTACGCCCTGGTGATGCGGGCCAGGCTGGCGTCGCTGCGCGGTGACTGGGACCGGATGGATGCCGACATCGCCGAGATCAACCGGCTGCCGGTGGTGCTCGACCTGCTGCGGTGCGAGGCACTCGCCGAGGCTCAGCTGTGGCGGGGCGCACCGGACGCCGCCCTGGCCACGGTGGTGGAGCACGCCGGCTCGGCCACGCCGCGGCTGCTCGCCCTGTCGGCGCCGTTGGCCTGGCTCGGCTGCCGGGCCCTGGCCGACGTCGGTGACGGCCGCCGCCGGACCGGGTCAGGCGCGCCCGGCGGGGCGGGCTGGGACGCGACCGCGGCGGTCGTCGACGAGCTGGTCGAGAGCGCCTGCGGGCCGGGCGCCGTGGTCGGGGTGCGGCCGGCGGAGCTGCGAGTGCTGTGCGCCGCGGAGCGCTCGCGGTACGAGGAAGGCCCTGGGGTGGCGCCGTGGCGCGCGGCCGTCGACGCGCTGGTCGACGCCGACCGCGCGTACCTGCTGGCTTATGCCCGGTGGCGGCTGGCCCAGGCGCAGGTGGCCGAGCGCTCGCTCGCGGCTGCCGCGGAGAGCCTGCGGCTGAGCCACGCCGACGCCGGACGGCTGGGCGCCGCACCGCTGCTCGCCGAGATC
Organism: uncultured Actinomycetota bacterium; assembly: GCA_963728425.1. Taxonomy (GTDB): domain Bacteria; phylum Actinomycetota; class Actinomycetes; order JACCUZ01; family JACCUZ01; genus JAVEDA01. The sequence continues at coordinate 117,854 of CAVSKC010000005.1, forward strand.
GAGTCCCTTGCCCGGCGTACCCGGATCGACCTGCGGCCACCGCGACGGATGCCCGCCGGTGTCGCCGGTGTCGGTGCGGACCTGACCGCCCGGGAGCGGGAGATCCTCGGCCACCTCGCGGCCGGCCGCACCAACGGCGAGATCGCCAAGGCGCTCGTGATCAGCACCAAGACCGCGAGCGTGCACGTGTCGAACATCCTGCGCAAGCTCGAGGTGCCGAGCCGGTACGAAGCCGCAGAGATCGCCGAGCGCTACCTCGTCGACTAGGGCGACGGGGTGTGACAGCTGGGGAAGTCGTAGCCACCGAGGTCGTTGAGCAGGTGCAGCCGCTGCTGCGTCGGGGTCGAGCCCCTCTCGGCCACCGCCACGTCGGCCTGCACCGGGTAGGGCGCCGGGCACTCCAGCGGCAGGTTGAACCCGAGGGACACCGGCACCCGCTCACCGGGCTGGAGCACCTTGCTGGTGGCGGGATCGACGGGCCGCCCGCAGAGCGACCGGGCCGGCACCTTGCCGCCGGTGGGGTCCAGCCCGCCGATCGGCAGGTGCGCCGACAGCGACAGCACCTCGACCTGGTCCAGGCCGACGTTCTCCACCTCGAACTCCACGATCATGCTGCGCGGGCTCGGGGTCTGCACGCACAGGCCACCGATGACCCGCAGCGGCCCCTCGAGCGGCGGATAGCCGGTGGCGACCGGCCCCGGCGGCGCGACCCTCGGCTCGTCGGCCGACGCCGTGGGCGGGCCGTGCGCCGACCGGGCCGAGTCGTCATTGCCGCTGGTCCGGGCCACGACGAACCAGCCCACGAGCACCGCGAGGGCAAGTCCCACGACGCTGACCCAGGTCGGGAGCTGGACCGGGTCGCGGTCGGCGCCGCCGCTCGCCAGCTCGTCGCGCTCGGGCGCGGTCACTGCCCGCTCCCGTCAGGCACCCGGGCCGCGGCCGATGGTGAGCGCCACCGGTCGGGAGGTCTCGGCGTAGAAGTCGTTGCCCTTGTCGTCGACCACGACGAACGCCGGGAAGTCCTCGACCTCGATCTTCCAGACCGCCTCCATCCCGAGGTCGGCGTACTCCACGACGTCGACGCTCTTGATGCAGTCCAGGGCGAGGCGGGCCGCGGGGCCGCCGATCGACCCGAGGTAGAAGCCGCCGAACCGCCGGCACGCCTCGGTGACCTGCGCGCTGCGGTTTCCCTTGGCCAGCATGACGAACGAGCCGCCTGCCTCCTGGAACTGCGCGACGTAGGAGTCCATCCGCCCGGCGGTGGTCGGGCCGAACGAGCCGGAGGCGTAGCCCTCGGGTGTCTTGGCCGGGCCGGCGTAGTAGACCGCGTGGTCCCGCAGGTAGGACGGCATCGGCTCGCCGGCGTCCAGCCGCTCCTTGATCTTCGCGTGCGCGATGTCGCGCGCGACCACCAGCGGGCCGGACAGCGACAGCCGGGTCTTGACGGGAAGCGTCGACAGCGTGGCGCGGATCTCGTCCATCGGCCGGTTGAGGTCGATCCGCACCACCTCGCCCGCGTCGTCGAGGTGCTCGTCGGTGGTGTCCGGCAGGAACCGTGCGGGGTCCGTCTCGAGCTGCTCCAGGAACACGCCCTCCGCGGTGATCTTTCCGCGGGCCTGCCGGTCCGCCGAGCAGGAGACCGCGATCGCGACCGGGCAGGAGGCGCCGTGCCGGGGCAGTCGCACGACCCGTACGTCGTGGCAGAAGTACTTGCCGCCGAACTGCGCACCGATGCCGAAGCCCCGGGTCAGCTCGAGCACCTGGGCCTCGAGCTCGAGGTCGCGGAAGCCGTGCGCGGTCGGCGACCCGCTCGTGGGCAGCTCGTCGAGGTACTTCGCCGACGCGTACTTCGCGGTCTTGAGGGCGTACTCCGCGCTGGTCCCGCCGACCACGACGGCCAGGTGGTAGGGCGGGCAGGCCGCGGTGCCGAGCGCGCGCAGCTTCTCGTCCAGGAAGCGCAGCATCGCGCTCGGGGTTCAGGACCGCCTTGGTCTCCTGGTAGAGGAACGACTTGTTCGCGCTGCCGCCGCCCTTGGCCATGAACAGGAACGAGTACGCCGGGTCGGTGGGTGACGGTGTCGAGTAGATCTCGACCTGGGCAGGCAGGTTGGACCCGGTGTTCGTCTCGTCCCACATCGTCAGGGGGCCAGCTGCGAGTAGCGCAGGTTGAGCCGGGTGTACGCGTCGTACACGCCGCGGCTGATCGCGGCCGCGTCGTCGCCACCGGTGACGACCCGCTCGCCCTTCTTGCCCATGACGATGGCGGTGCCGGTGTCCTGGCACATGGGCAGCACGCCGGCGGCAGCGATGTTGGCGTTCTTCAGCAGGTCCAGCGCCACGAACCGGTCGTTGCCGCTGCTCTCCGGATCGTCGACGATGCGGCGCAGCTGGGCCAGGTGGGCCGGCCGCAGGTAGTGGGCGATGTCGTGCATCGCCTCGTCGGTGAGCCGGGTCAGGGCGAGCGGGTCGACCCGGAGGAACCGTTGACCGCCTGCCTCGAACGTCTCTACGCCCTGGTCGGTGACGAGCCGGTACTCGGTCTCGTCAGGCCCCAGCGGGAGCAGGTCGGAGTAGGCGAACTCGGTCACCGTCCCAGGGTATGCCGGGTGCAGAACCGACTGCCGCGACGTGCCCCGTACCCCGCCCGACTGGCGTACGGTCAGGCCATGACCACCGAGGGTGAACCACAGCCGCCGCAGGCCGACGCGGCTCACCTGGACGACGACGTGGAGGCGCTGGAGGACCCGGTGCACTGCGGCGACGCGTTGCACCAGCACGAGCTGCACGAGCAGCAGCGCCACCCCGCCGGCTAGGGCCGCGGACCGGTCGGATGACAGTCGGGGGATTGACGGGACGGCTGCCGGCACTGCGTAGCCGTGGTGCTGGCCGCGTCCGGCTGCGGCCTGGTGGGTGGCGACGAGGTCTCCGAAGCCCGCGGCGGTGGCTCCCGCCTGGCGGCCCTCACGGCCGTCCAGCCGGTCACGGTCGACGGCCACCGGGTGGCCACCGCGGTGCGCCGGCAGCAAGAGCGATCCCACCGTGCTGCTCGTGTCCGGCTACGACTCGCCGCTGACCTCGTGGGACGAGGTGCAGAAGCGGCTCAGCGCCACCACCCGGGTCTGCGCCTACGACCGCCTGGGGGTCGGGCAGAGCGACCCGCCGCCCCGGCGGCAGACGGTCGCCGACCTGGCCGACGAGCTGGACGCGGTGATGTCCGCCCTCGGGCTGCGGCGGCCGGTCGTGCTCGTCGCGCAGGACATCGGCGGCGTCGTCGCGACGACCTGGGCGGAGGGTCACGACGACGACCTCGCCGGCATGGTGCTGGTGGACGCCACTCCGCCCGGGTACCTGGACACGGCAATGGAGCTGGTCCCGGCGGCCGCCACCGGCCGGGCGGGAGAGCTGCGGGCCGACCTCGAGCGGCTGCTCTCGCCGCGGGACAACACCGAGCATCTTGCTGCCGGGCCGGCACTCGCCGCAGCCACGGAGTTCCCGGTGCTCGGTGCGGTGCCGCTCGTCGTGCTGACCCGCAGCGTCAGCGACTACGGCGACCTGCGGCCGCGGGTGGCCGCCGCGCTCGACTCGGCCTGGACCGGTGGTCAGCAGCAGTGGACCGAGCTCTCGTCGCTCGGTCGGATGCAGACCGTCGACCGGGCCGGGCACGAGATCCAGCGGGACCAGCCGGGCAGCGTGGTCGACGCCGTCCGCGAGGTGGTCGGCGCCGGCTCCTAGCGCGCGTGCTCGAAGTCGATCGCGGAGTACGCCTGCAGCTTGTCGAGGCGGTGCTCGCTCTCGACCAGCCGGATGGTGCCGCTGCGGGAGCGCATGACGATCGAGTGGGTCCGCACGGTGCCGCCGCCGCCGTACCGGACGCCCTTGAGCAGCTCGCCGTCGGTGATGCCGGTTGCGACGAAGAACACGTCCTCGCCGCGCACCAGCTCGTCGGTGACCAGGACCCGGTCGAGGTCGTGACCGGCGTCGATCGCCTTCTGCCGCTCGTCGTCGTCGGCCGGCCACAACCGGCCCTGGATGACGCCGCCGAGCGTCTTGATCGCGCAGGCCGCGATGATGCCCTCGGGTGTGCCGCCGATGCCGACCAGGAGGTCGAGCCCGGTGCCTTCGCGGGCCGCCATGATGGCGCCGGCGACGTCGCCGTCGGTGATGAACATGATCCGGGCGCCGGTGGAGCGGATCTCCTCGACCATCGCGGCGTGCCGCGGCCGGTCGAGGATCACGACGGTCACGTCGGACGGCGACTCGCTGCTTGGCCTTGCGCGACCCGGCGTACGTTCTCGGCCGACCGGCAGCCGGATGTCGACGACGTCGGCCGCGTCCGGTCCGGTGGCGAGCTTCTCCATGTAGAAGACGGCGGACGGGTCGAACATCGACCCGCGGGGCGAGACCGCGAGCACCGACAGGGCGTTGCCCATGCCGAGGGCCGTCAGCCGGGTGCCGTCGATCGGGTCGACCGCGACGTCGCACTCGGGGCCGGCCGCCGTCGCCGACGCGCTCCCCGTTGAAGAGCATCGGCGCCTCGTCCTTCTCGCCCTCGCCGATGACCACGATGCCGTCCATGGTCACGGTGCCGATGAGCTGGCGCATCGCGTTGACGGCCGCGCCGTCCGCGCCGTTCTTGTCGCCCCGGCCGACCCAGCGGCCGGCCGCCATGGCGGCAGCCTCGGTGACGCGCACCAGCTCGAGGGCGAGGTTGCGGTCGGGTGCCTCTACCGGTGGCGTTAGCGACGGGGGGACGCTTGTCGGGCCGGGTGTCTCGGTCATCGGTGCGGCTCCCTCGTCGGCGTGCGCTCTGCTGCTCTGGGAGCCTAGCGACGGCGCCGGTCGACGGGACAGCCGCAGGTGCGGGTCGGCACAGGCTTCCCCGACCCGCAGGTGCGGCGGTAGGGTCGCGCGCTATGACCGTGCTCAAGATCTCCGAGGCGGCCGGGCTGCTCGGGGTCAGCGAGGACACCGTGCGGCGGTGGGCGGAGGCCGGCCGGCTGGAGACCACCCGGCTGCCGTCCGGGCGGCAGGGCGTGGACGGCCGGGTCCTGGCCGAGGCGGCGGTCCGGCTGGCCGATGTCAGCGAGGCCGGGCCGGTCGTGGCCCAGTCCGCCCGCAACCGGTTCCGCGGCATCGTCACCAAGGTCACCAGGGACGGCGTGATGGCCCAGGTCGAGCTGCAGGCCGGGCCGCACCGCGTGGTGTCCCTGATGAGCCGCGAGGCTGCCGACGAGCTCGGGCTGGAGCCGGGTGTCGTGGCGGTGGCCGCCGTGAAGTCCACCAACGTCGTCGTCGAGATCCCGGAGGCCCGCTGATGTCTGTGCTGTCGCGCGTGGCCTCTGCGATGTGTCTCGTGGTGTCTCTCAGTGCGGTGGCCGGCTGCGGGGGAGGCAGTGACGGGTCCGGCACGAACGGTCCATCGGGAAAGGTCGTGGTGCTCGCTGCCTCGTCGCTCACCGAGTCCTTCACGGCGCTGGGCAAGGCGTTCGAGGCCGAGCACCCGGGCACCACGGTGTCGTTCAGCTTCGCCGCGAGCTCCGAGCTGGCCACCCAGATCGAGCAGGGTGCGCCGGCCGACGTGTTCGCCTCCGCGAGCCCGGCGACGATGGCGCAGGTCTCCGACGCCGGCGACACGGCCGGCCAGCCGGTCACGTTCGTCCGCAACACCCTGGAGATCGCGGTGCCTGCGGGGAACCCGGCCAAGGTCACCGGGCTTGCGGACTTCGCCAAGAAGGACCTCACCATCGCGCTGTGCGCTCCGGAGGTCCCGTGCGGCGCCGCGGCCGACAAGGTCTTCGCGGCGGCCAAGGTGACGCCGGCGCCGGACACGCTGGAGGCCGACGTGAAGGCGACTCTCGCCAAGGTCACCCTCGGTGAGGTGGACGCGGCCCTGGTCTACAAGACCGACGTCATCGCGGCGGGCGACAAGGTCGAGGGCATCGACTTCCCGGAGGCGGCCGGCGCCGTCAACGACTACCCGATCGCCGTGCTGAAGGACGCGCGCAAGCCCGCGCCGGCACAGGCGTTTGTCGACCTGGTCCTGTCGGCGGCCGGACAGAAGGTCCTGTCCGAGGCGGGCTTCCAGCTGCCGTGAGCACCAGTCGCGGCGTCGGCGCACGCCCTTCCCGGCGTACGACAGGACTGCCCGCCGTCCTGGTGCCGATGGCGACGGTGGCCGTGCTCTTCCTGGTGGTGCCGGTCATCGGGCTGCTCGTCCGCACCCCGTGGCGGACGCTCGGCGAGGTGCTGAGCCGGGACACGTCGATCGAGGCGCTCCGGCTGTCCCTGGTGTGCGCCACCCTCGCCACAGCGGTGTCGCTCGTGCTGGGGGTGCCACTCGCCTGGGTGCTGGCCCGTGGTGACTTCCCTGGGCGCTCGCTGCTGCGCGCGGCGGTGACCGTGCCGCTGGTGCTGCCGCCGGTCGTCGGCGGTGTCGCGCTGTTCGCGGCCCTGGGCCGGCGAGGACTGGTGGGGCGGCCGCTGGACGAGGCCTTCGGCATCACGCTGCCGTTCACGACCGCAGCCGTGGTGGTGGCCGAGACGTTCGTGGCGATGCCGTTCCTCGTCATCGCGGTGGAGGGGGCGCTGCGCGGTGCCGACCGCCGGTACGACGAGGCAGCCGCGACCCTCGGCGCCAGCCGGTGGTACACCTTCCGCCGGGTCACGCTGCCGCTGGTCGCTCCGGGCGTCGCCGCCGGGTCGGTCCTGTGCTGGGCGCGGGCACTCGGCGAGTTCGGTGCCACGATCACCTTCGCCGGCAACTTCCCGGGCACCACCCGCACGATGCCGATCGAGGTCTACATCACCCTGCAGCAGGACCCGGCCGCCGCGGTGGCACTGTCGCTGGTGCTGCTCGTCGTCTCGATCGCCGTGCTCGCCGGGTTGCGGGAGCGGTGGCTCACGTCGGCGGCGTGAGCGGCTCGACGCTGTCCGCCGACCTCCGGGTGCGCCGCGGCACCTTCGACCTCGACCTCGCGCTGACCGTGGACCCCGGCGAGGTGGTCGCCCTGCTCGGCCCCAACGGCGCGGGGAAGAGCACCGCCCTGCGGCTGCTGGCGGGGCTGCTGCCGCTCGACGACGGGACGGTCCGGCTCGGCCGCACTGTCGTCGAGGACACGGTCGCCCGGGTCCGGCTCGAGCCGCAGGAACGACAGGTCGGCGTCGTCTTCCAGGACTACCTGCTGTTCCCGCACCTGACCGCGAGGGAGAACGTCGCCTTCGGGCTGCGCGCCCGCGGCATCGCCCGGCGGGAGGCCCGCGAGCGGGCGGACGACTGGCTGGCCCGGGTCGGGCTCGCCGAGCACGCGGGCCGGAAACCGCGCCAGCTCTCCGGCGGACAGGCGCAGCGGGTCGCGCTCGCGCGGGCGCTGGCCGCGGAGCCTCGGCTGCTGCTGCTCGACGAGCCGCTCGCCGCGCTGGACGCGGCCACCCGGCTGGAGGTGCGGGCGGACCTGCGACGTCATCTGGGGTCCTTCGACGGCGCAACCGTGGTTGTGACCCACGACGCCCTCGACGCGATGGTGCTGGCCGACCGGCTGGTCGTCGTCGAGAACGGCCGGGTCGTGCAAGCGGGGGCGCCGAGGGAGGTGGCGGCGCATCCACGCACCGACTACGTGGCCCGGCTGGTCGGGCTGAACCTGCTGCGCGGGTTCGCGGTGCAGGGCCGGGTCGACCTCTCGGGCGGGTCGACGATCACCTCGGCCGGTCATGCCGACGGCGACGTGTTCGTCGCCTTCTCGCCGAACGCGGTCGCCCTGCACCGGTCTCGGCCGGACAGCAGCGCCCGGAACTGCTGGCCGGCCCGGGTGGCGTCGGTGGAGTCGCACGGCGACACCGTGCGGGTCGCGCTCGAAGGCGACATCCCCGTCGTGGCCGAGGTGACTCCCCTGGCCGTCGCCGAGCTGGGGCTGCGACCTGGCGGCGAGGTGTGGGCCACGCTCAAGGCGACCGAGACCGACGTCTACCCGGCCTGACGGTCGACGCGGCGCAGCCGTCGGCGAGGATGGGTGCGTGACGACGACCGGCGACGGCAGGGCGAGGCGACGCGGCTTCGAGACGACCGGCGACATGGTGCGCTCGCTGCTTGTCGTGCTGGTGCTCGTCTTCGTCGTCGTCGCCCTCAACGTCCAGCCGGAGCCCGACTCGGAGGTCCGCCGGTTCGACTACAGCGGGGTGCTCGCGCAGGCTCGGGACCGGGCGTCCTACGACGTGCTCGCGCCGATCGCGCTACCCGACTCCTGGGTGCCTACCAGCGCCCGCACCACCAACGCAGGCGCGGCCGTGACGTGGCACGTGGGCTTCGTGACGCCCGACGACGACTACGCCGCGCTCGAGCAGAGCGACGGCAACCCGGCGGCCTTCGTCCGTCAGTTCGCCGACGGTGGTGACGGCGCGGGCAGCGTGGTGATCGGGAGAGCGACCTGGCGCCGGGTCGAGGGCGGCGACCCGGAGCCACGCGCCCTGGTGCTCGAGCGGGACACCGTCACGACCGTCGTCGCCGGAAACGCCGGCTGGGCCGAGCTGCGGCAGCTGGCCGCGTCCCTGCAGGTCGGCTAGGACGACGGCTGCGTGCCCCGGTCCCGGGCGACGGCCTCGTCCAGCTTGGCCCGGGCACCGTCCAGCCACTGCTGGCAGATCGCGGCCAGCGCCTCACCGCGCTCCCACAGGGCCAGCGACTCCTCGAGCGTCGCGGCACCCGTCTCGAGGCGCCGGACCACGTCGACGAGCTCCTCGCGGGCCTGCTCGTACGTCGGTCGCGGCTCGTCGGGCTCCGGGAAGACCGCGTCGCTCACGCCGCCCACCTTACGGGCGGGCCGCATCGGTGGGTCCGGCGCCGACCACCAGGCCGACCTCGCCCTCGGCGAGGCGGGCCCGCAGGGTGTCGCCCGCCGCGACGTCGACCGACCGGCGTACGACGGTGCCGTCGGCGCGCTGCAGCACCGCGTAGCCACGCTCCAGGGTCGCCGCCGGCGACAGCGCGGTGACCCGGGCCCGGGTGTGCACCAGGTTGTCGCCGGCCCGGTCCAGCGAGGCGCGCAGAACCCGCCGGCCTCGGTCGCGCAGCGCGGCGACCTCCTCGGCCCGCGGGGTCAGCAGGTTGTGCGGGTCGGCGACGACCGGGCGGCTCCGCAGCGAGCGCAGGGCCGCGGTCTCCCGGTCGAGCAGCGCGCGCACCGCGGCCTCGGTGCGTCGACGCAGCTGGGCCACCTTGTCCAGCTCCTCGGCGACGTCCGGCACGACCCGCTTGGCTGCGTCGGTCGGGGTCGAGGCACGCACGTCGGCGACCAGGTCGAGCAGCGGGGTGTCCGCCTCGTGGCCGATCGCGCTCACGACCGGCGTCCGGCAGGCAGCGACGGCACGCACCAGCGCCTCGTTGGAGAACGGCAGCAGGTCCTCCAGCGAGCCGCCGCCGCGGGTGACGACGATCACGTCGACCTCGGGGTCGGCGTCGAGGCGCTGCAGCGCCGCGCTGACCTCGGTCACGGCAGTCGGGCCCTGCACCGCGACCTCCTCGACCCGGAACCGGACCGCCGGCCAGCGCCGGCGACCGTTCTCGACGACGTCCTTCTCGGCGGCCGAGGCGCGGCCGCACACCACGCCGACCACCCCGGGCAGGAACGGCAGCGGGCGCTTGCGGTCGGCGGCGAAGAGCCCCTCCGCGGCCAGGACGCCGCGCAGGTGCTCGAGCCGGGCCAGCAGCTCGCCGACACCCACCTGGCGGATCTGGTCGGCCGCCAGCGACAGCGTGCCGCGCCCGGCGTAGAACTGCGGCCGGGCGTGCACCACGACCGTCGCTCCCTCGACCACCCCGGCGGCCGGCCCGTCGAGCAGCGCCACCGAGCAGGTCACGGTCAGCGACATGTCGGCGCTCGGGTCGCGCAGGGTGAGGAAGGCGGTGCGCTGTCCCGGCCGCCGGGTGAGCTGCGCCACCTGGCCCTCGACCCAGACGTGCCCGAGCCGCCCGATCCACTGCGCCAGCAGCTGGCTGACCCGGCGTACGGGGACGGGGTGCTCCGCCGAGGTCTCCAGAGGCATGCGGGCAGGCTAGCCACCGCAACCTACGATGGACCCATGCCCTCGACCGGAAAGCGTGTCCTGCTCGCCGCTCCCCGCGGCTACTGCGCCGGGGTCGACCGCGCCGTGATCACGGTCGAGAAGGCACTGGACACCTACGGCGCCCCCGTCTACGTCCGCAAGCAGATCGTGCACAACAAGCACGTCGTGGAGACGCTGCAGGACCGCGGCGCGATCTTCGTCGAGGAGAACGACGAGGTGCCCGAGGGGGCGACGGTGGTGTTCTCGGCGCACGGGGTCGCGCCGGTGGTGCACGAGGAGGCGGCCCGGCGGCAGCTCCGGACGATCGACGCGACCTGCCCGCTGGTCACCAAGGTGCACCACGAGGCGCGCCGGTTCGCCGCCGACGACTACGACATCCTGCTGATCGGCCACGAGGGGCACGAGGAGGTCGTCGGGACCACCGGCGAGGCGCCCGAGCACATCCACCTGGTCGAGGGCCCCGGCGACGTCGGCTCGGTGCAGGTGCGCGACCCCGAGAAGGTCGCCTGGCTCTCCCAGACCACGCTGTCGGTGGACGAGACCCTCGAGACCGTGCGGCTGCTGCGGGAGCGGTTCCCTGCGCTGCTCGACCCGCCGAGCGACGACATCTGCTACGCCACCCAGAACCGTCAGGTCGCGGTGAAGGAGATCGCCGTCGGCGCCGACCTGGTGATCGTCGTGGGCTCGACCAACTCGTCGAACTCGGTTCGCCTCGTCGAGGTCGCGCTCGAGATGGGTGCAAAGGACAGCCGGCTGGTCGACAAGGCCGCCGAGCTGGACGAGGCCTGGCTGGACGGCGTGACGGTGGTGGGTGTCACCAGCGGCGCGTCGGTGCCCGAGATCCTGGTCCGCGGGGTGCTCGACTGGCTGGCCGAGCGCGGCTACACCGACGTGGAGGAGGTCCGCTCCGCGGAGGAGAGCCTGCTCTTCGCGCTGCCGCCGGAGCTGCGCCGGGACATGAAGGCGAAGGCCGCCGTCACCTGAGGCTGGCCAGGTAGACGACGTCGGGCTCGCCGCGGGCCACCTCGACCTCGACCACCTCGAGGTTGCCGAGGGTCTCACCCACGAGCCGCTCGTACGCCGGTGAGCGGTGCGCGCTCCACACGGCGAGCACGCCGCCGGGCACCAACGCCGCGACGCACGTCGCCAGCCCGTCCGCGCTGTAGAGCTCGGCGTTGTCCTCGGTGACGGTCCAGCCCGGGCCGTTGTCGACGTCCAGGCAGACGATGTCGTAGCGACCGGGGCTGGCGCGCAGGTGGTCGCGCACGTCCCGCTGCAGCACGTCGACCCGCGGGTCGTGCAGGGCCGAGCCGGTGAGATCGCGCAGGTGCGTCTCGTGCCACCCCACGAGCACGGGCTCGATCTCCACCACGTCGATGGCGGTCAGCCCGGGCGATGCCACCGCCTCGACCAGCGAGAAGCCGACGCCGAGCCCGCCGACCAGGAGGCAACGGGCCTCCGGCCGCCTCGCGACGGCCGACCGCACCAGCGCACGCTCGGACCGGCCGTCTCGGGTGTCCATGAGGAACACGCCGTTGCTGATCACCTCGAAAGCACCCTCGACCCGGCGCAGCACCAGCTCGCCGCGCGGGGTCGTCACGCGGTCGAGGACCTCGGGCTCGCCGGGCACGACGGATCGGCCGCCGGTTCGTCAGCGACGCGCGGCGAGGTGCCGTCCGACGCGGACGAGAGCGACCACCAGGGCTGCCGACATGCCCGCGAACAGCAGCGGTGCCGACAGCGCGAGGGTGGTGCCGACGTCCAGCAGGACCTCGCGGCTGCCGCGGTTCTGCCCGCCGAGCCGGGCCAGTGTGGCGGCGGCCCCGCAGAAGAGCAGGGGCTGCAGCACCAGCGCCGTCACCAGTGACCGGAACCGCACGACGGCGGGGCCGGCGAGGGCGGCGAGCACGAAGGCGACTCCGGTGCCGAGGCCCAGGGTGGCGTCCCGACGCAGGTCGAGGGCCACGCCGCAGGCGACCAGGACCACGGACAGGGCCACCACGGCCGGTCCGGTGACGCCGTCGGTTCTGACCCGCGACACCAGCCCGGGGGTTGCGGGCGGCGGGGCGGTGACGACCGTCTCCGCCATGGTCACCGGCGCGTCGGTGGTGGCGGTACCGATGGCGACCGCCGTCTCGGCTCCGTCGGCCTCGGCCTCGACGGCGCCGGCTACTGGGACCGAGGAGATGGTCGGCCCGGTCGTGTCGGTGGTCGTCACCGGACCCACGGTAGGTGCGGGGAAGGTGGGCGCCCCGGAGGACACGCCCGTCACGGGAGGGAGCGCAGCCGCTGTGCCTCCTCGCCCGTGGTCGGGGGGGCTACCAGCTCGGGCGCGCCGAGAGGACGAACGGCCGACACCACCGGCGTGGGCGCGGCCAGGTCGGCGTCGGTGACCTGCAGCTCGGCCATCCGGCGGGCCTGGACCAGCACGCTGCGCTCCAGCGAGCCGACCGGCGAGTTGTAGTCCTCGACCGAGCGGCTCAGGGCCCGACCCAGCTTGTCGACGTGGCCGCCGAGCGTGCCCAGCCGGCGGTAGAGCTCGCGGCCGAGCTCGAACACCTCTCGGGCGTTGGCGGTGAGCGCCTCCTGCTGCCAGGAGTAGGCGACCGTCCGCAGCATCGCGATCAGCGTGGTCGGCGTGGCGATGAACACCTTGGCCGCCATCGCGTCGTCGAGCAGCTGTGGGTCGCGCTCGAGGGCAGGAGCCAGGAAGGCGTCGCCGGGCACGAACAGCACCACGAACTCCGGCGTCGGCTCGAACGAGCGCCAGTACTCCTTCGCGGCCAGACCCTTCACGTGCTCGCGCAGGTGCCGGGCGTGGGCCAGCATCCTGCCCTCGATGACGTCGGGGTCGCGTGACTCCGCGGCCTCGAGATAGGCGGCCAGCGAGACCTTGGAGTCGACCACGACGTTCTTCCCGCCGGCCAGCCGGACGACCAGGTCGGGTCGCAGGATGCCGTGGTCGCCGGTGACCGAGGCCTGTTCGGTGAAGTCGCAGTGCTCCACCATGCCGGCCAGCTCGACGACCCGCCGCAGCTGCATCTCGCCCCAGCGACCGCGTGCCTGCGGGGCTCGCAGCGCGGTCACCAGCGAGGAGGTCTGGTCCCGCAGAGCCTCTCCGGTGGACCGCATGAAACCCACCTGCTCCGACAGCGAGGTGTAGGCGGTGACCCGGGCGTGCTCGAGCTCGCGCAGGTGCACCTCGACCTTGCCGAGGGCCTCCCGCAGCGGGGCCACCGTCACCGCGATGTCCTCGTGCCGCCCGGCCGACGCGTCGGCGACGGCGAGCCGCTCACGCAGCAGCCGCACCTCGGTGTCGGCGCCCGTGGCGAGCGAGCGCGCCGTCAGCCAGCCGAGGGCGAGCCCCAGCACCAGACCCAGCAGAAGCAGGATGATCTCCATGCCCGCCAGGGTCCCGGACACCCCGGACACAACCCCGGACCCGGGCGGCCTCGGCGATTCGGCGGGGCGGGCTGACCGCCGTACCCTTGGAGCCCGTGACCCTCACCATCGGCATCGTCGGCCTGCCCAACGTCGGGAAGTCGACCCTCTTCAACGCCCTGACCAAGAACGACGTGCTCGCCGCGAACTACCCGTTCGCCACGATCGAGCCCAACGTCGGCGTCGTGGGCGTCCCCGACCCCCGGCTCGCCGGGCTCGCGGCGATCCACGGATCGGCCCGACAGCTGCCCGCCACGGTGTCGTTCGTCGACATCGCCGGCATCGTGCGCGGCGCCTCGGAGGGGGAGGGGCTGGGCAACAAGTTCCTCGCGAACATCCGGGAGAGCGACGCGATCTGCCAGGTGATCCGCGCGTTCCGCGACCCCAACGTCGTGCACGTCGACGGCGAGGTGTCACCGAAGTCCGACATCGAGACGATCAACACCGAGCTGATCCTCGCCGACCTGCAGACCCTCGAGAAGGCGCTGCCGCGGCTGGAGAAGGAGTCGCGGCTGGTCAAGGACAAGAGCAAGGCCACCACCGTGGCGGCCGCACAGGCGGCGCAGGAGCTGCTGCAGAGGGGCATCACCCTGTACGCCGGTGCAGCCGCCGCCGGTATCGACGGCGACGATCTGCGCGAGCTGCACCTGCTGACGGCCAAGCCGTTCCTCTACGTCTTCAACGTCGACGAGGACGAGCTTGGTGACGAAGGCTTCAAGATCGAGATGCGCTCGCTGGTGGCGCCGGCCGAGGCGATCTTCCTGGACGCCAAGATCGAGGCCGAGCTGGCCGAGCTGCCCGACGACGAGGCGTTGGAGCTGCTCCAGTCGCTGGGCGTCGAGGAGTCTGGGCTGGACCAGCTGGCGCACGTCGGCTTCCGGACGCTCGGGCTGCAGACCTACCTGACGGCCGGCCCGAAGGAGTCGCGGGCCTGGACGATTCCCGTCGGTGCGACCGCACCTCAGGCGGCCGGTGTCATCCACACCGACTTCCAGAAGGGCTTCATCAAGGCCGAGGTCGTGTCCTACGCCGAGCTCGTCGACGCCGGGTCGATGGCCGAGGCCAAGGCGCGCGGCAAGGTGCGCATCGAGGGCAAGGACTACGTGATGCAGGACGGCGACGTGGTGGAGTTCCGCTTCAACGTCTGATGCAGGCCTCGCCGAAACGTCGTTCCTGATTTCCGGATTCCGGTGGAAAAGTCTTGTCTGGGCGCGGCCTGGACCGGTAGAGTCGAACACATGTTCGAAAGAATGGCCGGTGGCGACGAGCCACCCGAGGCTGTCCCCGAGCCCGCCCCGGTGACGGCGGAGACGCTGCAGTCCTGGATCGCCGGGCTGACCCGGCTGGACCGGCAGGTCGACGACGCGGAACGGGTCGACCAGCTGGAGCTGTTGGAGCGGTTGAAGTCCGCCGCGGCGGCGGCGCAGGCGGAGGTGACGGTCGACTTCGCCGCCTCCCAGCGCGCCGAGCAGGTCGCCGCGGGGGTCCCGGCCGCCCGGGTGGGTGGCGGGATCGGCGCCCAGATCGCGCTGGCCCGCCGGGACTCCCCGTTCCGCGGCTCCCGCTATGTCGGGCTGGCCCAGGCGTTGATGTCGGAGCTGCCTCAGACGATGGCCGCGCTGCGGGCCGGGGACACCTCCGAGTGGCGGGCCACCGTGGTGGCGCGGGAGACCGCCTGCCTGGACCCGGCCGACCGGCGCGCCGCGGACGCGGAGCTGGGTCCGGCCCTGGCCTCGCCTCGGTGACCGCGAGGTCGAGGCCCGGGCCCGGGCGGTGGCCTACCGGCTGGACCCGCGGGCGTTCGTGGACCGCACCAGCGGCGCGACGAAGGACCGGGACGTGTCGCTGCGGCCGGCGCCGGACACGATGTCGTACCTGACCGGGTTCCTGCCGGTCGCCCAGGGCGTCGCGGCGCACACCGCGCTGTCGAAGGAAGCCGACCGGCTCCGGGGCGAGGGTGACCCGCGCAGCCGGGGCCAGATCATGGCCGACACCCTGGTCGAACGGGTCACCGGGCAGGCCACCGCCGGCGCGGTCCCGGTCGAGGTGCACCTGGTCATGCCGGAGAAGGCGCTTCTCCGCGGCGGGGACGAGCCGGCCGAGCTGGTCGGCGCAGGACCGGTCCCGGCCGGAGCCGCCCGGACCATGGTCGCCGACCCGGACGCGACGGTGTGGCTGCGCCGGATCTACGCCCGACCCGCCGACGGGTCGCTGGTCGCGATGGAGTCGAAGCGCCGCAAGTTCCCGGCCGGGCTGCGGCGGGCGCTGCAGGTGCGGGACCGGACCTGCCGCACCCCCTGGTGCGGGGCCCCGATCCGGCACGCCGACCACGTCATCCCGGTGGCCGAGGGCGGCACGACCAGCGCCGCGAACGGGCAGGGGCTGTGCGAGGCCTGCAACTACACCAAACAGGTCCCCGGCTGGCGGGCCAGACCCGGACCGGCCGGAGCCGGAGACCGGGTCGAGATCATCACCCCCACCGGCCACCACTACACCAGCCACCCACCACCGCTACCCGGTGCGCGGCCACCCAGCGACGACCGAAGCCTGATCGAGGAACACTTCCGTCGCCTGCTCCACGCTGCCTAGACGCGGGCTCTCCGTCCGGTCCTCAGGGCCAGAGCGGCGATCTTGCGGCGACCGTGTGACGAGAGCAGCGTGGAGACGATTGCCGAGTCCGCATCTCTGGCTGGGGGAACGTCATGCGCCTGCATCTGCGCCGTCCATCACACGCGACCGTCGTCGCATATCTGGCTCTGTTCGTGGCCATGAGCGGGACCGCCGCGGCCGCGACCGGCAACGTGTTCATCCTGGGACAGGACAACCGGGCCGACCACGCCTCCGTGCTGGCCAACAGGTCGGGTACCCCTCTCGAGTTGCGGGCCAAGTCCGGAAAGGCGCCGCTGCGGGTCAACACCGAGAAGCGGGTCAGACACCTCAACGCCGACCTTCTCGACGGCAACGACAGCACTCACTTCATGGCAGCCCTCTGCCCCGAAGGCAGCATCACGTTCCACGCCGCGGTCGCCGCCGGATGCGCCCAATTGACCATGGTCAGCGGCCCGATGCAGGTGTCGCCGAGCTGGATACCCGATGTCTCGGGCCGGCTGCTTCTCTGCCATGGGGGTCAGGTTGTTTCCGGCGGTTACACGCTCGCCGACGAGACCGTGAAGGTCAGAAAAAGCGAACCATGGGGACTTCGCTTCACCAACGCGGGCTGGTATGTCGCGCTCTTCCCGGGAGCCTCTCAGGCTTCGATCGAAGGGAGCACAGCGTGGGCCCTGTGCCTGGGACCAGGAACCGACAACGGCCGGGCGTACCCACCGGAGTGATGGAGGCCGGGCCGGAGCGCCTCCCGCCGCGCCCCTCGCGGAGAGACGAGGGGCGCGGCGGTCTGGCAGCAGCGGAGACGAGAGCATCCCCCCGCAAGTCCGCGTCGGACTATGCAGGGTCTCCGCTGATGTGGAAGGGGACCCGCACGATGTTCGACGCCACGCCGAGGGCCTCGAGGTCGCGCCGGTCGATCCGACCGTCACCGTTCGCATCGGTTACGACGTTCGGTGCGTCGTTGTAGATCCCGTCCTGGTTCAGGTCGTCCACGACGGCCACGGTGAGCACCGTGTCGACGTTGCTGCCGGCCACCGGTGCACCCACCAGCCAGGTGTCCCACAGCTCGGTCTCCTGGGAGTCCCGGTTGGTGACGCCGGTGAGGTTGAACAGTCCGGCCAGATTGGTCCCCGGTCCCGAGAAGCCCGGGAGGGTGCTCGAGGTCGTGGACGTCAGGACCACGAGCCCGGGCATCTTGTCGTCGCGGCCTGTCCCGAACGCGCCGGGTGCCGGCGGGATGTTGTTGTGGCCTGCTGGGCCGGTGAGCTGCAGCCCGTTGAAGCCGGTGGCGGCGAGACTGCCGGCGGGGAAGTCGACCTCCATGTCGACGAACCAGCCGGTGCCGGCTAGGCCGGCGTTGGCCCCCTGTTCAGGGGCGAAGACCTCGATGTCGACCGGCTTGTTACCGCCGCCGTTCTGGCGCGCCTCGGCGCCGGACGGGGCGAGGAACAACCCGCTGCCGAGGGCGGCGGCAGCAGCGGCGGCGGCGGTGACGGTGCGAATGCTGGGCATGGTTTCCTCCAACGGGTGTGGGTGGTCGGCGGGGAACACGGAGTTGACCGGACGTCGGTTCACCGTGAACCGAATGGCCTGCTGCCTCGTGTCCAAAGCCGTGGTGATGACCGGACCAGACCGGGACGAGCAGCTCCTGCGCGCCCTGCACGACCAGTACGCCGGGCCTCTTTGGTCGTTCGTCCTGCGGCTGACCGGCGACCGGGCGCGGTCACAGGACGTGGTGCAGGAGACCTTGCTGCGCGCCTGGCGCAAGCCGTCCGTGCTCGACGAGGAGCAGGGGTCCGCGCGCGCCTGGCTGTTCACGGTCGCGCGGCGCATCGTGGTGGACGAGTGGCGCAGTGCGCGTTCGCGGCGGGAGATCACCGTGGACGAACCGCCGGAGCAACCGGAAGCCGATCAGGTGGACGCCCTGTTGGACGAATGGATCATTGCTGAGGCCCTCGACCGGCTGACACCTGAGCACCGAGCGGTCATCGTCGAGTGCTACTACCGCGGGCGCTCCACGGCTGAGGCTGCGGACGTGCTGCGCATCCCCGCCGGAACCGTGAAATCGCGCACACACTACGCGCTGCGGGCGCTGCGGCTCGCCATGCAGGAGATGGGGGTGACGGCATGAGGACGACGTCGACCCGTTCATCCATGATGACGCCGCGTACGTGATGGGCGCGCTCAGTGCCGAGGACCGCCGCGCGTTCGAGGCGCACCTCAAGGAGTGTCCCCGCTGCGCTCAGAGCGTCGCCGAACTGTCCGGTCTCACGGACCTGCTCGACAAGGTCCCGCTCGCCCGCGTGCTGCAGCCGGGCGCGGACCGCGAACCGCCGCCGGACCTCCTGCTGCCGCGGCTGATCAGGACGGCTCGGGCCGAGCGCCGCCGGCGATCGCTCCGGCTGGTCGCGTCGGGTGCAGTGGCGGCGTCCTTGGTCGCGCTGGCGGTCGTCGTCGGAGTCACCCAGAGCCGAACTTCACCACGGCCGGGGTCAGTGTGGCGATGACGCCGGTCCGTCCGGCGGCGGTCACCGCGACGCTCGACGTGACACCCGCCGCGTGGGGGACCAAGGTGTCGCTGGACTGTCGCTGGGTCGGTGCCACGACCGGGGCGGGCAGCGATGTGAAGAAGACCTACCGTCTGGTCGCCGTGCCTCGGGACGGCGGCGACCCGCAGGTGCTCGCGCAATGGGCGGTGCTCCCCGGCGAGGACGCCAAGGTCGATGGGCAGCACGGACCTCCCCACCAGCAGCATCGCCGCGATCGAGCTGCAGGCCGTGGCCGACGACGCGGTCCTGCTCCAGTCCAAGCCGGGGCGCAGCTCCTGGTCGTAGGCCGCGTGGACGCACGGAGGGCCGGCCGCAGGTGCGGCCGGCCCTCTCTGCGCGCGCCGCTACGCGCAGACCACGAACATCTGCACGCTGGTGGATCCGGCGGTGGCCGTCACCGTCCAGCTCCAGTTCTGCCCGGACCTGCTCGGGTACGAGCCGGTCATCGACCCTCCGACCACGATGGCGCCGCCACCGATCGCCACCTTCTTGGCATTACATGTCAGCGTGTCGGTCGTGCCCGGGGTCACCGGCCCCGACTGAATGACGGCACTGCCCTGCACGCCGGTGCCGTCGGCGCCTGCCGGGCCCTGCGGTCGCACCGTCGGCACCGTCGGCACCGTCGATCGGCACCGGCTCACCCTGGCGCCTGCGGTCCGATCTCACCCTGTGCGGGCCGACCGCTGGCCCTGGACGACCTGTCCTGGATGCCCTGCGGTCCGATCTCACCCTGGATGCCCTGCGGGCCGATCTCACCCTGGATGCCCTGCGGTCCGACCTGACCCTGGATGCCCTGCGGGCCGACCTCGCCCTGGATGCCCTGCGGTCCGACCTCACCCTGCAGACCCTGCGGGCCGATGTCACCGATCACGCCCTGCAGACCCATGGCGCCGATCAGGCCCTGGAGTCCCATCTCACCCTGGATGCCCTGCGGGCCGACCTCGCCCTGGATGCCCTGGAGACCCTGGGCTCCGGAGGCACCCGCGGCACCGTTGACGCCGTTCGTCCCGTTCACACCGTCCGCGCCCCCGGCACCGGTCGCACCGGTCGCACCGGTCGCACCGGTGGCGCCGGTCGCGCCGGCAGCACCCGTCGCGCCGGTCGCACCTGCGCGGCCCGCGGTGGACAGCTGCACCCAGGTCCTGGTGGCGGCGCCGGGCACCGCACCCTTGGTCTTCTTGCGGGCGACGTACGACGCGCCGCCCGAGGACACGACATCACCGACCCGGTAGGTCGTGAGCGCGCTCCACGCACCGCGGAAGCGCATGCCCTTCATCCAGCGCACCGCCTTCTCGCCAGTGCGGCACTTCGAGGTCTTGGTCACGACCCGGGTCGACCCGGTCGCCTTGGAGACACAGGCCGTGATCTTGCCAGAGACCTTCGTGCTGGCCGTCGTGTGGACGTTGGCCGCGGTGGCCACGACGGTCCCCGCAACGCCGAGCACGACCATTCCACCTACCACTGCGGCCGCGAGACGAGTTCGCGACGTGACGGCCGCGGGAGAGGTGATGCGCATGAGATCAGTCCTTAAGGAAGCCGGCGCTCCCTGCGAGCGCGACCTCGTGTGGTTCGAGCCGTGCTCGTGACGACCTGAAGGATCATCGTGAAGCGCATCTGTTGCTCGGGCACCCTGAAGCCCATCGCCAAGGAGCCCGAAATGCCCTGGTTGAGCGTGGGTTTCACGCCGCGGTGAGCGCCGCCGCCAGCGCAGATCCGATCGGCTGGTCATTGCCGCCGATCGGCCCGTCGTGCCTCGTCCGTTCGGCTGGTTCTCAGGCAGTCGGGACGTTCATGTCCTCGAGGTTGGCTCGTACGCCGGTCAGCCGCGGGTTGTCCGGCCACAGCTGCAGGGCCTCCGACATCGCGGACGCGCGACTCCTCGCTCTCGCCCAGCCCGGCCAGCGCCTCGGCGAGGGTGACCAGGTCGTCGGCCCGGGTCGAGCGGTCCCGGTCCCAGACGATGGCCTCGCGGGCGTGCTCGACGGCCTCGGCCAGCCGGCCGTGCACCAAGTGGTGCAGCGCGTGCGTGCCGGCGAGCACCGTGCCGGTGCTGGCGAGCCGCTGGGCCAGCTGCAAGGTCGTGGCGATCTCGTCCTCGACCTTCTCCAGGTCAGCTCGCCGTCCTCGACCGCGCAGAGCAGGGTCCAGGCGTGCGCCGAGGCTGCTTCCATCCGGGCAGCCCGCCCGCGGCCGGCGTGCTCAACTGCGTCCGAGTGACTGCGACGCGTCGCCGAACCGGCCCTGGGCGCGCAACGCCTCGGCGAGTGTGCGCAGGGCCGAGGCGTCCGACGGCTTGTCCGCAGCCGCTCGCGGGCCCGCGCCTCCGCGGTCTCCGTGTCACCGGCTGCGAGGCTCCTGCTGGCCGCTATCGCGGACCGACGCGGGATCTTCGAGCCCAGCCAGACCAGCGGGTCGTACTGCGTGTCGACGACGCGCTCCTTCATCGGGATGATCGCGTTGTCGGTGATCTTGATGTGCTCGGGGCAGACCTCGGTGCAGCACTTGGTGATGTTGCACATGCCGAGCCCGTGCGGTCGCCTGCGCCTCGCGCTTGCGGTCCTTGGTGTCCAGCGGGTGCATGTCCAGCTCGGCCAGGCGGATGAAGAACCGGGGGCCGGCGAACGACTCCTTGTTCTCCTCGTGGTCCCGGATCACGTGGCAGGTGTCCTGGCACAGGAAGCACTCGATGCACTTGCGGAACTCCTGGCTCCGCTCGACGTCGACCTGCTGCATCCGGTACTCGCCGGGCGCGAGCTCCGCCGGTGGCGCGAACGCGGGGACCTCGCGCGCCTTCTGGTAGTTGAAGGACACGTCGGTCACCAGGTCCTTGATGACCGGGAACGCCCGCAGCGGCGTCACCGTGATGACCTCGTCCTCGGTGAAGGTGCTCATCCGGGTCATGCACATCAGCCGCGGGCGGCCGTTGACCTCGGCGCTGCACGACCCGCACTTGCCGGCCTTGCAGTTCCAGCGCACCGCCAGGTCCGGGCGTCTGCGTCGCCTGCAGCCGGTGGATGATGTCGAGGACGACCTCGCCCTCGTTGACCTCGACGCTGAAGTCCTCCAGCTCGCCGTCGGTGTCGTCGCCGCGCCAGACCCGAAAGCGCGCGTTGTAGCTCATCAGGCCTTCTCCTCCGGCAGGATCGCGAGCTCGTCCTCGGTCATGTACTTGCTCAGCTCCTCGCGGTCGAACAGGGACAGCAGCTCCGGCGGCATCACGGGCAGCGGCTGCTTGGTGACCTCGACCCCTGCGCCGTCGGGCCGGCAGACGAGGTTCACCTTCCGCCACTCCGCGACTCATCGTCGGGTGGTCGTCGCGGGTGTGACCGCCACGGGACTCCTCACGGATCAGCGCGGAGCGGGCGATGCACTCCGACACGATCAGCATGTTCGGCAGGTCCAGGGCGAGGTGCCAGCCCGGGTTGAAGACCTTGTCGCCCGGCACGGAGATCTTCGCGGCGCGGGCCTTGAGCTCCTCGAGCCCCGCCAGGGCCTGCTCCACCTCGTCCTTGGTGCGGATGATGCCGACCAGGTCGTTCATCATCTGCTGCAGGTCGGCGTGGATGGCGTAGGGGTTCTCACCGCCGGTGCCGGCGAACGGGGCCTCCGCCTGGGTGCGGGCGGCTTCGACGTCGGCGTCGGTGACGGTCGGGCGGGCCGAGCCCAGGGCGTCGACGTACTCCGCCGCACCCAGTCCGGCCCGACGTCCGAAGACGAGCAGGTCGGACAGCGAGTTGCCGCCGAGCCGGTTCGAGCCGTGCATGCCGCCGGCCACCTCGCCGGCGGCGAACAGGCCGGGCACGACAGCGGCAGCCGTGTCGGGGTCGACCTCGACGCCGCCCATCACGTAGTGGCAGGTCGGGCCGACCTCCATCGGCTCCGCCGTGATGTCGACGTCCGCGAGCTCCTTGAACTGGTGGTACATCGACGGCAGCTTCTTGCGGATCGCCTCGGCGGGCAGCCGGGACGCGATGTCGAGGAAGACACCGCCGGCGGGGGACCCGCGGCCGGCCTTCACCTCGGAGTTGATCGCCCGGGCCACCTCGTCGCGGGGGAGCAGCTCGGGTGGCCGGCGGTTGTTCGCCTGGTCGTCGTACCAGGCGTCCGCCTCCTGCTCGGTCTCCGCGTACTGCTTGCGGAAGACGGCGGGGACGTAGTCGAACATGAACCGCTTGCCGTCGGAGTTCTTGAGGACGCCGCCGTCGCCGCGGACCGACTCGGTGACGAGGATGCCCTTCACCGACGGCGGCCAGACCATGCCGGTCGGGTGGAACTGCACGAACTCCATGTTGAGCAGGGTGGCGCCGGCCTTCATCGCCAGCGCGTGGCCGTCGCCGGTGTACTCCCAGGAGTTCGACGTCACCTTGAACGACTTGCCGATGCCCCCGGTGGCGAGCACCACCGCGGGAGCCTCGAAGACGACGAACGTGCCGTCCTCGCGGGTGTAGCCGACGGCGCCGGAGATGCGGCCGCTGCCGCCCGTCGCGTCGTCCTTCAGCAGGGCGGTGATCGTGGTCTCGGCGAAGACCTTCACCAGTGCCTCGGCGTCGCCGTGCTCGCGCTGGTCCTCCTGCTGCAGCGACACGATCTTCTGCTGCAGGGTGCGGATCATCTCCAGCCCGGTGCGGTCACCGACGTGAGCCAGGCGCGGGTATTCGTGGCCGCCGAAGTTCCGCTGGCTGATCTTGCCGTCCTTGGTGCGGTCGAACAGCGCCCCGTAGGTCTCCAGCTCCCAGACCCGGTCCGGAGCCTCCTTCGCGTGCAGCTCGGCCATCCGCCAGTGGTTGAGGAACTTGCCGCCGCGCATCGTGTCGCGGAAGTGCACCTGCCAGTTGTCCTTGGAGTTCACGTTGCCCATGGCCGCGGCGGCGCCACCTTCGGCCATCACCGTGTGCGCCTTGCCGAACAGCGACTTGCAGACAATGGCCGTGCGCTTGCCCTGCAGACGTGCCTCGATGGCCGCACGCAGGCCGGCACCGCCGGCGCCGATCACCACGACGTCGAAACGGTGGCGCTGGATCTCGGTCATCGGGGCTTCATCATCCTTCGTCGTACGTCGGGCGGATGGCGGGCGTCGGTCAGCCGACGAACCGGAGGTCGGAGATCCAGCCGGCGGCTACGGCCATCACGTAGAAGTCGGTGAATGCGAGCGTGCCGAGCGTGATCCAGGCCAGCTCCATGTGCTTCGTGTTGAGCCGGGACACGACGGTCCAGGTCCGGTAGCGAACCGGATGCGCGGAGAAGTGCTTGAGCCGGCCGCCGACGATGCTGCGGCACGAGTGGCAGGACGCGGTGTAGGCCCACAGCATCACCACGTTGACCAGGAGCACGATGTTGCCGAGCCCGAAGCCGAACCCGTCGGGGCTGTGGAAGGCGAGGATCGCGTCGTAGGTGTTGATGAGCGAGATCGCGACGGCTGCGTAGAAGAAGTAGCGGTGGGCGTTCTGGAAGATCAGCGGGAACCGCGTCTCGCCGGTGTAGGTCGCGTGCGGCTCCGCCACGGCGCAGGCGGGAGGCGACAGCCAGAACGCCCGGTAGTAGGCCTTGCGGTAGTAGTAGCAGGTCAGTCGGAACAGCAGCAGGAACGGCAGCGTGGCCGCGGCGTAGGGCAGGAACCACCAGTCCGGCAGGAACCGCCCGAAGTGTGCGGCCTCCGGCACGCAGCCCTCGGAGATGCAGGGGGAGTAGAACGGCGTCAGGTAGTGGAAGTCGTCGACCCAGTACCACTTCTGCATGAAGACGCGCACGGTGGCGTAGAGGACCCAGGCGCCGAGCCCGACGAAAGTGACCAGCGGAGGGAACCACCAGCGGTCGGTGCGCAGCGTGCGAGCCGGGATCTTGGCCCGCTTCCCCTGCCCCGTCATCGTGCTGCTCATCGCCGTCCCAGGTCCGCTCGGAAGGTGCCGGTCGCGCGCGGCGACGGGCGTGCGTGTGGCTGCGCCGCGTCAGTTTGTCACTCCGTCCCGAGTGCTGGACACCGGCCCCGGGGTGACGTCAGCCACACCCGGGCGCCAGGACACCCGGCCTGGGGTCTCGCGCCCGGGCGCTCGGGTGCGCGAGGATGCCGAGGTGGCCGGAACCAGGGCAGACCAGGCATGGTCGGACGGCCCTGGCGATCTCATTGCCGGCGTGGCAGCCGACGTCGCCGTCGGGGAGGTACCAGCGGAGGCCCGGCTCCGGCTGCTCGTCGAGGCCAGCTCGCTGCTCTCCGACACCCTCGACCTGCGGGCGGTCGCCCGCGGTGTCGCGCGCAGCGTCGTGCCTGTCCTGGCCGACCGGGTGCACGTCGACCTGGTGGAGAGCCTGTTCCACCCGGAGCGCGGTGCGATGGTGGACAGCACGGTGCTGTTCCGGGTGGCCGCAGTCGACCGGGACGACGCCGAGGCGGCGCTGCGCCCCGACGAGTGGGTGGCCTACCAGCCGGGCGGTCCCGCAGCCACCGCGCTGCGGACCGGGATAGCGCGCGGAGAGAGTACTGACGCTCTCGGCCTGAGCCGGCTGTTCGTGCCGCTGCGGGCCCGGGGTCGCGTGCTCGGCGTCGTCGGGCTCGCGCGCGACCCCGGCGGACCGACGTACGCGGCGACCGACGTGGCCCTGGCCGAGGAGATCGCGGCCCGGGCGGCGCTGGCGCTGGACAACGTCCGGCTGTACGACGAGGCGCGCGCCACAGCCGTCGCCCTGCAGCGCTCCCTGCTGCCGAGCCCCCAGCCGCGGGTGACCGGTGTCGACACGGCCCAGCGCTACCTGCCCGGCAGCCGCGACCTGGGTGTCGGCGGTGACTGGTTCGACGTGATCACGCTGTCCTGCGGCCGGGTCGCGCTGGTCATCGGTGACGTGATGGGACGCGGGCTGCGCGCAGCCGCCGCGATGGGCCAGCTGCGCACGGCGGTCCGGATGCTTGCCGTGCTCGACCCGATGCCCGAGGACCTGCTCCGCCACCTCGACGATCTCGCCCAGGGCACCGACGAGGTGCAGCTGGCCACCTGTGTCTACGCGGTCTTCGACCCGGTCACCCGGTCCCTCTCGCTACGCGACGGCGGGACACCCGCCGCCCGTGCTGCAGCAGCCGGACGGCCCGACCGAGCTGTTGCCCCAACCGTCGGGTGCACCGCTCGGCGTCGGCGGTGTGCCGTTCGAGTCGGTCACGCTCGAGGTGCCCGACGGTGCGCGGCTGGTGCTCTACACCGACGGTCTGGTCGAGTCCCGTGACGTCGACATCGACGACGGCCTGCGCCGCCTCGGCCGGGCGCTCGAGGACGGACCGTCCGGGCTGGACCCGCTGTGCGACCACGTCCTGGTGGCGCTGGACCGCGCGGCCGGGCACGAGGACGACGTCGCCCTCCTGGTGACCCAGCTGACCGGCCTCGACCCCGACCGGATCCGGATGTGGCAGCTCGACGGCGGCCTCGAGACGGTCGCCTCGGCCCGCGAGTGGGCCCGCAGCACGCTCGGGAGCTGGGAGCTCGAACCGATGGTCGAGCTCGCCGAGCTGCTGGTCAGCGAGCTGGTCACGAACGCGCTCCGGCACGCCAACGGCCCGATCGAGCTGACGGCCCTGCTCCTCGACGACGTCGTCACTCTCGGCGGTCAGCGACGCCGACCAGCCGCTGCCGAGGCTGCGCAAGGCCAAGGAGGCCGACGAGGGCGGGCGTGGCCTGCAGCTGGTCGCGATGCTCTCGGCGCGCTGGGGCGCCCGGCCCACGGCCGACGGCAAGGTCGTCTGGTGCGAGCTGCCCCGGTGGCGCCCGTAGACTCCCCGGGTCCCCTCCCGCTACGGATCGAGCGCTTTCGCCATGCCTGCAGCAACCCGAGACGACCTGCGCAACGTCGCCATCGTCGCCCACGTCGACCACGGCAAGACCACCCTCGTGGACGCGATGCTCTGGCAGTCCGGCGCGTTCTCCACCCACCAGGCGGAGGAGGGGTCGGTCAACGAGCGGGTGATGGACTCGATGGACCTCGAGCGGGAGAAGGGCATCACGATCCTCGCCAAGAACACCGCGGTGAAGCACCGCATCGGCGACCGGGACGTGACCATCAACATCATCGACACCCCGGGGCACGCCGACTTCGGCGGCGAGGTCGAGCGCGGGCTGTCCATGGTGGACGGGGTGGTGCTGCTCGTCGACGCCAGCGAGGGACCGCTGCCGCAGACCCGGTTCGTGCTCCGCAAGGCGCTGCAGGCCAAGCTCCCCGTGGTGCTGGTGGTCAACAAGGTGGACCGGCCGGACGCCCGGATCGCCGAGGTGGTCGACGAGACCTACGAGCTGTTCCTCGATCTCGACGCAACGGAGGAGCAGATCGAGTTCCCGATCCTCTACTGCTCGGCCAAGGCCGGTCGGGCCTCGCTGGGGCGCCCTGCGGACGGCGACATGCCGGAGGACAAGGACCTCGAGCAGCTGTTCCGGACCATCCTGGACGCGGTCCCTGCACCGACGTACGACGTGGGGGCGCCGTTGCAGGCGCACGTGACCAACCTGGACGCGTCGCCGTACCTGGGCCGGCTGGCGCTGTGCCGGGTGCACCAGGGCGAGATCCGCAAGGGCCAGAGCGTCGCATGGTGCCGCACCGACGGCACCGTGGAGCGGGTCAAGATCACCGAGCTGCTGATGACCGAGGCGCTGGACCGGGTGCCCGCCGAGTCGGCCGGCCCCGGCGACATCATCGCGATCGCCGGCATCCCCGAGATCACCATCGGCGAGACGCTGGCCGACATCGACGACCCGCGCCCGCTGCCGGTCATCACCATCGACGAGCCGAGCATCTCGATGACCGTCGGCATCAACACGGCGCCGCTGGCTGGGGAGAGCGGCAAGAAGCTCACGGCCCGGCTGGTGAAGAGCCGGCTGGACACCGAGCTCGTCGGCAACGTGTCGATCCGGGTGCTGCCGACCGAGCGGCCGGACACCTGGGAGGTGCAGGGCCGCGGTGAGCTGCAGCTGGCCATCCTGGTCGAGATCATGCGGCGCGAGGGCTTCGAGCTGACCGTCGGCAAGCCGCAGGTGGTCACCCGGATGGTCGACGGCAAGGTGCACGAGCCGATGGAGCGGCTGACCATCGACGCACCGGCGGACTACCAAGGCGTCCTGATCCAGCTGCTCGCGCTGCGAAAGGGCCGGCTCGAGCAGATGGTCGACCATGGCACCGGCTGGATCCGGATGGAGTACATCGTGCCGGCGCGCGGGCTGATCGGGTTCCGGACCGAGTTCCTCACCGAGACCCGCGGCACGGGTCTGCTGCACCACGTGCACGAGCGGTACGAGGCCTGGCACGGCGAGCTGCGGACCCGCCCCACCGGGTCGCTGGTCGCCGACCGGCGCGGCGCGACCACCGGCTTCGCGCTGGCCAACCTGCAGGAGCGCGGGACGATGTTCGTCGGCCCCGGGACCCAGGTCTACGAGGGCATGATCGTCGGCGAGAACTCCCGGTCCGACGACATGGACGTCAACCCGACAAAAGAGAAGAAGCTCACCAACATGCGCCAGTCGTCGGGGGACATCCTGGTGCCCCTGATCCCGCACCGGGTCCTGTCGCTGGAGCAGGCGCTGGAGTTCTGCCGCGAGGACGAGTGCGTCGAGGTGACCCCGGCTGCCGTCCGGATGCGCAAGGTGGTCCTGGACGGCACCGAGCGGGCCCGGACGACGGCCCGGCGCAAGCGCGACTGACCGCCAGCGGCGCCGACGGCCTGAGCAGCGCCGTTTGCGCAGCGTGAGCAGGCACGATGCCGCTAGGTGTGACGGCTTGTCTCGGCGCGGTCACGATTGTGCAACAGAGGTCTCCGCCCGTAGGTGTTCGGGTGGACATGTCCTAGAGTCCTGCTCCGGACGGCCACCGCAACGACACAGTCGCCACGTCAGGGGTCACCCGGGACGGGTCGCTGCCCGGTAGTCGAGGGATCGTCAGCCGATCGAGGAGAGGTAGCGCCAGGTCCATGTCGCTCGCATCCGACCACGCGGTCGAGACCCCCGCCGGCTCCAGCGTCGAGCAGACCGAGATCGCGGGCCGATCTCTCACCCAGATCGCGTGGGGCCGCCTGCGTCGGGACAAGGTGGCCATGGTCAGCCTGGGCATCGTGCTGCTGGTCATCCTGATCGCGGCTTGCGCACCGCTGATCACCAAGCTGGTCGGAGTCGACCCGCTGTCGTTCAACTCCAAGGTGATCGACGACTCGGGCGGCCTGCCCAAAGGCCGATGGGGCGGCATCAGCCTGGACCACCCGCTGGGCGTCGAGCCCGGCACCGGACGTGACCTGTTCGCCCGGCTCCTCTACGGCTCCCGGATCTCGCTGCTGATTGCGTTCACCGGCACGGTCATCACCCTCATCTTGGGCGTCGTGGTCGGCGTCATCGCGGGCTACTCCCGCGGTTGGATGGACACAGCGCTCGGCCGGCTGATGGACCTCATCCTTGCCTTCCCGCTGCTGCTCATCCTGCTGGCGATGTCCAATGTCCTCACCCAGCGCCTGGAGCAGACGTTCGGCCTGGAGCCCAACGTCGCGCGGGTCACGTTCATCATCCTGGTGCTGAGCCTGTTCGCCTGGCCGTACCTCGCCCGCATCATCCGCGGCCAGGTGCTCAGCCTGCGCGAGCGCGAGTTCGTCGAGTCGGCCGTCTCGATGGGCGCAGGCACCCCGCGGATCCTGTTCAAGGAGATCCTGCCCAACCTCTGGGCGCCGATCCTCGTCTACGCCACCCTCCTGCTGCCGACGTTCATCGCGGCCGAGGCGGCTCTGTCGTACCTGGGTGTCGGCCTGCTGCCCCCCACGCCGTCCTGGGGCGCGATGCTCGCCGAGTCCGTGCGCTACTTCACCGTGATGCCGGGATACCTGTTCATCCCCGGCACCTACCTCTTCGTCGTCGTGCTCAGCTTCAACCTGCTCGGCGACTCCGTCCGCGACGCACTCGACCCCCGGGCCGGCCGGGGCTAGGGCGCGCGGACGACAACAGACTTCCTCCGGCAGGTGTCCGGAGGACTAGCGCCGCAGGTTCACACCAAGAACCCGCGTCGCCCGCGGACCGGGCGGATGTCCCGGCCGAGACCAGAAGGAGAGACATGGGCAAGGCCAAATATGGTCTCCGCGCAGTAGCCCTCGCGTCCGTGGTGGCGATGAGCCTCGCCGCCTGCGGTGGCGGCAGCGGCGACGGCGACTCAGGCACCGGGAACAATGCGGACTCGGGCAAGCCGGTGAAGGGTGGCACGCTCACCTTCCTCACGGTCCAGGACCAGCTCGACCACATGGACCCGGCGCGCATCTACACCGGTGAGGACCTCGCCTGGACCGGCGCGTACCTGTTCCGGAGCCTCACCGCGTACAAGATCAGCAAGAACGAGAAGGAGGCCAACACCCTGGTCCCCGACCTCGCCACCGACACCGGCACGGCGTCCTCGGACTCGAAGTCGTGGAAGTTCACGATCCGTGACGGTGCGACCTGGGAGGACGGCTCGCCCGTCACCTGCGAGGACGTCAAG
The DNA here is from genome assembly GCA_963728425.1 of uncultured Actinomycetota bacterium. Classification (GTDB taxonomy): domain Bacteria; phylum Actinomycetota; class Actinomycetes; order JACCUZ01; family JACCUZ01; genus JAVEDA01. Next base: position 147,976 of record CAVSKC010000005.1, read on the forward strand.
TACGGCGTGTCGCGCGTGTTCGCCTCGGACGTCATCACCGACGGCCCGCAGTACGCGGTCTCGTACCTGGACATCCCGAAGGACAAGGACGGCGCCTCGGTCTACAAGGGCCCGTACGTCACCAAGGGCAACGACACGGCTGCCTTCGACAAGGCCGTGACCTGTGACGGCAGCACCATCACGTTCAACCTCGCGTTCCCGGTGCCGGACTTCAACTACACCGTGACCCTGGGCTTCTTCGCAGTGCCGAAGGCCTCGGACACCGGTGAGAAGTACGACGACAAGCCTGTCTCCGACGGTCCGTACAAGATCCAGGAGTACAGCAAGGGCTCGCAGATGGTCCTGGTCCGCAACGACAACTGGTCGCCGGAGAGCGACCCGATCCGTGGCGCGTACCCGGACAAGATCGTGATCAAGTTCGGGCTGGACCCGTCGGTCATCGACCAGCGGCTGATCCAGGACTCCGGCACCGACCAGCAGACCACCACCCTCGGTGACTCGGTGCAGTCGGCCAACCTCCCGACCGTCTTCAAGGACGACCGGTTCAAGGACCGCCGGGTGGACGCGTTCGACGCGTACTCGTACTACTACGCCGTCAACGTCAACAAGCTGCCGAACCTCAAGCAGCGCCAGGCCATCGCCGTCGCACTGGACCGGGCCCAGATCCGGACCATCCAGGGTGGCACCTATGGCGGTGACCTCGCCGACGGCGTGATCAAGCCGAACCTCCCGGAGGACTACGCGCCGTCGGAGATGTGGACCAGCCTCTTCGGTCAGAAGATCCCGGACACCGGTGACCCGGAGCTGGCCAAGAAGCTCATCCAGGAGTCGGGTGAGCCGATGCACACGATCCAGTTCGACTACGGCGACACTCCTGAGCGCAACAAGGAGGCCGCCTCGATGGTCGCCTCGCTCGCCAAGGCCGGCATCAAGGTCAAGCCGAACCCGATCGAGGTCGGTCAGTACTACTCGATCGTCTTCGACCCGGACAAGGCCGGCGACATCATGTGGGCAGGTTGGGGCCCGGACTGGCCCAACGCGTCCACCGTCATCCCGGAGCTGTTCACCCCGGTGGGTGGCTTCAACCTCTCGCAGGTGGACGACAAGGCCTTCACCGCCAAGGTGCAGGAGGCCAAGGAGAACACCGACCGGGCAGCGCAGTCCGAGGAGTGGAAGGCGCTGAACAAGGAGGCCATGCAGAACGTGTGGGCCATCCCGACCCTGTTCGGCCGCTCGCAGAGCATGGCGGGCTCCAAGGTCCACTCGGCGTCGGGTGACAACGGCGACCTGTACTTCTGGGCGCCGTTCACCTCGTGGCCGTACTACGACATGTACGTCACGCAGTAGGCGGGACGTAGTGCCGAGATAGTCCGATCGACCCCGGGGGGCGGCATCTGCCGCCCCCCGGGGTCGCCGGAGCACCGCTGTCAGATCTATCCTCACAACCGCCGGTCGACGCGGATCCTGCTGGAGGTAACGACCATGGCTTCCTACATCGTCCGTCGACTCGTGGCCATGGTGCTCATGCTGATCGCGCTGAGCATGATCGTGTTCCTCCTCTTCAACGCCCTGCCCGCCGATCCGGCGCGGCTGACCTGCGGCAAGGCGTGCACCCCCCAGGTCATCGAGGCCAACCGGGTCCGGCTCGGGCTCGACAAGCCCCTCTACGAGCAGTACGGCACCTTCGTCAAGGGCATCTTCGCCGGCCGCACCTACGGATCCGGCACCGCGACCTTCGAGTGCCACAAGCCCTGCCTGGGCTACTCCTTCCGCCGCGGCGAGGAGGTCACCGACCTGGTGACCAAGGCGCTGCCGGTGACGGCGCAGCTCGCGGTCGGCGCATTCGTCCTGTGGATCGTGTTCGGCGTCAGCGTGGGCATCGTGGCCGCCTTGAAACGCGGCAAGTGGCAAGACCGCTCGATCATGGCCTTCGCCCTGTTCGGCTACTCGTTCCCGTCGTTCTTCATCGGCCTCCTGCTGGTCTTCTTCGTCCAGATCAAGTGGGGGGTGGTCGGGTACGAGGGATACGTCTCGTTCTTCGACAGTCCAACGTTATGGTTCCAGGGGCTCATTCTGCCCTGGACCGCCCTGGCACTCCTCTACGCGGCCTTCTACGCCCGACTCACCCGCAACCAGATGCTGGAGACACTGGGCGACGACTTCATCCGGACGGCACGAGCCAAGGGCCTCAAGGAGCGCACCGTCATCGGGCGGCACGCGCTGCGGGCCGGCCTCACCCCCATCGTCACGGCCGCCGGTCTCGACCTGGCCGGCCTCCTCGGCGGTGCGGTGATCACCGAGGCCGTGTTCAACCTCCCCGGTATCGGTCGCCTGTCGATCGACTCCGTGACGGACTCCGACCTCCCGGTCATCACGGCCACCGTGCTGATCGCCGCCACGTTCGTCATCGTCGCCAACCTGGTCGTCGATGTCTTGTACGCCGTCATCGACCCCCGGGTGAGGCTCACATGAGTCAGGCTTTCCTCGACGTTCGCGACCTGAGGGTCCAGTTCCCGACCGAAGACGGTCTGGTGAACGCCGTCGACGGCGTCGACTTCTCGGTCGAGAAGGGTAAGACCCTCGCGATCGTGGGCGAGTCAGGCTCGGGCAAGTCGGTGACCAGCCAGGCGATCATGGGGTTGATCAACCGCAAGACCGCGAAGATGACCGGGGAGGTGTACCTCGAGGGCGAAGAGCTCGTGGGGGCCCGGCCGGAGCAGGTGCGGTCGCTGCGCGGCAAGCGGATGGCGATGATCTTCCAGGATCCGCTGTCCTCGCTGCACCCGTTCTACACGATCGGCAAGCAGCTGGCCGAGGCCGTGCTGGTGCACCAGAAGGTCTCCAAGTCCGAGGCCTACGGACAGGCCAGGGACATGCTCGCCCGGGTCGGCATCCCCAACCCGGAACGCCGGATCAAGGACTATCCGCACAACCTGTCGGGCGGCATGCGCCAGCGCGTGATGATCGCGATGGCCCTGCTCAACAGCCCGGAGCTGCTGATCGCGGACGAGCCGACCACCGCCCTCGACGTCACGGTGCAGGCGCAGATCCTGGACCTGCTGCGCAACCTGCAGTCGGAGTTCGGCACCGCGATCGTGCTGATCACCCACGACCTGGGCGTGGTTGCCGACATGGCCGACGACGTGGTCGTGATGTACGGCGGTCGGGTGGTGGAGCGCGGCGGCGTGCAGGACATCTACTACCGGCCGGAGATGCCCTACACGTGGGGCCTGTTGGGCTCGGTGCCCCGGATGGACGTCGACCGGGGCGCCCGCCTGGAGCCGATCCCCGGCCAGCCGCCGTCACTGATCAGGCTGCCGAAGGGCTGCGTGTTCCGGCCCCGCTGCCCGTACCACGAGCTCGTCCCGGGCAACCGCTGCGACACTGATCGCCCGGCCCTGGAGCCGGTAACGCCCGAGCACGCGGTGCGCTGCCACCTCGAGCCCGCGCAGCGGCAGGAGATCGCCGCGGAGCGGTTGTTCGCCCGTGGCGGCAACGTGGAGGGCGGCGGGGCCGACCCGGACAACCCGAACAGCACCAGATGGACCGACACATCGAGCACGACGACAGCGACCACGCAGGAGGACCCGAAGTGACGGTGGTCGACGAGAAGGGCGCGTACCAGGGGGAACGCCGGGAGGACGCGCTGCTGCGCGTCACCGAGGTGCAGAAGTACTTCCCCATCACTGGTGGCGGCGTGCTCAAGCGCAAGGTCGGTGACGTCCGGGCGGTCGAGAACATCAGTTTCGACATCGTGCCCGGCGAGACGCTGGGCATCGTGGGGGAGTCCGGCTGCGGCAAGTCGACCGCCGGGCGCACGGTGATGAAGCTGCTGGACCCCACCGGCGGAAAGATCGAGTTCGAGGGTCGGGACATCACCAACCTGAACCGCAAGGAGATGGTGCCGCTGCGTCGCGAGATGCAGATGATCTTCCAGGACCCCTACTCCTCGCTGAACCCGCGGCACACGGTGGGTGCGATCATCTCGGCACCGTTCAAGGTGCAGGGCGTCAAGCCCGCCCGGGGTGTGCAGGCCGAGGTGCAGGACCTGATGGCCCGGGTCGGCCTGAACCCCGAGCACTTCAACCGCTACCCCAACGAGTTCTCCGGCGGCCAGCGGCAGCGGATCGGGATCGCCCGCGCGATCGCCCTGCGGCCCAAGCTCATCGTCTGCGACGAGCCGGTGTCCGCGCTGGACGTGTCGATCCAGGCCCAGGTGGTCAACCTGCTGGAGGACCTGCAGGACGAGTTCCGGCTGGCGTACGTCTTCATCGCCCACGACCTGTCGGTGGTGCGTCACATCTCGGACCGGATCGCGGTGATGTACCTCGGCCGGATCATGGAGATCGCCGACGCGGAGCGCATCTACGAGGGCCCGCTGCACCCGTACACCCACGCGCTGACCTCGGCGGTGCCGCTGCCCGACCCCAACGCCGAGCGCGGCCGGGAGCGGATCCTGCTCAAGGGCGACCTGCCCTCCCCGATCAACCCGCCGTCAGGCTGCGTGTTCCGGACCCGGTGCCCCAAGGCCCAGGACCGCTGCGCCGAGGAGATCCCGCTGCTGCGCGAGCTCGCCCCCGGCCACTACGGCGCCTGCCACTTCCCGGAGGAGAAGCACCTCATCTAGGCGTCAGCGAGCCAGCGCCCGGTCGAGCCACTCGACCTGCAGGCGCAGCTTGTTCTCGGCGACCACGTCCTGCGGGGTCATGTGCGTGACGCCGCTCAGCGGCAGCACGTCGTGCGGCCGCCCGGCCTCGAGCAGGGCTGCCGACAGCCGCAGCGTGTGGGCCACCACCACGTTGTCGTCGGCGGTGCCGTGGATCAGCAGCAGCGGCCGGGTCAGGGCCGGGGCGTCGGCCAGCAGGCTGTTGCGGTCGTAGACGTCCGGCGCCTCGTCCGGGTGCCCCAGGTAGCGCTCGGTGTAGAAGGTGTCGTAGAGCCGCCAGTCGGTGACCGGCGCACCCGCGACGGCGGCGTGGAACACGTCCGGGCGGCGCAGCACGGCCAGCGCCGCGAGGTACCCGCCGAACGACCAGCCCAGGATCGCGACCCGGGTCAGGTCGAGGTCCGGCACCAGGTCGGCCACCCCGTGCAGGGCCTCCACCTGGTCGGCGAGCGCGACCGTGGCGAACTCGTCCCGGATCGCCCGGTCCCAGTCCGGCCCGCGGCCGCCGGTGCCCCGACCGTCCGCCTTCACCACGGCGTAGCCCTGGTCGGCGATCCACTGGGCCTGCAGCCAGCGTGTCGGGCTGTCCATGACCTCTCGGTGGTGCGGGCCGCCGTACGGGCTCATCAGGACCGGTAGCGGCGTGCCCGGCACATGGTCCCGGGGCAGCACGACGCCCACCGCGAGGTCGTGGGCGCCGACCCGGTAGAAGGTGGGCCGGGGCAGCGGGGGCGGAGTCTCGGCGTACGACGTCACCGGGCGGGGCTCGTGCCCGGCGCGGTGGACCGCCACCAGGGTGGCGGGCTCGCCGGCGGCGAGGCTCGCGACGACCACCGACACACCCGCGGCGGCGCCGGTGTGCACACCACCCGGCCCGGTCAGCCGCTCGACCCCGGCAGCGGGCGTCCACCGCCACAGGTGCTGCTGCGTCGGGTCGTCGGTCCCGACCACCAGGACGCCGTCGTCGCCGACGGAGAGCACCGACCCGACCTGGACCGTGGTGTCGGTGACCGGCTCGCCGTCGACGACGAGACGACGGGCCCCGTCGAGCTCGGCGGTCGTCACCAGGCGCCCGTCGGGCAGCAGGGCGGGCACGCCGGCCACGACGTCCAGCCACACCGGGTCCGACTGCGCCAGCAGCAGCGAGGTCGCGCCGGTGGCGGTGTCGACCGCGCGGACCTCGGCCCGGCGCTGGTCGCGCGACATCACCTGCAACACCGCTCCGGCCGGCGACCAGGAGACGGCGGTGAGGTAGGGGAAGGCGGAGCTGTCCCAGGTGACGTCGGTGCGCCGGCCGTCGAGGCGAAGGACGTGCAGCGTCACCTCGGCGTCGGCGCTGCCCGCCACCGGGTAGCGCACCTCGGTGGCGGGTGTCGACGGGTTGGCGGGGTCGGCGATGTGCCACCGCTGCACCGGGCTCTCGTCGACCCGCGCGGCGAGGACGGCGTCGCCGGCGGGGGACCACCAGTAGCCGCGGTGGCGGCCCATCTCCTCGGCGGCCAGGAACTCGGCCACCCCCCACGAGACGTCCGACTTCTCGGCCGCCGCGAGGGTCCGAGCGCCTGCCCCGTCGGAACCCACGATGTGCAGGCCGCCGTCGGCCGCGTACGCGACCCAGCGGCCGGTCGGGTCGGGGCGCGGGTCGATGACCGAGCCGACCGCCGGCAGCTCGCGCACGGCCGGGTCGGCCCCGAGGTCGGCCAGCCACAGCCGGCTGGAAAGGGCGAAGGCCGCCACCGTGGCGTCCCGGTCGGTCGCGTAGCCGACGATGCCCGCGGCTCCTTCCCGGCTGCGCTCGCGCCGGGCCTGCTCGGCCCGGGACAGCTGCTCGGACCCGCCCGCGAGCATCGCGCGCGGGTCAGCGACCCGGGTCTCGGCGCCGGTGGCGACATCCAGCGACCACAACGCGCCGACCGGGTCGGTGCCGTGTTCCGAGCGCAGGAAGGTCAGCCGCGAGCCGGTCGGGTCCAGCTGCAGCGACCGCGGCGCACCCCGGGTGAAGCCGTCGGTGCGCGCGTTGAGCCGGGGGAAGGAGCGAGAGCTGTCGTCAGTCACCAGGGCAACCTACTGAAGCGTGGTCCGCAGGTAGGGTCGCGGGCATGACGACGATCCCCGAGGGCCCGCCGGCCGACGAGCCGGCAGGTGCCGCTACATCGTCGACATCGGCTGCATCCGCTGCATCGTCGGAGGAGGCGGTCCTGCAGGCCGCGGCATCGGTGCTCGAGCAGGCCTCACCCGAGGCCGAGGGCAGCATGGAGGCGCTCGACTCGGGCCGCCGGCTGCTGCTCGTGCACGCCCACCCCGACGACGAGACGATCGGCAACGGCGTCACGATGGCGCGGTACGTCGGTGAGGGAGCCCACGTCACGCTCGTCACCTGCACCCTCGGCGAGGAGGGTGAGGTCCTGGTCCCCGAGCTCGCACACCTCGCAGCCGACAAGGACGACCAGCTGGGTCAGCACCGCATCGGCGAGCTCGCGACCGCGATGGAGGCGATCGGCGTCCGCGACCATCGGTTCCTCGGCGGGCCGGGCCGCTACCGCGACTCCGGGATGATGGGCCTGCCGACCAACGACCGGCCGGACTGCTTCTGGCAGGCCGACCTGGACGAGGCGGCCGGCTTCCTGGTCGAAGTGATCCGCGAGGTGCGGCCGCAGGTGCTGCTGACCTACGACGACGACGGTGGCTACGGGCACCCCGACCACATCCAGGCCCACCGGGTCGCGATGCGCGGCGTCGAGCTCGCGGCCGACCCGGACTTCGGGCGCGGTGAGTCATGGCAGGTGGCGAAGATCTACTGGAACGCGATCCCCGAGACCGTGCTGCGGGACGGGATCCGCGCGGTGCGCGAGGCCGGTGACCAGACCTTCTTCGAGGGCATGGATCCCGACACCGACGAGATGCCGAGCTTCGTGCTGCCCGACGACCAGGTGACCACCAGGATCGACGGCATGGACCTGGTCGAGGCGAAGATGGCCGCGATGCGCGCGCACGCGACCCAGATCACCGTGGACGGGCCGTTCTTCGCCCTGTCGAACAACCTCGGCAACCGGGTCTGGGGGGTCGAGTACTACCGCCTGGTGCGGGGAGAGCTCGGCACAGAGCGTGACGCCGACGGCCGCGAGGTCGACCTGTTCGCAGGCCTCCAGTAGCGCGAACCGCTCACCGTGCGTGACGAACGCACACCTGGGGTGCGCCGAACGGGTGACGGGATCGTCGCAACCGGGTGAATACCGGCTCCGGCCGGATTGCGCCCACCCGGCCGAGGGTGAGACTGCATCCGAAGGCTTAGCGCGACGAGCGGGCGGAGGCGGCAATGGCTACCAGCGAGACCGGCACCGGCACGGGGATGTCAGGTGTCCTGGACCTGAGCCACACCGAGGGCGGCGCCGACGTCGGCCGCAGCCGCGAGGAGCTGCGCCGGTCCCGGCTGCTGCGACTGATCGGGTGGGTCGGGCTGCCCACCGCGTTCCTCTGGTACCGCATCATCGACGGCCGCCCGTTCGACCTGTTCCGGCTGCCGTCGGTCGACCCGCTGGTGCTCTTCCCCGCCCTGTTCTTCGGGGCCCTGATCCTGCTGCTGGCCGCCCAGTTCTTTGTCACCGGCAGGTCGCCGCACACGGTGATCCGGCCGGAGCAGATCGACGTCCGGCTGGCCGACGTCGTCGGCATCGACGTCGTCAAGGACGAGGTCGTCCGATCGCTCCAGCTGTTCCTGTCCCACCGCAGCTTCGCCCGCGAGATGGGCGGCCGGCCGCGGCGCGGCCTGCTGTTCGAGGGCGGGCCAGGCACCGGCAAGACCTACACGGCCAAGGCGCTCGCGGCCGAGGCCGGGGTGCCGTTCCTGTTCGCCACCGCGACGTCGTTCCAGTCCAGCTTCCAGGGCGCCACCAGCCGCAAGGTCCGCCAGTACTTCCGGGCCCTGCGCAAGTCGGCCCGCAAGCACGGCGGCGCGGTGGGCTTCATCGACGAGTTCGACGCGATCGGCCTGGCCCGCCACGGCACGGCCATGACCGCGGCGCCGGCGACCGCGAGCCTGCTGGGCTGCGGTGGCCTGGAGGGCCTGCCGATGACCACCACCCTGCCGGCGGCGACCACCAGCGCTCCGTTCACCGGCGGCAGTGACCTGCAGACCGCGGTCAACGAGCTGCTCGTGCAGATGCAGTCCTTCGACGAGCCGACCGGCGGCGAGAAGCTGCTCGGCAAGCTGGCCGACGCCGTCAACCTGCTGCTGCCCCCCCACCGCCAGGTGCGCGGCCCGGCCGGCAAGCCCGCCAACATCCTGCTGATCGCCTCGACCAACCGGGCCGACTCGCTGGACCCCGCGCTGCTGCGCCCCGGCCGCTTCGACCGGCGGCTCACCTTCGAGCTGCCGCCGAAGGTCGGCCGGCGCCAGCTGATCGACCACTTCCTGACCCGCAAGGCACACCTCGAGGAGCTCGACCTGGACGAGCGCCGGGACGCCCTGGCGGCCGTCACCCAGGGCTACAGCCCGGCGATGCTCGAGGGCCTGCTCGACGAGGCGCTGATCCAGGCCGTCCGGGAGACGCGCACCAAGATGTCCTGGGCCGACGTCGAGCACGCCCGGATGCAGGTCGAGGTCGGGCTGGGCCAGCCGGTCGCCTACACCGACCACGAGGGCCGGCTGATCGCCACCCACGAGGCCGGCCACGCCACCGTGGCCTGGCTGGTCGCGCCGGAGCGACGGCTGGAGATCCTCACCATCATCAAGCGCCGCGAGGCCCTCGGCCTGCTCGCCCACGGCGACCGGGACGACGTCTACACCCGGTCCCGCAAGGAGCTCACCGGCCTGATCCAGATCGCGATGGGCGGCCAGGTCGCCGAGGAGCTGTTCTTCGGCGACGTCTCCACCGGCCCGGCCGGCGACCTCGTGTACGCCACCCAGGTCGCGGCCCAGATGGTCGGCGCGGCCGGCATGACCGACACGCTGGTGTCCTACTCCGCGGTGCAGAACAGCGGGTTCAGCGACACCAACCTGGTGGGCCGGGTGCTCGGCGACTCCGAGGGCCGGCGCCGGGTCGAGGAGATGCTGCAGCGGCAGAAGACCGTGGTGCGGGGGCTGCTCGACACCAACCAGCACCTGGTGGCCGCGCTGCGCGACGCGCTGCTGGAGCGGCACGAGCTGATCGGCCGGGAGATCACCGAGGTCCTCGAGCAGGCGGCGGCCAACGGCCCCCGTCGCACGCCGATCGGCGAGCGGACCATCGACCTGCGCACGACCACCACGGCCACGACGACCAGCACGGTGGTCACCGCGGACGAGTAGCACCGGCCGGAGGCACCCGGACGCGTACGGTGCCCTGGTGCCTCCCGCCCTCCGCGCCCTGCTGGTGCTGCCGGCCGCGGCGGCCGGCGCTTGCGCGGGCGTGCTGGGCTCGTTCGTGCACCCGCTGGTCCTCGCTGGGCTGCCGGTCGGGCTGGCCGTCGCCGCCCCGCTGAGCGCGGGGGTGTTCGTCACCAGCGGCCTGCTGCTGGGCCGGCCGGGCGCCGCGGCCGCCGCGCTCGGCTGGCTGGTGGCCGTCGTGGTGCTCGCCTCGCGGCGTCCTGAGGGAGACCTCGTCGTGCCGGGCTCGGTGGCGGGCTACGTCTGGCTGCTCGGCGGCACCCTGCTCGCCGGCGGCTGCGTCGCGCTCCCCTATTCAGGGGCGCCGGCAGACGGCCGATGACCCCCTCATGGCTCCCGACCCCGCAGCGACCGCCGAGGTCGCCGATGTCGTCGGCGCCGACAGCCTCGAGGTCGTCGTTGGCGTGCCGGCCGGCGGCGTGCTGCTCCGGCTCGGCGCCTCCCGCTACGCCGTGGCGATGGGCGACGTCGCCGAGGTCGCGCCGGTGCCCGGGCTGACCAGGGTCCCGGGGGCGCCGCTGTGGCTGGCCGGGGTGGCCAACTGGCGCGGCCGGATGCTGCCCGTGCTCGACCTGCGCCCGCTGCTGGCGGCCGAGACGCTGCCGCTGCCCGGCAGCGCCCGGCTGGTCGTCCTGGCCCGCGACGGCGTGGTCGCGGGCGTGGTCGCCGAGGCGGTCCCGGGCGTGTACGACGGTGAGCTGGCCGACCCGGCGTCGCCGCCGCCGACCCTGACGGCCGACGCCGCCTCGCTGGTGCTCGGCCAGGTGGCGGACCGGTCCGGCCCGATCGCCGTCCTGGACGCCTGCGGCCGTGCTGAAGCTGCGGGAGCGGGTCGACCGCCGCCGGCACGTCTCCTGACGGCCGGCCGGACCGGCAGCCTCGTCCCCCGTCCGGCCTACAGAACAGCGCTCGCACGCCCGATGAACGGGTGACGGTCCTGCCCGGACCGGTCGAGTGCCGTGGAGGCATTGGTGGAGTTCTGGAAGAGGCTCAACGGGGCGTCGACGCTCACCCTCGGGCTCACGCTCGTCACCGCGACCGCAGCCGTCCTGCTGGACCGGTCGGCCGGCGCGGACTTCGCGATGGCTGCGGTCGGGCTGTGGCTCGTCGTGGGGGTCGTCAGCGCCGGGGGTCTCGCCGCGCTCACGCTGTTCGGTGAGCGGCTGGTCGAGGAGCGCACGATGATCGAGCGCTACCGGGCCGGCCTGGTGGTCGCCAACGTGGTCTGGATCGCCGGCCTGGTGGCCACCACGGGCGGCCTGGAGCGGCCGTACTGGGCCCTGATGGCTGCGCCACTGCTCATCGCCGCCGTGTCGATGTCCCGGCTGCGGAGCTTCCTGATCGGCTGTGCCTCGACCGTCGCGACCGCGGTCGCGGTGGTCGCCGCCGGACCCGTCACCGACCACGAGTGGGGCTCCCTGGTCCTGGTGCTGCCGCTGGGCCCGGGCATCACCTGGTTCGTCGGGCTGCTGTGCGCCGCCGTATGGGACGAGCGCCGGGCGGCCCGCGAGGAGCGCGACGAGCTCAGCGGCCGGGTCGACGAGCTGTCGTCGGTGCTGGCCCAGGCCGCCGAGGGAGACCTGGCCGTCCGGGTCGAGGCGGGGGAGACCGCCAACGAGTCGGTGCGGGCCCTGACCGAGTCGTTCAACAACACCCTGCTCAACCTGCGTCAGCTGGTCGAGCAGATCCGCTCCGGCGGCGACCAGATCACCGCCAGTGCCGGCGAGCTGCTCGCGACTGCCGAGGAGCACGCCGCCAGCGCCACCCAGCAGTCGTCGGCCGTCGCCGAGACCACCTCGACCATCGAGGAGCTGGCCGCCACGGCCGCGCAGATCGCCGACACCGCGGAGTCGGTGGCCCGCTACGCCGCCGAGACGCTGCGGCACGCCGAGGACGGCCGCACCGCGGTCGCCACCTCGGTGGCGGCCATGGATGCCATCGCGGACCGGGTCGACTCGATCGCCACCCGGGCCCTGTCCCTGGGCGAGAAGGGCCAGGAGATCGGCCGGATCCTCGTGGTCATCGACGACCTCGCCGACCAGACCAACCTGCTGGCCCTCAACGCCGCCATCGAGGCGGCCCGGGCCGGCGAGCACGGCCGCGGCTTCGCCGTGGTCGCCTCCGAGGTGCGCAAGCTGGCCGAGCGCTCGCAGGAGTCGGCCGGGCAGATCCAGGCCATCGTCACCCAGATCCAGGCCGAGACCAGCGCCACCATCCTCGCCAGCGAGGAGGGCGCCAAGGAGGTCCAGAGCGGGGCTGCGCTCGGCCGCGAGGTCGTCGACGCCCTGGAGCGCATCTCCGGCATGGTCGACGAGACCACCACGGCGGCCAAGGAGATCTCGATCGCCACCCAGCAGCAGCGGTCCGCCTCGGACCAGGTCGTGTCCGCGATGACCCAGGTCTCCGACGTGTCCCGCCAGTACGCCGTCGGGTCCAAGCAGGCCGCGGCAGCGGCTGCCCAGCTGAACGTGCTCGCCGCCGAGCTGAGGTCGTCGATCGAGCAGTTCCGGGTCAGCTGAGATGGGCAGCTGGGCCGACGACCCGGAGCTGGTGGCCACCTTCCGGGCCGAGGTCGAGGAGCGGCTCGCGTCGCTGTGCGAGGGGCTGCTGCGGCTCGAGGCGCACCCGTCGCCGCGCCAGCTGGTCGCGGGCCTGTTCCGGGACGCGCACACGGTCAAGGGCTCGGCCCGGATGCTCGGGCTGGGCGGCGTGGTCGACGTCGCGCACCGGGCCGAGGACCTGCTCGGTGCGCTCAAGGAGGGCCGGCTGACCGTCCGCAAGGACCTGGTCGACGTGCTGCTCGTCTCGGCCGAGAGCATCAGCCGCTCGCTGCCGGGTGCCGCTCACCCGGTGGGTGCCGACGAGCTCGCTGCCGTCGTGGCGGCGCTGGACTCCGCCGTGGCCGGCGACGACCCGGTGACGGTGCCGCGGCTGGCCACCGAGGACGAGGTGGTCGACCACGACGACTCGCGCGGCCGGGGCACCGACTCGATCCGCGTCCCCACCCGCCGGGTGCACGACCTGGTCGACGTCGTCGGCGAGGCCGAGCTGGACGTGCGCCGGGTCACCCGGCAGGGCCGCGAGCTCGCGACGCTGGCGGCCGACCACGCCCGGGCCGCCCGCACTGTCCGCGAGTCGCTGGCCGGGGCCGACCTGGACCCCCGCCTGCTCGACGCGCTGCACAAGCTGGGGGCGCTGGGTGACCAGCTGGGCGCCGCCACCCGGGAGCTCCTGACCCGCGCCGAGGACGGCCAGGCCCGGCTCGCCGACGTGCGCGACGGCGCCATGGGCCTCGCGATGGTCCCGTTGCGGCGCCTGGTGGCCGGCTTCCCGCAGCTGGTCCGCGAGCTGGCCGCGCCGCGGACCCCCGACGACCCGGTCAAGGACGTGGCGCTCGTGCTCACCGGCCAGGACGTCGAGCTCGACACGAGAGTGCTCGACGCGGTGGCCGACGCGTTGCGCCACCTGGTGACCAACGCCGTGGACCACGGCTGCGAGTCGCCGGCGGAGCGGATCCAGGCGGGCAAGCCTCCCCAGGCGACGGTCACCGTCTCGGCCCGCGCCGCCGGGTCGACGGTCGTGATCGAGGTCTCCGACGACGGCCGCGGAGTCGACGAGGCAACCCTGCGCGCGGTCGCCATCGCCCGCGGCGCGTTGCCGGCCGACTCCGCCCTCACCGGTGCCGCGCTGCTGCAGGTGCTCTTCTCGCCGGGCTTCTCCACCCGCGACGAGATCACCCAGACCTCCGGCCGCGGCGTCGGACTCGACGTCGTCCGCACGGTGGTCGAGGACCTCAGCGGGACCATCGAGGTGCGCGCCGAGCCCGGTCGCGGCACCACCTTCACCATCAGCCTGCCGGTGACGCTCGGCGTGCTGCGCTGCCTGCTTGCTCGGGTGGGCACCGAGCGCTACGCGCTGCCCGTGTCCGGCGTGGTCGAGACCCTCGGGCTGGCGACCGCCGAGCGGCACCAGGTGGCCGGGGTGACGGTGCTCGCCCGGGACGGCCGGACCATGCCGCTCGTCGACCTCGGCCGGGCGCTCGGTGTGTCCGGCGAGCGCGAGCCGCGCGCCGCCGTCGTGGTCCAGCACGGCGGTGCCGGCGACCTGCTGGCCCTCGCGGTCGATGCGCTCGAGGGTGAGCTCGAGGTCGTGGTCAAGGAGCTCGGGACCTTCCTCGGCCGGCTGCCCACGGTCGCCGGGGCCACCATCGACGGTGACGGCACCGTGGTGCTGGTGCTGGACATCCGGGAGATCGCCGTCCGCCAGCTGGCCTCCGGCGGCGGCCAGGCGCCGGCCAGTCTGGGCGCGCCGACCCGGCGTACGTCGGCAGAGGCAGCAGGACCGGCGGCCCGGCCGCGGGTGCTGGTCGTGGAGGACTCGGTGGGGGTCCGCGAGCTGCAGCGGGTGATCCTCGAGGGCGCCGGCTACGACGTGCTGACCGCTGTCGACGGGCTGGACGGTGCGGCCCGCCTGAGCCAGGACCCGGTCGACCTGGTGCTCTCCGACGTCGAGATGCCCGGCATGGACGGGTTCACGCTGACCCGCACCCTGCGCCGGACCCGCGGCTGGGAGGACGTGCCCGTCGTGATCATGACCTCGCGAGGTGATCCGGCCGACCAGCGGGCCGGTCTGGACGCAGGTGCCAGCGCCTATCTGCTCAAGAGCGAGTTCGACCAGGCCGAACTCATCGATACGGTCCGCCGCTTGCTGGGCCGCTGAGAGCGGAGTGCCTTGATGAATAAACAGCCCACCGTGCTGATCGCCGACGACAGCCCGACGCTGCGCCGCATCGTGTCCACCGTGCTGGAGCGGGCCGGTTTCACCGTCGTCACCGCCGAGGACGGCGTGGAGGCCGTCCAGGGCGTGTTCCGCACCCAGCCCGATGCCGTCATCCTGGACGTCCAGATGCCGCGGCTGTCCGGCTACGTGGCCGCGCGGCTCCTGAAGGACGACTGGCAGACCGCGGAGATCCCGGTCGTGCTGCTGACCTCGCTGGACGCCGCGTCGGACCGCTACTGGGGCAAGCAGACCGGCGCCGACCGCTTCCTGACCAAGGACTTCGAGGCGCCCGAGCTCGTCGACGCCATCAACGAGGTCATCGAGGCGGCCGACGCCGCCCGCGGTGGCCGGCCCCCGCTGCGCCCCGACCCCGTCGAGGTCGGCGACGACGAGGTGATGGCACGGGTCTCCGAGCTGCTGGACCGCAAGCTGTTCGAGGCCTCGGTGTCGTCCGAGGTCACCCAGATCGCGGCGGACGTGCACGGCTTCGAGGAGTCGGTGGCCGCCGTCCTCGGCGTCCTCGGCCGGATCGTCGACTATGACCTGGCCGCGGTGTGCATGCTGGACGACCGGCTGACCTACCTCACCGTCGCGCGGGAGTCCTCCCAGCTGCAGTACACCGAGTTCTTCGGCGCCATCGCGGACGCCGCCACCCAGGTCACCGGGGAGCAGGTCAACGTGCACGACCTGGTGCCGCGGGTGGCCGACATCCACGGCTTCCTGGGCCAGGACGACGAGGGCCGGATGGCGACCTTCCTGTCGATGCCGCTGCGGGCCGGTGGCCGGGTCGTGGGCTGCCTGGCGCTGTCCAGCGCCACCAAGAACGCGTTCGGCGAGGCGTCCCTGAACACGCTGCGGCTCGTCGAAGGTCCGGCGGCCGTCGTGATCAGCAACGCCCGCCTGGCCGGCAGCGTCCACCAGTCCTGACCGACGGCGTCTGAGCGTGGCGACCCGCGGGTAGGGTCGGCAGCGATGTCCGTGCCCGCCCCAGCCCCGCCGCCGCAGCCCGCCGACCCCGAGGTCGACCCGGCTGCCTACCGGCGCGCGGTCGGCCACTTCGCGACCGGCGTGACGGTCGTCACCACCCGGGTGGGCACCTTCGACCACGCGATGACCGCGAGCGCCTTCACCTCGGTGTCGCTGGAGCCGCTGCTCGTGCTGGTCTGCGTCGACAAGGACGCGCGGTTCCGGGACGCCGTGGTCGAGTCGGGAACCTGGGCGGCGTCGATCCTGTCCACGACCGGGCGTCGGGCTGCTGACTGGTTCGCCACCAAGGGCCGCCCCCTGGTGGGCCAGCTGGACCGCTACCCGCACCACCGCGGCGTCACGGGGGCTGCCCTGCTGGACGGCTCGCTCGCCTGGCTGGAGTGCCGCACCCGGGCGGTCTACGACGGCGGTGACCACGACATCGTGCTCGGCGCCGTCCTGGCCGCCGTGCAGGGCGACCGCGACGGCGCCCCGCTGCTCTACCACCGTGGCCGCTACGGCACGACCTCCTGACCGCGGTGACGCGACGGCTGCTGGTGGCCGGCCTCGGCGTGCTCGCGCTGGTCGTCGTGGTGTGGGCGGGCCTGTACCTCGCGGCCGGCTCCGGCTTCGCCCGCGGCACCACCGTCCGCGGCGTCGACATCGGGGGCCAGTCCCGCAGCCAGGCTGCCGCGACGCTGACCCGGGCGCTGCGCGACGACGCTCACCTGGCCGTCCCGGTCACTGCCGGCGGCGCGCACGCCGTCGTGCACCCGGCCCGGTCCGGCCTGTCCTTCGACGTCGAGGCCACCCTGGCCGCCGCACGCGCCCGCAGCTGGAACCCCGTCCACCTGCTCCAGGCCGTGGCCGGAGGCGAGGAGGTGGAGCCTGCCGTCACCGTCGACCGGGCCAGGCTCGGCGCGGCGGTGGACCGGCTCGCGGACAGCATGGACCGGGAGCGGGTCGAGGGGTCGGTGCGGTTCGGCCGGGCCGGGGTCGTCAAGCCGGTGCTGCCGGTGCCAGGTCTGACCCTGGTACGCCGGGACAGCGTTGACGCGCTGGCCGAGGCCTACCTCCGCGCGCCCTACCTGGACGACGGCACCCCGGTGCCGCTCCCGGCGACCACCACCAGCCCGGAGGTGAGCCGGGCCGAGGTCCAGCGAGTCGCCGACGAGGTCGCCACCCCCGCCACCGCGTCGGATCTCACGCTGGTCGTCGACGGAACCTCGGTCACCGTCACCCCGGCGGCCATCGCGGCTGCACTGACCTTTGCGGCCGGACGGGAACGGCAGCCTGACGCCTCGGCTGGACGGCGCGGCCCTGCACACCGCGATCGGGCCACCGCTGGCGGCCGTCGAGACGCCGGCCACCGACGCGAGCTTCCGGATCCGGTCCGGCACGCCCACCGTCGTACCGTCCCGGTCCGGTCGTGAAGTGCTGCCGGCCACACTGTCGGCTGCCGTGCTGCCCGCGCTGAGCCGCACCGGCGCCGGCCGGACCGTGACGGTCCCTCTCGAGGTCAGCGAGCCTGAGGTGACGACCGAGGTGGCGCAGGGTCTCGGCGTGGTCGAGCGGGTCGCGACCTACACGACGTACTACCCGTCCGACTTCCCACCACGGCTGACCAACATCCACCGGGCCGCCGACCTGATGGACCACACCCTGGTGCTGCCGGGGCGGGTCTTCAGCCTGAACCGGACGGTGGGCGAGCGCACCGAGGCGCGGGGCTTCGAGGCCGGCTTCATCATCAACAACGGCCAGCTCGAGGTCGACTTCGGCGGCGGCGTCTCGCAGCTGGCGACCACGACGTTCAACGCCGCGTACTTCGCCGGTCTCGAGCTTGTCGAGCACCACGCGCACAGCTTCTACATCAGCCGCTACCCCGAGGGCCGGGACGCGACGGTGGCGTGGGGCTTCAAGGACCTGCGGTTCCGCAACGACTCCCCGAACGGCGTCTTCATCACCACGTCGTACACGAACAGCTCGGTGACCGTGACCATCTACGGGACCAAGCGGTTCCGGATCGAGTCGGTCAAGGGCCCGCGCTACGACGTCAAGCCGTTCCACGGTCGTCGACGACCAGCGGCCGGCAGGCACCGAGAAGGGCGACTGCGTGGCCACCGAGGGTGTCCCGGGGTTCCGGGTCGTGGTGACGCGGAACTTCTACCAGCGCGGCCAACAGGTCAGGACCGACAAGCTGCGCACGAAGTACGTCCCCGAGAACGAGGTCCGCTGCGGTCAGGCGGCCGGCGCCCGGTAGCCGTAGGGGTGGTGGGTGACGTAGCCGAGCGCGTCGTAGAGCTTGAGCGCCGCCGGGTTGGCCGCCCGCACCTGCAGGTACGTCGAGGAGGCGCCCTGCTGCTCGGCCCAGCCGAGCAGGGCCGCCATCACCGCCGAGCCGATGCCCTGCCGCCGGGCCGCCGGTGCGACGTCCACCGACGTCACCCCGGCCCACTCGCCCTCGACCGACACCCGGCCGATGCCGACCGGCTCGTCGCCGCGGTACAGCGTCGCGAAGCCGACCCGCTCGGGACCGGTGAGGATGGCCACGTGGGCTTCGGGGTCGTCGGTGTCCAGGTCGTGCATCAGCGACCGCCAGTCGCTCGACGGCACCGGCTCGACCACGACGCGCAGGTCGTCGTGAGGGTCGATCCCGGCCAGGACGGCGGCGATCGGCGCCACCTGCACGACGGTGACGTGCAGCCGGGGCCACCCCTGGTCGGCCATCACCAGGTTGGCGGGGTCGGCCAGCGGGAGCTGGAGCAGCGGCGGGAGGCCGCGCCCGGCGTACCAGGACTCGACCGCGCGCAGTGCCTCCGGCACCGGCATCCCGGGGTCGCCGACGGCCATCGCGGAGTTGGCCCGGCCGGTGATGCCGCCGTGGGCGCGCAGCGCCCAGTCGCCGAGCAGCTCGGTGTCCCGGGCCGGCCAGCCCGCCCAGCAGATCCGCTGCATGTCGTCCGGGGTCACCGACGGCACCTCCCAGCCGCGGCGCGGGGACGCCGGCGGCACCACCTTCGCGGCGGTGACGGCGGCGGTCGGCAGGCTCAGGACCTCGCCGCGGGCCAGCACGTCGAGGTGGTCGTCGGTGACGTCGAGCAGGTGGCCCAGCACGTCGGTCAGCCCGCCCTCGACCCGGCGGCGCACGGACACCCGCCGTCCCACGTCCTGACTGGTCAGCATGTCCCGCACCCTCGGTGTCTAGCGTCTAGCGTGTCTAGTGGACACTGGATACTAGGAGGCGGGCCGCTGCTGGCCCGCTGGCCCGCTGGCTTGAACGATTGGCTCGAACACTCCCCGGGAGGGACCGGACCGTGACCTACGTCATCGCGCAGCCGTGCGTCGACCTGCTCGACAAGGCGTGCATCGAGGAGTGCCCCGTCGACTGCATCTACGAAGGCAACCGGATGCTCTACATCCACCCGGACGAGTGCGTCGACTGCGGCGCCTGCGAGCCGGTCTGCCCCGTCGAGGCGATCTTCTACGAGGACGACACCCCGGAGCAGTGGAAGGACTACTACAAGGCGAACGTCGAGTTCTTCGACGACCTCGGCTCGCCCGGTGGCGCCGCCAAGCTCGGCAAGATCGACAAGGACCACCCGCTGATCGCCGCGCTGCCGCCGCAGGAACAGGCCCACTGACCCGCGTCGACATGACGACGGCCGGCCCGGCTGTCCGGCCGGCTGCCGGACTTCCCCTGGGACCGGCTGACCTCGTTCGCCGAGACCGCCCGCAGCCACCCGGACGGCATCGTCGACCTCTCGGTCGGGACCCCGGTCGACCCCACCCCGGAGGTCGTACGCCGGGCGCTCGAGGCCGCGTCCGACGCGCCCGGCTACCCGCTCACCCACGGCACGCCGGCGCTGCGCGACGCCGTGGTCCGGTGGTTCGCCCGGCGCGGGGCACCGGGGGTCGACCCGGCTGCGGTGCTGCCGACGGTCGGCTCCAAGGAGCTGGTCGCCTGGCTGCCCACCCTGCTGGGGCTCGGCCCCGGGGACGTGGTGGTGCACCCGGAGGTCGCCTACCCGACGTACGACGTGGGGGCGCGGCTGGCCGGCGCCACCCCTGTCGCCGCGGACGGCCTGACGTCGCTCGGCCCGCAGCGGGTCCGCCTGGTCTGGCTGAACTCGCCGGCCAACCCGACCGGCCGGGTGCTGCCGGTGGAGCACCTGCGCAAGGTCGTCGCGTGGGCCCGCGAGCGCGGCGCGGTGGTGGCCTCCGACGAGTGCTACGCCGAGCTGGGGTGGGGCGAGTGGGAGGCGACCGGGGCGCCGTCGGTGCTCGACGAGCGGGTGTGCGACGGCAGCCACGAGGGCCTGCTCGCGGTCTGCTCGCTGTCGAAGCGGTCGAACCTCGCCGGCTACCGGGCCGCGTTCGTGGCCGGTGACCCCGTGCTCGTCCGCGAGCTGCTGGAGGTGCGGCGGCACGCGGGGATGATGGTGCCCGCGCCGGTGCAGGCCGCCATGGTCGCCGCGCTGGACGACGAGCCGCACGTGCACGAGCAGCACGCCCGCTACCGGGCCCGGCGCGAGGTGCTGCGGGCCGCGTTCGAGCGGGCCGGCTGGCGGGTGGACGGCTCGGAGGCCGGCCTCTACCTGTGGGTGACCCGCGGTGAGGACTGCTGGGTGTCGCTGGACTCGCTGGCCGGGCTGGGGATCCTGGCCGCGCCGGGGGAGTTCTACGGGCCGGCAGCGAGCAAGCACCTGCGGGTGGCGCTGACCGCCACCGACGAGCGGGTCACGGCGGCGGCGGCTCGGATCACGGCTTAGCCGTACGGTCAGCGGAGCCCGAAGGGGCGCCCGCTCTCGACCGCCACGTGCACGTGGTCGAGGTGGCGCAGCACGGCGTTGCCGCGGTGGCGCATCGTGGCACCCGGGTGCACGTAGTCGCGCCAGCCGAGTCCGGCTGCCCAGGACGTCCAGATGCGGTCGTCGTAGATGATCGACAGCACCTGGTGGTCGGAGGCGTGCGCCAGCACCCACTGGGCGAACACCCAGCCGCGCCGGTGCTGCTCGCTGGTCGCCGTGCGGCCGGAAGAACACGTCCATCGCGCGCCCCTCGTAGTGCGCGGAGCCGTCGACGTGACCGGTGCTCACCCCGCCGCTGGCGAAGCCCCCCGCGGGCAGGTAGCCGAAGGCCTGGGTCCAGGCCGCCCGGAGCTGTCGCGCTCTCGGCACCAGCCCGCTCGGACCGGGTTCCTGCGGCTCGACCGCCGCCCGCGCCCAGGCGCAGACCAGCCGGGTCGCCCGCGGCAGCCCGGCCAGGCCCGCGGCGACGGTGCGGGCCGTGGTGGCGTCCACCGCGACGGTGCCGCGCACCGTGGTCGCCAGCTGCTGCACCAGGCGTCCCGTGCTGCGGGTGGTGCGGCCGAGCTCGGCTGCCCGGGCGGTGAGCGCCTGCGCCTCCTCACCGGTGAGGGACACGTTGGCCGCGCCGGCGGGGACCCAGCAGTCCTTGACGACGACGGGCGGCTCGGGGGCGGCCGCGGCCGTGGTCGGCGCCCGGTCACCGACCGGCTGCTCGGCGGCCGAGCTCGTGCAGGAGACCAGCGCCGCCGCCAGCGCGACGACACCCCACCCACGCAGACCCCGACGCACGGCTCGAGCCTCGCCGATGCATTGCCGCCGCACCAGGTAAGTAGCCGGATCGTTGTCGGCCCGGCTCGTTGTGGGGGAGCACCGGTCGGCCCATACTCGGGCGGTGCGACGGGGGAGGTCGGCGATGCCCGGGTCGGCTGCCCGGCGTACCGGCGTAGTCGTGGTAGTGGCCGTCGTCGCTGCTGCGGTCGGGGCCGCGACCGCGGTAGGAGCGGAGAGCCCCGGCGAGCCGGTCGCCTGGGTGGTGCCCTCGACGCAGCGGGTACCGATCGCGACCCCTGCCGGGAGCCGGACGGCCGCGTGGCTGGACGCAGCCCGGGGCGAGACGGAGTCCTTCCAGGTCGCGATCCGGGCCCGGGGCGGCCCGCTGACCGGGGTGTCGGTGGCTGTCTCGCCGCTGCGGAACGCCGCGGGTGACGAGATCGGCAGCATCGCGTTGGCCCGTGAGCACTACGTGCGGGTGACCCGGCACAGCCCGGCGAGGTCGGGTGCGCCGCTGCGGTGGAGCTGGTTCCCCGACGCCCTGGTGCCGTTCGTCGACCCGGTGACCGGCCGACCGCCGCGAGCCGGAGCGCGCTACCGGGCGGCGCCGTTCCCGGTGACGGCGGGTCACAACCAGCCGGTCTGGGTGGACGTCACGGTGCCGCGGGACGCGGCGCCGGGCGGCTACACCGGGACCTGGACCGTCACGAGCGGTCAGGGCCGGCGGTCGGGCCCGGTGGCGCTGCGGGTGCGGGACTTCGCGCTGCCGGTCGCGCCTGCGAGCGGGTCGCGGTTCGGCCTGTGGCAGCTGGCGAACCGGCGCGCGGCGGTCGAGCAGCTGTTGCTGCGCTACCGGGTGCAGCCGGCACCGGTCGCCGTCGCGCGCGAGAGTGCCCTGCGGCGCCGTGGACTCACGTCGGTCGACCTCGGGCTGTGGAGCGGGGCCGACGTCGACCACTGCGCTTTCGCGGCGCCACCTTCGGTGGACACGGTGCGAGCCGCCGCGGCCGCGCACGACCCGGCCCTGCGGAGATACGACTACAGCGCCGACGAGGTCGGTGGCTGTGACGGTGTCGCCGAGAAGTTGGCGGCCTGGGGGCGGGTGCTGCACGCCGCAGACGTCGAGCAGCTGGTGACCATCACGCCCCGTGCGGACCTGCTGGACGACGGCACCGGCCGACCTGCGGTGGACGTCTGGGCTCTGACTCCATGGCAGCTGCGCGACCTGGACCCGGCGCTACGGTCCCGGGTGCTGGCTCTGGGCGGCGACCTGTGGTCCTACCAGGCGCTGGTCCAGGGTCGCCGGACGCCGAGCTGGCAGCTCGACTTCCCGATCACGCACTACCGGGTGCTGGGCGGCTTCCTCAACGCGTCGCAGGGCGTCACCGGTCTCCTGTACTGGGCCGTCGACCGCTGGCAGCGCGACCCGTGGACCGACCCGACCTACGGTTGTTGCTATCCCGGTGACGGCACGTTGGTCTATCCCGGCCGGCCCGCCGGCGTGGTCGGCGTGGTGCCGTCGGTGCGGCTGGCGATGGTGCGCGACGGCATGGACGACTTCGACTACGTCGCGTTGCTCCGGGCCCGTGGGCTGGGCGCCGAGGCGGACCGGATCGTCGCTCGAGCCGCATCGTCGTGGTGGCAGTGGACGTCGGCCGGGTCGGTGCTTACCTCCGTACGCCGGGAGCTGGCCGACCTGCTGGAGGCCTCGAACCCGTAGGCCGGCAGACGGTGGACCTGCGGCAGCGGTGCCGCCACGAAGGAACAATCAGGTCGGACGGCGCCACTGCACGCGTGGAGCGGGTCGGCAGTCGGCGATTCTCCTTCGTGACGGCACCGCGCATCCGGCCGACGGGTTGTCCACAGCCCACGTTTCTGCGGGAACGTGTTGGCTCTGATGCCCGGCGAGGAGGCCACCCTCGCTGACTCCCGGAGACATCTGGTGCCAAGGCGCCTGGTGAGACGAGCTCAACGCATGTCGTGCCGCATCAGTCGCAGATGTGTCTCAGAGTCAGCCAAGACGTTCCCGCGGGAACGTTCCCGCGCAACCGGCACTACCGGGCGGTTTCTGATGCGCTCTCATGCCGAAGGCTTTCTCTCTACGACGGGGCCGGCGTGTGAATCATCACCTGCCTACCGGCTGGAAGTAGTTCGCGGCCCCGTAGTTGGCCACGTTGCGGCCGAGCAGCTGGCCCGCCACGTCCGCGCTGCGGTAGTGCAGGCCGGCCCAGATCCGTGCCTCGATCAGTTCGGTGAGCGGCTGGGTGAACGTGTCGAACGAGCGCACCGCCGGTCCTCCCGGGTTCACGAAGAAGCTCGTGATCTGGAAGGGCCCTCCCACGGGGTCGTCGCCGAAGAACATCCGCAGCACCGTGGTGTTCGCGGCGTCCAGGCAGTTGTGGCCCGAGGTCCACTCCGGGTACGGCGCCGTGATGAGCGCGGTCCAGGCCGGGTCGGCGACCGTCGCGGGGTTGTTGTCCTCGCCCGCTCGTGGGATGGCGTTCCACGGCCGCCAGAAGTCGAAGTCGTACTTGTCGTTCCAGCAGTTGATCGACGCATCCGCACCGGCCATGTTCTGCAGCGCGAGGAGCCTGGCGCTGTCGGCGGCGTCCAGGTCGGTCCGGGTGATGAGCTGCCGGGCGACCTCGTTCCAGCTGAACACCGGTGCGCTCTGCCACCACTTGGCGACGTACGTCTGCTCGTCGGTGCGGGTCGAGCCGGTGGCCCTACCCAGGGCCTTGACCTCGTTGAACTCCGTCGCCCACTGCGCGCTCTCGAGCGCGGGCGGTGGCACCGAACGGAACTGCGAGGAGCTCTGGATGAGGAACGGCCTCACGTCGCCCGCCCACGGGGTCGGGTCGAGCAGCGGTGCGCCGGTTGGGGACAGCAGCGGCTGCCAGTGTCCGGGCGCGGAGTTCGGCACCCACGCAGACGGCCCGAACCGCCCGTCGCCCTCTCTCGCGGCGAGCATCGCGTCGGCCGCTGCATGTCCCACCACGACGCCCTGTCGCTTGAACGAGTCATTGTCGATCGACGCGAGCGAGGCTGCGTACGTCGAGGACAGCGTGCTCAGGAGTCCGGCGCGCCCGGGGAACGGCGCCCTCTCCGGTGCCGTCGAGACGAGCTCCGAGATCACGTCGTAGGCGGCCGTCGCGACAGCGGCGTCGATGGACGCCCTGGCGCCGGTGCGCCTGTTGAGCAGATATGGGCGATGCTCCTTGGGCCCGATCGCGTTGACCGCGTCGTACACGGCTCCCTGCACCATGCCCATGTTGATCGAGAATGCCGGTGGGGCGCCGCCGTCCGGTCCCGGGATCGCGCCGAGCGTGCTCGTGGCGACCTGGTTCCAGTGAGTCACCTCGCTGGCGTCGGTCCCCACGGGGGGTGCGGCCGATGCGCCGGAGACCCCGAGCGCGCCTAGGAGCGCGCCGAATGCCACCGTGATGACCGCGAGAGTTCGCCTACGAGACATGGTTCTCTCCTCGCCCAATATCTGCTCGGAGCCTGTCTGATGCGTCGCGTGGGGTCGTTTCGTCAGGATGGCTGTGGCGTATCGACTGACTACCGAGTCGCAGCCCGAGTCGTTTCAGTAAGGCACCGGGTGGAGGGCCCCGCCATAGTCAAAGTGAGTCATTGCACGCACCGTGCATGCCGCTCTCACCCGCCGTGCTCGACATCGAGATGCACGTGGTCCTCGTGCAGGAGCACCGGGTTGTCCGTCGCGCCGCCTGGATAGCGGTAGTCCCGCCAGCCCTGGAGTGACCGGGTGGCCGTCCAGACCTTCCGGTCGAAGATGACGGTGGCCAGGTGCAACTGCTCGGCGTGGGCTACCGCCCACATTGCCGTCTGCCAGCCGGCCCGGGTGGTCTCGGTCGTGATCGGCCGGAAGAAGACGTCGATCGCCCGCCCCTCGTAGTGGGCGGACCCCTCGATGTGCCCGGTGGTCACGCCGCCGGGTGCGAAGCCGCCCAAGTTCTGCCGGCCGAACACCTCCCGCAGCCCAGTGCGGAGCGCCTCTGCCCGCGGGGTCAGCCCGAGCCGGCCTGCCTGCTCGGTCGCCAGCCCGTTCCCGGCGGTGACCGCAGAGCACGCAGGTCAGGGCCGGCCCGCCGTGTCCGAGCAGCGCGCGAGCCACGGCCAGCGAGTCGGCCGACGGGTTCGCCACGTCGGGCAGCTGCCGGTAGAGCTGACGGGCGGCGGCCGCGCTGATCGGGTCCGCACGATCGACGGCCAGCGACCGGCGTACGGCTGCGGCAACACCGTTCTCGGTGGCGCCGATCCGGGTGCCGACACCGGCGACAGTGGTGGCCGTCGTCGCCTGCACCGTCGACCAGTGCTCGTCGCCGGTCGACGTGGACAGCGTGCACGGCGGGGCGGTGCCGAGGCCGACCGCGGAGCCGAGCGGGCTGCGGGTCAGCAACAGGACCAGCACGACCACGAGCACCGTCGTGACCGACAGCGTGACGGTGAGGCGACCGCGTCGGGTGAGCGCCACGACTCAACGTCCCCCGACGGCCGGCGTCAGTCGTTCGCGTGCAGGGCCGCGTTGAGCGCACCCCAGCTGCCGGACCGCGCCACCACCTCGATGGCGCCCGAGACGCTGTTGCGCCAGAACAGCAGGTTGTCACGTCCGGACAGGTCGCGGGCCTTGACGACCGAGCCGTCCTGCAGGGTCACCTTGGTGCCGGCCGTGACGTAGCAGCCGGCCTCGACCACGCAGTCGTCGCCGAGCGAGATGCCGATGCCGGCGTTCGCGCCGATCAGACACCGCTCGCCCACGCTGATGACCTCGGTGCCGCCGCCGGAGAGGGTGCCCATGATCGACGAGCCGCCACCGACGTCGGAGCCGTCGCCGACGACGACGCCGGCGCTGATCCGACCCTCGACCATCGAGGCGCCGAGGGTGCCGGCGTTGTAGTTGACGAACCCCTCGTGCATCACCGTCGTCCCGGCGGCGAGGTGCGCGCCGAGCCGGACCCGGTCGGCGTCGGCGATGCGGACGCCGGCGGGCAGCACGTAGTCGACCATCCGCGGGAACTTGTCGACGCCCAGCACCTGCACCATGCCCCGACGCATCAGGCGCAGCCGGGTGGCCTCGAAGCCGTCGACCGCGCAGGGGCCGTGGTTGGTCCAGACGACGTTGGTGAGCCGGCCGAAGACGCCGGTCAGGTCCACGGTCCGCGGGCGGACCAGCCGGTGCGAGAGCAGGTGCAGCCGCAGCCACACGTCGGCCGTGTCGCGAGGCTCGGCGTCCAGGTCGACCTCGACCTCGACGACCTGGCGGCTGGTCTCGCGGTCGTCGTCCTCGGCGGCCAGGGCGTCCAGCGCGGTGAAGTCGCTGTCCTCCGCGGCGGGGCCCAGCGCGGGCTCGGGGAACCACACGTCCAGGACGTCGCCGGTGGGCCGGTGCACGGTGGCCAGCCCGGTCCCGTGCGCCGTCCGCGGCTCGCCCTCGCTCATGCCGCCAGCCTGCCAGAGCAGGGTTAGGGTCGCCGACATGACCCGCCTCGATCTCTCGATGGATGCTGCTGCCCTCACCGTCGCCCTCTGCGACATCGAGTCGGTCAGCGGCGACGAGCGGCGGCTGGCCGAGGCCATCGAGCTGGTGCTGCGCGAGGTGCCGCACCTCACGGTGGACCGCGACGGCGACGCGGTGGTCGCGCGGACGAACGTCGGCCGGCCGGAGCGGGTCGTGGTCGCGGGGCACATCGACACGGTGCCGCTGGGAGACAACCTGCCCTGCCGGGTCGTCGACGGTCGCATCCACGGCTGCGGCACGACCGACATGAAGAGCGGCGTCGCCGTCCAGCTGCTCCTCGCCAAGCACCTCGCCGAGCCCAACCGGGACGTCACCTACGTCTTCTACGACCACGAGGAGGTCGAGGCCGACAAGAACGGCCTGGGCCGGGTCGTTCGCAACCACCCGGACTGGCTGGCCGGCGACTTCGCGGTGCTGATGGAGCCGACCAACGCCACCGTCGAGGCCGGCTGCCAGGGCACGGTGCGCGCCGACGTCGTGCTGCGCGGCCACCGCGCCCACTCGGCCCGGTCCTGGATGGGCAGCAACGCGATCCACGCGGCCGGCGACCTGTTGCACCGGCTCGCCGCCTACGAGGCGGCCGAGGTCGAGATCGACGGCCTGACCTACCGCGAGGGCATGAACGCGGTCGGCATCACCGGGGGAGTCGCCGGCAACGTCATCCCGGACGAGTGTCGGGTCACCGTCAACTACCGGTTCGCACCGGACAAGAACGAGGACCAAGCAGCCGAGGTCGTACGCCGGGTGCTGTCGGGCTTCGAGGTCGAGATCTCCGACTCGGCTCCCGGCGCGCTGCCCGGCCTGTCGCATCCGGCCGCGGCGGAGTTCGTGGCGATGGTCGGTCGCGAGCCGCTGCCGAAGTTCGGCTGGACCGACGTGGCCCGGTTCTCGGCGCTCGGTGTGCCCGCGGTCAACTACGGGCCGGGCGACCCGAGCGTGGCGCACCAGCGCGAGGAGTACTGCGACATCGCGCCGATCCTCGAGTGCGAGCAGAAGATGCGTGCCTGGCTTGCCAGCTGACCAGCTGCACCCCCTCGCCGACTGAAACGTTCGGGCGCCCGAGTACTCGATTCAGCGCGCCGAACGTTTCAGTTGGCGGGGGCTTTCAGGCGGGGGCAGGCACCGAGATGCCGATGCCGCCCACGGTGTCGGCGCCGAACCGGTCGATCTCGGCCTGCAGGTCCAGCGGGGCCAGCCGGTCGCGGGCGCCGAGGATCTCCGGCGTGAGGCGGTCGGCAGGCACCAGCCACATGACCTCGAGCTCGAGCCCGTCGGGGTCCTTGGCGTAGAGCGCCTTGGTGGTCGCGTGGTCGGTGGCGCCGACCAGGGCGC
This sequence comes from uncultured Actinomycetota bacterium, assembly GCA_963728425.1. Taxonomy (GTDB): domain Bacteria; phylum Actinomycetota; class Actinomycetes; order JACCUZ01; family JACCUZ01; genus JAVEDA01. The sequence continues at coordinate 176,202 of CAVSKC010000005.1, forward strand.
CGCGCTCGGTCAGCCGGTCGCCGATCTCGGCCAGGTCGGCGAGCGTCTCGACCTCCCACGCCAGGTGGTAGAGGCCGACCGTGGAACGGCCGGCGCCCGAGGAGCCCGCGGCCGAGCCGATCTCGAACAGGCCCAGGTCGTGGTCGTTGGTCGAGGACGGGGCGCGCAGGAAGGCGGCGCCGGTGAGCCCGGCCATGCCCTCGATGGGGGCGAAGCCGAGCACCTCGGCGTAGAAGGCGGTGCTGGCCGCGACGTCGCGGACGAAGAGCACGGCGTGGTTGAGGCGACGGACCGGCATGATGGGCTCCTGAGTGGTGGTTGAACTCTCAACAATGACCCTAGCAGAAGAAACTTGAGGGTTCAAGTATTTCCGCTAGACTGGTCCCCGTGACCGACGACTGCACCCGATGGCTGGACGACGAGGAGCAGCATGCCTGGCGGTCCTTCCTGCGGGCCGCGTCGGCGATCGACGAGGCCCTGGACCGCCAGCTGCAGCGTGACGCCGGCATGCCGCACGCCTACTACCAGGTGCTCGCCATGCTCTCCGAGGCTCCCGACCGCACCCTGCGGATGAGCCAGCTGGCCTCGCAGACAACCTCGTCGGCCAGTCGCCTGTCGCACGCGGTCGCCCGGCTGGAGGAGAAGGGCTGGGTACGCCGGGACAAGCACCCCACCGACCGGCGGGGCTCGCTCGCGGTGCTCACCGACGACGGCTGGGAGGCCCTGCGCGCCGCGGCGCCCGGCCATGTCGCGGCCGTGCGCCAGGTGCTCTTCGACCGGCTCGCACCGGGCCAGGTGGCCGAGCTGCGGGCGATCACCGACCGGCTCACCGAGCAGCGCTAGCCTGCGCTGCATGGCTCTCGAGTTCACCCCGCCGGACGCGACCCCGCCGCCCGCGCCGCAGGACGCCCGCCCGCGCGAGACGCACAAGGGGCCGGTCACCCTGCGCCGCGAGCAGGTGGAGCACAGCACGACCGACCAGCGGCTGCTGGACACGCACGGCCCGAGCGACTGGGTGCACAGCGATCCCTGGCGGGTGCTGCGCATCCAGGCCGAGTTCGTCGAGGGCTTCGGGGCACTGGCCGAGCTCGGCCGGGCGGTCAGCGTGTTCGGCTCGGCCCGCGTGCACGCCGACGAGCCCGAGTACGCCCTGGGCAAGGAGGTCGGCCGGCTCCTGGTCGAGGCCGGGTACGCCGTCATCACCGGCGGCGGCCCGGGCGCGATGGAGGCCGCCAACCGGGGCGCCTGCGAGGCCGGCGGTGTGTCGGTCGGTCTCGGCATCGAGCTCCCCTTCGAGCAGGGCATGAACGAGTGGGTCGACGTCGGCGTCGACTTCCGCTACTTCTTCGCCCGCAAGACGATGTTCGTCAAGTACGCGCAGGGCTTCATCGTCCTGCCCGGCGGCTTCGGCACCTTCGACGAGCTGTTCGAGGCGCTGGTGCTGGTGCAGACCAAGAAGGTCACCTCGTTCCCGGTCGTCCTGCTCGGCCACGCCTACTGGGACGGGCTGGTCGACTGGTTGCGGTCCACGGTGCTGCCCGGCGGCAAGGTCAACGTCCGCGACCTCGACCTGTTCTCGGTCACCGACGACCCGGCCGAGGCGGTGCGGATCGTGGTGGCCGCCGACCAGGCGCTGACCCGGTCGCCGGTCGCGCCGGAGCCGGACGACGAGGCGGCCCGCAAGGGGCCCGAGTAGTGGCGGCGGTCTGCGTCTTCTGCTCCTCCAGCGGCCGGATCGACCCGACGTACGTCGAGCTGGCCACCGCCGTCGGCACCGAGCTGGCCCGACGGGGCCACAGCCTCGTCAGCGGCGGCGGCAGCGTGTCGTGCATGGGTGCGGTCGCGCGCGCCGCGCGGGCCGGCGGCGCGCACACCGTCGGGGTGATCCCGCGGGTGCTGCTCGACCTGGAGGTCGCCGACGACGACGCGGACGAGCTGCTCGTCACAGACGACATGCGGGCCCGCAAGGGACTGATGGACGCCCGGGCCGATGCCTTCCTCACCCTGCCCGGCGGCCTCGGCACGCTCGAGGAGCTGCTGGAGATCTGGGTGTCGCGGACGCTGGCGATGCACGCCAAGCCGGTCGTGGTGCTCGACCCGGACGGCCTGTTCGAACCGCTGCGGGCCCAGGTCGACCTGCTGGTCGAGGGCGGCTTCGTCCGCGAGGGCGCGCAGGGTGCCGTCACCTGGGTCCGCGACCCCGGCGCGGCGTTCGACGCCATCGAGGCCGCGCTGGCCGCCCCCGTGGCACCGGTGCTCACCGCCGCCCCCGACGAGGTGCTCGAGGCCGAGCTCTAGCAGTCAGGGCTCTGGGCAGTCAGGCCAGCGCGCGCCGCGACACCGCGGGGGCGCGGGTGCCGCGGATGGCACCGACGGTGGCCAGCACCCGCCGGGTCGCCGCCACCTGGTGGGCCCGGAACACGTGTGCCCCGTGCCAGGCGCTGATCGCCGTGGCCGCCAGGGTCGCCTCCAGCCGGCCGTCCTTGTCCACGTCGAGCACCTCGCCGAGGAACTTCTTGTTCGACACCGCCACCAGCACCGGCCAGCCGGTGGCCACCAGCTCGTCCAGCCGCCGGGTGACCTCGAGCGAGTGGTAGGTGTTCTTGCCGAAGTCGTGGGCCGCGTCCACCAGGATCCCGTCGGCGCGTACGCCGGCAGCCAGGGCCCGGTCCGCCAGGGCGGTCACGGTCGCCACCACGTCCGCCACGACGTCGTCATAGGCCACCCGGTGCGGGTCGGTCCGCGGTGGCAGTCCGCCGGCATGGCTGCACACCAGGGCCGCCCCGTGCTCGGCTGCCACGACGGCCAGCCCGGGGTCGGCGCCCTGCCAGGCGTCGTTGAGCAGGTCGGCGCCCGCCTCGCAGGCGGCCCGCCCCACGCCGGCCCGCCAGGTGTCCACGCTGATGGCCAGCGTCGGGTGCCGGCGGCGGACCGCGGCCACGAAGGGCACCACCCGGCGTACCTCCTCGTCCTCGGACACCTCCTCGCCCGGCCCGGCCCGGACCCCGCCGAGGTCGACCAGCGCCGCGCCCTCGGCCACCGCCCGGTCGACCGCGGCCATCGCGACGGCGTCGTCGAGGTAGGCGCCCTGGTCGAAGAACGAGTCCGGCGTGCGGTTCACCACCGCCATCACGACCTGGTCGTCCGGGCCGAGGTCCAGGCTCCCGATGCGCAGCGTCATGGGGCAAGCGTGGCACGATCACCGGTGTGTCTCTCGTGCTGCTTCTCGTCGTCCTCGCGGTGATCGGGGGGATCGCCGTCGTCGCCACCGGGCGCTGGGGCGGGCTGCCCGACGTCGAGCCGGAGCGGTCCCCGCGCGGCGCGCTGGCGGCCGACGGCGAGGTCGACCGGCCCGCGGTCGACGGGCTGCGGTTCAGCCTGGCGCTGCGCGGCTACCGGATGGACGAGGTCGACGACGTGCTCGACCGGCTGGTGGGCGAGCTGGAGCGGCGCGGCGCACGGATCAGCGAGCTCGAGGCCCGCATGGCGGAGGAGGACTGACCCGGTGGCCGAGCTGGTCGTGGTCCAGGAGGTCGCGGCGCCGGTCGAGCGGGTATGGGACGTGCTCACCGACTGGGACGTTCATGACCGCTGGATGTTGCTCACCCGGGCCGAGGGGGGTCGGGCCGAGGGGGCGACGATCTCGGCCTTCACCGGCATCGGCCGGGTCGGCTTCCTGGACACGATGGTGATCACGGTCTGGGAGCCGCCGCACCGCGCGGTGATCCGGCACACCGGGAAGCTGGTCCGCGGCTCGGGTGCCTTCGAGGTCGAGGCCGTGCGCCCCGACGTGTCCCGGGTGGTCTGGTCGGAGTGGGTCGACCTGCCGTTCGGCGTCCTCGGCCGGCTGGGCTGGCCGCTGGGGCGCCCGGTGCTCCGGGCGCTGATCCAGCTCTCGTTGCGGCGGTTCGCCCGGTACGTCGAGGGCACCGCGTGACGGGCGTGGTGGTCGGTCCGGACGGTCTGCCCCGCTGCCCGTGGGGCGGGGGATCGGCGGAGTACACGGCGTACCACGACGACGAATGGGGCCGGCCGGTGCACGGCGAGGCGCCGTTGTTCGAGCGGATCAGCCTCGAGGCGTTCCAGTCCGGGCTGTCGTGGCTCACGATCCTGCGCAAGCGGGAGGCGTTCCGGGCCGCCTTCGCCGGGTTCGACCCGGCCGCGGTGGCGCAGTTCGACGACGGCGACGTCGCCCGGCTCCTCGCCGACGCCGGCATCGTGCGGAACCGGCTCAAGGTGCTGGCGACCATCGCCAACGCCCAGGCTGTGGTCGCGCTGGACGGTGGCCTGGACGCGCTGCTCTGGTCTTTCGCGCCGAGCAGCGACCGGCCGGCACCCGTGACCACCGCCGACGTCGTGGCGGTCACGCCCGAGTCGACGGCGATGGCGAAGGCGTTGAAGAGCAACGGGTTCCGCTTCGTGGGGCCGACCACCGCGCACGCGCTGATGCAAGCCACCGGCATGGTCAACGACCACCTCGCCGGCTGCGCCTTCCGCTGATGGGGGCGATAACGGCTCAGGTGTCGCGGAAGGCTGCCAGGCCGGCGCGGGCCTTGTCGCGCACCGAGTGCTTCAGCACCGGCGTCCAGCCGAGCAGCAGGCCGGTCTTTCCGAGCGCCTGCCGGGCCCAGCGCCAGAAGTCGAACTCGTCCCGCTGCCGCACGATCAGCCCGGACGGGTCGAACTTGAACTCCGACCGGACGTCGTTGACCACCGGGCGGCCGGTCTGCCCGAAGGTGTACCGAGCGATCCAGCGGGCCGTGCCCCACTCCTCCCCGTCGGCTCCCTGCTCGACCAGCTCGACGGTCATGTCGCGGGACCGGCCGACCAGCATCCGCCACATGTCCTGCGGCTCGCCGTCGGACAGCCCCACGAACACCGGGTCGGTGAACGTGGCGCCGGGCGCGTAGCAGGCCGCCATGGCCTCGCCGTCGTGCTTGTCCATCGCGGCGTAGAGCCGCTCGATCGTCGCGATGTTCTGCGCAGCCGTCACGTCAGCGCCCCTCGAAGGTCGGCGTGGCCTTGCGCAGGAAGGCCGCCACGGCCTCCCGGTGGTCCTGGGTGCTGCCGGTGAGCTCCATCATCTGCCGCTCGACGTCGAGCGACTCGTCGATGCCGTGCCCGGCCGAGAAGGCCAGCGAGCGCCGGATGGCGCCGTAGGCGACCGTCGGGCCGGCAGCCAGCCGTACGGCGAGTGCCCGCGCCCGGCCGGGAACCTCCTCGGCCGGGACCACCTCGGTGGCCAGCCCGAGCTCCAGCGCCTGCTCGGCGGTGATCTTGGAAGGGAGCAGCAGCAGCTCCTTGGCCTTGGCCATGCCGACCAGCCGCGGCAACGTCCAGGACGAGCCGGAGTCGGCCGAGAGCCCGACCGCCGAGAACGCCATCGTGAAGCCGGCGGTGTCGGCCACGATCCGGAAGTCGCAGGCGAAGGCGAAGGCCGCGCCGGCGCCGGCGGCCACCCCGTTGACGGCGGCCACCACCGGTTTCGGCATCGTGGCCAGCGTCGTGGCGATCGGCGTGTAGTGCTCGGGCACGGTGGCCCACACGGCGTCGAGGTCGCCCTCCAGGTTGTGGGCGTGCTCGGCCAGGTCCTGGCCCACGCAGAACGCCCGGCCGGTCCCGGTCAGCAGCACCGCGCGCACCGCGTCGTCCTCGGCGGCCGCCGCCAGGGTGTCCCGCAGGGCCGCCTTGAGCTCGGTGTTGAGCGCGTTCATCGCCTCCGGCCGGTTGAGGGTCACCGTCGCGACGCCGTCGCTCAGGTCGTACAGCACGGTGTCGCTCATGGCGGGGTCCTCCGGGGTCAGGCAGGGTTGGTCAGGTTGCGGTCGACGAACCGCGCTGCCGCCCGGGCCAGCCGCCCGCTCTCGGCGTCGAAGAACTCGGCTGCCTTGTCGCCCGGCCAGTCTCCCGGCAGCAGCTCGCGGGGGAGACCCGGGTCCAGGAAGAGGAACTTGCGCCACTCGTGCACCAGCCGTGACCGGGTGGCGAACGCCTGCTCGTCGTCGGGGTCGGTCCCGGCCGCCGAGACGAGCGTCGCCGGCGTCGGCCAGCCACCGGGTGTAGGCCCGGGCCAGGCCCTCGACGTCCCAGGCCCGGCGCACCAGCCCCAGCGAGTCGCCGTCGTGCCGGGCGGCGAAGCGCTCGGCCCGCAGGCCCTCGACCTCGAGCAGGGCGTCGACCTCCTCCGACCACCGCGGCCCGATCCAGGTGGCGTCGTCGAGCTGGGCGTAGCCGAGGAAGGTCAGCCCGGCCCGCAGCCGGTCGCGGCGGCTGCGCTCGCCGGGCAGGTCGGTGACGATCAGGTGCCAGGTGCCGTCCCAGGACGCGTCCTGGGTGCGGTAGATGCGGGCGGCCGCGTCGTCCAGCCGGCGGACGGCCCGCGGGGTGAGCGCGTAGCCCGGGCCCTCGGGGAGCCGCACCGGCTCCAGCCAGCCCTGCCGGACCATCCGCGACACGGCGGTGCGAACGGCCGGCGCGGCGACGCCGAGCGGCGCGAGCAGCCGCACCAGGGCGGCCACCGGCGCCCGCCCGCCGCGGGCGCGCAGGTGGTCGCCGTAGAGGTCGAACAGTGCTGAGCGGGCGTTCACGACGAGCGGTCTCCCGGGGTGGTCCGGCACGGTGTCGGTGCCAGCGTTTCGCACTGCGTTTCGCGGGGGGCGGGTTTCGCGGGATAATGCACCAACACACACGCCGTGTCGATGCCTCGCGGGCAGTTTTGTCGCTGCTCGGGGTGACGTACCGAAGGGAGCCAGCATGGCGGCCATGAAGCCGCGAACGGGCGATGGTCCGCTCGAGGTCACCAAGGAGGGGCGCGGCATCGTGATGCGCGTGCCACTCGAGGGTGGCGGGCGACTCGTCGTCGAGCTGTCGGCCGACGAGGCCGGCGCTCTGGGGGACGCACTCAAGACCGCCGTAGCCTGACGGGCGTGCACGACCGGCCCCGGTCCGCCATCGTGCGGGCCGGGGCTTCGCCGCGTCAGGGCCGGGTGACCGCGACCAGCAGCCCGTCGCCGGCCGCCAGCATCGCGCTCACCAGCCGCTCGTCCTCGCGGACGGCGCGGCCCAGCTCGCGGATCGCCGTCGTGTCCTCGTCGCGCTCGGTCGGGTCGGCGACCCGGTCGTGCCAGAGCGCGTTGTCGAAGACCACGGTGCCCCCGGGGCGCAGCAGCCGCAGTGCCTGCTCCAGGTACCCGGCGTACTCCTTCTTGTCCGCGTCGCAGAACACCAGGTCGTACGCCCCGTCGGTGAGCCGTGGCAGTACGTCCAGCGCGCGGCCGGAGATCAGCCGGACCCGGTTGGAGGCGATGCCGGCCTCGGCGTAGGTCTCCCGGGCCGCCCGGTGGTGCTCCGGCTCCACGTCGATCGTGGTCAGCACGCCGTCCGGCCGCATCCCGCGGAGCAGGTAGATCGACCCCACGCCGGCGCCGGTCCCGATCTCCACGACCGCCTTGGCCCCGGCGGCGGCCGCGAGCGCGGCCAGCGCTGCCCCGGCTCCCGGGAGCACCGGTACGCAGCCGAGCTCGCCGCCCTTGGATCGGGCGGTGGTCAGGACCTCGTCCTCGGGGACGAACTCCTCCGCATAGGTCCAGCTGGACTGCAGGTTCCCGGCGATGTCGGCCTCCAGGGGCGGGGTGGCGAGCGGGCGGCGCGAGCCTAGCTCCCGCCGGGAACCGCGGTCACCCCCGGGAACCCCGGCCTGGCGGAACCTCGGCACCGGGCCCGACGTTCCCCTGACAACCGTCACAAGCGGAACACGATCGCGTCGACCCGGGTTGGGTCGGAGGAGGAGACCAGGCACGATGAGTGCTGCTGCTGCCGTGCTGACCCGGGGAGGTGGGTTCGTGGTCGAGCCGACCGCGCCGGACCCGGTGCCCGTGGGCGCGGCGACCGGTGAGTCCACCGACGCGCTGGCCGACTGGACCCCGCCCACCTGGGACGAGGTGGTCCGCACCCACTCCGCGCGCGTCTACCGGCTCGCCTACCGCCTGACCGGCAACCCGCACGACGCCGAGGACCTCACCCAGGACGTGTTCGTGCGCGTCTTCCGGTCGCTGTCCAGCTACACCCCCGGGACGTTCGAGGGCTGGCTGCACCGCATCACCACGAACCTGTTCCTGGACCAGGTCCGCCGCAAGCAGCGGATCCGCTTCGACGGGCTCGCCGACGACGCCGCCGAGCGGCTGCCCGGCCGGGAGCCGGGCCCGGCACAGGTCTACGACGAGCGGCACTTCGACGACGACGTCCAGCGCGCCCTGGACGCCCTCCCGCCCGACTTCCGCGCCGCCGTGGTGCTCTGCGACATCGAGGGTCTGTCCTACGAGGAGATCGCCGCGACCCTGGGGATCAAGCTCGGCACGGTGCGCAGCCGGATCCACCGCGGCCGGGTGCAGCTGCGGGCCGCTCTCGAGCACCGGACCCCCGGTCGCCGGGCGGCCGTGGAGCCGGGCGAGGAGGCGTCGCCATGAGCCACCTCGGTCCCCGCATCTCCGCCCTCGCCGACGGCGAGCTCGGCCACCAGGCCCGCGACCGCGCCCTCGCCCACGTCGCCCACTGCACAGCCTGCCGCGACCAGCTCGAGGCCGAGCGGGCGGTCAAGGACGCGCTGGCCTCGGCCGCGGTCCCCGTCCCGTCGGACCGGGTGCTCGCCTCCCTGCAGGAGCTGGCCCGTCCCGGTGGCCCCCTCCCGCCCCGCGCCCGCACCATGCCCCAGGGGCCGGTCGTGCCCCTGCTGCCGCCCCCGGGGCGCAGCCCTCGCGGCTCCCGGGCCGACTCCCGGGGCCCGGCCTCGCGCGGTGCCGGCAGCGCTCGCCGCACGGCCCGCCGGGCCCGGTATGCCGCTGCCGGGGCCCTCTCGGTCGGCGTCCTCGTGCTCGGTACGGCGTTCGCCGCTGCCCCGAGCGGGACGGCCGGTCCGGTCGTGCCGCCCGCGGCCGAGCTGTCGGTCGAGCACACGGCCACCACCAGCGGTGTCACCTTCGGCGATCCCGGCCTCGGGGTGGCCGCGACGTTCGGCGACGCGTTCTACCCCACCGCCCCCCGACGGTGAGGCGCAGCGTCCCCGTCGCCGGGGCGGTGCTCGTGCTGGGGCCGCTCGTGGTGCTCGTGCTCCTCGTGGCTCCCGGCCGCTCCGCGCCGCCGAAGAGCACCGACCCGGCCGCCGGCTCCGGGTCGGGCAGCCCGCCGGTCGTCCAGGCCCAGGCGCGGCGACTGCTCGACCGCGCGGCCGCGGCGCCGGGGCGCACGTCGTACAGCGGTGTGCAGTTCGTGTCCGCCTGGACCTCCCACGGCACGACCAGCGAGGTGGTCCAGGTCGACCACGAGCCGGGCCGCGGCACCACGGTGACCAGCGACGCCTCCCCATCGGCGCCCGCGCGCCGGATGACGCTGGCGGCGACCGGGACGCCGTCGATCGCCGGTGGTGGCGCGGTCGGCGTCCTGGCGGCGCACTACTCGTTGTCTGTCGTGGGCGCCGGCCAGGTCGCCGGCCGCCAGGTCGACGTCGTGGCCGCCCGCCGGCCGGGGACCGCGGCCGGCGGCCAGGAAGCGGCCCGGTTCTGGCTGGACCGGGAGACCGGCCTGGTGCTGCGCCGTGAGGTCTACGACGGCCGCGGCCGGGTCACCCGGGCCAATGCGTTCGTCGAGGTGACCGTCGGGAGCGGGGCGGTGGCCTCCGACACCGGCAGCCGGGCCTGGGCGACCACGATCGACACGACCGCGCTGGCTGCGATGCGGGGCAAGGGCTGGGACTGCCCGAAGGTTCTGCCCGGCCCGCTCGCGCTGGTCGACGCCCGGCGCCGGGATGGCACGGCCGGCGGGATCATGCACCTGAGCTACAGCGACGGGATCGCCACCGTCTCGGTGTTCGAGCAGCGTGGCCGGTTGGACGGCGACGGCCTGGCCGGCCACCACCGCGAGGTCATCGACGGGCACGAGGTCTGGGTCAGCGGCGAGGTGCCGCAGCGGGTGGTCTGGACGTCCGGACAGACGGTCTACACGGTCGTGGCGGACGCCCCGGAGCGTACGGTGGACCAGGTGGTCGCGGCCCTGCCGCACCGCCCGGCCACCGACGGTGACACCCTCGGCCGTCTCGGCCGGGGACTGGACCGGGTTGCCTCCTGGTTCAACCCGTTCGGGTGAGGGCAGCAGCCACCGGGGACCGACCCGCGAGCACCGGGAGCACCGCAGCATGACCGACGAGCATCGTCCGACCGACGAGGACGGCGACGGGACGGCGACCCCATGGTGGGTCAGCCCGCCGCGCGAGGTCTGGGCCGCCCGGCCGGCCGAGCAGGTGCAGCCGGCCCAGTCGGACCAGCCGGCCGAGCAGGTCCAGCCGGCCGAGCAGGTCCAGCCGGACGCAGACGACACGGCAACCGAGCACTACGGCGCCGGGTACGACGTCTGGGCGCCCACCGACACCCTCGGCCGGGAGCCGCGCCCGGCCGGCGGCCACCGGACCGGCCTGCTCGTCGCGCTGGCCGTCGCGATCGCGCTGGTGGCGGGTCTGGCCGGTGGGGCGCTCGGCGTGCTGCTCACGGACCGGGACGGATCGGTCACGGTCGACGGCGCGAGCCTCGGCGCGGCGCCGGCCAGGAACGTGTCGCGACCGGACGGCAGCGTCCCCGGCGTCGCCGCCCGGGTGCTGCCGAGCGTGGTGCAGATCAAGGTCGACACCTCGCAGGGCCAGGCCACCGGCTCCGGGTTCGTGATCGACGGGGACGGCATCCTGGTCACGAACAACCACGTCGTCGCCGACGCCCAGGGCGCCCCCGAGCTGACGTTCAGCGACGGCACCTCCGCCACCGCCAAGGTCCTCGGGACCTCCGCGAGCTATGACATCGCGGTCCTCGAGGTGGACGCCAAGAACCTGCCGGCGCTGCCGCTGGGCAACTCCGACAGCGTCGTCGTCGGGGACCAGGTGCTCGCGATCGGCTCACCGCTCGGCCTGTCGGGCACCGTCACCAGCGGCATCGTGAGCGCCAAGAACCGGCCGGTCACCGCCGGCGGCGAGCAGGGCGGCAGCGACTCGGCGTACATCAACGCGATCCAGACCGACGCGGCCATCAACCCGGGCAACTCCGGTGGCCCGCTGGTCGACATCGACGGCGCGGTGATCGGGGTCAACTCCGCCATCGCCACCGTCGGGGGCAGCCTCGGCGGCGAGGGCGGCAACATCGGGGTCGGCTTCGCGATCCCGATCAACCAGGTGCGCCGGACCGTCGAGCAGCTGATCGACAAGGGCAAGGCCGAGTTCCCGATCATCGGGGCCAGCCTGGACGGGGCGTACGACGGTGAGGGCGCCCGGATCGCCAGCGGCGGCGCCGACGGTGGCCCGGCCATCGTGCCGGGCGGCCCGGCCGCGGACGCGGGCCTCGAGGCCGGAGACGTGATCCTCGCCCTGGACGGCAAGACGGTGCAGGGCAGCTCGGAGCTCATCGTCGCGATCCGCAGCAAGCAGCCGGGTGACACGGTGACGCTCACGGTGCGGCGGGACGGATCGGAGCACCAGGTGGAAGTCACCCTGGGCGCGCACGAGGGGTGAGAGGATCGCCGGGTGGTATTTGACGTCGGGCCACTGGAGTTCATCGCGCTGGCGGTGATCGCCCTGCTCGTGATGGGTCCGGACAAGCTGCCTCGCTACGCGGCCGACGCGGCCCGGATGCTGCGGCAGCTGCGCCGGATGGCGACCGACGCCCGGGCCGAGGTGAGCCGTGAGCTCGGACCGGAGTTCAAGGACATCTCGATGGCCGACCTGAACCCACGGACCCTGGTGCGCAAGCACCTGATCGAGCCGCTGGACCTCGACGACCTGGACGGCGTCGGCCGGACCGGGTCGGCCAACCCGCGGAGCAAGCCGGCCGCGACCGGCGAGGGCACGCCCCCGCCGTACGACGAGGACGCGACCTAGCGGTTAGCGGCCCGCGGGGCTCAGCCCGCATGGCCGGCCTACGCGGCTAGCGGCCCGCGGGGCTCAGGCCGAGGGAGCGGCCGGCCAGGCCGCGGGCCCGGTGGCCGAGCGCGTCCGCGACCTTGGTGAGGGCCAGGGCCGCCGGGGCGTCCGGGTGGTCCAGCACCAGCGGGCGGCCCGAGTCGCCGCCCTCACGCAGCCGGGTGTCCAGCGGGATCTCGCCGAGCAGCGGCACCGGGGCGCCCATCGTGCGGCTGAGCCCGTCGGCCACCGCCTGGCCGCCGCCGCTGCCGAAGACCTCGATCCGGTCGCCGCAGTGCGGACAGGGCAGGTAGGACATGTTCTCGACCACGCCGGCGATCTGCTGGTGGGTCTGCAGCGCGATGGTGCCGGCCCGCTCGGCCACCTCGGCGGCGGCCTGCTGCGGGGTGGTGACCACGAGCAGCTCGGCCGGCGGCACCAGCTGGGCCACCGAGATGGCGATGTCGCCGGTGCCGGGCGGCAGGTCCATCAGCAGCACGTCCAGGTCGCCCCAGTAGACGTCGCCGAGGAACTGCTGCAGGGCCCGGTGCAGCATCGGGCCGCGCCACACCACCGGCTGGTTGTTGGCGACGAACATCCCGATCGAGATGACCTTCACGTCGTTGGCCACCGGCGGCAGGATCATGTCCTCGACCTGCGTCGGGCGGCCCTCGACGCCCAGCATCCGGGGCACCGAGTGGCCGTAGATGTCGGCGTCCACGACGCCCACGGCCAGCCCGCTGCGGGCCATCGCGGCCGCGAGGTTGACCGTCACCGAGGACTTGCCGACGCCGCCCTTCCCGGAGGCCACGGCGTAGACCCGGGTGAGGGACCCCGGCAGCGCGAACGGGATCTCCCGCTCGACCGCGCCGGAGGCCGAGCGCAGTCGGCCCTGCAGGTCCTTGCGCTGGGTGTCGGACATGACGTCCAGCTCGACCTTGACACCCGTCACGCCGTCGACCGCAGCCACGGCCGCGGTGACGTTCTTGGTGATCGTGTCGCGCATCGGGCACCCCGCGACGGTGAGGTACACCGCCACCGACACCTCTCCGGACGGGGCGATGTCGACCGACTTGACCATGCCGAGGTCGGTGATCGGCTTGCGGATCTCGGGGTCGTCGACGGTGGCGAGGGCGGCCTGCACGGCGTCGAGCGTCGGGCCGGTCGCGGAAGGGGCGGACATGTAGTCGATGCTACGTGGCCGGAGGGGCGCCGCCCGTGCGGCCTTCGAGTGGTCGTACGATCACCGTATGCATCGGTCGGGGGACCTGAGCGAGCAGCAGATGCTTGCCTGGCGGCGCTTCCTGCGGGCGCATGCCCTCGTCACCCGTCGGCTGGAGAGCGACCTGCTCGCGGAGCAGCGGCTGCCCCTGGCGTCCTACGACGTGCTCGTGCAGCTGGTCGAGGCACCCGAGCGCCGGCTCCGGATGTCGGAGCTGGCCGAGCGGGTGCTGCTGTCCCGCAGCGGGCTCACCCGGCTGGTCGACCGGCTCGAGCGGGAGGGCCTGGTCCGCCGGGAGGCGTGCGACAGCGACGCCCGCGGCCTGTTCACGGTGCTCACAGACGAGGGTCTGGCCCGGCTGCGGGAGGCCAGCCCGGTGCACCTGCGCGGTGTCGCCGACCACGCGGTGGGCCGCCTGGACGAGGACGAGGCCGCTGCCCTCGCGGGCCTGCTCGGCCGGATGCTCACCGACGACCCGCTGGCCGAGCCGGCCGACGTCACTCCTGCGGGCTGACCCGCAGCACCTCCTCGAAGGTGGTCTCGCCGGTGATGGCCTTGGCCAGGGCCGCGTGGAACAAGGTCGGCATGTCGCGGGCAGCCTCGGTGATGGCCTGCTCGGTGGGGTTCGAGACGAGCACCTGGCGCAGCTCCTGGTCGACGACGAGCACCTCGAAGATGCCCACCCGGCCGCGGTAGCCGGTCTGGCCGCACTCGACGCACCCGGTCCCTCGCCTCGGCGTGGCCGACTCGAGCACAGCCGGGTCGACACCAAGGGAGAGCAGCAGCGCAGGGTCGGGCTGGTCCGGCACGGCGCAGGCCCCGCACGGCCGGCGCACCAGCCGCTGGGCCACCACCGCGCTCAGGGCCGACCCGACCATGAACGGCTCGAGCCCCATGTCGACCAGCCGGGTGATGGAGGACAGCGCGCTGTTGGTGTGCAACGTCGTGAGGACCAGGTGGCCGGTCAGCGACGCCCGCATGGCGAGCTCGGCGGTCTCGGTGTCGCGGACCTCGCCGACCAGGACGACGTCGGGGTCCTGGCGCAGCACCGCACGCAGTCCGCGGCTGAAGGTGAGGCCGCTGCGCTCGTGCACCTGCACCTGCGTCAGGCCGGGGATCTGCACCTCGACCGGGTCCTCGAGGGTGACGATGTTGCGGTCCGGCGTGTGGATCTCCTGCAGCGCCGAGTAGAGCGTGCTGGTCTTGCCGCTGCCCGTAGGGCCGGTGAGCAGCACCAGGCCCTGCGGGGTCTGCAGCACCCGGCGGAGGTCGGCGAGCTGGTCCGGGTCGAGCCCGACGTCCTCCAGCGCCTGCAGCCGGTCGGCCGGCGCGAGCAGCCGGACGACCACCTTCTCACCGTGCACCGAGGGCAGCGAGCTGACCCGGGCGTCGACGAGCTGCCCGTCCACCGCGATCCGGGTGCGGCCGTCCTGAGGCAGCCGGCGCTCCCCGATGTCCAGCCCCGAGACGATCTTCAGCCGGCTGACCACGGAAGCCAGCGCGCTGCGCGGCACCGACATGACCTCGCGCAGCAACCCGTCGACCCGGTACCGGATGCGCAGGCTGTCCCGCTGCGGCTCGATGTGGATGTCGCTGGCCCCCAGCCGGACGGCGTCGGCGAGCACCATGTTGACCAGCCGGACCGTCGGCGCGGCGTTGCTCGTCGAGGCCCCGTCGTCCTCGTCCGTGGGCCCGGTCTCCTCGAAGAACGTGGACACGTCGGACGAGTCCTCGGCCAGCGACCAGGCCCGGGTCAGCTGGTCGGAGATCTGGCTCTCGGTGGCCACCATCACCACCAGCTCGGTGGCCCCGGTGTGCAGGCGGACGTCGTCCAGCGCGACCACGTCGGTCGGGTCGCTCGCGGCCAGCGTCAGCCGGCGGCCCTCCCTGGACAGGATCAGCATCCCGAGCCGCCGCCCGACGCCGCGGGGGAGCAGGCGCACGCTCTCCGGGGAGATGACCACCCGGTTCAGGTCTACCACCTCGAGCCGGAGCTGGTCGGCCAGCGCCTCGGTGATCTGCCGCTCGGTGACCACGCCGAGGTCCACGAGCACGTGGCCCAGCCGGCGGCGGGACCCGATCACGGTCCGCTGGGCGTCCAGGGCTGCCGTCAGCTCCGCCTCGGTGATCACCTTGGCGTCGACGAGCACGTCACCGAGCCGCCGGCGGTCCTGACCTGGCTCGTCGTCGGGAAGCAGAGCAGTCATGCCTCAAGGAATCGGCTCCGGCGGCCGACTTCTTCAGGACTTCTCGGGCTGCGTCCCGCCGGCCGGACCCGGCCCCAGGCTGCGGCGCTCCTCCAGCTCCTCGAGCAGCTGGCGCAGCTCGGAGCGCAGGAAGTCCCGGGTGGCGACGTCGCCGACCGCCATCCGGAGGGACGCGAGCTCGCGGGTCAGGTAGTCGGTGTCGGCGATGTTGCGCTCGGCCCGGGCCCGGTCCTGCTCGTACTGCACCCGGTCGCGGTCCGCCTGGCGGTTCTGGGCGAGCAGGATCAGCGGGGCCGCGTAGGAGGCCTGCAGCGAGAGCATCAGCGTCAGCAGGATGAACGGGTAGTCGTCGAAGACCAGCTCCTCGGCCACGACGTTGAAGACCACCCAGACGATGACGAACACCGTCATGTAGACCAGGAACCGCCCGGTGCCGATGAAGCGGGCGATCCGCTCGCTCAGGCGGCCGAAGGCCTCCGGGTCGTACGTCGGTGTGGGCACCAGCGCCCGGCGTACTTCCCGAGGCTGGTCCAGCCGGGTGGTCCGGCGGGGCTCACGCGCCATCGGGCGCCTCCGCCGCGGCCACCGTGCCGCGATCACTGTGCCGCCAGTCGTCGGGCAGCAGGTGGTCCAGGACGTCGTCCACGGTGACCGCGCCGAGCAGGTGGTCGTTCTCGTCCACGACCGGGGCCGCGACCATGTTGTACGTGGCTAGGTGGTGCGTGATCGCGGCCAGCGGCACCTCGGGGCGCAGCGGCTCGATGCTGGAGTCCACGACCCCGCTGACCAGGGCCGAGGGCGGCTCCCGCAGCAGTCGCTGGATGTGGGCGATGCCGATGAACCGCCCGGTGGGCGTCTCCATCGGCGGCCGGCAGACGTAGACCTGGGCCGCGAGGGCAGGGGACAGCTCGGGCTGCCGGACCCGCGCCAGCGCGTCGGCGACGGTCGCGTCCGGCGGCAGGATGATCGGCTCGGTGGTCATCATGCCGCCGGCCGTGTCGTCGGAGTAGGCGAGCAGCCGGCGCAGGGGAGCCGCCTCGTCGGGCTCCATCAGCTCGAGCAGCTTCTCGGCGTCCGCCTGGGGGAGCTCGGAGAGCAGGTCGGCCGCGTCGTCGGGCTGCATCGCCTCGAGGATGTCGGCGGCGCGCTCCTCCTCGAGCTGGCCGAGGATCTCGACCTGGTCCTCCTCGGGCAGCTCCTCGAGGACGTCGGCGAGCCTCTCGTCGTCCAGCGCCGCGGCCACCTCGACCCGGCGCTTGGCGGAGAGCTCGTGCAGCACCCCCGCCAGGTCCGCGGCGTTGAGCTTCTCGAAGGTGGCCAGCAGGTTGGCCGCTCCCTGGCCGGACTCCTCGACCTGCAGGCCGCCCGCGTCCCGCCACTCGACGGTGAGGGTCTCACCGCGGCGCCGGAGCCCCTTGCCGGGACGCCGGACGAACAGCCGCGTCACGGCCCAGTCGCGGGTTCGCTGCTGCTCCATGCCGACGTCCTCGACGACGCCCGATGTGCCGTCGTCGAGCAGCGTGACGGTGCGGTCCAGCATCTCGCCGAGCACCAGGGTCTCGGTGGGGCGCTGCTGGAACCGCCGCATGTTGACCAGGCCGGTCGTGATGACCTGGCCGGCGTCGATCGAGGTGACCCGCGTCATCGGCACGAAGATGCGCCGCCGTCCCGGCACCTCGACCACCAGACCGAGCACCCGAGGTTCCTCCGGACCGAGCCGCAGGGACACGACGACGTCGCGCACCCGGCCGACCTGGTCGCCCATCGGGTCGAAGAGCGGGGTACCGGCCAGGCGCGCGATGTAGACCCTTGTCGGCGCGCCACTCACGGGCTCAGGCTACCGGCGCGACCGGTAGCGACACGGTGCCGACGCGCTAGGTCCGGCGCCGGGCCCGGCGGCCCACGACGAACGGCAGCGGGCCGCGGGTCGTCGCCGGCGAGCCGGGTGGCTCGGCGGCGTGCGACCGGTGCGACAGGTGCCCCGGCGCCTCGACCAGGTGGCCGGTCGGCTCGATCCGGACGACCCGGGACTCGCGGGCCCACCGGGCGGGCTGCGCCTCGCCGTCGGGCGGGTTGAGCCGCTTGGCGTGCAGCTCGGTGACGACGGTGTCCCAGGCGTCGTCGCCCGGCGCCACGGTGGTGACCGTGGCGCGGAACGTGACCATCCGGCCCCACGTGTCCTTGCTGCGCGCGGTGACGTCCACCTCGCTGCCGTCCTCGAGGTCCGGCAGCGGCTGCTCGATGCCGCCCGCCACGACGTGCACGGCACCGTCGACCCAGACGTGCCACACCGCCTGGCTGCGGTCCGCCCCGATCGGCCGGAGCCACACCAGGGCCGACTTGCGGCAGGCCTCCTCGACCAGCGCACGAGCCACCGGCGTCCCGGTCGACGATCACCTGCCGAGCGTCCCACACCCAGGCCGGTAGCCGGAGGATGGGCGCCGTGACCGACCCAGCAGCCCGGCCGAGCACAGTGGGGCGCCCACCGCGGGCCGACCTCCTGCTGATGGGCATCGGTGTCCTGGCCGTGTCGACGTCCGGGCCGTTGATGGCGGCGGTCGCGGCGCCCGCGCTGGCGGTGGCCCTCTGGCGCAACGTCCTCGCGCTCGCGGCGATCTGGCCGGCCGCGCTGGCCACCCGGCGTACCGAGCTGGCCGGACTGTCGCGGCGTGAGCGTGCAGTGGGCCGTGGGCGCCGGTGTGCTGCTGGCCCTGCACTTCGCGACCTGGGTGCCGAGCCTGCGCTACACCTCGGTCGCGTCGGCCACCGCGATCGTGGCGACCCAGCCGGTCTGGGTGGCGCTGCTCGCCCGGGCGATGGGGCACGACGTGCCGCGCCGGGCCTGGCTGGGCATCGCGATCTCGCTGGTCGCCGTCGTCGTGCTGACCGGGGTCGACTTCTCGCTGGACGCCGAGGCGCTGATCGGCGACCTGCTCGCGCTGCTCGGCGGGCGTCTTCGGCGCGCTCTACACGGTGGCCGGTGCCGAGGTGCGCCGCACGGTCAGCACCACGTCGTACACGGCGCTCTGCTACTCGACGGCCGCCCTCGCCCTGCTCGTCGCCTGCCTCGTCGGCGGTGTCGAGCTCGGCGGCTTCAGCGGCACCACCTGGCTGCAGCTGCTCGCCCTGACGGCTCGGCGCGCAGCTGCTCGGGCACTCGGTGTTCAACCTGGTGCTGCGCACGACGAGCCCGACCGTGGTGACGCTGGTGCTGCTGCTCGAGGTGCCCGGTGCCGCACTCATCGCGGCCGCGGCCCTCGGCCAGACGCCGCCGGTCGAGGCGGTGCCGGCCGCGCTGCTCCTGCTGGTGGGGCTCGGCATCGTCATCTCGTCGGCCGGCGACGAGCTGGAGCCCGGCATCGCCGGCGGACTAGCCCGTCGGTAGCCTGACCGCCGTGACCCGGACCCCGCGCTCGCGCCGTTCCTGCCTGGCGGTGCCGGGCTCGAACCCCAAGATGCTCGGCAAGGCGCAGGGGCTGCCGGCCGACCAGGTGTTCCTCGACCTCGAGGACTCGGTGTCGCCGCTGGCCAAGGTCGACGCCCGCGCGAACATCGTCGCGGCGCTGAACGAGGGCGACTGGGCCGGCAAGACCCGGGTGGTGCGGGTCAACGACTGGACCACGCAGTGGACCTACGGCGACGTCATCGCCGTCGTCGAGGGTGCCGGCGCCGACCTCGACGCGGTGATGCTGCCCAAGGTGCAGACCGCGTCGCAGGTGCACGCGCTGGACCTGCTGCTGACCCAGCTGGAGAAGACGCTGGGGCTCGAGGTCGGCCGGATCGGCATCGAGGCCCAGATCGAGAACGCCAAGGGCCTGGTCGAGGTGGACGCGATCGCGGGTGCGTCGCCGCGGGTCGAGACGGTCATCTTCGGCCCGGCCGACTTCATGGCCATCGATCAACATGAAGTCGCTGGTCGTCGGCGAGCAGCCGCCGGGCTACGACGTCGGCGACGCCTACCACTACATCCTGATGCGGATCCTGATGGCGGCCCGCACCTACGACCTGCAGGCGATCGACGGGCCGTACCTGCAGATCAAGGACGTCGACGGGTTCCGTCGGGTCGCGGGCCGGTCGGCCGCCCTGGGCTTCGACGGCAAGTGGGTGCTGCACCCCGGCCAGATCGACGCCGCCAACGAGGTCTACTCCCCGGCGCAGGACGACTACGACCACGCCGAGCTGATCCTGGACGCCTACGAGTGGCACACCTCGGCGGCCGGCGGGATGCGCGGCGCGGTGATGCTCGGCGACGAGATGATCGACGAGGCGTCCCGCAAGATGGCGCTCGTGGTCGCCGGCAAGGGCCGCGCCGCGGGCATGTCGCGCACCTCCACCTTCGCAGCCGCCGCAGGACTGACGCTGACACCGCTCGCGGGCCGCACGGCGCTGGTCACCGGCGCCGGCTCGCCCGACGGCATCGGCTTCGCCTGCGCGCAGGCACTGGCCGCACTCGGCGCCACCGTGCACGTCGCGTCGACCACGGACCGCATCCACGACCGCGCGGCCGAGCTCGGGCCGGCGTCGTTCGGCGTGGTCGGCGACCTCACCGTCGAGTCCGACGTCGACCGGCTGCTCGCCGCGGTCGGTCACGTCGACGTGCTGGTCAACAACGCGGGCATGGTGAGCATCGGTGCGCCGGACCAGGTCGGGCCGGTGACCACGACGTCGTACGCCGAGTGGCGGGCCGACCTGGCCCGCAACCTCGACACCGCGTTCCTGGTCACCCGCCGCTTCCTGCCCGCGATGGTCGCGGCCGGCTGGGGCCGGGTCGTCAACGTCGCCTCGACCACCGGCCCGGTCAACGCGATGCCGGACCAGGCGTCCTACGCGGCCGCGAAGGCCGGCTTGGTCGGCCTGACCCGGGCGGTCGCGGTCGAGGTGGCTGCTGCAGGGGTCACCTGCAACGCCGTCGCGCCCGGCTGGATCGCCTCGGCGTCCCAGGCTGCCGAGGAGGCCGACCTCGGTCGCCGGTCGCCGCTCGGACGGTCGGGTACGCCGGCCGAGGTGGCCGCCGCGGTGGTCTTCCTCGCCTCGCCCGGCGCGTCCTACGTCACCGGGGAGTGCCTGGTCGTCGACGGCGGCAACAGCGTCCTCGAGGCCCGCTGACGGGCCGGTCAGCCGCCGCTTCGCCCGTCCTCCCCGTCGCGCCTCGACCACGACCACGTGCGAAGTTCTCGTCCAGCCGTACGTCGACGGTCGACGCCGTCGGGCCTGGTGACCTCGACCTCCCAGGTGGCGCCGTTCTCGCCGTCGCGCTCCACCGAGTTGGCTGTGCCGCCGCCGGTGTCCTCGAGGGCGGCGGCGGTCGCGCGCTCGGCCTGCGGGCCGGTGACCGAGACGTTGCCGGCGTCGCCGTCGTCGCCGGACGCGACCGCGGCGGTCATCCCAGCCGCTCCCGCGGCCAGCAGGACGCCCGCGCCGAGGACCAGCGTTCGTCTCATGCCACGGCCGGACCACCTTCACGGCGGCGAGCGACCAGCCGAGTCGTTCCCGCCGCGGACCTGCTTCTCGAGCACCGAGCCCGACGCCGCGCAGCGAAGAACTTGTGCTCGACGACGTCGGGCTCGAGCGGGCTGAAGTCCTTGGTCTTCAGCAGGCCGGCTGAACGATCCGTAGGGCACGGTCGCAGCGGCGTCGAGGCTCAGCACCTTCCCGCGGTCCTCCGCGACGCCGGGAGCGTACTCCTGGGAGTACATGTCACCGACCTTGGGGTGCGCCTCCATCACGATGCCGGCGCTGGCGCCGTCGCGACCGGCCGCCCATGAGCCCTCCGTGCTGGTGACCTTGCCGTTCCTGAGGGTCTTGGTGTTCTCGCCGAAGTACCAGACGTTCCCGCGGCGGTCCTGCGCGTACCAGTCGCGGGTGTCCTCGACGAGCTCGCCACCGACGTACGCGCGGTCCCGCACGATCCGCACGCGCGACCCCGTCGACCAGTCTGGTGCGGTGCGTCACCCGGACCACCTCGCGTCCGGTCTCACCCGCGTCGGTGCTGCGGTAGACCATCCGCGTCCCGGGCACGAACGGCAGGAACGGGTTGTCGATCGTCGTACTGAAGTGGGCCGGGCCGGGGGTCGCGTGGCCGGCCGCGCCGGCCGCGCCGGCCGGGAGGGCCGCGGTGCCCATCAGGGCGGCGGCCGCGATCGCGGGGGTGAGGAAGCTGCGCATCGGGGTGATCTCTCCTCGGTAGGTGTCGCCGCCATCCTGCAACGCGCCACCTGAAGCGGCCCTGAAGCCCGTCGACGGCTTCAGCGGGCCTTCAGCATCCGTTCAGCACCGGTGTGGCACGGTGAGCGGCGTGCGGGTCCTGGTCGTGGACGACGACAGGCGTCTCGCGACGGCCCTCAAGCGCGGGCTCGAGGGGGAGGGCTTCGCGGTCGACGTGGCCTTCGACGGCGACGACGGGCTCTGGCACGCGCAGGAGCACTCCTACGACGCACTGGTGCTCGACGTGATGCTCCCCGGCATGGACGGCCTGGAGCTCTGCGCGCGGCTGCGGGCCGCCGGCAACTGGGCGCCGATCCTCATGCTGACCGCGCGCGGCGCCGCCAAGGACGAGGCGGACGCGCTGGACACCGGGGCCGACGACTTCCTGTCCAAGCCGTTCTCCTACGTCGTCCTGGTGGCCCGCCTTCGAGCCCTGCTGCGGCGGGGTCGGGCCGAGCGGCCGGCCACCCTGTCCGCGGGCGACCTGTCGCTGGACCCGGCAGGGCACCGGGTCTCGCGCGGTGACATCGAGGTCGAGCTCACCCCGCGCCAGTTCTCGCTGCTCGAGTTCCTGCTCCGGCGCGCGGGCGAGGTGCTGTCCAAGCAGGAGATCCTCGCCCACGTCTGGGACTTCGCCTACGACGGCGACCCCAACATCGTCGAGGTGTACGTCGGTCAGCTCCGTCGTCGCATCGACGCACCCTTCGGCCGGGCCGGCCTGCAGACGGTGCGCGGCGTCGGCTACCGGCTGGACCCGGACGGGGGCTGACCATGCCCGGGCGGGTCTCGGCGGCCGGCGGCTCGGTGCGCCTGCGCACCACCGCAGCAGCAACAGCCGTGGTGCTGCTGACCCTGGCCGTCGGGAGCTGGGTGCTGCTGTCGACGCTGCGCGGCGCGTTGGCGGACAACCAGGACGACGTGGCCCGGGCGAGAGCCGACGACCTGCTGACCCTCGCCGCGGCTGGTCGGCTCCCTGCCAGGTTGACGTCGGTGGGCGACGACGGCTTCGTCCAAGTGGTGTCGGCGACCGGCCGGGTGGTCGCGGCGACCCCGCACGTGCAGGGCCGTCCGCCGGTGGCCACGTTCCTCCCGACCACGGGCGCCGCGACGGTGCGGACGGTCCGCGGCGTGCGGGACGACCGGGACCTCGAGGACTACCGGGTCTGGGCGGTGCGGGGCGACTCACCGTCCGGGCCGGTCACGGTCTACGTGGCGACCAGCCTGGAGCTCGTCTCGGAAACGGTCGGCACGCTGCGCCGGCTGCTGCTCGTCGGCGTGCCGCTGGTCGGGCTGCTGATGGGGGTGGTCACCTGGCTGGTGGTGGGCCGGGCGCTGCGTCCCGTCGAGGCCATCCGCGCCGAGGTCGCCGCAATCTCGGCCGGGGAGCTGGACCGGCGGGTCCCGGAGCCGGCCGGCGACGACGAGATCGCGAGACTTGCGCGCACGATGAACGCGATGCTGGGCCGGCTGGAGGCGGCCAGCCGGCGCGAGCGGGCCTTCACGGCCGACGCCTCGCACGAGCTGCAGAGCCCGTTGTCGTCGTTCCGCACCCAGCTCGAGGTGGCGCTGGCGCAGTCGCCCGGCCCGGAGTGGCCACGGGTCGCGCACGAGCTGCTCGACGGTAGCCAGGGAATGGAGCGGATGGTGCGCGACCTGCTGTTCCTGGCCCGCGAGGACGAGGACGCCGCCATGGCGCCGCAGGAGCTGGTCGACCTGGACGATGTCGTGCTCGAGGAGGCTGCGCGAGCCCGTGCCACGTCGTCCGTGGAGATCCGGACGGCGGCGGTCTCCGCCGCCCCGGTGCGGGGCAATCGCGAGCAGCTGGTGCGGCTGACCCGGAACCTGCTGGAGAACGCGGTGCACCACGCCGCACGCCGGGTCGAGCTGTCCCTGGCAACGACGGACGGCGAGGTGCGGATGACGGTCCACGACGACGGGCCGGGAGTGCCGCCGGCGGCGCGGGACCGGATCTTCGACCGCTTCGTCCGGGCCGATGACGCGCGGTCGCGCCAGTCGGGCGGGAGTGGTCTCGGCCTGTCCATCGTGGCCGCGGTCGCGCGCCGGCACGGTGGCGCCGTCGAGCTGCTTGATCCGCTCGACGGCGCCACCGGCGCGACCTTCGTGCTGCGGCTCCCCTCCGCGGCACCCTGACCCGGCCTACCGGGTCGTGAAGATCCAGCGGGCCTTCTGGCTGCCCGCCACGGACGGCTTCTGGTCCAGCGGGTTGCCGGCCACGTCCTGGACGCCGGTGGTGACCACGACCTTGTACGTCGTGTGGTGCCGGAGCCGGGGGGTCGGGTCGAGGGTCAGGGTGCGGGTCGCCCGGTTGTAGGTGATGGTGGCCGGGATCCGCACCGTGGTGCCCTGGCGGACCAGCTTCAGGGTGCGTGCGTTGAGGGTGCTCGGGCGGACGCTCTCGCTGAACGTGACGCGCACGTCCTTGCCTGGCGCGACCCGCGTGGCGCCGGCCTTGGGGGACGCGGCGCTGACCCGAGGGTGCACGGTGTCCTTGCTGGCCGGGCTCGGTGGCGTCGTGCCGCCCGACGCCGGGGCAGCGGGCGGGTCCGTGGTGGTGATCCGCAGGCTCCACCCACCGGCCAGGGCGGGGCTGTCGCCAGCGGCGTTGCCGGGTGCGCCGATCAGCTTGTCGTCGTCACCCCAGAGCTCGTCGTTATCGCTGTCCGCGGGCCGGAAGGTGCCGCTCTGCAGCACCGACTGATCGGGCAGGGGCGCGCCCGCTTCGTCGTCGAGCACCAGCGTCACCCCTGCGACGTCGGTGTCGCCGCCCATGTCCGCCATGACCAGCGCTCGCTGCCCCCCGGGCCCGATCACGAGCATGTCCAGGTCGTCGGGGTAGGTGTGCTGGAGCCCGTGCAGCGTCACGTCGACGTCGGTGACGGTGCCGGCGAGCCCGGACACGGAAATCGGCGCGGGGTAGAGGGAGGGGGCCTGGTTGGTCCGACGGAGATGCTCCAGCCGTTGGGAAGGCTGCCGGAGTCACCGGTGAAGTCGTCCACGACGTAGAGCTGCCAGACGCCGTTCGGGTTCGTCCCGTCGAAGACGGACAGCGCGCTCCCTGCGGGTGTCGGAGCCAGTGCCGGGAAGGTGTCGCCGGCGCCGTAGTTGGTGGGCCGGTAGTTGCCCGAGGTGATCGGGCCGGTGTCCGGGAGGGCCGAGGGCGCGTCGTCGTCGATGCGAAGGTCGACGTCGGTGCCTGCGACTCCGCCGGCGTCGCTCATGATCAGGGCGCGCTGGCCGCCAGGGCCGACCAGCATGACGTCCAGGTCGTCGAAGAACTGATGCTGGACATGGCGGAACTGGACGTCGACGTCGACGACGGTGCCGAGCAGCCCGGAGAACGTGACCGGGCTGGGGTAGACGTCGGCGGTGCCGACGGCGGGAACGGTGATGGGCGACAAGTTCTGCTGGTAAGCCCAGCTGTCGGGCAGTGCGACGGAGGTGGGGTTGGCGGCGTCCGCGCTGGCCGCCTGGGCGGAGGGCGCGGCGAGGAGGGCCGCGGCGGCGGCCAGAGTGCCGCCGACGATGCCGGCGAGCAGACGGGTTGGTGTCGGATGGCGGTGCTGGGTGTCGGTCATTGCGCCACCGTGACCGTTCCGACCGGGCCCGGCGTGAGCAGTCGTTGCTCAACCTCGCCGTGGAGGATTGCTCAGACGGTCGCGATCCGGCGCGCCGCCAGCGACTCGGTCCGGCTCCTCAGGTCGCGGTCGCCGGACATCGCGGCGAGGAAGTCGTCGCGTTCGACGGCCTGCAGGACGCTGTCCTCGACGGCGGTGACCGTCGCGGTGCGCGGCACGTCGCGCAGCAGCGCGATCTCGCCGAAGCACTCGCCTGGGCCCATCGTGCTCAGCGGGCGCCCCTCGAAGGTCGCCGCGAGTGACCCGCTCTCGATGACGTAGAACCGGTCACCGAGATCACCCTCGCGCACCACCGTCTCGCCGGCCGGAACCGCGACCCGGACCATCCGGCCGGCCAGGTTCTCCAGGAGCGGTCGGGCCAGGGGGGCGAACAACGGGGTGCTGCCGAGCAGGTCGACCCCTGCGGGTTCGGACACGGACCGGTCCAGCCTGCCCAGGTGGGGCAGGGCAGCCAGGCCGATCGAGACGATCGGGACCGCAATGATGACCAGTCCCCAGCGCAGGCCGGGGCCGGCGATCAGGGCCGGCATGGCCAGGGCACCCAGCGCCATCGTGGCGATCAGGCAGCTCTCCAGCGCGCCGAACACCCGACCGAGCACGGCGTCGGGTGTGATCCGTTGGATGATCGTGTTGGCGTTGATGTCCACGATCGGGTTGGCCGCGCCAATGATGGCCATGGCCAGGAACGCCGCGGTGGCGGTCGGCCAGACCGAGATGAGCAGCAGCGGGAGGGCCCAGAAGATGACTCCCCAGCCGAAGTCGGAGGCCAGCCGCTTGCGGGTGGCCAGGCCGATCGCCAGCAGGCCGCCGAAGATGGCCCCCACCCCGAGGGTGGAGTCCAGCCAGCCGAGCCCGGAGGCGCCGAGGTCGGTGAGGTCGAAGGCGATCGCCACGACGAACACGTACGAGGCTCCCGCCACCACGGTCTGCGCGCTGTAGATCGCGAACACCAGGCGCAGGTCCGCCGAGCGCCACACCACCCGGAAACCCTCCATCGCCTCGGACACGAAACCGACCTTGGGCTCCGGCGGCTCGTCCGACCTGCTCGCGATCGGCGCCGGGGCATCGGTCCTCGCCACCCGGATGCCTGCGACCAGCGCGGCGGAGAGCACGAAGGTGCCGGCGTTCAGCAGGAACACCGTGGCGACGTCGGCGACCGCCAGGAGGAAGCCCGCGATGGCCGGCCCCACGAAGAAGGCCAGGCTCTCCAGCGTGCTGCCCACGCCGTTGGCCGCGGTCAGTTCCTGCGGGTTCTCGACAAGCGAGGGTGTGAGCGACAGCTGGGCCGGGCGGAACGCGGTCCCGAACAGCGGAGCAAGGGTGGCGAGCACGAACACCGCGGCGACCGGCCCGTCCCACTCGACCAGCGCCGCGGCCGCGACCACGAGTACTGCCCGGGCGAGGTCGCAGACCACCATCAGGGTCTTGCGCGACATCCGGTCCGCCATCGCCGAGCCGAACGGCGCCACGACGGCCATCATCGCCAGCCGGATGGTGGTCCAGATGCCGACCGCAGACGCGCCGCCGACGTCGTACGCCCACACCGCCACGGCGGTCGCATAGGCCCAGTCGCCGATCAGCGACCCCGCCAGCGCGAGGTTCAGCCGGCGTAGCGGCGCCCGCCGGAACACGATGGACAGCGACGACCCGGTCTCCCGGACGGCGGAACCGATGCTGGCCAACGCTCACCCCTCGTGACGGCCCCCTGCGCGGCACGGAGGACGCCCTGCGCACCGGGTGGCAACCTACTGAAGCAGCAAAGGGTGTCGGGCGGGAATGGCGATGTGTCCGGTTCAGAGCCGGAATGCTGCCCGCATGCTCGTGGTCCGCCGGTCGCCCGCGTGACCGAGGTAGGTGCGCATCCCGAGGAGCCGCTCGGTGGTCTCGAGCAGCGAGTAGTGGTCGAACCGGGTCGACGACCGGGTCCCGGGGGGCGTGGTCGGCGAGATGACGACGGTGGCGAGATGGCACGTCCGGTCCGCGACCACGCGGCAGTTCTGACCGCCGTACCCGTCCTTGCCCTCGTCCCACGTCACCACGACCGCGGTGCGGCCGGCCCGGTAGTCGGGCCCGCCGACGATCAGCGGCACAACAACGGACAGCCAGGCGTCGCCGGTCCCGATGTCGCAGTCGTGGGTGTTGTGGCACTGGTTCGGCACGACCAGCAGGAACGTCGGCAGCCGTCCGGTCCGCACCAGGTCGGCCAGCCGCCCGCCGGTCGTGAAACCCATCGGGCGGTCGAACCGCCGGCAGTCCGCCGCGATCGCCGGGAAGTACGTCGCCGGGTTGTGCCGCACGACGTACGGGTAGGCGTCGGTGCGTCGGCAGTCACCCGGCATCGACTCCGCCAGCACCCGCCAGCTGCCGCCGTGCGCGCGCACCTGCTCGAACAGGGTCCGTCGTCGCTGCGGGCACTGGGCAGGAGTGCAGCTCTTGGTGACTCCGCCCGTGCTGCCGGACACCATGGCCAGGTAGTTGGGCAACGACGGGTGCGTGACCGACCAGCTGTTGGTGGCCGAGCCACAGCTCGCGGCCAGGCTGTTGAGGTAGGGCGAGCTCGTCGCCGCGTCACTGCCCGTTGTCCCGATGAGGTCGTCGTAGGAGTGGTTCTCCAGCACGATCCACACCACGTGCTCGTACGCCGGGGGCGGGCTGTCGCGCCAGCCGCAGACGGGCTTAGGGCCGGCGGCCGCGGTTGGCGGGTCGACCGCCCCGCTGCACGCGACCAGCGCCGCCAGCACGGCGACGAGCACGAGCACGCGGACCTGGCGCATGTGGATCAGTGTCGCGCAGGTCCGCGTGCTCGTGGTGGCGTGCTTACCTGGTCGTGAACTTCCAGGTCTTCTTCTGCAGGCCGGCCTTGGTCCGGTTCTGGTCCAGCGGGTTGCCGGCCAGGTCCAGGACCCTGTTGTGATGGTCACCTTGTACTTCGTCCCGTGGGCGAGGTTCGCCTTCGGGTTGATGACGATGGTGTGCGTGCAGCGGCTCGCCAGGTGACCCGAGCCTTGAGATGGGTCGTCGTGCCGGCCACCACGATGAAGGCGTTCGCCTTGGTGACCGTCGAGGCGCGCAGGGCCTCGCTCGCCCTGGCCTTGATGTTCTTCCTGACGCTGGCGTGCTTCGCTCCCTTGGCCGGCACGGTCGACGAGATCTGCGGCTTGATGCTGTCGACGATGACGACCACGCCGGCCGATGCGGCCGAGACATTGGCCGAAGCCGTCGGTCGCCTTCGCGGTGAACGTGTGCGAGCCGTTCGGGATCACCCGAGATGGGTGCTGTCCACTGACCGGCCGCCGCGCGGCAACGGTCGTCTTCAGCGTCGCGCCGTCGTAGACCTTGACCGTGGTGCTCGGCGGGCGCGGTGCCGGTCATGGTGAACGCGCCGTCACGGTCACGGCGTGTTGGTCGGCGGTGCGGTGATGACCGGCGCCGCAGGCGCGTCCACCGTGCTGATCTAGCAGGCTCCATCCACCGGAGAAGTCACCCTCGTCGCTCGTCGAAATCGGTCCACGACGTACAGGGTCCACGTCGCCGTTGGGGTTGGTGCCGTCGAACGCGCGACAGCGTGTGGCCGCACCGGGGAGCGTCGGGGCCGGCGCCGGGAACGAGTCGGGTCCGCCGGCATCGTCGTTCGTCGGGTCCGTATGCACCGGTCGACAGGACCGACACCTGCGGTGCCGTGCCAGCGGCAGCCTCGTCGTCGAAGGTCAGGTTGACGTCGGCGACTGGCTCGCCACCACCGCCCGCGTCGCTCATCAGGACGACCTTCTGTCCGCCCGGCCCGACGAGCAGGACATCGACGTCGTCCGGGTAGGTGTGGTCGAGGCTGCGCAGAGTGACGTTGACGTCGGTGATGCCGTTGAGGGCGCCGCTGACGCCGACAGTCGAAGGGTAGGGAGCGGCAGTTCGGCGCTCGCGACGTCGAGAGGACCAACCGCCCGCCAGCTGGCCGGAGTCGATGGGGTACTGGTCCGAGACGTAGAGGTTCCACGTGCCGTTGGGATTGCGTCCCGTTGAAGACGGACAGGGCCGAGCCGGTTCCGGCTGCGTCCGGGTCGGGAGCGGGTGCGGGGAACGGGTCGGGCTCTGCGACGCCGGTAGTCATTGTCACCGGGCTGGAAGGTGCCCGAGGTGAGTGCGCGCCATTGGGCAGGGCGGCGTCGTCGCCGCGCGTCACGTTCATCCACCGCTGACGCCGGGGCTTGCGGGCAGTTGCCCGCGTCGGACATGACGAGGGCCCTGGCCCTGCGGCCCGACCAGGAGGAAGTCGACGTCCGTTTGGCACGTGTGCTGGAAACCGAACAAGGTCAGGTTGACGTCTGTCACCGCGCCGCCGATGCCGGACAGCGTGATCGGCGACGGGTACGAGGAGCCGCCCCCGAGTCGGGATGGTGATCGTCGTGCCGTTGTGCCTCCCCACCCGGATCGCCGATCGTGATGCCGGCCGGCTGGGAGTAGATGGTCGTGGCTGCCGAGGCCGTGCCTGCGCCGGTGGCGGCGACTGTTGCCGCGGCGACGGACGAGTACTGCCACCCGCGCCGTAGTCCTGAGAGTCGTCATGCGGAGTTTCCCCCATATGTGGAAGTGGATTCGGCCGAAGATCATCGGGCCGTCCTGCGCACCGTAACTTTGCGCGCGCCGACACACCGGCGCAACACACCCAAGGCAAAACTCGATCAGCACACACCCGGGCATATCGACACAAGCTTCACCGATTAATGGGTCGTTGGGTGCTGGCTCGAGCCCGGCCCGGTTCGTCAGAAGATGCATGTTCCGGGACGTGGCCGCGCCGGGTGCCGCACACTTCCTCGCATGGCTGACACGACTGCCCTGCAGATCGTGCTGCCGCGCCAGCGGGGGACTGTCACGGTCCGGACGGGTGGGCTGCACGAGGACCTCGACGCACTCCACGAGGGTGACCCCCTGTGGTGGGGCAAGGACTTCGTCGCGGACCGGGTGCGCTCGATGCCGCCCGACACCCCGCACCTGATGTTCATCGGCGAGCTCGACGGCGAGCCGGTGGCCGACGGCTTCTTCATCGGCAAGGGCGCCGCACAGAAGGGGTTCGCGCTGTCGGGCGTGTACGTGCTGCCGCGGGCCCGGCGCCGAGGCGTCGGCCGCGCCATGGCCGAGGTCCTGGCCGACGCCACCGCCAGCTGCGGGCTGCCCGGCTTCGCCGACTCGGTGCACGAGCAGGACGACGCGAGCCTCGCCGCGGCCGCCAGGCTGGGCTACGAGGTCGTCGGGCACCACCGGGAGTCGCTGCTCGACCTGGACACGCTGGACGAGGCCGTTGCCCGCGCGAGCGTCGACCGGGCCGAGGCGGACGGTGTCGTGCTGCGGCCGCTGCCCGACGACGCCGACGAGACCGACTGGCGCCAGGCCTACGACATCGCGATCGAGGCCTGGAAGGACGCGCCGGACGCCGAGGGCAGCACCGATCCACTGCCGTACTCCGTCTTCCGCGGCTTTTTCCCTGCTCCCTCCTACGTCCTGCTGGCGTGGGTCGGGGACCAGCCGGTGGGCATGACCTCGGTGATGGACCGGGTCAAGGACCGCGCCCTCAACACCTTCTTCACCGGCGTGCTTCGCGACGGGCGCGGTCGCGGGCTCTCGACCGCACTCAAGGCGAAGCACGCGCTGCTGATGCGGGCCGCCGGCCACCACCGGATCTACACCCAGAACATGGACCAGAACGCCCCGATCCTCGCGGCCAACGACCGCCTCGGCTTCACCATCGAGCCCGGCTACTACGCGGTGGGCCGGCCGCTGGCCCCGGGCGAGGGTGCCTGACCCCGGCGGCGGGCGGACCGGCGTACCAAGGCATACTCGTCGGTAACATAGCCGTCGGCGAAGGAGTCGCGCCATGGGTCGTCTCGCCCAGACCGAGGGTCTGACCGACGTCCAGCAGGAGATCGTCAAGACGGTCCGCGGCTTCGTGGACAAGGAGATCCTGCCGCACGTCGCGGTGCTGGAGCGCGAGGACACCTACCCGACGGAGATCGTCGAGGGCATGAAGGAGATGGGGCTGTTCGGCCTGATGATCCCGGAGGAGCACGGCGGTCTCGGCGAGTCGCTGCTCACCTACGCGCTGGTGGTCGAGGAGATCGCCCGCGGCTGGATGAGCGTGAGCGGCATCATCAACACCCACTTCATCGTCGCCTACCTGCTCCAGCAGCACGGCACCGACGAGCAGCGGAAGTCGCTGCTGCCGCGGATGGCGACCGGCGAGGTGCGCGGCTCGTTCTCGATGTCGGAGCCGGCGCTGGGCTCGGACGTCAGCGCCATCACCACTCGCGCGGTGCGGGACGGCGACGACTACCTGATCACCGGCCAGAAGATGTGGATCACCAACGGTGGCACGTCGAACCTGCTCGCCGTCCTGGTCCGGACCGACGCGGAGGCCCCGGCGGACGCGAAGCCGCACCAGCGGATGACGACGTTCCTCGTCGAGAAGGAGCCGGGCTTCGGCGAGGTCGCGCCGGGGCTCACGATCCCCGGGAAGATCGAGAAGATGGGCTACAAGGGAGTCGACTCGACCGAGGCGGTCTTCGACAGGCACCGGGTGCCGGCCGACCGCAGTCCTGGGTGGCGAGCCGAACAAGGGCTTCTACCAGATGATGGACGGCGTCGAGGTGGGCCGCGTCAACGTGGCGGCGCGCGGCTGCGGGGTCGCCCAGCGCGCGTTCGAGCTGGGCATCCGCTACGCCCAGCAGCGCGAGACCTTCGGCAAGCCGATCGCCCAGCACCAGGCGGTGCAGTTCCGGCTGGCCGAGATGGCCACCAAGGTCGAGGCCGCCCACGCGATGATGGTGATGGCGGCCAGGAAGAAGGACTCCGGCGAGCGCAACGACATCGAGGCGGGGATGGCCAAGTACCTCGCCAGCGAGTACTGCAAGGAGGTCGTCGAGGACTCGTTCCGGATCCACGGCGGCTACGGCTACTCCAAGGAGTACGAGATCGAGCGGCTCTACCGCGAGGCCCCGATGCTGCTGATCGGTGAGGGCACCTCGGACATCCAGAAGATGATCATCGGTCGACGGCTGCTGGAGGAGTACAAGCTTCGTGGCTGACCCGGGACGGATGGTCGCCCTGGTCCGGGAGCAGGCGGACGCGTGCGCTGTGCTCGGCTCACCGTTGTACGAGTACCTGCTGCAGCGCGTCGCCGACGACATCGAGGCGGGCGGGCCGGCGTACGACGTGCTGCGCGGACACGAGGACGACCCGGGTCCGTCGGCGCTCGCCCTGCGCCTGATGGGCGGCGCGCACCGGCTGGTACTCGAGGGGCGGGCACCGGCGCTGGCGCTCACCTATCCCTCGGTGGGCGGCAGTGGTGACCCGGACGCTGCCTGGGCGGCGCTGCGACCGGTCCTCTCTGAGTTCGCCGAGGAGCTGCGAGCAGCGCTCGCCCAGCCGCCGCAGACCAACGAGGTCGGCCGGTCGGCAGCACTGATCGGCGGACTGCTGCACCTGGCGGCCGACGACGACCGGCCGCTCCGGCTCGTCGAGATCGGCGCCAGCGCCGGGCTCAACCTGCGCGCCGACCTGTTCCGGGTCGAGCTGGCCGACGGCCGGTCGGTCGGCCCGGCGGAGTCGCCGGTCGTGCTGCGCGACCCATGGCGCGGACCGCCACCGCCGTTGCGCGCTCGGCTGGAGGTGGTCGAGCGGCTCGGCTGCGACATGGCGCCGCTCGACCCCACGACCACCGAGGGCCGGCTGCGCCTCATGTCCTACGTCTGGCCGGACCAGCTGGCGCGGCTCGAGCGCCTCCGCGGCGCCCTCGAGCTGGCTCGCGACGTTCCGGCGACCGTGGTCGCCGCCGGCGCCGGGGACTTCCTGGACCGCGTCGAGCTGCGCGAACGGCACCACGACCGTGGTCTGGCACTCGGTCATGTGGCAGTACCTCGACGCAGCCGAGCAGTCCCGAGCCGCCGCCCGGCTGGCCGAGCTCGGGTCGCAGGCATCGGACCGGGCCGGCTTCGCCCACCTGGCGCTGGAGCCGCGGCGCCGTTCCCCGGGCGCGGCGCACGAGTTCCTCGTCGTCCTGCAATCGTGGCCCGGTGGCGAGGAGCGGCTGCTCGGATCTGCCGCACCGCACGGCATGCCGACGACCTGGGAGTGAGCGGGTGTTACCCGGCGACCGTCTGCCGGCAACCACCAACACTTGCGATCTGAGACCACGGGATCAGGTTGCCGCGGAGTCGACCAGACCTCGAGCCCGCGGGCAGTCGAGCACGTCCGGCGGAGCCAACGATCGAGAAGTGCGACGACGGCGAATGTCCCCATCATGACTGGGTCGCGGGAGGGTCCCGCCGGCCAACAGCGTCCCGCGTCCGAGACGCCCGCCGCCAGAGCGAGGAACAGGCAGATCGTCGCGGATCCAGGTGGAGCGCAGCACCACCCGGTCGTCATCCCCCATGGGGGCACAGTGGCACGCTAGGGCCCGTTCGGCTAGAGAAGCGCCCCACCCGGAGGACCCTGCATGTCGACCCACGAGCAGTACTCGGACATCCCGCGCGGCCAGGTCGTCGGGACCTACGACACGTACGTCGAGGCGCAGCGGGCCGTCGACTTCCTGTCCGACAAGCAGTTCCCGGTCGAGAACGTCAGCATCGTCGGCTCCGACCTGAAGATGGTCGAGAACGTGTCCGGCCGGCTGACCCGCGGCCGGGCGGCCCTGGCCGGTGCGGCCAGCGGCGCGTGGTTCGGCCTGTTCGTCGGCGTGCTGCTGTCGCTGTTCGCCGACAGGGCACCAACGTCTTCGGCCTGGTGCGTCTGCGGCATTGCTCTACGGCGCGGTGTTCGGCGCGATCTTCGGGTTCGTCGGCCACGCGCTGACCGGCGGCAAGCGCGACTTCACCTCCCGCAGCAAGATCGTCGCCAGCTCGCTACGAGCTCCGCTGCACCTGGGCCGAGGCCGACAAGGCCCGCGAGGTGCTGGCCCGGCTGACGCGCACTGACCGGGCGGTCAGAGAGGACGTCATGCAGTTCGGCCGCTACTACGAGGAGTTCGAGGTCGGCGCGACTACAAGCACTGGCCGGGCAAGACGGTCACGGAGTACGACGACCACCTGTTCTGCCTGCTGACGATGAACCACCACCCGCTGCACCTCGACGCCCACTACGCCGCGGGACCGACCGAGTTCGGCAGGAACGTCGTCGTCGGCAACTACATCTACTCGCTGCTGCTCGGCATGTCGGTGCCCGACGTCTGCGGCAAGGCGATCGCGAACCTCGAGGTCGAGTCGCTCAAGCACGTCAAGCCGACGTTCCACGGCGACACCATCTACGGCGAGACGACCGTGCTGGACAAGACCGAGTCCCGGTCCAAGGACGACCGGGGGGTCGTGCACGTGGAGACCCGCGGCTACAACCAGGACGGCGTCGTCGTGTGCGTGTTCCGCCGCAAGGTGATGGTGCCGAAGCGGTCGTACGGCGATGCGCGCGGCGGCGAGCAGCTGCCGGCGACGCGCCCGGCGTCCGCAACCGGAGCTGACGTCCGGTGCCTCAGGCGGCTGCGCGGTCGCGGTTCGCGGCCCAGAACGTGCGCAGCACGCGGACCTTGTCCTGGAACTCCTCGTCCCGGCCCATCGGGCCGGTGGTCGGCGCCGAGAGCTCGTCCGGCGGGCCACGCGGCTCTTGGGCCGTGGTGCACGACCACCATGTTGATGCCGAGCTGGACCTCGACCTCGATCTCGCTGCACCTCGTCCCACGGGATCACCATCGGAGGGCAGGGCGTGCACGACCAGCCCGCGCCGGGTCGCCGAGGTGCCGATCCACCAGGTCGCCGCGGCCATGCCAGGAAGGCCGACGCCGACCAGCGCGGTGCGGCAGTTGCCGCCGAAGCGGCCCTCGTTGAGCAGCACGTCTGCCCAGACGAGAGCCTGGAAGCCGAGCACCGTCAGCACGAAGGCCCGCCGCTGGCGCCAGGTCAGCCGGAGTCGGATGCGCGGGAGCGGGGGACATGTCTGCACCGTAGGTCGCCACCCCATCTGTCGGGCCGAAACCGCCAACTCTTGACCGATCCGGCCGTGCTGCGTGCAGGCTGAGTGCGTGGCGGACCTGCATCGGGGACGACCGGCCGCCGTCCCGGCGGGTCCCGGTGCTGGCGTTCGTGCTGGTGCTGCTGCTCGGCGGGTACGCCGTGATCCGGCACCTGTCCGCGCCGCAGACCGCGCCGGCCGACGCCTCACCCACCGCGACGGCGACACCGACGCCGCCTGCGACGCGGCACTCGGCGATACCGAGTCCGTACTCGTCGGCGTACCCGGCCTCCGCGGCGCCGACGCCGGTGCCTCGCCCGTGGGCCGGGCTCGCGCCGGACCGGCGTACCGAGGTGGACTTCGCCGTCGACCGGATGGTCCACGCCGGCGGGCGCACCTACCAGCTCGGTCGGGGCGAGCGGGCGCTCACCCTGGACCGTGCCTCCCGCGGCCCGGTGGTGCTCGTCCAGTCCCGGGGGAGCACCGTGCTCGAGCAGCTGCGGCCCGGACGGCAGCCGGCTGGTGCTCGACACGTTCACCGACGAGTCGCGGCACCCGCAGGGCGTCGCGGTCGACCCCAGCGGGCGCCGGGTCGCCTACGCCCTCGCCGCGGCCCTGCCGGCCGGGCCGTTCGGCCTGATGGTCCGCGACCTGTCGACCGGGGCCGTGCTCGCCGACCTGCGCACCAGCCGGACCTTCGGGGTCCGCGACTGGACCGCGTCCGGCGTGGTGCTCACCGTGGCGCGCGACCCCGGCGGGCCGCCGTACCGGTGGATGCCGGGAGCAGGGCGGCCGGAGCGGATCACACCGTTCGCGCCCGACCACGTGGGTCCGTACCTGCTCGCCGCGTCCCCGGTCCGGCCCGAGTGGACCGTCACGACTGCGAGCTGCACCGGGCTGGTCCGTGCTGCCGGGCGGGTCCCCGTGCGCCTCACCTGCCGGGAGCCGCTCGGCGTACCGGCCGCCTGGTCGCCGTCCGGCGCCCGGATCGCCGCGCGCGGGAGCCGGCCGGTGGTCCTCGTGCTCGACCTGGCCACCGGCCGGACAGTGCAGCTCGGCGTCCCGTCGCCGGTGTTCATCGAGCAGATCGCGTGGCGCGGCGACGACAGCGTCCTGGTGGCCGTGCACACCCTGGCCGGTGACCAGGGCGCCGTGCTCCGGTGCCGGCTCGGCGGTGACTGCCGCCGGCTGGCCCTCGGCGCGGCCGGGCGGTCGGCTGACCTGGTGCTGGCCGGCTGACTGGGGGCGTCAGCGGGGCAGCATGCCCCACTCGTCCAGCGTGTCCCAGAGCTGGTCGACGAGGTCGAGGTCCGCAAGCTCGGCGCGGGTCACCCAGCGCACCTCGTCGGCGTCGTCCCCCGCCACCGGCGTGGTCGGCCCGTGACGGCGCAGGCGTAGTCGCGGATGTCGTAAGACGTCGCCGCCCGGCCCGGCGCGCTGCGACGGTCCCGACCCGGAGGCCGACGGTGACGTGCAGCCCGGTCTCCTCGAGCACCTCACGCTCGACGGCCTGCCCGTCGGACTCGCCCGGCTCGACCCGCCCGCCGGGCACCGACCAGCGGCCGCGGCCGGGCTCCCGGCCCCGGCGTACGACCAGCAGGCGGCCGTCGTCGTCGTGGACGAGCGCACCCACACAGGGGACACGCCGTTTCGGCGTCGACCGGGCCGGGAACACGCCTGGAAGCCTAGGCACCTGGGGGCGCCGTGCTCACCGTCCTGATCATCCTTGCCGTCGTGCTCGTCCTGGTGATGGCCATCAGCCTGCTGGGGGCCGGGCCCTCGCGGGTGATCCGCCGGCGCACCGTCGTCGAGCGTCGACCGGTGACCCGCCGGTGGTCAAGGAGCGCGTGGTCGAGGAGCCCGTCGTGCCGAGCGCGTGGTCGAGGAGCGGACGGTCGCCGACCCGCCCGCGACCCGCCGGGTCGTGGAGTAAGCAAGACCAGCCAGGGGTTGACGGCCGGCCGGGGCTGGCGGGACCTTCAGTGCCATGAAGGCCGCACCCCAGCTGCCCGCGGTGCGGCCTTGTGCTGCACCCGCCCGGGCTCTGGTCCAGCGCGTGGAGCTGCCGCGAGCACGGCGCGGTGCCGCCGGTGCACCCGGCCGTCCAGCCCACGGCCGAGGTGCTGCGGGCGGCGGCTAGCGCGGCCAGCGTGCCGCTGTGGCTGCCCTGGCCGCTGCCGCGCGGCTGGTTGGTGACGGGAGTCCTGACGGCGGGCGACGAGCGCACCGGCGCCAGGGCGACCGCGCTGGCCTGCTCCGGCCCCGCTCCCCTGGGCGGGGTGGCCGAGCTCGTCCTGGTCGCCGAGGAGCCGGGGATCGGGCTGGGGGCCCGGTTCGCCGGGCTGGACGGTCCGGACGCCGGCGTGGTGCCGGACCGGGCGGCCGACGCCAAGATCCACGCGGCCGGCATCCCCACCGCGATGTGGTCGCTCGCCGGGCCCGGCTGCCGAGGACCGCGCGGTCTACATCGGGGAGGCGCTCGGCTGCTGGGTGTGGGCGGTGCTGTGGCCGGGGACGGCCGGGTTCCTGCTCATCGACGACTTCGTCCTCACCGACCTGCGCGACTCCGGGCACGAGCTCGATGTCCCCTGCGGGGCGTTGTCCCCACGTCTGGCGGCCTGACCGGTCGGCCCGCGGCCCGCCCCTAGGCTGGGCCGGTGCGCATCGACCTCCACACCCACAGCTCGGCCTCGGACGGCACCGAGCGCCCGGCGGAGCTCGTGCGCGCCGCCGCCGTCGCGGGTCTCGACGTCGTGGCGCTGACCGACCACGACACCACCCGGGGCTGGTCGGAGGCCGAGGAGGCGCTGCCGGGCGGCCTGCGGCTCGTGCGCGGTGCCGAGATCTCCTGCGTGTGCGACGGGATCAGCCTGCACCTGCTGGCCTACCTGTTCGACCCGTCGCACGCGGCGCTGGCCGCGGAGATGTCGATGGCGCTGGACGACCGGGTGCCGCGGGCCAAGGCCATCGTCGCGAAGCTGGCCGACGCCGGGTACCCGATCTCCTGGGAGCTCGTGCTCGACCAGCTCCAGGACGGCGCCACCGTCGGCCGGCCGCACATCGCCGACACGCTGGTGGCTGCAGGTGCGGTCGCCGACCGCAACGAGGCCTTCGACGACCCTGTTGCACGACGACGGCGCCGTTCTTCGTCGGCCACTACTACGTCGACGCCGTGCGCGCGGTCCGAGCTGGTCCGCGCGGCCGGCGGCGTGCCGGTCTTCGCCCACCCGGCGGCGGCGACGCGCGGCACCACCGTCGGCGACGACGCGATCCACGCGATGGCCGCCGCCGGGCTGGCCGGGCTCGAGGTCGACCACCGCGACAACCCGCCGGCGGACCAGCGGACCGGCTGCGGGCGCTGGCCGCCGAGCTCGGCCTGCTGGTCACCGGGGCCAGCGACTACCACGGCGCCGGCAAGGACAACCGGCTCGGCGAGAACACCACCGACCCGGAGGTGCTCGAGGCGCTGCTCGGCGCAGGCCACCGCGGGGTGGCGCTGGTGTCGTCGTGACAAGCCGATGAGTCGCGACGTCAAGCTGTTCATCGAGGTCTTCGTCACGCTGTTCGTGATCATGGACCCGCCGGGCACGATCCCGCTGTTCCTCAGCCTGACCGAGCGGGCGCAGCCCCGCCATGCGCAGGCGACTGGCCTGCCAGGCGGTGCTCGTCGCGTTCTTCGTGATCACCGTGTTCGCGCTGTTCGGGCAGTCGATCCTCGACTACCTGGGCATCACCCTGCCCGCGATGCAGGTAGCCGGCGGGCTGCTGCTGCTGCTCGTCGCGCTGGAGCTGCTGACCGGCAAGGCGTGACGAGCCGGTCGAGACGCCGAACGTCAACGTGGCACTGGTCCCGCTGGGCACCCCGCTGCTCGCCGGCCCCGGCGCGATCGTCGCGACGATCGTGTTCGTCAGCGGGTCGACGACGTCGTGGACGGGCGTCGACCGTCGCCGCGGGCATCGTCGCCGTGCACGTCGTGCTGTGGCTGTTCCTGCGGTTCTCGGTCGTCATCATGCAAGCGTGATCAGGGACAGCGGGGTGACGCTCATGACCCGCATCGCCGGGCTGCTGCTGTCGGCCATCGCGGTGCAGCTGGTCGCCGACGCGATCAGCGCCTTCATCGTGCGAGGCGGGATGACGCGGCCAGGGGGAGCTGGCGCTCGACGGGGCTGCCCAAGCCGGCTGGTCAGCGCACACCGACCCGGCTCACGACCTGGCTGGACTGCCCGCGCCGCTACCGGTTCACCTACCTGGACCGGCCGGCGCCGCCGAAGGGCCCGCCATGGGCGCACAACAGCCTCGGCGCGAGCGTGCACACTCGCGCTCGCCGAGCTTCTGGCCGGCTGGAGCCCGGCCCGCCGCTCCGCGGCTGCCGCCGGCGTGCTGCTCGAGAAGGCGTGGCTCGGGACGGCTTCCGCGACGAGACCAGTCGTCGCTCTGGCGCGCCCGGGCGCGGGAGATGGTGCAGCGGTACGCGAGCGGCCGTCGACCCGCGGACGAGCCGCTGGGCGTCGAGCGGACCGTGGCGGCCCGCACCCGGGTGCTCGCGCTCTCCGGCCGGGTGGACCGGCTCGACGACCGGCTCCGTCCGGATGGCGGCAGCGAGCTGGTGGTCGTCGACTACAAGACCGGCCGGCACGCCACTGTCCGTGCTCGACGTCCGCAGCTCGCTGGCGTTGGCCCTCTACGCGCTGGCGGCGGCCCGGTGCTTCCGGCGCCCGTGCGTCAAGGTCGAGCTGCACCACCTGCCGAGCGGCGAGGTGGTCGGCCACGAGCACACGCACGAGTCGCTGGCCCGACACCTGGGTCGGGCCGAGGAGATGGCCGAGGAGACGGGGGCGGCCGACACGGCGTACCGGGCCGGTCTGGACGCCGAGGGTCTCGCAGCGGTCTTCCCGGCCTCGCCGTCGCCGTCGTGCCGGTGGTGCGACTTCTCCCGGGTCTGCCCCGAGGGGTCGGCGCTGTTCCGCCCGGCCGAGCCCTGGGCCGCCCTCGCCGAGCCGGACGCCGGCTGATGAGCGAGCAGTCCGTAAAATGCCGGGATCCTGACCCCGGGCACGAGGAAGGTGACCGGCACGTGAGCGTGTCCTGCGTGGCGGTCCTCTGCGTGCGCAACGAGGAGCAGCACATCCGGCGGGCCATCGTCGACTTCGTGTCGGACGGGATCGACGTCGCGGTCATCGACCATGGCTCGACCGACGCCACCCACGCGATCGCGGCGGAGTTCCTGGGGGCGGGAGTAGTCAGCGTCGATCGCCTGCCCTGGCTCGGGGAGTTCGACTTCACCCGGCAGCTGGAAGCCAAGCGCGACCTGATCGCCCGCCTGGAGCACGACTGGGTCATCCATGCCGATGCCGACGAGTGGCTGCACAGCCCGCGGTCCGGGGAGTCGCTGCTCGAGGGCATCCAGCGCACGGCGGAGCTCGGCTTCGACGTCATCAACTTCGAGGAGTTCGTCTTCCTGCCCGACCGCCACAGCACCGACGTACCCCGTGACTACGCGAAAGAGATGCGGCGGTACTACTTCTTCGCCCCCCAGCCCGTGCGGCTGATGCGGGCGTGGGACCGCCGCCAGCAGTTCTCCAACGTCGCCCACGGCGGGCACCTGCTCGAGGGGCCCGACCTCCGGCTGTCACCGGAAGCATTCGTGCTACGTCACTACATCGTGCTGTCGCAGGCGCAGGCCATCGAGAAGTACCGGGACCGGGTCTTCTCGCGGCGGGACCTGGCCAAGGGCTGGCACGGGAACCGGCTGGACCTGACCGAGGAGAGGCTGCGACTGCCGGACCCGGCTGCTCTCATGGAGCTGGCTACCTGGGACAGCCGCGAGCTGGACCGATCCGTCCCGCGTGCGACCCACTACTGGGAGTGGAACGGCGACCGTGAGAACCACTGACGCACCCTCGGTGCTGGCATGCGTCTACACCTGTGAGGCGCACCGTCCGCTGCTGGAGCGGTTCCACGACTCCGAGCCCGGGCGGGTCCTGCGTGAGTCCGTCGACACCCGCGTGATCGAGGTGTACGCCGACCCGGCCGTCGAGGCGTCCCGCTTGCGCGGTGACCGGTTGGACCTTCGTACCGAGGAGCGCTACGACGCGCTGAGCATCAAGACCCATCGGATGATCGAGTTCTGCATGGACAACTTGGAGTTCTCCACCTTGCTGAAGATCGACGTGACCACAGTGATGTCCCGGATGGACGGCCCGCAGTACGCGGGGCGGCAGGCGATGGACCAGGAAGGGCTGGCGCAGTTTCTCCGCGAGGTCGACCTCGGGCACGACTACGCCGGATTCATGTGCCACGAGCGTGCGGACCGCTCCGGCGCCGAAGGGTGGGCGGCGAAGAAGGGCGGCGTCATCGACTACTCGAGGCTCTTCGGCAACGGCCCGATGCCGCGGTTCTTCAGCGGGAAGTGCTACCTGTTGAGCCGACGGTTCGCCGCCTACGTCGCACGGCACGGCGCCGAGCTGGCCGACGAACAGCGGGAGTACTTTCTCGGCTCCGAGGACGTCATGATTGGGCGACTTTTCCAGCGGTTCCAAGCCGAGGGCGGCCACTGACATGGAGAGTCCGTCGCTCATCCCGTTCGAGGGAGGGCGCTTCGTCGACCCGGTCGGGCGGAAGATGCTGATCGCGGTCCTGGCGTGTGAGAAGTACGAGGGACGCGTCGACAGCATCCGGGGCACCTGGTTGCCCATGGTCCCGGACAGCTTCGAGGTCCTCTTCGTCTACGGGCGGCCAGGACAGGCGGCCGCCCGTGAAGGCGACCGGCTGTTCCTCGACTGTCCGGAGTCCTACGAGATGCTGCCGCGCAAGATGCACGCGCTCTTGACCTACGCGGTGACCCATCTCGACTTCGACTACCTGTTCAAGACCGACGACGACACCTACCTCGACCTCGAGCGCTTCATCGGGTGTGACCTGCAGGACGCCGACTATGTGGGACAGTTCCGGGAGATGCCGGTGCCGGTCCCGGAGATCGGGAAGACCTGGCACTACGGCAAGTGCACGGACCTGTCCTTCGAGGTGCCGTACGAGCGGGAGTTCGTCTGTCCCTGGGCCACCGGTGGGGGCTACTTCCTGAGCCGGCGGGCGGCAGAGATCGCGGCGCAGCGCACGGCAGGCAGCCACGGTGAGCACCTCTTTGAGGACGTGATGGTCGGCGAAGCGCTGACCCGCGACCCCGAGCTCAAGGCGATCTCCTACCTCTTCTCCGACATGGGCGTCGTCAACCCGCTGCTGCCCAAGGACATGCGGTACCTCCAGGACCTGCTCCGGGAGAGGCGCCGGCTGACCGAGGAGGTGCAGTCGCTGCGCCGCGAGAACCTGCGGCTCCAGCGGCAGGTCGTCGCCGCACCGGCGTCCAGCCCGTGACGCGCACATCTGGCCCGACGGTGTCCGTGGTGATGCCGGTCCACGACGCTGCGGCCTTCCTGCCGCTGAGCGTGGGCTCCGCCCTGGTCCAGACACTGCAGTCCCTGGAGCTGGTGTGCGTCGACGACGGCTCGTCGGACACCTCGGTCGATGTGCTGCACTCCCTGGCGTTGACCGACCCGCGCGTGCGGGTCGTCGAGCTGGCGGACAACCGGGGCGCCAGCACTGCCCGCAATGCCGGCATCGATGCGGCCACCGGCGAGTACGTCTTCTTCCTGGACGCCGACGACGAGCTCCCGCCGCGGGCGCTGGAGCGGTTGCTGACCGCTGCCCGACGTAGCGGCTGCGCCCTGGCTGTGGGCCGGCTGGACTGGCGCCGGAACGCGAGTGACCCACCGCAGCCACTCCCAGGTGACGGGGAGCCGTCCGTCACGACTGCACACGTTGCCGACTCGGCGGTGCTGCAGTCGGTGCCCGGCTGCCACTGCTGCAACCTGTACGACCGAGAGCTGCTCGACCGTCACGACATCCGCTACGCCACTGACCTGAGCCTGGGCGAGGACCAGCTCTTCCAGGCCACCGCGATCGCGATGGCCGGACGGGTCGCGATGATCGACGAGGTCGTGTACGTCTACCACCACTACCGGGGCACGTCGATCACCCGGAGACGGCCGAACCTCAGCGGCCTCTTGGACGACGTCGAGTACCAGCGGCGCATCGCCCGGTTGTTCATGGCTCAGGGTCTGGGGGACGCAGGG
Organism: uncultured Actinomycetota bacterium; assembly: GCA_963728425.1. Taxonomy (GTDB): domain Bacteria; phylum Actinomycetota; class Actinomycetes; order JACCUZ01; family JACCUZ01; genus JAVEDA01. The sequence goes on from CAVSKC010000005.1 coordinate 219,534, forward strand.
ATCCGACGGCTGGAGAACTGGTCCTACTCGATCCAGGAGTACTGGCTGCAGATCCCGGATGTCCTCAGCGTCGCCGAGGCAGGTCGCTTCTTCGCAGACTTCCGGTCCGTCGGCGAGGAGTTCGGCATCACCCCCTGGACCGCGGGCACGCCGCTGCATCATCAGCACCTCCTGCAGCTCGTCGTGGCCGGCGAGGACCAACTCGCTCTCGCCTACCTGGCGTCCGAGGAGGCCCGCACGGGTACTGCGAGCGCAGGGTCGAGGCCGTGACCTATCACCAGTCGAGGACTGTCCATGATCACCGGTAGCACGAGCAACATCCCGCCCGGCGCGCTCGACTGGGGCGACCTCCGACGGATGGATCCGGTCAGCGATCGCTGGGGGTACGACCGTGGGCTGCCGGTCGATCGGTACTACATCGAGGGCTTCCTGCGCCGGAACGCGGGCGACATCCGTGGTCGCTGCGTCGAGGTGCTCAACGCCGCCTACACACGGCAGTTCGGCGGCGACCGGGTCACCGAGGTCGACGTGGTCGACATCGACCCCGCCAATGACCAGGCCACCATCGTCGCCGACCTCACGGTGCCTGGGGCGCTGCGAGCTGAGTACTACGACTGCTTCGTGCTCACCCAGACATTGCCGGTGGTGTACGACGGCCGGGCTCTGGTCCGCACCTGCTACGACGCGCTCCGGCCGGGTGGCGTGCTCCTGGTGACTGCACCCTGCCTCTGCCGCTACAGCCCGCACCCCGAGGACCACTGGCGCCTGACCGACAGGTCCATGACCCGGCTGCTCACCGAGGAGACCGACGGCGAGGACATCGAGGTGGAGATGTTCGGGAACCTGGTCACGAGCATCGCCTTCCTCACCGGTGTCGCGTCGGAGGAGCTGGAATCCACCGAGCTTGATCACCGCGATGGCCGCTTCCCCGTCGTGGTCACCGCGCGGTTGCGCAAGCCGGTCACCTGAGGACGACCGTGACCTCCGGACCGAGAGCCGTCATCCTCATGTACCACCGCGTAGCGCGGACCGACGTGGACCCCTGGGGCCTGTGTGTGTCGCCGGGCAACTTCGCCGCCCAGATGGAGGCGATCCGTCGGGTCGCCGAGCCGTTGCCCCTGCTCGACCTCGTGCGCAACCAGGACGCCGGTCCTGTGCCTACCCGGTCCGTCGTCGTTACTTTCGACGACGGCTACGTGGACAACCTCGAGCAGGCACTGCCGCTCCTCAGCGAGCACGCCGTGCCCGCCACGCTGTTCGTGGCCACCGGCAACATCGACACGCCGCGCGAGTTCTGGTGGGACGAGCTCGAGTCGGTCCTGCTCACGCCAGGCCGGCTGCCGGACCGGCTGGTGCTCCCGCTGCCGGGCGGCACCCGGAGCTGGCGACTCGGTGCGGCCACCGAGTACACCCAGGAACAGCTGCTGGCGGACCGCGGGAGCCGGCCATGGTCGGCCGAGGAGGGCAGTCGCCTGCGCCTCTTCCACGATGTCTGGGTGGCCTTGTGGCCGCTGGCTGCCGACCAGCGTCAGGTCGCGCTGGACGCCGTCGCCGCCTGGGGGGTGGGCCGCGGGTGTCGGCAGATCCGGTCCGCCGGACGCTGGGCTCTGCCGAGATCCGCGAGATCACCTCGGGTGGACTGGTGACGATAGGTGCGCACACCGTGGACCACCCGCCGTTGCCCGCGCATCCGCTCGACGAGCAGCGCCGGCAGATCCAGACGAGCAAGCAGCGGCTGGAGGAGCTGCTCGGGGCGGCGGTCACCACGTTCGCCTACCCGCACGGGGAGCACGACCCGGCCACGACCGAGCTGGTCCGGCAGTCGGGTTCACATGCGCGGTGACTGTTCAGCAACGGCCGGCTGACCGCCACACCGATCCCATGCTGCTGCCTCGCTATGGCGTGCCGGATGTTGACGGCGAGACCCTGGCGCACCGCCTGGAAGCCTGGTTCGCCTCCTGACCGGGGCCGTCAACGCCGCATCAGGGGGTGCTGGACTGCGCCATCATCGCCTCGAAGTTGCGGACCAGGACGGCCTCGGTGACGGCGAGCTCCTCGGCCGGGCTGAACATCAGCAGCTCCGAGCCGGCCGAGTGGGCAGGCGTGTGTCCGGGCGGCACGTAGTAGGCGTCTCCGGCGACGTAGGTCTCGCTGTGGTCAGCGAAGGTGAAGGTCGCAGTACCCGTCAGCACATAGCCCCAGTGCGGGCAGGCGCACCGGTCGTCCGGCAGACCCTTGAGCAGCGGGGCGCCGTCGACGTCGATGCCGAAGGTCACGAAGCTGGTGTGGTAGCCGTCGAGGTCCGCGCTGCGCTCCACGACCGGCCCGTGGTCGGTGACGGTGGCTGTGGTCCGGGAGGTGCTGGGCATGTGGTCATCTCCGTTGTCGGGATCGGCGAGTGCCGTCGCCGTCGACGCTAGGAGCCCGGCGCCGCACCTTCCATGAGGGATTCGCCCCATCCCTCGCGCTCCGGCACCAGCCCGTGCTGGACGGCGAAGAGGCTTGCGCCGGCCCGGTTGGAGGCACCGATCTTGGTGTAGATGTGCTCGACGTGGTTGCCGGCCGTCTTGGTCGCGATGACCAGCGCTCGGGCGATCTGCTTGTTGGAGAACCCCCGGGCCAGCAGCCGGAGGACCTCGATCTCGCGTGCGGTCAGCCCGGCTGGCCCCTCCCGGCGGCGAGGCACCCGGTGGCCTGCCGCCGTGAGCACGGCGTCAACAGCGGCGGCGTCGAGATGTCCGGCCATCACCTCGCGCCGCAGCTCGGCCGCGGCCGCGTCGGGGCTGCGCGCCGGGCGGTGCGGCCTCGGCTCGACCATCGCCTGGTACACGTCTGCCGCCGCCAGCAGGCGGGCCGGCATCGTCAGGGCGGCGGCCGTGAGACCGCGCGGGTAGCCCCTGCCGTCCAGGCGCTCGCGCAGCTGGACCGCCAGGTCACCGAGCGGCGCCAGCGCGTCCGACTGCTGGAGCATCCGCTCGGAGAAGTACGGATGCAGGCGAACCCGCTCCCACTCACCAGCGCCCAGCGGCCCCGGCTTGTCCCAGATGGCGTTGGAGACACTGAGGCGTCCGAAGCCGCTGACGAGCGCGGCGCGGCCCAGCAGCGCGCGGGTGGCGGGTGGGAGCCCCAGCACCGCTGCAGCGTCGACGACCAGTTCGGACAGTGCCCTCGCATGACCGAGTGTGAAGGGAGACTTGAGGTCGACGAAGTCGGCGATCGCGAGCAGGGCAGCGTCGAGCTCGTCACCGACAAGGAGGTGGGCCAGCGCCGGCTCGGCCTCGACCACCGACGTCCAGGTCCGGACGCCGTCGAGATCCTGGACCAGGGCGTCGCAGTGCTCGAGGACGAGTGTCGACAGCTCGGGGTCGAACTGCTGGCCGCTCCGGGACCGGGCGAGCTCACGCACTCCGGCGGTGCCGCCCGTGCGGTAGGCCACCTCGACGAACTCGGCGAGCTGGGCGATCCGGGAGGCGACCGGCACGGCGGCTCCGCGCAACGCCCCGGGCCACCCCTTCCCGTCCCACTGCTCGTAGGAGGCGCCCAGCGCGTCGAGCACGTCGCTCGGCAACCGCAGCTGCTCGGCCAAGCGAGCGGGCGAGGGCTGCGTGCTGAGCGATCATGCCGTCGACGTCCCGGTGGCCCGAGATCGCGAACTCCAACCCGATCCGGAACCGGTGCAGCGGCGCATGTCCTGCGCCGATCCGCCGCACGCCGGCCACCGTCGCCGCGCAGGCTGTGCATCTCGTAGGCGTACTTGTCGGCCTTCAACGCGATGTCGTCGCCGAACCACTTGGCCTGCTCGTGCGCGTCGGTGTGGCACCCGACGTTGACCAGCAGAGCGGTCCAGTAGGTGCAGGCGCGGTCCTCGTCGGTGAGGCCGCGGGCCTCGGCGATCCGTACGGCGATCAGGCACTGGCGGAGCACGTGCTCCATCGGCTGGCCGAACCCCAGGTCGATGCCGAGGCTCAGGGCCGCCACGAGCTCGGCGAGGCGCACCCCGTCGGGCTGCTGACCGGACACGTCCGAAGCATCCCACCGGAGTGCGCGCGCAGCGTCCCTGTCGCGAAACGAGCGCACTCATGCCGCGACGCCCGAGTCTCCTCGGCGGTCGGCGGTCATCGGCCAGCCGGTGGCCTCGCGGACGGTGCGGGACAGCTCGTCCACCGGTACGTCGGGGAGGTGGCGGCCAGTGTCGATGATGTAGTTGGCTGCCATGCCATCGATCAGGTGAGCCAGGTCGAGGTGCTCGCCGCCCCAGGTGGGCTCGGGCATCTTCCACCGCGAGGTGCCGACCATGGGCACGCCGGTGAACGGGTTCGGTCGCGTCGGGAGCGGCTCGAGCTGCGGGGTCTCGGTCACGGGCGTGCCGTCGGGGCGGGTGAAGGCGAACCTGCCGTCGCCGAGGGCACGAACGGTGTAGCCGACCTCGTGCACGGCCCGATGATGCGTGGGACAGAGGAGGATCAGGTTGTCCAGATCGGTCAGCCCGCCGTGGGTCCACCAGTGCACGTGGTGGGGGATCAGCCGGCGGCGTTGGGTGCAGCCGGGGTAGCCGCAGTGGCCGTCGTGTCGGTCGTGCAGGACGCGGCGTTGCTTCTTGGTTGCGTGGCGGACCCGGCGGCCGAGGTCGAGCGGCCGGCCGTCGGGATCGGTGAGGAAGACCCGCACCGAGTGACTCGCACATCCGGCGCAGCGCGGTGGCCGTCAGCAGCGGCTGCCCGGACGGGCTTCGGACGGGCGCCGGGCCGGGGGTGCGGTGCTCGGTTTCACTGGCAGCCGCCGCGGGCTGTCCGGGTGCGGCAGGTTCGGCTTCGGGTTGTTCGGGTTGTTCGGGTTGTTCGGGCGCGGCCGGCTCGGTCGCGGCGAGCAGGGTGCCGAGGTCGGCGTGCAGAACGACTTCGAGGCCGTCGCCGCGCTTGCCGGTGGGGCCGCCGGCCGCGACGAAGGACTCGGCCAGCAGAAGGAACGCGTCGGCGTCGGCTCGCACGGCCGGCGGATCGCACGTGATCTCGGCGGCCAGCGCAGTCTCCTCGGGCGTCTCGACCGGCCGACCACGCTCGTCGAGGACCACGGTCCGGGCCAGGCCGAGGGCGGCGTCGACAACCGGGGCGTCGTCTGAGGCGACCCGGAGGGTGTAGACCACGGAGCCGTTCGCCTCGGCCCGGCGGCGCATCGACCGGCTGAGCTGGCTGCTCGCTGACATCTCCGCGGTCAGCACGGTGCGCCAGGACCGGACTACCTGCTCGCACTGGGCGCCGGTGGTGCCCAGGCCGATCTCCAGGAGCTCGGACTCGGTGGTCGGGGTGGCGACCCGGGTCAGCGCCCGCACCTTGCAGTAGCTGAGCTGCCCGTCACCGAACGCGGTGGCGATCGCGGGCAGCTGACGCAGGGCGTGCCCGACCCGGACCCGCTCCCGGGCCGCACCGAGGCGCATGCCGAGCCGCCAGGACAGCCAGTGCGCGGCCGAGCGCAGCCCGGGACGGCCCCAGAGCCCCCGGTCGTCGAGCTCGGCGACCAGCAGCAGGAACTCCGCCTCGGTCGCCGCGAGCTCTCCGGCCAGCGCGCACAGCCGCTCCTCGAGCTCGTCGTCGGACATCCCTGCGACGCGCGCGGTGGCGGCGACGGCGCCGCCGGGGCCGGCGCCGGTGGTCCCTGTGGCGGTGGCGCTTGCGGTGGTGGGGTCTGCGGTGACCGAGGTGGTGTCCATGACGGGACGGTACGAACCACCTCGGACACAACCCGGGCCAGGACGCGAGACGGGTGGAGACGTTCCCGCGGGAACGTTTTCAGAACACGGGACCGCTTGTCAGCACACGGGGAACGATTGTCCGCACAAACGTTCCCGCGGGAACGCGCGACCCGACCGCACAGGATTCACCTGTCCGACACCGCGAGCAACGTGCCGGACACCTGGAGCGCCCACCGTGGAGACGTGAACCTCACCGGCATCGGACCACCGACGACACCGACCACGCAGAGCACGCCGTCCACCTCACCCAAGGCGCGGCGATCGATCGCGCTGGTCGCCCACGACAACAAGAAGGTCGAGCTGCTCCGGTGGGCCGCCTTCAACCGCGGCACGCTGCGCGAGCACGACCTCTGCGCCACCGGCACCACGGGCACGATGGTCGAGTACGAGCTCGGCCTGCCGGTAACCCGGTTCTTGTCCGGCCCGGTCGGCGGAGACCAGCAGATCGGCGCGAAGATCGCCGAAGGCAGCATCGACGTGCTGATCTTCTTCTGGGACCCGCTCGAGCCGCAGCCGCACGACCCGGACGTCAAGGCGCTGCTGCGGATCGCTGCCGTGTGGAACGTCCCCGTCGCGTGCAACCTGGCGACGGCCGACTTCCTGATCTCCTCGCCGCTGCTGGCGAACGGCTACGCCGGGATCCGGCCCGAGCAGCTCGCCGGCTAGGACGGGCTCTCGGTGGTCGCCCAGAACGCGAGCAGGTCGGCGACCGTCGTGTCCGGCGCGTCGGCCGCAGGGGAGTGCCCGATGCCGGGCCACGCGGCGATGCGGGCACCGAGCCGCTGCGCGGTCGCGGCCTGCAGCGCGGGCGGCCAGACGTCGTCACGGTCGCCGAAAGCGACCAGCACCGGCAGGCCGAGGGCGCGCAGCTCGTCGGTGCGGTCGGTCTCGGCCAGCAGCTGCTCGGCCATCCGCAGCATGCCGACCGGGTGGTTGGCGACGAACCGGCCGTGCAGCCAGTCCTCGATCTCGGGGGCGGCGGGTCCGTCTCGGTCTGCGACTCGATCTGGCGCTTGGCGACCCAGATCGTCTCCAGGTCCATCACCGGCAGGGCCTGGGCGAGCAGCGCGAGTCGTCTGGTTCGCCGGAGTGCGGGATGGCGGCCGGGCCGGAGCTCGAGCAGGGTGAGCGACCGCAGCGCCGCGGGATCGGCCAGCGCCGCCGCACGCGCGACCAGGCCGCCGAACGAGTGGCCGACCAGGTGCGCCGGCGCCCCGAGCCCGGCGAGCGACCGCCAGGACGTCCTCGGCCAGCACCTTGAGGTCGTACGACGAGGGGTCGCCGTCGCCGGGCGACTCGAACTGTCCGCGCAGGTCGAGCGCCAGCGACCGGGTGCCCGGCGGCGGCGATCGGCGCCAGCACGGCGATGAAGTCCTCCTTCGACCCGGTGAACCCGGGCACCAGCAGGACCGGTGCGCCGGTCGTCCTGGCGCCGGGGTCGGGCGAGCAGCGCGGCGAGCTCGCCGCGCGCGGTCGGCACACGCTGGTCGCCCGCACGCCTGGCGGGCAGCTCGAGGAAAGGCGGGGTGCTCACGGCGCGGAACGCTACCGCGGCCGGCAACGTGACAGGGCCGGGGGTGGGCAGGCACAATGGCGCCGTGAGCCGGACCATCGCCGTGGCGAACCAGAAGGGCGGCGTGGCCAAGACCACCACCGTGGCGTCGCTGGGCGCGGCGCTGGTCGAGCAGGGCCGCAGGGTGCTCCTCGTCGACCTCGACGCGCAGTCCTGCCTGACCTTCTCGCTCGGCCTGGACCCGGACGCCGTCGAGCTCTGCGTGCACGACGTGCTGCTCGGCCGGGTGGGCGCGGCGATGGCCATCCAGCCGACCGAGGACGGCATCGACCTGCTGCCCGCACCATCGAGCTCGCCGGCACCGAGGCGCAGCTGCTGAGCCGGCCCGGCCGCGAGTTCGTGCTGCGCAACGCGCTGGCTGACCTCGACGCCGGCTACGACGTGATCCTGCTCGACTGCTCGCCCTCGCTGGGCGTGCTGACGCTCAACGCGCTGACCGCCGCCGACGAGGTGATCATCCCGCTGCAGTGCGAGATGCTCTCGCCACCGCGGCGTCGGCCAGCTGCTCGACACGATCAACGACGTGCAGCGCATCTCAACCCGCGCCTCGGGTGCTCGGGGTGCTGCCGACGATGTACGACGGCCGCACCAACCACGCCCGCGCGGTGCTCGCCGACGTGGCCGGCGCTACGGTCTCGACCGTGCTCGAGCCCGCCGATCCCGCGCTCGGTCCGCTTCGCCGAGGCTCCGGCCGCGGGCAGGTCGGTGCTGGCGACGGCCCGGCGCACCCGCGGTGCGGAGGCCTACCGCGAGCTGGCCGTGGGGCTGCTCGGGTGAGCACGGCGATGACCGACCGGCTTCGACCGGCTGCGGCGCCGCGCGGCAGTGCGAGCCGCCGCGCGCCGCGCCAGGTGCGCCGGCCGGACCCGCAGGGCCGGCGGTCGCTCTACAGCGTCGCCGAGCAGGCCGCCCCGCTGGGCGCGCTCGACCGTCTCGTGCTCGCGCCTGCGGTGCAGACCAGCGTCGTGACCCCGCGGCAGCTGGTCGCGCTCGCGCTGCCGTCGCTGCACCTGCCGCTGATCCGCCGGGGCTACCCGTCGTGGATGCGCTGCCCCGCCTGCGACCGCCGCACCTGGGTGCGCCTGGGGCATCCGCCTCTCGCTGACCTGCAGGGCGCCACTCGGATTCCGGTGGCGCCCCCGATCACGTTCTGCGTGGGTGGCTCGTCCTCGCCGCCTGTGCCGGCGTCCGCGCCTGCTTCCCGCCGCGGCTGCGCGGCGCCGGCGCCGCGGCGGGGTCGCCGCCGTCGGTCGCGCTCGCGGTGTCGGCGGTCGTCGGCCGCACCGTCGGCGGGCCGGCCGCCGCGGGTCCGGCCGACCGCTCGCGGCGCAGCCGCTCCGCCACTACGGCCGCCGCGGTCGCTCCCGGCGCTGCGACCGCTGCGGTCGCCGCTCGGCCGCCGCGGACCCCGCGGTCCGCCGCCGCGACCCGAGCCGCCGGCGCCGACTGCGCGCCGCGGCCGCGGCCGGCCCGGCCGGTCTCGCCGAGGTCCTCGACCTCCTCGGCGTCGAGCCCGGCCCGGGTGCGCTGCGGCGCGGGGCAGCACGCCGGTGACGTCCGGCCGGGATGTCGAGCGCCTCGTAGAGGTGCGTCGGAGGTCGAGTAGGTCTCCTGCGGCTCGCCGAAGCCAGGTCGAGGGCCTTGTCGATCAGCGCTCCAGCGCGGCAGGTCGTCCCAGTCGACGAACGTGATCGCGACGCCCGTTGCGCCGGCGCGGCCGGTGCGGCCGATGCGGTGCAGGTAGGTCTTCTCGTCCTCCGGGCACTGGTAGTTGACGACGTGGGTGACGTCCTCGACGTCGATGCCGCGGGCGGCGACGTCGGTGGCGACCAGCACGTCGACCTTGCCGTTGCGGAACGCGCGCAGCGCCTGCTCGCGGGCGCCCTGGCCGAGGTCGCCGTGCACGGCGCCGGCGGCGAAGCCGCGCTCGGCGCAGGTCGTCGGCGACCTTGGCGGCGGTGCGCTTGGTCCGGCAGAAGACCATGCGTCAGCCCGCGGCCCTCGGCCTGCAGGATCCGGGCCAGCATCTCGACCTTGTCCATCGCGTGGCGCGGAAGACGTGCTGCTCGGTGGCCTTGACGGTCTGCCCGTCGTCGTCGCGGGTCGACTCGGCGCGGATGTGGGTGGGGTGGCGCATGTAGCGGCGCGCCAGCGTGATGACCGGGCCCGGCATGGTCGCCGAGAACAGCATCGTCTGCCGGCCGGCCGGGGTCAGTCGGACGATCAGTCGCTCGACGTCGGGCAGGAAGCCCAGGTCGAGCATCTCGTCGGCCTCGTCGAGGACCAGGCGCGCACGTGCGCCGAGGTCGAGGTGGCCCTGCTGGGCCAGGTCGAGCAGCCGGCCGGGGGTGCCGACGACGACCTCGACGCCGTTGCTTCAGCGCCTCGACCTGCGGCTCGTACGCGCGGCCGCCGTAGATCGGCGAGCACCCGGACGCCGCGGCTTGCGGCCGGCCTTCTCGCAGGTCGCCGGTGACCTGCACGCACAGCTCGCGGGTCGGCACGACGACGAGCGCCTGCGGCTTGCCGGGCCGCGGCGCAGGTCGGCGCCAGCCGCTCGTCGGCCGGCGCGACGCAGGCGCTGCAGCAGCGGGATGCCGAAGCCGAGCGTCTTGCCGGTGCCGGTCTTGGCCTGGCCGATGATGTCGTGCCGGTGCAGGGCGACCGGCAGGGTCATCTCCTGGATCGGGAAGGGGTGGGTGATGCCGACCGCGTCGAGGGCCTCGACGGTCGCCGGGAGGACCCGAGGTCGGCAAACGTGGTCGGGCGTGTCTCAGCGACTAGTGCCGATTCGCTGCGTCGTGCAGCCGGCTCCGCGGTGGCCCGGTCGGCCGCACGCCGTCAGGACCGGGGCGGGCCGCGCGCGGACGACGTCTCGGCATCTGGTCGGAGCCGATCGGCTTCGCCTGCACCGGGCATCGCGTATGCGACGGCGCCCAGCCGTACCGCGCTGCGGTACGCTGCAGGCCGTCGACTGCGCCTCGACGCGGACGCCGATCGGCGTGACCGGCGATCGCGTCGACGACCCGGACTACCGCGCAGCCGTGCGTCGACCTGCTGGGCGCTGCTGGCCTACGGCGAGCTGACCGCCTTCGAGCGGCTCGCCGACGACGCCGACGCTCGCCCCGACGCATGGCGGACAAGGCGGCGCTGGCCGGCGATGGCGGTCGCCGAGTACAACCACTTCGCGCTGCTGCGCGACCGGCTGGCCGAGCTCGGGCGCCGACCCGAGGAGGCGATGGAGCCGTTCGTCGCCGGCGCTGGACGGCCTTCCACGAGCGCACCGCGCCCGGCGACTGGCTGGAGGGCCTGGTCAAGGCGTACGTCGGCGACGGCATCGCGAGCCGACTTCTACCGCGAGGTGTCGCGCCTACCTGGACCCGAGCGACCCGCGACCTGGTGCTCGAGGTGCTCGAGGACACCGGCCACTCCGAGTTCGCGGTGGACCGGGTCCGGGCCGCGATCGACGCCGACCCGCGGCTCGCCGGCCGGCTGGCGCTGTGGGGGCGGCGGCTGGTGGGCGAGGCGCTGAGCCAGGCCCAGCGGGTGGCCGCCGAGCGCGACGCGCTGGCAGCGCTGCTGGTCGGCGGGCTGGACCGGCCGGGGGCCGACCTGGCCGAGGTCGGCCGGATGTTCGCCCGGCTGACCGAGACGCACACGCCGGCGGATGGCGGCGCTGGGCCTGTCAGCGCCTGAGGCCGCGAGGCGCGCGCGAGTCGCCACGCGTGCTACATCGCGCCGAAGCCGACCCGGCGGGTCTCGGGCTCGCCGATCTCGACGTAGGCGAGCTTGTCCGACGGGGACGACGCACCGGCGGCCGCGCTCGTCGGTCAGCGCGAGGATGCCGGCTCGTCGCCGGTCACGGCCTCGGACACCGCCGTCGGTGATCGCGTCCGCGGACTCCGCGCTCTCGAGCACCAGCTCGCGGGCGGCGTGCTGGACGCCGATCTTGACCTCCACGCGGACCTCCGGACTCGGGGCACGCGCGCGACGTTCGCGCGCGTCGAGCCTAGTGCTACTGCGTCTCAGGCTGAGTCGCGCCAGGCGAACGTCAGTGCGGCTCGCCGGTCCGCGGGAAGCCGCCGATGCCGCGCCAGGACAGGCTGGCCAGCAGACGGGACGGCCGCGTCGCGCGGGATCGGCGCCGCTCGTCGGCCAGCCAGTAGCGCGCGGCGACCTGGGCCATGCCCGCCGAGGCCGACGGCCAGCAGCAGGGCCTGGTCCTCGGGCAGCCCGGTGTCCTCGGGGATGACCTCGCTGATCGCCTCGGCGCAGCTGAGCGGTCACGCCGTCGACCCGCTCGCGCACCTCCGGCTGGTTGGTCAGGTCGGACTCGAAGACCAGCCGGAACGCGCCGCCGTCCTCGTCGACGAAGCCGAAGTAGGCCTCGATGGTCGCGGCGACGCGCAGCTTGTTGTCGGTCGTCGAGGCCAGCGCCGCGCGGACCGCGGCCACCATCGCCTCGGCGTGCTGGTCGAGCAGCGCCAGGTAGAGGTCGAGCTTGCCCGGGAAGTGCTGGTAGAGCACCGGCTTGCTGACGCCCGGCGCGCTCGGCGATGTCGTCCATCGCGGCCGCGTGGTAGCCCTGCGCGACGAAGACCTCCTGGGCGGCGCCGAGCAGCTGCTGGCGCCGGGCCGACCGGGGCAGCCGGGTGCTGCGGGTGCGCGCATCCGGGGCGGCGGGCACGGCAGCTCCTTCGAGACGGTCGGCGAGCGGGCCGGGTCGATCCTAGGTGGCGGCAGCCGGGGTCATCGGTATTCGTCGTCGTCGAGGTCCACGCTGCGGGACTGCTCCGCGACGTCGGCGGGGTCCGCCTCGACGTCCAGCGCCTCGGGATCGGGCTCGTCCCCGTCCTCGTCGGCTACCGGGTCCAGGCGCTGCTCGAGGGCGTCCTCCTCGGGAACCTCGGGGTCATCGATGGTGCCCTGCTGGTCACGCTCGGTCATCCCTGCACTCTAGGCGCCCGCGGGCTGGAACACTGGGGCCGTGACCATCAGCGACCACCGCGACCTGGTCGCCGCGCTGCTCGGGGTCCCGGGCGTGGCGGCGGCTGCCGTGGAGCCGCTCGGCGGGGGTCCGGGGACGCTGCGCCTGCAGCTGGTCTCCGGTGCCGACGAGGTCGACGTGGCCGGCGCCGTCAACCGCCTGCTGCGCAGCCGGTTCGGCCTCGCGGTGGACGCCGACCGGGTGCGGGTGCTGGAGGGGTCCGGCCCTGCCTCTACCGGACTTGCCGGTACGCCGGTGGAGCGCACCCGCGTGCCGGTCCGGGAGCCGACCGCCGAGCCCACGAACGGGCACGGGTCGCGGTCGGAGCCCCCGCCTGCCCCGGAACCCGCGCCGGCACCGACCGCCACCCCCGTCGCGGCACCGGCAGCGACCAGGGTCGCGAGGACCGGGCGGCTGGTCATCGAGCGGGTCCAGCTCGTCTCGGCCGGGCTCGGGGTCTCGGTCTCGGTCACCCTGCGTTCAGGCGACCGGGCCGTGGTCGGCGAGGCAGAGGGCGCGGCCACCAGCCTGGCGCTGAACCGCACCGTGGCGGAGGCGACGTTGCGCGCGGTGGAGACCGTGGTCGGCCAGGACGTCCGGTTCTTCGTGGAGCACGTGGAGCTCGCCGCGACCGGCGACGAGCGGACCGCTCTCGTCGTCCTCTCGATGCTCACCGACCGGGCGACCCAACGCCTATCCGGCGCCTCGGTGGTGCGCGAGGACGTGCGCCAGGCCGTGATCCGGGCCGTCCTGGCAGCAGTGAACCGCAGGGTCGAGCCGATGCTCACGGCCGGCGAGGAGTCGGCCTGAGCAGCGCCGGTCCGGTCCCGCACTGGCCCGGCGCGGAGGTCAGCCTCCCGTCCGGGCCGCTGTACGTCCGGTCCGCGCCGTCGGACTCCGCCGGCGCGGAGCCCGCGGTCATGGTGCACGGGCTCGGCGGTGCGGCCACCAACTGGACCGACGTGATGGACCTGCTGCGCGACCGGCTCCGCCCGGTCGCGCCGGACCTGCCCGGCTTCGGCTGGTCGCCGCCGCCAGCGGACGACGACTACAGCCTGCGCGGGCACGCCCGCGCCGTCACCGAGCTGGTCGAGCGGGTCGGTGCCGGTGGGCCGGTGCACCTGATGGGCAACTCGCTCGGAGGCACTGTCGCGACCGTTGTCGCCGCGACCCGGCCGGACCTCGTGCGCACCCTGACGCTGGTGTCACCCGCGCTGCCGGTGCTGCGGCCGCGGTGGAGCAACGTGCACCTGCCCGCGCTCGCGGTCCCGTGGGCCGGGCAGCAGCTGGCCAAGCGGCTGGGCCGCTACCCGGTCGAGCAGCGGGTGCGCGCCACCATCGCGCTCTGCTGGGCTGACCCGTCGCGGGTGCCGCCGGAGCGGTTCGAGGACGCGATGACCGAGGCGGACCGGCGGGCCCGCCTCGAACACGACGGTGACGCGATGATCCGGTCGCTTCGCAGCCTGATGACGGCGTACCTGCGCCCGGACCGATGGCCGTTGTGGCGGCTGGCTGCCCGGGTGGAAGCCCCGACCTTGCTCGTCTACGGCCTCAAGGACCGCCTCGTCGACCCGCGCACCGCCTCGCGGGCAGCCCGCGCCTTCCCGGACAACCGGATGCTGCTGCTGCCCGACAGCGGGCACGTGTCCCAGATGGAACATCCCGGTGTCGTAGCCGGTGCCATTCGTCGCCTCATGGAAACACCGAGTTCACCTACGCCGTGATGCTGGTCACCGGTCCAGCGTCAGGCCGGCGGGTGTGACCCAACCGACAGCCGAGGACGCGGGAAATCGGTCGCCGGCTGCCGAGAATTGAGGTGTGGCGCCGAAGCCTCGGCGTCGCCTGTCCCTGTCAAGGAATCGACATGAGCCACACCCGCACGACCCTCACGGCCCTGCACTCGACCCTCGTGCACCGCCGCGCGGCCCGCCGCCAGCACCTGAAGCTGCAGCGGGAACTGGCCGCCTACGACACCCCCGCAGCGCGCACCGACCTCAACGCGACCCTCGCCCGGCACGAGCCGGAGCAGGTCGAGACGGTGCAGCGCATCCTCACCAGCCAGGCGTACGCCCGGATGGGCGCCCGCAGCTTCTGAGGTCAGAGCGGAGTGACGTAGGCCGCCGCTGATGCCGCCGTCGACGAGGAACGTGGACGCGGTGACGAAGCTGGACTCGTCGCTGGCGAGGAACAGCACCGCGTTGGCGATCTCGGTGGCGTCGGCGAAGCGGCCCATCGGGATGTGCACGAGCCGGCGAGCCGCCCGCTCCGGGTCCTTGGCGAACAGCTCGCGCAGCAGCGGGGTGTCGACCGGCCCCGGGCACAGGGCGTTGACCCGGATGCCCTCGCGGGCGAACTGCACGCCGAGCTCGCGGCTCATGGCGAGCACGCCGCCCTTGCTCGCGGTGTAGGAGATCTGCGAGGTCGCCGCGCCCATGACGGCGACGAACGACGCGGTGTTGATGATCGAGCCGCGCCCCTGCTCGCGCATGTAGCGGCAGCACGGCCTTGCAGCAGAGGTAGACGCTGGTGAGGTTGACCTCCTGCACCCGCCGCCAGGCGTCGAGCCCGGTGTCGAGGATCGAGTCGTCGTCGGGCGGGGAGATGCCGGCGTTGTTGAACGCGATGTCCACGCTGCCGTAAGTCTCGATGCGCGCGCGCGACCATCGCCTCCACCTGCTCCGGGTCGGTCACGTCGCAGCGGACGTAGGGCCGCCGACCTCGTCCGCGACGGCGCGCGCCCCGTCGTCGTCGTCCAGGTCGACGACCACGACGTTCGCGCCTTCCTCGGCGAACCGGCGCGCGGTCGCCAGACCGATGCCGCCCACGCCTCCGGTGACGATCGCGGTGCGGTCCTGCAGCCGTCCGGGCATCTGCTCAGTCCTCCGTGCTGATGAAGACGTTCTTGACGTCGGTGAAGGAGTCGAGCGCATCCGGTCCCAGCTCGCGGCCGAGACCGGACTGCTTGAAGCCGCCGAACGGGCGTCGAGTAGCGCACCGAGGAGTGCGAGTTGACCGAGAGGTTGCCGGACTCGACGCCGCGCGCCACCCGCAGCGCCCGGCCGACGTCGCGGGTCCAGATCGACCCGGACAGGCCGTACTCCGTGTCGTTGGCCATCCCGATCGCGTCGGCCTCGTCGTCGAACGGCATCACCGCCACCACCGGCCCGAACACCTCCTCGCGCCAGACCCGGTCCTCGGGGCCGACGCGGGAGCACGACGGTCGGCGGGTACCAGTAGCCGGGGCCCGTCGGGCGCCGCGCCGCGGAAGGCGACGTCCACCGCAGTCGTCGACGTACGACGACGACGCGTCGCGCTGCTGGCCGGCGCTGACCAGCGGGCCCATCTCGGTGTCGTCGAGACCCGGGGCGCCGACCTTGACCCCGGCGACCGCGGGCTCGAGCAGCTCGAGGAACCGGTCGTAGACGCTGCGCTGCACGAGGATCCGGCTGCGCGCGCAGCAGTCCTGGCCGGCGTTGTCGAAGACGCCGTACGGCGCGCGTGGCGGCGGCCTTCTCGACGTCGGCGTCGGCGAACACGATGTTGGCGCTCTTGCCGCCGAGCTCGAGGGTGACCCGCTTCACCTGCGTCGGCGGCCCGGGCCATGATCGCGCGTGCCGACCTCGGTCGAGCCGGTGAAGCAGATCTTGCGGACCAGCGGGTGGGTCACGAACCGGTCGCCGACGACCGAGCCCTTGCCGGGCAGGACGGTGAAGACGTCGCTCGGGCAGCCCCGCCTCCAGCGCCAGCTCGCCGAGCCGGATCGCGGTCATCGGGCGTGATCTCGGCCGGCTTGAGCACCACGGTGTTGCCGGCGGCGAGCGCCGGGGCGAGCCCCCAGCCGGCGATCGGCATCGGGAAGTTCCAGGGCACGATGATGCCGACGACGCCGAGCGGCTCCTTGAAGGTGACGTCGACGCCGCCGGCCACCGGGATCTGCCGGCCGAAGAGCCGCTCCGGTGCCGCGGAGTAGTAGTCGAGGACGTCGCGGACGTTGCCGGCCTCCCACCGCGCGTTGGAGATGGTGTGCCCGGAGTTGCGGACCTCCAGAGCGGCGAGCTCCTCGCGGGCGCCGTCGACCGCGGCGGCGAACCGCCGCAGCAGCCGGCCCCGGTCGGCCGGCGCGACGTGGCGCCACTCCTGGAACGCCCGGTGCGACGCGCTGGATCGCCGCGTCGGTCTCCTCGGCGGAGGTCAGCGTCGACCGTCGCGACCTGCTCCTCGGTCGCCGGGTCGAGGACCACGTGGCTGAGCTCGGCGTGACCTGACGTCACGTCACATCCTCTCGAAGACGCGGAAGCGCTCCCAGTCGGTCACGGCCGCGCCGAACGCGGCCAGCTCGACGTCGGCGTTGTTGGTGTAGTGGTCGACGACCGCGTCACCGAGCATCTCGCGGGCGACCGCGGAGCCGGCGAACAGGTCGCGGGCCTCCGCAGCGAGGTCGGGACCTTGGGGTGGTCGGACAGGTAGGCGTTGCCCTCGAACGCCGGCTCCAGCGGCAGCTCCTGCTCGATGCCGCGCAGGCCGCTGGCGAGCATGCCGGCCATCGCGAGGTAGGGGTTGACGTCGCCGCCGGGCAGCCGGTTCTCCAGCCGCAGCCCGGCGCCGTGGCCGACCACGCGCAGCGAGCAGGTGCGGTTGTCGTAGCCCCACGCGGTCGACGTCGGGGCGAAGCTGCCGGGCTGGAACCGCTTGTAGGAGTTGATGTTCGGCGCGTAGAGCAGCGTCAGCTCGCACATCGTGGCCTGGATGCCGGCGACGAAGCTGCTGGAACAGCGGGGTCGGCCCGTCGCCCTCGTCGAAGACGATCCGGCCGTCGGTGCCGCGCAGGCTCATGTGGATGTGGCAGGAGTTGCCCTCGCGCTGGTCGAACTTGGCCATGAAGGTGAGGGCCTTGCCGTGCTGCGACGCGATCTCCTTGGCGCCGTTCTTGTAGATCGAGTGGTTGTCGGCGGTTCGGACCACCTCGTCGTACTTGAAGGCGATCTCGTGCTGGCCGAGGTTGCACTCGCCCTTGGCCGACTCGACGACCAGCCCGGCGCCGAACATGCCGTTGCGGATGTCGCGCAGCAGCGGCTCGACCCGGCTGGTGCCGAGCAGCGAGTAGTCGACGTTGTACTGGTTCGCCGGGGTGAGGCCGCGGTAGCCGGCTGCCCAGGCCTGCTCGTAGGTGTCGTTGAAGACGATGAACTCCAGCTCGGTCCCGGCGAGGGCCACCAGGCCCTGCTCGGCGGCGCGCTCGGCCTGGGCCCGCAGGATCTGCCGGGGGCTCTCGGCGACCGGCGTGTGCTCGTCGTCCAGCCAGGCCAGGTCGCACATGACCATCGCGGTCCCGGGCAGCCAGGGCACCGGGTGCAGCGTGTCGAGGTCGAGGACGAACTCGAAGTCGCCGTAGCCGCGCTCCCAGGAGCTGATGGCGTAGCCGTCGACGGTGTTCATGTCCACGTCGACGGCCAGCAGGTAGTTGCAGCCCTCGGTGCCGTGCTCCAGCACGGTGTCCAGGAAGAACTGGGCGTGGATCCGCTTGCCCTGCAGCCGACCCTGCATGTCGGGGAAGGCGACGACGACGGTGTCGACGTCCCCGTCGCGCACCTGGGTCCGCAGCTGCTCGACGGTCAGGGCTGGAGCGGGCTGCGGCCATCGGGGTCCTCTGCTCCTCCGGGTCAGGCTGACGTCGGGACCCTAGCGACCGCGGTGCGCGCGTCCCGGGCAGGTCCGCGGTTCAGGTCTAGACCGAATCGGCGCGGCTGCAGTAGCGTCCGGCCCGCGACCGGTGGCGCATCATGGCCGCGCGGTCGCACGGCGTTTCTGCTGCGGGCGACCTCCGCGGAGGTGCACACTCGGGCCGTGCTCGTGGGCAGCGCGATGTCCGCTGCGGGGGCGGACCTCTTCCACTGGAGGTTGCACGGTGGCTGAAGTGACGCAGATGGGCGAGGACGAACGACGGCTCGCCGAGCTCGGCTACAAGCAGGACCTGCATCGCAGTTGGTCGGGTTTCTCCAACTTTGCGATCTCGTTCTCGATCATCTCGATCCTGGCCGGGCTGCTTCACGAACTTCGGCGCCGGCTTCAACAACGGCGGCCCGATCTCGATCTCGTGGACCTGGCCGATCCTCGGCGCGTTCATCCTGCTCATCGGGTTCACCATGTCCGAGCTGGTGTCGGCCTACCCGACGTCGGGCGGCATCTACTGGTGGGCCTCGAAGCTCGGCGGAGCCAAGGCGGGCTTCTTCACCGGCTGGCTCAACCTGATCGGCCTGGTCGCGGTCACCGCCGGCGTCTCCTACGGCTGCGCGACCTTCATCGACCTCACGATCAGCACCTACTCGGAGTCCTACGCCGGCGACTACTCGCTGACCCGGGTGTTCATCACGTTCCTCGTCGTGCTGGTGCTGATCTCGGTGCTGAACATCTTCAGCAGCCACCTGATGGCGATCATGAACAACGTCTCGGTGTGGTGGCACGTGGTCGGCGCCTCGGCCATCGTGCTGATCCTGATCTTCGTGCCCGACCAGCACCAGTCGTTCAGCTACGTCTTCACCGAGCGGTTCAACAACTCCGGCTACTGCGACGGCAGCACGTCCAGCCTCGGCTTCTGGTTCGCCGTGGTGCCGTTCGGCTTCCTGCTGACGCAGTACACGATCACCGGGTTCGACGCGTGCGCGCACCTGTCCGAGGAGACCTCGTCGGCCTCGATGGCGGCGGCCAAGGGCATCTGGCGGTCGATCTTCTACTCGGTGCTCGGTGGCTACATCCTGCTGCTCTGCGTCGTGTTCGCGATCCCGAACGCTCGAGGACGGGATCGCCGGACAACGCGGGCGTCGGCGGCGGCGGCGTGGCCTACATCTTCACCGCAGTCGCTGGGCACCAACTGGGCGACGCTGGTGCTCTTCATCTCGGCGTCGGCGCAGGTCTTCTGCGCGACGTCGTGCATGACCTCGGCGTCGCGGATGACCTTCGCGTTCAGCCGCGACGGCGCGATCCCCGGCTCGAGCGATCTGGCAGAAGCTCACGGCGAAGCGCGTGCCGGCGAACGCCGTGATGCTCGTGGCGCGTGCTGCTGCGCGATCGTCACGCTGCCGGCGCTGATCGAGGTCAACATCGGGACCGCCGACGAGCCGCTGATCATCCCGGTCGCGTTCTACGCGGTGACCTCCATCGCGGTCATCGGGCTGTACCTCGCGTTCGCCATCCCGATCTGGCTGCGCTGGCGGCACGGCGAGAACTTCGAGCCGGGCAGCTGGAACAACGGCTCGAAGTACAAGTGGATGAACCTGATCGCGGTCGCCGAGATCGTCATCGTGTCGGTCTACCTGATGATGCCGTTCGTCCCCGGAGCCAACCCGTTCAGCGACGAGTTCGACGTGGAAGTTCGTCAACTACGCGCCGATCGTCACGCTCGGTGCCCTGCTCATCCTGGTCGATCTGGTGGGAGGTCTCGGCGAAGAAGTGGTTCACCGGGCCGAAGCACAACATCGACCCGGGTGTCGAGACGTTCGCGACTGACCGAGCGTCCGGCTCACCGACGTAGGCTCAGTCGGGGCGCACGCGCCTCGTCGAGCAGCTGCTCGAAGTCCGGGCCGTCGAGCTCCTCGACGGCCCGGATCGTACTTCTCCATCCCCCACGACCAGAAGTCGAAGTCGATCGGGCTGACCGCGGCCTGGATCGAGGCCCACAGGGTCCAGCCGTAGCTGCGCCATCAGCGCCGAGCAGCCGGGCCCGGGCGACCTTGTGGCGCAGGTGCCTGCCGTAGTAGCGTCGACCAGCAGTCTCGAGGTGGTCCAGCGACAGGTCCGACTCGCTGCCAGATGTTGCCGAGCTCGAAGCAGGGGTCGTTGTTGCCGCCGTACTCGTAGTCGATGACCCAGAGCCGGTCGCCGTCGTCGATGAAGTTGGCGGCGAGCAGGTCGTTGTTGCAGGGCACCGTCGGGCCCGTGCGTACGCCGAGCGCGGCGGCGATCCGGTCCGACCTGCGGCAGCAGGTCGAGGTAGCGCGCCGGCAGCCGGAAGCCGCGCTCCTGGACGATCCCGAGGTAGCGGCGCTGCACCGCGAACATGTCGAAGTCGCCCGACGAAGCGCGGCCCGGCGTGCAGCGTGCCGGCAGACCGCCGCGACCCGCTCCAGCATCGCGGTCGTCGCGCAGGTCGTCCGCGGTCAGCGTCCGGCCCTCGATCCAGGCCGACGACCAGCGCGTGGTGGTCGGGCAGGTAGGCGAGCACCTCCGGCGCCGCGCCGCTCTCGGCCGCCCGCCGCGAGTTGACGTGCTCGGCGTCGCGGTCGATGGCGAGCAGGTCGCCGTCGGAGCTCGGAGAGCCGGACGACCACGGTCCGTTCCGGGGTCGTGACCTTGAAGTTGAAGTTGGTCAGCCCGCCGCTCGAGCGCCTCGACCGTCGCGCGGGCCGGCCAGCGCGGGCAGGTCGTCCAGGGTGGCGTGCAGCCGGGCGATCATGTCCGCCGACGGGGCCGGCTCGTCGTCGTCGCGGGCAGCCGGTCACGGCAGCCGAACCTACCGGGCTCGCGTTCTAACGGTCTAGACCGAAAGCCGGCTAGTCTCCCCGCGTGCCCGGACCGGTGACAGGCCGACAGCTGCCGAGCGCCGCCGTCGGTCGTGGTCATCGGCGGCGGCGTCGGTGGCGCCAGCGTCGCCTACCACCTGGCCGAGCTCGGCAGTCACCGACGTCGTGCTGGTCGACCGGGCCGAGCTGACCAGCGGCTCGACGTTCCACTCCGCCGGCCTGGTCGGCCAGCTGCGGGCCGACCCGACCCTGACCCGGATGAACATGTACTCCGTCGAGCTCTACCGGCGGCTGCAGCAGACCGAGCACGCGCCGGGCTGGGTCGAGTGCGGCGGCATCCGGCTGGCGTCCTCGCCGGAGCGGATGGAGGAGATCCGCCGGCAGATCAGCTGGGCCACGGCGTACGGCCTGCCGTTGCAGGAGATCTCGCCCGCCGAGGCGCAGGAGATGTTCCCCCTGATCGACATCGACGGCGTGGTCGGCGGCGCCTACCTCGCCTCGGACGGCTACCTCGACCCGTCCCAGCTCTGCTACGCGCTGGCGAACCTGGCCCGCGCGAAGGGCGTGCAGGTGCACCCGCACACCCGGGTGACCGGCATCGACACCGAGCGCGGGCGGGTCGCGCGGGTGCACACCGACAAGGGGAGCATCGACTGCGAGACCGTCGTCAACTGCGGCGGCATGTTCGCCGCGGAGATCGCCCGGATGGTCGACGTGCGGCTCCCGCTGGTGCCGATGTCGCACCAGTACGTCGTCACCGAGGCGTTCCTGCGAGCGGCGCGACCGGCCGCTGCCGACCCTGCGTGACCCGGACCTGCTCGTCTACTTCCGCCAGGAGGTCGACGGCCTGGTGATGGGCGGCTACGAGCGCCAGGCCGAGCCGTGGGCCGCCGACGCCCGGTCCTACGACGCGATCCCCGCCGGACTTCAACGGCCGCCTGCTGCCCGAGGTGCTGGGAGCGGTTCGAGGAGATCACCGCGCAACTCCCAGGTGCGGGTGCCCGGCGATGGCCGACGTCGGGCTGCGCAAGGTCATCAACGGGCCGGAGGCGTTCACGCCGGACAACGAGTTCCTGCCTCGGCGAGACCGAGGTGGACGGCTTCTTCGTCGCGGCCGGCTTCTGCGCGCACGGCATCGCCGGCGCCGGCGGGATCGGCAAGGTGATGGCGGAGTGGATCGTCGTCCGGCGACCCCGGGATGGACCTCTGGCACATGGACGTCCGCCGGTTCGGACGGCAGTACCGCTCCCCGTCGTACACGCTGGTGCGGACCCTGGAGACCTACGAGACCTACTACGACATCGTCTACCCCGGGCAGGAGCGGGAGGCCGGGCGCCCGCTGCGCACCAGCCCGGCCTACCCGTGGCACGTCGAGCACGGGGCGTCGTTCGGCGAGAAGTCCGGCTGGGAGCGGGTCAACCACTACGAGAGCAACGCACCGCGCGGCGACGAGTCGCTGCGGCCGCGCGGCTGGGCCGGCCGGCTCTGGTCCCCGGCCATCGGCGTCGAGCACGCGGCGACCCGCGAGGCGTCGGCCCTGTTCGACGAGTCGTCGTTCGCCAAGATGATGGTGACCGGACCGGACGCCGCGGCGCTGCTCGAGTGGGTGTGCGACAACCACGTGGCCCGCGAGGTCGGCGACATCACCTACACCCAGGCGCTCAACCAGCGCGGTGGGATCGAGTCGGACTTCACCGTCACCCGGGTCGCCGACGACGCGTTCCTGGTCGTGACCGGGACGGCGTACGGGTCGCACGACATGGCCTGGCTGCGCCGCCAGGCGCGCCGTCGCGGCGCCGCGGTCGCGGGTCGACGACGTGACCGGGGCAGCTGGTCGACGTACGCGCTCTGGGGGCCGCGCAGCCGCGACATGCTGCGCGGGTGACCGGCGCCGACCTGTCCAACGCGGCGTTCCCGTTCATGACCGCCCAGGAGATCAGCGGTGGCGGACGTGCCGGTGCGCGCGCTGCGGGTCACCTTCACCGGCGAGCTCGGCTGGGAGCTCTACGCACCCGGCGAGTACGGCGCTCGGTCTGTGGACCACGCTCTGGGACGCCGGGCCGCGAGCACGGCCTGGTCGCCGGCGGCTACCGCGCCATCGAGAGCCTGCGGCTGGAGAAGGGCTACCGGGTGTGGAGCACCGACATCACGCCCGGAGACCACGCCCTACGAGGCGGGGCTGGGCTTCTGCGTGAAGCTCGACAAGCCGGGCGGCTTCGAGGGGCGCGAGGCGCTGCGCGCGGTGAAGGCGGCGGGGGTCACGCGGCGGCTGCGCTGCCTGACGCTGGACGACCCGCGGGCCGGTGGCGCTCGGCAGCGAGCCGGTGCGGATCGGCGGCGAGGTGGCTCGGGCGGGTGACCTCAGGCGGCTACGGCTACACCGTCGAGCGCCCGATCGCCTACGCCTACCTGCCCGTCGACGTCGTCGACGCCGGGCACCGGGTGGCGGTGAACGTGTTCGGCGAGTGGGTCGCCGGTGCGGTGTCGCGACCAGCCGCTGCTCGACCCGAAGGGCACCCGGGTCCACGCCGACGGCTGAGTCAGCCGGCCGAGCGACTCGCCGTCGGCGACCAGGTCGCTGCGCGCGGCCGGCCGAGACCGGTGCGCAAGGTGATGCGGGTGCGGTCGGCGCGGAACACGTCGCGGGCGTACTCCACCGGCGACGCCCGACACGGTGTACGCCGTGCGCTCGATGAGCATCAGCGGGCTGCCCGGCTCGACCCGCAGCAGGCCGGCCTGCTCGGCGCGAGGCGATGACCGGCTCGAGGACCTCGGTGGCGGTGTGCGGCGCGTGGTCGTACCGCTTGGCGAGCAGCGGTAGAGCGAGCCGGTCAGCCGGTGCTCCAGCAGGTCGGGGAAGAGCGCCGCCGGGAAGCAGGACTGCTCGATGGCGAGCGGCTCGCCGGTTCGCCGACCGGACCCGCACCACCTCGTGCACGGGGTCGCCGCGGTCCAGCCCCAGCGCGCGCAGCCGGCTGCGCGACCGGCCGGCCGGGTGATCGCGCCGCACCATCCGGGCGCCGGCGCGCACGTGTGCGCGGCGCATCTGCTCGGTGAACCCCGCCAGCCCGGTGAGGTCGCAGACGATCCTCGGCTCGGCGACGAACGTGCCGCCCAGCCGGCCCGGCTTGCGCACGATGACGCCGTGGCCGCTCCAGGGCGGCCAGCGCCTGGCGCAGGGTCATCCGGCTGACGCCGAGCGCGGCCGCGAGCGGCTCCTCCCGCGGGCAGCTTGTCGCCGGGCACGAGGACGCCGTCGTCGATGGCGGCGATCAGCCACTGCTCGATCCGGGCGTGGGCCGGCGGCGACGAGCCGTCGCCGAGGTCGGGCGCCGAGCCGAGCAGGTCGTCGATATCCCTGTGGTCGCCCGGCATGGCGCTGACACTAGGCCGAACCGGCGCGGTCAGTCGCCGAGACGGGCCCGGGCGACCTTCTTCGGCACCACCATCCGCCAGGCACCCAGCACCAGCTCCCGCATCTCCTCCTCGTCGATGGCCGCCAACCGCACCACCACCCAGTTGAACCGCAGGTCCGACTCCGGCGGCAGCATGAACTTGTCCGGCTCCGAGGCCACCAGCGCGGCGCGTTCCTCCTTGGGGAAGCCGAAGCCCATCGTCTGCTCGTCCCGGGAGAACGCGACGTAGACCATCTGCCCGACCCGGAACTTCACCCGGTCGCGCACCAGCACCTCGTAGCTGCGCGGCAGCGTCTCGGCCAGCGCGCGGACGTCGTCGACTGTGACCACTCAGCCCTCCGGCCGCCGGAACCACAGCAGGTAGTCGCCGGCCAGCCCCGGCGGGTGCTCGTCCCAGCACAGGAACGTCTCGCCCAGGAACGTCAGGTGCTCGGCCACGATCCGGCCGACGTCCCAGGCCAGCGGGGTGACGTGGTCGTCAGTGACCACGTTGGCGACGTTCACGACCGCCTGGCCGCCCGGCCGCAGCAGGGTGGCCACCTGGGCGAACACCGAGCCCAGCTCCTGCAGGTACGTCGGGTAGTCGCCGTCGTCGGTCGCGTAGCCGGTCAGCGGGTTCTCCGGATGACGCACGGTCGACATGTACGGCGGTGAGGTGAGCACGAGGTCGACGGGGCCCTGGACCAGCTCGGCCAGCCGTCGCGCGTCCCCGTGCAGCACCTGCGCCCGGCCCGACGTACGGGCCCGGACATGCTCGACGTGCTCGGCGAGCAGCTCGACACCCACCACCCGGCGACCCATCCGTTCGGCCACGGCCAGGGTGGTGCCGTAGCCCGCGAACGGGTCGAGCACGAGGTCACCCTCGACCGTTGCGTCCGCGATGACCGACTCGGCCAGTGCCTCGGTGAAGTGCACGTCGTCGACCTCGCCGGACGGCCGTTGCGCGGTCAGCTCGCCGCGTGCAGCAGGAGGTAGGGCTTCACCCCCGCGCCGCCCCTACCAGCGCCTCGAACAGCCGGGGGTCGTCGCCGGCCTCCGGGTGCCACAGGACCCCGAGCGCGAACCGCCGGGTCGGGTCCTCCACCACCTCGGGGGACTCGTCGTCGGCCCAGCCGGTGACCGTCAGCGAGCCCGCCGACGCCAACCCCTGGTGGTGGTACGACGGGACGCTGACCTCGTCGCCCAGCAACCGGTGCGCGAGCGACCCCGGAGCCAGTCGCACGCCGTGCTCCCGTAGATGCCCGGCTCCGGGCGGTGACCCTCGTGGCCGACGACGTCGGGCAGGTGCTGCTCCAGCGCGCCGCCGGAGACCACCGAGAGGACCTGCATGCCGCGGCAGATGCCGAGCAGCGGCAGGTCGCGGTCCAGGGCCGCCCGCATCAACGGCACCTCGGCGGCGTCGCGCTCCGGCCGCAGCCCGGTCGTCTGCTCGTGCGCGGGCTGGTCGTAGAGGGCGGGGTCCAGGTCGGCCCCGCCCGCGAAAACTACGGCGTCCAGCCGGTCCAGGACCTCGGCGTCGGACGGTGGCTGCGGGCGGGAGGACCACGGCCGTGGCACCCGCGGCCTCGACCCGCTCGACGTACCGGAACGGCAGCACCACGGCCGGGACGTCCCACACACCCCAGCGGGCCTGCTCGACGTACGACGTGATCCCGACCACAGGGCGCATGCCCACATCGTGGCAGGCGGGAATGGTCCCGGTAGGGACAGGGTTCACTAGAGGTCGAGAACCGAACCGGAAGGTCGCACTGTGTCACTGCCCGCGCTCGTCGAGCCCGCGCCCGAGCTCACCGTCGACGAGGTCCGTCGCTACTCGCGGCACCTGATCATCCCGGACGTGGGCATGACCGGCCAGAAGCGGCTGAAGAACGCCAAGGTGCTCGTCGTGGGGGCCGGCGGCCTCGGCTCGCCCGCGCTGCTCTACCTCGCCGCTGCCGGGGTCGGCACCCTCGGCATCGTGGACTTCGACGTCGTGGACGAGTCGAACCTGCAGCGCCAGATCATCCACGGGCAGTCCGACATCGGGAAGCCGAAGGCGGTCAGCGCCAAGGAGTCCATCGCGGAGGCCAACCCGTTCGTGCAGGTGGTCCTGCACGAGGAGCGGCTGGACTCCACCAACGTCTTCGAGATCTTCGAGCCGTACGACCTGATCATCGACGGCACCGACAACTTCGCCACCCGCTACCTCGTCAACGACGCGGCGGTGCTCCTGGGGAAGCCCTACGTGTGGGGCTCCATCTACCGGTTCGACGGGCAGGCGTCGGTGTTCTGGCCGGCCGCGTACGACAACACGGCGCCCTGCTACCGCTGCCTCTACCCGGAGCCGCCGCCGCCCGGAATGGTGCCGTCGTGCGCCGAGGGCGGCGTCCTGGGTGTGCTGTGCGCGAGCATCGGCTCGATCCAGGTCAACGAGGCCATCAAGCTGATCACGGGCATCGGTGACCCGCTGGTAGGCCGGCTGATGGTCTACGACGCGCTGGAGATGACATACCGCGCCGTCAAGGTCCGCAAGGACCCCGAGTGCCCGGTGTGCGGCAAGAACCCGGAGATCACCCTGGAGACCGGGCTGATCGACTACGAGGCGTTCTGCGGAACGATCAGCGAGGAGGCCGCCGAGGCCGCCAAGGGCTCGACCATCTCGGTCAAGGACCTCAAGTCGATGGTCGATGCGGGCAAGGACATCTACCTGGTGGACGTCCGCGAGCCCAACGAGTTCGAGATCGTGTCGATCCCCGGGCGCACCCTGATCCCGAAGGACCGCATCCTGTCCGGCGAGGCACTCGCAGGGCTGCCGCAGGACAAGCCGGTGGTGCTTACTGCAAGACCGGCGCAGCGGTCGGCGGAGACGCTCGCGGTCCTCAAGGGAGCCGGGTTCTCCGACGCCGTGCACGTCGGCGGCGGCGTCATCGCGTGGGCCAACCAGATCGACCCCAGCCTCCCGACGTACTGATGTCCGAGAAGGTCAACGTCGACCCGGACGATGACATCGATATCCGCGACCACCCGGCGGCGCACCGGTTCGAGGTCTGGGTCGGCGACGAGCGGGCCGGGTTCACCCACTACGTCGACCGGGGCAACGGGGTCGTCGCGTTCGTCCACACCGAGATCAAGCCGCGGTTCGAGCACCGTGGGCTGGCCGGGCGGCTGATCGGGGAGGCGCTGGCCGCCGCCCGCGACCGTGGCTGGGCGGTGCTGCCGGAGTGCCCGTTCGTGCGGGCCTACCTTCAGTCGCACCCCGAGCTCGTCGACCTGGTGCCGGCCCACGAGCGCGTCGCTCTTCGACCCCGACTGCCGCGGGCCTCGGCGGCTCGCCTCGGCTCAGGCGACCGCGTCACGAGGCAGCATGAACCGGTGCTCGAGCACGCACCGGATCCGCAGGTGCTCCACCGGTCCGTCGGTGCTGTCCAGCACAGCCGACGACTCCACCTCGGCCGGCAGCGCGCACGACGGGCAGTCCACGATCTCCCTCTCCTCCACGTGACACGGAGGTGTGGCCGTGCGCCGGTGATACAGCCGGCCAGCTGCTAGCCCGCGGCCGCGGTCGTGTAGCGCACCCGCATCCTCTGGAACAGGCCGTCGGCTTCCATCGCCTGCAGGTGCTCGCGGGCCGCCGCCTCCGCGGATGTCCGGTCGCTCTCGGCCATCTGCTCCCAGTACGTCCGCATCCCGTGCGACCACGACCAGGCCACCCATTGGTCGGCGTCGGCGTAGCGCACGTCGTGGTCCTGCTCGACCGTGGTGGCGTCCCGCCAGCCGGCCTCCGTCAGCAGCTCGTGCAGCCGTTCGGTGGAGCTGAAGGGGCCGCCGGTGTCCTCATCCGAGTCTGCGTCGCCGTCGCGCGTCGTGGCCGCCGGGCCGCGCGAGGGGAAGATCTCCGACAGCCACTGCCAGCGTGGGTCGTCGTAGCCGGTGAAGGTGGTCAGCGCTAGCCGACCGCCGTCGACGACCGCGTCCCGCCAGGCCCGGAGGCCGGCCAACGGGTCGGGCAGGAAAAACACCGTCAGGGACGACAGCACCAGGTCGTACCGGCCGGTCATGAGCCCCGGCTCCTGCGCGTCGCCCATCTCGACCGACACGTTGGCCAGGCCGCGGACCCGAGCGTCGGCGCGGGTCAGCGCCACCATGGTCGGCGCCAGGTCGATGCCGAGCACCGTGCCGGTGGGCCCGACCGCGGTGGCGGCGGGGAACAGGGCCGCGCCCCGGCCGCACCCCAGGTCGACGACGCGCTCGCCCGGTTGCACATCGGCCAGCGCGACGAGGCGCCGGCCAACGTCGGTGTAGAACGCCACTCCCACGGCGTCGTACGTCGGGGCCGATCTCTCGAAGACTCCGGCCACCGTCTCTCGCGGGTCCGTCATGCGCCACAGTGTGCGCCATGCCGGTTGATCGATCGAGCGACCATCCGGACTACGAGGAGCAGGTGCTGGCCGTGGTCGCACTGATCCCGCCGGGCCGGGTCATGTCGTACGGCGACGTGGCCGAGTACCTGGGCACCGGCGGGCCACGTCAGGTAGGCCGGGTGATGTCGCGAGGTGGCGGCGACGTCCCGTGGTGGCGGGTGATCCGGGCCGACGGCAGCCCGCCACCCGGACATGAGGCGGAGTGCCTGGCGCAGCTCCGGGCCGAGGCCACCCCGCTGCGACCGGGCGGGACCCGGGTGGACATGCGACGGGCCCGCTGGGACGGCAGCTGAGCCGGTCCTACTTGGGTGGGAGTGACCGCGCGTAGTCGACGCCGCGGCTCACCCAGTCGCGCAGGTCGTCGTCGGTGTCGACCGCCGCGGGGTCCACCCGCAGCCACCCGTCCATCTCTCGGCCGCGCATCTGGAACCGTTGCACGTGCGGGTGGGTGACCAGGTCGTCGGTCTGCGCCGGGTCGCAGCGCAGCAGCATGCCGCCCTGGCCGCTCGCGCTGACGGCCATGTGGCCGCCGACCAGGAAGGCCAGGCCGCCGAACATCGCCTTCTCGGTGAGACCGGGCTCACCCTGGACGACCTCGCGGATCCGGTCGGCCAGCTCCTCGTCGTACGCCACGGGGGGAGTATGGCGCGGACCCCCGACGGTCTGGCTAGGCCAGGTCGACCGGGATCCGTTCGTCGGTGTCGGAGAGGACGTAGGTCGCGACCGCGGTCGCGTGGTACAGCCGGAGACGGGCGGGCTCGTGGATGTCGGGGCGGCCCCAGGCGCGCCCGCCCTGGGCCCGCGAGGCGAGCGAGAACGTCGCGATCCCGCGGTCGATGTCCGGCTCCGGCACCGCCTCGGCGCGGGCCGACAGGTACACCCCGCGTCCGGTGCCGATCGGCTGGGTCGAGTCGAAGATGACGACGGCGACCTCGGGGCGGTCCGCAAGGTTGCGCGAGTGGCGTGCCTCCGGCGACGACACCCAGAAGAACTCCCGCAGGTCCACCGAGGCGAACCAGACGGGGGACGCCCACGGGAGGCCGTCCTGATCCGCGGTGGCCAGCGTCAGGTAGCGGTTGGCCTCGATGATCGACCTCGCCAGCGCCGGCGGGTCGCCGACGCCGGTCACTGCGCACTCCTCGTGTAGGTCAGGTCGAAGTCGTGCTCCCAGGTCGACCCGCCGGGCGAGAACTCCCAGCTGCCCGTGATGGGCGAGCCGTCGTCGCTGAGCGTGCCCTCGAAGTAGTGCTGCAGGAGCATGGCCCGATCCGGGTCGACACCGATGACCGCGATGCCGTCCGGGGCGTCCGGGTGGTCGACCCGCCACCGTTGCACCAGGAACTGCTCGTCCCCCAGCCACTCGAAGCTCGTCTCTGCCGCCGGAGCCAGGTCGACCGACAGGGACGCGGTCATCTGCCAGGTCCCCACCAGCACGTCCAGGTCATGCATGGACACAGGATCGGTGTCCGTCGACATGTGGTCCTCCCTTGCCCGGGTCTGTCTCTCGGTGCTCAGACTCGCACCGACGCGGCGACTCATCGACCGAGGGGATCCGGGCAAATCCTCACGAGGTACCGTCGCCGGATGGTCTTGACAGCCCCGGTCACGTCGTACGCCGTCGAGCGCGCGACCCTCCGCAACGGCCTGCGGGTCGTCGTGGCGCCGGACCGCTCGGCGCCGGTGGTGGCCGTGGCTGTCTATTACGATGTCGGCATCCGGTCCGAGCCCGAGGGCCGCACCGGCTTCGCGCACCTCTTCGAGCACCTGATGTTCCAGGGCTCGGCGTCGCTGCAGAAGATGGACCACGTCAAGTACGTGCAGTCCTCCGGCGGCACCCTCAACGGCTCGACCCGGCTGGACTACACGAACTACTACGAGGCGCTGCCGTCGAACGCCCTGGAGCGCGCCCTGTTCCTCGAGGCCGACCGGATGCGCGCACCCGCCGTCACCGAGGAGAACCTCGCCAACCAGATCGCCGTGGTGAAGGAAGAGATCCGGGTCAACGTCCTCAACCAGCCCTACGGGGGCTTCCCCTGGCTGACCCTGCCACCGGTGCTGTTCGAGTCGTTCCCCAACGCCCACAACGGATATGGCGGGTTCGAGGACCTGGAGAGCGCCACTGTCGAGGATGCCCGCGACTTCTTCGACCGTTACTACGCTCCGGGGAACGCTGTGCTGGCTGTCGGCGGCGACCTCGACCCGGACGCGGCCATGGAGCTCATTCGCACCCACTTCGGCGACGTCCCCCGGCGTACGGTCCCCGACCGCCCCGACTTCGACGAGCCCGCGCCGACCTCGGAGCGGCGCGCGGAGCACGTCGACCCGCTGGCGCCGGCGCCGGCGGTCGCACTGGGGTGGCGGGTCCCGGACCCCCACGATCTCGACGCCTACCTGCCGTACGTCGTGCTGACCTCCGTGCTGGCCACCGGCGACGCCTCGCGGTTGCGCCGCCGCCTCGTGCAGGAGGACCGGGTCGCCAGCGACGTCGGCGCCCACATCGCCTTCATGGAGGACGCGTTCGACGTGCGCAACCCGACTGCCCTGCTCGTCGAGGCGCACCACACGGCCGAGGTTCCCTCCGACCGCGTCGTTGCCGCCGTCGACGAGGAGCTCGACCGGGTCGCGACCGGCGGCGTCGCCGACGACGAGCTGGAGCGGGTGCGGGCCCGGCTGACCTCGGCGCTGCTGCAGGGTCAGGACCACGTGCTGTCGCGCACCCTGGCGATGGCGTCCTTCGAGCAGCAACGCGGCCGCGCCGAGCTGGTGGGGGAGCTGCCCGCGCTGCTCGGCGCCGTCACCGGTGAGCAGGTCGCGGCCGCCGCGGCCGGGCTGCACCCGGACGCGCGGGCCCGCCTCGACATCGTGGCCGGCGGTGCCCGATGAGCCCCAAAGGCAAGGCGTTCGCCCCGCGCGAGGTTCCCGGCCTGGCGCGGCCGCGCAAGCCGCGGCTGCCGACGGTGGCCGAGCGGGTGCTGCCGAACGGCCTGCGGGTGGTCGCGGTGCGCCGGCCGAGCGTGCCCGTGGTGCATGTCCGGCTCCGGGTGCCGACCGCGGTGCGTCGGGACGAGGACCTGGCGAGGTCCGCGATGCTGGAGCGCGGCATGCTGCTCGGCACCGCCGAACGCTCCCAGGGCGAGCTGGCCGAGGCGTTGCAGCGGATCGGCGGGTCGCTGCGGGTCAGCGGCGACGCAGACCGGCTGCTGGTCGCGGGCGAGTCGTTGCGGGCCGGGCTGCCCGAGCTGCTTGGGCTGCTGACGGAGGTGCTGGTCGGGGCGAGCTATCCCCGGCGCCAGGTCGAGGGCGAGGCGGCCCGGCTCGCCGACCAGCTCCGCCGCGCCTGGTCGCAGCCCGGGGTGGTGGCCGACGAGTCGTGGCTGCGCCGGATGTACGGCGGCCACCCCTACGGCCGCGAGCACCCGGACGCCGACGAGGTGCTCGCCGTGCCGCAGTCCTCGCTGCGCGCAGCCCACCGCCGCCGGGTGGTGCCGGACGGCAGCCTGCTCGTGCTGGTGGGCGACCTCACCCCGGCCCGGGCGCTGGACCAGGTGGCGGCGGCAGTGGCCGGATGGGACTCCACCGGCGGCCCGAGCCGGGTGCCGGCGGTGCGGCCGGCGCAGCAGGGGCCGCTGCTCCTGGTCGACCGCCCGGGTGCCGTGCAGTCGAACCTCCGGGTGGGCGGGCCCGCACCGGCCCGGACCGACCCGTCGTACGCGGCCGCCGAGGTGACCAACGCGCTGTACGGCGGCTACTTCTCCTCCCGGCTGGTCATGAACATCCGCGAGGACAAGGGCTACACCTACAGCCCGCGCAGCGCATTGCGGCACGGGGCAGCGGCCTCCTGCCTGGTGACCTCCGCCGACGTGGCCACCGAGGTGACGGCACCGGCGCTGGTCGAGGTGGGCTACGAGCTGGGCCGCCTGGTCAGCCTGCCGCCGACCGCCGACGAGGTCGCGGCGACCGCGCAGTACCTGGTGGGGATCCTGGCGCTGTCGACGGCCACCCAGGCAGGGTTGGCGGGGACCCTGACGGCGCTGCTCGCCGACGGCCTGGACGTGACCTGGCTGCGCGAGCACCCGGCCGCCCTGCTCGCGGTCACGCCGGCCGAGGTGCACGAGATGGCCCAGACGCTGCTCGCCCCCGCGACCCGCATCACCACCGTCGTCGGCGACGCCGCCCGGATCGAGACTCCCTTGTCCGCCCTCACCGAGGTGGTCCGGGCCTGACCTGTTGTGTCCAGGGTGCGTGGTGGGATGGCCGACGTGAGCAGCGCTGCGCCGTCGTACCGCCTGGTCCGGCCGGCCGCGCCCACGGTCGCCGTGCCGGTGCTCGACGACGCGCAGCGGCGGGTCGTCGAGCACCGCGGCGGTCCGCTGCTGGTGCTGGCCGGGCCGGGCACCGGCAAGACCACGACCGTGGTCGAGGCCGTGGTGGCCCGGATCGAGGCCGGCGCCGACCCGGAGCAGGTGCTGGTGCTGACCTTCGGCCGGCGCGCCGCTGCCGAGCTGCGCACCCGCGTCACCACCCGGCTCGGCCGCGCCACCAAGGAGCCGCTGGCCCGAACCTTCCACTCCTACGCGTTCGGGGTGCTCCGGCGCGAGGCGGCGATGCGGGGCGAGCCGTCCCCGCGCCTGCTGGCAGGCCCGGAGCAGGACCTCGTGGTCCGCGACCTGCTCGCGGGCGACCTCGCCGACGGTGCCTCTCACTGGCCGCAGCGCCTGCACCCGGCGCTGCCCACCCGCGGCTTCGCGCAGGAGCTCCGCGACCTGGTGATGCGGGCGTACGAGCGGGGCCTGACCCCGCAACAGCTCGACCGGCTCGGCCGGGTCCAGGGCCGCGACGACTGGCGCGCCGCGGCCCGGTTCATGCGGCAGTACGCCGGGGTGACCGCCCTGCAGGACGCGGCGAGCTACGACCCGGCCGAGCTGATCCGCGCGGTGGTGGGCCTCTGGGTGCAGGAGCCCGACCTGCTCGCGGCCGAGCGGTCCGCCCGGCCGCACGTGTTCGTGGACGAGCTGCAGGACACCGACCCGGCGCAGATCGCGTTGCTGTCGCTGCTCGCCGGCGACGGCCGCGACCTGGTGGCGGTCGGCGACCCCGACCAGTCGATCTACGGCTTCCGCGGGGCCGACGTGGCCGGCATCCGCGGCTTCCGCGACACGTTCCGCACGGCGTCCGACGATCCGGCCCCGGTCGTCGCGCTGACGACCTGCCGGCGGTCCGGCTCGGCGCTGCTCGGGGCCAGCCGACGGGTCGCCCGCAGCATGAGCGGGCCGCGCCGGCACCGGGACCTGCTCGCCGGCGAGGGCCTGCCCCCGGGCGAGCTCGCGGTCGCCGTGCTGCGCTCGGAGTCGCAGGAGGCGGCGCACGTCGCGGCCCGGCTCCGGCACGCGCACCTGGTCGACGGCGTCCCGTGGTCGCAGATGGCGGTGCTG
Organism: uncultured Actinomycetota bacterium; assembly: GCA_963728425.1. Taxonomy (GTDB): domain Bacteria; phylum Actinomycetota; class Actinomycetes; order JACCUZ01; family JACCUZ01; genus JAVEDA01. The sequence continues at coordinate 253,607 of CAVSKC010000005.1, forward strand.
GTGCGCTCGACCGTGCACGCGATGCCGGTGCTGCGCCGGGCCATGGTCGCGGCCGGTGTGCCGATGGCGGTCTCGGGCGACGAGGTGCCGCTGGTGCAGGAGCCGGCGGTGCGACCGCTGCTGCTCCTGCTGCGGTGCGCGACCCGGCCGCAGACGCTCGACGAGGAGACGGTCGTCGAGCTGCTCACCTCCCCGGTCGGCGGGGCCGACGTGATGGCCCTGCGCCGGCTCCGGCAGGCACTGCGGAAGGCTGAGCTCTCGGCCGGCGGCGGCCGGGCGTCGGGGCCGTTGCTCGTCGAGGCCGTCGACGAGCCGGTGCACCTGGTCACCCTCGAGCCGGCAGCGACCCGAGCCGCGGTCAACGTGGCCCGGCTGCTGTCGGCGGCCCGGGCGGCGGTCGCGACGCCGGGAGTCACCGCCGAGGACGTGCTCTGGGAGGTCTGGCAGTCCACCGGTCTGGCCACCCGGTGGGAGCGGGCCAGTCGCGCCGGCGGCCCGGCGGGTGAGGCCGCGGACCGCGACCTGGACGCGGTCGTGGCCCTGTTCGACACCGCCGCGCGGTTCTGCGACCGGCTGCCCGGGGCTGGGCCGGAGGTGTTCCTCGACCACCTCCTCGGCCAGCAGATCCCGGGGGACGAGCCCGCGGTGCGCCTGCGCAGCGACGACGCGGTCCAGGTGCTGACCGCGCACGCGAGCAAGGGCCTCGAGTGGGACCTCGTCTGCGTCGCCGGGGTGCAGGAAGGCGTCTGGCCGGACCTGCGGATGCGTGGCTCGTTCCTCGGCTCCGAGCGGCTGGTCGACCTGCTGCGGCCGGGCTCCGAGCGGACGGCTCCGGTGGTGGCGACGGCGGCCACCCTCGGTCGGCTGCTCGAGGAGGAGCGCCGGCTGTTCTACGTGGCCGTGACCCGGGCCCGTCGCGCCCTGCTCGTCACCGCGGTGACCAGCGAGCGCGAGGGGCTGAGCCCGTCGCGGTTCCTGGACGAGATCGACCCGCCGGCCACCGACGAGCCGCGGCCGATGGCCACCGTGCACCGGCCGCTGTCGCTCACCGGGCTGGTCGCCGACCTTCGTCAGACCGTCGCCGACCCGTCCGCGGCCGAGGACCTCCGGGCAGCCGCGGCCCACCGGCTGGCGGTGCTCGCCGCGGCCGGTGCCCGCGGTGCCGATCCGGACCAGTGGTGGGGTCTCGCCGAGCTCTCCGACGACCGCCCGGTGCGCGCCGCGGACGAGCCGGTGCCGGTCAGCCCCTCCAAGGTCGAGTCGTTCCGTCGCTGCGAGCTCCGCTGGTTCCTCGAGCACGTCGGCGGCGGCGACACGTCCGGCGCCGCGCAGAGCGTCGGCACCCTCGTGCACGCGGTGGCCGAGACCGCGCTCACCCCGGACAGCAGCACCGCCGAGGCTCTGCGGGCCCGGCTCGACGACCTGCTCCCGACGGTCGACCTCGGCACCGGCTGGGCCGCCCGCAAGGAGCGGGAGAAGGCCGAGGGCATGGTGGGCCGGCTCGCGACCTGGCTGGCCGCCAACCGCCGGGCCGTGGTGGCGACCGAGCTGGAGTTCGCGGCCGAGGTCGGCCGGGCCCGGCTCGGCGGCCGGGTCGACCGGATCGAGCTCGACGCCGACGGCCGGGCGGTGGTCGTCGACCTCAAGACCGGCACCAGCAAGGTGCCGGCCGCCGAGCTGCCCGAGCACGGCCAGCTCGCCGCCTACCAGGTGGCGGTGGAGGCCGGCGCCTTCGAAGGCGTCAGCGAGAGCGGCGGGGCCGAGCTGGTCCAGGTCGGGAAGGCCGGCGGGAAGGACTTCGCGGTCCAGCAGCAGCCGCCGCTGGCCGGCGACGACGACCCCGGCTGGGCCCGCTCGCTGGTGCTCGAGGTCGCGGAGGGGATGGCCGGCTCGGCCTTCCGGGCCGTCGAGAACCGCTACTGCGGCATGTGCCCGGTGCGGTCCAGCTGCCCCGTGCAGGACGATGGTCGGGCGGTGACCGGATGACCCCGGCCCGCACCGGACGCGACCAGCCGACCCTGTTCGACCCGTCACCTGGCCACGGCACGCTGCTGACGCCGGCCGAGCTCGCACACCGACTCGGGGAGTCGCACCCGCCGACGCCGGAGCAGGCCGCGGCGATCACGGCGCCGCTGCGCCCGCACGTGATCGTGGCCGGAGCCGGCTCGGGCAAGACCCAGACCATGGGTCTGCGGGTGGTCTGGCTGGTCGCCAACGGGCTGGTCGAGCCGCACCGGGTCCTCGGGCTCACCTTCACCCGCAAGGCGGCCGCCGAGCTCGGCGAACGGGTCCGCCGGATGCTCAGCCGGCTGCGCCATGCCCACGACACCGCTCCGTTCCTCACCGACGCGGTTGCGGCGGCCTTGCGCACCGGTGAGCCGACCGTGACCACCTACCACTCCTACGCCGCGGCGCTGGTCGGCGAGCACGCGCTGCGGATCGGGCTCGAGCCGAGCACCCGCCTGGTCGGCGAGGCTGTGAGCTGGCAGTACGCCGCCCAGGTCGTCGAGTCGTACGACGGCGCCATGGACGCCGTCGACCGGGCCGTCACGACCGTGGTCGGGGACGTCCTCGCGTTGGCCGGCGAGCTGTCCGAGCACCTGCGCGAGCCCGACGACCTGGTGGAGCTGACCGACCGGGTGCGCGCGCACCTGATCGGGCTGCCGAGGGCACCGGGGCAGCGCACGGCGGGGCACTACAAGGACGTGACCGACCTGCTTCGCCTGCTCGATGCGAGGCTGGCGCTGCTGCCGATGGTGCGCGCCTACACGGCACTCAAGCGGGACCGCGGCGCGATGGACTACGGCGACCAGGTGGCGGTCGCGGCCAGGATCGCCCTGGCCCACCCCGAGGTGGGCGAGATCGAGCGCGGCCGGTTCGGCGCGGTGCTGCTCGACGAGTACCAGGACACCGGCGAGGCCCAGCGGGTGCTGCTCACCTCGCTGTTCTCCGGTGGCCACGCCGTGACCGCGGTCGGCGACCCCCGGCAGTCGATCTACGGGTGGCGCGGCGCGAGCGCAGGCAACCTCGAGCGGTTCGGGGCCGACTTCGCCGGTGCGCAGCAGGCCGGGTCGAGCCGGCTGACCGTGAGCTTCCGTAACGGCGCGGCGGTGCTCGCCGCGGCCAACCTGGTGGCCGACGGCATCCCGGTCCGCACCGTGGGCACCGGAGAGGGCCTGGACGCCGGCGGCCAGCACCTGACGCCGGGCCCCGGCCGCGAGGGTTCCGGGCAGGTCGTCGTGGCGCTGCACCCGACCGTCGTCGACGAGGCGGCCTGGATCGGCGACCAGGTCGCCGCCCTGGGTCGGCGCCGGCCGGCGGTGGACTGGGGGAAGGTCGCGGTGCTGGCCAGGAAGAGGTCGCACTTCCCCCGGCTCGAGGCCGCCCTGCGCGAGCGGGGCGTGCCGTGCGAGGTGGTCGGGCTCGGCGGCCTCCTGCACGAGCCGGAGGTCGTCGACGTGGTGGCCACCCTGCGCGTCCTGGCCGACCCGACCGCGGGCGCGGCGCTGGTGCGGCTGCTCGGTGGCCCGCGGTGGCGGCTCGGGCCCCGCGACCTCGACGCCCTCGGCCGGCGGGCTCGCCGGCTGGCCGTCAGCCGCGGCAGCCGTCCCGCCGCGGACGGCCCCGATTCCCAGGACGGCACAGACCCGGTGGCCGGGCCGGACGCTGCGGACCCCGAGTACGACGCCGTCGACGAGCGCAGCCTGGTCGACGCCGTGGACGACCCCGGCGACCCGCACGACTACTCGCCGGAGGGGCTCCGCCGGGTCCGGCTGCTGCGCGACGAGCTGCGCCGGCTGCGACGGCTGACCTCGTCGTCGCTGCCGGACCTGGTGATGGCCGTCGTGCGCTCGCTCGGCCTGGACGTCGAGCTGGCGTCCCGGCCGGGGGTCAAGGCGGCCGACGCGCTCCTGGACATCGACCGGCTGGTCGAGGTCGCGGAGGAGTTCGTCGCCTCCGGCGAGGACCCCGGCCTGCTCGCGTTCCTCGCCTACCTCGACACCGCCGAGGAGCGGGAGCGCGGCCTCGAGGTCGAGGTGGCCGAGCCCGACGGCTCGCGGGTGCAGCTGATGACCGTGCACGCGGCGAAGGGGCTCGAGTGGGACGTGGTCGTGGTCGCCGGCCTGACCAAGACCGTGTTCCCGGTCGACAACCAGCCGGTCGCCGACTGGACCAAGCAGGCCTCCACGCTGCCGTTCCCGCTCCGCGGCGACCGGACCGAGCTGCCTGAGCTGCGCTGGGCAGATGCGGGCGACCAGGTCGCCGCGCACGAGCTGCTCGGCGGGTTCCGGGAGGCGTGCAAGGCCCGCGGCGCCCTGGAGGAGCGGCGGCTGGCTTACGTCGCGGTCACCCGGGCCCGCGACCTGCTGCTCTGCTCCGGCTACTGGTGGGACGCGGGCGTCGCGAAGAAGCGCGGGCCGTCCGGCCTGCTGGACGAGCTGGCCGAGCTGTGCCACTCGGGCGGCGGGGAGGTCGCGGTGTGGGCCGACGAGCCGGCCGAGGACGAGCCCAACCCGCTGGCGACCCAGCCGGCGTCGGCCGGCTGGCCCTACGACCCGCTCGGTGAGCGCCGGCCGGCCGTGGCCGCGGCCGCCGAGCTGGTGCGGGCCGCCCAGGGCCCGGCGCACGAGGTTCCGGCCGCGCTAGCGGCCCGGGTGGCGACGTGGGACACCGAGCTCGAGCTGCTGCTCGCCGAGCTCGCCCGTCAGCGCGACCGCGGCAGCGCCGGTGGGGTCGTCGAGATGCCCGGCCGGCTCTCGGTCTCCCAACTGGTCCTGCTCCGCGGCGACCCGGCCGAGCTGGCCCGCTCGCTGCGCCGGCCGCTGCCCCGCAAGCCGGCCCCGCTGGCCCGTCGCGGCACCCGCTTCCACCTGTGGCTGGAAGCCCGGTGGGGCCAGCAGCGGCTGCTCGACGTCGACGAGCTGCCCGGCGCCGCCGACGACACCGCCGAGCCGGACGCCGACCTGATCGCCCTGCAGCGGGCCTTCGACGCCAGCGAGTGGGCCACCCGGGTGCCGGCCGAGGTGGAGCTGCCGTTCGACCTGGTGGTGGACGGCCTGCTGCTGCGCGGCCGGTGCGACGCGGTGTTCACCGACGCCCCCGACGGTCTGGTCGACGTCGTCGACTGGAAGACCGGTCCGCCGAGGACCGGCGCCGACGCCACGGCCGCGGCGGTCCAGCTGGCCGTCTACCGGCTCGCTTGGCACCACCTCACCGGCGAGCCGCTGGACCGGATCAGGGCGTCGTTCCACCACGTGGCCGCCAACGTCACGGTTCGCCCGGCGGACCTGCTCGACGAGCCCGGCCTCACGGCGCTGATCCGCTCGGTGCCGTTCGCGGCTGCCACCTGACGCCTCCAGCCGCCGAGGGTCAGGTCAGCGCCGGCACCCCGGCCGGGTCGTCCTCGACCGGCCCGCCGGCCGGGCCGCGCACGGCCCGGGCCAGCGCGGGCACCGCCGACTGCAGCGCGAGGGCGACCACAAGGATCGCGATCGCGGCCAGCCCGTCCAGCCAGTAGTGGTTCGCGGTGGCGACCACGACGAAGGACGTGATCAGCAGGTGGGCGACACCCACCCAGCCCCAGCGCCACGGGCTGACCCGCCACATCCACCAGGCAACGATCGCGGCCCAGCCGACGTGCACCGACGGGAACGCCGACAGCTGGTCGGCCACCTCGACCGTCGTCGGCCCGTAGACCGACTGGCCGTACTCCGACGCGGTGTCGACGAACCCCGCGTTCGGCAGCAGCCGCGGCGGGGCGACCGTGACGAGGTGCAGGAGGAAGCAGGCTGCCGTCAGCAGGACCACGCTCATCCGCACCGACCGGTAGGACGCGCGGTGGTAGACGAAGATCCACCCGAGGAACAGGATCAGCCCGTTGAAGTGCCCGTAGACGTAGAACGCGTTGCAGGCCTGGGTGAGCAACGAGTGCCCGAGGACCAGGTTCTGGGTCGCGTGCTCGGTGGCGATGTGCAGCGTCGACTCGACATGCAGGATGTCCCGGCCGCGACCGACCGCGCCGGCGGCGTAGTGGTGGGCCAGCGTCCCGGCCAGCTGCCAGAACGCGAACAGCCCGAGCACGACGCCGGCCTCCCGGACAGCGGCGACCGCGACCCGGCCGCGCGGGCCGCGGGGCTTCAGCAGCCAGCAGCGCCCGGACGCGGACATGAGGGCGAGCGCGCCCAGCAGGGCGATCCGCCAGCCGAGCATGAGGTGGGGCACCCGCACACGATGCCATCCGGACGGCGGTTCTGCCGCGGAGATCCCGCGCGTCCTGCGCGTCACCGGCATGCCGGACCGTCACAGTGGTGCGGTGCGCAGCAGGTCGGGGATCGTCGCGGTCGCGGCTGCTGCTCGTGGCCGCGCTGCTGGGCGCCACACCCACGCCGGCGCAGGTGCCGCCGGACGGTGGCCACCTGCCGATCCGGACCAGACCGCCCACCGCGCTCCTGGTGCCGGCCGTGCAGGAGCCGCCCGTCGAGCTGCCCGGCGGCGGCCGGGTGCTGTTCCCCGGCCGACGGCTGGTCGCGCTGTACGGCCACCCGGGCGCCCCGTCGCTCGGCGTGCTCGGCGAGCAGGGCGTGGCCGCGGCCGTCGGCCGGGCCGAGCGGGTGGCCCGGCCCTACCGGCCCTGAGCACGTGCCGGTGGTGCCGGCGTTCGAGCTGATCGCCACCGTCGCGCAGCGCTCGGCCGGCGCCGACGGCGACTACTCCGCGAGTCCAGCGTGCGGTCGCTGCGGCCGTGGGTCGAGGCGGCCGGCCGCGCACGGGATGCTCGTCCTGCTCGACCTGCAGCCCGGCCGGGCCGGCCTGCTGGACCAGGCGGTCCGCTACGCCGAGCTGCTGCGGCTGCCGTACGTCGGTCTCGCGGTGGACCCGGAGTGGAAGCTCGGCCGGCACCAGCGGCCGCTGCACCAGATCGGCAGCATCGACGCCGCCGAGATCAACCGGACCTCGGCCTGGCTCGCCGCTGTGGTCCGGGCCGAACAGCCTGCCGCAGAAGCTGTTCGTGGTGCACCAGTTCCGGCTGTCGATGATCGGCCACGAGGAGCGCCTGCGCACCGACCATCCCGAGCTCGCCCTGCTCGTGCACATGGACGGCCAGGGCGGAGCCGCGCAGAAGCTCGCGACCTGGGGGTCGGTGCGGGCCGCCCGCCCGGACGGGTCCCGCCTGGGCTGGAAGAACTTCTACGACGAGGACCACCCGATGTACTCGCCCACGAGGACGATGGCCCGGCGGCCGCAGCCGGTGATGATCTCCTACCAGTGAGCCGTGCGTCCCGGCGTCGAGCTCGACGGCCAGCGCGCAGTGGTCGCTGACCGGCAGCCGCAGCGCGTGCGCCGCATCGACCGCGGTGGGCCGGTCGGCGAGGACGTGGTCGAACTGCACCCGCGGCCGCCACGACGGGTACGTCGGGACGCGGGCCAGCTGGGTCCAGCCGGTCACCAGCCGGGGCACCGCGCCGGGCAGGTTGAAGTCGCCGACCAGGAACCGCGGGGCCGGCATCGACTGCGCCCACCGTGCTATCGCCCGTAGCTGCCGCACGTTCCACCCGGGCACGAACGACAGGTGCGCGGTCAGCGACCGTGAACGGCCCGGCCGGTCCCTCGATCGACGGCGGCCAGCGCGAGCCGCGGCTCGTCCGGCACCCGGGTCAGCCCGCGGCGGCCGGGCACCAGCAGCGGCAGCCCGATCGGCGCCGGCGCCGAAGCGGCGGACCTGCCACGACAGCACCGGGAGCCGGGACACCAGGGCCACGCCGTACGACGGACCGGTCGTCACCGACCCGTCCTCGGCGGTGGACGGGGTCCAGGCCGCACCCGGGGTGCCGTCGACCGACGGGCACGAACCGGCTCCACCCCGCGCCCGGGCGTCCGCCACGACGCGGTCTGGTCGGCGCCACCCGAGCGGTCCTGGTTGCGGTCGACCTCCTGCAGCCCGACGACGTCAGCGTCCAGCTCGGTGGCCGCGTCGACCAGGTCCTCGGTGCGGACCGCGCCGTCGGGCACCGACCGCGCCGCTGAGCAGGTTGAACGTCGCGAGGCGCACCGGCCGACCCTAGCGTCGCCCGGCGCCGGTGGCCCGACCGGGTCGTAGGGTGCCGCGCATGAGCGCCACCGAGACGGGTCCTGCCGCGGGACGAGGCCGTCGCGCCGTCCGCGCGGCGGTGGCCGCGGGTGCCGACGACATGGTCGCCGGCCTGGTCGAGTGGCTGCGCATCCCCTCGATCTCGGGCGACACCGACGCACCACGGCGACGTACGACGGTCGGCCGAGCACCTCGTCGAGGCGCTGCGCGGCTCGGGTTCCCGACGGCCGAGGTGTGGGAGACCGCCGGGCTGCCGACGGTCTTCGCCGAGTGGCCCAGCGACGACGCCGATGCCCCGACCGTCCTCGTCTACGGCCACCACGACGTCCAGCCGGTGACGCCGCTCGAGCTGTGGGAGCACCCGCCGTTCGAGCCGACCGTCGTCGGTGAGCGGCTGCACGCCCGCGGCGCAGCCGACGACAAGGGCCAGGTGTGGTTCCACACCCTGGGTCTCACCGCGCATCTCGCGGCGACCGGGCGCACCAGCCCGGCGGTCAACCTCAAGCTGGTCGTCGAGGGCGAGGAGGAGTCCGGCTCGCCGAACTTCGCCGCGCTGCTCGCCGAGAAGAAGGCGCCGCGTCGCCGCGGACGTGGTCGTGGTCAGCGACACCGGGCATGTGGTCGCGGGAGACACCGACCGTCTGCGTCGGCATGCGCGGCATGACCGACGGCCAGGTCGACTTCCGCGGCCCGACCGGCGACGTGCACTCAGGGTCGTTCGGCGGCGCGATCCGCAACCCGCTCACCGAGATGGCGCGCGTCCTCGCGGCCCTGCACGACGTCGACGGGCACGTGACGATCGACGGCTTCTACGACGGCGTCGTCGACCTCACCGACGACGAGCGGGCGCTGATCGCGAAGCTGCCGTTCGACGAGGGGGCCTGGCTCGCCAACGCCCGCAGCGGGACGACGTACGGCGAGAAGGGGTTCAGCACCCTGGAGCGCGTGTGGGCCCGCCCGACCGCCGAGGTCAACGGCATCTGGGGCGGCTACACCGGCGAGGGCCACAAGACGATCGTCGCCAGCGAGGGGCACGCGAAGGTGTCCTTCCGGCTGGTCGCCGGGCAGGAGCCGGCGGACATCCAGCGCAAGTTCGAGGCCTGGCTCGGCACGGGTGGTGCCGGACGGCATCGAGTGGTCGATGCGCTGGTACGGGCCCGGCGTCCGGCCGTGCCTCACGCCGCTGGACCACCCGGCGCTCGAGGCAGTCACGCGCGCGATGTCGACGGCGTTCGGCACCGAGGTGCTCTACACCCGCGAGGGCGGCTCGGGTCCCGAGGCCGACCTGCAGGACGCCACCGGGGCGCCGGTCGTCTTCCTCGGGATCAGCCTGCCCGACGACGGCTGGCACGCGCCGAACGAGAAGGTGGAGATCCCGTTGCTGGCCAAGGGGGCCGAGGCGGCCGCCCTGCTGTGGCACGACCTCGCCCGGTCGCTGCCGCGGTGACCGGCACGTCGCACGGGACCGCCCCGGACCCGGTGCAGCGCGACTCCCCGGCCTGGCGCTGCGCGCGCCGTCGTCGACCGGGACGCCGGCCGGCGCACCGACGACGGCGTGGCTCGCGGCCGCCTGGGCGGACCCGGCGAGCCGGGTGCGTGCTGGTGCGTGACGGCCGGGTCGCCGTGCGTCGGCGAGCCGCCCCAGCCTCGACCTGGACCGCCGCCCCGAGGTGCCGGCCGACCGCCGGCTGCTCCTCGGCACCCACGAGGGCGTCGCGTACTTCGCGGCGCTCGAGGACCCGCTCGACACCGGCGACGAGCACGCACCGTCGCTACCTCGGGCTGCGCGAGGTCGGTGCGCTGCTCGACGACCTGGAAGCCGGTCTGGTCGTGCACGCGGTGTCGCTCGCGAACTGGCACGCGACGCACCGGTTCTGCCCGCGGTGCGGCGGAGCCGACCCGGGCGGAGAACGCCGGGCACACCCGGCGGTGCGCGGCCGACGGCAGCGAGCACTACCCGCGGACCGACCCGGCGGTCATCATGCTCGTGCTCGACGACGACGACCGGCTGCTGCTCGGCCGGCAGACGACCTGGCCGCGAGGGCCGGTACTCGACGCTGGCCGGGCTTCGTCGAGCCGGGGGAGTCGCTGGAGGCCGCGGTCCGCCGCGAGGTGCGCGAGGAGGTCGGCATCGACGTCGGACGCGGTCGGCTACCTCGGCAGCCAGCCGTGGCCGTTCCCGTCCAGCCTGATGCTCGGCTTCACCGCGCAGGCGCGCGGCACCGAGGTCACCATGCACGACGGCGAGATCGCCGACGTCCGCTGGTACACCCGCGACACGATGGCCGCCGACATCGCCTCCGGGCGGCTGCACGTCGTCGCCGTCGATCTCCATCTCGCGGCGGCTCATCGAGCACTGGTACGGCGGACCGCTCACCGAGAACGCCGGAGCTGACGATGGGCTGGCTGGACGCGCTCGGGCTGGGCCGGGTCGGCGCTGCTCGTCTACTCGCTGCTGCAGACGCGGGTGCTGCGCTTCCGGGCGCTCAACCTGGTGGCCAGCCTGGTGCTGGTCGTGTTCAACGCGCTGCTCGGCATCTGGCCGATGGTCGCGATGAACGCCGTGCTCGCCGGCATCAACCTGTGGTTCATCCGCAAGCTCCTCGCGCGAGCGGCACGACGACACGGCGTACGAGGTGCTCGAGGTCGGGCCGACGACGCGTACCTGCGGCACGTCCTCGCGGTGCACGGCGACGACATCCGCCAGTTCTTCCCGGCGTTCGCCGGCGCTCGGCGACCCCGACGGCTCGACCGGCGGTCCGCGTTCCTCGTCGAGCACGGCGACGAGACGGTCGGCGTGCGTGGTCGCCCGCCGGCGTCGCAGGAGGGCGTCGCGCAGGTCGAGCTCGACTACGTCACGCCGAGGTTCCGCGACTTCACGCCGGGCGAGTTCGTCTACCGGCGCAGCGGGCTGTTCCTCGACCGCGGCTACCAGCAGGTGCGGACCCCGCCGGGCATGGTCGCGCCGTACTACGACCGCCTCGGCTTCCGCCGCGAGGGCGACCACTGGACGCTCGACCTCTGACCGACCCCGTCGGCGGTTCGGTCAAGCGGCGAGCGGGCGCAGGGCGTCGGCGAGCGGTTCGAGGTCGGCCGGGTCGTGCGGGTTCGGCACGTTCACCACGAGCAGTCCGACGCCCACCTCGGCGTAGTCGTGGGCGAGGTCGGCCACCTGCGCCGCCCAGTCCTTCGTCGTGCCCGCCTTGGGGACCCGGGCGTTGACCGAGCTCAGGATCTCGGCCGGGTCGCGGCCGATCTCCGCGCACCGCTCGAGGAGCACCTCGTGGTGCCCCTGCCACTCCGCCGGCGACCCGGTGATGGCATTCCACGCCTCCGCGTGCCGCGCCACTGCGCGCAGGGTGCGCGTCGGGCCGCTCCCGCCGATGGTGATCGGCGGCATCGGGCGCTGCACCGGCTTCGGCTCGCAGCGCGCCTCGGTGAGCTGCACGTACCGACCGTCGTACGTGAGCGTCTCCTGGGTGAGCAGGCCGACGATGACGTCGAGGCCCTCGTCGAAGCGGTCGAAGCGCTCCTTCAGCGGCGGCAGCGGGATGCCGTACGCCGTCGTCTCCTCCTCGTTCCAGGCGGCGCCCGAGCCCGAGCTCGAGCCGCCCCTCGGAGATGTGGTCGACCGTGGCGGCCATGTTGGCCAGCACCGCCGGGTGGCGGTAGATCATGCCGGTCACCTGGCAGCCGACCCGGATCCGCCGGGTGGCCTGGGCCATCGCGGCGATCATCGTCCAGCCCTCGAAGTTGGGCCCGGCGTGGTCACCGGTCAGCGGGTAGAAGTGGTCCCAGTTCCAGGCCGACTCGAAGAGGTCGATGTCGTCGGCGGCCCGCCACACGTCGAGCATGGCTTGCCACGTCGTGTGCTCGGGCATCGTCTTGATCGCGAATCGCACAGCGCCACGGTACGACCCGAACGGCGGCGCTGCCCCTCAACCCAAGTACCGCGTTGATCATGCAACTTTGGGGATGTTGAGCGTCGCAGCAGGTCACGCCTTCAAGAAGCGTCGTTGATCATGCACTTGTGGGGATCTTGCTGAGCGGGGCGCGGCCGGCGGGGGCGGCGACGACGCTCACGGCGGCTGGCAGGGTGGTGCCCAACACCGAGGGGACGGAGCACGATGTGGATGGCACCGAGGACGACCCGACCGGCGGCGCTCCTGACCAGGGCCGGGCCGGGCGGCGCTTCGAGCGCACCCGGCTCAAGCCCGGCTAACGGATTGCAGACGTCGACGCGTTGATGGAACGCGCCCAGGCCGGGTTACTGACTGCGCGGGACGTGGAGACGGTTAGCTTCCGCTCCACCCGCGGCAGCGAAGGCTACGACGAGCTGGAGGTCGACACCGCGCTGGACGCGCTTGCCTCCAGGCTGCGCGCCGAGGGGCGACCGGGGGAGGCTGCACCGGTCGGCGAGCCGAAGTCCTGGTGGTCGCGGCTGCTCGGCGGCCGCGACGGCTGACCGCACGGCACCCGCCCGTGGCGACCGCCGGTCGGGTGGCTGCGACGCTCAACCCAAGTACCGCGTTGATCATGCAAACTTTGGAATTTGAGCATCCCATCAGGTCACGCGGTCAGGAAGCGTCGTGACATGCGTTGCGGGGTTCTTGCCGCGCGGGCCGCGATCGACCAGCGATCGGAGATCATGGGCCGGCCTTCCATGAGCCCCAGAGTTGCAGATCAACGGGCGGGTTGAGGGGCCATGACCTGCGGCGTTGCACAAGATCCCCAAAGGTGCATGATCAACGACGACTTGGTCGCTCGGGTGCTAGGCGGCGAGCTTGTGCTTGACCTGCGCGAGGCTGGGGTTGGTCAGCGCCGAGCCGTCCGGGAAGACGAGGGTCGGCACCGTCTGGTTGCCGCCGTTGACGGCCATGACGAGGTCGGCGGCCTGCGGGTCGTCCTCGATGTCGACCACCTGGTAGGCGATGCCCTCGCGGTCCATCTGGTCCTTGAGCCGCGGCAGTAGCCGCACCAGACCGTGCTGTACATCGTGACCGGTCGGACGACACAGGGGACGTGGCCTCTCTGACGTCGGGCGATCGGGACGATCAGGGGCATTCATGCCCCGTACGACGGTCCCAACGCCCCCGGTCCGGTCGTGCTTCCCCGGCCGGGCCGATGTGGCGCAGTCCACACCGCCTCGGTGCCGTGTCCGGGGCCGCTGCGAGGATGGACCCGTGCCGCGCACCCCGTCCGCCGACGACGTGCTGGCCGCGCTCGACCCCGAGCAGCGCGAGGTGGCCACCACGCTGCAGGGGCCGCTGTGCGTGCTGGCCGGCGCCGGCACCGGCAAGACCCGGGCCATCACCCACCGGATCGCCTACGGCGTGCGCGGCGGGCGTCTACGTGCCCGCAGCGGGTGCTCGCCGTCACGTTCACCGCCCGGGCCGCCGGCGAGATGCGCACCCGGCTGCGCGACCTCGGCGCCGCGGGCGTGCAGGCCCGCACCTTCCACGCCGCGGCGCTGCGCCAGCTGCGCTACTTCTGGCCGCGGCACGTCGGCGGCGAGCTGCCCGACCTGGTCGTCGCACAAGGCCGGGCTGGTCGCCGAGGCGGCCGGCCGGCTGCGGCTGCCGACCGACCGGGCCACGGTCCGCGACCTGGCGGCGAGGTCGAGTGGGTCAAGGTCACCATGACCGACCGCGACGACTACCCGGCGGCGGCCGCGAAGGCCGGCCGGGCCGGCACCGGCCGGCCTCGACCCGGCGATCGGTCGTCCGGCTGCTCTCGACGTACGAGCAGGTGAAGCGCGAGCGCGACGTCATCGACTTCGAGGACGTCCTGCTCTACACCGTCGGCCTGATCGCCGAGCACCGGCAGGTCGCCGACGCGGTGCGCGCGCAGTACCAGCACCTCGTCGTCGACGAGTACCAGGACGTCAGCCCGCTGCAGCAGGCGCTGCTCGACCAGTGGCTCGGCGACCGCGAGGAGGTGTGCGTCGTCGGCGACCCGAGCCAGACCATCTACACCTTCGCCGGCGCCTCGCCCGACTTCCTGCTCGGGTTCCGGTCCCGCGCACCCGTCGGCCCGCGAGGTGCGGCTGGTGCGCGACTACCGCTCGACCCCGCAGGTCGTCGCGCTGGCCAACCGGATCGTCGACGGGCAGCCCGACCGGCCGCCGGACCGCCCTGCGAGCTGGTGGCGCAGCGTCCGGCCGGCCCGGAGCCCGACCTGCGCGAGCTGCCCGACGAGCCGGCCGAGGCCGCGGCACGTCGCCGACCGGATCGCGAGCGCTGATGAGGCCGGTACACCGGCCAGCGAGATCGCCGTCCTGTTCCGCACCAACGGCCAGAGCGAGACCTACGAGCAGGCGCTGGCCGACGCCGGCGTCCCCTACGTGCTGCGCGGCGGCGAGCGGTTCTTCGACCGGCCGGAGGTGCGCGAGGCCAGGCTGCTGCTGCGCGGGCGCCGCCCGGTCGCGCCGACGTGCCGACGAGGCCTGGCCGTCCACCGTGCGCGGCGGTGCTGTCCGGCGGCGGCTGGCGCGGCCACGCCGCCCGCGGGCGGGGGAGCGGTCCGCGAGCGCTGGGAGTCGCTGGCCGCGCTGGCCCGGCTGGCCGACGACCTGGCCGCGGCCACGGCCCGGCGCGCGACCCTGCGCGACTTCGTCGCCGAGCTGGACGAGCGGGCCGACGCGCAGCACGCGCCGACCGTCGAGGGCGTCACGCTGGCGTCGCTGCACGCGGCCAAGGGCCTGGAGTGGGACGCCGTGTTCGTCGTCGGCGTCAACGAGGGCATGCTGCCGATCACCTACGCCGAGACCCCCGAGCAGGTCGAGGAGGAGCGGCGGCTGCTCTACGTCGGCGTCACCCGGGCGCGCGAGCACCTGTCGATCACCTGGGCGCTGGCCCGCTCGCCCGGCGGCCGCGGCAGCCGGCGGCCGTCCCGGTTCCTGGACGGCCTGCACGCGCCGTCGTCCCAGCCGCCGGCGGCGCGCCGCGGGCCGCGGGCCGCAAGGGCCCGGCCGGCCTGCCGGGTCTGCGGCAAGGGCGCTGACCGCGCGCGGTCGCCCGCAAGCTCGGGCGGTGCGAGACTGCCCGTCGGCCTACGACGAGGAGCTGTTCGAGCGGCTGCGCGAGTGGCGGGCCGAGCAGGCCAGGACGGCGAGCGTCCCGGCGTACGTCGTGTTCACCGACGCCACGCTCACGGCGCTCGCCGAGGTGCGGCCCACCACGGAGCCGCAGCTGCTCGCCATCTCCGGCATCGGCCGGACCAAGCTGGAGCGCTACGGGGCCGACGTGCTGGCGCTCTGTGCCGGCGATCCGGTGTCGTCGGCCGGGCCTCGACACGATGACGATTTGGTAAAGACTCCCCGACAGCAGTCAAAAAATTGATTGCACCTGACGGAGACCTTCCCTAGAGTTTCCGGCACTGGGTCAGCAGACGCAGATCACGCCGCCTCGAGCGGCCCGAGACAGAAGTGGAGGTGGGCACCGTGGAGAACTTCGAGACGAACACGTGCTCGCCGTTCGCGCTGTCCGGTGCCTTCTCGGGTGCCCACAGCATCGTTGCGGGCCCGTGGACGGCGTACGCCCAGGGGACCGGTCTGTCCACCGCCATGCGGGAGCAGACCGTCATCGCCCAGGCCCGCACCAGCGCTCTGCTCCCGATCAGCGATGTCGCCGTGACCACTGGTTTCGTCGGCAACGCGGGGATCCGCTCCTGGAGCCCACCGGTATAGGACACACCTATCCGGCACCTCCAAGGCCGCGGAACCCGACACCCGGGATCCGCGGCCTTTCTGTTTTGTCCGAACCGTCCGACCGGCCACCGACCAGTGGCCCCGTATCCAGAGGCCACATCCATGGCTCTCCAGACCGGAACCGACCAGCCGACCACCCGCCGACTGACCAGAACGACGGAGGTGACACCCATGCAGCTCGCCACTCTCGACCGGGACCCGCAGTCCGGTGCCGCCGTCGCCGACGCGTTCGCGTCCTTGACGGCACTGACCGGCCTGTCCGCTCTCGCCGAGCGTGTCGCCGACGAGCAGCTGCCGTGCCGGGCAAACGACCCGGAGCTGTTCTTCGCCGACTCGCCGGCGGACGTGGAGTACGCCAAGTCGCTCTGCACGACCTGCCCTGCCCGTCTGGACTGCCTCAACGGTGCGCTCGAGCGCGCCGAGCCGTGGGGCGTCTGGGGCGGCGAGTGGTTCGTCCAGGGAGTCGTCGTTCCCCGCAAGCGTCCCCGGGGCCGTCCCCGCAAGTCCGAGGTCGCGGCATGACCGCCCGTCGTCCGAGCATCCGGCTCATCGACGCGGAGCTCAGCCGCCCGACCGCAACCAGCCACGAGACCCACATCCTGAACAGGAGCACCGAGATGCAACTCATGCATGAGGACCTGGCGCGAGCACATTCACAGATGCGCCTCGAGGAAGCCGTCCGCCGTGAGCGGGCCCATCGGCTCGTCGTCGCCCACCGGGCGGTCCGACGGGCCGAGCAGGCCAGCATGCGCGCCCGCCGGCTCCTCGCCTCCGTCGTCGTCGGGTAACCCGGCCGGCAGAGGTGAGACGGAAGACCCCGAGAGGGGAAACCGAGGAAGGGCCCCGACCGCAGCACCCGCGGTCGGGGCCCTTCGACGTCGGGCCGCCGACTTTCGGGTTCGACCACGTATGGCAGGCGAGTGGGTACTTTGCGAGGCCCACACGCCTCGGGAAGTACCGATACGCCTGCCATACGTGGTCGACTGGCGGGGAGGGATTCGCTGGCGGCGGGCAGGTAGGGCAGTAGGGCGGGCAGGGAGGCGCAGTGGCGGAGGCTGAGCGGTCGACGGTGGAGGTGGACGGCCGGCGGCTGTCGCTGTCCAACCTGGACAAGATCCTGTTCCCGGACGGGTTCACCAAGGGCGAGGTCGTCGACTACTACGTGCGGGTGGCGCCGGTGCTGCTGCCGCACGTCACCGGCCGGCCGATGTCGTTCCAGCGGTTCCCGGACGGCACCGACACCAAGGGCTTCTTCGCGAAGAACGCGCCGCGCGGGACACCGGACTGGGTCCGGACCGTCAAGCTGCCGGCGCCCGGCAGCACCATGGACCGCGAGACGCTCGACTACGTCGTGGTCGACGACCTGCCGACGCTGGTCTGGGCTGCGAACCTGGCGGCGCTCGAGCTGCACGTGCCGCAGTGGTCGGTCGGACCGCGCGGCGGCGTCCGCGAGCCGGACCGGCTGGTGCTCGACCTCGACCCAGGAGCGCCGGCCACGGCGGTGGAGTGCGCCGAGGTGGCGCTGCTGCTGCGCGACCTGGTGGCGGCCGACGGTCTCACCGCGGTCGTGAAGTCGTCCGGCTCCAAGGGGCTGCAGGTCTATGCGGCCGTCGAGCCGGTGAGCGACCGGCGTACGTCGGAGTACGCCCGCCACCTGGCGCAGACTCTCGAGAAGTCCCATCCCAAGCTGGTCGTGTCGCAGATGCGCAAGGACCTGCGCGGCGGCAAGGTGTTCGTCGACTGGAGCCAGAACAACGCGGCCAAGACCACGGTTGCGCCGTACGCGCTGCGGGCCCGGCCGGAGCCGTGGGTGTCCACGCCGTTGACCTGGGACGAGGTGGCCGCTGTGCGCCGGCCGGAGGACGTGCAGTTCCGGGCCGAGCAGACGCTGGAGCGCGTCGACGACCACGGCGACCTGTTCGCACCCCTGTTGTCCACCGCGGCGCCGCTGCCGTGATCGCAGGGTGTGGACAGCGCGGCGGGGCGCGCCGCGGATCTTCCTAGTCTGGGCCGACGCCGGGCCTGACGGGTCGGCTTCCAGGTCCGGGAGGTCCCCGTGGAGATGCGGGTCGACAGTGGGGGTGTCACGACCGCGGCGAGCCACCTGGCGCACCGCGCCGGCGAGCTCACCGAGCAGGTGCCCCGCTGCGCCGGTCTGCCTGCCGGGCTGTCCGACCGGATGCTCCGCGACGGGGTGGCGGTGCTGGCCGACGTCGCCGCGGATGTCTATGAGCTGGTCGGTCGCGACCTCGCCCTGCTCGCGACCAAGGTGCGCGCGGGCGCGCTGCTCTACGACCGGGTAGAGACCGGGCTGGCAGCGGCAGAACTGCGGTCCCGATGACCGGCACGACCAGCAGCATGGCCCTGCCCTACCCGTCGGACGAGCCGGAGCTCGTGGCTGGCGCCGCGGGCCGATGTGCCCAGGTCGCGGCGGTCGCGGCCGCGGTGGCCGCCGAGCTGGCCCGGGACGCCCGGCGGCTGGCGGCGGCCTGGGACGGCCCCGCGGCGGTCGGCTGCCGGGCCGAGCTGGGCGCGGCCACTCGGGTGGTCGGGTCGCTGTCCGAGCCGCTGCACCGGTCAGCCGCCGAGCTGCGGACGCACGCCGAGCTGCTGCGCGAGGCTCGGGCCGAGGTCGACCGGCTGCGCACGGCCTACGACGAGCGGGTCGCGGCCCAGCGGCGGGACCTCACGGCGCTGCTGTCGGAGAGTCCATGGCCCGGGCCGATCCGGCGGCTGCAGGCGGCCGACCTGCTGGTCGCGCAGCAGCTCGAGCTCGCGGCGCTGCACCGCCGGCACCAGGACGTGCTGGACCGGGTGGCCGAGCACGCCCGGGCCACTGCGCGGCGGATCGGCGCGGCGGCCAGGTCGGTCGGGCCGGTCGTGCCGGCCGGCGGTATGCCGGTGGCGGACGGCGAGGCCGGGCTCGCGGCCCTGCTGCCGCTGCTGGCGGCGAGCCGCCTGGCGGCCGGTGTCGGCGCCGGGACACCGCCGCGTGCGGGCACGGCCCCGGAGCTGGTCCGGCAGTGGTGGGCGGCGCTCACCTCCGACGAGCGGGACCGAGCCGTCGCGGCCTGGCCGGCCGAGCTGGGGGCGCTGGACGGGCTTCCCGCTTCGGTCCGCAGCACCGCCAACGAGCGTCGTCTCGACCGCGACGTCGCAGCGTTGCAGCGGCAGCAGAGCCTGACCCCGGAGCAGCTGCGCTGGCTGGCCAACTGCCTGGCGGTGCGGCAACAGCTGGCTCAGGCCCGGGCATACGGAGCGGCTCAGCTGCTCGTCTTCGACCCGACTGCGTTCGGCTACCAAGGGCGGGCCGCGATCGCCGTGGGCGACGTCGACACGGCCGACAACGTGGCCTTCCTGGTGCCTGGCCTGGGGTCGGACGTGCTCGGCAGCACCGCGAGTCTCACCAGGACGGCACTGCGGGTCGAGACCGAGGCGCACCGGGTCGCCCCGGCCGAGACCACGGCCACGGTCGCGTGGGTTGGCTACGACGCACCCAGCCTCGCGGGTGCGATCTCCGATGACGCCGCGGAGGACGGGGCCGAGCTGCTCGCCGACGACGTGCTGGCCGTGCAGGCGTCACGTCAGCTGGCACCGCACCTCACCGTGGTGGCGCACTCGTACGGCAGCACAACAGCCGGCCTCGCGCTGCGCGACACCCAGACCGGGACCGACGACCTGGTGCTGGTCGGCAGCCCAGGCGCGGGGGTCGAGCACGCTGCGGACCTCGACGTCCCGGCCGGCCATGTCTTCGTCGGCGCCAGCAGCCGCGACCCGGTCAGCTACGTCGACCGGTTCGGCGCGGACCCGTCGCACGAGTCGTTCGGGGCCGTCCGGTTCGAGGCCGAGCCGGTCGGCCGGTCGTGGCACCTGAGCTTCGGCGCCCACACGACGTACTTCGATCCTCACTCCGAGTCGCTGGCCAACATCGCGCACGTCGTGACCGGCGACTACGCAGGAGTGGTGCCCGCGCCCTACCGTGAGGAGGTGTTCCTGCTCCCCGACGGCATCAACAGCGACCCGGAGTCCGGCCGTGAGCCCACCACAGTCCCCTGACGCCGTGACCTGCGCACTGTGCGGGGCGACCGCGCCCTCGTTGCCACTCGGCTGGAGCACCTCGATCGAGCGCCGCCGCCGGGTCGTGCACTGCGAGCGGTGCAGCCGGGAGAACGTCCGGGCGATGGAGAGCAAGCTCGACCCGGAGTGGTGGTAATACGTGTGTGGACTCTTCCGGAGGTGTAACCGGTACCTCGCCGTCGTGGGTTCTCGTCGCCTCTGCCGGGTCCCGCTAAGCCTCGAAGCCCGGCAGCCAGCGCTCCAGCTCGCTGCGCCACGGTCCGGCGGCCCCGAGCTGGCACAGCACGCCGATGGCGCCCGCGGTGACCCGGTGGATCAGCAGGTACTCCGGGGGCAGGTTCAGCTTGAGTCCGGTGCTGTACGCCGGTGAGCGAGGGTCGCCGACCCGGGCCGCCTGGCTGCGCAGCCAGGACCGGCTGAACCGGAACTCCTCGGCCCGGACGGGCTCCAGGATCGGCGCGAGGTAGTCCAGCAGCCGCTGGGCGTCCAGCCCGATGCCGGGTCGGACGAATCCCTCGTCCTGCAACCCGGCGTACACGCCCTCGGCATCCCCGGCGACGGCGAGCCGCAGCAGCGGCCCGATCGGGGCCGGCAGACCGTCCGGCAGCCGGTTGACCGCGCCGTAGTCGAGCACGACGAGGCGGCCGTCGTCGGCCAGCCGGAAGTTCCCGGGGTGCGGGTCGGCGTGCAGCAGCCCGGCCCGGGCCGGGCCGGAGAACAGGAACCTGGCGAGCAGCAGCCCGGCGCGGTCGCGGTCCGCCTCGGAGCCGCCGGCGATGATCCGGGACAGCGGCACGCCGTCGACCCACTCGCTGACCAGCACCTGCTTCGTGCCCCCGACGACCGCGGGGACCACGAAGTCCGGGTCGTCCTCGTACGCCGACGCGAAGGCCGCCTGGCTCTCGGCCTCCAGCTCGTAGTCCAGCTCCTCGGCGACCCGCGCCTTGAGCTCGGCCACCAGGGGCTTGACCTCCAGGCCCGGCACGAGCATCCCGACCAGCCGGCTCATCCGGCCGATCTGGGTGAGGTCGGAGAGCAGCGCGTCGCCGGCGCCCGGGTACTGGACCTTGACCGCCACGTCCCGCCCGTCGGCCCACACGCGCCCGGTGCACCTGGCCGATCGACGCGGCGGCCGCCGGCGTGTCGTCGAACTCGCGGAACCGGTCCCGCCAGTCGGTCCCCAGCTCGCGGGCCAGGACCCGGTGCACGGACCGGGCGGGCAGCGGCGGCGCCGACTCCTGGAGCTTGGTGAGGGTCTCGCGGTAGGGGCCGGCCAGGTGCTCGGGCAAGGCGGCCTCGAACACCGACATCGCCTGGCCGAACTTCATCGCCCCGCCCTTGAGCTCGCCGAGCACCCGGAACAGCTGTTCGGCGGTGCGGGCTTGCACCTCGGCGGCCACGATCTCGGCCGGCCGGCCGCCCAGGCGGCGGCCGAGCCCGAGGGTGGCCCGGCCGGCGTAGCCCAGCGGCAGCCCGGCGAGCCGGGCCGTGCGGGCGGCTGCGCGCCGGGGGAGATCGTCCACGGTGGCCATTGTGTCCTGCGGCTGTGGCGGTCCGGTGCCGGTCAGCTGGGTTGGTCGGTCAGGTGGCCCCACGCGCAGCCGCACGCCGGGTGCGCGGCCCAGGACCGGCGGCGCACCCGGCCGTCGGCCTGGGAGATCTCCAGCGTGCCGTCGACGGCGGGCGGCGCCGGGTCGCCGTCGAGGTAGGCCAGCACCTGCAGGGCCGCGTGCGCCGCCACCGCCGTGGCCAGCACCGAGTCGCAGGCCGCGGTGCGCAGCCGGGACGCGGCGCTGAGCTGGGCGGCGATCCGCGGCCAGGCCGGGTCGCGGTCGGTGCGGTGCAGGTCGTGGCAGCGCTGGCAGGAGGACCGGCCCGGCAGCACCAGCGGGCCGACCACGCCGGTGGTCTCGCGGACCCGGGCGACCAGGTGCGGGATGCCGGCCCGCAGCAGCCGGTCGAGGGTGCGGTGGTCGGACCCCGGCCCGCCGGCGAGCACCGCGAGGTCCGCGCCGGACCGGTCCGCCGGGAGGGTGGCCTTCACCGACGGTGCCGACCTGCGCGCCGCCCGTAGCGCCGCGTCCTGGCGCCGAGCACCCACATCGGACAGCTCCGCACCGGCGGGCGCGACGTCGGCCGGCTGAGTCGTCCCCGCGTCCTCGGCCACCAGCGTGCCGACGCCGGCGGCCGCGAGCAGGCTCACGACCGACGCGCCGACCCGGCCGGCACCGAGGACGTGCACCACCTGGCGCCGGCGGCGGGCCAGCACGTCGACGCCGCTCTCGGCGCCACCGCGCAGCAGCGACGCGGCGGCGACGTCGGGCTCCAGCCGGTCCCGCTCCGGCCGGCCAAGCCCGGCGAGCGGCCGGTGGTCGGCGGCCGCGTCCTCCAGAACACCCGCCTTGCTGAGGATTCCGAGGAGCTCTTGCAGCCGCGCCGCGTCGACGCCGAGCCGGGCGGCGCCCACGGTCAGGCCGCGCAGGTCGCGGGAGCCGTCCAGGCTCTCGAGCAGCCGGGCCGAGCCGGCGTCGAGCCCGCCGATGACCACGGCGCGGGCCGGGTCCACGCCGAGCTGGAGGGTGCTGCCGTCCCGCCAGACCCGCCGGAGGGCCGGCTTGAGCTGGGGACGCTGCGTCGGCATGCGGGCGACTCTGGCACGGCAACGCTGTCGGGCCCGGTCCGCTGTCCACAGGTGCCGCCGCAGCGTGATCCCGTGCGCCCGCCGCTGATCGGCGGCCCTACCGGGGCCAGTCGTCCTCAACCGCGCCGAATTCACCTCGGTCGAGCACCAACCGTGATCATGTTGAGCAGACGGGTGGCGGCTGCGGGTCAGGCGAGGCCGCAGATGTCGAGGGCGAGGAGTGCGAGGGTGCGGGCGGTGGTGTGCACGTCGGCCAGCGGCACTCGCTCGTCCGGCGCGTGCGCCAGCACCGCGTCACCGGGGCCGTAGTGCAGTGTCGGGATGCCGGCGCCGGCCAGCAGCCGCAGGTCGGAGCCGTACGGCGCGCCCCAGCTGCCCGGCGTACCGCCGCCCGTGACGGCGTGGTGGGCGGCAGCCACCCGGTCGGCCAGGTCACTGTCGGCGGCGAGCCGGCCGGACGCGAACTGCCCGCCCCACCACTCCACCGTGGCCGGGTGCTCGCGCAGCCACGGGTCAGCCGCGCTGGCCTCGGCCACCGCGAGCTCGAGCGCGGCCCGGGCGTCCTCGACCGGCTCGTCCAGCGCAACCCCGAGGCGGCCCTCGGCCACCAGCAGGTCCGGCACGCTGGACGCCCAGTCGCCGGCCCGCACCCGGCCGATGGACAGCGGGTAGGCCATCGCCCAGCGGGCCATCAGCGGGTCGACGTCGCGGTTGCGATCGGCCTCCAGCCGCTGCAGCGCGGCGAGCAGCGGCACCAGCTTCTCCACCGCGCTGACTCCCTCGGTACGCCGGGAGGCGTGCGTCGCGAGACCCGGCACCCGCAGCCGGAAGGTCAGGGCACCTGCGTTGGCGGTCACCAGGTCCAGCCCGGTGGGCTCGGGCACCACGCAGGCATCGGCGGTCCAGCCGCGGCGCAGGGTGGCGAAGGTGCCGAGGCCGCCGTCCTCCTCGCCCGCGACGCAGGCCAGCAGCAGGTCGCCGCGCAGCGGGGCGCCGGACCGGCGTACCGCCGCCACCGCGGCGATCGCGGCGACCAGCCCGGCCTTCATGTCGCAGGCGCCGCGGCCGTGCAGCTCGCCGTCGACGACCCGGCCGGAGAACGGGTCCGGCGTCGACCAGGCGGCGGGGTCGCCCACCGGCACGACGTCGACGTGCCCGTTGAGCATCAGGGTCGGGCCGTCGCCGGCGCCGCTGCCGCGCAGACGGCCGACCAGGCCCCAGGCCTCGTCCCGGTCCACCTCGACGCCGGGAAAGCCGGGCGCGGCGAGCAGCTCGGGCAAGCGGCAGCCGCCAGTGGTCGACCTCCAGGCCGGCGGCGGCCAGCTCGGCGGCCAGCAGCGCCTGGATCTCGTGCTCCGCATCGGTGCCGCCCACGCTCGGGACGCTGACCAGCTCGGCCAGCCGTCGCTCAGCGGCGGCGGCGCCCGCGTCGACCTCCTGCAGGACGCGGGCAGCCCAGTCGGTCACGCCCGCGAGCCTAGGGCGAACGGCGACGAGGCGCCCTCCAGGTGGAGGACGCCTGCACGCAACCAACGGTGGGGCGGCCCCTCCGTAGAGGGACCGCCCCACGCGAGGCTGGTCTGGCAGGCGCTGTCCTGGGTGGTCAGGCCTTGCCGAGGATGCGGTTGAGCTTGGTGCCGCACACGGGGCAGATGCCCTGGGCCATGCGGCGGCCCGACTCGCTGACCTTGACCTCGCCGGTGAAGTCGCGCTTCTCCTTGCACTTCACGCAGTACGCGTCTCCGGTGTAGCTCTCAGCCACGGGGTCCTCCTCGTCGGTCGGTTCGGTGTCCGGCGTGAGTGCCGCTGACCGGACCTGCGAACCACCCTAGAGCAGGCGTCCCCGCTGAGCGTGGGAGGCGGGGGTCCTGAGCGTGAATAGGCTCAGGGCATGGACCCGCCCCGAGCACCCCAGCAAGCCCGTCGCCGGAGCGGCCGGACGGTGTCGTCGTACGGCGTGGGGCTGGCCGACCTGCGGGTGTCCCGGCCCGCGGGGAGCGCCCCCGGCGTGGTCCTGGTCACCCTCGACCTGCCGGACCGGCGGAACATGATGTCCGCGGCGATGACGGAGTCCTGGGGCCGGGTGATGGCCGGGCTGCGCCGCCGACCCGTCGGTGCGGGCCGTGGTGGTCACCGGCGAGGGCAGCGCGTTCTGCTCCGGCGGCGACGTGTCCTGGATCGGCGCCGAGCCGGACGCGACCGTCGACGAGCTGCGCAGCCGGATGCTGCCGTTCTACCGGACCTGGCTGTCGGTCCGGGACCTCGAGGTCCCGACCATCGCGGCGGTCAACGGGGCTGCGATCGGGGCCGGGCTGGCGCTGGCGCTGGCCTGCGACCTGCGGTACGCGGCGGAGGACGCCCCGCTCGGGATGCCGTTCACCGCGCTGGGGATGCACCCCGGCATGGCCACGACCTACCTGCTGCCGGAGGTGGCCGGGCTCGCGGTGGCCCGGGAGATGCTGCTGACCGGGCGACGGCTGACCGGCACGGAGGCGGCGGCCTGCGGCCTGGTCACCGGGCGGTGCCGCGCGACCGAGGTGCTGGCGACCGCGCTGGCCGCGGCCGACGCGGTCGCGGCGGCCGCGCCGGTGGCCACCCGGCTGACCAAGCGGGCGCTGCTCGTCGGCGGGCACGCGAGCTTCGACGCGGCGCTGGAGTGGGAGGCGCTGGCCCAGCCGGTGACGCTGGCGACCGCGGACCTGCAGGAGGGGCTGCGCGGCCCGGCAGCGAGCGCCGGCCGCCGCGGTTCACCGGCCGCTGACCGGGGGCTCCCCGGCGCGAGTCTCGAGACGCCACGTCGGGGGGGGGGGTCGGCGTCGTCGTCTCGAGATCCGCGCGACGGGGGGGACCACGAAGCCCCCGGGCCGCCGTCCGGACCGACCGCCTTCCCCTTGCGAGCGGGCCGGCCGCGCTCCCCGGGGGCTTCGTCGGGGAGGACGCTAGGAGCCCGGCCGGGGCCCGTCAACGGCTGCGCCGCCGCGGCTGTGGACGACCTGTGGGACGCCGCTGGGGACAGCGCCGCCAGCTGTGGAGAACCGGCGGACACAGCCTGTGGACAACATTGGGGATGATCATGCCGAACCGCCCCTGACCTGCGACAATGTCGTCCACCGGCTGTGGACGGAAGAAAGTCGCTAGCGTTTCGGGCGTGAGTCCGCAGCGAGGCGCCGGCAGCAGCCGAGACTGGTCCCCGACCCCGCAGGTCGAGGTCCGCCGCATCGACGCGCCGCCGCCGGACCGTGTCCGCCTACCGCGACGGCGACCGCACCGTGGTGCTGATCCCGGCCCGGATGAGCCGGGCCGAGGAGCGCAGCTGGGTGGCGCGTGATGCTCGAGCGGCTGGCCAAGCCAGGACCGGCAGCTGCGGCCCGAGCGACCGCGAGCTGCTCGCCCGCGCGAGCGACCTGTCGCGGCGCTGGCTGGACGGGCGGGCCAAGCCGGCCAGCGTGCGCTGGGTGAGCAACCAGGGCAGCCGCTGGGGCTCCTGCACCCCGGTCGACGGCACCATCCGGCTGTCGACCCGGCTGCAGGGGATGCCGTCCTGGGTGGTCGACTACGTGCTGGTGCACGAGCTCGCGCACCTGCTGGTGCCCGGCCACGGGCCGGACTTCTGGGCCCAGGTCGACGGGTTCCCGCGCACCGAGCGGGCCCGGGGCTACCTCGAGGGCGTCTCGGCCGCCGCCGGGCTCGACCTCTCCGACGACTGAGCCGACGACTGAGCCAGCGCCGCGCGCGCCGCGCTGCACCAGGCGGGTGAGGTCCTCGACCGCCGCGCCCGGGAGGTCGTCGGCCGGGAACTGGTCGAACGAGAACCACGCGACGTCGTCGGACTCGTCGCTGACGACCGGCTCGGCACCCGGCGGTGCCACCACGGCGTACCGCACGTCCAGGTGCTCGCCGCAGCTGCCGAACGCGGACGAGAGCGCGTGCCGGTCCAGGTCGACCGGTCCGGCGCCGACCAGCCGCAGCCCGTCGATGCCGGACTCCTCGGTGGCCTCGCGCAGCGCCGCGGCCGCCAGCGTGGCGTCGCCCGGCTCGCAGTGGCCGCCGAGCTGCCCCAGAAGCCGCCCTTGCGGTGCAGGGTGAGCAGCACCTGCTCCCCGGTCGGGTCGAGCACCAGCGCGCTGGCCGTGAGGTGCGCCGGGACACAGCTGCGCAGCATCCCGTCGTCGTGGGTCCTCAGGTGCTCGACGTACGCCGAGCGCAGCAGCCCTGCTGGTCGTCCGGGGCGACCCAGCCGGTCAGGGTGCGCAGCGCGTCGGCGTGGAGCCCTGCCGTCACGGCTGGTCGGGCTCGGGCGGCGCCTCGGTGTCGTCGAGGCCGGAGAGGTCCAGCGGCGCCGAGCCGCCGGCGGCGAAGCCGGCCGGGTCGTCGAGGTCGTCGGCCGTCGGCAGCAGGTCGGGGTGCGCCCAGACCGCCTCGCGGCCGTCCTGGCCGCGCTC
The DNA here is from genome assembly GCA_963728425.1 of uncultured Actinomycetota bacterium. Lineage (GTDB taxonomy): Bacteria > Actinomycetota > Actinomycetes > JACCUZ01 > JACCUZ01 > JAVEDA01. The sequence continues at coordinate 280,564 of CAVSKC010000005.1, forward strand.
GGCGAGCACCGCCCGCCACAGCGCGGCGGCGTCGCGCAGCCGGCGCGGCCGCAGCTCGAGCCCGACCAGCGAGGCGAAGGTCTGCTCGGCCGGTCCGCCGCTGGCCCGCCGGCGGCGCACCGTCTCGCGCAGCGCGGCCGCCGCGGGCAGCTGGCTGGTGGCCGCCGCGTCGACCACCTCGTCGACCCAGCCCTCGACCAGCGCCAGCGCGGTCTCGAGCCGGGCCAGCGCGGCCTTCTGCTCCGGGGTGTCCTCGGGCTCGAACAGGCCGCCGGTCAGCGCCTGCTGCAGCGACTCCGGGTTGGTCGGGTCGATGCTGCCCATCGCCTCCTCGAGCCGCGCGGTGTCGACCGTGATGCCGCGGGCGTAGGCGGCGACGGCGTCGACGAGGTGCGCGCGCAGCCACGGGACGTGCGCGAACAGCCGCTGGTGCGCGGCCTCGCGCAGCGCGAGGTAGAGCCGCACCTGGTCGGCGGGCACCTCGAGGCCGGCGCCGAACGCGGTGACGTTGGCCGGCAGCAGCGCGGCCGTGCCGGCCGGCGCGAGCGGCAGCCCGACGTCGGTCGAGCCCACGACCTCGACCGCGAGCGCGCCGATGGCCTGGCCGATCTGGGTGCCGAACATCGCGCCGCCGATGCTGCGCATCATCTGCTGCAGCGGTCCGGCCAGCGCGGCCTGCCTGCTCGGGCATCGCGCCGAGCTGGGCCATCGGGCCGCCCTCGCCGGCGAGCATCGTGCCCATCGAGTCGACGACCTTGCCGGCGACCGGGTCGACCAGCTCGCGCCACGCCGGCAGCGTCGGCCTCGACCCACTCCGCGCGGCTCCAGGCCTTCACGGCGACGTGCCGGCCGGGAACGCCGTGGCCTCGTCCAGCCACAGCTCGGCGAGCCGCATCGCGTCGAGGACCTGCTCGCGCTCGGCGGTGGCCACCGAGCGGTCGCCGGCCGCGGCGACGGCCTGCCGGGCGACGTCGCGGGCCAGGTCCCAGTTGACCGGGCCGCCCTGGTAGGACAGCAGCTGCCCGAGCTGGGGGAAGGCCGCGCCGATGTCGCCGCCGCCGCCGAACAGCGCCGCGAACGGGTCGGTCGGCTGGTCACCGGCACCGGGGGCCGGCTTGTCGTCGTCGTCCGGCGACCCGGGTTGAAGCCGAAGGGGAAGTTGCTCACGTCTCGCCTCACGTCGGTCGGCCGACCAGTCGGGCCCGGCGTCACCGGGCTGGCAGGATGGGCGCACCATGACTTCTGCGTGTCCCACCGTATCCGCCACCGGGTGCAGTGACCTCGGGCGTTTCTCTGCTCGTCCAACACCGGCGGCCGCGGCGTGAGTTCCCACCCGAGGCCGTGCCCGATGCGGTTCGCTCACGGCGCAGCCCGCGCAGCCGCAAGCCGGTGGTCGCCGTGACCGGGGCGGCGTCCGGGCTCGGTGCGGCGGTAGCGGCCCGGCTGGTGGCCAACCCGGAGGTCGGGAAGGTGGTCGGCCTCGACGACCGCCGCGGGCAGGCCGAGGGGGTCACCTGGCGGGTGCTCGACGTCCGCGACCCGGCGCTGGCCGACCCGCCTGGCCAAGGTCGACACCGTGGTCCACCTGGCGCTCGACACCGGCTGGGCGGCGACCGCCGGGCGCAGGGCGAGCTGAACGTCCGCGGGACCCAGACCGTGCTCACCGCGGCGGCCGCGACCGGCGTACGCCGGGTCGTGCTCTGCACGTCGGCGATGGTCTACGGCGCGCTGGCCGACAACGAGCTGCCGCTGGCCGAGGACGCGCCGCTGCGTGCGGTGCCGGACGGCGGGCTGCTCGTCCGACTGGCTCGAGATCGAGCGGCTGGCCGCGCAGGCGCCGCGCAGCCACCCCGGCCTGCAGGTCACCGTGCTGCGGCCGGCGACGGTGGTCGGCCCCGGCGTCGACAGCGTGCTGACCCGGCACTTCGAGGCGCCGCGGCTGCTGGTCGTGCGCGACTCCTCGCCGCGGTGGCAGTTCTGCCACGTCGACGACCTCGCGGCCGCCCTGGAACTCGCGGCACTCGGCCGGGTGACCGGCGTGGTCACGGTCGGCTGCGACGGCTGGCTGGACCAGGCGGAGGTCGAGCTGGTCTCCGGCATGCGGCGCATCGAGCTGCCGGCGTCGCTGGCCTTCGGCGACCGCCGAGCGGCTGCACCGGCTCGGGCGTGATCCCGGCTCCGGCGAGCGACCTGCAGTACGTCGTGCATCCCTGGGTGGTGCCCTCGACCCGGCTGCGCGAGGCCGGCTGGCGACCGGCGTACGACAACGTCACCGCGCTGGGGCTGCTGCTCGAGCAGGTCCGCGGCCACCACGCGCTCGGCCGCCCGGCGGGTCGGCCGGCGGGACGCGACCATCGGCGCGGCCGGCGCGGCCGTGGCCGTCGTCGGCACCGCTGCGCTGGTCCGGGCCGCCCGGCGGAAGCGGCGGTCATGACGCCGAGATGGCCGGCGTGATCCGGCTGCTCGACGTCCGCGCGGAGCCGCTGTCGGTCGACGAGGTCTTCGCCGCGGTGACCGACCCGGGCGCGGGCGGGATCGCGCTGTTCGTCGGGACGGTGCGCGAGCAGGACGGCGGCCGGGGCGTCGCCGGCCTCGGCTACTCCGCCCATCCGAGCGTGATCGACGACCTGCGGGCGGTGGCCGAGGAGGTCGTCGCCGCGCACCCGGTGCGGGCGCTGGCGGCGGTGCACCGGGTCGGCGACCTCGCGGTCGGGGACCTCGCGGTCGTCGTGGGCGTGTCCTGCCCGCACCGAGGTGACGCGTTCGCGGCCTGCCGGACGCTGATCGACGAGCTCAAGTCACGGGTGCCGATCTGGAAGCACCAGGTGTTCGCCGACGGCGGCGACGAGTGGGTCGGCCTGCCCTGAGTCGCGACTAGCCTGGGCTGCGTGTCCTCGCTCGTGTGGCTCGCGATCCCGCTGGTGGCCCTGGTGCTCGCCGTGCTGTGGGTGATCTGGACGAGCCGGACCCGCCCGCGGGCCGACACCCACGAGACGCTCGAGGAGCACGCGCGCTTCAAGGCGGCGTTCGATCCCGACCGTCGGGAGCCTCGCGACTGACGGCACGAGCCGGCTCCGGCGAGCGGCGGCGCGCTCTCGTAGGCTTCCCGCCATGTCCCGCCGCGTGGTCGTCCTCGCCGTCGCCGGTTTCCTGACGGTGCTGCTGGCCGCGGTCGCGGCCCTGCTCCCCGTCCCGTACGTCGCGCTGCAACCCGGCCCGACGACCAACACGCTCGGCTCGGTCGGCAACACCGAGCTGATCCGCATCGAGGGCCGGAAGACCTATCCCGACAAGGGCCACCTCGACCTCGTCACGGTGTCGGTGCAGGGCGGGCCCCGGCACAGCCTCGACCTGGTCACCGCCCTTCGCGGCTGGCTGGACGACTCGGTCGCCGTCGTGCCCGAGGAGACGGTCTACCCCAAGGACGAGACCGCCCAGGAGGCCGAGCAGCAGAGCGCCGCCGAGATGAGCGACTCGCAGGAGAACGCCACGACCGCCGCGCTGCGGCCGCTCGGCATCCCGGTCCAGTCGACCGTCGTCGTGCAGGACCTGCCGCCCGGCTCGCCGTCCGCGGGCAAGCTGCGCAAGGGCGACGAGATCGTCTCGGTCGACGGGAAGCCGGCGACCGGCGGGGCGTCGCTGCGCGCCACGGTGACCGCGCACAAGCCGGGAGACACGATCCCGATCGTCGTACGCCGGGCCGGCCGCACGGTTCGTACGACGGTGACCACGGCGGCCGCCCTGACGACGGCCGCACCGTGATCGGCGTCGTCACCCGCGACAAGGCGACCTACCCGTTCTCCGTGAAGATCTCGCTGAAGGACGTCGGCGGCCCGAGCGCCGGCCTGATGTTCGCGCTCGGCATCGTGGACAAGCTGACGCCGGGGTCGCTGACGGGCGGCAAGTTCATCGCCGGCACCGGGACCATCGACGACGCGGGGCAGGTCGGCGCCATCGGCGGCATCACCCAGAAGATGATCGGCGCCCACGACAACGGCGCGACCGTCTTCCTCTCCCCGGCCGAGAACTGCGCCGAGGCCCGGTCGACCATGCCCGACGGGATGCGGCTGGTGAAGGTGAAGGCCCTGGACGACGCCGTCGCGGCGCTGGACGCGCTGCGGGCCGGCCGGACCGCCAACTTGCCGCGCTGCTAGCCGCTGTCTGCCCGCGGCCCTCAGTCGGACAGCGTGTCGGCCAGGGCGTCGGCCAGCCCGGGCACGAGGTCCCGCCCGGTCAGCACCGAGGTCTCGCTGTCGTGGGCCCGCATCCGCAGCGCGGCCGAGCGCGACCCGTCCCGGAGCACCGCCACGACAAGCCGAACCTCCTGGCGCTCCGGGTGCTCGGCCAGCCACTGCAGCGCCTCGCACTCGTCCTGCGGCATGCCCTGCTCGACGGCCGGGGGCACCATCAGCCGCTCGACGGCCAGCGCCGCGCCCAGCACCTCGGCCGGCCAGACGATGCCGGCCAGCAGCTCGTCGAGGCTCGCGTGCTCGGGCAGCTCGCCCTGGTCGACGGGGGTGAGGCCACCGGGCTCGGCCGGCACCAGGTCCAGCTCGGCGGCGAGCTGGGGCTCCCGTCGGAGCAGGTCGGCCGTCTCCACCAGGGCGAACAGGTGCGGCGGCTGGTCCCACCCGGCAGCCGCTGCGTGCCGCTCGATGTCAAGGGTCAGCCGGTCCAGCCGGCTGTTGCTGGCAGCGCTGCCCGCCGGTTCGGTCATGCCGAGATCCTCCCCCGGACGACCGGATGGCCGGGAACTACCCCCCGAGTCGGTAAGTTGACGCAGGGACGACGCGCAACCCCGCGCCGGCCCTGCCGCACGCTCGGCTCGACGGAACGGACACACCACGTGAGCTTCGACACGCCGGCCTCGGCGGGTCCGCCCAGGCGCCCGGTCTCGGCGCCCCGGCGCCGCGGCCGCACCCTGCTGCCCACCCTGGTGGTTCTCGGGGTGCTGCTCATCGCCTTCAGCATCTTCACCGGCTTCTACACCGACCTGCTGTGGTTCCGGTCTGTCGGCTACACCTCGGTGTTCACCCGGACCCTGGCGGCTCGCTCGCTGCTGTTCTTCGTGTTCGGGCTCGTGTTCGCTGCCGCGGTGGCCGTCAACTTCGTGGTCGCGTGGCGCACCCGACCGGCGTACCAGGCGATGATCCCGGGACAGCAGGAGCTCGACCGCTACCGGATGGCGCTGGACCCCTACCGGCGGGTCGTCGTCGGCGTCGTCGTCACGCTGATCGGTCTGATCGGCGGGTCCGCCGCGGCGGGGGAGTGGCGCACCTACCTGCTGTGGCGCAACGGGGTGTCCTTCGGCGAGAAGGACGCGCAGTTCGGCAAGGACATCTCGTACTTCGCGTTCGACCTGCCGTGGTACCGGTTCGTGCTCGGCTTCGCGTTCGCGGTGGTGGTCGTGTGCTTGCTCGCGGCGGCGATCACCCACTACCTGTACGGCGGGCTGCGGCTCCAGGCGTTCCTCGGTGAGCGCGCGACGGCCGCGGCGCGGGTGCACCTGTCGGTGCTCCTGGGCACCTTCGTGCTGCTCAAGGCGATCGCCTACTGGCTGGACCGCTACGGCCTGGCCGTCGGCGAGCACAAGATAAACAAGACCGGCTTCACCGGCCTGACCTATACGGACGTCAACGCGGTGCTGCAGGGCCGCACCATCCTGGCGATCATCTCGCTGATCTGCGCCGGCCTGTTCTTCGCCAACATCGCCCGGCGTACCTGGCTGCTGCCGGGTGTGGGGGTGGGGCTGCTGCTGCTCTCGGCGCTGCTGATCGGCGGCATCTACCCGGCGCTGGTGCAGCGCTTCCAGGTGGTTCCGTCGCAGTCGGAGAAGGAGGCGCCGTACATCAGGCGGAACATCGAGGCGACCCGCGCGGCCTACGGCATCGGCCCCGACAAGGTGCAGAAGAGCACGTACGACGCGAAGCTGACCGCCGACCCGAAGATCCTCGCGACCGACACCCAGACGATCGACAACATCCGCCTGCTCGACCCGCTGCTGCTAAGCCCGACCTACAAGAACTTGCAGCAGATCAAGGCCTACTACGACTTCCCGACCTCCCTCGATGTCGACCGCTACGACCTGCCGGGCGGGCGGCGGGACGTCGTCATGGCGGTGCGCGAGGTCAGCATCGGCGGCCTGCCGGACGCCCAGCGGAACTGGATCAACGACCACACGCAGTACACCCACGGCTTCGGCTTCGTCGCCGCCCTCGGTGACGAGGTCGACGGCGGTCGCCCGTCGTTCGTCTCCTCCGACATCCCGCCGGTCGGGCAGATCGACGTCAAGCAGCCGCGCATCTACTTCGGCCAGGAGTCGCCGACCTACAGCATCGTCGGCGCGCCGAAGGGTTCGACGCCGCGCGAGCTCGACTACCCGGACGACTCGGCGAGCTCGGGCCAGCGCAACACGACGTACACAGGCAAGGGCGGGGTGCCGCTCGGCTCGCTCTTCCACAAGGTGCTGTTCGCGATGAAGTACCAGGAGACGAACATCCTGCTCTCGGGCCGGGTCAACGCCGACTCCAAGATCCTCTACGTGCGCGAGCCGAAGGAGCGCGTGGAGAAGGTCGCGCCGTGGCTGACCCTCGACGGCGACCCGTACCCCGCCGTCGTCGACGGCCGGATCAAGTGGATCGTCGACGGCTACACCACGAGCAACGGCTTCCCCTACTCCACCCGGAGCACCCTCGAGGACGCCACGAGGGACTCGCGTACGACGGTCGCCAACCAGCAGCTCGTCACGCCGGTCAAGCAGGTCAACTACATCCGCAACTCGGTCAAGGCAACGGTCGACGCCTACGACGGCACCGTCACTCTCTACGCGTGGGACGAGACGGACCCGGTCCTCAAGACCTGGATGAAGGCGTTCCCCGACACGGTAGAGCCGCGCTCCGAGATCAGTGACGACCTGATGACGCACCTGCGTTACCCGCAGGACCTGTTCAAGGTGCAGCGCACGCTGCTCGCGAACTACCACGTCAGCAACCCGCAGACGTTCTACAGCGGCAGCGACTTCTGGCGGATCCCGGACGACCCGACCACCGGAGCCACCGCCGCCGCCACCGCGCAGCCGCCGTACTACGTCACGCTGAAGATGCCGGGGCAGGGCGAGACGTCGTTCCAGCTGACGTCGACCTACGTGCCGACCGGTGAGCGCAACAACCTGGCGGCGTTCGTCGCTGTCAATGCCGACCCTGGCCCGGACTACGGCACCTTCCGGGTGCTGCAGCTGCCGCGGTCGCTGCAGATCAACGGTCCGTCGCAGGTGCAGAACCAGCTGGAGTCGGACGACGCCGTCGCCGAGCAGATCAACATCCTCAAGCGCGGCACGAAGGTGAGCTACGGCAACCTGCTCACCTTCCCGATCGGCGGCGGCCTGCTGTACGTCGAACCCGTCTACGTGCAGGCCGAAGCCACCACGTCGTTCCCGCTGCTGCGCAAGGTCCTGGTGTCGTACGGCAACAACGTGGCCTTCGAGGACACGTTGCAGCAGGCGCTGGACTCGTTGTTCGCCCAGCAGGGCGAGAGCGCACCGGAGACCGGTGGTGGGACCACCACGCCGCCGCCCTCGGGTGGTGGCGGGTCGGCCGACAACGCGGCGCTGACCCGTGCGCTGCAGGACGCCCAGAACGCGATCACGGCGGCCGAAGAGGCCCTGAAGGCAGGCGACTTCGCGGCCTACGGCCAGGCCCAGAAGGACCTGCAGGCCGCCATCAACCGGGCGGTCGCCGCCCAGGCCAACCCGGCCACCGGGTCGCCCACGGCGAGCCCGTCTCCCAGCCCGTCCGGCTCGACCTCGGGGGCGCCCTCGGGGACGTCGTCGCCGTCCCCGTCGCCGTCGGGGTGATCCCGGCTGCGGCAAGGCGTGATTTGCCGGTGCCGGTGGCGCTGACGTAGAGTTGGTGCCACGACGCGGGGTGGAGCAGCTCGGTAGCTCGCTGGGCTCATAACCCAGAGGTCGCAGGTTCAAATCCTGCCCCCGCTACCAAAGAAGTGCAGGACGAGGGCCATGATCATTGATCATGGCCCTCGGTGCGTGTGGGCACGATGTGGGCAGCGCGGGTCGGGGCTGTCCAGCGAGGACTCCGCCAGAGAGGATGCCGGAGTCAGACGCGGATCTCGCCGGACGCCGAGCGGATCCAAACTGCTTCGCATTCGGGCGCTGCCGACCACCTGACCTCTGGGTCGATGTCCCAAGGCCATGCGCCAGACGAGTGCATGGCTCGGGTTGATCTTGAGGCGCCCGGTCAGGCCGCCCTGGAGCGCTTGGCCATGGCGCCTCGAGGCCCTGCTCGCCGCGCGTGAGCAGGGCAAACCTTGGACCCGCGGGCAGCGAAGACCACGGCCGCGCCCCGGCCGATCCCGCTGCCCGGTTCGGACAAACCAGGCGGGGTAGGCGCAGCCTTCGTTGAGATGCGACGGCCGGAGGTGGTCATGGGACGGGTGAGGACTGAGCTAGCTGCTCCGGCCGAGGCGGTCTGGGCGATTCTGGGCGACGGCTGGACCTACTCGGCCTGGGTCGTCGGGACGGTGAAGATCCGCGCAGTCGACCCTGGGTGGCCAGCCGTGGGCACGAAGCTGCATCATGCCGTCGGTGCCTGGCCACTGACCCTCCAGGACGAGACCGAGGTGACCGAGTGCGAGCCGGGCCAACGGCTGCTGATGAAGGCGCGCGCGTGGCCAGTGGGCGAGGCGACCGTCGAGCTCACCCTGCATCCCGCGGGCGGCCACACCCTGGTCGAGATGCACGAGGAGCCGACGTCCGGGCCGGGCGCGTGGATCAACAACCGGGCGGTGGACGCGATCGGGAAGAAGCGGCTCGAGGAGACTCTGGACCGGCTGCGCCGCCTGGTCGAACGCTCAGCCTCCTGACCCGGCGGAGACCGGTGGTTTAGTCCCGGCCGAACCATCGCCGGATGCGGTCCGCGCCGCACCCAGTCTTCTCGGTGGCCAGCTTCATGGCAGGGCGCATGCCGAGACGGATCGTGACCTCGACCGTCGCGACCATCTGGTGACCGAGCTTCAGATAGCAGACGCCACGTGCCTCGTATGTCGTGCCGGGGCGCTTCGCCGGGGGATGTTTCGCGAGGTCTAGCCGAAGATCCGTTGGGCGGCGCCCACCGACGCGTCGTAGATGCGGGCACCGACCCGGCTGCGCAGCAGGGCCGCGCGGGCCGCGTTGGCCCCGCAGGCACCGTGCACGCCTCCGCCCGGGTGCGCCGAGGAGCCGGCCAGGAAGAGCCCGGGGAATGGGGTGTCCGACCGGCCCAGCCCGGGGGTGGGCCGGAAGACCAGCTGCTGGTGCAGTGCCGCCGAACCACCGTTGAGGGCAGCGCCGTCCAACGACGGGTCAGCGTCCTCCAGGTCCGCCGAGCTCTGCACGGAACGGGCGATCACGACGTCGCGGAAGCCCGGTGCCTGGCGCTCGACCTCGTCCTCGATCTGGCGCGGGCCCGGGAGTAGGTGACGCCGCCGTCGCGACTGACCGAGTAGACCTGGTAGCCGCCGTCCTCCCACGCCACATACACATTGCCGCGGCCGTCGGTGCGGACGGCGGAGCCCTGCCGGCCGCCGGTCACCGCGTTGTTGGAGGCGCCGGAGAGCTGGTTGGGTCGCGACCAGCTCCGGCCGCCGTCGGTGGAGGAGGACACCAGGACCGGCTCCGAGGTGCCCGGGATCGAGCGGAACTGGGTCCAGGACGCGTACAGCCGCCCGAGTTGAACCGGCACTACCGAGCACTGGTGCCGAAGTGATGCCGAGGAGTAGAAGAGCTACCAGGAGCACGAGGAGCCTGAGGAGCACCAGGAGGCTGCATGTCGCGCGGGCGATGAGCCCGCGATTTGTTCAGGCATTGGGGTCATGGGAGGCGGCCAGCTGGGCGCACCGCTGACAGGCGGCGTTCGCGGTGGCGGTGAACGGGTGATGGCGGAATACGACGCAGCCGCCGACGAGGGCACCGCACAGGGCATGACGCACGCTGTCGGTGCTGACGTGCGGGGGGATGGCGTGCTGGATACCAACGGGTTCAGGCATCGCGACGTGGATGCGGCGGTCCGAGGGTTTGGGGATCGCCGGTGCATCTATCCGCTGATCAATGGCCGCCACGACATATTGGGGCGCCTGGCGGATCGCCTGGGGTCGTGGCGGGGCCGGGGCTGCGGAACTCGCACCACACCGTCTTCCCGCCTCCGGGCCGCGGGTTCGCCGCCCATCTGGTCGCGACCTTGCCGGCCAGCATGAGGCCGCGCCCGCCGGACCCGTTCCCCGCTGCCGAGGGTTGTCGCGGCATGACGTTGGAGCTGTCACTGACGTTCAGCCGTAGCGAGCTTGCTTCCGCGACGATCTCTACGTCCACCGGCCCGGAACCATGCCGGATCGCGTTGCTGACCAGCTCGGCCAACGCCAGCTGCACGTCGTCCACGGTGACGCCGGCGACGGGATGGGTCTGCATCCAGGACCGGGCCCACAGCCGGATGTCGCGGTAGCCCCCATCCGGCATCGGACGGATGATTTGCCGCTGCCACCTCGCCACTTCGCAGCTCCCGGCCCGTCGCCAAGGAAGCTTCGCTGCCGGGGTCTGGGGCAACCAGAGACGAACGTACCCCGACTCGAAGCCGCAAACGCCGACGACCAGATGCCATGCAGCCGGGCCCTGCACTCGACGCCAGCGGTTCCAAGCCCGATTGGCGCTCGACCCGGTTCGGGCCTCCGCTCCACAGCGCCGCAGATGTTGACCATCGCCGGACCCTCCGGATAGTGGCGGCCTCGGACCGGCGCCGGTCTCGTGTTTCAAACCTGTGCCGGGTGGTGACACCCCCGTCGGGCCCGATGGTGCAGCGCTCGGAGTCTCCCGTTGTTGCCGCAGGGGCATCGGGTCCGACCACCCCAGCAAGCGCGGTCACCACCTTTCACGCGGGTTTGGTTGATGCCCGGTCGGCGACGACGGTGTGTGCCGGACCGCCGAGATGTCGCGGCGGGTGCCTCAGGGGTTGCCGCCGCTCCGGCAGGCGACAACCCGCCCGTCGGGCGACAGGACAGGGAGGTGCCGGTGCCGTCGTCAGCACGTCAGTCGATCAGGCCACCGCTGGCGCTGTGGCTTGCCATGGCTGCCGTCGTCTTCCTGTTCGGCATCGTCTGGGCCGCCGTGACCATTGCCGTCGACTCCGGCGGAGACAGTTGCCCCTCAGAGGTCACCGGAAGCGGCGAGCATGAGGCACGGTGCCGCTGAGACCGCGGCCCTGGCTTTGCCGGGTCGGCGTTAGTGCCCGTCCCCGCCACGCGACCTCAGCGTCCGGGGTCGCGCCGAACAGGCGGCATTCCCCACAGTAAGCGGGGTCACATTGCGGTGATGTTTGCTGTTGGTCACCTCGGACATCTCCCTGCTGCGTCCAGCATCGGCGCACTCCACACAACAGCGGTTCCATGAGGAGCTGCTGTCCTCTGGGAGTGGTGCCGAACCACTTCCTCCTGCTCATCGGGAGATGACATGGCCAGCAACACCGCCAATGCGATCGACAACGACAACCACACGCGGAACCACACCGCCACCACCGAGACGAAGCCGGCCTTCAAGACCACCGAGCTGATCGCCTATGTCGCGGTCGCCCTCGGCATCCTGATTGCCTCGGCGATGGTGGACCAGAACGAGGACGGTCAGGGCTTCGGCGCTGACAAGGCGTGGCTGTACGTCACCATCCTCACCGTCGGCTACATGATCAGCCGTGGACTGGCCAAGGCCGGCAGCTACGAGCGCGACAACGACCCCCGCAGTTGATCCTCGGTGCCTAGAAACACCCGCATCCAGGTCCGCCCGCTCGGGGGCGGGCCTGGCTGCCTCGCCATGATCCTGTTGTCGGTCGTGGCCTCCGTGCTGTTGACGATTGTTCTCAATCTTCTGATCCGCTGAGTCGAGAGCCCGCGATGACATACACCTCTCCGGCGGGTTGGATCGAGGTAATCGGCGATGACCCGATCCGCCCTCTACGCACACGCTTCCACCGCAACAAGGGCTGCCCCCGCATCCAACAGGCCGACTCCCTCCGCGAGGTGGACCGGCCCTACAGCGCGCCGCGATGCAACCTGTGCGCACCGGACAACGAGTCCCGCCCAGCCAGCCCGAGTTGACGGCCCCTCGCGTGCGGTCAGTAGGTGCCGATACCACCCCGGCGGCACCCGGCTCGCGTCTCGGCGGAGTTTCTGCCTGTCGCCAGGGGGCACCTCGGCTCCAGCCGAGCATCCCTCGCTCCGGCTATGACCCCGGACGCCGGTCACCCTCCCGAGCCTGTACCGGAGCCCCATGATGTCGTCGCCCGATCGTTCTGCCGGTCCTGTTACCAACTTCTCCGCTTGCCGGACCGGGCTCATCTCGGATCTGCTGCTCCGCTGTGGCCAAGGCGACGAGACCGCTTTCGCCGCAATCTGGGACACCTTCTACTCGGTCGTCCGATCAAAGGCGGCCGTCGACCTCGCACCAGACGAAGTCGACCAGGCGGTCCGACGGGCCTTCGTCAGCATCTGGCACAACTCGCCGAGCTACCGCCCCGGGCGCGCGACCGCGGTCGACTGGATCATGGCCCACGTCGTCCCGCCAGACGCTGACACCGCGTTCAGCGCCGCACGAGATCGGCCGGTTGAACGGAGTAACGGGGACAGGGGCCGAGTGACACCAACGTCCGCCGAGGCCTTAGAGCGGATGCACGGGTTCGAGGGGTGGTTGGGGGCGGTCTGGCCCCCTTTGACCGCTCATCACGACTAGAGGAAGGTTGCGATCATGACGACAGACCCTTCCTCCTTGCGAACCGACGAGGAACCAGCCGAGAAGACACCAGCCGAGGCAGGCTCCTCGCCGACGCCGCACGCCCCACGAGTCACTCGGCTAGCGCGGCCTGGGTGGCCACCGGCGTCGCGCTCCTGCTGCTGATCCTGCTCATCGTCTTCATCCTCCAGAACTCGACGAAGGTCGAGGTCCATTTCCTTGGCTTGTCTGGAACGATCTCCCTCGGAATGGCCCTGCTGATCGCCGCAGTGGGCGGCGGTGTGGTGGTCGCCATCGCCGGGGTCGCCCGGGTCACGCAGTTGCGCATGAACGCCCGCCGCACTAGGCAAGGCACATCCAGCCACTGACGGGACCCCGGCGCCTCTGCGCCCGCCCGTGCGCCCAGCGAACCTGTTGGCCATGCCTGACGGGCGGGACACCTCAGCGGTGAGCCCGCCCAGACCGGGACACATCCGTATCCCCAAACATCGGGAACGGCCGCGATGAGTGCTCGGTAGTTGCCGCTTCAGTTGGTCGGCCAGTGCTTGGCGGAACTAACTTCCGATCCGGCCTGGATGTTTCCTGCATGCGAGCGCGGCAATACCCGCCGAGTACCAGCGGCTCGCCCCGGACCCGGCGCCTCGCACAGGGAACCGGCCGGAAGCGACACTATGATGAGCATCGACAGTGCGGGTACCAGGCAGGCCCGTTTCGCCGAGGGCGAGCGGCGGGGCAGCGAATTTGCCGAGTTGTCGCGTCAGGCCCGGGACGCGGGGCTTTTTCGTCGCCGCGATGGCTACTACATGCGGCGCGCCGCCGCCGTGCTGGGGTTGACCGCGACCGGCTGGACGGCCTTGGTCCTGCTCGGTCCGACGTGGTGGCACCTGCTGACTGCGGTGTTCCTGGGAGTCATGTTCACCCAGTTGGGCTTCCTCGGTCACGATGTCGGTCACCGGCAGGTGTTCCGGACTCGCCGCGGCGCGCTAGTCTGCGGGCTGCTGCTCGGCAACGTCGGCATCGGCCTGAGCTACGGCTGGTGGCTGGACAAGCACAACCGTCACCACGCTCACCCCAACGACGTCGAGCGCGACCCTGACGTGGCGCCGGCGCCTGGTCTTCGACGCCGAGCACTGGCGCGCCGGCCGGGGTCTGCCGGCGGCTGACCGCGGTGCAGGCGTCCTGTTCTTCCCGATGCTGCTGTTGGAGGGGCTCAACCTGCACGTGGCGAGCGCGCGGGCGCTGTCGCAGCGGCCCCTCCGGCGCCGTGGCTGGAGGGCGCCCTGCTCGCCGCTGCACCTCGCCGCCTACGTCGCCGCCGTCTTCCTGGTGCTCTCGCCGGGCAAGGCCCTGGTGTTCGTCGCGGTCCACCAGGCCATCTTCGGCCTCTACATGGGGGTGTCCTTCGCCCCGAACCACAAGGGCATGCCGATGCTGAGCGCCCGGGACGACAACTCGACTTCCTGCGCCGGCAGGTCCTCACCTCTCGCAACGTCGCGCGGCGGCCGGTCTGATCGACATCCTCTGGGCGGGCTGAACTACCAGATCGAGCACCACCTCTTCCCGAGCATGCCGCAGCCCAACCTGCGCCACGCGCAGCCGCTGGTCCGCGCCTTCTGCGCCGAGCGCGGCGTCCCCTACACCGAGTGCGGCGTCCTCGAGTCCTATCGGCAGTCTCTGGTTCACCTGGACACCGTTGGCCGGGGACGGTAACGGTCTCACAGAACGGGTGCTTCGGAATCGCCGGTTAGCGGACGCTAGCGTCAATTGTCAACGCCCCAGAGCTGGCAGCGCTAGCGGGCTCTCGCCAGCTCTAGCCGCTTGACGGTAGGTCCGCCGCAGCCGTGAACCGGCACCAGATGGTTTTCCCGGTGGGCCTGTGGAGCCGCACTCCCCAACTGGTGGCGAGGACGTCGAGCAGCGCGATGCCGCGTCCACCTTCCAGGTCGTCACCCGTCGGAGGCTGCCTCGGAAGGCGGTCCGACCGATCTGTCACGCCGAGCCTCAGCTGCCGCGATTCACGACACAAGGAGACGTCCACGGGGCCCGTGCCGTGCTTGGCGGAGTTGGTGACGAGCTCGGTCAGCGCCAGCAGCACGGAGTCTGGGTCCGCGCCGCTGGGGTTTTGGCTCATCCAGGACCGCGCCCAGGCGCGCAGGTCGGACAGGCAGGCAGGTCGAAGGGGTAGCGGGACGCGGCGGCGTTCTGGCCTCATGTGCCCTTTCCCTCGCCTGATGGGGACGCTCGTGCGCTACCGGGGCCCCGAGGCACCGACGCTTCTTGGGGATCGACTAGGGCGTTCGTGTCCGACACCGCCATTGGGAAACCTGTGCGGGAATGGTGCGTAGGCTCGGGGCTTGGCGCAGGGTGCGCGTGGTAGCAAGGATCGGGGGGCCGCATGGCGGATCCGTGGGACCCTCTAGACCGGCCGGTCGGCCGGCTGCTGCGCTTGGCGCAGGCCGCCGATCCACAGCAGGTTGTCGAGACCCTGTCTCTCACGGTCGCCGAGCTGGGCGGGTCTGACGTGGTGTTGTTCCTGATCGACTACGACCACTCGCGACTCAAACCACACCCTGATGTCCTTCCGCACGGTGAGGACCCCTCAGTGGT
This sequence comes from uncultured Actinomycetota bacterium, assembly GCA_963728425.1. GTDB lineage: Bacteria > Actinomycetota > Actinomycetes > JACCUZ01 > JACCUZ01 > JAVEDA01. Next base: position 295,931 of record CAVSKC010000005.1, read on the forward strand.
CAGCCTGGAGGGTTCGATGGCCGGGCGGGTCTTCATGTCCGGGCGCCCGTTGAGCTCGCAGCGAGACGACGGCTGGCACGTCTGGGTGCCGGTGACGGAGAGGGCCCAGAAGCTCGGCGTGCTGTCGATGACGTTGCCGATCTGGGACGATCGGGTTGAAGGCCTCTGCGTCGAGCTGGGTATCGCCGCCGCGCACCTGGTCTCCACCGCCGACGGTTACACCGACCGACTGCACCTGCTGCGCCGACGCAAGACCATGTCGCTGGCCGCGGAGATGCAGTGGGGAGTGCTGCCTCCCTTGACGTTCAGCATGGACGGGACCACGGTCGCCGGCCTTCTGGAACCCGCCTACGAAGTCGGTGGCGACTGCTTCGACTACAGCCTCAACGGAGACGTCCTGGACATTGCGATGTTCGACTCAATGGGACACGGTCTGCGCTCGGCCGTTCTCGGTTCCCTCGCGGTGTCGGCCTATCGCAACACGCGCCGCGAGCACCCGCTCGCGGAATTGCAAACCTTGCTGACCGAGGTCGACGCCGTCATAGACGAGTACGCCGGCGGGGACGCGTTCGTCACGGGCCTGTTCGCCCAGCTGGACGTCACCACGGGCGGGCTGGCGTGGGCCACGGCCGGGCATCCTGAGCCCCTGCATGTCCGTCACGGCGCAACCTTGCCGCCTATCCAGTCGCAACCCGCAGCCCCGCTCGGACTCAACTCGTTCGTCGCGCAGCGCGGCGTCGAGGTTGTGGAGACCAGCCTGGAACCCGGTGACGCCGTGCTCTTCTACACCGACGGCGTCGTGGAAGCCCGCAACCCGGACGGCGAGGAGTTCGGTGTGAACCGACTGGCCGACCTGCTCGAACGAGAATCGACGTCCGGATGGGACCCGGCCGAGGTGCTGCGACGGCTGGTCCACTCGGTGTTGGACCATCACGGAACCCGCTTGCGTGATGACGCCAGCACCTTGTACGTCAACTGGGAGGCGCCGGCGGCGGCACGGCGGTGATCCCGTTCTGCGAGCGACCCATCAGGTGTCAAGGTCTCAACAGACACGAGCATTCGGCGCTGGTATTGTCCGAATCAAGCGAAGCTGTGACTCTACTTCCGCTGCCCTGGACCCGGCAGGCCCGTCAAGCTGGGGCCTTACGGCATCGCCATCGCCAAGGACCGCCGCGGCTGCGGGAATGTCCTGTTCGACGCCATGGCGAAGATGATCAAGTCCGGCAGTTGCGCCGAGATCCTTTACCGACGGTCGGTCAGCGACGGCGGCCTGCCCTCCATAACCAGCAACGGCGGCAGCACAGTAGTCCGCGCGATTCACCTAGAGGGCGGTGGCCTTACCCGAACGTCCTCGTCGGTTGAGGCGTGACCAACGCTCGCCAAGCCGACTTGACGCTGACGGACGTTACCAACCCCTATCTCCCTTCCCATGATCCGGAACGTCGCATCCGCAGCGCCTGCTTGACCAGCCGACGCAGCTTGATCTCGCCGGTGCCTCCAGGCTTCCTGTCGGCACTGCATGGACACGACCTCGGTCGCGGAATCTTGATCTCGAAGACCGTAGTCATCGGGGCCGCTATGCCTGCGGTGCCGCCGGGGGCCTCGTCTGGCTTGACTCGAACCCCCAGCGGAGCCGGGGTGGTGATTCGACGAGCGCAGGTCAGCACCAGGGGTAGACGAACAAGCTGTCGTCACCGGCTCGGTGGTCGGCGAGGACTAGCGACAGGGGGAGTGGGTCGGGCAGGCTCGTCACATCGGTGCCGGGTCGTGGCGTGACGCCAACCGAGACGGCGACAATGATCGGCAGGCCCTGCTTCGCCACCGAGGGCAGCAGGCCGGCCTCCCTGAGTGTGCCCAGACCGGCGCGCATGCAAGGGGTGTCGGGCGTGGCCGACGCGTTCTGTGCCGTTGACACTGTGCCGACGGCGGCGACCACGAGGGTCAGGACGCCAAGACTGATCCGGGTGAGTGTGTGGCTCATGGCTTCTCCTTGTCAGAGGTTTTGGTGAGTGTGAAGATCTTCAGCGTCTCGTCCCTGACGGACCGTTATGCCGGCACCCGATAGCGGTCAGCGCTCGGGCTCGCGACCAGCACTTTGGCGCGCGCCGCGAGCCAGACACCGGCGACGCCGACGAGGCCATAGATCACCCGCGTGACGGCGTTCGTGTCGCCAAAGTCGAGTCCGACGATGGCTGCGACCAGGTCGAATTCGGATATGGCGACCAGGCCCCAGTTGAGAGCGCCCACGATGGCCAGCACCAGCGCCAGCAGATCCAGTTTCCGCACGGCTTCCTCCATGTTTCGTTGTCGAAGGTTTGTCCAACAAGGTTCACCCCATGACGACACAGTTGTCAAGAGTTTGTGGAATCTCCGTCCAAGAGTTGTAGACTCTTCCTGTGGTGGGATCTGTGCGGATCGGGGAGCTGGGGCGACGCACCGGGGTCTCGCCGGAGTTGCTGCGCGCTTGGGAGCAGCGTTACGACTTGCTGCAGCCCGCGCGGTCGACAGGCGGGTACCGGCTGTACTCGTCGGTTGATGAGCAGCGGGTGCGCCGGATGACACAACTCCTCGCGACGGGCCTGTCCGCAGCCGAGGCGGCCCGACAAGCACTGACGAGTGAGGAGGCGCCACCGCTCGCGGAGTCTGCTGTCTCCCGCCCGATCGTCGGCGAAATTGCCGGGCATTTGTGGACTGCGCTGGACACGTTCGACGGCAGCGGGGCGCATACCGCCCTGGACCAACTACTGGCGTCGGTCTCCCTCGAGGGTGCGCTGGCCGAAGTCATCATCCCTTACTTGCACGATATTGGAGACCGCTGGGCAACCGGCCTGGCCAGCGTGGCGCAGGAGCACTTCGCCTCCAACCTCATTCGGGGCCGGCTGCTCGGGCTGGCTCGCGACTGGGGCGCCGGCGACGGGCCTCGCGCCGTGCTCGCATGTCCACCGGGTGAAGCACATGATCTCGGTCTGATCATCTTCGGCCTTCTTATCGCCCGCCGCGGATGGCGAGTGACATTCCTCGGCGCCGACACCCCATTCGACACACTCCGAGACAGCATCCGAACCATCCGGCCCTCCGTCCTGGTCCTTGCCACCGCTCGGCCCGACCACATCCAGACCCACGCCAAGGAGATCAAGTCGATCGCCGCACAAGTCCCAACCGCGTTGGCAGGAGTCACCGACGAGCATGCCGCGACAACCTCTGGTGCCCAGGTACTAGCGGGCGACATCATCAACGCTGCACGAACGCTCGTGCTGCCACTAAGCCAATCACCAGCCCTGCCGTCAGAGGAAACGTCTCTACCGCCGTCACAATGAATGTGCGCGACACGGTCCGCGAAATCCTGATGTGCCACGAAACGCGGAGGCACCGAATCCAGCAACGGTGTCGAGTCAGGCCGGATCCGCTCGCGCATGCTCGGCAAGGTGGCTATGCGATCGGTAGTGAGTTGACGGCGCGGGCTGCGGGTAGTTGGAAGCGCAAAGATCGTCCGGCATGCAGCCGTCTATACCGGGGCTTCGTGCCACGATCTGGCAATGGCAGCGGGCATCGGAGCCGGCCTCTCATTCCCCGCGCGATTGGCTAGGCTGCCGCTTCCTGCGGAGAGGGAGACGCGCGCGACCCGGTCAGCGTCGGGGCCTTCCGGCAGTAGGGCAATGAACGGATCCAGGCCACGGGCCCGACAGGCCAGCGCGAGGTTCTCTATGGCGCCGCCGAGTCCCACGCGCTGTTCCCGCCCGAATGGGTCGAGTCCTTGGACTGCGCTTGCGGTGTCCGCAAGAACGTCGATGCTGTCCGCGGTGACGTGGAACACCGGGGGTTGGGTGTTGTGCGGGTTCGCGGCCAGGATTGCGCCCGCCACCCCACCCCAGGGGATCGGGGTCGTCCTGCCAGTGTTGCCACGGGTCATAGGCCTGCCCGGCACCCGCGTCGAGGACAGCGCTGTCGAACACCCGGTAGCTGAGCGCACCGGTGCCGGCGACGACCGCCGTGGCGCCCCCACGGCGAGGGCCTTCAACACGTGGCGCCGGGGGACATCGTGAGACGGAGAAAGCTCAAGCGGTCGCTGGTGGATCGGCGGGGCCTGAGGTACTCCCGTCGTGCCCATGACTGCCCCTTGCGTGGGTGGCTATCGGTCGTTCCGCCGCGCCCGACTTGACACTGGCTGGGTTTGACCAGCTTGGCTTCACTCTGCCGTGGTCGAGCGGTGAGCCGGAACGGCCGAAAGTCGCCACCGGCCGGGCGGAATGTCCACGCGTTTACAGAATTGCTTTACGGCGGCCGATCCCAGTCGCCTGGCGCGCTGCGACGATCAGCCCCGCAGACCATCCGGGTACCCGGCCATGCGGGGGCGGGTCCACACGGTCCGTGTTGTGACCGCTGCTAGCGAGCAGTCAGGACGTCAGCGAGTTGGAGTTCCACATCTCGCCGGCGCGCAGTTCGTCGCGTCCCCAGGTGGCAAGTGGGAAGGCCGAAGCCAGGTCCAACACCCCTGTCTGCGCTCAGGCGCCGCGGGCTGGCCACGGCCTCGGACACATCTGGAATCGCTCCGTTGCGCCAGCGGCGGACTTCATAGCGGAAGAACCGCGAACCGCGAACGGACGAGAGACCCACCGCGCCCTCGCCTACAACACCGCGATCGGGCTCGGAGTTGCCCCACACCGGCGTCATCTCGATCACGAAACGGTCCCCGTCGAGTTGTACTTCCAGCGCAGAGTGGTAGAGGTCGCAAGGTTCGCGATGTTCGTGCCGTGCCACCACTGCTTCGAAGATGCGGCCGTTCCATCGCACGCAGCGCGCGGCATCGCCCGCGCCCAACGGAAGCCAGTACAGGTCGACGCCAACAAGTGTTCCTCCCGGTTCGTGGACATCCTTCAGTCTCCTGCTACCAGATCAGGAAAGGTCATCGACGGTAGGTCCAAGGTCGCCGACGCTGCCCGGCGTGACTCGCCTGGCTGGCCCGAGGTGCCGTCCTGAGCGCTTTGAGCGCGGTCCCGCAGATTCAGCAGCATCCTGCGCATCATCCAGATGTCGCCGAACTCGAGCAGCGCGGAGAAGGCGATAGACGGTGACGTCCAGCGGTACCGCGAACGGACCCTGGTGATCAGTCGCGTTGACCCCTCGGCCGTAGGGTCGAGCTGCCAGGCCCAGGTGGTGGACCCGGGGGTGCCCCAGACCATCTGGTGCGGCGCGTTGAGCGAGTGCACCGCCATGCCCTGCTTGCCGTTCGGGCTCATCGGGATGATGTCGCCGGTGGTGAGGTGCTGTAGCTCCGGGATGATGCGTCGGGCGCTAGGCCTCCCCAGGTTGTCGAGGATGTCGTAGCTGTACCACCCGGCGCGGGTGAGCCCTATCTGGACCAGCCACGGCCAGACCTGCTCCGGCGAGGCGGCGATCGTGATCGCACGAGTGGCGTTGAACGATGGCCGTGCCACCAGCCGGTCGCTGGGCAGTACCCGCGACACTTCGTCCGGCGTGGCGCCCCACGTGAGTTGCCGGGGCCGCACGTATCGGGTGTAAGCAACGGCAGCCGACGTGGCCGCCACAAGCGACAGGAGCGTACGAGTTCGCATGCTTCGTAGATTGCAAGGGAGCCTCCGCAAGGCCCAGGGCCAAAGGACCTCGAACAACCGGGCCAGGGCGAGGCGAGGAAGTGGCACCGCGACCGCAGCGGACACCCTTGGTAGTAGCCGCTCGTTGATCTGGATCAACGAGCCCACGAAGGTCTTCATCGCGCGGCGCGGCATGCACGAGCTCACCACCACCATCCTCACCGTGGATGAGGTGCGCGACCTCTGCGACAAGATGCTGAAGTCCTCGGGCCGCCGGGTCGACCTCTCCACCCCCTTCGTCGAGGCGAACATGTGATTGCGATAGATCGGGCATACATCGCAGATGACCGCCACCGTGCCCCGCGCCGAGCTCCTTGGCTGGCTCATGCCGTGGGCGCGGAATGCCTCGCCCGCACTGGGTGGTGGCACCGGCTGGCATGGCCTGGGGGTTGCTGGCTGGGGGGATCGGGAGTACAGCGGGAGACACATCGACCGATCCGGAAGGAACCCGCCATGACTCACCCGAACGAGCAGATCATCCGCGATGGCTTTGCCGCGTTCTCGGCCGGCGATCAAGATGCGCTGCGGCGCGTGATCGCTGTGGACGCGGTCTGGCATGTACCCGGGCGCAACCCACTTGCGGGCAGTTATAAGGGCATCGAGGAGATCCTCGGGTTCTTCGGCAAAACGGCTGCGCTCTCCGAGGGCACCTTCGCCACCGACGTGCATGACGTGGTTGGCAACGACGAGCATGTCTTCGCCGCGTACACCGTGTCTGGCCAGCGGGGCGGGAAGTCGCTGCGGGACAACGCCGTGCTCGTCTTCCACGTCCAAGACGGCAAGGTCACCGAGGCCTGGGGCACGGCCGGCGACCAGTACGGCACCGACGAGTTCTGGAGCTGATCGCGAGCGTCGCCGGGCGCTGGGGCGCTGACCGGCTGACCGGCGCCGGGACTTGGCGGACGGCAGGGCCTCTGGCCTCGCGTGGACCTCGCAGACACCGGCTGGCTGTGCCAGGACAACGGCGACCGCAGCGTCTGCCACTCCCATCGACCCCCCAGCGATGGGACAGCAACGGAATCCCCGGGGTCTGATGCAGGGCCGTACCGAGTCGTGGTGGATCGCGGGCGGCCACTAGCGATAGCGCGTGTCGAGTGGTAGGCCCGAGGCACGAGAAGACCGGAGAGCGGACGCTGGTGCAGTCCGCGGAGTTCTCCGGCTGTGCGCACGGAGGGATGGCCGCGATGACGACGACGCTGGACAGCGCCCGGTTGCTCGCCGAGCTCGAGCCGACGGTCACCGAGAACCTGAACCGGCACCTCGCCACCGCCAAGGAGTGGATGCCCCACGAGCTCGTGCCCTGGGGCCAGGGACGTGACTTCGCCGACCTCGGCGGCGTGCCCTGGTCCCTCGAGCAGTCCAACCTGTCCCCGATCGCGCGCACCGCCCTGGAGGTCAACCTGCTCACCGAGGACAACCTGCCCAGCTATCACCGGGAGGTCGAGCGGGCCTTCGGCCGGGACAGCGCCTGGGGCACCTGGGTGAATCGCTGGACGGCCGAGGAGGGCCGGCATGCCTACTGCATCCGCGACTACCTGCTGGTGACCCGCGGCGTGGACCCCGAGGAGCTGGAGCGGGCCCGCATGCAGACCATGGAGACCGGCTATGACAGCGGCGACAAGCCGCTGCTCAACGTCTGCGCCTACGTGTCGTTCCAGGAGCTCGCCACCCGGATATCGCACCGCAACACCGGTCGCTACACCGAGGATCCGATCGCCGAGAAGCTGCTCACCCGGGTCGCGATGGACGAGAACCTGCACATGATCTTCTATCGCAACCTGGTGTCGGCGGCGCTGGAGCTGGCGCCGGACCAGACGATGCGCGCGATCACCGACGAGGTCGTCACGTTCCAGATGCCGGGCGCTGTGATTCCCGGTTTCGCCCGCAAGGCGGTGCAGATCGCGATGGCCGGAATCTACGACCTGCGAGTCCACCACGACGACGTCGTGATGCCACTGGTGCGCCAGTGGGGTGTCCTCGACCTCGAAGGTCTCGATGCCGAGGGCGAACGGGCCCGCACCGAGCTGGCCGACGCCCTGGACGCGCTGGACGCGCAGGCGAGCCGGTTCGTCGAGCAGCGGGAAGAGGCCGCGGCCAAGAGGGCGGCCCGTTCCGGGGCGTGACTGCGCCTCAGCCGGTTGAGGCCGACGAAGTCATGGATGGTGCTCAGGCGTCCCAGCACATGCCGTCCTGTGCGCGGGGCCCGAGGTGGTGGCCCTGGCGATGACGCGGACCTTGTCGGCCTTGGGCCTTCCGACCCGCCTCACCTCGACTTCCCCGAGGAAAGCGTGGGTGGCGTCTCGAGGGCGTCGAGCTCGACCCCGGTTGCGGCGAGCACGACGTCTCCGGCGAGGTGGACGGCGGCCCGCTGGCCGCTCGCCAGTTCTTCGGTCTCGTACCGCTCGACGGCCAGCGGACCGACCTGCGTCGGGTACTGCTCGATCATGGTCAGCGACCAGGTCACCTCGACCGGAAGCGGCGCGAGCGCCGGATCGGTCAGGGCGACCAGCCGTACGCGCGACGACGCCCCGGCGCGAAGCCTCAGCAGCCGGGCGACCGCGACGAGGAATCCCGGGGACCGCCCGATGAACCCCGCGGCCGTCGCCGTCTCCTCGCCCGTGCCCTCGGTCGTGTCCTCGCCCGATGGCCCCGTTCGGACCCACACCGTCTCGCCGCCATCGACCCCGCCGCGGACAACCCAGCCGCCGGCCCGTACCTCGACCCGGATCTGCGACCCGCGCGCATCGGTCGTGACATCGACGAGACCCGTCGGGGTGCGGCCGTCGGGGGCGAGCACCTGTGCGTGGTAGCGCCAGCCCGCCGGACCCGGCGCGCAGGAGAACCGTTCGTAGGCGACCACCGTCCCGTCCTCGTCGCGAAGGCTGTACAGACCCCTCGGCACGTCCCCAGTCTCCTCCGGACACCCCGACGCCACCGACGACCTCGCGATGGGCCGCCCCGAGACAGTGGACCGGGCAAGGTCGCAGCACCGGACCGTGGTCAGCCTGCACCTGGGTCCTAGGCCACAGGCACCCCCGCGGGGTCCGCGGTGCCGCTCTCGGCCCTGCACCGGGCTCGCGGCCCGCGATCCTAGGTGGGGGATGGTCGAGGTCACGCTGGTGGCCGTCGCCGACCGGTGGGCTTCGGAGTGCACCCGTTCGAAGGAGCCGGCGAGGAAGTACTTGGTCTGGATGACGACGCGCCAGATCACAGCGGGTCACGATGCGGACCAGCTGCTCCATCTCGCGATGTCCACGGCAAGCACCGGACCGGCGGGCGTCCGTCCTGCGTACTGCTGGTACTTGCCGACCAGGGCACTGATCGCCCGCGCCGCCTCGACCGGGTCGGCGACAACCCGTCCACGCCCGTCGAGGCGTACCCACCACAGTTCCGACCAGTCTTCGCCGTAGCGATCAACGAGTAGGCACGCATGGCCGGTGGCCTCGATGTTGACCATTCGGCGCAGGCGAGGGCCGCGCTTGGGTTTGCGGTCGACCGCGCTGTAGGCGATCTCGCCCGACAGCACGAAGCAGACCGGCACGATATGCGGCTGTCCGTCCGCAGCGACGGTGGCCAAGTGCCCTACGCGGGCCCGCTCCACCAGGCCGCGCATGTCCTGCACGTCCACACTCGAACGATAGAGGGACGACGGTGTGGCTTGTGCAGCGAGACCGCAGCTCGCCCAGGAGTCATGCTGCAAATGCGGTCTGACTACCCGGCGCCGTGCCGAAATCGGCTGGTCCGCGAGCGGCCTCAGGTCACGGCCCTTGTCGCCGCACCGTTGGTCTCTCGCGCGCCCTGCTCTAGACGCGGTAGTGGCCGAGGTGTCGCGGCAACCTGAGGGCCCGGCCCAGGAGATGCTCAACATCGCACCGAGCCCATTTGGAGCAGTTGTGCGGCTGGGTTTCGCTCCGCGTGTCTGGGTGATCTGGGATGGGCCCGCAGCGTGACCACGCACTGGATCTGCGGCAGATCCGGTCGGGCGGCCGTATGCGAAAGCGTCAGTTACGCGGTAGTGCGGCCGTTGGGTGATGCTCCAGCATCTGTCCACCGGGCCACGGGGGCAGGACCGGTCGGGGAGGCGTCGTACCCTGAGCTGTCGGGAGGGGCGCACTGATGAGCGGAACCGAGATCGGCCCCACGGGGACCCTGGAAGAGCGTCTGCGTCTCGGCGTCGGCTTCGCGGCAGCCGACCGGATGCGCGTTCTCGGGGCCCTGTCGGCGCTCGCGCCGCACCTGTCGGGATGGGAACACGACCAGGTGGACCTCGAGGTGTCATTGAAAGACACCGGGGGCCCGGACCAGAAGGTCACCCTTCAGGCTTGGTTGGCAGGACGGGCGCATCTCGTGGTCACCTCCCATGCCCGCGATCTCGATCATGCGCTCGCGGATGTGCGGAGAGACCTGATCCGCCAGATCGAGGACGAGAGGTCGCGGCGCGAACCTCGCGAACGACGGAAGACGCGCAAGCGCACGACCTGACCCGACGGCGGTTCGGCGGCGCCCTACGTCGCGAGCCAGGCGTAGTGCCTGTTGGCGGTGGTCACCCTGGCGAGCAAGACCGATCTCTCGCCCTTCGATCTGCACCGAGATGCGACCGGACGCATCCTGCTCCAGGAGGAGCGGGCGATCAGGGGTTGAAGGGGATTCGGTTGGGCCTGACGGGGGGCTTCCGGAGATCCGTTTACCCCGGCGGCTAATCGTCGGCGACGCCGTGTCGAGCGCCATCGACGATCTCCACAGCAAGGGCCCCGATGTTGCGACCCACGGTGAAGGCGGCCGAGCTGAGCATGGCCATTACGGCTTCACCTCGGCGGGCCCGCCCATGCGGTGCACGGCGACGGCGACGGACTCCCTCTATCGATGGCGCTCGGCAGTGGCGGAGGCGTCCCGCCGGCCCGGGGAGGGTGACCAGGCGTCTCGCTGCGGCCATCAGGAGGGCCGCAGAGCCGGCGCTGAATGAACGGCAATGCCGGGCGTCTTCCAGTGTGCGCCTACCGGTGCGAAAGGCTCCCGGCCGACCTACGAATTCCCCGGGTGGACGTGATGGTCTCCCCGGACTGGCACCGCGTCGAGCAGGTCTTCGTGCAGCGGTCGCGGAGCGTCGGCCGCAGCCGCACCTGCGGGTCCGGGCACGGCACCGACCTCGTGGCCGACAATGCACGGTCGAGGAGGTCGCCCGGCTGGTCGACCTGGCCACGCTGGCGCCCGAGCACGTGGTCAAAGCCGGTCGCGTGAGGGAATGCTGGCCATGTGGTCACCGTGTCGTGGGCCTCGGACCTGGAGCAGATGCTGCCCTGGTTGATCGCCCTCGCCACCGTCGCGGTCGCCATCGGGATCGGGGCACTGCTGCTGTGGGATGACGCTGCAGACGAGCACCGTCCCAGATCAGCTCCGGCGCCGAAGCCCCCGTCCCTGCCTCGACAGCGACGGGGCGGGATGACTCCGCGGGGTCGGCAGACCTAACCCGCGGGCAGCAGGCCGGGCTAAGCGCCGCCGCCCTTCGGCGATCAGGACGGGGTCGGCCCGGCAATGGCGTCCGCCACGCAGCGTGAGGGGCTTCACGACCGATACAGCGAGGCGAGCACGACAAGCACCGCCAGCCAAAGGACCACCGTGGTGGCCGCAAGCCCTCGTCGTCGCCTGGTGCGGCTGCGGGCCCGAGCCTGTTTGTCTCGCGCATCCATCGCTGCGATGCTCCGCTGTAGGTCCCGGCGAAGCTCGAACGGATCGGTGTGCAGGGTCAGGCCCTTGACCTCGGCGCTGCCCTGGGCCTGGCTGTACATGCTGGGTCGCCCACCCACGTCGATGGCCAGACGCGGCTCGTCAACCTCGGGAGGCTGCGGGCTCGCGTGGCGGCCGTGTGCCGCGGGTCTGGGCGACTGCACCCTGTCACCGTGCGCCCTTCTCCGCCGGACCGCTAGAGGCGGGGCGGCCGGATTATTAGCGAATGTCCGCTCAGGCCAGCACCCGTTTGAGATCGATGCGCGCCGTCCAGGCTCAACGCGAGCCGCGCATCGACGGCACGAACAGTGGTGGCCGGGTGGGTGACCCGGGCCTCGCCGGACCGGCTGATGCCACCCGGACCGCCCATTGGCTCATGATCCTCATTGGACGGCCGCGAGGCCCTTCAAGCCGCGCGGGCGGAATGCCGACTACGGAGAGGTCCCGGGGGCAGCGGATCCCCGGGCGCCGCACCCATCCCATCCCCGTGCAATGGTGCGGCCGCCTGGAGCCCCGGCGGCGCGACGAGGGACAACAGAGCGCCGCCGGGGTCGGCCGGCAGCTTGCCCGTATCCCCTGTCGACCGGTACCGGCTCACATAGGCGGCGGCTAGCGTCATCGGCCGACCGGACCCGAGCCGGGCCCGGCGAGGCCTCGAGGAGGTCGGGTTAGGACCGACCCATCCGTTGGGATGCAGGTGCTGCGCCTTTAGCGAGGGTCCATGGCCGGACGGCGAACGCGCGTCGCCGGAACGGCTGATGCCACTTGGAACGTCATTGCCTCATGATCGCAATTGGACGCGTCTCGTCCCGGGGGTAGGAGCGAAAGGCGCTGTGCGCAAGGGGTTCGGGTGCAGGCCGAGGCGGTGCTGGTGGAATATCTGGGCGAGTGGCTGCCCGGCACCGTTCTGTGGGAGTACCTGGACACGGGCCGGCCCCGTGCGCTGGTCAGGTTCGAGACGGTCGCGGGCCTGGTCATCCGTCAGCTGCGCTGGAGCGATGAACTTCGCCCCTGTGGACGCGGCTTTGCCTTGCCGTTGATCGCGCTCTCCCAGCCACAGGATGGATCTGCCGGCGTACCCCCCGGCGATGACCCGGCGCTAGCGTTTCGCCCCGTGACCACCTGGGACGAGTGCGCGGACGCGATCAGCTCTTGGAAGGCGGCTGAACGCGCCTACCGCAAGGAACTCGACCGCTACATATCCGTTGGTTGGGGCACCGACCCACGCCAATTCATTGACGCTGAAGTCATTACCGACGACGTACTCGAGCGCCTCCGCACATTGCGCGAAGCGATCGACGTCGCGCAGGCGCACTACGAACTTGTCTGCGCCGAGATCCCCTGACCGATCAGACGCACGAACGCCCGGCCGGGACGGGGGTGTTCGGCGACCGCCCCGGGGTGACACTCGGGGGACGTGGTGCACCGGCTGGGGGTGGAGCTGCCGTGTACGTGATCGCTACCAGGACCGCGACACCCGGACCGCCAGCAGTCGACGCACGCGCCAGCTCCCGCCTGGTCCGGACTCCCGTCCTGTCGGGGTGCAACACGCGGTTGCGCGGATCGTCCGGGTCGCGACTCCGCCGAGAGCCCTGTGCGGGCCGACGTCGGCGACTGGGTCGTGTTCGGAGCAGACTTCAACCCGGCCTGCACCGCGAGCTGCCAGCGGTGCTCCCAGCTGGTGACGTCAGCGGTCGCCGAGCGAAGGCACGGCTGAGCGAACCGCCGGCGGACAGCAGGGGACGGCCCGCGCCGCCCCCGGCAGCGCGAACCGTCGTCGGCCGGGCTGCTTCGGCCGTCCATCACGCCGGCAGACGGTTCCCCTCCCACCGTGTGCCGCAGACCTAACCTGCCCCGGCCCAGCCATTGCCGCCTATCGACGGAACGCCCACATCAGAGCCGACGACGGCCGACCCAACCTCGGCCGAACGGCGTAGTACCCACGCCGCCGGACCGGGGGGCGACGGTCTCCGCTTGTTCGCGCCGGCCCGGCACGGTTCGCGGCGGATCCGTGGCTTCTGTGGGCACCTTGCCGCGCCAGAGCGTGGGGTGGGGCGCTGGGCCGCCCGCTTCGCTCGCAGCTGGCGGTGCTCGTTGTAGCCGGGGACTTGGTGCTCGGGCTATGGGCGGTCGTCTTCGGCGGACTCGTCCAGGTCGTCGTCCGCGATGGCTCGCTCCGCGTTCTCGCGTAGGTCGTCCGCGCCGTCCATGACGGGGGCGCTGACGGTTTCCTCCTCCGTGGTCGCATCTTGCGCTCGGGTCTCTGCGTCTCGGTGGTCATATCGCTCGCTCATGCCCACGTGGTGCCCCCTCCGCGGGCGTGGACACGCGGCAGGGCTGCTTGGTCAGCGGGCCCGCGCCGCCCGACGGGGGAGTTAGGCGACGCGGGCGCTCAGTGGGCCACCCGGCCTCTCCCCGGCGGAGGCCGGGTGGCGCAGTCCCCTGCCTTGGGACGACCCGGTTGTCGCCCGCGGGACCGGCGGCAAACCCGCCCGGGTGCTGATCAAGTCGCTCGCGTCGGCTCCCGATGACGCACACGTCGCGCATGTTGCGACGCCCCCGCCACCGCGTAGATCACCTCCCCGGGTCATCAGCGCACTGCCTGGAGCCCCCGCGGCGCGACGAGGGACAACAGATCGCCGCCGGGGTAGGGGCCTCGCCTAGCCGTGCCCACGCTGAACGGTGCCGGCGGTGGGCAGACTCGTGGCCGCTGGACTGGGCCCCGACCACGCTGCGAGGTCCGGAACTATGAGCCCACGCAAACCCCATCAGTAGTCGTACTGGATCATGAGCGTGAACGGGTCCTCGTCGGTGGCACCCCAGAAGGTTTCCACGGGATCGGTGATGATCAGCCGGTCACCCTCGATCACGTGCGCGGACTCGGGGAGGTACATCCCGTTGACGCTGCAGATCGCACTACCGGGAACGGGCGGGTGCTCGAGGGCGAAGCGGGGGGTGGCCCCGGTCACTTGAAAGCTCTCTATCTTCGATGTCATGGCAGCCGCCGTGCTTCTTCGGCGCGTCCTGCCGCTGTGTCCGCCAGGCTGCGTTCCACTTCGGCCCGTCCCAGAAGGTCGGCCTCGTCCGGACTGTCTGGGCGGCAGTGTGACGCCAACAGTTCGAGTTTGGCGGCGGTCGCGCGGTGCGCCTGGGCGACCTCGTCGAAGACTTCGGCTGCAGCAGAGGCGGGCTCGGGCATCTCGGTCACCGGGTGTGCGTTCCCACCGCGGCGCAAGTGACACCGGGGCGGTGACTGGAGGAGCTCGCTCAGCCGCCGCCCTTCACGAGCCGCAGCCTGGGCGCCTGGGCGACTCCGATCAGGGCCTCGACGTCCTCGAGGTGGATCATCAAGATTCCCTCGTGCCCAGGTCGGGCCAGGCTGTACTGGACCTGTCCGCCGGAGATCGCCCAGGCGAGGGCGGATCGGTTGATGCCGGTGATGGCGATGGTGCTGCGCCAGTCGGTCCAGCGGCCCTCGGCGTCCTGGTTGTCCACGCTGGCCCCCCTGCGTCGGCTCTCGGTCAGTCTGCGCCCACTGCCCGGCGCTGCGCAGGCGAAACAGTGAGCCCCTGGCCACGCGGGGACGTGACGCGGGCGGCCGGCCGTGGGGCCATCGGGGTGGCGATGGCCGGGGAATAGTTGCTGCTGCCCGCATCTTCTTGACGCGATCAGGACGCAGGTTGGCCCCCGTCGTCGAGGAACTCGCACCAGACGGTCTTGCCGACCTCGGTCCGGTACTGCACACCCCACCTGCTGGCCACCCCGTGCACCACGATCATGCCCCGACCGCCGGACCAGGAGTGGTCCCCGCGCAGCTGCCGCGGTAGGTCGTCCGAGCAGTCACTCACCCGCAGCAGAAGCACCGAACCCTCGGCCGAGAGCTCGACATCCACCGGGCCAGCGCCATGTCGGACAGAGTTCGACACCATCTCCGTCATCGCGAGCACCAGGCCGTCCGGGTTGGCGGCAGTTGGGTGTCGTTCCATCCAGGAGCGGGCCCAGCGTCGGAGATCTCCGAGGTACGCCCTCGGCAGTGGGTGGACCAGTCGGAGGGTGTCCCCACTCATGCGCTGCCCCTTGAGACTCGTCGGTATGCGGGCGAGTCGCTACCGGGGTCCGGGGTAACTGACTTGTGTTGGCCGCTCATCTCCTCAAGTGCTTCGAAGAAACCCCGCGGCGACGTCTTGCTCAGATGGCCGGCCACGGGCGTGGGTCTCCGGCCGCGTTCATCGCCCGGCCGAAGGCCGTCAGCGTGCAGTCCGCGCCACTGCGGCTCCAGTCGAGCAGTCCCTCGTCCCGGAACACCTCGAGCCAACCGGTCATCGGCCAACATCCCCACCTCCGGTGGAAGACGAGGGCGTTGCGGACGATGTCGGCCAAATGCTCCCGTGGCGGATCGCTCACGTCGTGGTGCTGGTGCCAGGCCCAGGCCTCGCCGACCCAGTGGAATGGCAAGCCAACGCGGCGCATCTTGAAGGCGAAGTCGGTGTCCTCGCCGCCGTAGCCGCGGTAGTCCTCGCAGAAGCCGCCGACCAGATCCCAGTCCGCCCGGGAGATAGCGAAAGAAAGTGACCAGAACAGCTCGTAGCGGTCCTCACGAAGGAGCTGTTCGGGCTCGGGAACGGGTCGGGCCGGGTGCGCTAACGCCGCGCGCGACAGCGCTTCGGGAGTCACGCTTCTCATGGTGGCTCCAGCCGGGAGGTACCCGACTGGTCCGGCAACCACACCGCCGACCTTGGCGAGTGCGTCGCGGCATCGGTCCAGGAGTGACGGCGAAGGGATGCAGTCGACGTCCAGCAGCACCACAGCGTCGGCAGTCGAGGCGGCAACACCGGCGTTGCGCGCCGCCGCCAGCGGCAATGGGCCGCCGTCAGCTGACAATTCGACAAGGGTGACGTCGTGGCCAGCCAGGGTCTCGATGACGCTTGAGCCTCCCATCTGAACGACGATTCGCTGGTGCTGGGTGGGCTGCGAGTCGAGGGCTGCCTGCTGCCGCGCCAGGTGGTCGAGCCGGCCGCGGACGATGGTGACCACGGCGAGCTCAGGCAACGGTCCTACTCCCCACCGGGGATTTCGCGAGCTCGGACAGGAGGGTCGCGGCCCGCTTCACGCCGAGTCCGTCAGAGACCTCGGCCCATCGATGGCCAGCGACTTCTTGGGCCGATGCGAGCAGCCGTGGCCAGTGTTCGCGCGTCGGCCAGGGGGCGGCAGGGACGCACAGATGGTGCTCGGCGAGCACTCGGACGTGCTCGACCTGCTCACGGAACGGGCGGTCCTGTGGGACTGCGACCAGTGGCGCCCTAGCAGCGGCAACGTCCGCGATCGCCGCGTCCCCGGCAGCGGCCACGACCACGTCAGCGCTGCAGAGCAGCGGCCACGGGTCGGCCACGATCCCGGCCATCAGTATCGTCGGAGTGGCGGCGACTGCCCCGACGGCGCCCAGCACGTGCCAGTGGGTGTCCCGCACCTCGGCGGCCTCGGTGAGGTCTTTCGCCCGCATGCCGTGCCCGCCGGCCCCGAGCAGCAGCACCACGCACCTTCCGGAGTGCCCGCACGGCTCGACTTGTCGTGCCCGACCGTCGAATCTGGAGATCATTCCGGTCCAGGTGGTCTTGGCGAGCCAGCGCTCCGGCCAGTCGTGCTGGGTTGCTCGGGTCCACGGCGCGAGGATCCGGACCGCGGCGTCGTACCCGGCGGCGTGAACCCGGTCCTGCCGATCGCCGCGCAGCGCCACCGCGACCGGTGGCACCGACACGAGGCGGGCCAGCAGGACGGCTTCCATGGAGACGTCGCTGACGAGCAGGCGGGCCCGGTTGTCCACGAGCCAGCGGACCATTTCTGTTGCCCGTGCCTGCTGCCCGGCATGGCGCAGCGGCGCCCAGTGCAGCGCTCCGCCGGCCGTCACGTCCGCATCAGACGCGGGTGCCGGGCGGTCGTCACGCGGCAGGTCGACGTACGGTACGGCGATGTCGGCCGAGGCGCCCAGCGAACCAAGCAGTGTGATGCCGTGGCCCAGGTGCCGCGCAACGGTGAGCGCCCGATGCCGGTGACCTGATCCGTAGTGGTGCACGTAGTACCCGATCACGCGACGCTCCGGTACAGCTGCTCGTACTCGTCGATCATGCGTTCCGCGCTGCACGTGTGTAGCGCGTGCGATCGTGCTGCGGTTCGGGAGAGTCCAGCCGACCGGCGGATGGCCGCGGCCAGCCCAAGCACGTCCCCGGGCTCGGCCAGGGTGGCGCACTCTTCGGTCACTAGCTGGGGGACGGCTCCGCGGGCGAAGGCTGCGACGGGCGTGCCCGTGGCCAGCGCCTCGGCGACCACGAGCCCGTACGGCTCGTCCCAGCAGGGAGTCACGACCGCGACGGACGCGGAGCCGACGAGTCGCGCGAGGGCTGCGTGGTCGAGGTGCCCCACCCACCTGGCGCCCCGGCCGAGCGCCGGAAGCAGCACTTCCTGCAGGTAGGCGGTGTTGGGTGCTGGTCCGGCGAGCAGCAACGGGACACCGGCCTCGGCGGCGGCGGCCACGGCCAGGTGCGGTCCCTTTTCGGGCACGAGGCGCCCACTCCAGATGGCGTACCCGCCGGCGCCGCCTTGTGGCGGCCACCGGTCGAGGTCGATGCCGTTGGCGATCACCTGTGCGACGCGAAGCCGCTGCGACCAGCGGGTCGCGGTGTGCGAGGACACGGCCACGAAGGTGCCGCCGTCGGTGCCGGCTGCCGCGGACTCCAGCCACGGTGTCGGAGGGGTGTGCAGTGTGGTGACGGTGGGACACTGCAGCGTGCCTGCCATGGCGACCGGCAGGTAGTGCAGCGAGTTGTTGTGCACCACGTCCACCGTGCGGTCGGCTGCCAGCCGCAGCATTAGCCGCTGGTACGCGTGGTGGTCCCGCATGAAGGTCTCGGCCGGCATGGACTCGTCCCCCCGGGCGTCCGGGGTGAGCCGCAGCGGTCGGTCGTCCAGGACCTGCACGTCGCCGAGGACCGGATCGGACCCAGCGCCGGCGTGCACGCGGACGTCGTGCCCGCGTGCACGCAGACCGCGGGCGAGTGTCCACGTGTGCGACTCCATCCCGCCGGCGAACGGTTCGGCGATCGGGTGCCGGTTACTCGCGACGATGGTGATGCGCATGGTTCGTCCCGGTGTCATCGCACCAACTCGCGATACATCTGCGCGTGGGCCGCAGCGACTCTCCGGCGCTGGGCCGCGCGCGACGCCGGTGACAGCGGTTCCGGGCGCCCCGCGGCGTGCGCCGCGGCGATGGCGTTCCGCACCGAGGCCACGTCCAGGCCGTCCTCGTCGAGGTGGAACGTGTGCACCGGCCCCTGGTGCGCGTAGTAGCCACAGTCCGGGGCAGCCACCGCCGTGCCGAGGTCGCGGCAGGCCTCCAGCCAGCCCGAGTGCGTGCCGTACCGGTACGGGAGCACGGAGACGTCGATCGACTGCAGGTAGTCCCAAAGCTCGTCGTCGCTGTAGAAGTCGTGAACGTCGACGCGGGCACCGCGCTCCTGTGCGGCACCTACGGCGGCCATCAGCTCGCTGTCGTAGCGGTCGCCGCCGGGCTCGGCGACGTCGCGGTGTACGTCGATGCGCAGCACCGCCTCACCGATCTCGGCGACTGCCTGCATCAGCGCTGCAACGATCGGAGGCCCCGACATGCAGGGCCGCATGCTCTTGAGGTGCAGCCCAACCGTGAACCCAGACCGGGGGGTAGTCCGCAGATCACGCCGCCGTCGCATCTCGGCGAGCGGGACCACGTGCGGGTGGGGCACGACGGTGGCGATACGACCCCAGCGCCACCGGATCTCCTCGGCTGCGCCGGGTGTCAGCGTCACCAGCGCGTCGGCGGCTGGGATCAGGACGTCGAGGTGCTCGTCGTGGGTACGTCGCTCGAGGTGATGCGGATTGCGCAGGTCGTGCACCGTCTGCACGAGCGGCTTCCCGGCCCCGCGGAGCACGTCTACGACCGCGCGCAGGTCGTCCACTGACCGTGCGTCGAAACCAAAGTGCACGTGCAGAAGGTCGAAGTCCGCGGTCCGCCGCTGCAGCCAGCCGGGGTCCAGGGCCGGTGGCGGCCACCACGGGTCCTGCGGGTCGCGCAGCCGGAGCACCTCGGGCTTAACGGGGGGATCACCCGGGGGCGGCGCCAGGTGTTGGACGTAGACGTGATCAGTGGGCACAGAGAGGACCCGGATCGTCTCGGTCCGGACTCGGAGCAAGGCTGGCATGATCATCGTCGATCCCGTTCGGCAGTGGGGTCGATGACGTGGGCACGTCGGCCTGTCTGCTCAAGCGAGTCGGCTGTACCCGACCAAAGCCGGATCGAACACCGGCGGTCCTGCTGCTGGTGGCTCGAACCTGGCGAGGCCTCAGTGAGCGAGCTCGACAAGCAACCCTGGGATCTCGCGGGGGAGTTCGCGAGCCAGGAAACCGAGGGGTCCGAGTCGCGCGGTGAGGCGCTCGCCGGCCCGCGCGTGCAGGTGCCCACCCCAGAGGGCGGCGGTGGCGGCGTCCGCACCACGGGCAAGCAGCCCGGCCACCAGGCCCGCCCGGACATCACCCGCGCCCGACACGCCCAGGCCCTGAGATCCGCCGTCGTCGCGCCACATCCGGCCGTCCGGTGCCGCCGTCCACATGACCTCGCCCCCGACCGACACGACCGCGCCGGTGTCCGCCGCGAGCCGGGAGGCGGCGCGGTCCGGACTCTCCGCCACCCAGCCCCGGTCTTCTCCTAGGCACTGCGCCAGCTCATCCGGGTTGGGCGTCAGGACGACTCGCCCGGTGAGGTGGCGCACGCAGTTGACGTCGGCGGTCACGGCCGCCAAAGCGAGCGCGTCCAGGACGACTGACGCGTCGAGGTCGCGGACGATCGCCGCGGTGAGCTTGGCCGATTCCTGGATGTCGGCGAGGCCGGGGCCGATGAGTACACAGTCCGCGCCCTCCCCGAGTTCGCGGAGGCGCTCGGCGCCAGCGGCGGAGATGGCGCCGGTGCCGGTCTCGGGTAGCCCGCGGACCATCGCCTCAGGGAGCGCCACGGCAAGGGCGGCTGCCACGGAGGCGGCGGTCGCCACTTGGAGCTTTCCGGCGCCGCAGCGCAGAGTGGCCTCGGCAGCCAGTCGCGCGCCTCCTGGGGTCTCGGCCGAGCCGCCGACGACGAGCGTGCGGCCACGGCCCTCCTTTCCGCCATCCGCGTCCGGCAGCGGCGACTCCCGCAGCAGGGCGGGTGTGATGGTGCGCGCGCCGGCCATCAGCCCTCCTCGGTCGGCAGCACGGCAGGGCTGGCCTGCAAATGCCTGACATCCCCGACGGTGCGCAGTCGCATCGACCCGGGCTCCCCGGCGTAGACGGTGACGGACGTGTTGGCGACGCCGTCCGTGCGGTCGATCTCCAGCACCTGCGGCTCGTCCAGCAGCTCCAGGACATAGCGGAACTGCATGAGCACGGCCTGATGCGTCACGACGAGAAGCCGCTCACCGGCCGCCGGCCCGTGGGCCTCCAGCACCGCACGCACCCGCGCCGCCACGTCTGCCCAGCTCTCGCCGCCCGGCGGCCGGTAGTAAAACTTGCCCAGCCGGGCCCGCCGATCCGCCTCCTCGGGAAACCGCGCCTCGATCCCGTACCGGGTGTAACCGTCGAGCATCCCGAGGTCGCGCTCCCGAAGCCGCTCGTCCGGCTCGACCTGGAGGTCCCACCCGGCAGCGTCGACTGCCAACAGGGCTGTCTGCCGGGCCCTCTCGTACGGCGAGGTCAGCAGCCGGGTCGGACGCCTACCGGGCTCAAGCCTCTGCCAAGACCGGCCCAGCGCTAGGGCTTGCTCCTTTCCCACGGCGGACAGCGGCACATCCGGATCCCGGATGTCGAGCTCCAGCCGCTCGGCACGGGCGCCACGCGCCGCGTCGTCGGCCACGTTGCCCTCGCTCTGGGCGTGCCTCACCAACCAGAGCTCGGCCGTCGTCGCCTCTCGCATGTGAGCGCCGTACCCGCTCACCCCTCAGTCATCCCTGCCGCCGACCTCACACGCCGCGGCCGAGGGGAGTCCGTCCGGGATCTCGCCTCCAGGAACCTGGCGCTTCACATCAGCCGTGGTCGGAGGGGGATGTCGGCGGGGCATGCAGTATGACCCCCTGCACCGCTCATCCAATTGGTGGACGGCTCTTCCCGGGCAGCTCGGGCATTAACGGCGGCCACTGGCTCATGCCCGCTGGCGACCGGCATGTCGAGGTCTGCACCGCCCGACGTTCTCGATCTTCTCCAGGGATTCGGCCCGACCTGGGGGTCGGTATCGTGGCGGTGCCGATTCAGACGCGGCGCTCGGGGTATTTGCCGGCGTGGCTACCTGGGCGGGATCTCAGAGACTCCGGGTCGTGCCTCTACGGCCACCGGATCGAAGGTTTGCTGCGCGTGATGGGGCGGGTGGGAGCGAGCCGGAGCCCGGAAGCGTCCACCTCGTGGACGACGAGGTTGGGGACGCGCTGTGCGGGACCGTCCACCAGGATCGCCTGGTCAGGCTCGGCCCACCATGGGATCTCTGGGATGAGTCATACCGGTGCCCCGGCTGTCACGCGCTGCGTCGATAAGCCAAGGCTGGAGACGGTGATGGGCTCTTGGGCCGGATCGGACGATTTGCGGCCCGCGCGGGGCCGCCGGGTCGACGACAGCTGGCAGAACCCGGCCATGCACAGCGTCCACCTGGTCGACGAAGCGATCGGCGAGACAGCCTGCGGATCTGTGGATCCCTCCAGCCTCGCCCCGCTCGAGCAGCCCTGGGACGAGTGGCGCGAGCGCTATCGCTGCCTGCGATGCCACGAGCTGCGGCCCCGGGGCTGACTTCCGGGCGTTGTTGCGGCGACCTGGTCGGGGCCGGCGCTCACCTCGTCGGCCTCGCTAGTAACGCTGTGAGACCGTGCCGCAGCATGTCGCAAACTTGGACGGCCCGGCTCCGGTTTCGCTATGCAAGCGGGGCCAGCCGCGTCCTGACTTACCAGACTTGAGGACCCCATGGCCAAGACGAACACGGCCGGATAAACGCAACTCGCTCGGGCCGGGTTTGCTGGGCCTGCGGACGGCAAACCGCGTGGTGTGACATCCACCCAACGCCAGTCCATCAGACCGCCCAGGCCGTTGATCTTCGTACTGGTCGCGATCATGTTGTTGTTCGGTTTGATCTGGGGTGCGGTCACATTCTCGGTCAGCAGCGGCGGCACGACCTGCCCGTCGCAGGTGCAGCAAGGACAGCACGAGGACCGGTGCCGATAGCCCACCATCGCGGTTCCGGGGCAAGAGATCAGGTGGTCGGTCCGTCACTGTTCTTCCAGTGCGACAGGGTGGCAGCTGTCAGTCGGTCTTGGACTTTCATCGTCGCTCGTTGCCGGCAGACGCTCCGTGTCAACGTCCCTTCCAAGCGGCGAGCTGCGCTTCGAACGGCGCAGCCTCGGGGTACTACAGGTCGTCTTCATGGGGTGGCGGGGCACTGAGAACGGGTGTGACGGGGATCGGGCTTTCGGCTGGTGGCTGGACAAGCACAATCGGCACCATGCTCACCCCAACGATGTCGGGCAGGACAGGGGCGGACAGCCCCGGACGCGGACAGACGCTGATGCCTGCGGAATTGCTGTGACCTGCGGAAAGGCTCAGTCACGAGGGTCCGGCCCGCATCCGCCGCCGATCGATACGAGCGCCGGTCCGCGGCTCATAACCCAGAGGTCGCAGGTTCAAATCCTGCCCCCGCTACCAGTGTGATGTCTCCGGACATCGGAATAGACCGGGCCTGCAATCTGCAGGTTCGGCCTACTTCTTTGTGGGGCCGGGTGGTCGGCCGGTGGGTTGGTAGTCGCGTCGTGGGTCGATGACGAGGTCGCGCAGGATCTCGCCGGTGGCGGCGTTGACGACGGTGACGTGGAGGTCCTGGACGAGCAGGATGACGTCGGTTCTGGCGTAGGTCCGGCCGACGCCGATGTGGCGGAGGCGGCCGGCGACGCGCAGGGTGACGCTGCCGGCCTTGTCGATCTTGTCGCGGCGGGTGCGGTCGTGGGTGTCGGTGCTGCGGTCGCTGCTCGCGGTGGCCTTCGGCAGGGACGTGTAGAGGGTCGCGGGGGTGGCGTGGTGCGCGAGCGAGCGGTGCGGTCGTCGGTGGTTGTACTCCTGGAGGAACTGATCGAGCAGGATCTGCAGCTGCGCGATGCTGGTGGGCTGGCGGGCTTGGGTCCGTAGCCACTTCTTCAGGGTCTGCTGGAAGCGTTCGACCTTGCCCTGGGTCTGCGGGTGGTTGGGATGGCCGTTCTTCTGCGTGATGTTGAGCTCGCGTAGCTCGTGTTCGAGGTGGTTGCGGCCGCCCTTGCCGCCGGCGAACCGGGTGGTGAACACCAGCCCGTTGTCGGTCAGCGTGGAGGCCGGAACGCCATGACCGGCAACGGCTTGGCGGAACGTCGCGAGCACGATCGGGCCGGTGACCCGGGCGTGAGCGGTGACCGAGAGGGCGTAGCGAGAACAGTCGTCAAGCCAGTTCAAGATCTCGCAGTCGGTGCCGTCCAGGAGCCGGTAGTGGGTGAAGTCGGACTGCCAGGTCTCGTTGGGCTGATCGGCTTCGAACCGGGGGTAGGAGCTCTTGGGCCGTTTGGACGGGTCCGGGGTGACCGCGCCGGCCCGGACCAGGATCCGGTTGATCGTCGCCCTCGACAGGGTCGTGGCGTGATGGTGGCCCAGGTGCCAGCCGATGGTGTCGGCACCGGCATCCAGGCCCGCCTCGGTGAGCTGCTTGCGCAGCCGCAGGACCAGCTCGACGGTCTGCGCCGGGGTCGATCCAGGGCTGGAGGCCGGAGCACGTGACAGCGGCTCGAACGAGGCCTCGCCCTGGAGGCGGTAGCGGGCCATCAGCCGGCTGATCCGGCCCTGGGAGACCCCGTAGGTGCGGGGTTACCTCGGACTGGGACTGGCCGGCGAGCACAGCGGTGATGACAAGGCGACGCTTCGACATCCGCAGCCTGCGCGTCACCAGCTATGCCGAAGACCTGCGACACACCATTCCGATGTCGCGAGACACCCCATTCCGATGTCCTGAACGAACACACTGCCCTCGTTACCAATAAAACCGCAGGTCAGAGGCCTGAACACGGATCTTGGTGGTCAGGCCTTCTGCATCCTCGTTAGCACCTCGTTAGCTAGCACTGCCGTGAATCCGCAGGAGCCGGTGCACGAACCCGAACGAAAGGGGCAGGGCCGCCGCCAACTCGAGGCGCTGATGACCTTGCCGTTGTCGCCCGACCCTGCGCTTGCGCCGCCTTCCCCTGTGTCAGCGGCGGGCAGCCGCTGGGGTGCCGTTGTCCTCAACGCTTGTGAGGATGTACCGGCCGGCGAGAGGACCACTGGTAATCACGCCGTTGGCCGTTGGCCGTTGCCCGTTCCGGTTGGTCATCGCCCTGCGTCGCCTCGTAGCGATGACGCGCCCACTCGTGGGCGACGACCAAGCACCTTGCGGTTTCGAGCATGCCGCCTCCCGAGAGCGCGGGCGATGCCGGCGCGAGTGACTGTCGCCAATGTGCGCCCGGCGAGGGACACCTGTTGACCGCTCGGCTCGACGAGAGAGCCACGTGACGCTGGAAAAGGCGCTCTGGACAGGGGTCAATGCAGCAAGCACAGTGGGGATAGTTGGCTGGCTCGCCAAGGGGAGGCAACGACATGTCGTGGACAGACAGATTGCGTCAGTTCCTCCGCCGCGATCAGGACGACGAGGAGAAGCAGGCTCGTCGCGTGGCCAAGGCGCAGCTGCAGGCCAGAATCGTTGCGGAGCGGGGCCGGTCGGAGGGCAAGCCCCCGAGCTGACGAGCGACCACATCGCTAGCCCTCTCGAAGGGGTGCTTCAGGTGCGTGGCCAGGGCGTCCATTCCGGGCTCACGCCTTCCCGCGCCCGCCGCGGGCGGCTAGCGTCGGCGGCGCCGTGGTGACCGTCGCCGTGGCCGTGGGAGGAGGAGCGGTGGCACACCAGCACAAGATCCTTCTGGACGAGTCGGAGATGCCGACCCGGTGGTACAACGTGATCCCCGACCTGCCGTCGCCGCCACCCCCTCCGCTGCACCCCGGCACCTTGCAACCGCTCGGCCCGGACGACCTCGCGCCGCTGTTCCCGATGGACCTGATCCTGCAGGAGGTCACGCAGGACCGATACGTCGACATCCCCGACGAGGTTCTCGACGTCTACCGGCTGTGGCGGCCCTCGCCGCTCTACCGCGCGCACCGCCTCGAGCGGGCGCTGGGCACCCCGGCGCGGATCTACTACAAGTACGAGGGGGTGTCGCCGGCCGGCTCGCACAAGCCGAACACCGCCGTTCCGCAGGCGTTCTACAACGCCCGCAGCGGAGTCACCAAGCTCACGACCGAGACCGGCGCCGGGCCAGTGGGGCACCGCCCTGGCGTTCGCCTGCGGGGTGTTACGGACTCGACTGCGAGGTCTGGCAGGTGGGCGCGTCCTACGACGGCAAGCCCTACCGCCGTTCGGTGATGGAGACCTTCGGTGCGACGGTGCATCGCAGCCCGTCCGACCTCACCGAGTCGGGGCGCAAGATCCTCGCCGACGAGCCGGACCATCCCGGCAGCCTCGGCATCGCGATCAGCGAGGCCGTCGAGGCCGCGGCCTCGGACGAGTCGGCGCACTACGCGCTGGGCAGCGTCCTCAACCACGTGCTGCTGCACCAGACGATCATCGGTGAGGAGGCGCTGCTGCAGTTCGCCAAGGTGGGTGATACCCCGGACCTGATCGTGGGCTGCACCGGCGGCGGCTCGAACTTCGCGGGGCTGTCGTTCCCGTTCCTGCGCGAGAAGCTGGCCGGGCGGATGTCACCGACGATCCGCGCGGTCGAGCCCTCCGCCTGCCCGTCGCTGACCCGCGGGACCTACGCCTACGACTTCGGCGACACGGCCGGGTTCACGCCGCTGCTGAAGATGCACACCCTCGGCCACGACTTCATCCCCGACCCCATCCACGCCGGCGGCCTGCGCTACCACGGCATGAGCCCGCTGATCTCGCACATCTACGAGCTCGGTCTGATGGAGGCCATCGCGATTCCGCAGCTCGAGTGCTTCGAGGCGGCCATCACGTTCGCGCGCAGCGAGGGCATCGTGCCCGCGCCGGAGCCGACGCACGCGCTGGCGGCGTGCATCCGCGAGGCGCTGGCCTGCAAGGAGACCGGGGAGGAGAAGGTGATCCTCACCGCGCTGTGCGGGCACGGTCACTTCGACATGGCGGCTTACGACGCATTCCTCGGCGGCCGGATGGTCGACGACGAGCTCACCGACGCGCGGTTGTCCGAGCCGCTCACGCGGCTGCCGCAGGTCGACCTCTGACCGTCGTCGTCAGCGGAAGCGTCGGAAGTCCGGGTCCCGCTTCTCGGCGAAGGCCTGGGCCCCCTCCATGCCCTCGTCGCCGGCGGCGAAGAGCTCGAGCCCGTCGAAGGCCAGGTGGGACAGGCCGCCGATGTGGTCGGTGTCGGCGTTGAACGAGTGCTTGAGGAAGCGCAGCGCGGTGGGTGAGAAGGAACCGATCCGCTGCCCCCAGGACAGCGCTGTCGGGAGCAGCTGGTCGGCCGGGACGACCTCGTTGACCAGGCCCCACCGCTCGGCGGTCTCGGCGTCGTAGAGGTCGAGCAGGAACCAGATCTGCCGTGCGCGCTTCTCGCCGACCACCCGGGCCAGGTAGGCGGTGCCGAAGCCGGCGTCGAACGACCCGACCCTCGGGCCGCTCTGACCGAACCGGGCGTGGCTTGCGGCCACGGTGAGGTCGCAGAGCACGTGCAGCACGTGGCCGCCGCCGACCGCGACGCCGTTGACGGCGGCGATGACGGGCTTCGGGATGTCGCGGATGATGCGGTGCAACCGCTCGATCTCGAAGGTGCCCCACTCGGTCTCGCCGTAGCCACCGGTCTCGGCGCGCTCCTTGACGTCGCCGCCGGCGCAGAACGCCTTGTCGCCGGCGCCGGTGAGCACGACGGCGGCGACGTCCGTCGACGACCAGGCCGTCTTGAACGCGCTGATGAGCTCGTCGACCGTGCGGCCGCGGAAGGCGTTGTAGCGCTCGGGCCGGTTGATGGTGAGGACGGCGACGTCGTCCCGCACCTCGTACAGGACGTCGGTGAAGTCCTCCGGGCGCATGCCCTACCCCTCCACCTTGCAGACGATCGCGGCGCCCTGGCCGACGCCGATGCACGCCGCGGCGACGCCGATGCCGCCTCCGCGGCGGCGCAGCTCGCGGCACAGGTCGACCACGACCCGCGGGGCGGACGCCCCCAGGGGGTGGCCGATCGCGATCGATCCGCCGTGCGGGTTGACCTTCTCCCGGTCGACGTCGGGCAGCCCCCGCAGCGTGCTGAGAACCATGGCCGCGAACGCCTCGTTGATCTCCCACAGGTCGACGTCGGCCGTGGTGAGCCCGAGCCGGTCGAGAACCTTGGTGACCGCCGGCACCGGTGCCAGGGAGAACCGGTCGGGCTCGACCGCCACGGTGGCGCTGCCCAAGAGCTGGCCGAGCGGTGCGATGCCGAGCTCGGCGGCCGACGACGCCGTCCCCATCAGCAGCGCGATCGCGCCGTCGTTCAGCGGCGAGGAGTTGCCGGCCGTCACGGTGCCGCCCGTGCTGAAGGCGGCCGGCAGCGCGGCGAGCCGCTCGGCCGTCGTGTCCGGCCGCACCGACTCGTCCCGGGCCACTCCCTCGACGTTCGTCACGTAGTCGTCGTGCAGGCCCTTGTCCCACGCCTCGTCGGCGAGCTGATGGCTGCGCAGCGCCCAGGCGTCCTGCTCGTCGCGCCCGATGCCCAGCTCGGCCGCCACCCGCTCGGCGCAGGCACCGAGGGAGTCGGTCCAGTGGCGTGGGAAGCGCGGGTTGACCATGCGCCAGCCCACCGTGGTCTGGTGCATCGCCATCGACTTGGGCAGCGCCTCGTCCGGCTTCGGTACGACGTACGGCGCCCGGCTCATGCTCTCGACGCCGCCGGCGACCACGTAGCGGGCGTCGCCGACCGCGAGAGCCCGCGCAGCCTGCACCACGGCCTCTCCGCCGGAAGCGCACAGCCGGTTGACCGTGCTCCCCGGAACCGTCACCGGAAGGTCGGCGAGCAGGGCCGCCATCCGGCCGACGTTACGGTTCTCCTCGCCGGCGCCGTTCGTGTTGCCGTAGACCACGTCGTCGATCTCGGCCGGGTCCAGCGCCGGGTTGCGGCGGACCAGCTCGCGCAGGGGGAGAGCCGCCAGGTCGTCGGTGCGGACAGCGGACAGGCCGCCGCGGTAGCGCCCGAACGGGGTGCGTACGGCGTCGAGGAGGTAGGCGTCCATATGTCGCTATCTTGACCGTCGAAACGGGCGTGTGACAAGGTCCGCAGCGTGTCGACCCCGCCACGCACCGCCCTCGTCACCGGGGCCGGCCGCGGGATCGGGAGGTCGGTGGCCGTCCGGCTCGCCGCCGAGGGCCACCGCGTCGCCCTCACGGCGCGCAGCAAGGACCAGCTCGCCGAGACGGCTGAGCTCTGCGAGGGGGACACCCTCGTGCTGCCGGCCGACATGCTCGACCCGACCGCGCCGGACACCGTGGTCGCGGCGGTCGAACGCGGCTGGGGGCCGGTCGACATCCTCGTGGCCAACGCCGGAGCCGGTGAGTCCGCTGCGATCGGCCGGGTCACCGACGAGATGTGGCAGCGCCAGATCGACCTCAACCTCACCGCACCGTTCCGCTGCATCCGGCGCGTGGTGCCCGCGATGGTCGAGCAGCGGTGGGGGCGGATCGTCGTCCTGGCGTCGATCGCGGCGAAGCGAGGCGAGCCCTACATCGCTGCCTACACGGCGGCGAAGCACGGGGTGCTGGGGCTGGTCCGGTCGGTGGCGGCCGAGCTGGCCACGACGGGGGTCACCGTCAACGCGGTGTGCCCGGCCTACGTCGACAGCCCGATGACCGACAGCACCGTCGCGACCATCGCGGCCCGCACCGGTCGCAGCGCGGCGGAGGCGAGGGCGGTGCTGGAGGGCAAGCAGCCGATCGGCCGGCTCATCACCGTCGACGAGGTGAGCCAGGCGGTGCTCTTCTGCCTGGCGAACGGCGGTCTCACCGGTCAGGGCGTCAACGTCGACGGCGGGGCGGTGCAGTCATGACGCTCGAGCGGGTGAACCCGCCGGCTCTCCCGCCA
Source organism: uncultured Actinomycetota bacterium (assembly GCA_963728425.1). Classification (GTDB taxonomy): domain Bacteria; phylum Actinomycetota; class Actinomycetes; order JACCUZ01; family JACCUZ01; genus JAVEDA01. The sequence continues at coordinate 325,428 of CAVSKC010000005.1, forward strand.
CCCAGCGGTTTCAGCCACGCCGTCACCGCCCGCGGCGGGTCGCTGGTGTTCCTCGCCGGCCAGACCGCGCTCGACCAGGACAACCGGATCGTCGAGGGCGGCGTCGTCGCGCAGTTCGAGCAGGCGCTGTCCAACCTGCTCGCCGCCCTGGAGGCGGCCGGCGGGCGGCCCGAGCACCTGGCCAAGGTCACGATCTTCGCTGTCGATCCCGAGGACTACCGGGCCCATGCCCGCGAGATCGGCGCGGTGTGGCACCGGCTGGCGGGCCGCGACTACCCGGCGATGGCCCTGATCGGGATCGTCCGGCTCTGGGACCTGCCGGCGCTCGTCGAGCTCGAGGGCATCGCCGTCCTGCCGGACTGACCGCCGAGAGTCAGTCGCGGCCGTCCACCAGCTGGGCCGACCGGCCGACCTGGCCGGTCACCTCGTGCACGTGCCGGGCCGCCGGGCCGGCAAGGCGCTCCTGCAGCGCGAAGAAGAGGTCCGCCGCCTGCCGGCCGTGCCACGAGCGCGGCAGCAGCTCCGCCGGCAGTCCGGGGTCGAGGTAGGGCAGTCGTCGCCACCGGGTCAGCGCCCGGACGTAGTCGGCGAAGGCCTGGGCATCGTCGATGGTGCGGCGGCGCCGCCAGCGGGCGAGCTGCGGCGCGCACGCCTGCAGGAACTCGTCGTAGCGGTCCCGTAGGGCGTCCAGGTCCCACCACGTCGTGACCGCGCTGCGCGACGTCGCCGAAGGCCAGGTAGTCGGACCGGAACAGGTCCACGTACTCGGTGAGGCCGAGCCGCGCCAGGGTGCGGCGGGTGTCGTCGTAGAGGTGGTACGGCGCGACCCAGACGCCCGCAGCCGCGGTGCCGAAGCCCAGCGCGGCCAGCCGGGAGCGCAGCATGTGGCGCTTCTGCCGCTCGCTCTCCGGCACCGAGAACACCGCCAGCAGCCAGCCGTCCTCGATCCGCGCGGCCGGCCGGCTGAAGATCCGGTGGTCGCCCTCGCTGACGATCTCGCGGGCCCGCGCCGAGAGGCCGTAGCCGGCGGCGTTGCCGACGCGTTCGGACTCCAGGATCCCGCGCCGCTTGAGCCGGGAGATCGAGGAGCGGACGGCCGGCTCGTCGATGCCGAGCTCGGACATCAGCCGGACCAGCGCGGCCACCGAGATCCAGCCGCCCGCCTCGCGCGCGTAGAGACCGTAGATGGTCACGATGAGCGAGCGCGGCTGCTCGGACCGCAGGTCATGCGCCCCGGTGTGCGTCGTCACGGCGACACGATAGCCCGAGCGTGCACATCATCGAGGTAGCGTTCCCTTGACTGCCGTCACGGCGAGGGAATACTGACCAGCATGGAGCTCTCGCCGTCGGCGTACGTCGACACCTTCGCGCGGGACAACCTGCCGCCGTTCGACCAGTGGCCCGAGCTGCGCTTCGACCTGCCGGAGCTGCACTACCCCGACCGGCTCAACTGCGCGACCGCCCTGCTCGACGACGTGATCGCGCGGCACGGCGCGGACCGGCCCTGCGTCCTGTCGCCGACCGAGACCTGGACCTACGGCGAGCTGCTCCGCCGGGCGAACCAGATCGCCCGGGTGCTGGTCGAGGACCTCGGGCTGGTCACCGGCGACCGGGTGCTGCTGCGGGGACCGAACAACCCGTGGCTGGTGGCCTGCTGGTTCGCCGTCCTCAAGGCCGGCGGGGTCGTGGTGCCCACGATGCCGCTGCTGCGAGCCGGTGAGCTGCGCACCATCGCGCGAGATCGCCCGAGATCGCCCTCGCGCTGTGCGACCACCGCTTCGTGGACGACCTGATGAAGGCCGGCTCTGGACAGCCTGCGGACCGTCAGCTACGGCGGCGGCACGGACCTGGACGACCTGGCGGCAGCGAAGGACGGCACCTTCGACGACGTCGTGACCGCCGCCGACGACGTCGCGCTGCTCGCCTTCACCTCGGGCACCACCGGCCGGCCCAAGGCGACCATGCACTTCCACCGCGACGTCCTGGCGATCGCGGACACGTTCAGCCGGCACGTGCTGAAGCCGACCCCCGACGACCTCTTCACCGGGACGCCGCCGCTGGCCTTCACGTTCGGCCTCGGCGGCCTGCGTGGTCTTCCCGCTGCGCGCCGGGGCCAGCACGCTGCTGGTCGAGAAGGCCACGCCGGACGAGCTGCTCGCCGCACGTGGCGCGGCACCGGGCGACCGTGCTCTTCACCGCGCCGACCGCGTACCGAGCGATCCTGCCGGCGCTCGCCGAGCGCAACCTCTCCTCGCTGCGGCGCTGCGTGTCGGCCGGCGAGACGCTGCCGAAGCCGACCTGGGAGCTGTTCCGCGAGGCCACCGGCATCCGCATCATCGACGGCATCGGCGCCACCGAGATGCTGCACATCTTCATCTCGGCCTCCGACGACGACATCCGGCCCGGGGCCACCGGGACGGTCGGTGCCCGGCTTCACCGCCGCCGTCCTCGGCGCCGACGGGCAGCCGGTGCCGGACGGCCAGATCGGCCGGCTGGCGGTGAAGGGCCCGACCGGCTGCCGGTACCTCGCCGACGACCGGCAGCGCGCCTACGTGCAGCACGGCTGGAACATCACCGGCGACACCTACATCCGCGACAGCGACGGCTACTTCTGGTTCCAGGCCCGCAGCGACGACATGATCATCTCGTCCGGCTACAACATCGCGGGGCCGGAGGTGGAGGTGGCGCTGCTGCGCCACGGCGACGTGCTCGAGTGCGGCGTGGTCGGTGCCCCGGACCCCGACCGCGGCATGGTCGTCAACGCGTTCGTGGTGCTGCGTGAGGGCGTCGCCGGCGACGCGGACGAGACGGTCAAGGAGCTGCAGGACTTCGTCAAGCTGGAGATCGCGCCGTACAAGTACCCCCGGCGCATCAACTTCGTCGACGCCCTGCCGCGCACCAACACCGGGAAGCTCCAGCGCTACCGGCTGCGCGAGCAGAGCGGCTGAGCTGAGCCGGCCAGCCCAGCGCTCGTCAGAGCGGCATGAAGCGGCCGCCGTTGACGTCGAGCACCGCGCCGGTGATGTACGACGACTCGTCGGCTCGCGAGGAACAGCATCGGGTCGACGATCTCGCGCAGCTCCGGCATCCGGCCCAGCGGGATCGCGTCGAGCACCTCCTGGCGCTCGGCATCCGCCATCGCGTCGAACATCCCCTGCAGCCGATCGGTGAGGAACAGCCCCGGCGCGATCGCGTTGACCCGCACACCCTGCGGCCCGACCTCGCGCGCCAGCCGCTTCGTCAGCCCGACGATCGCGGCCTTCGCCGCCGCGTACGGCACGCCCGTCACCGGCGAGGGCTGCCGGCCGCCGATCGAGGAGGTGTTGACGATCGCACCGCCGCCGGCCGCGACCATGTGCGGCACCGCGGCCTGGCAGCAGTAGAAGGTGCCCTTGACGTTGACGTCGAGCACGAGGTCGAGGTCGCTCGGGCTCGATCTCGGCCAGGTCGCGCGGCGTCCCGAGCGAGCCGCCGGCGAGGTTGACCAGCACGTGCGGCGCGCCCAGGTCGGTGTCGATGGTGGCCATCAGCTGCTCGACCCCAGCGCGGTCGCGCACGTCGACCACATAGCCCTCGGCCCGGCCTCCCGCACGGCGTAGGCCCTCGACCGTCACGTGCACCGCCTCGGCGTCCACGTCGACGACGGCGACGGCGGCCTCCTCGGCGGTGAGCCCCGCGCAGACCGCGCGGCCCAGCCCGCCCGAGCCGCCGGTCACCACGGCCGCCAGCCCGCTGAACCTTGCCGCTCGTCCGGCCACCGGCCTGTCCTATCGCTGTGTTGACGGTCGTCTCGCATGCAACATAGCCTCAGGCCAGGCGCCGGACAATGGGAGGCGACAGTGCGCATCGCGGTCATCGGAGGCGGCCCCGGCGGCCTCTACTTCGCCGCCCTAGCCATGCAGCTCGACCCGACCAACGAGATCACCGTGTGGGAGCGCAACGCCCCGGACGACACGTTCGGCTTCGGCGTGGTGTTCTCCGACGAGACGCTGGGCGGCATCGAGCACGCCGACGTCGCCGTCTACCGGCAGATGGAGCGCGAGTTCGCCCGCTGGGACGACATCGATGTGCACGTCAAGGGGACGGTCGTCACCAGTGGCGGACACGGCTTCGCGGCGATGAGCCGACGACGGCTGCTCGAGATCCTGCAGGCCCGCTGCCGCGAGCTCGGCGTCACGATGCAGCTTCCGTACCGACGCACCGCCGGTCGACGAGCTGTCGCGCACGCACGACCTGGTGCTGGCCAGCGACGGGCTCAACTCGGCCACCCGGGCGAAGTACGCCGACACGTTCCGGCCCGACCTGGAGGTCCGGTCCTGCAAGTACATGTGGCTCGGCACCGACCTCGTGTTCGACGCGTTCAAGTTCTTCGTGCGGGAGACGCCGTACGGCGTGATGCAGATCCACGGCTACCCCTACGACGCCACCGGCTCGACCTTCATCGTGGAGATGCACGACGAGGTCTGGCGGCGGGCCGGCTTCGGCCGGAGCACGGCTCTCGACCTGCTGCCCGGCCAGAGCGACGAGGCCTCGATCGAGCAGGTCAGGACGCTGTTCGCAGACATCCTCGGCGGGCACGAGGTGCAGGCCAACAACTCGCGCTGGGTCAGCTTCACCACGATCCGCAACGAGACCTGGCGGCACGGCAACGTGGTCCTGCTGGGAGACGCGGCGCACACGGCCCACTTCTCCATCGGGTCCGGGACGAAGCTGGCGATGGAGGACGCGCTCGCGCTGGCCGCGTGCCTGCACGAGCAGCCGGACGTCGACAGTGCCCTCTCGGCCTACGAGGAGGAGCGCCGCCCCGTCGTCCTCTCCACCCAGCGGGCGGCGCAGGCAAGCCTGGAGTGGTTCGAGTGCCTCGGCCAGTACGTCCACCAGGACCCGGAGCAGTTCGCGTTCAACATCATGACCCGCAGCCGGCGAGTGACCTACGACAACCTGCGCCTGCGCGACCCCGAGTTCGTCGCCCGCATCGACCAGTGGTTCGCCACCCATGAGGCTGAGCGCGGCATGCCTGCCGACCCCACCGACGTACGGCCGCCGATGCTCCAGCCGCTGCGGCTGCGCGGCCTCGAGCTGAAGAACCGGATCGTGGTGTCGCCGATGGACATGTACGTCGCCGTCGACGGAATGCCGAACGACTTCCACCTCACCCATCTCGGTGGGAAGGCGCTCGGTGGGGCCGGCCTGGTGATGACCGAGATGGTCTGCGTCTCGGAGCCGGGCCGGATCTCGCCCGGCTGCACGGGCCTCTACCAGCCGGGGCACGAGACGGCGTACCGGCGCATCGTCGACTTCGTGCACGACTTCAGCACCGCGAAGATCGGCCTGCAGCTGGGTCACTCCGGCCGCAAGGGCTCCACCAAGCTGATGTGGGAAGGCATCGACGAGCCGCTGACCGACGGCAACTGGCCGGTCGTGGCGCCGTCGCCGCTGCCCTACCGCCCTGGCGTCAACCAGGTGCCGCGAGAGCTCACGGTCGCCGAGCTGGGTGAGATCCGCGGGCAGTTCGTGCGGTCCGCCGAGATGGGCCTCCGGGCCGGGTTCGACCTGCTCGAGCTGCACTGCGCGCACGGCTACCTGCTGTCCAGCTTCATCTCGCCGGTGACCAACCAGCGCACCGACGGCTACGGCGGCTCGCTGGACAACCGGCTGCGCTACCCCCTCGAGGTCTTCGACGCGCTGCGCACGACGTGGCCCGAGGACAAACCGATGACGGTGCGCATCTCGGCGACGGACTGGGTCGAGGGCGGCATCGACGCGGAGGACGCCGTCGAGATCGCCCGCGCGTTCCGCGAGCACGGCGCCGACGCCATCGACGTCTCCACCGGCCAGGTGACGCCGGCCGAGCGCCCCGCGTTCGGCCGCAGCTACCAGACCCCCTACGCCGACCGGATCCGCAACCAGGTGGGCATCCCGACCATCGCCGTCGGCGTGATCTCGTCGTACGACGACGTGAACTCGATCATCCTGGCCGGCCGCGCCGACCTCTGCGCGGTCGGGCGCGCGCACCTCTACAACCCCTACTGGACCCTGCACGCCGCTGCCGAGCTCGGCTACTCGGGTGCCGCGGCGGAGTGGCCGGACCCGTTCAAGGCCGGCAGCCGACCCCCGATGACGGGGCGCACGGACGGCCCACGACCGCGGCTGCAGCTGCTGCGCGAAGGCCGGCAGGGCACCCGACACCGGCGCTGGCGGCCGCTGGGAGAGGGTGTGCAATGACCGTGGCCACGCGAACGTCAGGGAGGAACCCATGCCCGTCCTGAGCGATCTGGTCGCCGGACTGTCGAGCGGAGCCATCGAGGTCGTCGACCTCACCGCGCCGCTCTCCGGCAGCACCCCGATCCTGGTGCTGCCCGAGCCCTTCGGGCAGACGGCCGTCTTCCAGCTCGAGGAGATCAGCCGGTACGACGAACGGGGCCCGGGCTGGTACTGGAACAACATCCGCACCGGCGAGCACACCGGCACCCATCTGGACGCCCCGATCCACTGGGTGACCGGGCAGGACAAGGACGACGTGTCCCAGCTGCCCACCACCCGGCTGGTGGCGGCCGCTGCCGTCCTCGACTTCTCGGCGCAGGCGGCAGCCGACCCCGACTGGGTGCTCGAGATCGAGGACATCAAGGCCTGGGAGGCGGAGCACGGCGCCCTCCCGGCCGGCGGCTGGCTGCTGCTGCGCACCGGATGGGACGCGCGCTCGCACGACCAGAGCGCCTTCCTCAACGCCGATGACACCGGGCCGCACACCCCCGGGGTCTCGGTCGGGTGTGCGCGCTGGCTGGCCGAGGAGGCACCCATCATCGGCGTGGGCGTCGAGACGGTCGGAACCGACGCCGGTGCGGCGCACTCCTTCGACCCCGCCTTCCCGTGCCACCAGTTCCTGCTCGGCGCCGGGAAGTACGGCCTGACCCAGCTGCAGAACCTCGCGCTGCTGCCGCCCACAGGCGCCGTGGTGTTCGCGGGTCCGCTGCCGATCGTCGGCGGCTCCGGCAGCCCCACCCGGGTGCTCGCACTCGTCGAGCGATGATGGCGCCGTGCGGGTAGCCGAGGCCGTCGGCCGGGTGCTGGTCGCCGAAGGTGTCGACCAGGCGTTCGGCGTCGTCGGCAGCGGCAACTTCCACGCCACCAACGCCATGGTGGCGGCCGGCGCGCGGTTCGTGGCCGCCCGGCACGAGGGAGGCGCGGTCACGATGGCCGACGCCTACTCGCGCGTGAGCGGGTCGGTCGCCGCGCTCACCGTGCACCAGGGATGCGGGCTCACCAACGCGATGACGGGGCTGACCGAAGCGGCGAAGAGCCGCACCCCGATGGTGGTGCTCGCGGCCGAGGCGTCCCAGCCTGGCTCGAACTTCTTCGTCGACCAGCCGGGTCTGGCCCGGGCCGTCGGCGCGGTCAGCGAGCGGGTGGCCTCGGCCGAGTCGGCCGTCCGCGACGTGGCGCGGGCGGTGCGCCGCGCCCGCACCGAGCGGCGCACCGTGCTGCTCAACCTGCCGCTCGAGGTGCAGTCGCTGGACTGCCCCGACTGGTCGCCGGTGCCTGCCGACGGCACGCCGGCGCCGCTCGCCCCGGACAGCGAGGCGGTGCAGGCGTTCTCGGCTGCGCTCGCGCGGTCGCAGCGGCCGGTCTTCATGGCCGGCCGCGGCGCCCTCGCCGCACGGGCCGAGCTCGAGGCACTCGCCGCGGCGACGGGTGCGTTGCTCGCCACGTCGGCGGTGGCCAAGGGTCTGTTCCACGACAACCCGTGGTCGCTGGACGTCTCGGGTGGCTTCGCCTCGCCGCTGGCCGCGGAGCTGATCACCGGTGCCGACCTCATCGTCGGCTGGGGCTGCGCCCTGAACATGTGGACGATGCGGCACGGCAGGTTGATCGGCCCGGGCGCGACCGTCGCACAGGTCGACCTCGACGCCGAGGCGCTCGGAGCGGCGCGGCGGGTCGACATCGGTGTCGTCGGCGACGTGGCAGCGACCGCGCGGGAGGTGCTCGGCGCGCTGGACGGCCGCGAGCAGCCCGGCTACCGGGACCCCGCCCTCGCCGGGCGGATCGCGCGCGAGGTCCGCTGGGCCGACGTCCCGTACGACGACGAGAGCCGGGACGGCCGGATCGACCCCCGCACGTTCACCCTCGGGCTGGACGCGGTGCTGCCGCGCGAGCGAGTGGTCGGCGTCGACTCGGGCAACTTCATGGGCTACCCGAGCATGTTCCTGTCGGTGCCGGACGAGCGCGGTTTCTGCTTCACCCAGGCGTTCCAGTCGATCGGCCTGGGGCTGGCGACCGCGATCGGCGCCGCACTGGCGCAGCCCGACCGGCTCCCGGTGGCCGCGCTCGGGGACGGCGGCGCGCTGATGTCGGTCGCCGAGCTGGAGACCGTCGTGCGGCTCGGCCTCCCGATGGTGATCGCGGTCTACGACGACGAGGCGTACGGCGCGGAGGTGCACCACTTCGGCCCGCGACGGATACCCGCTGGACACCGTGCGGTTCCCGCCCGTCGACATCGCCGCCATCGGTCGCGGCTTCGGGTGCGAGGGTGTGACGGTGCGCGAGCCGGCCGACCTGGCGGCCGTCCAGAGCTGGGTGCAGGGACCGCGCAGCAGGCCACTCGTGATCGACGCGAAAATGACGCGGGACCGGGGCAGCTGGTGGCTCGAGGAGGCGTTCGGGCATTGACTAGCGCCATGGTCAGCCCGCTCGCGCCGCTCTGGGCCGCCCGGTCGGTCGCCGTCATCGGGGCCACGGAGCGGGTGGGTGCCCTCGGTCGCCTGCCGATCTCCTATCTCCAGCGGTACGGCTTCGGCGGCCGCATCCTCCCCGTGCACCCGTCCGCCGAGAGCGTGCTCGGCCTGCCGGCGCACGTCACGGTCGCCGCGGCTCGAGACGCGGCGGGGCCGGTCGACCTCGCTCTCGTCATGGTCGCCGCGGCGCGCGTGCCTGCCGCGATCGACGACTGCGCGGCGGCCGGTGTGCCGGTCGCCGTCGTGATGTCGTCCGGGTTCGCCGAGGCTGGTGCGGAGGGCGTCGCGCTCCAGGAGGAGGTGGTCCGCCGCGCGCGGGCCGGCGGAGTCCGCGTGGTCGGGCCCAACTGCATCGGCACGGTGGGCTTCGGCACCGGGCAGGTGTCGTCGTTCTCACCGCTGTTCTCGGCCGACGACGTACCGATGAAGGCGGGCTCGGTCGGCTTCGTCAGCCAGAGCGGTGCGCTCGGCTACGGGACGGTCAGCCTCGCCCTGGCCCGCGGCCTCGGCCTCGGCTGGGTCGTCAACACCGGCAACGAGGCGGACGTCGACACCGTCGAGGTGCTCACCGCACTGGCCGGGCTGGACGAGTGCACGGCCCTGCTCGGCTACACCGAGTCCCTGCCCGACGGTGCGGCACTGCGTCGCCTGGCCGCGCTCGGCAAGCCGGTGGCGCTGCTCAAGGCGGGCAGCTCGGAGGCGGGTGCCCGGGCCGCAGCGTCGCACACCGGAGCGCTGGCGGCCGGCGACAAGGTCGTGGACGGCGTGCTGCGCCAGCTGCACATCGCCCGCGCCCGCGACGTGGACGAGCTGCTCGACCTCGGCGACGCCTTCGAGCAACCGCGCCGACCGGCCGGGCCACGGGTGGCCGTCGTCACCACCAGCGGCGGCTCCGGCATCCTCGCGGCGGACGCCGTCGCCGCCCACGCTCTCGAGCTGGCGTCGTTCGCGCCGGCGACAGCCGCCGTGCTGGCCGGGGTCGTTCCCGCTTTCGGGTCCACAGCGAACCCGGTCGACGTGACCGCCACCGTCATGAGCGACCCCACCCTGTTCGACCGGTGCCTCGACGCCGTCGCCGACGACGACCACGTCGATGCCGTGGTCGCCTGCTTCTGCGTGCTCACCGGTGACGACGTGGACCGCATGGTCGACTCGCTCACGCGGGTCGCGGAGCGCACCGGGAAGCCGGTTCTCGTGGCTCGCACCGGGGCGGACTTCCTCGCCCCCAAGGCGTCGGCCGCACTGCGGGCAGCGGGTATCCCGGCCTACCCGACGCCTGCCCGGGCGGTGCGGGCGCTGGCCGGGCTCTGGCAGACGCGGCCACGAGCGGCCGCACCCGCTGACCGCGGCGGGGAAGCCGCTCCGCCCGCGGGTGCGGACGAGGTCGAGCTGAAGCGGTTGCTGGCCGGGGCAGGGCTGCCGGTCCCGCGCGGCCGGTTGGTCACCGGATCGTCGGACGCGGCGGATGCCGTGCGCCGAGGTCGGCGGCCAGGCGGTCGTCAAGGCGGTCGTCCCGGGCCTGCTGCACAAGACCGAGGCCGGTGGCGTGGTCGTCGGCGTCACCGCGGCCGAGGCCGCGCCGACGTACGAGCGGCTGGTCGCGCTCGGCGGTGGCGTCCTGGTCGAGGAGGTCGTGCGCGGCGGGGTCGGAGGTCCTGGTCGGCGTGGCGCCGACCCCGCTCGGGCCGGTGCTCACCCTGGCCTCGGGCGGCGTGCTCACCGAGGTCCTCGACGACGCGGTCTTCCGGCTGCTGCCGGTCTCAGCAGCCGACGCGCGCGACATGCTCACCGAGCTGCGCGGTGCCGCGGTCCTGCACGGAGTTCGCGGCCGGCCCGCCCTCGACGTCGAGGCATTGGTGCGGCTGCTCGTCGACGTCTCGTCGCTGGTGGGTGCGTGGGAGCCGGGGTACGAGCTCGACCTCAACCCGGTCGCAGTGCTGCCGCACGGCCGTGCGGATCCTCGACGCCACCTACGTCGCACCGGCGGCGAGGTCCTGACATGGACGTCGGCCGCTCGTCGCCCGCGCCGCCCATCGCTTCGGCGACCGGGTCGCCGTCGACGGACCCGAGCGCACCCTGACCTTCGCCGAGCTCGGCGACCGGGTGGCCCGGGTCGCCCGCGGGCTGCGCGCGCTCGGCCTCGGGCACGGCGACCGGGTGCTCGACCTGCAGCCCAACAGCACGACCTACCTCGAGACGGACCTCGCGATCCGCTCGGCGGGACTGGTGCGGGTCGCGCTCAACCACCGCCTGCACCCCGACGACTGGGCCCGGATCGCGGACGACTCGGGCGCGGAGCTGCTCGATCTACGACGCGCGCTTCGCCGAGCCGACCGAGGCGTTGCGCTCGGGGTTGGCGGAGCGGCGCGTGGTGGTCGTCGGTGACGGCCCGGGCACGTCGTACGCCACCGTGCTGGCTGCTGCGCGCTCGACCCCGCTGCCCGCCGTCGACCCCGACGCCCTCTGCGGGCTGCACTACTCGTCGGGCACGACCGGGCATCCCAAGGGCGCCCGGCGCACGCACCGGAACTGGCTGCGCGAGCCTGGTCAACATGACCGTCGACGTCCTCGGCGGGCCGCCGCGGCCGGACGACGTGTACGCTGCACGCCGGGCCGATCACCCATACCAGCGGGCTGTTCGTGCTGCCGTTCCTGGCGGCCGGCGCGACCCAGCTGGTGCTGCCGTCGTGGGACCCGGCGGGCGTTCGTCGACGCCGTCGAGCACCGCGGCGTCACGCACACGGCGCTGGTGCCCACGATGGTCGCCCGACTGCTGGCGATGCCCGACGTCGACCGGTCGCGGATGCGCGGGCTGCGGATGCTGGGCTATGCCGGCGCGCCGATGCCGCCGGAGCAGATGCGTCAGGCGTACGACCGGATCACCCCGAACCTGGTGCAGTACTACGGGCTGGTCGAGGCGATCCCGCCGGTGACGGTCCTGACGCCGCCGACCACGCGCGGGGCCTGGCCGACGAGCCGGACCTGCTCGACCTCGGCCGGCCGGCCGGCGCTCGGGGTCGAGCTCGCGGTCGTCGACGAGGACGGCCGGGCGCGTGCCGCGCGGCGAGGTCGGCGAGGTCGTCACCCGCGGCGACCACGTCATGCCCGGGTACTGGAACGCGGCCGGCCGCGAGGACCTGGCCAAGAGCCGTGCGGGACGGCTGGCTGCACACCGGCGACCTCGGTCGCCTCGACGCCGACGGCCGGCTCTGGCTGGTCGACCGCAAGGGCGACATGATCATCTCTGGCGGATACAACATCTACCCGCGCGAGGTCGAGGACGTCATCGCCGAGGTGCCGGGGGTCGCGCGAGGTCGCGGTGATCGGCGTCGCCCGACGCCGGACTGGGGTCAGCGGATCGTCGCGCTCTACAGACCGGCCGGGCGCCGAGGCAGCGAGGCAGCGGTCGTGGACGCACTGCCGGGCGCGGCTCGCGTCGTACAAGAAGCCCAAGGAGGTACGCCGGGTCGACGCGTTCCCGCTGAACGCCACCGGGAAGATCGCCAAGAAGGTCCTCCGGGACCAGCTGGCTGCCGGCGGTGAGCACGCATGAGGGAGCGACTGCGTCCGGACTATGCACCCGAGGGCGCGGAGCGCCCCGGCGAGTTCCCGTACACCCGCGGCATCTCGCGCCGACCCGAAGCCATGGATCATGGGCCAGTACGCCGGGTTCGGCACCGCCGCAGCAGTCCAACCAGCGGTTCCGGCCGCTGCTCGACGCGGGGGCCACCGGGTTCTCGGTCGCGCTCGACCTGCCGACCCAGATGGGCCTGGACTCCGACGACCCGCGCGCGGCCGGCGAGGTCGGCCGGGTCGGCGTCGCGATCGACTCGCTCGCCGACATCGAGATCCTGATGGACGGCATCCCGCTGGAGGAGATCTGCCAGGTCCGCACGACCGCGAACTCGATCGGCTACGTGTGGGCGGCGCTGTTCATCGCGCTGGCCGAGCGACGCGGCGTGGACCCGAACGACGTTCGGGCTGTTCATCCAGAACGACGTGCTCAAGGAGTTCATCGCCCGCGGCACGCAGATCTTCCCGCCCGAGGCGTCGCTCCGGCTGGCCGTCGACACCATCGAGTACTGCGCGCCGGCGCGCCCGCGCTGGGTGCCGCTGGCGATGTCGCGGCTACCACATCCGCGAGGCCGGCGGCGACGCCGCGCAGGAGATCGCGTTCACGTTCGCCAACGCCGATCGCCTACCTCGACGAGTGCGTCCGCCGGGGCGCTGACGGTCGACGAGGTGGCGCCGACGCTGTTCACGTTCCTGTCGATCACGATGGACTTCCTCGCCCGAGGTCGCGAAGTTCCGAGCGGCCCGCCGGGTGTGGGCGCGACCTGATGCGCGACGCGGTACGGCGCGCAGGACCCGCGATCGCAGCAGCTGCGGATCTTCGCGTTCACGGCCGGCTCGACGCTTCACCGCGCAGCAGCCGCTGAACAACGTCGTCCGCGCCGACGATCGAGGCGATCGCCGCCGCGCTGCGCCGGCGTGCAGACCATGCACGTCTCGGCGTACGACGAGGCGCTCGGCGTCCCGACCGAGGCCGCCGCGACGCTGGCGCTGCGTACCCAGCAGGTCGTCGCCTTCGAGACCGGGCTGACCGAGACGGTCGACCCGCTCGGCGGGCTCGTACGCGGTCGAGGCAGCTCACCGACGACCTCGAGCGCGCGGATCCGCGACGTCGATGGACGACATCGACCGGCGGGGCGGTGCGCTCGCGTGCATCGAGTCCGGCTGGTTCGCCCAGGCAGCTCTCCGACGCGGCGTACCGGCAGACGCGCGACGTCGAGTCGGGCGACCGCGTGGTGGTCGGGGTGAACCGGCACCGGTCGCCGACCGAGCCGCTCGAGGTGTTCACCGTCGACCCGGGCCGCGAGCGGGACCAGGCCCGGGCCGTCGCCGAGCTGCGGATCAGGCGGGACCAGACAGCGGTGACCGCGGCCCTGGACGCGGTGCACGACGCGGCCGAGGCCGGCACCAACATCGTCGGGCCGTGCGTCGACGCGGTCAGCGCCTACGCCACGGTGGGGGAGATCGTCGCGCGGTTGCGCGAGGTGCACGGTTCCTGGACCCCCCACCACACGTTCTGAGCGCGCTCATCGGGTAGTCGCGCACCCGGGGCCGTCGCGGTGCTGGTCATGTCTCTTCTCCTTCGGGTCGTCGAGAAAGAAGCGTGGGCGCGATGCGGGTCCGCGGCATCGGCAGCCGGTGCCCGAGCCGGGTCGCCCGACTGCCGAGATCAGCCGGTGCCGCGACCTTCCGCGGGATCCACCAGTTGGCGTCGCCGAGAAGGGTCATGGTCGCCGGCACGAGCACCATGCGGACGAGGGTGGCGTCCACGAAGATTGCCGTGGCCAGGCCGAGGCCGAACATCTTCGTCGCCGCGTCCTCGCCCGAGGACGAAGGCGAGGAACACCGAGATCATGATGAGCGCAGCCGACGTGATGACCCGCCCGGTCGAGGCGATGCCGCTGACGATCGACGTCTGGTTGTCGCCGCGTGGCGACGTACTCCTCACGCACCCGGGACAACAGGAACACCTCGTAGTCCATCGAGAGACCGAACAGGATCGCGAACATGAACATCGGGATGAAGGAGACGATCGGCACAGTCGACTCGAGCCCGATGAGCCCGGCGGCCCAGCCCCACTGGAACACCATGACCATCACGCCGTACGCCGCACCGATGCTGAGCAGGTTGAGGACCACGGCCTTGAGCGGCACGAGCACCGACCGGAAGACCAGCATCAGAAGGACGAAGGACATCGCGAGCACCGCGGCGATCAGCACCGGGAGCCGTTCGTTGACGCGTGCGCCGACGTCGGCGAAGTTCGCCGTCTGACCACCGACGTGTGCCTGCGCGGGGCTGCCTGCGAGCACGCTGGGCAGCACCTCCGCGCGCAACCGCTCGACCGTCGCGTGCGTGGCGGCGTCCTGCGGCCCCGTCGTCGGGATGGCGACGACGACAGCAACACCCGCGCCGGCGTGCATCTCGGGGCACCCACCGAGGCGATCCCCGGGTCAGCCCTGACCGCCTCCACCAGAGGATCGACCACGGTCGGATCCTCGGCGATGTCGACGGCGACCACCACCGGCCCGTTGCTGCCCGGACCGAACCCCTGGGCCACCAGGTCGTAGGCCTGGCGCTCGGTCCGGCTCTCGGGCAGCGCACCGTCGTCGGGGATGCCGGGACGCAGTGCGACCACCGGCGCGGCGAGAGCGAGCAGCAGCACGGTGACGCCCACGGCGTACGGCCAAGGGTTGCGGGTCACGTGCCGGATCCATCGTGACCAGCCCGGGTTGACGGAGCTGTCGACACCGCCGCGAGCGGAACGGTGCCTGCGCCGGTTGATGCGCTGCCCGGCGAGGCCCAGGAACGCAGGCAGCAGCGTGACCGAGACGGCCACCATGACGAGGACGACGACCGAGATCGCGATGCCACCTGCGGTCATGAACGGGACTCCGGCCACGACCAGCCCGAGGATCGCCACGACGACGATGCCGCCGGCGACCACCACCGGCTTGCCGGCCGTGGCCAGCGCCGAGCCGACCGACTCCGCGACCGGCAGGCCGCGAGCAAGGTAGTCACGGTGCCGGGTCACGATGAACAAGGCGTAGTCGATGCCCACTCCCAGCCCCACCATCGCGCCGAGGACCGGCGCCCAGCTGGGGATGTCGATGACGTTGGCGATGAGTGACATGGAGCTGACACCGACGGCGAGTCCGAGCACCGCGGTGCCGAGCGGGAGGGCCGTGGCGATCAGGGACCCGAAGGCGAGGAAGAGGATGAGCGCCGCGACAAGCAGGCCGATGAGCTCGCCCAGGGCGGGCTGCGGCTGCTCGAACGCGAAGTAGAGGTCGCCACCCATCTCGATCCGCAGCGGGGACCCTGCCTCGGCCTCGGCACCGAACGCCTTGAGGTTGCTGAGGTCCTGGGCCGAGAGCTCGTCCACGAGCGGGTACTGCAGGCGGATGAGCGCGACGCGTCCGTCTGGCGACACGACCTCGCGTCGTCTTGAGGACATGGGGCAGCGCGCGCGGCGCCGCTGCTGCAGCTGGCGAGCGCAGACCTTGCCTCCGCCGAGTCGAAGAACGTCGCGTCGTCGTCCAGCGGGGTCACCACCACCTGAGCCGTCAGACCGGCATCGCCTGCGCCGGCGGCGGCCATCAGCTCGCTCGCCTGCTGGGAGTCGAGTCCCGGCACCTGCATGGAGTCCTTGAGCCGGTGACCGAAGGTGCTGGAAGCGCCCACGACGACGACCGCGAGCACCAGCCAGGAGCCGATCACGACCCAGGGGCGGCGGGCAGCCAGGTGGCCAAGACGGTACAGAGACTGCGACATCATCGGTCGTCCTCCAGATCGTTGGCGTCAACGCGACTGCCATGTCCGTCAGCGTGGCGACGCGACGCGGAGTGCACATCGGCCGCAGGGGTCGGCGATGCCCCGGCCGATGGAAGGGCGAGCGTCTGGTTCTTTCGGCCGATGCGCACCGGCGCGCGTTCCCTACGCTGGGGTCGTGATCAACAGCGTGGTCAGGTCTCTGCGGGACGAGCCCCGAGCTGCCGCGCCCCCGGTGCGGGTCTGGCGGGACTGGGCACTGGTCGCTGTCCTGGTGCTGACCGCCGTACTCGAAGGCATCTTTCGTACGGATGTCCCGTGGCGTCCGGTCGCGCTCGTGCTCGCCGTGGCGTTGGCGTTCCCGCTTCTGTGGCGGCGGACGCACCCACTCGCTGTCGTCGCCGTGGTCTTCGGCGCGGTCATCGTGCTGAACTCGCCACGCTGATCGATGGTCCGGCCACTCCGTCGGGCTGTACACGATGATCTACGTGCTGCTGGTCCCCTACGCGTTGCTTCGATGGGGGTCTGGTCGCGAGGTCATGATCGGGTTGTCGATCATCGTGGTCGCCGGCGTGCTCGGGATCGCGAGCGATTTCAACGGTTTCGGCGAGGCGGTAGCAGGCTTCGTGTTCCTCATGTTCCCCGCAGTTCTCGGCGCCTTGGTCCGCTTCTGGACGACGTCGCGGACTCGCGAGATCGATCAGGTGCGGCTGCGCGAGCGCGAGCAGCTCGCGCGGGAGCTGCATGACACCGTGGCGCACCACGTCTCGGCGATGGTCGTCCGGGCGCAGGCGGGACGGGTGGTCGCCCCGTCGGACCCCGAAGCGGCGCTCGATGCGCTCCGGGTCATCGAGGACGAAGGCTCCCGCACCCTCGCCGAGATGCGGATCATGGTGGGCGCGCTGCGCGATCGCGAGGATGCCGACCTCGCCCCGCAAAACGGCATTGCCGACATCGAGCGGCTCGCGGGCAGCCTCGACGACGAACCTCGGGTGCAGGTGCGGCTCACGGGCGATCTCGACGCGCTCAGCCCGGCGGTCGGGGCAGCCACCTATCGCATCGCCCAGGAGTCAGTGACGAACGCGCTGCGGCACGCACGCAACGCCACCCGGATCGACGTGCAGGTCGTCGGAGGGGATGACGCCGTACGGCTGACGGTCTGCGACGACGGCGAGCCGGTCCACGCATCCAGCGTCGCTCCGGGCTACGGCGTCGTCGGGATGACGGAGCGGGCGGCACTCCTCGGCGGGACCCTCGCGGCAGGCCCCGGGCCCGACCATGGCTGGGTGGTCGACGCGGTGCTTCCTCGGGCGGGGCCAGCCCGATGAGCATCCGCGTCCTCGTCGCCGACGACCAGGAGATCGTCCGGACCGGGCTGCGCATGATCCTCGACGCCCAGCCCGACATCGAGGTGGTCGGCGAGGCGCGGGACGGCCGGGAAGCCGTCTCCCTCGCCCGCGAGCTGCGACCCGACGTCTGCCTGTTCGACATCCGCATGCCCGAGCTCAACGGGCTCGAGGCGACGCGTGCGCTGGCCGGGCCGGACGTCGAGGATCCACTCGCCGTGGTGGTCATCACGACGTTCGACCTCGACGAGTACGTCCACGGCGCGCTCAAGGCGGGCGCCCGCGGATTCCTCCTCAAGGACGCAGGACCTGAACTGCTCACCCAGGCGATCCATGCGGCCGCCAACGGTGAAGCGTT
The DNA here is from genome assembly GCA_963728425.1 of uncultured Actinomycetota bacterium. Lineage (GTDB taxonomy): Bacteria > Actinomycetota > Actinomycetes > JACCUZ01 > JACCUZ01 > JAVEDA01. Next base: position 343,205 of record CAVSKC010000005.1, read on the forward strand.
GATCGCTCCGAGCGTCACGGTCCGCCTGCTGGCTGCGTTCGCCGACGTACGGACCAGCCAGCCGCTGGCCCAGCCGATCGAACCCCTCACCGCGCGGGAGGAGGAGGTGCTGGTCACCGTCGCCCGGGGTCTGACCAACGCCGAGATCGCCGAACGAGCTCCACATCAGTCTCAGCACCGTCAAGACCCACCTCGCCAGCCTCATGGACAAGCTCGGCGCGAGGAACCGAGTCGAGATCGCCATGTGGGCCTACGAAACGAAGCGCATCAGAACCTGACATTTCCCTTGGCGGGTGCCCATCTCGGGCCCGATTGGGCGCGACCGGGCGTGGGAGTCCGTGGCTGATGGCGAGATACCTCTTGACAAGCCA
>CAVSKC010000006.1:0-109014 GCA_963728425.1 uncultured Actinomycetota bacterium
CCTCGGGAAGTACCTCGGGTTCAAGGGGTCGTCGCAACACCTTGATCGAATGAGGTGTCGTGATGGGACGTCCACGGACGTTGAAGTCGGTGCAGCGTGCTTTCTGGCGAGGGATCGCTGATGGGCTCGTCGCGGAGGAGGCTGCCCGGCGTTCGGGGTGAACCGGTGCACTGGGAGTCGCTGGTTTGGTGAGGCGGTGGATGTCGCCGATCAGCCTTGTGGAGCCGCCGGTCAGGGGCGGCACCTGTCGCTGGCCGAGCGGAGGAGATCGCGGTCGGGATAGCCGCGGGCGAGACCCCAACGGCGATCGCGGTCCGGATCGGCGGCACAAGACCACCGTCGGACGGGAGATCGCCCGCAACGGCGTGCTGCGCTGGCCGGCCGGCTACGGCGAGCACCGCCCAGGCCAAGGCAGAGTCGCGGGCCCAGCGACCGAAGGAAGGCAAACTGTCGGCCAGCCCACGGCTGGCCGCCGCGTGCAGGATGGGCTGACCCAGCGGTGGAGCCCGGAGCAGATCTCCCGACGCCTGGTCGAGGACCATCCCGACGACGGTGAGATGCGCGTGTCCCACGAGACGATCTACCAGGCCCTCTACGTCCAGGGCCGGGCGGGCTGCGCCGGGAGCTGACCGCCTGCCTGCGCACCGGCCGGGCTCTGCGCAGCCGCGACGGCAGGTGACGGCCCGCCTGGTCCGGATCCCGAACATGGTGATGATCTCCGACGGCCGCCCGAAGTGGAAGACCGGGCGGTGCCCGGACATTGGGAGGGCGACCTGATCGTCGGCTCGCACAGCGCCTCCGCGATCGGCACCCTGGTCGAGCGCACCACCCGGTCGTGATCCTCCTGCACCTGCCGCAGAACCACAGTGCCCCGCCATACGCGACGCCATCGCCGCAGCGATCATGACCCTCCCGGCCACGTTGCGCCGGACTCTGACCTGGGACCAAGCACCGAGCTCGCGGCACACGCCCAGATCACCATGGCCACCGACCTGCAAATCTACTTCTGTGACCCGCACAGCCCCTGGCAACACGGCACGAACGAGAACACCAACGGCTGCTTCGCCAGTACTTCCCCAAAGGCACCGACCTGTCGGCGCACTCACCCGCCGAGCTGGTCAGAGTCGCCGCCGAGCTAACGGCCGGCCCCGCGAGACCCTCGGCTCGCGCACCCCGCGAGGCCCTCAACGCCCTACTGTCAGAAGCGTCCTGAACCGCCGTGTTGCGACGACCGGCTGAATCCGCCTTCCGACTCGCCTGCCATACGTGGTCGACGGGCGGCAACCGACGGGCCTACTTCTTGGCCTTGTCCGCGGCGGCGTCGGTGGAGAGCGCGGCGATGAAGGCCTCCTGGGGCACCTCGACCCGGCCGACCATCTTCATCCGCTTCTTGCCCTCCTTCTGCTTCTCCAGCAGCTTGCGCTTGCGGGTGATGTCGCCGCCGTAGCACTTGGCGAGCACGTCCTTGCGGATCGCCCGGATGCTCTCGCGGGCGATGACCCGCGAGCCGATCGCGGCCTGGATCGGCACCTCGAACTGCTGGCGCGGGATCAGCTTGCGCAGCCGCTGGGTCATCAGCACGCCGTACGCGTAGGCCTTGTCCTTGTGCACGATCGAGGAGAACGCGTCGACGCGCCTCGCCCTGCAGCAGGATGTCGACCTTGACCAGCGCCGCCGCCTGCTCGCCCGTCGAGCTCGTAGTCGAGCGAGGCGTAGCCGCGGGTCCGCGACTTCAGGTGGTCGAAGAAGTCGAAGATGATCTCGGCGAGCGGCAGCGTGTAGCGCAGCTCGACCCGCTCCTCGGACAGGTAGTCCATGCCCAGCAGCGTGCCGCGGCGGGCCTGGCAGAGCTCCATGATCGCGCCGATGTACTCGCTCGGCGCGAGGATCGTCGCCCGCACGACCGGCTCGTAGACCTCGGCGATCTTGCCGTCGGGGAACTCGCTCGGGTTGGTGACGATGCGCTCGGCGCCGTCGTCCATGACCACGCGGTAGACGACGTTGGGCGCGGTCGCGATCAGGTCGAGGTCGAACTCGCGCTCGAGCCGCTCGCGCACGATCTCCAGGTGCAGCAGGCCGAGGAAGCCGCAGCGGAAGCCGAAGCCCAGCGCGGCCGACGTCTCCGGCTCGTAGACCAGCGCGGCGTCGTTGAGCTGCAGCCTGTCGAGGGCGTCGCGCAGGTCCGGGGTAGTCGAGCCGTCGAGCGGATAGAGGCCGGAGAACACCATCGGCTTCGGGTCCTTGTAGCCGCCGAGCGGCGTCGGCGCCGGCTTGACCGCGTTGGTGACCGTGTCGCCGACCCGCGACTGGCGGACGTCCTTCACGCCGGTGATGAGGTAGCCGACCTCGCCGACGCCGAGCCCGTCCGACGGCACCGGCTCCGGCGAGATGACGCCGATCTCGAGCATCTCGTGCTGTCGCCCTGGTGGACATCATCAGGATGCGCTCGCGCGGCGACAGGTTGCCCGTCGATGACCCGCACGTAGGTGACGACGCCGCGGTAGGCGTCGTAGACGCTGTCGAAGATCATCGCGCGGGCCGGCGCGTCCGGGTCGCCGACCGGGTGCGGCACCGCGCGGACGATCTCGGTCGAGCAGCTCCGCGACGCCCTCGCCGGTCTTGGCGCTGACCCGCAGCACGTCGTCGGGCTCGCAGCCGATGATGTGCGCGAGCTCGGCGGCGTACTTCTCCGGCTGCGCCGCCGGCAGGTCGATCTTGTTGAGCACCGGGATGATCGTGCAGGTCGTTCTCGAGCGCCAGATAGAGGTTGGCCAGCGTCTGCGCCTCGATGCCCTGCGCCGCGTCGACCAGCAGGACGGCGCCCTCGCAGGCGGCGAGCGAGCGGGACACCTCGTAGGTGAAGTCGACGTGGCCCGGGGTGTCGATCATGTTCAGCGCGTAGGTCCGTGCCGTGTCGTGCCGCCGGTCGAACGGGCAGCCGGACCGCCTGGCTCTTGATGGTGATGCCCCGCTCGCGCTCGATGTCCATGCGGTCGAGGTACTGCGCGCGCATCGTGCGCTCGTCGACGACGCCGGTGAGCTGCAGCATGCGGTCGGCCAGCGTCGACTTGCCGTGGTCGATGTGCGCGATGATGCAGAAGTTGCGGATCAGCGACGGGTCGGTGCGGTCGCGGCAGGCTGACGGCGGTTAGGCTCGGTGTCGCGTCCGGGGCTGGCGGGCACGCAGGGTCCAATGCTCATGCTCGGTACGACGGGGGCCGCCGGACCATCCTCCCACTGCGGCGGACAACCGCGCCGTGGCGCTCGGGCTCGCGACCGGGCCGGGATGATCGAGCGATGACGCGCGCGAGAGCCCGTCGCCCGCCATGGGTCATCCCGCATCCCGTCGCCGGAGGCCGCGCCCTGGGCGACGTCCGCGGCGAGGTCGGGGCGTCGCTGCGTCGGTTCGCCGGTCGCGTCGGCGGTCACCCAGCACGGCGGCTTCTCCCCCGGCGCCGCCGTGCGGGTCGTCTGCGCGGACGGGAGCCGAGCGTTCGTCAAGGCGGTCGGAGCGATCCTGAACCCCGACAGCCCCGGACCTCAACCGGGCCGAGATCCGCGCGCTGTCGGCTGCTGCCGCCGCGGTGCCCACGCCGCGGCTGCTCTCGTCGTACGACGACGGCGACTGGGTCGTCCTCGTCCTCGAGGACGTCGATGGCCGGCGACCGGGCGTGCCGTGGACCGAGCCGGACGTCGACGCGGGTCGCCGCGCCTCGGCCAGCTCGCGCGGAGCGACGGGCGCCGACGGAGCTGCCGAGCTTCGCCGAGTCGGCGCAGCATGCTGGACGCCTGGGACCTGGTCCGCGCGACCCGAGCGGCATGCCCGCCGCGCTGCTCGACCGCCTGCCCGAGATGCTCGAGGCGCAGCAGCTCGCCCGGGAGGTCACGGCCGGCGACCGCGCTGGTGCACTGGGACGCCCGGGCGGACAACGTGCTGGTCCGCGACGGCCAGGCCGTGCTGCTCGACTGGGCCTGGGCCTGCCGCGGTGCGCCCTGGCTGGACACGCTGCTGCTCGCCCTGGACTTCCGGTCCAGGGCGGCCCGGACCCGGACGCCTTCCTGCGCCGCCTGCACCGAGGTCACGCGCGACGTGCCTGCGGCGAGCACCTGGCGTCGGTGGTGGCGTCGCTGCTCGGCATGTTGGCACGAGCGGGCCCGTCGGCCGGCACCGCCGGGGCTGCCGACGATGCGGGCCTGGCAGGCGCACTGCGGGGCGGTCGCCCTGGACTGGCTGGACGACGGCTCGCTCTGGCAGTGACCTCGTCGTGGCTGGAGCACCGCCGCAGCTCCTGACTCCGGACGCGCGACGGCCCCGGCAGGCGGGTGCCTGCCGGGGCCGTCGCGGTGCTGCCTGCTGCGGCTACGGCGTGGTGACTGCCGAGACCGTGACCGCGCCGGAGCCCAGGACGATGCCCGCCGGGTCCTTCACGGTCATCGTGCCGAACAGCGAGCGGCCGGCGGCCGGAGCCGAGTTGGCCGTCACCGAGCCGGTCACGGTGTGCGTCTCGCCTGCCCCCAGCGGGAAGGTGCTGGGCTCGTCGATCGTGATGCTGCCCAGCGACCCGCCGTAGAAGACGTCGACGTAGTCGTACGTCGTCGTATCCGCCGGGACCGAGTACCCGTCGACGGTCACCGTGTAGGTGCCCGCCGCCGGGTTGGTGTAGGACACGGCCTCCTCGGAGTCACCGTCCGCCGACTGCTTGTTGCCACCGGGGCCGGTGACGAACAGGTCGAGGTCGGCGGCCTTGTCCGAGGTGTTGCCGATGCTGACGTCCAGCTTCGTCGCGCCCGCGGGCACCACGACGGTGTACGTCTGCTGCGTCCCGTCGGCAATCGTCGGCGTGGCCGTCTTGGCCGAGCCGAGGCCACCGCCCACCGCCGTGGCCGTCACACCGCTGAACAGGTTCTTGACGGTCCAGCTGAGCGGAGTCGCCTGGCCGGCGACGACGCTCGGGATGGTCTGGCTGGCCGGGTCGACCTGCACGCCGACGACACCCGCGGTGAGCGAGAACGGGTTGTCCAGCAGCGGCGAGGTGCGCCGTGCCTCGACCAGGATCTCCCACACGCCCGGCGTCGGGTTGGGGTAGGTGCGGGTGTCCGGCTTGCAGCCGTTGCCAGCCGTGCCGGGGACCGGGTAGTTGCTGTAGCAGTTCGGCGTCGACGTGTTGTCCAGCGGCAGACCGTACGGGTGGAAGGTCAGGAACCGGGTCTGGCTGTCGCGGCGAGGCCGCTCATCAGACGGTCGAGTGCCTTGGCTCCCTTGGGCACGGTCACGAAGTAGCTCTGCGCGACGTTGCGCTTGGCCACGCCCGGTCTCGTTGACCGTGTACGACGACGGAGCGGTGAACGCCTTGCCCGCTGCAACGACGGCCATCATCGCCCCGTCGAGGCCCCTGGTCTTGGGGTCGTCGATCAGCATCGTCGTGCTGTGGCCGCCGGCCGCCGGCGTCGCGGTGACGTTCACCGTGACCGGAGTGTTCAGCGGCAGCGACACCGAGGACGGCGACACCGAGAAGGTGCCGTCGTTGCCCTTGAGCGACAGCTCGTACGTGCCGGACCTGGCCTCGCCCGTCGTCCGGGTGACCTTGACGGCGTAGGTCTTCGTCGAGCCCGGCGCCTGACCACCTGCGTCAGGGGCGCACCGGTTGTAGACGCCGGTGCCCGAGCTCTTGCCGAGGACGTTCCACACCTCGGTGCAGACCGGCGCGGACGTGGTGATGACGGACGCGTCCAGACCCATGCGGAACAACGACCACGCCGCGGGTACGTCGATCTGACCGCGGCCCTGCAGGTACGCGGGGATGGTGGAGTTCCAGACAGCGCTGGAGTAGACCGCGCGACGCAGTGCGGCGGGCGACGTGCTCGTCACACCCTCCTGCTTGGCGGCCGAGAGCAGCAGCGCCATCGAGCCGGTCGCCTGCGGGGACGCCATCGAGGTGCCCTGCAGCATCGAGTAGCCGACCGGCAGGCCGTAGCCGGCCTCGGCGACCGGGGTGCCGTCCAGCCACATCGGCGTGGTGGAGATGGCCGCACCCGGCGCGGTGATGTCGGGCTTGAAGCCACCGTCCTCGCGCGGGCCACCCGAGGAGAACGGCATGATCGACTCGGTGAAGTCGACGTCCGAGCCGTAGTTCGCGGCCCAGGTCTCCTTGGTGATGTCGGCGCCGACGCTCACGACGTCGGTGGCCACCGACGGGTCGCCGATGGTGTTGAGGGCGTTGCTCGAGTTGCCGGCCGAGATGACGATCTGCACGCCGAGGATGTTGATGATGTCGTTGTAGAGCTTCGCCCGCGCGTTGTCGCCGTCGTTCTGCGCCGGCAGGCCGCCGATGGACATGTTGATGATGTCCACGCCGTCCCGGGCCAGCTTGACCATGCCGTCGGTGAGCGCCGCCGCGGTGCAGCCGGTGCCGAAGTTGCAGGCGCGGGCCGAGACGAGCTTGGCGCCGGGCGCCTGCCCGTCCATCGTGCCGCCGAGCAGCGAGTGCGCCGCGGCGATACCGGCGACGTGCGAGCCGTGCTCGCCGGACGCGATGCCGATGTCGACGGCGGTGACGTCCTTGTACGGGTCCGCCGGCAGGCCGAGGACCGTGTAGTCCACGTGCTCGCGGTAGTCGACGACGAACGGGATCGACTCGTGGATGGGCGTGGCCGCCTGGTCCGTGCCGATGTGACCGATCTGGCCGGACGCCTTGTACGGCGCCATCGCGGTCTCGTCGGTGAACGATTTGTCGTCGTCGGTGTCGACCCAGATCTGGTGGGTGGTCGGCTGGTAGAGCACGCCGATCCGGTCGGTCTTGTCACCGTCGCGGTTGGCGTCGCACAGCTCGCAGCCGGCGAGGGTCAGCTTCGACTCGTCCAGGGTGCGGATCTTGTAGCTGCCGGTGGCAGGCAGGGTCCACGACGAGCCGCGGTAGGTACCTGTTGTCGGGAACGTCGGCCCGGTCGCGTCCTGGACCATCGGCAGCCAGGTCGGGTCACCACCGGTGATGAAGTCGCCCTCGGTGACCGGGTCGGTGGCGGTGAACCAGTCGGTCGACCTTCTCCTCGCCCGGGGTCGTGGTCGTGCGCAGCGGCGCGCTGTCCAGGTCGATGCCGGAGTCGAGGATGCCGATCGTGACGCCGCGGCCGTCCCACGCCTTGTGCTGGGCCTTGAACGCGGTCGAGCCGGTGTCCTTGGTGGGCATGTACGGGTTGCTGTCCGGTGTCGAGGCACTCGGGCCGGAGTAGGTGCCGGTGGCGGCACCGTTGGTGGTCACCGTGTCCTTGGGCAGCTTCACGACCTCGTCGAGGTCCACGGCCTGCACGTCGGAGTCGGAGACGACGACCTTGTCCAGCTTCGAGGTCGGGACCAGGGCGCTGACGTAGCCCAGCCCGGCGTCGGTCATCCGGACGTAGCCGCCGGCGGCCTCGATCGCGCGTGCGAGCCGCTTGGTCGACGAGGGCTTGGTCATGATCATGGCCGTGACGGTCTTGTCACCGGCACCCTCGGCCTTGGCCAGCTTGGTGCGGTCGGCGGCGCCGAGCTTGTCCTTGCCGCCTCCCTTGGCCGAATGGCTCACGGACTTGAGCGGCTTGACCGAGTCGGCCGTCGCGGCCCCCGGTGCTGCCGCGGCGGCACCGCTGGTGAGCAGTGCTGCGGCGACGAGGGTGGCGAGCGTCGTGCGCCCGCGCCCTCTGTGCTGCTGTGTCGACAAGGTCAAACCCCTATTCGGCTGAGGAGACATGAGGAAGCCCGCGCTGGAGACGGCAGATGTGACAGGCGTCACCCGTACGGGCGGTGCAACGTAACCCGCGATTTGCCGACAGCGAAAGGTTGAAGCCGTCGATCTTTTGGCGAAATTTTTCTGGATATGGCCCCCCGGGAACCAGCGCCCAGCCGCCGGTTCGCGCCCCATGGGATGGTCTTGGTACTCTGCTGCGTCGGGTTCGCGCCCGGGCACCCAGCACGTCGCCCGCCGGCGAGTAGCCGCACCACCCGACCACAGACCTGAGCACCACCCCACCTGACGAACACTGAGGCTTACTTCGTGGCGAACATCAAGTCCCAGCTCAAGCGGATCAAGACGAACGAGAAGGCGCGCCTGCGCAACAAGGGCGTCAAGTCCTCGCTGAAGACGTCGGTCCGCAAGTTCCGCGAGGCCGCCGACGCCGGCGAGCGTGAGACCGCGCTCGAGGCGCTGCAGACCGCCTCGCGTCAGCTGGACAAGGCCGCCAGCAAGGGCGTCATCCACGCCAACCAGGCGGCCAACCGCAAGTCCGCGATGGCCAAGCGGGCCGCCGCGCTCTAGCGGCGCCGCCGCACCGCGGCGACCGACCAGGACGTCACCTCGCAGGTGGCGTCCTTCGTCGTTCCGGGGCCGGACCAGCCCGCTCAGCCGAGGGCGCGGGCGGCCACGATGTCGGTCACCGCTCGCTCCAGCGCGTACACCGGGTCGGTGCCCCCGCCCTTGATCTGCTCGTCGGCCCGGGCCACCGCCACGATCGCGGCCGCGACCCCGTCCGGGCTCCAGCCGGCGAGCTGGCCGCGGGCCTTCTTGACCTGGAACGGCGCCAGCCCGAGGTCGCGCGCGACGTCGTCCGGGCGCGCCGTGCGGGAGGCGCCGCCCACCTTGGCCAGGGTGCGCAGACCCATGGCGAAGGCGGCGTTCACCGGCACCGGGTCGGAGCCGGTGGCCAGGGCGTGCCGGAGCAGCCGCAGCGCCTCCTCGTAGCGCCCCTCGACCGCGGCGTCAGCCACCTTGAAGCCGGTCACCTCGATCCGGCCGGCGTGATAGCGCTCGACCACCGCGCGGTCGACGGTTCCTTCGGTGTCGGCCACCAGCTGGGCGCAGGCGTTGGCGAGCTCGCGGAGGTCGCTGCCGAGCGCGTCGACCAGGGCGACGGCGGCGGCCGGCGCCACCCGGCGCCCGGCGGCCTTGAACTCGCCCTGCACGAAGGCCACCTTGTCGCTCTCCCACTTCACGACCTTGCAGTCGACGACCACCGCACCCGCGCCGCGGGCCGCGTCCAGCAGCGACTTGCCCTTGACCCCACCGGGGTGCACGAGCACCAGCACGACGTCGTCGCCGGGCTCCGCGAGCACCGTCTTCAGCTCGTCGGTGATGGCCTCGGCGGCGTCTGCCACGTCGCGGACCACGATCACCGACGTGCCGCCGAACAGCGACGGGCTGGCCAGCCCGGTCACCCGGCCCGGCTCGAGCCCGACAGCGGACAGGTCGTGCACCTCTGCCTCCGGGTCGGCGACCCGCACGGCGGCGACCGCGGCCGCGACGGCCCGGTCGCGCAGCAGCGCCTCGGGACCGGTGACGAGGGTGAGCGGCACGGGGCCGGGGGCGGCGGTCATCGACGTCAGGCTAGCGCCGGCCACCGTCAGCCCCGAGCGGTGACCAGCCGCAGGTGGTCCGCGGCCCGACCACGACCAGGGTGCCATCCAGGTCGGTGCGCCCGACCAGCGCTCCGCTGCGGCGCAGCGCGCGGACGGTGGTCGGCGCCGGGTGCCCGTAGTCGTTGTCGATCCCGACGCTGATCAGGGCCAGCCGCGGCCGGGTCTCGGCGAGCAGGTCGGGGTCCTGGTACGCCGAGCCGTGGTGGGCCACCTTCAGCACGTCCACCGGGGCAGGCGCTGCCGGGCCAGCAGGGCCCGCTGCGCCGGCGGCTCCACGTCGCCGGTCAGCAGCAGGCGCAGCCCGCGGCTGCGCACGAGCAGCACCAGGCTCGCGTTGTTGGGCACCGAGTCCTCGTCGATCACCCGGGCCGGCCAGAGCACCGACCACGACACCGGCCCGACCGACATCCGCTCGCCCACGACTGCCGGCCGGACGGGCACATCGGAGCCGCGGGCCCAGCCGCGCACCCGGGCCAGCTCGTCGGCAGGCTCGCCGTAGCTGCCGAGCGCCACCTCGCCGACCCGGCGCCCGCGCAGGACACCCGGCAGTCCCTCGACGTGGTCGGCGTGCAGGTGGGTGAGCAGCACGATCGGCACCCGGCGCGACGCCGAGCCGGCGCAGGCAGCGGTCGACGGCCTGCGGATCCGGACCGGCATCCACGACGACGGCCGTCCGTCGGTCACGGCGAGGACCAGCGCGTCGCCCTGCCCGACGTCGCAGACGGCCAGCACCCAGCCCGGAGGCGGCCAGCCCGGGCTGGTCGCAGGCACCACCAGGGCGACGCCGAGCACGGCGGCGGCACCGGCGGCGCGGGCCGGACGCCGGCCAGCAGGCGACCGGTGAGCAGCAGTGCCACCGACGCCGCGGCGAGCAACAGAGCTCCGCTCACCGAGCCCGGCCATCCGACCGCGGACCCCGGCACCGCTGCGGCCCGCCTGCCACCTGGGCCACCCACCAGACCGGCAGGCCCGCTGCGGTCGCCAGGACCCGGGCCAGGCCGCCGTCGAGCGGGGCAGCTGCCGTCGCGAGGACGCCGAGCACGGTGGCCGGCGCGACGGCCGGCGCGACCAGCAGGTTGGCCGGCACGGCGACCAGGCTCAGCCGGCCGCTCAACAGCACGATCACCGGTCCGCACACGAGCTGTGCGGCGAGCGGGACCGCCAGGGCCTCGGCCAGCGGGCGGGGCACGCCGCGGGCCTGCCACCTGCGCGCCCAGACCGGCGCCAGCAGGACGAGCCCGCCGGTGGCGAGCACCGACAGCACGAAGCCGTAGGACCGCGCCAGCCACGGGTCGACCAGCAGGAGCAGCAGGGCCGCGGCGGTCAACGCGGCCAGGCTGCGGCGCCGCCGGCCCGTGACCAGGGCGAGCAGGGCGATCGCGCCCATCGCGGCCGCGCGCAGCACGGAGGGCTGGGGCCGGGCCAGCACGACGAACGCCGCCATCGCCAGGCTCCCGGCCACGGGCAGCCACCGACCTCGGAGCCCGGCCCACCGCCCCGCCACCAGCACGACCGACACGAGGATGGCGATGTTGGCTCCACTGACGGCGGTCAGATGAGTCAGCCCCGCCGTCCGGAAGTCGTCGACCAGCCCCGGCGGCATCCGCGAGGTGTCGCCCACGACCAGTCCGGGCAGCAGCCCGCGCTCGTCGGGCGGCAGCCCGGCGCTCGCACGGCGGAGCCCGGCACGCAGCGCACCGGCGGCGCGCTGCACCGGCGGCGGGCGGCCGCCCAGCACCGGCGGGCCACGGACCGACACCACCGCCGAGACCGGCTGGCCGGCTTCAGCCGTTCCCAGCCGGCCGGTCAGGGCCAGCCGCTGCCCAGGCAGCAGAGCGGCCCAACGCCGGTCCGTGGCCAGCACCAACACCGGCGCACGGGTGCGGACCAGCCGCCCGCGGGCCTCGACCCGGTCCAGCCGCACCGGTACGAGGAGCAGGTCGCCAAGTCGTCGGTCGCCGCGGGTGCGGCCGCGGTGCAGCACCGGGTCGGCGGTCACGACGCCGGACGCGGATGCGGTGGCGCCGTCCCGGGCAAGCGCGGCGAGCCCGCTGCCGCGTACCGCCTGGAGCCTGAGGGCGCCGACAGTGGACCCTGCGATCAGGCACAGCAGGACCAGCACCACCGCCCGGGCCAGCGCGCTCCGGCCGGAGCGGCGCGCAATGACCGCCGCAGCCATCAGCGACAGGCCGATCCCGAGCACGGCGAGCCAGCCGACGGACCGTCCGGCAGGGGCACCGGTGCCGACGAAGGCGCCAATCCAGGCCGCGACGGCGGGCCCGGCCAGCCGCCCGTCGAGCGGCTCGGACGTCCCCGCAGGGACGTCGACCTGGTCGTCGGTGGACCCGCTCACACGGTCACCACCGGACGAAGGTCGGCCAGGGTCGCCTCACCTATCCCCGAGACCTCGCCGAGCTCGTCGACCGAGCTGAACCGGCCATGTGCGGTGCGCCAGTCGAGGATCCGCTGCGCCAGCACCGGGCCAATCCCCGGCAGCGCATCGAGGGCCGCCAACGTCGCCGAGTTCAGGTCGACCGGGGCTGCTGGGCCGGGCGTCGCGCCCGCGCTGCCCACCGCTGCGGGCGCCCCGGGCGCTGCGACCAGCGGCGCGCTCCCGCGCCGCTGCACCACCAGCTGCTCGCCGTCGACGAGCTGCCGGGCCAGGTTCACGCTCGCCGGCCGCGCCGAGGCGGTGGTGCCACCCGCGGCTCGCACCGCGTCGGCTACCCGCGAGCCGGCGGGCAGGCGCACCAGCCCCGGATGGTGCACGGCGCCCACCACGTGCACCACCACCTCGGGAGCCGGCCCGGCCGTCGCCGCGCCGTGGAGGCCGTCGCCGCCGTGGGGGTCACCCCGGATCCCCCAGCGCTCGCCGGAAGGCTGCGGTGCACTGCGGGCGCCGCCTCGGCCGAGGGTTGGGCCCGCCAGACGAGCAGCAGCGCCACGAGGACGGCCACGGCCAGCACGGCCGCGACACCGAGCACCGCACGCCGCGCCGCGGCCCAACGCACCGCGGGCCACCCGCGAGCTGCTGGCACCCGTCCCGGTCCCGGTGGCGGTCGCTGCGGCACCCAGCCCGGCACCGGGCCGGTCGACGCCCCGCCGTCGTCGACCCGCTCGGCCGGGACCGCGCCCAGCCGGGCGAGCAGGGCCGCGGCCGGGCCGTCGGGCGGCTCCGGCCGGCGGTGTCGCGCAGGTCGCGTGCTCACCCCTCGACGCTAGGCAGCGCTCGGGGGCGCGCCGGGCCGTCCGGCCCGACCTGTGGACGGCCGCGGCGGCGACCGTCCAGCTGTGGACGGCCGTGCTCAGCGCGGGGCGACCACGACCGCGAGCATGCCCGGCCCGACGTGGGCTCCCACGACGGCGCCGACCTCGCTGACATGCAGGTCACCCAGCCCGGGCACCCGCTCGCGCAGCCGGGCGGCCAGCTGCTCGGCCCGGTCCGGGCTGGCGAGGTGGTGCACCGCGAGGTCCACCGGACCGCTGCCGGCCAGGCCGACCGCGACCTCCTCGAGCCGGGCGATCGCCTTGGCCGAGGTGCGCACCTTCTCCAGCGGCCTCGATGTGGCCGTCGACCATCTGCAGCAGCGGCTTCACCGCCAGCGCGGAGCCGAGCAGGGCCGCGGCCGCTCCGATCCGGCCACCCCGGCGCAGGTGCTCGAGGGTGTCCACGTAGAACACGGCGTGCGAGGCCGCTGCCCGCTTCCGCGCGGCCTCGGCCACCTCGTCGATCGTGCCGCCCGCCTCCGCGACCGCCGCGGCCGACAGCACCGCGTAGCCGAGCCCCATCCCCAGCGACTCGGAGTCGACGACCTCGACCGGCACCGGCGAGTCCTTGGCGGCCAGCAGCGCCGACTCCACCGTCCCGGACATCTGGGCGGACAGGTGCACCGACACCACCGCCGTGCTGCCCGCCTCGGCCGCCTGCGCGTAGGCGGCCGCGAACGCCGCCGGCCCGGGCCGGGACGTCGTCACCGGCTGCCGGGTCCGCAACGCCTCCGCCACCGTCCCCGACGAGCCGTGGGCCCCCTCGTCGTACGACGTGCCACCGATCACCACCTGCAGCGGCACCACCGCGATGCCGCGCTCGCGGACCAGCTCGGCCGGCAGATAGCTGGTCGAGTCGGTGACCACGGCGACGGACATGCGCGAGAGGCTACGCGGGGACGACGTTCACCAGCCGAGGCGCCCGCACCACCACGGTGCGGACCTCGCGGCCGTCCAGGGCCCGCTGCACTGCTTCCGAGGCCAGCGCCAAGGCGCGCAGCTCGTCGTCGCCGATCGAGGGCGGCACCTCGATCCGGTCCCGCACCTTCCCGGCGACCTGCAGCACCGCGGTGACCTGCTCGACCACCAGCAGCGCCGGGTCGGCCGAGGGGAACTCGACGTAGGTCAGGGACTCGTCGTGACCCAGCCGGGACCACAGCTCCTCGGCCAGGTGCGGCGCCAGCGGCGCGACCATCAGCACGACTGCCTCGGCCACCTCCCGGTGCGTGACGCCCGCCTTGACCACGTGGTTGTTCAGCTCGATCAGCCGGGCGATCGAGGTGTTGGCCCGCAGCGAGTCCATGTCGGTGCGGACCGCGTCGATGGTGCGGTGCAGCAGCCGACGGGTCTCCTCGTCCGGTGCGTCCTCGACGACGCGCAGCTCGCCGGTCTCCTCGTCGACCACGTTGCGCCACAACCGCTGCAGGAAGCGCTGCGAGCCCACCACGGCGCGGGTCTCCCACGGCCGCGACACGTCCAGCGGGCCCATCGACATCTCGTACAGCCGGAAGGTGTCGGCGCCGAACGCGTCGTACATGTCGTCCGGGGTGACCATGTTCTTCAGGCTCTTGCCCATCTTCCCGTGCTCGCGGGTGACCGGCTTCTCGTTCCAGGTGAACGCCCCGTGCCCGTCCTCGATCACCTCTTCGGCCGGCACGTACGTCCCGCGCTCGTCGGTGTACGCGTAGGCCTGGATCATCCCCTGGTTGAACAGGCGATGGAACGGCTCGCTGCTCGACACGTGACCCAGGTCGAACAGCACCTTGTGCCAGAACCGCGCGTACAGCAGGTGCAGCACCGCGTGCTCGGCGCCGCCGACGTACAGGTCCACGCCACCGCTGTGGCCGGGCCCCTGCGGACCCATCCAGTAGCGCTCCACCTCGGGGTCGACGAACCGCTCGGTGTTGGTCGGGTCCAGGTAGCGCAGCTCGTACCAGCAGGAGCCGGCCCACTGCGGCATCGTGTTGGTCTCGCGCCGGTAGGCCTTCGGGCCGTCGCCCAGGTCCAGCGTCACCGAGACCCACTCGTCCTTGCGCGCCAGCGGCGGCTCGGGCTCCGAGTGGGTGTCGTCCTCGGCGAAGATCTTGGGCGAGTAGTCGTCCACCTCCGGCAGCTCGACCGGCAGCATCGACTCGGGCAGCGCGACCGGCAGGCCGTGCTCGTCGTAGACGATCGGGAACGGCTCGCCCCAGTAGCGCTGCCGGCTGAACAGCCAGTCCCGCAGCTTGTAGGTGATGGTGCGCCGGCCGGCGCCCTTCAACCTCCAGCCAGTCGATGATCCGGGCCTTCGCCTCGGTCACGCCCAGCCCGTCCAGACTGATCTCGTCGTTCGCTGAGTTGATCGCCGGTCCCTCACCGACAAAGGCCTCGCCCTCCCAGCCCTCGGGCGGGGCGACCGTGCGCACGATCGGCAGCCCGAAGCGCTTCGCGAACTCCCAGTCGCGCTCGTCCTGACCGGGCACTGCCATGATCGCGCCGGTCCCGTAGCCCATCAGCACGTAGTCGGCCACGAACACCGGGACGGCCTCGCCGTTGACCGGGTTGGTGGCGTACCCGCCGGTGAAGACACCGGTCTTGTCCCGGCCCTCGGTCTGCCGCTCCAGGTCGGTGCGCAGCTCGGTGGCCTTTCGGTAGGACTCCACCGCGTCCCGGGGAGTGGCCGCTCCCCCCGTCCACGACATCGGTACGTCGGTCGGCCAGGCCCCGGAGGCCAGCAGGTCCACCATCGGGTGCTCGGGCGCGACGACCATGAAGGTGGCACCGAACAGCGTGTCGGGCCGGGTCGTGAACACCTCGATCGCGCCGGCCTCGCTGGGGAACTGCACCCGCGCACCCTCGGACCGGCCGATCCAGTTGCGCTGCTGCAGCTTGATGGACTCCGGCCAGTCCAGCCCGTCCAGGTCGGTCAGCAGCCGCGGGGCGTAGGCGGTGATCCGCATCATCCACTGGCGCAGGTTGCGCTTGAAGACCGGGAAGTTGCCGCGGTCGCTGCGGCCGTCGGCCGTGACCTCCTCATTCGCCAGCACGGTGCCCAGGCCGGGGCACCAATTGACCGGCGAGTCGGACAGGTAGGCAAGCCGGTGGGCGTCGACCACCCGGCGTCGGGACAGCTCGTCCAGCTCGCCCCAGGAGCTGCCGGGCGCAGCACCCGGCACGTCCGCGGGCACCGGGCGGGCTCCCGAAGCCAGCAACGGCTCCAGCTCGGAGATCGGGCGGGCCCGACCGGCCTCATCGTCGTACCAGCTGTTGTAGACCTGCAGGAAGATCCACTGAGTCCAGCGGTAGAACTCCGGGTCGATCGTCGAGACGCTGCGCCGCGAGTCGTGCGCCAGCCCCAGCCGGCGCAGCTGCTGGCGCATCGTGGCGATGTTCTGCTCGGTCGTGACCCGCGGGTGCTGGCCGGTCTGCACCGCGTACTGCTCCGCCGGCAGGCCGAACGCGTCGAAGCCCAGCGCGTGCAGCACGTTGTGCCCGGTCATCCGCTTGAACCGGCCGTAGACGTCGGTGGCGATGTAGCCCAGCGGGTGCCCGACGTGCAGCCCGATGCCCGAGGGGTACGGGAACATGTCCAGCACGTACTTCTTCGGCCGGGCCGCGACCTTGTCCGGCTCGGCCATCGGGCCGGCCGGGTTCGGCGCCTCGAAGGTGCCCTCGGCCTCCCACCGGTCCTGCCAGCGCGTCTCGATCTGCGCGGCCAGCTCGGCGGTGTACCGGTACGGCGGGTCGCCGTCCTCGCGCTGGCGGTCGGGTCGTGCGGTGTCGGTCATCGGTGGCGCCCTCTGCTGGTCTCGGCGTGCTCCGGACATGAGAAAGCCCCTCGCACAGGAGGGGCAGCCGCGCTGACGTCGTGCAGAGGGGTCAGCGCGGCCCGATAAGGAGCAGTCCGTAACGCATGCGATCAACCGTACCCGACTCGTCCTGCGGGCGCACCCGAGAGTCAGGCGCTCGCGTCGTTCGCCGGTGGCGACTCGGCCGAGGCGCGGCGGTGCGGCAGGGCGGATGCCTCCTTGCGAAGCGACCGGCGCAGGTACATCTCCTGGTCAGCCTTACCGAGCAGGGTCTCCAGCGTGCCCGAGTCCCAGGGGGCGAGCATCGAGCCGCCGGCGCTCACCCGGACCGGCCACACCTCGGCCGGCACCTCGGAGGCGAGCACCACCCCGTCGCGGACCCGGCGCTCGAGCTCGAGGGGGGCCATGCCGGGGCCGGGGCCGACAACGCAGAACTCGTCACCGCCCCACCTCGCCACCACGTCGGTGCCGCGGGTGGCCGCGCGCAGCGCCTCGGCCACGGCCACGATCACCTCGTCCCCGACGGCGTGGCCCAGCGCGTCGTTGACCCGCTTGAGGCCGTCGATGTCGACGAACAGGCAGTGCACTGCGTCGCCCTGCCGGCGGGCCTGCTCGACCATCTGGGCACCCACCATCGCCAGGCCCCTGCGGTTGGCGAGCCCGGTCAGGTGGTCGCGGACGGCTGCCGCCTCGGCCGCGGCGTGTGCCTCGGCGAGCGCGCGCACGTTGGCCCTGCGCAGGTGGTTGACGAGCACGGCGAGCAGCGTGGCGATACACATGCCGACGATGTAGTGCGGCCATGCGTCGGCCGGCCCGACCAGGAACGCCCCGACCGCCCAGCCGCCCCAGGCCAGGTACAGGGTCGCGGCCAGCCAGCGCAGCGACAGCAGCACCGCCCCGGCGCCGACGATGACCAGCATCACGTTGGTCGTCTGCCGTGGCTGCCCGCTCAGCACCAGGTGCACGATCGCGTTGGCGGCGGCGACGAGGACCAGACCCGCGGTGGCCGGCTGCGCCAGGTGGTCGGGCAACGGGCGCCGGTACACGGCGTACGCGAAGCCGCCGAGAAGCAGCGCGCTGCCAGCGGCCACGGCCGCCATCACGACCCGCAGGGTGCCATCGAGCATGAGCAGGTGCAGTGGCGCGAACACGGCAAAGAGCGCAGCAAGGCCGGCCGAGAGGGCCGGGACCGCAGCCGTCACCGCCGCGTCGTACGTCTCGTCGGGCGTGAGCGACACCCCGACTCTGTCGACACGGCCGCTGCTCACCTTGACACCGTACGGCGAGAGGGCGCTGCGCGGCAGGCCGTTCGCCTCAGTGCTCCCCCGGTCGGCCGAGCCCGGGCCAGGGCCTGGGAGCGGCGCCGTGGTACTGGCGGAGGAACTCCTCGACGGTCCACCGGCGCAGCGCGTACACCTCGGCGTCGGGTGCCAGGCTGATCACCTCGCCAGCGGCGCAGAAGGCGTCGGCCTCCTCCATCAGCCGGGCGTAGGTGAGCATCTGGGCAGCGCTCTCCTGCCGGAGCGGGTAGCGCACCTCGGTGCGCTGCTCCCCCGCCTCGTAGGCCCGCTCGATCTCCTCCCGCGGAGCCGAGAGGGCGGGGCCGTAGGTCGCCGACATCGAGGTGGCGAAGGCGATCAGCCTGGCGTGCACGGAGGACGCCTGCTCGTCCGCCTGGGCATCGAGGGCGATCAGCTGCAGCTCGCGGACCAGCTCGATCGTCCGCTCCTCCTGCCGGATCCCGAGCGCGACGGGGTAGTCGAGCAGCCGGACCGTGTCGGCTGCGGGGGCCGCGCGGTCAGGGAGGGCCTCCAGGTCATCCAGCCAGGTCGGGGCCATCGAGGTCACCCGCACCTCGTCGGGCCGATGATCACCATGGCCCGGATGGTGGCAGGCGGCCGGGCCGGGCACAACCACCGTCCCGGCGACCTGTCAGGCGGAGACAGCCCTGGCGCCGCTGGCCGGCCGCCCGAGCGCCCACAGCGCCCAGAGGTCCAGGTCGCGCGACGCGGATCATCCTGGTCGCCGGCCGCTGCGGGTCGGGGGTCAGCGCCGGGAGCTCGTGGTCGGCGAGCGCGGCGGCGATCACGGTGAACTGGACGCCGGCGTACGCCGCGGCGGCGTGCACGTCCAGCCAGGTGTCGGTGAGGGTGCGCGTCGGCATGCCTGTGAGATCGCCAAGTCTTGACGATTGCTTGACCCGCCAACCGGGTGACGTGGAGTACAGGGGTGCCAAGGCGCCGGTCGCGCCGGACTGTCCTGAGAACGCGCGTGCGGGTTTCCGCGGGAACGGATGCGGGTCCGGGCGCTGGGTGACCGGACCCGTATCCGATCAGGCCGGACCGCACCGGATCATGAGACGGCTGCGGGGTCGCACCCGGCGCGCCGTCTCAAGATCCGCAATCCGGTACGCCGGTCCGGCGGCCACGCCTGGCCGCTGCGCCGACGTTGCCGTAGGAACGGATGCGGGTCCGGGCGCTGGGTGACCGAACCCGTATCCGATCAGGCCGGATCGCGACGGATCATGGACGGCTCGCGGTGGCGCGCCCGGCGGGCCGTCTCAAGATCCGCAGCTGCTGCCGATGCCGGCCAGGCGGCGCGCGACCACGACGGGCTCACTGTCGTCGGCCGCCTAGAATTTCGGGCACGCGCGGTAGCCAGTTCTCCGGAGTTCGACATGCCCTCAGCACTCAGCAAGTGGCACGGGAACCCGTGGGCGATCCTGATCACCCTGTCCCTGGGCTTCTTCATGACCCTGCTCGACCTGACGATCGTCAACATCGCCATCCCGAGCATGATCACTGCTCTGGGCGCCTCGCTCGACGAGATCCTCTGGATCGTCAACGCCTACGTCCTCGTCCTGGCCGTGTTGCTCATCACCGCCGGCCGGCTGGGCGACCTGCGCGGCCAACGCACGCTGTTCGTCGCCGGCGTCGTGGTCTTCACCCTGGCCAGCCTGGCCTGCGGGCTGGCCCCCAACCCGACCCTGCTGATCGCCTTCCGCGCCGTGCAAGGCGCTCGGGGCCGCGCTGTTGATGCCGCAGACGATGGCCATCATCATCGGCACCTTCCCGGCGGATCGGCGTGGCACCGCCCTCGGCATCTGGGGAGCCGTTGCCGGCCTGGCTACCGTCGCCGGCCCGACCCTGGGCGGCGTCCTGGTCACCTACGCGAGCTGGCGCTGGATCTTCATCGTCAACGTCCCGGTCGGGCTGGTCGGTGCTGGTGATGACGTACGCCTTCATCCCGGACACCCGGATGGAGCGCCAGCACAAGCTCGACCTGCTCGGCGTCGCCCTCGCCACCGCCGGCCTGTTCTGCCTGACGTTCGCCCTGATCGAGGGCCAGCGGTACTCGTGGAACGCCGCGATCGACGCGCTGTTCGTGGCAGCCGCAGTTCTCACCGTGCTCTTCCTGCTGCAGCAGCGCAGCCGCCAGGACGCGGAGCCGCTGGTGCCGTTCTCACTGTTCCGCAACCGCAACTTCACGGTGATCAACGCCGTCGCGACACTGGTCTCCGTCGCGATCCTCGGCTTCTTCCTCCCGTTCACCATCTACCTGCAGTCCGTGCTGGGCTACTCGGCCATCAAGGCGGGGCTGATCCTGGCGCCGATGTCCGTGATCGCCCTGGTCCTCGCGCCGGTCGCCGGGAAGATGTCGGACCGAGTCGGTGGCAAGTACATCCTGATGACCGGCCTGACCCTGTTCGGCCTGGGCGCGGCGATCCTGGTCCTGCAGTCCAGCGTCAGCTCCGACTGGCCGGACTTCATGCCCGCGCATCGCCGTCATGGGCCTGGGGATGGGCGGGATCTGGGCTCCGATGGCGACCGAGACCATGCGCGGCGTGCCGATGGCGCTGGCGGGCGCGGCCTCCGGGGTGAACAACACGCTGCGTCAGGTCGGGTCGGTCGTCGGAAGCGCGGCGGTCGGTGCGCTGCTCCAGAACCAGCTGGCCACCACGTTGAGGGACGAGGCCACGACACGGTCGCAAGCGCTGCCCGCCGACGTCCGGAACCAGTTCGTCGAGGGCTTCGCGGCCAGCGCCAAGGGCGGGACCGAGGTCGGGCCGAGCCAGGCGGCCACCCCGAGCGGAATCCCGGCCGAGGTGGCGGCGAAGATCCAGCAGATCGCGCAGGACGTCTTCCAGCACGCCTACGTCCGGGCCATGCACCCGACGCTGGTGCTGCCCGTCGCGGCGGCGTTCGTCGCGGCCGCGCTGTGCCTGCTGGCCACCCGGCACACGACCGGCCCGCAAGCCGTTGCCCCGACTGCAGACCGACCACCGAGGCCGCGGCAACCCCTGGCTGACCTGCGCTCGGCACCAGAACGATCACTGGGCGTCCCCTCCGAGGAGGAAACGCCCAGGTCGTGGGATGGGTGGAGCTGAGGGGACTCGAACCCCTGACCCCCACACTGCCAGTGTGGTGCGCTACCAGCTGCGCCACAGCCCCTTGGTCGTGCACATGCACCCGTCGAACGGGCAGAGCGAGTCTAACGGGTCGGGTCGCCCGGCACGAATCGCCCCCAGGGCACGTCCGGCCGTACGCCGGTCACTCCTCGTCGCCCATCACCGGCTCCGGCAGGCTGCCCGCGTTGTGCTCGACCAGCCGCCACCCACCGGCCCCGTGGCCGGTCTCCTCCAGCACCGACCAGCAGCAGTTGGCCAGCCCGCCGACCACCGCCCACCGGTCCAGCGGGAGGTCCAGCAGGGTGCCGATCGCGGCTCGGGCCGAGCCGCCGTGGGTCACGACGACGAGGGTGCCACCGGCGGGCACCGTGGCGGCGGCCTCGACGACGGCGGGACACACCCGGGCCGCGACCTCGGTGCGCCGCTCGCCGCCGCCGGCCGGGACGTCGGCGCCGGACCGCCATGCGGCGTAGGCCTCCTGGTCCAGGGCCGAGAGCTCGGTGACCGTCTTGCCCTGCCACGCGCCGCCGTACGTCTCGCGCAGCCGTGGGTCGAGCCGCACCTCCAGCCCGACGAGGCGGGCCAGCGCCTCGGCGGTGTCGCGGGCCCGGGCCAGGTCCGAGGACACGATGGCGGCCGGCTCCAGGGACGCCAGCAGGCGGGCGGCCCGGTCGGCCTGGGCCCGGCCCACGTCGTCGAGCTCGACGTCGGTGCTGCCCTGGAAGCGGTCCTCCAGGTTCCAGGCCGTCTGGCCGTGCCGCCAGAGGACGATCCGCCGCGGCTGGCCGGTCGGAGCGCTCAGGAGGCCGCTCCACGCCGGCTGTTGCCCTGCGCGGACCTCGTCGGGCAGGTCCACCGCCGGGCAGTCCTTCCAGATCCGCTCCAGCGAGTAGTAGATGCGCTCCTCGGCGTGCTGGACGTGGACGATGACGTCGATGTAGTCGAGCAGCACCCAGCGTCCCTCGCGCTCGCCCTCGCGGCGGACCGGCTTGGCCCCGAGCGTGCGCAGCCGCTCCTCGATCCCGTCGACGACCGACCTGACCTGCCGGTCGTTGGACGCCGAGCACAGCAGGAACACGTCGGTGATGACGAGCTGCTCGCTCACGTCGAAGGCGAGGATGTCGTCGGCCAGCTTGTCGGCGGCCGCCTCGGCAGCGGCGACCGTGAGCTCGAGGGCGCGCGGGGAAACTGTCACGGGTCCAAGTTTCGCACGGTCATGCCCGGTGGCTCACGGGGTGAAGTCCGAACCGAGGAGGACGATCACGTCCGCAACGGTCTGGCCGCGGTCCTCGGGGTGACCGAGTAGGCCGGGAGCCCAGCGCCGCGGCCACCCGGCGGCCGCGGGCGAGGCTCTTGTCGCGTACCGTCCGGCACCGGCATCGACGCTCGGGTCGGCGTTGAACGGCGAGGCGTTGCCGCCGTTGATGAACTGGAACCCGGCGGCCACCAGCTTGGTGCGTGCCTTCTCCACCAGCCCGGGGGTCCCGACACCGTTCTCCACCAGGACTCGCACGGCTCTCGCCGTTCGCGTCCTGCTGCAGCGAACCCGGGAACCGGGCCCGCATGGTGGCGGCCGACTGGGCGGCGTCGAGCCCGTACGACGTCACCGCGCCACCCGTGTCGATCTCGGTGACGGGAAGCACGTCGGACACCAATGTCCCGTCGGCTGCGGCCGAGCCGAGCACAGCCAGCCGGTCGGCCAGCTCCGAGGAGTCCAGCGTCGAGCGGGACCCGTCACCGAGCGCGGCCAGCGCGGCTACGAGGGCGGCATGGTCCTGCGGCAGGGCCGCCGCGACCGCGGTGAGCACGTCGTCGAAGCGCGCGAGCCGCGACTGCTCGGGCTCGCCCTCGCGCGAGGTAGGTGGCGTACGCGGCGGCCGCGGCCCCCTTCAGCTTCTGGTTACCGGCCTGCACGACGACGGTCTCGTTGCCCTTGGCG
Source organism: uncultured Actinomycetota bacterium (assembly GCA_963728425.1). Lineage (GTDB taxonomy): Bacteria > Actinomycetota > Actinomycetes > JACCUZ01 > JACCUZ01 > JAVEDA01. The sequence continues at coordinate 22,791 of CAVSKC010000006.1, forward strand.
TCGGTGGTGACGACGTCGACGTCGACGGCCGCCTGCACCCCACCCACGGAGTCGACCAGGGCGGCCAACCCGCCGGTGGTCAGCACCCAGCTGTCGTCGACCGAGACTCCGAGCAGGTCCGTGAGGGCCCCGGTAGACGCCGTGTCGTCGTCGAGAGCGACCGCCTCGCCGAACGGCATCTCGCCTGACCCGGCCACGTCGACGATGAGCCGGGACGGGACCAGGACGGCGACGGCCTGCTTGCCCACCTCCGTGGTCCCGACCAGCGCGCTGGCTGCCGCCGTGCCGTCGGCTCCGGTCACCTGCACCAGCGTGGTGAGCTGGCGCGGCGCGGCTGCGGCGACCTTGTCCTTCCCGCCGTCGCCACCACGAAGCACCAGCCAGCCGCCCACGATGATCAGCACCACCCCGAGGACTGCAGCAGTCACCATCAGCACCCGCTGGCGCATCGCCCGCCGCCGGGCGGCGCGCTCGGCGGCCCTGCTGCGCCGGGCCACCACCGTCTGGCCCGGCACCGCTGGCGCCGCGACCGGCGTCGCGGCGGATGGCGCGACCGGCGTGGCCGGTGGCGCGACCGGCGTGCGGCTGTTGTCGCGACCGGCGTCGAGATGGTGTCCGCCGTCGCCAGGCGGCTGGCGAGATCGACCTCCGGCAGCGGATCCGGCTCCGGCCGGCGGTGCTTGCCGCTGCTCATGGCTGCCCCCCGGTCACCCGGGCGGCCGCCCGCAGCGGCGGGTACAGGCGGTGCTTCACGACGTACTGGACGACACCGTCGGGCACGAGGTACCAGACCGGCTCGCCCCGCCGCACCCGGTCCCGGCAGTCGGTGGACGAGATCGCCATTGCGGGCACCTCGAGCAGGCTCACCCGGTCCTCCGGCAGACCGTCGTCGGAGAGCGTGTGACCCGGCCGCGTGACGCCGATGAAGTGCGCGAGCGCGAACAGCTCCTCGGCGTCCTTCCAGGTGAGGATCTGCGCGAGGGCGTCGGCACCGGTGATGAAGAACAGCTCCACGCCGGGTCCGCGACGCTCCCTCAGGTCCGTGAGCGTGTCGACCGTGTACGTCGGTCCCTGCCGGTCGATGTCGACCCTGCTCACCGTGAACCTCGGGTTGGACGCCGTGGCGATGACCGCCATCAGGTACCGGTGCTCGGCCGGCGAGACCAGCCGCTCCTCCTTCTGCCACGGCTGGCCGGTGGGGACGAACACCACCTCGTCCAGGGCGAACCGGGACGCTGCCTCGCTCGCGGCGACCAGGTGGCCGTGGTGGATCGGGTCGAACGTCCCACCCATGACCCCGAGTCGGGACGGCGGTGCCGGGTCGGCGGCGGGCGGCACGGGCTCAGGGACCTCGGATCCTCGTCGGCGACCGCTCAGCGGTCCTTGCCGAAGGTCGCGGTCACCGCGAGCAGCGCGCACAGCAGCACGAACGCCCCGAGCCCGATGGCCCACGGCGGGAGCGGCAGGTCACGGCCGGTGGACTCGCCCTCGACGGCGAGCAGGTGGACGACGGCAGCGGTCATGACGGGGGCACTCCTCGACAGCGGGTTGGGCGACGCACGCGTGGCGCAGTCTCCCACGACCCGGCTCGCGTTGTCAGAAGGCCGGGCCCGGTGCCGGGTGACGGATCTTGAGACGGCGTGCCGAGTGTTGTTCCGCGAGCCGTCTCATGATCGGCCGCAGTTCCGGTCAGAACGGGCGGACGCCGCCGGCAGGGACCAGGGCAGGGGCCGGGCTGTCCATGGCCCGGCGCTGGAAGGTGGCCCGGTCGACGACCTCGAGGCCGGCGACGCGCCACGCGGGCAGCTCGGCGGTCCGCCGGTGCTCGCCCCAGAGCCGCAGCGCGAGAGCGGCAGCGTCCTCCAGGTCGCGCGCCTCTTCCCAGTAGCGCAGCTCGGCGCGGTCGGCGGCGTACCGGGCGGACAGGAGGAACGGCCGCTCGTGGGTCAGCCGTTCGAGTGCGGCCCGCACGTCAGCGGGGTCCACCTCGTCGCCGACCACCGTGAGCGTGACGTGCCACATCGGCCGGGCCTCGTGAGCCAGGGTCCGAGAGCCCGTCCTCGCCTGGTCCGCCACCCGTCACCGCCCTTCTGCCCGTGTCACCTGCCCAGCAGGACGATGTCGTCTCGGTGGACGACCTCGCGGCCGAAGGCCGGCCCGAGCTCCCGGGCGAGGTCCGGGGTCGACCGACCCAGCAACCCGGGCAGTTCTGTCGCGTCAAAGTTCACCAGCCCGCGGGCCACCGCGTGGCCCTTTTGGTCAAGGAGGTCCACCGGGTCGCCGGCCACGAAGCCGCCTTCGACCGACACCACCCCCGCCGGGAGCAGCGAGAGCCGCCGCTCGACGACCGCGCGGACCGCGCCAGGGTCCAGGACCAGCCGGCCGCGCGGGTTCGTCGCGTACGCGAGCCACAGCATCCGGGTGGGCAGCCGGACCGTGGCGGGCGTGAACACGGTGCCGGTCGCGACACCGGTCAGGACGTCTCCGGCGGCCTCGGCCGAGGCCACGACCGCTCGCACACCGGCCGCCGCGGCGATCTGCGCTGCTGCCACCTTGCTGGCCATGCCACCGGTGCCCGCGCCGCTGCCGCCGGCCCGGCCGAGCCGGACACCGGCCAGGTCGTCGTCCCCGCGCACCTCGGTGATCTTTCGTGAGGCCGTACGCCGGGGGTCGCCCTCGTAGATGCCATCCACGTCCGAGAGCAGGACCAGCGTCTCGGCGCGCACCAGGTGCGCGACCAGGGCAGCCAGCCGGTCGTTGTCCCCGAACCTGATCTCATCGGTGGCCACCGTGTCGTTCTCGTTGACGACCGGGAGCACGCCGAGCTCGAGCAGCCGGTTCAGGGTGCGCTGGGCGTTGCGGTGGTGTCCCCGCCGCACCATGTCGTCGCTGGTGAGCAGCACCTGGCCGACGGTGATGCCGTGCCGCGCGAACGACTCGGTGTAGCGGTGCAGCAGCAGTCCCTGCCCGACGCTGGCCGCCGCCTGCTGGGTCGCGAGGTCGCGTGGCCGCCGGCCGAGGGCCAGGGGCCCGATCCCCGAGGCGATCGCACCGGAGGACACGAGAACGACCTCCCGGCCCGGACTTGTGCGCCGCGGCCAGCGCGTCGACCAGCGCGTCGACCCGTGCCGGGTCCAGCCCGGCGACACCTCCGGCGGCATCGGGCGCACCGGTGAGCGAGGACGAGCCGACCTTGACCACGACCCGACCGCTGGCCGTCGCCGTGGCGCTCATCGGTCGCTCAGCGTCCCTCGAGGCGCAGGTCGTGCCCCCGGCGCCCGTGCAGCAGCTCGGCGCCGGCCCGATGGTGGGCTCCCAGTCGAAGAGCACACCGCGCTCGCCCTCGCCGATGACGACCTCGTCGCCGGCCTCCGCCCCGGCCTTGACCAGGGCCTCCTCGACGCCGAGCCGGGCCAGCCGGTCGGCCAGGTAGCCGACCGCCTCGTCGTTGGAGAAGTCGGTCTGGCGCACCCAGCGGGTCGGCTTGCTGCCGGTGACGACGTACCGGTCGCCGTCCTTGACCACCGTGAAGCCGGAGTCGTCGACGGCGGTGGGGCGCAGCACGATCCGGGCCGCCTCCAGCGGCGGCGCCGCGGCCCGGGCCCGGCTCACCAGCTCGGCCATGCCGAAGGACAGCTCGCGCAACCCCTGGTGGGTGGCGGCGCTGACCGGGAACACCGCCAGGCCCCGCGCCTCGAGGTCGGCCCTGACCATCTCGGCCAGCTCGTTGCCGTCGGGCACGTCGATCTTGTTCAGCGCGACGATCCGGGGCCGGTCGTCCAGGCCGCCGTACGCGGCCAGCTCGGCCTCGATCACGTCGAGGTCGGTGAGCGGGTCCCGGCCCGGCTCGATGGTGGCCATGTCGATGACGTGCACCAGCGCGCTGCAGCGCTCGACGTGGCGCAGGAACTCCAGCCCGAGCCCCTTGCCCTCGCTGGCGCCGGGGATCAGGCCGGGGACGTCGGCCACGGTGTAGCGGACCTCGCCGGCCTCGACCACGCCGAGGTTCGGGACCAGCGTGGTGAACGGGTAGTCGGCGATCTTCGGCCGGGCCGCCGAGATCGCGGCGACCAGGCTGGACTTCCCGGCGCTCGGGAAGCCGACCAGCGCCACGTCGGCGACGGTCTTGAGCTCGAGCACGACGTCGGCGAGGTCGCCCGGCTCGCCCAGCAGGGCGAACCCGGGCGCCTTGCGGCGGGCCGAGGCCAGGGCGGCGTTGCCCAGGCCGCCGCGGCCGCCCTGCGCGACGACGAAGGTCGTGCCCGCTCCGACCAGGTCGGCGAGCACCTCGCCGGAGGCGCTCTTGACCATCGTGCCGTTGGGCACCGCGAGCACCACGTCCTGGCCGTCCGCGCCGCTGCGGTGGCCACCCTCTCCCGGCTTGCCGCTGGTGGCCTTGCGGTGCGGCGAGTGGTGGTACTCGAGCAGCGTGGTGGTGTTGGCGTCGACGCGCAGCAGGACGTCGCCGCCACGACCGCCGTTGCCGCCGTCCGGCCCGCCGAGCGGCTTGAACTTCTCCCGGTGCACCGACGAGCAGCCGTGGCCGCCGTCACCGGCTGCGACGTGCAGGACGACGCGGTCGACGAAGGTGGTCATGGTGGGCTCGATTCGAGTGTCGTGAAGCAGAGAGGGGACCTCGGCCGGAGCCGGGTCCCCTTCTCGTGTCGGGGCCCGGTCTGCAATGACAGCCTGCCCCGGTGGTCAGCTGGTGGCGTCGGCCAGCTCGGTCGGGACGATGTTGACGACCCGGCGGCCGCGGCGGTTGCCGAACTCCACGGCGCCGGCCATCAGTGCGAAGAGGGTGTCGTCGCCGCCACGGCCGACGTTCAGGCCGGGGTGGAAGTGGGTGCCCCGCTGGCGGACGATGATCTCGCCGGCGTTGACGACCTGGCCGCCGAAGCGCTTGACGCCGAGCCGCTGGGCGTTGGAGTCGCGCCCGTTGCGGGTGGACGAAGCGCCCTTCTTGTGAGCCATTACTGAGCCTTTCGGGTCGTGCCGGTCTCGATGCCGGTCACCTTCACCTGCGTGTGCTTCTGCCGGTGACCCTGACGCTTGCGGTAGCCGGTCTTGTTCTTGTACTTCAGGATGTCGATCTTGGGGCCCTTGGTGGCCGCCACGACCTCGACGGTGACCGTGGCCTTGGCCAGGGCCGCCTTGTCGCTGGTGACGGTCTCGCCGTCGACGAGGAGGAGCACGGGCAGCTCGACGGAGGCACCCGGCTCGGCGTGCAGCCGGTCGATCTCGAGGACGTCGCCGACGGCAACCTTCTCCTGGCGGCCACCGGCGCGGACGATCGCGTACACCATCGGAGGGCTCGACTCACTCTCTGTGCTGCTGGAGGATTCTCGATCGCGGGCCCTGGGACGGGCACGCGAGCACGACGGTGCCGCGGGGGGCCCGTCGGTAGACGGTCCAGGGTACGAACCGGGGTGCCGCCGGGTCAAACCGGCAGGCGCGCCTGCCTGCTGCCGAGCACTACAGGGTGGTCACCGGGCTGACCGCCTTGCGGCGCGCGCCGGGATGCCTTCGGAGCCGCCTCGACCGACGCGGCCGGCTCGGTCGCCTCCACGGGTCCTCGACCGCCACCGGCTCCGCCGGCTCGGCCGGCTCCTCCGCGATCGCGGTCTTCGCGGGCTTCGCGGGCTTCTCGGGCTGGTCGGTCTTGTCGCTGCCCCGGCTGCGCGCCGCCGCCACGCCCGGACTTGCGGTCGCCGCCGCCGTTGCCGCCGCCGGAGCTCTTCTCCACCGGCTCGGTGTGAATGTGGTACCCGCGGCCGTTGCACGCCTCGCAGGTCTCGGCGAACACCTCGTGCAGGCCTTGCCCGACCCGCTTGCGGGTCATCTGGACCAGGCCCAGCGAGGTGACCTCGGCCACCTGGTGCTTGGTCCGGTCCCGGCCCAGGCACTCCAGCAGCCGGCGGAGCACCAGGTCCCGGTTGCTCTCGAGCACCATGTCGATGAAGTCGATCACGATGATGCCGCCGAGGTCGCGCAGCCGGAGCTGGCGGACGATCTCCTCGGCCGCCTCGAGGTTGTTCTTGGTGACGGTCTCCTCGAGGTTTCCGCCGGCGCCGGTGAACTTCCCGGTGTTGACGTCGACCACGACCATCGCCTCGGTCCGGTCGATGACCAGGTAGCCGCCGCTGGGCAGCCACACCTTGCGGTCCAGTGCCTTGGCGAGCTGCTCGTCGATCCGGTGCTCGGCGAACACGTCGGTCTCGGCGGTCCACCGGGACATCCGGTCCCGCAGGTCGGGGGCCACGTGCCCGACGTACGCCTCGAGCATGTCCCAGGCGTCGTCGCCGGACACGATCAGCTTGGCGAAGTCCTCGTTGAAGATGTCGCGGACGACCCGGATGGTCATGTCCGGCTCGCCGTAGAGCAGGGTCGGCGCGGCCGACCCCTTCTGCGACTTCTTCTCGATGTCGTCCCACTGCGCCGTGAGGCGGGCCACGTCGCGGGAGAGCTCCTCCTCGCTCGCGCCCTCGGCGGCGGTGCGCACGATCACGCCGGCGCCCTCGGGGACGACCTTGCGCAGGATCGTCTTGAGCCGGGACCGCTCGGTGTCGGGCAGCTTGCGGCTGATGCCGGTCATCGACCCGCCGGGCACGAGCACCAGGTAGCGGCCGGCCAGCGAGACCTGGCTGGTCAGCCGGGCGCCCTTGTGGCCGATCGGGTCCTTGGTCACCTGCACGAGCACCGGGTCGCCGGACTTGAGCGCCAGCTCGATCCGGCGCGGCTGGCCGTCGAGTCCGGCGGCGTCCCAGTTGACCTCGCCGGCGTAGAGGACCGCGTTGCGGCCCTTGCCGACGTCGACGAACGCGGCCTCCATCGACGGCAGCACGTTCTGCACCTTGCCGAGGTAGACGTTGCCCACCAGCCCCGAGCTGCTGGCCGTGCTGACGTAGTGCTCGACCAGGACGCCGTCCTCGAGCACGGCGATCTGGGTGCGGTCCCCGGCCTGGCGGACGAGCATCACCCGGTCGACGGCCTCGCGGCGGGCCAGGAACTCGGCCTCGGTGATGACCGAGGGGCGGCGCCGGCCGGCGTCGCGGCCCTCCCGGCGGCGCTGCTTCTTGGCCTCCAGGCGGGTCGAGCCCTTGATCGAGCGCACTCCGTCGTCGTCGTCGCGGTCACGGTCGCCGCCCCGCTCCGCCGTCCGGCTGCGGGTGCTCTTGCGCGGCTCCCGGACCCGGACCACGGTGTTCGGCGGGTCGTCGACCACGACGTCGTCGCCGCCGTCCTCGGCGCCACCCCGGCGGCGCCGGCGCCGCCGGCGGCGGGTGGTCCCGGTGACTTCGCCGGCTTCGCCCTCGGCCGGCTCGCCGTCGGCCTCGGCGACGGCAGTCGGTCTGCTCGGCGTCGTCGGCGCCGTCCTCCGTTGCATCCGTCTCATCGGGGGAGTCATCGGGGGAGTCATGTCGGACTCGCCGTCCCGGCCGCGGCCCCGGCCGCGTCGGCCCCGGCCACCACGGCGGCGACGCCGCGCGGTGCCCTCGTCCGGGGCCTCGTCACCCTCGGCGGCTGCTTCCTCGAGGTCTGCGACGTCCTCGAGGGACTCGTCGTGGGCGGGCTCGGCCGCGGCCGCCGGCGCGGTGGCTGCCCGGCGCCGGCGTGGGGCAGGCGTCGAGCTCTCCGGCGGCTGGAACAGCACGCTGGTCGCGGAGCTCGCGTCGGCGGCGGCCTCGGCCGGCTCGGCCTCCGCGGTCGCTGCCGACTTCTTGGTGGCGCGCTTGCGGGTGGCCTTCTTGGCTGGCGCGGGCTCCGCGGACGGGGCATCGGTGCCAGGGTGTTCCGAGGCGGCGTGCTCGGCGGCGGCCGAGCTGTCGGCCGGCGCGGCCGCTGTCTTCTTGGTGGCCCGCTTGCGGGTCGTCTTCTTGGCCGCCGGGGCCGCGGGGGCCTCGGCGTCGGCCGGTGCCGCGGCGGAGGCGGCGACCTCGTCCGATGTCTGGCCCGGCTCGTCGGTGCTGCCGGGGCTGGGCGGTCCGGCCGGCCGGCTCGCGGCCCGGCGGCGGCGGCGCGGTGCGCTGCCGGTGTCGGTGGTGTCTGCGTTGTCGGTGGGCTGGTCGGCGTCGGTCGGGCCGGCGCCGGTGGGCTCGGTGTCGAGCATCCGGGTGGTCTCCCGTCACGCTCCCGGGCGCCTGGTGGTCCGTGCCGGTCGACGACCGGTGTGGTCCGCGCAGCGCCGCGCGGGGGCTGTCGTGTGCGTCTGCCCGCAGCGCGGGCAGACGTCCTGCGAAGTCTGGTAGCGCACCGTCGTGCCTCGCAGCCGGGACGGCGCAGAGGCGGCTCAGGTGCCGACGTCGCCCCGGTCCGGTGCCAGTGGGTCGGACACCGTGCCGGCCGACTCGTCGAGGGGGCCTTGCGCCAGCCGGGTGACCGCGGGGGTCGAGGGCGGCGCCAGGTCGCCGATCGAGGCAAGTCCGGCGAGGACGTCGTCGGGTCGGACGGCCGGTGTGACGTGGCGTACGACCAGTCGTCAGTATCGCACACGGCTCGCTGCCGGCCGCCCCGGCTCGCGGGTCCGGGCCGGCCTCGAGCGCCACCACCGCGGCCCGGGCGTCGAAGGTCCGCAGCCCGTTCTTGGTCATCCGGGTCACCTCGACCCGGTCCACGGCCAGGAACGCCGCCACGGCGTCGGCCGCGGTGGCCGGCTCGGTCCCCGCGCAGCCGGACCTCCCAGACCGAGGCCTCCAGCCGGTCGGACAAGCTCTCCGCCTTGACGTTGGGGGGCGGCGGTGCGACCTCGACCAGCTCGAGCACGTCCAGGTCGTCCGGCAGCGAGGCGTCCAGGGCGGCCCGCAGCCGCTCCGGGTCGCACCGCTGCGCCAGCCCGATCTCGAGGTACTCGGCCTCGCTCGCGACGCCGGTCGGCGCCGCGCCCGCGTAGCTGACCTTCGGGTGCGGCGAGAAGCCGGCCGAGTAGGCCATCGGCACCGCGGACCGGCGCAGCGCCCGCTCGAACGCCCGCTGGAAGTCGCGGTGGCTGGAGAACCGCAGCCGGCCGCGCTTGGCGTAGTGCACCCGCAGCCGCTGCACGGTCGGCGGCGGGGGCGGACCGTCAGGCGTGCGCGCCACCCGCGGCTCCTTCCCGTACGCCGGGGAGCGCCGCCGCGGCCAGCGCCACCGGTGCGGTGCGCACCCCGTCGTACGCGTAGCGCACGACCTCGACCCGCTCGGCCGTGACCAGGACGGGCGGCAGCGACAGCCGGGCGTCGACCCAGTCGACCAGGGCCGCCCGGTCGGCCACCGGCGCGGCGAAGTGCAGCAGGGTCGCCCACCAGGTCGAGCCGCGGTAGCCGGCTTCCTCCGCACCGAGCCCGCCGAGGCGCTCCAGGACCGCCGCCCGGAACGCGCCGGGGGCCGCGTCGACCGGCTCGGCCATGGCGAGCACGCCGCGATCGGCCAGCGCCAGCCCGGTGATGCGCCAGCGCAGCGCCGGCGTGCCGTCGGCCAGCGCTGCCATCAGGGCGGCGTACCGGCTGTACCGGCTCGTCGTCGGGACCGACCTCGCGCCAGGTGCGCTCGAGGTAGGTGACGGTGAGGTGCGACGAGCCGCGGGCACCGGTCAGCCACTGGCCCGGCCCGGCGGACGCCGCCGCCTCGTTGGCCAGCGCGTCCAGGTGCTGCTCGGCCGCCGGGTCGAGCCGGACGTCGAGGGACAGCCCCCAGCGCGTCGACCCGGGCCCGGGCGGGACGTCGAGGCGCTCGCGGCCGGCCAGCACCGCGGACCGGCCGCGCTGGTGGATGCCGTCGGGCCGGACGCTCACTCGGCGGGGCTCGCCGCGAGCACCTGGTCGCGAGCCGAGTTCAGCACGGTCAGCGGGATCAGGGTCGCCCCGGTCGGGCCCTGCTGGATCTCGGTGCCCATCTGCGGGCAGACCCCGCAGTCGAAGCACGGCGTCCACCGGCAGTCCTCGACCTCGGTGCCGGTGACCGCGTCCTGCCAGTCCTCCCAGAGCCAGTCGCGGTCCAGGCCGGAGTCCAGGTGGTCCCACGGGAGCACCTCGTTGTAGTCGCGGTCGCGCGCGTGTACCAGTCGACGTCGACCGGCTCGCCGGCCAGGGCCTGCTCCGCGCAGGACATCCAGCGGTCGAACGAGAAGTGCTCGCTCCAGCCGTCGAACCGGCCGCCGTGCTTCGTACACCGCCTCGATCACGTTGCCGACCCGTCGGTCGCCGCGGGACAGCAGTCCCTCGACGATGCCCGGCTTGCCGTCGTGGTAGCGGAAGCCGATCGCCTTGGCGAACTGCTTGTCCGAGCGCACCGCGTCGCGCAGCTTGGCCAGCCGGGCGTCGGTGGCCTCGTGGCCGAGCTGCGCCACCCACTGGAACGGCGTGTGCGGCTTGGGCACGAACCCGCCGATCGACACCGTGCAGCGGATGTCGCGCGTGCCGGTGACCTCGCGGCCGGTGGCGATGACCTTCTTCGCCAGGTCGGCGATCTGCAGCACGTCCTCGTCGGTCTCGGTCGGCAGCCCGCACATGAAGTAGAGCTTCACCTGCCGCCAGCCGGCCGAGTAGGCGGCCGTCACGGTGCGGATCAGGTCCTCCTCGGTGACCATCTTGTTGATGACCTTGCGGATCCGCTCGCTGCCGCCCTCGGGGGCGAAGGTCAGGCCGCTGCGCCGGCCGTTGCGGGTCAGCTCGTTGGCCAGGTCGATGTTGAACGCGTCGACCCGGGTCGAGGGCAGCGACAGGGACGTCTGGGTGCCCTCGTAGCGGTCGGCCAGGCCCTTGGTCATCGGCGCGATCTCGGAGTGGTCGGCGCTGGACAGCGACAGCAGCCCGACCTCCTCGAAGCCGGTGGCCGCGAGCGCCTTCTCGACCATCTCGCCGACGCCGGTGATCGAGCGCTCGCGCACCGGCCGGGTGATCATGCCGGCCTGGCAGAACCGGCAGCCGCGGGTGCAGCCGCGGAAGATCTCGACCGACGCCCGCTCGTGCACCGACTCGGCCAGCGGCACCAGCGGCTGCTTCGGGTACGGCCACTCGTCCAGGTCCATCACCGTGTGCTTGCCGACCCGCCACGGCACGCCGGCGGTGTTCGGTGCGACCCGCTTGATCCGGCCGTCGGCGAGGTACTCGACGTCGTAGAGCGAGGGCACGTAGACCCCGCCGGTGCGGGCCAGCCGCAGCAGCAGCTCGCGCCGGCCACCGGACTCGAGGTGCCGGCCCTCGGCCTTCCAGGCCCGGACCACCGCGCTGATCTCCAGCACAGCCTGCTCGCCGTCGCCGAGCACCGCCGCGTCGATGAAGTCGGCCACCGGCTCCGGGTTGAACGCCGAGTGGCCGCCCGCGATGACGAGCGGGTGCTCCTCGGTGCGGTCCACCGACCGGCGCGGGATGCCGGCGAGCTCCAGCGTCTGCAGCATGTTCGTGTAGCCGAGCTCGGTGGCGAAGGACACGCCCAGCACGTCGAACGCCCCCACCGGGCGGTGCGCGTCGACGGTGAAGGCGGGCACCCCGTGCTCGCGCATCAGGGCCTCCATGTCCGGCCACACGGCGTACGTGCGCTCGGCCAGGACGCCCTCGGCCTCGTTGAGCACCTCGTAGAGGATCATCACGCCCTGGTTCGGCACGCCGACCTCGTAGGCGTCGGGGTACATCCAGCGCCCAGCGCACGTCGCAGGCGTCCCAGTCCTTGACCGTGGAGTTGAGCTCGCCACCGACGTACTGGATCGGCTTGCTGACCTTGGCCAGCAGCGGCTCCAGTCGCGGGAACAGCGACTCGACTGGCATGGCGGCAGACCTGCTTCCAGGGTGGGGCGGGGGACCATCCAGGGTAACCCTGGTCAGGTGTATCTCCGCATGTGCACATTCATCAGCAGGCCCACGGCCAGCATGTTCGCGAACATGGAGGACCCGCCGTACGACACGAACGGCAACGGCACGCCGGTGACCGGCATGATCCCCAGCGTCATGCCGATGTTCTCGAAGGACTGGAAGGCGAACCAGCAGAGGACGCCGGTGGCCAGCAGCCGCCCGAACAGGTCCTCGGCCTTCATCGCGATCCGGCCGGCCCGCCACAGGACCACGCCCAGCAGCAGCACCAGCACGCCGGCGCCCACGAAGCCGAGCTCCTCCCCCGCGACCGTGAAGATGAAGTCGGTCTGCTGCGCGGGCACGAACCGGCCCTGGGTCTGCGCGCCGTCGAACAGCCCCTGCCCGTGGAAGCCGCCCGAGCCGATCGCGATCTGGGCCTGCCGCACGTTGTAGCCGGCGCCCTTGGGGTCGGCCGTCGGGTCGTAGAACGCCCGGAACCGGTCCAGCTGGTAGTCCTTGAGCAGGCCGGTCTGCACCGCCACGAACGCGATGAGCACCGCGCCGAGCACCAGGCCGACCACCCACCGCAGCGGCGCGCCGGAGACCGCCACCACGCCGAGCACGATCGCGGACACGACCAACGCGGTGCCGAGGTCGGGCTGCAGCATGACCAGACCGAGCGGTACGGCGGCGAAGGCCAGCGTCATGACCACGTCGACGTCGCGCGGGGTGTCCTCGGCGTCGCGCTTCTCCGACAGCAGCATGGCCATGCCGACGACCAGCGCGACCTTCGCCAGCTCGGACGGCTGGATCGAGAAGCCCGCGGGCAGCACGATCCACGAGTGGGAGCCGTTGATCGTGGACCCCAGCGGCGACAGCACCGCCACCAGCCCGCCGATCGAGAGCAGGTAGAGCACCGGCGCGTAGGCCCGCAGCATCCGGTAGTCGAAGACCGAGGCCACCACGCCCAGCACCAGCCCGATGGCCACGTTGAGGCAGTGCTTCTTGAGGAACGCCGTGGGGTCGCCGCCGGTGTCGAGGGCGGCCTGCCGGGTCGCCGACCAGACCAGCGCACCGCCGTACGTGCAGAGGCCGAAGACCGCGAACATCAGCGTCCAGTCGATCCGGCGCACCGCCGAGTCGCGGTGCAGCAGCCGGGAGCCGCGCCGGGCCGGCGGCACGGTGTAGGGAGCCGGGCGGTAGCCGACCGACATCAGCCACCGTCCTCTCGGCGGTACGCCTTCAGGTCCGGTGCTGCCAGCGGCGGCGCGCCCACCAGCGCGGGCACCCGGCTGGCGGCGGGTCGGCGCGACTCGGGGGTGACCACGGTGCCGTCCGGACGCACCACGGGCAGCGCCGTGGTCGGGTGGCCGCCGGGAGGCGAGGCCGCGGCCAGGTCGACGTGCTGCCCCTTGATGCCGAACAGGGTCTTGTAGAGCTCGGCCACCGACGGGCCGGAGATGCCGGAGCCGGTGCCGCCCTGGCTGACCATCATCACCACGGCGTACTGCGGCTTGTTCGCCGGCGCGAAGGTGGCGAACCACGAGGTCGTCTGCTTGCCGTAGACCTCGCCGGTGCCGGTCTTGGACGCCACGGGCACCTTGTCGATCGGGAAGCCGGCCCGGAAGAACGGGCCGTAGCCGGTGCCGCCCTCGGTGACGCCGCGCAGCGCGTGGCGCAGCCAGGCCAGCGTGGTCTGGCTGACGGGGATCTTGCCGGCGGGCGCCGGGTCGATGGTGCGCACCAGCTTGCCCTCCGGCGTGATGACCGCGCGACCGATGTGCGGGGTCACCAGGGTGCCGCCGTTGGCGACCGCCGCGTAGACCCGGGCCATCTGCAGCGGCGTCGTCGGTGGTGTCGCCCTGCCCGATCGCGAAGTTGGCCGCGTCCCCGCCGCGGTAGGCGTAGCCGTCGACGCAGTTCTCCTTGGACAGCTGCAGCAGGTACGCGGCGCGCGCCGGGTCGGTCTTCGCGACGTCCGGGTAGCCGGTCTTCGCCTTGGCGCAGTAGAAGTCCTTCGTGGCCTTCCAGTAGGCCTTCTTCCAGGCCCGGTCGGCGATCCGGCCGTCGGACTCGTTGGGCAGGTCCAGCCCGGTGCGCTTGCCCAGCCCGTAGCCCTTGGCCATCTCGGTGAACGGGTCCTTCACGCCTTTCTTCGGGTGCAGCCCGCCCTCGCGCAGCCAGGTCTCGTAGGCGAACTTGTAGAAGACCGTGTCGCAGGACACCTCGATGGCCCGGTACATCGGGATCAGGCCGTAAGCCTGCGACTCGTAGTTGCGCTTCGGGGAGCCGCCGATGGAGTACGACGACGGGCAGTCGTAGGAGGCGTGCAGGCGAGTAGCCCGCCTTGACCGCGGCCGGCAGGGTCACCGCCTTGAAGGTCGACGCAGGAGCGAACTCGCCCTGGAAGGCGCGGGACTGGTTCGGGTAGTTGTTCTTCTTGCTGGCGATCGACTTGTAGTCCTTGCTGCTGATCCCGCCGACCCAGATGTTCGGGTCGTACGTCGGGTAGCTGGCCATCGCGACGATGCCACCGGTCCGCACGTCCATCACCACGACCGCGCCGGAGTCGGCCTTGAGCTTGGCGAAGCCCTTGTTGATGTCGCCGGTGTGCCGGGCACGCATGATGGCGGCCTTGAGCTGCTTCTCGGCCTCGGCCTGCACCTTGGCGTCGATCGTGGTGACCAGGTAGTTGCCCGGCGTCGGCGCCGTCTCGGACAGCACGCCGCTGACACCGCCCTGGTGGTCGACCGCGAGGGTCTTCACACCCGGCGTGCCGCGCAGGTCGTCGTCGTACTCCTTCTCCAGGCCGGTGCGGCCGATCAGGTCGGTGCCCTGCAGCACGGTCTCGTTCTTCGCCCCACGTTGGGCGTTCGCCGCCGCACGAGCTTTCAGCTCGGCCTCGGTGACCGGGCCGAGGTAGCCGAGCTCGTGGGCCGCGTTGGCGCCGAGCGGCTGCGGGTACTCCCGGACCGAGGTGAGCTCGGCCGTCACCCCGGGGAAGTCCTCGCGCCGCTCCATGATCTGCAGCGCCATCGCGGTGCTGGCCTCGTCGGTCACCGGGATCGGCTGGTAGGGCGAGCCGTTGAAGCACCGGGGGGCCGGCGGCGCGCCGTCCGAGCCGCAGAGCCGGGTCCGGTCCCAGACTTCCTGCACCGGCTGGCCGATGACCTTGGCCACCTTCGCGACCAGCGCTCGGCCGCCGTCGTGCTGGCGCAGCATCGCGGTGCGGCTGATCGAGACGACCAGTGCGGTGCGGTTGCGGGCCAGCGGCCGGCCCCGCGAGTCCAGGATCATCCCGCGCGCGGCCGGGGTGACGATCTCGCGGGTGCCGTTCTCGGCCGCGGCGGTCTTGTAGTTCTCCGAGGCCACCACCTGCAGGTACCACATCCGCCCCAGCAGGGTGGCGAGCAGCGACAGGACGAGCACCTGCAGCACGACCAGCCGCAGCCGGCTGCGCTCACTCATCGCGACTCTCTCCGCCGCGCGTCACGCGAAGGCCGCCTGGTCCGCCTCGGCCCGGCGAGCCACGGCGAGGACCGCCGGGAGGACGAACGCGCTCAGCACCACATCGTAGACAACCGCGGTCGGCAACAGGCTGCGCACCGCGACCCAGGTCACGTTCGGGTCGTCCATCAGGGCGCCCAGCCCGGCGTACGCCAGGACCGAGCCGCGCGCCGGCGACCGCGACGACGACGAGGGGCACGAACGCCGACCGTCGGGTCTGGTCCCGGGCCATGCCGGCCAGGTAGCCGACGAGGGTCAGGACCAGGGCCCACCGGCCCACCTCGTGGTCCGCCGGCGGCACCAGGTCCGCGGCCAGGCCGGCCCCGAAGCCGCACACCAGGCCGAAGCCGGGCCCGTGGGCGAGCGCCAGGGCGACGACGGCCAGCAGCAGCAGGTCGGGGGTCGCACCGGGCAGCGGCAGCCGCGACATCAGGGTGACCTGCAGGGCCAGCGCCACCGTGAGCAGCACGACGGCGAGCACGGCCCGGGCGGGAGGCACGGTCAGCCCCCCGGCTTCGGGGTCACGGTGACCGTGACCGTCGGGTCGGGGTCGGGGCGGGCGAGGCCGGCCGCGGCGGCAGGACGGCGTCCCGCGGGTCGGCGCGGGGCGGCTCGACCACGACGCCCACGAGGTCCAGCGAGGTGAAGTCGACGTACGGCGACACGACCGCCGACCGGGTCTGCGAGCCCGGTGTGCCGGTCACCGACACCACCGAGCCGACCGGGACACCGGGGACGTAGGGCATGTCGCCCTGCGAGCCGAAGGTCACCAGCCGGTCGCCGCGCTCGACCGTCGACTGGCCGTCGAGCAGCTGCAGGTCCAGGTCGTGGTGGGCGCCGTGGCCGGTGGTGAAGCCGACCTCCATGGTGGACTCGAGCCGCACGCCCACCGAGGACTCCGGGTCGACGGCGAGCAGCACGGTCGCCGTCGACGGTCCGACCGTCTTGACCCGGCCGACCAGGCCGTCGCCGTTGAGCACCGTCATGTCCGGCCGCAGCCCGTCCCGGCTGCCGGCGTCGATGGTGACCGTCCAGGAGAAGGTCTGCGCGGTCCCGATCGCGATCACCCGGGCCGGCACGATCTTGTAGCGGCCGGCGCCGGCCAGGTGGAGCAGGTCGTCGAGCTCCTGCGGCCCGGTGGCGGTCCAGGGCGCCGGTGCGCAGGCGCCGCTTCAGCTCCTGGTTCTGCCGCTTCAGCCGGGCGGCCTCGTCCCGGCCGTCGCCGAGGTTGCCGACGCTGTCGACGGCGTCGCTGACCGGGCTCGCGATGGCCGCGGCCACCCGCTCCACCGGGCCGAACACTGCCGCCGCCGCCGAGCGCACGCCGTCCAGCGGCGAGCTCGTCGCCGCCGCGGTAGTCGATGGTGATCAGCGCGATCGAGGTGATGAGCAGCAGCGCGAGCAGCACCCGGGTGCGTCGGGTGTCCCTGTTCATCGAGCCTGGGCGCGGCCGACGACGGCCACCGACCTAGTGCCGCGGCTCGGAGATCAGTACCTGCTGCAGCGCCTCGAACTCCTCGACGCACTTGCCCGACCCCAGCGCCACCGAGTCCAGCGGCCGGTCGGTGAGGTGGATCGGCATGCCGGTCTCGTGCCGCAGCCGCTCGTCCAGCCCCTTGAGCAGCGCACCGCCGCCGGTGATCACGATGCCGCGGTCCATCACGTCGCCGGACAGCTCCGGCGGGCACTTGTCGAGGGTGGTCTTGACCGCGTCGATGATCGAGTTGACCGGCTCCTCGATCGCCTTGCGGATCTCCTCGGCGCTGACCACGATCGTCTTCGGCAGGCCCGAGACCAGGTCGCGGCCGCGGATCTCGGCGTGCGGCTCGTCGGGGGCCGGGAAGGCCGACCCGATCGCCATCTTGATCTCCTCCGCGGTGCGCTCGCCCAGCATGAGCGAGTACTCCTTCTTCACGTAGGTGATGATCGCCTGGTCCAGCTCGTCGCCGCCGGTGCGGATGGACTGGCTGGTGACGATGCCGCCGAGCGAGATCACGGCCACCTCGGTGGTGCCGCCGCCGATGTCGACCACCATGTTGCCGGTCGGCTCGTGCACGGGCAGCCCGGCGCCGATCGCGGCCGCCATCGGCTCCTCGATGATGTAGACCTTCCGGGCGCCGGCCGCGTAGCCCGCGTCCTTGACCGCTCGCTGCTCCACCCCGGTGATGCCGCTGGGCACGCAGACGACGATCCGGGGCTTGGCCAGGTGCCGCCGCCGGTGCACCTTCTGGATGAAGTAGCGCAGCATCCGCTCGGTGGTGTCGAAGTCGGCGATGACGCCGTCCTTGAGCGGCCGGATGGCCACGATGTTGCCCGGCGTACGGCCGATCATCCTCTTCGCCTCGGCGCCGACGGCGAGGATGCCGCCGGTGTTGGTGTTGATCGCGACGACGGACGGCTCGTTGAGCACGATGCCCTTGCCCCGGACGTAGACCAGGGTGTTGGCCGTCCCGAGGTCGACGGCCATGTCCCGGCCGATGAACGACATGTTGTTACCCATGAGCGGGGAGGCCTTCCCGAATAGCTTCAGCGGTGGATCGAGCGGCGCGGGCGGCCGCGGCGGACGGGCCGCGTGAGCGGCTGGCGACGACGGTCATCGTAACGGCGCCGGGGCGTCCCGGTTCGCCACGCACGCGACGGCGCCTGGTCAAAGATTCGGGAAGAAGATCGCGATCTCGCGGGCCGCGGACTCCGCCGAGTCCGAGGCGTGCACCAGGTTCTCGCGGTTCGAGAGGGACAGGTCGCCGCGGATCGTGCCGGCCGCGGCCACCCGCCCGTCGGTCGCGCCGTTGATCCCCCGGACGACGGCGATCGCCTGGTCGCCCTCCAGCACCATCGCGATCAGCGGCCCTGAGGTGATGAAGGCGCGCAGCGGCGGGTAGAAGTCGCGCTCGACGTGCTCGGCGTAGTGCCGGTCGGCGGTCTCGCCGTCGATCGTCCGCTGGTCGAGGGCCACCACGGTCAGGCCCTTGCGCTCGAACCGGCCCAGGACCTCGCCGATCAGGCCGCGCCGGACGGCATCGGGCTTGATCAGCACCAGCGTTCGCTCAGTCACGGTCGGCAAGGCTAACCACCGTCTGCCGGTACGTCGGGGGGCGGCCCGGCTGCGCGGGCGGCCTCCAGGCGCTCGACCTTGCGGCCGAGGTGCAGCACGAGGAACCACAGGGCGCCGAACAGCACCCCGAGGAAGAACATCACGGGGACGACGAAACCGGTGGCGACCACAGCCACCTGCAGCACCGAGCCCGCGGGCAGCGCCCACGGCCGCCGCATCAGCCCGGCCAGCGCGAAGCAGAGCACGGCCCCGCCGGTGCCCACGGCCCAGAGCACGGCGTGGTCGACGTCGGTGAGGTCCAGCGCCACCAGCGTGGCGAAGAAGATCACCAGCCCCTCGAAGACGAGGACCGCGGCGCAGATGCCCTTCACCTCGCGCGCACCTCAGCTCCCGCCGAGCAGGGTGCGGGCCTCGGCCACCGTGACGATCGAGCCGGTCACCAGGACGCCGGACCCGCCGAGGTCGCCCTCCTCCTCGGCCAGTGCGATCGCGGCGTCCAGGGCGTCGTCGAGGCGCGGGGCCACCTCGACCCGGTCGGCGCCGAACACCTCGACGGCGACCGCCGCCAGCTCGTCGGCCGGCATCGCCCGGCTGGACGACGCCTGCGGTCACCACCACCTCGGCCAGCACCGGCTCGAACGCCTCGAGCATGCCGCGGACGTCCTTGTCGGCCATCGCCGCGAACACCCCGACCAGGCGGGTGAAGCCGTAGGACTCCCCCAGCGCCTCCGCCGTCGCCCGGGCGCCGGCCGGGTTGTGAGCCGCGTCGAGCACCACGGTGGGCGAGCTGCGGACCGTCTCGAGCCGCCCCGGCGAGGTCACGCCGGCGAAGGCCGCCCGGACCAGGTCGAGGTCCAGCGGGCCGCGCTCGGCATGCGCCCCGCCCAGGAACGCCTCGACCGCCGCGAGCGCGCAGGCGGCGTTGTGGGCCTGGTGGGCTCCCAGCAGCGGCAGGAACAGGTCGTCGTACTCCCCCGCGAGGCCGCGCACCGAGAGCAGCTGGCCGCCGACCGCCATGGTGCGCGAGAGGACGCCGAACTCCAGGCCCTCGCGCGCCACCAGCGCGTCGACCTCGACCGAGCGGCGCAGCAGCACCTCCGCAGCCTCGACCGGCTGCTGGGCCAGCACGCCGTACGAGCCCGGCTTGAGGATCCCCGCCTTCTCGGCCGCGATCTGCTCGATCGTCGAGCCGAGGAACCGGGTGTGGTCCACCCCGATCGGCGTGATGACCGCGACCTGCGCGTCGGCGACGTTGGTGGCGTCCCAGGTGCCGCCGAGGCCCACCTCGACGACCGCGACGTCGACCGGCGCGTCGGCGAAGGCGGCGAACGCCATCGCGGTCAGCACCTCGAAGAACGACAGGCGGACCGGCGTGCCGGGAGTCGACCAGGTCGAGGTAGGGAGCCACGTCGTCGTACGTCGCGAGGAACCGCTCCGGCTCGATCGGCCGGCCGTCGAAGGCGATCCGCTCCGCCATCGAGTGCAGGTGCGGGCTGGTGAACCGACCGGTCCGCAGGCCGAACTCGCGCAGCAGCGCGTCGATCATCCGGGTGGTGGAGGTCTTGCCGTTGGTGCCGGCGACGTGCACGACCGGTGCCGCGGCCTGCGGTGAGCCCAGCAGGTCCAGCAGCTCGCGGATCCGGTCCAGGGTCGGGTCGATGTCGTGCTCGGGCGTCCGGTCCAGGATCAGCCCCTCGACCGCCCGCACCCGCTGGTCGAGCCCCATGCTGCCGGTGACATCCGCGTCCTGGTCACCCGTCTCAGCCACCCCCGGAGTCTAGGGAGCCCCCGCAGACCGTCCGGAGCCGGACGAGGGGGAGGGGGTGGCGACCGTAGGATCGTCGGCCATGGGACAGCAGACGACCGAAGCCTCCGCGGCTGACGCCGGTCCCCGCGACCCGCGGGTGCCGGACAAGCCGACCGTCGACGGCCTCGAGGACCGCTGGGCCCAGGTATGGCAGGAGCAGGGCACCTACCTGTTCGACCGGACCAAGACCCGCGACCAGGTCTACTCGATCGACACTCCCCCGCCGACGGTCAGCGGCTCGCTGCACGTGGGCCACGTGTTCTCCTACACCCACACCGACATCGTGGCCCGCTACCAGCGGATGCGGGGCCGCGAGGTGTTCTACCCGATGGGCTGGGACGACAACGGGCTGCCGACCGAGCGCCGGGTGCAGCTCGACTTCGGCGTCCGGTGCGACCCGTCGCTGCCCTACGACCCGGACTTCGCCCCGCCGGAGAAGCCCGACGCCAAGCGCTCGGTGCCGATCTCGCGCCGCAACTTCATCGAGCTCTGCGAGCGCTGGACCGAGCAGATCGAGCAGGCCTACGAGGAGCTGTGGCGCCGGGTCGGCCTGTCGGTCGACTGGACCCAGAAGTACACCACCGTCGGGGAGGCGTCGATCGCCGCGTCGCAGCGGGCGTTCCTGCGCAACCTCGCCCGCGACGAGGCCTACCAGGCACGAGGCGCCGAGCCTGTGGGACGTGACCTTCCAGACCGCTGTCGCGCAGGCGGAGCTCGAGGCCCGCGAGTACCCCGGCCACTTACCACCGGGTCGCGTTCCACACAGAGAACACAGGGACCGGTGCGCAGCCAATTTTCATTGAGACCACCCGCCCCGAGCTGATCCCGGCGTGCGTGGCACTGATCGCCCACCCGGACGACGAGCGCTACCAGGCGCTCTTCGGTACGACGGTGCGCTCCCCGTTGTTCGGCGTGGAGGTGCCGGTGGTGGCCCACCACCTGGCCGAGCCGGACAAGGGCGCCGGCATCGCGATGTGCTGCACCTTCGGCGACCTGACCGACGTGACCTGGTGGCGCGAGCTGGACCTGCCGACCCGCTCCGTGGTCGGCCGGGACGGCCGGCTGCTCCGCGAGACGCCCGAGTGGCTGGCCGACGAGGCTGCCGCATCGGCGTACGCGGAGCTGGCTGGGAAGACCACCTTCTCGGCTCGCGCGGCAGTGGTCGACGCTCTGCGAGCCTCCGGGGACCTCGACGGCGAGCCCACACCTACCACCCGGATGGTCAACTTCTACGAGAAGGGCGACAAGCCGCTCGAGATCGTCACCAGCCGGCAGTGGTACATCCGCAACGGGGGCCGCGACCAGGCGCTGCGTGAGACGTTCATCGAGCGCGGCCGGGAGATGACCTGGGTGCCCGACTTCATGCGGAACCGCTACGAGAACTGGGTGAGTGGGCTGCAAGGCGACTGGCTGATCAGCCGCCAGCGGTTCTTCGGGGTGCCCTTCCCGGTCTGGTACCGCCTCGACGACGAGGGACAGCCGCTGCACGACGCGCCCCTGCTCGCCGACGAGGCCGACCTTCCGCTCGACCCGGCCTCCGTCACCCCGACGGGCTTCGCTGATGACCAGCGCGACCAACCAGGTGGCTTCACCGCCGACCCGGACGTGATGGACACCTGGGCGACCTCGTCGCTGTCACCACAGGTCGTGTGCGGCTGGGAGCGCGACCCGGACCTGTTCGCCCGCACCTTCCCGATGGACCTGCGCCCGCAGGCGCACGAGATCATCCGGACCTGGCTGTTCGCGACCGATCGTCCGGGCCCACTACGAGCACGGCACGTTGCCCTGGTCGCACGCCGCCATCTCCGGCTTCGTCGTCGACCCCGACCGCAAGAAGATGTCGAAGTCCAAGGGCAACACGGTCGTGCCGATCGACGTGCTGGAGCGGTACGGGTCCGACGCCGTGCGGTGGCGGGCAGCCGGAGCCCGTCCCGGCACCGACAGCCCGTTCGACGAGGCCCAGATGAAGATCGGCCGCCGGCTGGCGATCAAGATCCTCAATGCCTCGAAGTTCGCGCTGCAGACCGGGGCCGCCGAGAACCCGGCGCTCGTGACCGACCCGCTGGACCGGGCCATGCTGGCGGCCTTGGCCGAGGTCGTGCGCGAGGCGACCGCGGCGCTCGAGAGCTACGAGTACACCCGCGCGCTCGAGGTGACCGAGACGTTCTTCTGGACCTTCTGCGACGACTACCTCGAGCTCGTGAAGGACCGGGCCTACGGCGCCCGCGGCGACGCGGCGGCAGCGTCGGCGAAGGCTGGCTTGGCAACGGCGCTCTCGGTCCAGCTCCGGCTGTTCGCCCCGTTCCTGCCGTTCGTCACCGAAGAGGTGTGGTCGTGGTGGCAGGAGGGCTCGGTGCACCGGGCGACCTGGCCGGCCGCGGACGAGGTGGCAGCGACGGCCGACGGGGCCGACGCCAGAGTGCTGCGTGATGTCTCCGTCGTGCTGGCCGGGATCCGGAAAGCGAAGTCCGAGGCCAAGACCTCGATGCGCACCGAGGTGAGCGCGGCCACGGTCACCGGACCGCAGGACGCGCTGGACCGGGTGGCGCTGGCGGCGGCCGACCTGCAGGCCACCGGTCGGGTCGCTGAGCTGACGCTCGCGGCTGACGACGGTCCGCTGTCGGTGAGCGTGTCGCTCTAGCCCGACGCTCGCTTGCGGCTCAAGATCCACCGGTCGGGACCCGATGACCCGTGGGACATCCAACCGGGGAGCGCTGCCGTGACCGACCAGACCCAGGACACCCGGCACGAAGGCGCCGAGCCCCCGCGCCCGCCCGTCCCCGATCTCGGCTTCTTCGCTGGCAGCCCGACACCCAGCGGTGGCGCGCCCGGCTTCGGCGGCTCCCCGTCAGGCGGAGCACTCTCGCCATTCGGTACGCCGGCCGGTTCGCCACTCGGTACGCCGGCGGCCCCGCCATCCGGCACGCCGGCACCCTTCGGCACGCCGGCGCCGTTCGACTCCCCGGCGCCGTGGGCCGCAACCGGGCAGCAGCCGGCCGCACGCAGCGGCTGGAGCGGGCGCGCCAAGGCACTGGTCGCCGCCGCCGCTGTCGTCGTTCTGGTGGCCGTCGTGCTCGGCGGACGGTTCGGATGGCAGCAGTTCTTCGCCGACCCGGTGACGCCCGACACCTTGTTGGGCATGCCCAAAGTGACCGGTGCCGGCACCGACGAGATGGCCCAGCAGATGCGCGACCAGCTCGGCGACCAGCTCTCCTCGGGCAGCAAGGCGGAGGTCGCCCTGTACACCAACGGCCGGGGCAGGGGCCTCCTGCTGTTCGCGATCCGCGGCAGCGACCGCCCGGGTGCCGCCTCTGGCGACGGCGAGGACTCCTTCGCGGGCTGGACGGAGTCCCAGGTCGGTGACACGGTCTGCTACTCGCAGCCGGCCCAGACGCCCACGGGCATGGGCACGACCTTGTGCATGCGCACGTTCTGGCGCCGCGCCGTGATGGTGATCGGCCTGTCGACACCGTCCCTCGCTCCGCAGAGCGTCGCACAGGCCACCGACGAGGCGTGGGACGCCCAGTGAGCTGGGACGACTACGGGTTCTTCACACCCGTGCGCACGACAGCACCCGCCCAGGGCGCCGCACTGCCGTTCCAGTCCGGCGTACCGGCGCAACCGTCCGCCCCCGCGCCGTTCGGGACCGCCGGGACGTTCGGCGGACCGGTTCCTCCGCCACCGCTGGCTGCGCCCGCGCGGTCCGGGCTGCCGGTGTGGGCCGTTGCGCTCATCGGCGTCGGTGGGCTGTTCGCCCTCGGCATCGTCGCCGCGGTGGCGCTGCCCACCTTCCTCAGCGGTCGGCAGCACTCGCAGCTGGCCGCGACGTCGGTCGCCATGCCGGCCACTGTGATCGGCCTTCCGCGATCCGCCGACCCGGCTACCCAGTCGCAGGCCGCCCAGCTGGCAGCCGACATACCCAGCGGCTTCACGCACCGCCAGTCCGCCGGGTACGTCGGCGGCAGCGCGACGCTGCTCGTCGCGGCGGCCAAGCCCCAGCACATCCTGACCCTCGCCGAGCAGGAGTCGCTCACCCGGTCGTTCTGGGCGAACGAGGCAGCCTCGGTTCCGGACGGGTCCAGCCTCGCCGCGCCGTCCACACCTGCGGGCGCAGGCGCGACGGGCACGCTCACCTGTGCCGACGAGATCACCGACGACGGTGCGGCGACGATCTGCATCGATGCGCAGGCGACCGCGCTGGTCGTGTTCGTCCTCGCCTCGACCAGCGGGTCGGATCCGACGGCGCCGGCTCAGGTCCCGCCGGCCGTCGTGCACGCCGGCTGACCGCCCGGTGCCTTACGGGGTGACCGTCAGGCGGACTTCTCGCGCCGCTCCCGCTTGGGCGTCTCGCGCGGCACCAGCGTCGGGTTGACGTGCTCCAGCACGACCTCGCGGGTGACGACCACCTTCGCGACGTCCTTGCGGGACGGCACCTCGTACATCACGGAGAGCAGGACCTCCTCCATGATCGCCCGTAGGCCGCGGGCGCCGGTGCCCCGCAGGATGGCCTGGTCGGCCACCGCCTCGAGGGCGTCCTCGGTGAACTCGAGCTCGACGCCATCGAGGTCGAACAGCCGCTCGTACTGCTTGACCAGGGCGTTGCGCGGCTCGGTGAGGATGCGCACCAGCGCCTCCTGGTCGAGGTTGCGCACGTTCGTGATCACCGGCACCCGGCCCACGAACTCGGGGATCATGCCGAACTTCAGCAGGTCCTCCGGGAGCACCTCGCCGAACACGTCCGCGTTGTCCCGGTCCGCCTTGGAGTGCAGCGTCGCGCCGAAGCCGACGCCCTTGCGCCCGATCCGTCCCTCGATGATCTTCTCCAGCCCGGAGAAGGCGCCACCGACGATGAACAGCACGTTCGTGGTGTCGATCTGGATGAACTCCTGGTGCGGGTGCTTGCGGCCACCCTGCGGCGGCACCGACGCCGTGGTGCCCTCGAGGATCTTCAGCAGGGCCTGCTGCACGCCCTCGCCGGACACGTCCCGGGTGATCGACGGGTTCTCGCTCTTGCGGGCGATCTTGTCGACCTCGTCGATGTAGATGATGCCGGTCTCGGCCTTCTTGACGTCGTAGTCGGCCGCCTGGATCAGCTTCAGCAGGATGTTCTCGACGTCCTCACCGACGTAGCCGGCCTCCGTCAACGCGGTGGCGTCCGCGATCGCGAACGGGACGTTGAGCATCCGGGCCAGCGTCTGGGCCAGGTGCGTCTTGCCGCAGCCGGTCGGCCCGATCAGCAGGATGTTCGACTTGGCGAGCTCGACGTGGTCGTCCCGGCCGGGCTTGCCGGACTCCCCCGCCTGGACCCGCTTGTAGTGGTTGTAGACGGCCACCGCGAGGGCCTTCTTCGCCACGTCCTGGCCGATCACGTACGAGTCCAGGAACTCGCAGATCTCGACCGGCTTGGGCAGCTCGTCCCACTTGAGGTCGGAGCTCTCGGAGAGCTCCTCCTCGATGATCTCGTTGCAGAGGTCGATGCACTCGTCGCAGATGTAGACACCCGGGCCAGCAATCAGCTTCTTGACCTGCTTCTGGCTCTTCCCGCAGAAGGAGCACTTGAGCAGGTCACCACCGTCACCGATGCGCGCCACGCGTAAGCCTCTCCCTCTGCCAGCCCGGTCTTTCGACCGGGTCGAATGTGCCTTGACGGTACCCCGGCGGCGCCGTCGGCGCCTCTATTCCGGGCCTTCCTCGCTCGGACGGGCGCGTCGCCCCCCAGGCGGCCGGTTACCGACCGAGGGGCCGCTCCCTAGCCGCCTCGGGTAGTGAGTACGCGGTCGATCAGGCCGTACTCCAGGGCTTCCTCGGCGGTGAGGATCTTGTCCCGCTCGATGTCCTTGCCCACCTGCTCGAGGGTGCGGTTGCTGTGGTCGGCCAGCATTTGCTCCAGCAACGACCGCATCCGCATCACCTCGCGGGCCTGGATCTCGACGTCCGAGGCCTGGCCGCCGCCCTCGGTGGAGGGTTGGTGGATGAGGATCCGCGAGTTCTGCAGCGCGAACCGCTTTCCCGGCGTGCCGGCCGCCAGGATGATCGCCGCGGCCGAGGCCGCCTGACCCAGGCAGGTGGTCTGGATGTCAGGCCGGACGAACTTCATCGTGTCGTAGATCGCCGTCAGCGCGGTGAACGAGCCGCCGGGTGAGTTGATGTAGATCGAGATGTCGCGGTCCGGGTCGTCGGACTCCAGCGTCAGCAGCTGGGCCATCACGTCGTTGGCGGAGACGTCGTCGATCTGGGTGCCGAGGAAGATGATGCGCTCCTCGAACAGCTTGTTGTACGGGTCCTGACGCTTGAACCCGTACGACGTGCGCTCCTCGTAGACCGGGAGCACGTAGCGGGAGCTCGGCTGGTACAGGTTGCTCATCTGGGCTCGGTCTCCTCGCGGGGCGCCGGGTGTAGTGAGGTCGTGGTTCATGCGGTGCCTCCCGATCCAGCGACCTGGCCCGCGTTGGAGACGACCTGGTCGACCATGCCGTAGTCCTGCGCCTGCTCGGCGGTGAACCAGCGGTCCCGGTCGGAGTCGGCCTCGATGGTCTCGATCGTCTGACCCGTGTGCTGCGCGATCAGCTCGGCCATCTTGGCCTTGGTGTAGAGCATCTGCTCGGCCTGGATCCGGATGTCGGAGGCGGTGCCCCCGAGGCCGCCGGACGGCTGGTGCATCATGATCCGCGAGTGCGGGAGCGCGTAGCGCTTGCCCGGGGCTCCAGCGCAGAGCAGGAACTGGCCCATCGAGGCGGCCAGCCCCATCGACACGGTGGCCACGTCGTTCTTGACCCACTGCATCGTGTCGTAGATGGCCATGCCGGCCGACACCGAGCCGCCGGGCGAGTTGATGTAGAGCCAGATGTCCTTGTCGGGGTCGTCGGCGGCCAGCAGGAGAAGCTGGGCGCAGATCGCGTTGGCGTTGGCGTCCTCGACGACCGAGCCCAGGAAGATGATGCGCTCGCGCAGGAGGCGGTTGTAGACCTGGTCGTCGAGGCCCATGCCGCCGGGCTGCGGCGAGCGCGCCTGCGGCGTCTCGAGGCTGGGGCTGATCAGCTCGCTCACTCGGTGCTCACCTGTCTCGGTCGTTGACGTGTCGCTGTCTGCCGACACTAACGCGGGCCCTGGACACGGAACTCCCCGCCAGGCGGGTGTTCGCTGTCGGCGCACGCGGGTCACCCGGACGCACGAGGGCCCCGTCGCAACCTGCGACAGGGCCCTCGAACCGGCGTACGGCCTCAGTCGTGGTCGTGGCCGGTGTGGTCGATGCCGTCGTCGGACGACGTCGCAGCAGCTCGTCGCCGGGGGCGTCCTCGCGCAGCGCCTCGAGGTCGACCGGGCGGCCGGACTCGTCCACGACCTTGGCCTGCTCGAGCACCAGGGCCAGCGCCTTGCCGCGCACGACCTCGCTGACGAGCACCGGCACCTGGCCGGCCTGCACGACCTGCTGGGCGAACTGGTCCGGCCCCATGCCGTAGCGCGACGCCGTCCGCAGGATGTGCTCGGTGAGCTCGGCCTCGTTGACCGACAGCTGCTCCTTCTCGACCACCTTGTCGAGGACGAACTGCGCGGTCATCGCCCCGCGGGTGCGCTCCTCGATGTCGGCGTCGAACTCCTCCTCGGACTGCCCCTCGGCGGCGAGGAAGTCGGCCTTGGTCATGCTGGCGGCCTCGAGCTGGTGGGCCAGGTTGTGGTTGCGCGACTCGATCTCGGCCTTGATGACGCCCTCGGGCAGCGGGATCTCGACCTTGGCGAGCAGGGCCTCGAGCACCCGGTCGCGCGCCTGGACGCCCTGCTGCACGGCCTTCATGCGCTCGACCCTGGTGCGCACGTCGGCGCGCAGCTCGTCCAGGGTGTCGAACTCGCTGGCGGTCTGGGCGAAGTCGTCGTCGAGCTCAGGCAGCTCGCGCTCCTTGACCGACTTCACCTCGACGGTCACGGTGGCCTCCTCGCCGGCGTGGTCGCCGCCGACCAGCGCGGTCGGGAAGTCGGCCTTCTCCCCCGCGGCGAGCCCGGTGATCGCCTCGTCGAGACCCTCGAGCAGCGACCCCTGGCCGACCTGGTAGCTCAGGCCCTTGGCAGTGAGGTCGTCGACCGCCTCGCCGGCCACCGAGGCGGACAGGTCGATCGAGACGAAGTCGCCGTCGGCAGCGGCCCGGTCCACCCCGGTCAGGGTGGCGAAGCGCTCCCGCAGCCCGTCGAGCTGCTCGTCGACCTCGGCGTCGCTGACGTCGGCGTCGTCAACGGTGACCTCGAGCCCGTCGTAGTCGGGCAGGTCGAACTCCGGCCGGACGTCGACCTCGGCGGTGAAGGTCAGCTGCTGGCCGTCCTCGAAGGAGGTCACGTCGACCTCGGGCTGGCCGAGCGGGCTCGACGTCGTTGGCCTCGAGCGCCTCGCCGTAGAACTTCGGCAGCGCCTCGTTGACGGCCTCGTCGAGCACCGTCGCCACGGCCGAACCGCTGGTCGATGACCCGCGGCGGCACCTTGCCCTTGCGGAAGCCGGGGATGGTGACCTGCGCCCCGATCTTGCGGTAGGCCGCGTCCAGGCTCGGCTTGAGCTCCTCGAACGGGACCTCCACGGTCAGCTTGACCCGGGTCGGGTTCAGGGTCTCGAGATCGCTCTTCACGGTCGGGGGGCTCCTTGGGCTGTCAGACAGGGCATCGCTGGCGGCGGACATCTGGGTGCGGGACCCGGCGGCAGTGGCAGCGCCTGCGGTCGCACACGTGGTCGGGGCGGGGAGACTCGAACTCCCGATCTCCTGCCCCCAAAGCAGGCGCGCTAGCCACTACGCTACGCCCCGCAGCGCTCATGGCATCCTAGAGCCACAGCGTGCGTACGGCGAACGGAGCCGTTCAAGCACAGTCACGCGGGTGTAGCTCAATGGCAGAGCCCCAGCCTTCCAAGCTGGCCATGCCGGTTCGATCCCGGTCACCCGCTCCACGTCATCCCGTCGGCTTTCAGGGACAGCGGCTGCCGCGTCGGCGATAAGAGCCCAGACGGCGAGATCGGCCCATAGATTGACCGCGTGACGGGTCGGGGCGCGCAGCCGCTGCGGCGGTCGGCGCCGGGCCGGCTGCTCGCGAGCCCCGGCTGGCTGCTGCTGGTCACCGCGAGCATTGCGCTGCTGTCCGCGGCCCTGGTCGCGCCGGTCCTGTTCGCCCGCGCCGCCGAGAGCGCCGCCCTCGACACCGGGCTGGCAGCGGTCGAGCAGGACGCGTTCACCGGGGCTTCCGCCAACCTGCGGGCCACCTGGGACGCCGTCCTGCCCCCTGCCTCCGAGCGAGTCGTCCGCCGGCAGCTGGCAGCGCTGCCGGTCTACGGTCCGCCGGTCGTCACTGCCATCGGCGCCGCGGAAGGTCGGGGGCATCACGCCGTTCGTCGCCGCCGGCACGGCCGTCCAGCCGTCCGCGCTGTACTACCGCGACGGCGCGGTCGAGACGCTCGGTGGCACCGCCGGCAGCCGCGGCGTCTGGCTCGCAACCGACGTCGCCGCCGCCCTCGGGGTGCGGGTGGGCGACCCGGTCCGGTCGGGCTGACGTGGCCAACTTCAGTGACGTCTCGGCCCCGACCGTCGTGGCCGGCACGTTCGACCGCGCCGACGGCTCGGCGCTGCCTGTCCAGCTGGCCAGGGATCCGGCGACTCGGCGAGGGACCTGGCCTGGGACCCGGACCGTCCCGGTGAGGGACGTCCGTTGATGATCGCCGACCGGGCCACGTTCGGCGCGCTCGGTGCGCAAAGATCCACCGCACCCCTGTGGACCGCCGACCTGGCCCTGCCCGCCGAGGTCACCCCCCAGCAGGCGCGGGAAGCCGCCGCGGCGCTGCAGCGGCTCGGCCACGCGCGTTCGACGACACGACCGCGATCGCCGCGGCCACCAACACGGCCAGGCCCCGCCCGACCCGGTTGTCGGTCACGTCCGGCCTCCCCGACATCGTCACCGGTGGCGCGACACCGCGGCCACGGTCCGGGACCAGGTCGCGGCGTTCGCCGGGGCCGGGGTCGTGCTCGCGGTCGTGGTCGTCTGCGCGGCCGCGGTGCTGCTCGGCCGCAGCCGGCGGCGCGAGCAGGACCTGCTGTCCGGGCTCGGTGTCCGCCCCCGCGAGATCGCGGGCCTCGACCGCCCTCGAGCTGCTCGGGCCGGCGGTCGGTCGGCGCCGTCGCGGGCGCGGCGGTCGCGGGCCTGCTGGTCGCCACGCTCGGACCCGCCGGTCGGATCACCAGTTGGCTGCCGGCCGCCGCGGCGCGCACCGGGCTCGCTGCGCTGCTCGCGATCGCGCTCGGGGCCACCTGCGCCGGGGTCGCGGCGTGGAGCACCGACCGGCGGGCCGACGTCGTCGCGGCTCGGCGCCGTCCGGCGACGGGTGCCGTGGGAGGCCACCCTGCTGGTCGCGACCCTGGTGACCTCGGTGGCCGTGCTCAGCACCGACGTGGCCCGGCGGCCGGGCAGCCCCCTCGCCGTGGTGTTCCCGCTGCTCGTCGCTGCGTCGGTCGCGCTGCTCGTGCTGCGTGGCCTCGAGCGGGCCGGCGTACGCCGGTGGGTGCGCGCCCGGGCCGGGTCGCCGCGCTGGCTGGCCGGTCAGCGGGCCAGGACCGACGGCCGGCGACGCCGCCGCGATCACGCTGTGCCTGGCCGTCGGGCCTCGCGGTGCTGGGTTACGCCCTGGCGGTGCACCGCGGCGTCACCGAGGGAATCGACGACAAGGTCGCCGCTCAGGTCGGCGCCCGGACGGTCGTCGAGCTGGGCGACGAGCTGGCCGGGCCCGCGAACCAGCGGCCGCAGCGGCGGTCAGCCCCGTCCACGGCGGCACCGTCGTCTACCGCGGCCAGGGCCCGACTGCCGCCGCGTTCGGCAACCAAGCCGTCCTCGCGGTCGACAGCCGCACGTTCGCCGCTGCCGCCGACTGGGGCGCAAGCGGCGTCCTGACCCGCGGCCGAGGCGCGCTCGAGGACCTGCCGGGTCGTCGGGCGCCCCTTCCGGTGATCCTCGCGGGAGACACCGACCGGCGGGTCGGCGAGCAGGCACGCTGAACTTCTACGACGAGTGGTCCGGCGCCGTAGTCGTCCTCGCGGTGGTGCCCGCCTTCCCCGGGTCGGAGGCGACCGGCGGTCCGGCGAGGTCACCGTGGTCGCCGAGGCACAGCAGCTGCTGCGGTACATGCCTCGGCCGCTCGATCCACGGCTGCGGTCGCCGAGGGGCGCCGACGTGGCCGGCGGGTTCTCCACCTGGGTGTGGTCGACACGGGCGCCGCGACGGGTGGCCGCGGAGCTGGACGCGGCGGGGATCACACCGCGGAAGCGCTGTTGCGCAGCGACGCCGCCGCCGATAACGAGCTGGTGGCTGCCGGCTGGACCACCGGCTACGTCGTGGCGCTCGGCGGCTGCGCGCTGCTGATCGTCGCCGCGGCGGCGCTCGTCCTGGCCGTCCGGCTCGCGGACCGGGACGCGGTCAGCGACGTGCTGCTGCGCCGGATGTCCTACCGGGCGCGCGACCTCGCCGCGGCCCGGACCTGGGAGGTGGCGTTCGCGGTGGGCTCGTCGCTGGTGGCCGCCACGGTGGCGATCATCGTCCTGGCCCGGGGTCCCTCGATGATCGAACCGGCAGCGCGGGTGGCGCCGCTGACCCGGCCGCTGCCCGGCTGGACCGACGCCGTGCTGCTGGTGGCGGCCTGCGCCGTGCTGATCGCTGTCGCCGGTCTGATCGCCCGACGCCGGGCCGGTGCCCGGGTGCCCGCGGAGGTGCTGCGTGGCAACGGCTGAGGCCGCCGCGGCGCCGGGACCGCCGGCCGGCCCGCCGTCACCTGTCACGGGCTGGTGAAGGTCTACCGGTCGGCGACCGGCGAGACCCACGCCTTGCGCGGGCTCGACCTGCTGCTGCAGCCCGGCGTCCTCACCGTGGTGGCCGGCCCGTCGGGCAGCGGGAAGAGCAGCCTGCTGCACCTGGTCGCGGCCCGCGACCGGCCCAGCGCCGGCGACCTCGACGTGCTCGGCACCGACCTGGCGACGGCGCCAGCCGGCGAGCTGCGCGACCTGCGCAGGCGCCGGATCGGCTTCGTCGCACAGCGGGCGTCCGGGTCGCTGTTCCCGCACCTCACCGCGGCTGAGCAACTGCGTCAGGTCGCCGCGCTGCGCGGTGCCGACGCCGAGCACGTCGGCCAGGCACTGGGCACCGTCGACCTCGCGGACCGGGCCGACCACGTGCCCTCGGCCAGCTCCGGCGGCGAGCAGCAGCGGCTCGCGGTGGCGCTCGCGCTGGTCGGCCGACCGTCGCTGGTCATCGCCGACGAGCCGACCGCGGAGCTCGACCATGCCAACGCCGATCTGGTGATGTCGGCGCTGGCGCTGGCCGCGCACCACGGCAGCGCCGTCCTCGTCACCAGCCACGACGAACGGGTCATCAGCCGCGCCGACCGGGTCCTGCGGCTGCGGCACGGCGTCCTGTCCTCCGAGCAACACCGGGCCGGGGCGACTGTCGGTGTCATCGACTCGACCGGGCGGCTGCAGCTGCCGCCGGAGGCGCTGGACCTGTTCCCCCACGGCCGCGCCGAGGTGCGGATCGGCGACGGCGAGGTCACCCTCCGGCCGCCGGAGGGTTCGGCGTGACGGTCCTGTCGGTGTCGGCGGTCAGCCACGCGTACGGCGACGGCGCCGACCGGGTGCTGGTTCTGGACGATGTCTCGCTGCACGTCGACGCGGGCGAGGTGGTCTGTGTGGCGGGACCGTCCGGCTCGGGGAAGACCTCTCTGTGCCACCTCGCCGCCGGCTTCGAGGTGCCGATGAGCGGCACGGTGACCGTCGACGGCACGCCGTCGACGGCGCTGGACGACTGGGCCGTGGTCGCGGCGCTGCCGCAGCAGCACGGGCTGCTCGGCGAGCTGAGCGTCCGGGCGAACGTCGCGTTGCCGGGGCAGCGGGCCGGCGGCGGCACCGCCGGCGCCTGAGCTGCTCAGCTCCAACGGCTGCTCGAGGCCCTGGACCTGGCGGGGCTGGCCGACCGCGCGGTCGACGAGACCTCCCTCGGTGAGCAGCAGCGCGCCGCCCTGGCCCGGGCGCTGGTGCTGTCCCCCCGACTGGCCGTGCTGGACGAGCCGACGGGGCACCAGGACGACGACCACGTCGCGCAGGTGCTCGCGGCGGTGCGGCAGTCGACGGCGTCCGGGACCGGGGTCCTGATCGCCAGCCACGACGACCGGGTGCTCGAGGCGGCCGACCGCGTCGTGCGCCTCGACCGCGGCCGCCTGCTGGCCTGAGGCCGGGTTGACCGCGGCCGGGCTCAGCTCTGCAGGGTGTGAACCGTGGCGACCTCGACGAAACCCAGCGCACGGAGGATCGGGCGCCGACGAGCCGTACTGCGCCTGCACCGCCAGTCCTGACCGGCCCAGCCGCACGGCCTCCTCCCACCGGGCTCGCACGAGCGCCCGGTAGCAGCCGCGGCCCCTCGCCGCGGGCAGGGTGGACCCGCCGGCGAGGAAGAAGCCCGCTGCGGCCAGGTCGGCGGCGCCGTAGGCGACCGGGTCCCCGTCGAGCCTGGCCAGCCACTGGAACCCGCCGCGACGCTCCCGCCGCCGGAACGTCTCCTCGGCGCGAGCCCGTTCGGCCGCCGCGGCAGCCGGCGCCCAGGTGGCGGCCGACAGCATGATCTCGAGGCCGAGCAGGTGCTGCTCCAACGTCTCTATCCGCCGCACCTCGACCCCGGGGACCGGCGGTGGCTCGCGCTCCAGCACCATCGCGGCGCAGGCCGGGTCCATCGGCGGGTCGGGGTCGCGCAGCCCGAGCGCCCGCAGGCGGTCGGGCAGGTCAGCCGGCGTCGCCGACGAGCCGACGTTCCAGACGACGGGGTCGATGCCCTGCACGGCCCGCCGCAGCGCCTCGACCTCGGCCACCAGCTCGCGGTCGTCGTCGGGCAGTCGGAGCGCACTGACGCCCGCCCAGCGCCGATCGGGTCCGATGACCAGGCACGACCGCTCCGTCACGACCCGCTCGGAGCCGTCGGGGGGCTCGGTGAACCGCTCGGGGTCCTCCGCAAGGGCCGCCAGCGCGTTCATGCGAGTCGGGGCCTAGTCGCGCCAGACCAGCACGACGGCGCGGTCGTCGTTGACCGCGGCCGCCACCCGGTCGATCAGCTTCCTGGCCCCGTGCCGGAAGCCCTTGGTGACCAGGCGCTCCGCCTCGCCGAGCAGCTTGTCGATGCCCACCGAGATGTCCTGGCCGGGCTTCTCGATCAGGCCGTCGGTGAACAGCAGGAGCGCGTCGCCGCGGTCCAGCCGACCCCGCTCCGAGACGAACTTGGCGTCCGGGAAGACGCCCAGCAATGGCCCCTCGCTGAACTCACACATCCGCCAGCGACCCGAGCCGGCCGAGAACTGCACCGCGGGCGGGTGCCCGGCCACGGACACCACGTACTCGCCGGACCCCAGGTCGATCATGACGTGGGCGACGGTCGCGAACCCCTCCTCCCACTGCTGGCGCAGCAGGTAGCGGTTGGTCGCGGGCAGGAAGTCCTCGTGCGGCACCGAGCCCAGCAGGCCGCCGAACGCGCCGGAGAGCAGCAGCGCGCGGGTGCCGGCGTCGACGCCCTTGCCGGAGACGTCCACCAGCGCCACCTCGAGCTGGCTGCCGTTGTCCGAGCGGGTGGCGACGAGGAAGTCGCCGGAGAACGACGCGCCGCCGGCGGAGCGGAGGACGTATTCGGCCTGCCAGCCGACCGGCATGGCCGGCATCTCGCCCTGGGCGGTCAGCCGGTCGCGCAGGTCGACCAGCATCGAGTCGCCGCGGGTCCCCTGCACACCCAGCCGCCCGCGGGACCGGGCCAGCGTGTGCACGATCGTGGCGGTCACCGCGACCACCAGGACGGTGCCCGGCGACACCTTCGGGTCGGTCGCCCGCGCCACCTCCAACACGATCACCGCAGCGACCACCAGGTCCAGCAGGAGCAGGCTGCGCACGGTGAGCAGGAAGCCGCCGGCCAGCA
Organism: uncultured Actinomycetota bacterium; assembly: GCA_963728425.1. Classification (GTDB taxonomy): domain Bacteria; phylum Actinomycetota; class Actinomycetes; order JACCUZ01; family JACCUZ01; genus JAVEDA01. The sequence continues at coordinate 57,878 of CAVSKC010000006.1, forward strand.
CGACCAGAGCCAGGGTCGACAGCGGGAACCACGACCGGTTCGTGAGGAACAGGGCCCCCGAGGCTGCCGCGCAGGCGCTCAAGGTCAGGAGCGCGAACCCGTCCGAGTGCAGCACGTGGCGCCGCACCCAGGTCTTGGCTCGCCACCAGCTGGCCTGCCGGCCGCGGCGGCGGCTCGGTCGGACGGCTGCCATGGCGCAGACAGTACCGATCGAGCCGTATGACCACGTCGGGTTGACAGAAGCATTGCGCTGGCCCGCCGCCGGGCCTCTCTGGTAGGCAGGCTGGATGACCTCACCACGCACCACCTGGCCGGTCCGGACGCTCGGGGACGAGGACTGGCGGGCGTTCCTCGACGTCGACGCGAACGCGTTCGGCATGACGGCCACGCCCGAGCTCGAGGAGGCGGCCCGCGAGACCCAGGAGCCGGGCCGTGACATCGGGGCGTACGACGATGAGGTGCTCGTCGGCATCGCCGCGGCGTACTCCCTCGAGCTGACCGTGCCCGGCGGCACCGTGCCGGCCGCCGGGGTGAGCTGGGTCGGGGTGCTGCCGACCCATCGGCGGCGCGGCGTCCTCGGTGCGCTGATGGACTTCCAGCTGGGCTCGGTGCACGACGCGGGTCGGGAGCCGATCGCGGTGCTCTGGGCGTCCGAGCCGCAGATCTACGGCCGCTTCGGGTACGGGCTCGCGTCCCGCCACTGGTCGTTGACGGTGCCTCGGAGCACGACCGCGCTGTCCGCCGACACACCCGCGGACCCGGAGCTGCGGCTGCGCCTGGTCCCGGCCGGGGACTGGAAGGCGACCGCCGGCGTCTACGACGAGATCCGGATGCGACGGCCGGGGATGCTCGGGCGGGACGACCGGTGGTGGGCCAGGGCAGTGCGTGACCTCCCGGATCTGCGGCAGGGCGGCTCCGCGCTGCGCTGCGTCGTGGCCGAGGACGCCGACGGGGTCCGCGGGTACGCCCGGTACTCCACCAAGCAGAACTTCGACGAGAACTTCGGCAGCGGCCGGGTCAACGTCCGCGAGGTGCTCGCCGTCGACCCGGCGGCCCTCGCGACCTTGTACCGCTACCTGTTCGACCTCGACCTGATGGGCACGACGTCGCTGTGGAACGTGCCGGTCGACGACCCGCTGCTGCACTGGCTGGAGAACCCGCGCCGGGCGAAGCCGGAGGACGGCGACGCGCTCTACGTGCGGCTGGTCGACCTGCCGGCGGCACTGTCGGCGCGCTCGTACTCCTCCGACGTCGACGTCGTGCTCGACGTCGAGGACCGGCGCTGCCCATGGAACGAGGGCCGGTGGCGGCTCACCGGTGGCAGCGGCGGGGCGACCTGCACCCGCACCGACGACCCCGCCGACCTGGCGCTCGGCGCCCGCGACCTGGGGGCGGCGTACCTGGGCGGGACCTCGCTGAGAGAGCTGGCCGGCGCCGGCCGGGTCACCGGCGCCGCGGACAAGCTGCAGGCGACCAGCCACGCGTTCGGCAGCGACCTCGCACCGTGGTGCCCAGTGGTCTTCTAGTGCGCCCTTCGGCGTGTCATTGCAGTGGCGGGGGCGCCGGCAGCTCGGGGAGCTCGGCGGACTCCTCGTAGTGGCTCATCATCGCGATCCTGCGGGCGTGCCGCGGGTCACCGCTGAACGGAGTCGTGAGGAACCGCTCCACCAGCCCGGTCGCCTCGTCCACGGTGTGCATGCGGGCCCCGATGCTCACCACGTTCGCGTCGTTGTGCTCCCGCGAGAGCTTCGCCGTGTCGTCGTTCCAGGCCAGCGCCGCGCGCACGCCACGCACCTTGTTCGCCGCGATCTGCTCGCCGTTGCCCGAACCGCCGATGACGACTCCGAGGCTGCCCGGGTCGTTGACAACTGCCACCGCCGCCCTCATCACGTACGGCGGGTAGTCGTCGACCGGGTCGTACTCGACCGGTCCGTGGTCGACCACGTCGTAGCCGAGCTCGCGCAGCCGGTCGGAGAGGTGCGACTTCAGCTCGAAGCCCGCGTGGTCGGAGCCGAGATGGACGCGCATGACGCGCAGTCTTGCAGGATCCGGGCGTGACCAGCGTCCTCGGGGTGGATGGCTGCCGAATCGGCTGGGTGGGCGCGCTGGTCGAGGGCGGGAGGGTGAGCTGGCACCGGTTCGCGACCATCGCCGAGGCGCTGGCCTTGCCGGTGGCCGCGGTCGGCGTCGACATGCCGGTCGGGCTGCCGGGGACCGGTCGGCGGCGCTGCGACCTCGAGGCCAAGTCGCTGCTGGGGCGGGCGCACCCGCGGGTGTTCCTGGCGCCGCCGCGGGGGGTGCTCGACGCGACCACCTACGAGGAGGCCGGCCGGCGGCACCGGGAGCTGACCGGCGGGCTCGGGCTGTCCGTGCAGACCTGGCACCTGGTCCCGAAGATCCGCGAGGTCGACGCGGTGGCCGTCGACCCCCGGCTGGTCGAGGTGCACCCCGAGCTCAGCCTCGCCGAGCTTGGCGGCGCCGGACCGCTGCCGTCGAAGAAGACCGCCGCCGGGCGGGCGGCCCGGGTGGCCCTGCTGACCGGCTGGCTCGGCAACGAGTATGTCGGGGACCTGCCGGCCGGCGACGACGGGCTGGACGCGCTGGCCGTCGCCTGGTCGGCGCACCGCTGGCTGGCCGGCCGGGCTCGGTCGCTGCCCGGCGTACCGGCGTACGACGAGAGGGGTCGGCCGATGCGGATCGTGACCTGACGCCGGGTCAGGCGGAGGCGGCGGCTCCGGGCTCCCGGTCGAGAAGCACCTCGGTCTCGTCCTCGGACCGCGGCGCGGGCACAGCCGCGCCGGGGGCTCGGTCGTGCGCGTGCTCGGAGTGCCGCAGCGGCGGCACCACGTAGACGGGGTCCACCCCGACCCACGAGCACCGGTCGACATCCCAGTAGCCAGGTCGTGCGCTGATCACTGCTGCCACCCCCTCTGTAGGGCCAGCATGCCCCCACAAAGCGGATGTGTCAGGCGGTTTTCGAGGGCGTCCCGCGGTGTGGCCTAGTCGAAGATCGGGTCGCGGGTGCGCGAGCGCTTGAGCTCGAAGAAGCCGTCGGTGCCTGCCACCAGACGGACGCCGTCCCAGAGCAGCCCGGCTGCCTCGCCGCGCGGGATGGGCGAGACGACCGGGCCGAAGAAGGCGACTCCCTCGACCGAGATCACCGGGGTGCCGACCTCGTAGCCGACCTGGTCCATGCCCGCGTGGTGGGACTTGCGCAGCGCCTCGTCGTAGTCGTCGGTGTCCATCGCATCGGCCAGCGCGGTCGGCAGCCCGACCTCTGCCAGGGCCTCCTCGATCGTGGCCCGGTCCTTCGGCCGGCCCTCGTGGTGGAACCTCGTCCCGAGGGCCGTGTAGAGCGGCAGGATCACGTCCTCGCCGTGGGCCGTCGCCGCGGCGACGACGACCCGCACCGGTCCCCAGGACTCGTCCATCACCGCGCGGTACTTCTCCGGCAGGTCGCGGCCCTCGTTGAGGTAGGACAGCGACATCACGTGCCACCGCACCTGGACGCCACGCACCTGCTCGACCTCGAGCATCCAGCGGGAGGCGATCCAGGCCCACGGGCAGATCGGGTCGAACCAGAAGTCGGCGACCCCTGTGTTCTCGGACACATCAGGACTGATCGGGGCACCATGGGTCACGATCGCGACAACCTCGGGTCAGTAGGGGGCATTCCCGTGCAGCGGGCCCGCCACCGGCATGCGAGGATTCTCCGTCCCCACACGAAAGCGAATCTGACGTTGCTGAGCGCCTCTGTCCGCATGAACGTCACCCGAGCCGAGGCCCAGGCGAGGGCGCGGCTGCTCGACGTCGACGGGTACGACGTGGTGCTGGACCTCACGATCGGTGATGTCACCTTCGGCTCGACGACCACGGCGCGGTTCCGCTGCACCGAGCCGGGCGCCGGGACCTTCGTGGACCTGGTGGCCGACCACGTCGACGAGATCTCCCTCAATGGGCGCGCGCTGGACCCGGCAACGGACTACGACGGGACCCGGATCACGCTCACCGACCTGGCCGCGGACAACGAGCTCGTCGTGCGGGCGAGCTGCCGCTACATGCACACCGGCGAAGGGCTGCACCGGTTCGTCGACCCGGTCGACAAGGCCGTCTACGTCTACACCCAGTTCGAGGTCGCCGACTCGCGCCGGGTCTTCACGGTCTTCGAGCAGCCGGACCTCAAGGCGACCTTCGCCTTCACCGTCACGGCCCCGGCCGACTGGGAGGTCGTCTCGAACCAGCCGACCCCGGAGCCCGAGCCGGTCGGACTGGGCAACGCCACCTGGACCTTCGCGCCGACCGAGCGGCTCTCGTCGTACATCACGGCGCTGGTGGCCGGGCCCTACCACCGGATCGACGGCGAGTACCGCGTCGGCGACCGGGTCGTCCCGCTCGGCGTCTTCTGCCGCACCTCGCTGGCCGCGCACCTGGACACCGACACCATCCTCGAGGAGACCCGGCAGGGTTTCGCATTCTTCGAGGAGGCCTTCGACATGGCCTACCCGTTCGCCAAGTACGACCAGCTGTTCGTGCCGGAGTACAACTCGGGTGCGATGGAGAACGCCGGCTGCGTGACCCTGAACGAGGACTACGTCTTCCGGTCCCGGGTCCCGGAGGTGTCCTACGAGCGGCGTGCGGTGACGATCCTGCACGAGCTCGCGCACATGTGGTTCGGCGACCTGGTCACGATGACCTGGTGGGACGACCTGTGGCTCAACGAGTCGTTCGCCGAGTGGGCCAGCACGCTGGCGGCCGCGGAGGCGACGCGGTGGGACTCGGCCTGGACCACCTTCGCCAACACCGACAAGACCTGGGCCTACCGGCAGGACCAGCTGCCGTCGACGCACCCGATCGCGGCCGAGATCCACGACCTCGAGGACGTCGAGGTCAACTTCGACGGCATCACCTACGCCAAGGGCGCCTCGGTTCTCAAGCTGCTGGCGGCGTGGGTCGGGCGGGACGACTTCCTGGCCGGGATTCGGCAGTACTTCCGGACCTTCGCCTGGGGGAACACCACCCTGGCCGACCTGCTCGGCAAGCTCGAGGAGACGTCCGGCCGTGACCTGAAGGCCTGGTCGGCCGAGTGGCTGGAGACCGCCGGCGTCAACACCCTGCGTCCCGAGATCGAGACCGACGACGACGGGCTGTTCTCGTCGTTCACCATCGTGCAGAGCGCACCGGCCGCGTGGCCGACGCTGCGCTCGCACCGGCTGGCCATCGGCCTCTACGACCGGACCGACGCCGGCCTGGTGCGCCGGGACCGAATCGAGCTGGACGTGCTCGGTGCCCGCACCGAGGTCCCGCAGCTCGTGGGCGTCGCCCAGCCGGACCTCGTCCTGGTCAACGACGACGACCTGACCTACGCGAAGGTCCGACTGGATTCGCGGTCGCTGGCGACCCTCACCCGCTCGATCGGCGAGTTCACCGACCGGCTGGCCCGCTCGCTGTGCTGGTCGGCGGCCTGGGACATGACCCGGGACGCGGAGATGTCGACCCAGGACTACGTGACCCTGGTGCTGGGCGGGGTCGGCCGCGAGACCGACAGCTCGGTCGTGCGCACCCTGCTCCGGCAGGCCGAGACGGCCGTCATCCTGTACGCCGACCCGGCGACCCGCGATGCCACGATGCGACGGCTGGCCGACGGACTGCTGTCGCTGTTGCGTGCCGCGGTGCCGGGCAGCGACTCGCAGCTCCAGATCACCCGCGCCTTCGCCTCCGCCGCGGTCTCCGACGCGCAGCTCGCGATCGTCCGGGCGGTGCTCGACGGGACCGAGCAGCTGGACGGGCTGACCATCGACACCGACCTGCGCTGGCACCTGCTGCACCAGCTGGTCGCCGCCGGCCACGCCGACGAGCTCGAGGTGGACCGCGAGCTCGACGCCGACGACACGGCGACCGGGCGCCGGCAGGCGGCGGCGGCCCTCGCGGCCCGGCCGGACGCCGCCGCGAAGGCCGAGGCGTGGTCGGCCGTCGTCACCGGCGACGAGCTGCCGAACGCGATCCAGACTGCGATGATCGGCGGCTTCTCCCAGGCCGGCCAGCTGGACCTGCTCCGGGTCTACGTGGCGCCGTACTTCGACGCCCTCACGACGGTGTGGGAGGAGCGGACCAACGAGACCGCGCAGAACGTCGTGATCGGCCTGTTCCCGACGCTGCTGGCCGAGCAGGCCACGGTGGACGCCGCGGACGCGTGGCTGCAGGCCCACCAGGACGCGGCGCCGGCCCTGCGCCGGCTGGTCGGCGAGTCCCGGGACGGCGTGGCCCGCGCCCTGCGAGCCCAAGCCCGCGACGCCCGCCCCTGACCGCCGTACGCCCCGGAGCCGACCACGTCAAGCACGTCAGCGGTCGCCGCGCCACGTGTGCACGCGTGCTGCCGCGTCCGCAGCCGTGCTGAAGCGGCCGGGCCGCCGAGGCGCTGCCAGCAGGTCGGCCGCTACTCCGGGGTGTCGGTGTGCAGCGACTTCTGGGTCTGGGCCTGCTCGGCCAGGGCCAGGACGCCGGACGCGATGCCGCCGGCCAGGTCGCCGGCCTGGAACGCCGACGTCATCGTCATCGCGGCCAGGCCCGCGGCCCGGTCGTCGAGCCGACGGCGCACCTCGGACCCGGTGACCACCTCGACCCGGCGGGCCCCGGGGTCGACGGCGATCAGCACGGACGTCGGGGCCTCCTCGCCGAGGGCGCCGTGCAGCTGCAGCGCGGTGGCGCGGCTGTCGCCCTCGAGGGTGCCGACGTAGACCGACACCGGCAGCTGCGACTGCTGCCGCGCCAGCCGGATCGCCCGGACCACGTCGTCCTGCTGCCGGGCCGAGAACGCCTCACCAGCGGGCACTGGCGCCACCTCCCCCAGTCGTGGCCGTCGCGGAGCGCACGGCGCTGTCGGCGTCCTCGGGGCCGTTGAACCAGACGGGTGCCGCCCACCAGCCGAGCCCCGGCCGGTAGCGCGGGCCGCGGGCCGTCGACGGTGCGGACACCAGCACCACGATCAGCGCGAAGATGCCGGCCGGGATGCCCGCGAAGATGAGCAGCGTCTGCCACACGCTGAGCCCGCCGCCGGGGTCGGCCCCGGCGTCCGGGTGGGAGGCCGCGAAGGCCGGCGACGACGGGAGCAGGACGAGCGCCGTGACGGCCGCGACCGTGGCGCTGCGCAGGGCGGATCGAGTCACGGGTGAACCGTACTAGGCGGGAGCCCGGCCGCGGACCGCGGCAGCCAGCTCGGCGGCACGTGGCGAGCCGACCAGGTCGTCGAGCAGCACCGGGGCACCGTCGCCGTCCGCCAGCGGCACCTGCCAGTTCGGGTACTCGTCGGACGTGCCGGGCTGGTTCATCGCCCGCACGTCGCCCACGACGTCGGTGAGGGCCATCCCGAGCAGCCGGCTCGGCGTCGCGGCGAGGGCCCGGTACAGAGCCAGCGTCACAGCCGGTACGTCGTGCTCGGCACCCGGCGCGAGCCAGCCGCGCTCGACCAGCATGGCGAGCCAGGACTCGCGGTCGGCCTCGTCGAGCCGCCGCTCCTCCTCGACCGGCCTGGTGAGCAGCCCGAGGTCGTCCCGGATCCGGATGTGCTCGCCGGCCAGGTACCCGGCCGTCGGCGGCAGGTCGTGGGTCGTGACCGACGCGAGGCACAGCTCCCGCCACCGCTCGGGCGGCAGCGCGAGGTCGGCCTCGTAGTCGCGCTCGAACCACAGGATCGACGTCCCCAGCACGCCGCGCGCAGCGAGGTAGTCGCGCACCCACGGCTCGACGGTCCCGAGGTCCTCACCCACGACGACTGCTCCTGCCCGCCAGGCCTCCAGCGCCAGGATCCCGATGAGTGCCTCGTGGTCGAACCGGACGTAGGTGCCCTCGGCGGCCGGTCGTCCCTCCGGCACCCACCAGAGCCGGAACAGCCCGAGGATGTGGTCGACCCGCACCCCGCCGGCATGCCGCAGCACGGTCCGCAGCATGTCCCGGTAGGGCAGGTACGCCGCCTCGGCCAGCCGGTCCGGCCGCCATGGCGGTTGCGACCAGTCCTGACCGACCTGGTTGAACGCGTCCGGCGGCGCCCCGACGCTGACCCCGCGGGCCATCACGTCCTGCAGCGCCCAGGTGTCGGCCCCGTCGAAGTGCACGCCGACGGCCAGGTCGTGGACGATGCCCAGCGCCATCCCGGAGGCGGTGGCCCGGCGCTGCGCAGCGCTCGAGCTGCTCGTCGAGGACCCACTGCAGCCAGCAGAAGAAGTCGACCCGGTCCGCGAGCTCGTCCCGGGCCGCGGCGACCGCCGGGGACGTCGGGTCCTGCAACGGCTCCGGCCACCCGCTCCACTTCTCGCCGTGCACCTCGGCGAGCGCGCACCACGTCGCGAAGTCGACCAGGCCGGCGCCCTCCCGCGCGAGGAACGCCTGGTAGTCGGACTCCCGCCCCGCGGCCGCTCGGCACCGAGTGCACCAGCGTCAGCGCCGAGCGCTTCGCCTCCCAGACCGCGTCCCGGTCGATCAGGCCCGGCGACGCGCTCATGGCGCGCTGCATCAGCGCCGTGCGCTCGATCTCGGCCCGCACCGCGCCGGTCAGGTAGGCGTGCTCCGGCACCTGCTCGACCCGGATGTAGAGCGGGCTGGTGAACCGCCGCGTCACCGGCAGGTACGGCGACGGCTCGACCGGCACAGTCGGCGACGGCGCGTGCAGCGGGTTGATCAGCACGAAGCCGGCGCCCAGCTCCTCACCGCCCCACCGGGCCAGCTCGGCCAGGTCGTCCAGGTCCCCGTGCCCCCAGGACCGCCGCGACCGCACCGAGTAGAGCTGGGTCATCAGGCCCCAGGTCGCCGGACCCTCAGCCACCCGCGCCGGCAGCTCGAGCCGGTCGGGGGTCACGACGAGCGGCACCCGCACCACGACGTCGTACGCCGGTCCGCTCTCGGCCACGAGGTCGTGCCAGCCCAGCGGGAGGTCGCCCGGGACGGTGAAGGTCGCCTCACCCACCTCGCGGCCGTCGACGACGCGCGGCGGCACCCACCGGTCCGCCTGCGGGAGGTCGACCCGGCCGCCGGTCTCGAGGTCGACGTGCACCCGGACCGGCTCGCCGTGCGGGACGTGCACCGGGACCTCGGCCGGGCGGCCGGAGCGGACCACGACGCACGGCGGCAGGGTCCGCCGCCAGGGCTGGTCCCGTACGTCGGTCAGCGCCGCCCGCACCGACTCCTCCGTGTGCGCCGCGACCCCCAGCGCAGCGAGCACCGCCTCGATCGACTCGCGCGTGACGACCACGTGTTGACCGCGCCAGTCCCAGAAGTCGGTGGCGACGCCGTGCGCCGTCGCGAGCTCGGCCAGCTCGGGCGACGGGAGGGCGGCGGCCGGGTCGGGCCCGGCGGCGGGCAGGTGCTCGGTCATCGAGCGAGGAGTCTGCCCCACCTGCGGCGGCGGCCGGCAAGGCGTCCCGGGCCGCGGAGTTGCGCCGGGCTGCCCAAGCGGACCGGCTGGCGGCCCGCGCGACGCGACGGCTGCCGGTCCACTTCGGTCCGGCGCGGCGGCGGTTCCGTCGTCACACGCGTCGTTGAGCAGTCACCTAGGCCGAGACGACCCCGGCCACCGACTCGCCGCCGTAGGCCTCGAGGTACGGCGCCCAGCTCGGGTCCGACCGGCCGGTGCCGAGGATCCGCCAGGCGGTGCCGGTCGGCTCCTGCGGCGGGTGCAGCCGCCAGCCGAGGTCGGCGACCGTGCGGTCGGCCTTCACGTGGTTGCAGCGGCGGCAGGCCGACACGACGTTGCCCCACTCGTGCCGCCCGCCGCGGCTGCGCGGCACGACGTGGTCGATGCTCGTGGCCGGCACGCCGCAGTAGACGCAGCGGCCGCCGTCGCGGGCGAAGACGGCCCGGCGGGTCAGCGGGACCGGGACCGCGGTACGGGATCCGCACGTAGCGGATCAGCCGCACCACGGCGGGCGCCCGGAGCTGGATGCTCGAGCTGTGCAGCACGAGGTCGGAGTCCTCGACAGCGATGGCCTTGCGCATGAGCACGAGCAGCAACGCGCGCCGTGCCGGCACGACGCACAGTGGTTCGTACGTCGCGTTGAGCACCAGTGCGTGACCCATCCGCGCCTCCCGGCTACGGGCCCGGCACGTGGCTCGTGCCGGGTCGGCCCGGTCAGTGTCCCCTGCCGTGGCGTGATCCGCCAACAGGAACACTCCGCTTACAGTGACGGCCATGACGCGCCCCGCCTACCCCGAGGCCCGCCGGTCCGACGACGCCGACACTCTGCACGGCACCCTCGTCCGCGACCCCTACCGCTGGCTGGAGGACCCGGACAGCCCGGAGACGGTCGCCTGGTCGCTCGCGCAGGACGCCCTGCTGCAGGCCGAGACCGGTGCTCTGCCCGGCCGCGACCGGCTGGTGGCGCGGGTCGGACGAGCTGCTCGGCGCGGGCACCGTCGGCACGCCGGCCTGGCGCGGCGACCGCCAGTTCTTCATGCGCCGCACGGCCGAGCAGGAGCACGCCGTACTGCTCACCGTCGACCCGGACGGCACCGAGCGGGTGCTCGTCGACCCGGTCGCCATCGATCCCTCCGGCACCACCACGCTGGACGCCTGGCAGCCGTCCAAGGAGGGCCACCTGCTCGCGTACCAGCTCTCCGCCGGCGGCACCGAGGAGTCGGTGCTGCACGTCATCGACGTCGTGACCGGTGCACCGGTCGAGGGGCCGATCGACCGGGCGCGCTACTCGCCGGTCGCCTGGCTGCCCGGCGGCGAGGCGTTCTACTACGTACGCCGGGTGCGCGCCCGAGCTGGTGCCCGAGGACGAGGCGCAGTACCACCGGCGGGTCTGGCTGCACCGCGTCGGCACCGACCCCGAGACCGACGTGGAGGTGCTCGGCGCCGGGCTGGACATGACCAACTACTACGGCGTCACCGTGTCGATGGACGGCCGGTGGCTGGTCGTCGGCGCATCGGCCGGCACGGCGCCCCGCAACGACCTGTGGCTGGCCGACCTGTCCGACGGCCGGCTCGACTCGCCGTCGCTGCGGGTCGTGCAGGAGGGCGTCGACGCCAGCACGTCGCTGCACGTCGGCCGGGACGGGCGGGTGTACGTCTTCACCGACCGGGACTCGCCCCGCGGCCGGATGGCGGTGACGACACCCGACGACCCGTCGTACGCGACCTGGACCGACCTCGTCCCCGAGGACGACGAGGCGGTGCTCGAGGGCTAGGCGATCCTGGACGGCGCGGGACCCGACGGCGTCCTGCCGGCCGACGGCGGCACGTTGCTGTGCGCGTGGACCCGGCACGCGATGGGCGAGATCACCACGCACGCCGTGCGGACGGGCGAGCGCACCGGCACCGTGCCGTTGCCCGGGCTCGGCTCGGTGACCGGGATCGCCGAGCGACCCGAGGGCGGGCACGAGGCGTGGTTCGGCTACACCGACCACGTGACGCCGGCGTCGGTCTTCCGCTACGACGCGCACACCGGCGAGACGAGCCTGTGGGCCACCGCGCCCGGGACGGTCGAGGTGCCCGAGGTGCACGCCCGCCAGGTGGAGTACACCTCCGCCGACGGGACCGCGGTGCGGATGCTCGTCCTGTCGCCGGCGAAGGAGCCGGACCGGCCGCGGCCGACGGTCCTCTACGGGTACGGCGGTTTCAGCATCCCGATGACGCCGGGCTACTCGGCCGGGCTGCTGGCCTGGGTCGAGGCCGGCGGCGTCTACGCGATCGCCCAGCTGCGCGGTGGGTCCGAGGAGGGCGAGCAGTGGCACCGCGACGGCATGCGGGAGAAGAAGCAGAACGTGTTCGACGACTTCCACGCCGCCGCCGAGCGGCTGGTCGCCGACGGCTGGACCACCAGTGCGCAGCTGGCCATCTCCGGCGGGTCCAACGGTGGCCTGCTGGTCGGCGCTGCGCTGACCCAGCGGCCGGACCTGTACGCGGCCGTCGTGTGCTCGGCGCCGCTGCTCGACATGGTGCGCTACGAGCAGTTCGGGCTGGGCGCGACCTGGTCGGACGAGTACGGCAGCGCGGCGGTGGCCGAGGAGCTGCAATGGCTGCTCGCCTACTCGCCGTACCACCGCGTCCGCGAGGGCGTCGACTACCCGGCCGTCCTGTTCACGGTGTTCGACGGCGACACCCGGGTCGACCCGATGCACGCCCGCAAGATGTGCGCCGCGCTGCAGCACGCGACCGGCGGGACACGCCCGGTGCTGCTGCGCCGCGAGCGTGACGTCGGTCACGGGGCGCGCGCGCTGAGCCGGTCGGTGGCGCTGACGGCGGACACGCTCAGCTTCGCGGCCTGGCGCACCGGCCTCGACGTCGGCTGACGTCCCTCACTCGATAGCCTCGAACGGCGCACCCGACCCCGTCCCCTGGGAGGCTCACCCGTGCCGTTCGCGGCTCGCACGTCCGTCCCGACGATCGACCTGATCCGGTTCCGCAGCTGCGTGGACGACAAGCAGACCGGCACCTTCTGCGACTGGGTCTACGACCGGACCAGCAACAAGTGGCTGGCCGAGTCCTCGGACTGGCTGCTCGCCAAGCCGGTGCAGATCCTCGTCATCCTGCTGCTCGCCGCGCTGGTCCGGTTCCTGGTGCACCGGGTGATCCGGCGGATCGCCGCCGGCGCGGCCGAGGGCACCGTGCCGGGCGTGCTCGCCAAGGGCCACGCCGGCAAGCTGCTCGGCAGCCCGCTGCTCTCCGAGCGCCGCAAGCAGCGGGCCGAGACGATGTCCTCGGTGCTGCGCAGCGTGACGACCGGAGTCATCGCCAGCGTCACTGCTCTGATGATCCTCGACGTGGTCGGGCTGCCGATCGGGCCGCTGCTGGCCAGCGCCGGCATCGTCGGCGTCGCCGTCGGCTTCGGCGCGCAGTCGCTGGTCAAGGACTTCCTGTCCGGCATCTTCCTGATCCTCGAGGACCAGTACGGCGTCGGCGACCTGGTCGACACCGGCATGGGCACGGTCGGCACCATCGAGGCGGTCGGCCTGCGGGTGACCCGGCTGCGCGACGGCACCGGCGTCGTCTGGTACGTCCGCAACGGCGAGATCCTGCAGGTCGGCAACCACAGCCAGGGCTGGTCGACCGGCATCGTGGACGTGTCGGTGGCCTACACCGAGGACATCCCGCGGGTGCAGCGCCTGATCGGCGAGACCGCCGAGGCGATGGCCGAGGAGGACGGCTGGCCGGAGAAGATCCTCGAGCCCCCGACCGTGGCCGGCGTCGAGTCGGTGACCGGGACGTCGGTGACGATCCGGGTCATCGTGAAGTGCGCGCCGAACGAGCACTTCGGGGTGCAGCGGGAGCTGCGCGAGCGGATCAAGGAGGCCTTCGACCGCGAGGGCGTCCGGGTGCCGCCGCCGGTGTTCCCGGGCGCAGCCGGCCAGCTCTGACCGGCGTACGCCGGACACGCCCGGGCCGCCTCAGCACGCGGGCGGACACCTCAGCACGCGTGCGGACGTGCTGAAGCGTCCGCGCGCGTGCTTTCCGTGTCGACTCCGCGGGTCAGGCGAGGGTGGCGTCGAGGGTGATCGTGGTGCCGGTGAGGGCGGCGCTGACCGGGCAGTTGGTCTTGGCGCCCTCGGCGAAGGCGGCGAACTCCTCGGCGGACAGGCCGGGGACCGACGCGCGGGTGGTGAGGTGGACTGCCGGTGATGCCCTTGCCCGGGCTGGAAGGTCACGTCGGCCTTGGTGTCGACCGTCTCGACGGTGTGACCGGCCTTGGTCAGCTCGTTGGACAGCGACATCGAGAAGCAGGTCGAGTGCGCGGCGGCGATCAGCTCCTCCGGGCTGGTCACGCCGTTGGGCTCCTCCGTGCGCGCGGGCCAGCTGACGTCGTACGTGCCGAGCTGGACGAGTCCAGCGAGACCGGCCCTTGCCCTCCATGAGCGTGCCTTCCCAGTGGGCGTTGGCGGTGCGGGTGGCGGCCATGCGTTCCTCCTCGTGGGTACGGGCGTCGTGCGAGCGTTGCGAGTCCTGACCGCTCTGACACGATAGGCAGACCGGTTTCCGGAGACGTGCCGGTAGCCCGACGCGGCCCCGACCTTCTACGACGCGGTCGGCGGCGAGGAGACCTTCCGGCGGCTGGTCCACCACTTCTACGCCGGGGTCGCCGAGGACCCGCTGCTGCGCCCGCTCTACCCCGAGCCGGACCTGACCGGCGCCGAGGAGCGGCTGCGGATGTTCCTCGTGCAGTACTGGGGCGGCCCGCGGACCTACTCCGAGCAGCGCGGCCACCCGCGGCTGCGGATGCGGCACGCGCCGTTCCCCATCGGCTCGCGCGAGCGGGACGCGTGGCTGCGGCACATGCGCGCCGCCGTCGACAAGCTCGACCTGCCGGCCGAGCGCCGAGGAGCTGCTCTGGGACTACCTGGTGATGGCGGCCAACAGCATGGTCAACAGCCCGCGATAGTCGGGCCGCCGATCACGGCTCCGACCCGTTCGGCAGGATCCCGGTCGTGAGCCGACCCCGCGACCGCCGCAGACCCGCGCGCGACGTCCCTGGTGGCGCACCGCCGTCATCTACCAGATCTACATCCGCAGCTTCGCCGACGGCGACGGCGACGGCATCGGTGACCTGGCCGGCATCCGGTCCCGGCTGCCCTACCTGCGCGACCTCGGCGTCGACGCGATCTGGATCACGCCGTTCTACCCGTCGCCGATGGCCGACGGCGGGTACGACGTCGCCGACTACCGCGACATCGAGCCGCTGTTCGGCACCCTGGCCGACGCCGACGCGCTGATCGCGCGAGGCGCACGAGCTCGGCCTGCGGGTCATCATCGACATCGTCCCCAACCACTCCTCGGACCAGCACGCGTGGTTCCAGGCCGCCCTCGCGGCCGGGCCCGGCAGCCCCGAGCGGGCGCGCTACATCTTCCGGCCGGGCCGCGGGGCGGACGGCGAGCTGCCGCCCAACGACTGGCAGTCGGCCTTCGGCGGGCCGGCCTGGACGCGGCTGCCGGACGGCGAGTGGTACCTGCACCTGTTCGCCCCCGAGCAGCCGGACTTCAACTGGGAGAACCCCGAGGTCGTCGACGGAGTTCCAGCGCATCCTGCGGTTCTGGCTCGACCGCGGCGTCGACGGCTTCCGCATCGACGTCGCCAACTCGCTGAAGAAGGACCAGGCGCTTCCCCGACGTCGGGTCCGAGGCCGAGGCGGTGCTCGATGCCGCACGAGGGTCCGGACCACCCGTTCTGGGACCGCGACGAGGTGCACGAGGTCTACCGCGGCTGGCGCCAGGTGATCGACGAGTACGCCGGCGACCGGATCTTCGTCGCCGAGGCCTGGGTCGACTCGCCCCGAGCGGCTGGCCCGCTACTCCGCGCCCGACGAGCTGCACACGGCGTTCAACTTCGACTTCGTGCGCGCGCCGTGGGACGCCGCCGAGCTGCGCGCGACCATCGACGAGTGCCTGCGACGCGCGCCGCGGTCGGTCGGCGCCCCGACGACCTGGGTGCTGTCCAACCACGACGTCACCCGGCACGCCACCCGGTACGGCCGGCTGGACTCCACCGGCGGCGGCGTCTCCGACGAGGACCGGGTCGGGCCGGACACCCCGCTCGACCCGGCCCTCGGCCTGCGCCGGGCGCGGGCGGCGACCCTGCTGATGCTGGCGCTGCCCGGCTCGGCCTACGTCTACCAGGGCGAGGAGCTCGGCCTGCCCGAGGTCGTCGACCTGCCCGAGGACGTGCTCGCCGACCCGATCTGGGAGCGCTCGGGCCACACGCGTGCGGGGCCGCGACGGCTGCCGGGTGCCGATCCCGTGGACACGCGACGGCCCGTCGCTCGGCTTCGGGGCCGGCGAGCCCTGGCTGCCGCAGCCGGCGGCGCTGGGCCGAGCTGTCCGTCGAGGCGCGAGCAGGGCGTCGAGGGCTCGACGCTCGAGCTCTACCGCAGCGCGCTGCGCGCGCCGAGCGGGCCGCTCACGGTCGCCCAGCCGTCGACTGGCTGCCCTCGCCCGAGGGGTCGCTGACGTTCCGGCGGCCGGCGGCGGACGGGTCGGCGGTGGTCTGCGTGGTCGACGTGCACCGACGCGGCGGTGCCCCTCCCGGCGTACGACGAGGTGCTGGTGGCCAGCACCGACCTGGCGCACGGTCCAGACGGCGAGACCCTGCTGCCCGGCGACGCGGCGGCCTGGCTGCAAGTCCGTTGACCGGGCTCGGGGTGTCCCTGAACAATCCCTGAACTCGCCCGATGAGACTGACGCGCTGTCGGTGGTCTCCCCTAGCGTTCGGCGCTGCTCGTACCTGCCCTGGGGAGTTCCTGATGGTCCGTCTTGCCGAGTTCGTCCTGCGCCACCGGCAGCTGGTCGATGGTGTTCTGGGTGGTGATGTTCGTGGTCGGCATCGGCGCGTCCGGGCCAGACGACCGACCGGCTCACGGTCGACTTCTCGCTGCCCGGGCAGCCCGGCTACGAGACCGAGAAGCAGCTGCTCGACACGTACGGCAACGGCGGCTCCAACCCGCCGACCATCGCGGTCGTCACGGTGCCCGAGGGCACCACCGTCGAGGACGAGCTGACAAGATCACGCCGGTGTTCGACGAGATCGAGAAGGCTCTGCCCGGCACCCGGATGGTCGACTACGCGCAGACCAAGGACGACGTGTTCCTCACCGACGACGGGCGCACGACCTACGCGCTGGTCTACCCGAAGCCGTTCGAGAGCTTCACCGACGTCGGGCCCGACGTGGCGATGAAGCCGATCCTGGAGAAGGCGAGCAAGGACACCGGCTTCGACTTCGGCGTCACCGGCTACAACCTGCTCGCGCAGGGCACCGACGACCCCGAGGCGCCGAGCCTGCTCGTCGAGACCCTGCTCGGCGGCGCTCGGCGCGCTGGCCGTGCTGCTGTTCCTGTTCGCCTCGTTCCTCGCGCTTCGTGCCGCTGCTCATCGCCGCGGTCTCGATCCTCACGACGTTCACCATCGTGCTGCTCGGCACCTACGTCATCGACATCAGCTTCGTCGTGCAGTTCCTCATCGCCCTGGTCGGCCTCGGCGTCGCGGTCGACTACTCGCTGCTGGTGGTCAACCGATGGCGCGAGGAGCGGGCGCACGGCCGCGACAACCACGACGCCGTCGTGATCGCCATGAAGTACGCCGGTCATGCCGTCGTCGCGAGCGCCGGCACCGTCGCCATCAGCCTCTGTGCCCTGCTGGTCATCCCGGTCCCGCTGCTGCGCAGCATGGGCATCGGCGGCATGCTGATCCCGCTGGTCAGCACCTGCGGTGATCCTCACCCTGCTGCCGGCGCTGCTCGGCGGCATCGGCCCGCGGGTCGACTGGCCGCGGATCCGGCACGAGGGCAAGGCCTCCCGGGCCTGGACGGCGTGGGCCCGCCTGGTCGTCCGCTGGCGCTGGGTCGCCGCCGGCGTCGCGCTGGTCATCCTCGCGGCGCTGATCATCCCCGATCTTCGGCATCAAGATCGGCCAGGCCCAGACCGGCTCGCTGGCCAGCGGCGGCCCGGCCTACGAGCAGCTGCAGACGCTGCACGACGGCGGCGTCCCCGGCGGCGTCGTGTCGCCGATGGAGGTGCTGGTCGAGGGGACGGACCCGGCCGCATCCGCCGAGCAGGTCGGCGACGGCCGCCAGGTCGACGGCGTGGCGGCCGCCTTCGCCCCGGACACCGCCGCAGTGGCGCACGGACGGCTCCGCGCTCGTCGCCGTCATCCCGACCGAGGAGACCGTCGACTCGACCAAGGCGCACGTCGTCGACGACGTGCACGGACGCCGCTCGACGGCGTCCCCGGCGTGGTCGGCATCGCCGGCGTCGGGCCGACCGTGCTCGACTACATCAACGCGGTCTACAAGAAGTTCCCCTACAGCCTGGGGCTGATCGCGCTCGTCACGTTCTTGCTGCTGGTGCGCACGTTCCGGTCGATCCTGCTGCCGATCAAGGCAGTGCTGCTCAACATCGTCTCGGTCGGCCGCGACGTTCGGCGCCACCGTGCTGTTCTGGCAGGAGGGCCACGGCTCGGAGGAGATCTTCGGCATCGCCCCGACCGGTGCGGTGACCTTCTGGTTGCCGGTGCTGATCTTCGCGTTCCTGTTCGGGCTGTCGATGGACTACGAGGTGTTCATCCTGGCCCGGATGCGCGAGGAGTACGACAAGAGCGGGCGACACCGACGAGGCGGTGATCGACGGCCTGGCCCGCACCGGCCGCCTGGTCACCGGCGCCGCGCTGATCCTGTTCCTGTCCTTCCTCGCGCTGGCGTCGTCACCGGGCACCGACATCAAGGTGTTCGCCACCGCGCTGGGCATCGGCATCCTGCTCGACGCCACCGTGGTGCGCGCGCTGCTGGTGCCGGCGCTGGTGTCGCTGTTCGGCCGGTGGAACTGGTGGCTGCCGGCGTGGGCGGCCAAGGTGCTGCGGGTCGAGCCGCACGCGGCCATCCCGGAGCCCCGGAAGCCCGAGCGGGAGCTGGTCGGCGCCGACGACTGAGCGGCGCCGTGCCGGGCAGCAACCTGGGTCACGGCCGGCCGTCGTCGCGCGCTCTGGCCTGGCCGCGCCAGGTGGCCACGACGAGGAATGCGACCCACGCGCCGCCGAGCAGGGCTCCGGCGAGCAGGTCGCTGGGGTAGTGACGCGCCAGGACGAGCTGGGCGGCGGCCGTCACGGCGAGGACGGCTGCCCCGACGGCGACCAGGACCGCCCGGCCGGGACGACCGAGCACGGGCAGCAGCACGACGACGAGCGCGACGGCGGCAGCCGTGACGTGCGCCATGTGCCCGCTCGGGAACCCGTACAGCGAGGCGTCGGCCGTGAGCATGTCCGGCGGGCGGTCGCGGCGCACCAGCAGCTTGACCAGCAAGTTCGCCGCCGCCGCCCCGAGCGGTGCCGCACGAGGAGCAGGGCCGGGCCGCGTCGCCCGGTGATGCTCAGAACGAACGCGCCGGCCCCGCAGAGCAGGACCACAGGCAAGAGGTCGGTCGCGTCGGACAGGCCCTGCCATCGCCCGCCGCCTGCGTCCGGGTCGGCTCGCACCGCCCGCATGACCGCGGCCTCACCCGGGAGCGGGTCGACGGCGAGCACGGCCACAGCGAGCACGCCGACCGCGCACACCAGGCCCGCAATGACCCGGACCAGCTGCAGCCGCGCGGCCACCACCGTCAGTCCTGAGGCTCCAGGTACTGCTCGAGGAAGGCACGCACCTCCGGGCTGATCCGGCGGGGCCGGGCGGCGGCGAGGTCGTAGGGCACCAGCAGGGAGGCGGCCGTCGCGAACACGGTCGCCTCGTCGCGCACCTGGTAACGGATCTCGAAGGACGCGCCCTTGATGGCGCCTACCCACAGGTCGATGTCCACGCCGCGGGGGTGGTAGACCAGCGGCCGCTTGTAGTCGATCTCGTGGCGGGCCACCAGGACGCCCTCGGCGAGCGCCTTGTCCCCGTGTCGGATCCGAGCGCGAACAGCAAGTCGACCCGCGCCTCCTCGAGGTAGCGGAGGTAGACGACGTTGTTCACGTGGCCGTAGGCGTCCATGTCCGACCAGCGCATCGGGCAGCGGTAGAGGTGCCTCACGGTCCTCTGCCCGTCAGTCGCGGGTGAGCTTGCGGTAGGTCGCGCGGTGCGGCCGGGCGGCGTCGGTGCCGAGCCGCTCGACCTTGTTCTTCTCGTAGGACTCGAAGTTGCCCTCGAACCAGAACCACTTCGAGTCGCCCTCGTAGGCGAGGATGTGGGTGGCGACCCGGTCGAGGAACCAGCGGTCGTGGGAGACGACCACGGCGCAGCCGGGGAACTCCAGCAGCGCGTTCTCCAGCGAGGACAGCGTCTCGACGTCGAGGTCGTTGGTCGGCTCGTCGAGCAGCAGCAGGTTGCCGCCCTGCTTGAGGGTCAGCGCGAGGTTGAGCCGGTTGCGCTCACCGCCGGAGAGCACGCCGGCCGGCTTCTGCTGGTCCGGGCCCTTGAAGCCGAACGCGGAGACGTAGGCGCGGGACGGCATCTCGACCTGGCCGACCTTGATGTAGTCGAGCCCGTCGGAGACGACCTCCCACAGCGACTTCTTCGGGTCGATGCCGCCGCGGCTCTGGTCGACGTAGGAGATCTTGACGGTCTCGCCGACCTTGATCGCGCCGCAGTCCGGCTGCTCCTCGCCGAGGATCATCTTGAACAGCGTCGTCTTGCCGGCGCCGTTGGGGCCGATGACGCCGACGATGCCGTTGCGCGGCAGGGTGAACGACAGGTCGTCGATGAGCACCCGGTCGCCGAAGCCCTTGGTGAGGTTGTCGACCTCGACGACGACGTTGCCCAGCCGCGGGCCCGGCGGGATCTGGATCTCCTCGAAGTCCAGCTTGCGGGTCTTCTCGGCCTCGGCCGCCATCTCCTCGTACCGCTCGAGGCGCGCCTTGCTCTTGGCCTGCCGGCCCTTGGCGTTGGAGCGCACCCACTCCAGCTCTTCCTTGAGCCGCTTGGCCCGCTTGGCGTCCTTGCGCGCCCTCGACCTTGAGCCGGGCCTGCTTGGTCTCCAGGTACGTCGAGTAGTTGCCCTCGTAGGGGTAGGCGCGGCCGCGGTCCAGCTCGAGGATCCACTGGGCGACGTTGTCCAGGAAGTACCGGTCGTGGGTGACGGCGACGACGGTGCCGGCGTACTTCTCCAGGTGCTCTCCAGCCACTGCACGCTCTCGGCGTCCAGGTGGTTGGTGGGCTCGTCGAGCAGCAGCAGGTCGGGCTGGCTCAGCAGCAGCTTGCACAGCGCGACCCGGCGCTTCTCACCGCCGGAGAGCACCGACACGTCGGCGTCCGGCGGCGGGCAGCGCAGCGCGTCCATGGCCTGCTCGAGCTGGGAGTCGAGGTCCCAGGCGTTCGCGTGGTCGATGTCCTCCTGCAGCGCCGCCCATCTCGTTCAGCAGCTCGTCGCTGTAGTCGACGGCCATCTGCTCGGCGATCTCGTTGAAGCGGTCGAGCTTGCCCTTGATCTCGCCGACGCCTTCCTCGACGTTCCCGAGCACGTCCTTGTCCTCGTTGAGCGGCGGCTCCTGCTCGAGGATGCCGACGGTGTAGCCCGGCGACAGGAAGCGCGTCGCCGTTGGACGGCTGCTCGAGGCCGGCCATGATCTTCAGCACGGTCGACTTGCCGGCGCCGTTGGGCCCGACGACACCGATCTTCGCGCCCGGGCAGGAACGACAGCGTGACGTCGTCGAGGATGACCTTGTCGCCGTGCGCCTTGCGCGCCTTGCGCATCGTGTAGATGAACTCCGCCATGCACTCCAGCCTAGTCGGCGGCGGACGGCCCTCCCGCCACGTGAGATGCGTCACCTCGGACGGCGGCGACCGGCTGCGGCAGCCAAGACCGCGACCGCCGGGCGGGTCGGGGGAGGACCCGGGCCGACGGCCGCGGTCGCTGGAGGAACGGTCGTCGCGCGCCCACGGTTCCGCGTCGCGACGACCGCCGTGGTCAGGCGGCGCTGCTGTCCTCCTCCCCGGCAGTCGCGACGGCGTCCAGCGCCATCCGGGCCGGGTGGTCGTCGGGCAGGGCGGCGTCACCGGCCAGGTCGGCGAGCTCGGTCGCCTCGTCCCGGCGCGGGCCGGTCGCCTTGGTGAAGGCAGCCACACCGCGGGTCAGGTCGTGCCCCACGGTCACGGCGTCGATCTCCAGCGAGGACCGCCGGATCCCGTCCTTGTCGTCGTACGTCCGCTCCTTGAGCCGGCCGTGCACGATCACCGGCTGCCCCTTCTGCAGCGAGGCGGCCACGTTCTCGGCCGTGGCCCGCCAGCACGACACCCCGTAGAACATCGTGTCGGCGTCCCGCCAGGCGCTCATGCCCCGGTCGTACCGGCGGACCGTGGACGCGAGCCGGAAGCCCGCCACGTGCGCCCCGGTCGACGTCACCCGCAACGACGGCTCGCTCGCCACGTGCCCCACGACCGTCACCACCGTCTCGTTCATCGCTGTCCGTCCCTTCGCGCGGCCGCGTGCCGCTTCGGTGACGACGATGCGCGACCGGGACCGACGACGACAGGTGCCGGCGGCGATCTGGGGACAGCCGGCGGGATTGAGCCCGCTGTGGACGACGAGCCGCGGGGCACCACGACCTGCGACAGATCATGAGACGGCGCGCGGACTACACCCGGCGCGCCGTCTCAAGATCCGCGACTGCTGCGGTCAGCCGGTGCGGGCCCGCTCCAGCGCCAACCGGGCACGTGCGTGCCGGGCCAGCTCGGCCTCGACCGGGGCGAGCATCAGCTCGTCGGCGACCTTCTCGATCGCCGCGCGCAACCGTGACTCCGCGCGGTGGCGGCGCGCGACGGCACCGCCACGGACGAGGAGCCGGCCGGCGACAGCCAGCAGGAGGCCGAGCAGCACCCCGCCGACGAGCAGCAGGGTCGGCACCGCGATGCCCGCCAGCTCCGGCGTCGCGCGCGTCGGGCAGCAGGAGGTAGCTGCGGTACCCCAGCGCCAGCAGCCAGAGACCTCCGACGACAACCGCCGCGACGAGCAGCCACTGCACTGCGGCGCCGACCCGCCACCATGGCGGGACCCGGTCGACGCCCAGGTCGGTGCCGACGACGGCCTGGTCCAGCCGGTCCCGCACGTCGCCGGAGCGCCCGACGGCCGCGGCGCGTACCGACCGCTGCCAGGGCTCCGGCAGGTCGGCGGCGACCGCGTCGCAGACGCGGCGCACGGCGGTGTCGACCTGGGCGCGCTGCACCGGCGTCGGCGCGGGCACCGAGGAGCGCACCAGGGCCGCGCGTACCTCGCGCTTGGCATCGCCCGTGAGGTGCAGGCGGCGCAGCGGGTCCGGCCGCAGCCGCCGGGCCCACCGGGTGGGCGGCCAGCCGAGCGAACCGGCCGCGCGCAGCTGCCACGACTCCTCGACCGCGGACCCGATCACCGGCACGCCGGCCGAGGTCGCGAGGGCCTCGACCAGCTGACCACGCTCGGCCGAGGCCACCCCCGCAGGCTCTCCGGCTGAGACCGTTCCGACCATGGCCTCGACGACCTCTTCGACGTCAGCCACCAGGCGGTCGTTGCGGGCCCGTCGCTTGGTCACCGCGTCGGCCAGCAGTCCACGCAACGCGTCGATGCCGGCTCCGGTGCGCGCCGAGGTGGTGAGGACGGGTGACCGGCGCAAGCCGTCCTCGTCGATCAGTCGGCGCAGGTCGTCGGCGCACTCGGCCGCCGCGAACGGGTTCACCGTGTCCACCTGGTTGAGCACCACCACAGTCACCGCCTCGTGGGCCGCCAGCCGCCGCAGGTAGCGCTCGTGCAGCGACCTTGTCGGCGTACTTCTGCGGGTCGACGACCCAGACCAGCAGGTCCACCAGCTCTACCAGCCGGTCCACCTCGTGCTGGTGCTCGAGGACGGCCGAGTCGTGGTCGGGCAGGTCGAGCAGCACCAGCCCGTCGAGCTCGTCGACCTCCCCTCGCGCAGGCCGGCCCGTGCCGCCAGGTGGTCTGCCGCCGGGGCACCCCGAGCCACTGCACCAGGGGCGCGGCACCCTCCGAGCCCCAGACGCTCGCGTAGGCCTTGGCGGTCGTCGGCCGCCGCACGCCGACCGGTGAGATGTCGGCACCGGAGAGCACGTTGAACAGCGACGACTTGCCGCTGCCGGTCGAGCCGGCCAGCGCCACGACCGTGTGCTCGCCGGACAGCCGCAGCCGCTCCCCCGCGCGGGTCGACACCGCCCGGGCCCGGTCGAGCAGCGCCGGCGCAGCCCGGCCGTCCAGCGCCTCGACCGCCTCGTCCAGGGCGGCCAGCATCGCGGGCAGGTCGGCCCGCCGGTGCCGCCCGCGCAGCCGCGGCAACGACTTCATCGGGCGTCCTCGACGTCCTGGACGGCGGCCCGCAGGGCAGCGCCGGCGCCGTCGTGGACATCGACGCCGTCTCGAGCCGGTCGGTGAACCGGCGGCGCTCGCCCTCGAGCAGCAGCTCCACCCGCCGCGTGCAGGTCACGCCGGGCTGTCTCCGCCAGCGAGCGGACCGCCTGGTCGCCGAGCACTGCCTCGAGGATCTTCTGGCTCAGTGCCGCCGCGCCACCGGCCACCGCGACCTCGCCGCCCACCAGTCCTCCGGTATGCGCGAACACGACGATCATCACCATCAGGCCCAGCCCGTTCACGCCGAAGGCAAGGTAGCGCGCGGTCGACCGCTTGCCCTGCCCCTGGCTGCGCACGAGCTCCACCACGCCGGACTGCCAGTCGCGGACTTCACTTGCGGTCGCATCGCCCAGCCCGGGCGAGCTGCGGCGCAGGTCGTCGCCGCCGAGCAGCATGGCGCGCCGGCCGGGTCACCTGCCCACGCAGCGCCGGCCCGCTCGGCCGCCGTGTCCGCGGCCGAGCGCACCAGCGCCTCCACCCCGGACTCGAGTGCCTCGGCCAGGTCCTCGCCCGGGTGCGGCTTTCCCTTGGCGGCGGCGGTCACCCGGTCGCGCAGCCGCGACGACCTTCGACTCCAGGGCCCGCATCAGCTCGCCGGTGCCGACGAACTCCTGCCAGCGGGCCAGCACCTCACCGCGCAGCAGGGAGCCGTCGCCGCTGGCCACGTCGACAAGCTCCAGGGCACCGTCGTACGCCGTGTCGACCTCCCGACGGAGCCGGACGGTCGCCTCGGCCTGCGCGTCGGCGGCGGCCGCGAGCACGGAGACCCTGGCGCCCCAGGGAGCGGACCGCGCCGTCCAGCGTGTGCCGCACGACGGCGGCCCGCACGGCGGAGTCCGCGGCGATGCTGTGCAGCCAGGTGCGCATCGGGTCGATGACGTCGGGGGGCAGCATCGCGTCGTACGCCGCCGTCTCGTGCACGACGAAGAGCGGAGCCTCGCCGAGGCCGTGCTCGGTCAGCATCGCGGCCAGGTGACCGCGGACCTCCTCGGTCGCCTCCGGCGGGACCCGGTCGAGCACCACCGCGACGGCGGTCCCCCGGGTGACGGCTTCGCGCAGGAACTCCCAGGGCACCGCGTCGGCGTACCGGGCCGCCGTCGTGACGAACAGCCACATGTCCGCGGCCGCGAGCAGCTGGGTGGCCAGCTCGCGGTTGCGGGTGACGACCGAGTCGATGTCCGGGGCGTCGAGGACCGCGAGTCCAGCCGGGATCCTCTCGCTCGGGACGAGCTGCAGGGCGGTCGGGTCGGTGGAGCTGGCCGTGGTCCGGCTGAGGCCGGGCAGCACCCGCTGCTCCTCGAACCAGTCGTTGTCGCCGGGGTGGTAGGCGAGCACCGCGGAGCGGGTCGTCGGGCGCAGCACACCCGAGCGCGCTGACCCGCTGGCCGACCAGGCTGTTCACCAGCGTCGACTTGCCGGCCCCGGTCGGCCCGCCCACCACGGCGAGCAGCGGTGCATCCAGCCGGCGCAGTCGCGGCAGGACGTAGTCGTCGAGCTGGTCGGCCACTTCGCGGCGCAGCCGGCGGGCCCGCTCGACCCCGGCGACGGGAAGCGGCAGGCGCAGCTCGGTGACGTGCTCGCCCAGCCGTTCGAGGGCAGCGAGCAGCGCTGCGGGTCCTGCGCCGGGGGCCACGGGCCAATCCTCGCGTAGCGCGGGGTCCCGTGTGGTACTTGCGACGATCTACGGCGCGGCGTTCTGGTGAGGTAGCGTCCGGCCGTCCGTCCCGACGGGAGGAGCGACTCGTGCGTGCATCGGTGGGCAGGTGGGCAGGCGTCGGGCTCGGGCTGCTCGCCCTCGCGGGCAGCGCCACCCCGGCGACCGCCGCCACGACGCCCTCGGGAGCGATGGACCCGTACTTCCCGCGGCAGGGCAACGGCGGGTACGACGTGGCCCACTACGGCCTCACCTTGCGCTACGACCCGGGCACCCGTCACCTGACCGCGCGGGCAGCCATCACGGCGACCGCGACCACGCGGCTGCGGGTCTTCCACCTCGACTTCCGCCGCACGCTGCGGGTGTCGCGGGTGACCGTCAACGGTCACGGGGCGACGTTCACGCAGCGGGGAACGCACGGCCACGACCTGGTCGTGACGCCGGCCTCTCCGGTGGGCAACGGCGATCGGTTCCGGACGGTTGTGCGCTATGCCGGGCGACCACAGGCCGTCACCGACCCGGACGGCTCGATCGACGGCTGGGTCGAGACGAAGGACGGGGCCTTCGTCGTGGGCGAGCCGCAGGGTGCGCCCACCTGGTTCCCCTGCAACGACACGCCCCGCGACAAGGCCCGCTACGACTTCCGCGTGACCGTTCCGGCCGGTATCACCGCGATTGCCAACGGCGAGCTCGTCGGCCGCGCCAACCGACATGGCGGCTGGCGCACGTTCCGGTGGCACAGCGGCAAGCCGATGGCGACGTACCTGGCCACCGTGACCACCGGCGTCTTCCGCGTCCGCACCGGGACGACTCCAGGGGGCATCCCCTACTACATCGCCACCGACCCGAAAGTGACCGTCGCGAGCCGGGCCGTCCTGCGCAAGGTGCCGGCGATGACCGACTACTTCGTCGGCCTGTTCGGCCCCTACCCCTTCGGCTCCACCGGCGCCGTCGTCGACCACGCCCCCAAGGTCGGCTACGCCCTGGAGACCCAGACCAAGCCGCTCTACGACAGCCCGCCGGACGAGCTGACCGTGTCACACGAGCTGGCGCACATGTGGTTCGGCGACTCGGTGACGCTGAAGCGCTGGCGGGACATCTGGGTCAACGAAGGGTTCGCGGAGTTCGCCGCCTGGATGTGGAGCGAGCACACCGGGCAGAAGAGCGCGCAGTCCTACTTCAACCGCTACTACGCGAAGAAGGCCGGCAGCTGGGTGTTCAGCCCTCCGCCGGCCAACCCCGGCGGCCCGGCCGACATGTTCGACGGCTCCGTCTACGAGCGCGGCGCGATGACACTGCAGGCACTGCGGGTCAAGCTCGGCGACGACACCTTCTTCCCGATGCTGCGCGGGTGGCACGCCGCTCACAGGTACGGCAACGTCACGGTGCCCGAGTTCACCGCGTTCGCCTCCTCGTACGCCGGTCGCGACCTGTCCGCCTTCTTCCAGACCTGGCTGTACGACGAGGGGAAGCCGACCACCTGGTGACCCTGCACGGGTGACCATCTGGTCCGTTACGCCGAACGGGTCAAGTTCGTCCGCCCGGGAGCCGACATCTCGGACATGACCTTGCGGGCGGGTGACGACCGGCGGCTCATGGCACGGGTCGCGGCGCTCGCAGCGCCGGCGGCCGCCGTGACGCTGCTCGCCACCATGCCCCTGGTCGGCTACACGATGGAGCAGGTCGGCGCCTGGGCGGCCGTCGTCGTGCCCGGCGTGCTGGGCGCGTCCGCGGCGGCGTGGTTCCTCCCGTGGCGGCGCTGGCACGACCGGGCACTGCTGGCCGTCCCGCTGGGCGCCTGGGCCTGCCTGGCCGTGCTGGGCCTGGCCTCGCACGGTCAGGCCGCGCCCTACGCCGGCTACAGCGGCCTGCTGTTCCTGTACATCGGGCTGACCCAGCGGCCGTGGACCTCGCTGCTCCTGGTGCCGGTTGCCTTGTCCGTGCACGTGATGCTGTACGGCGGTCCGTCCGCCGAGCTGGCCGCCCGGCTGCCCATCTCGATCACCGTCTGGGTGGCCACCGCGGAAGTGGTGGCGCGTTACCGGGTGCAGACCGGACAGGCCTTCGACGGGCTGGAGCGGCGAGCCCACGTGGACCCGTTGACCGGCTGCGGGAACCGCTACGACCTCTCCCGCACGCTCGCCGCCCTGCGCCCGGGCGACGCGGTGGTGCTGCTCGATCTGGACCACTTCAAGCGGTTGAACGACACGGCCGGGCACGCTGCCGGGGACGACGTGCTGCGCGAGACTGGCGCGCTGCTGCGCCAGATCGCACGGCGGGAGGACAGCGTCATCAGGTACGGCGGCGAGGAGTTCTTGGTGCTGCTTCCCGGCGCCGGCGACGCGGGCGCGACCAGATTCGACGCCCGCCTGCGGGCGGCCTGGGCCGACGTCCGGCCGGACGTGACCTTCTCGACCGGCATCGCCGTGGTCGATGCCGCAACGACCGGCGGCGCGGCGGCGGTCGCCCACGCCGACGAGGCCCTCTACGCCGCCAAGGCAGCAGGGCGCGCCCGGACGACCTCCTGGCGAGCCGACCGGGCCGGTGCGACGCTCCCGCAGGCTGACCCGCCCGTCCCTGCCTTCCGTCGGTGACCCGCTAGTCAGCGATGCACTTCTGCGGCCCGCTCGGCGACAGGTCGCCAGGCACTCTCCGGCAGGTCGTGCACGCCGGGCGGTGCCGACGCCCCATCGCCGGCGATGTGCCCGATGCCCCGGACCAGCACCGCGAGCGTGACGTCGAACGAGTCGAGGGTGTCGCCGAAGCCGGCGGTGATGTTCACCGGCGCGCCGCCCGCCACGAGATAGAGCTCGGTGTCGCCGACCCGGCACGACTCGACGTAGGGCACCAGCGACTCACGGTCCCGCAGTACCGACGTGTCGATCTCGTCGTCGGCATGGCCGGCATTCACCAGGAAGCTGCCTGAGGGCAGCAGCGCCAGCCGGTTAGCGGTCAGGACGCCCTGCCTACCGGTCGCTGTCGCCACGACGTCCGCCGTGGGCAGCAGCTCGTCGAGCTCACCGGTCCGCCAGCCGCCGTGCTGGGCGGTGAGCCGGCGGACCGGGTCGAGGTCGGCGATCACCACGTCACCGCCCAGAGCGCGGGCCATGTCGGCGAGCCCTTGCCCGACCGGGCCGAAGCCCACGACGAGCACCCGACGTCCCTGGAGGGAGAGCTGGGTGCGGCTGACGAAGGTGAGCCAGGTGCTGCGCCCGACGGCGTAGCGGTTGTGCAGGCCGGCCTTGATCGGCACGTGGTCCCAGTTGAAGAGCGGGTACGCCGGCGCGACGTCGGCCAGCCGGTTGATGCCGGTCTGGGTCGCCTCGAGGCCGGCGACGATGCCGGTACGCCGGTCGCGTGCGGCCAGCACCGAGATGTCGGCGCCCATCTCGCAGGTGTGCGTCGGCCCCCAGTCGAGCGCCTTGGCGACCCCGGCCAGCCGGTCCTGCTCGCTCATGCCCCGCCAGGCGTGACTCGCGATGCCGCGCTCGTCCAGCGCCGCCCGGACGTCGTCGCGCGTCGTGTGCGGCGAGGCTGCCGCGAGGAACACCTCGGCACCCAGCTCGCGCAGCCGTAGTGCGGCGACGGCGAACTTGACGTCGATGTGGACCGTGGCAGCCAGCCGCATCCCCGCCAGCGGAGGGAGCGCGTCGCAGGCCCAGCGGGTCAGCTCCAGGTGCCGAGCCGCCCAGCCCAGGCGCTGGCCGACGTCCAGGTCGTCGAGCACGGTCACGGCCGCCGCTCCTTCCTGCCGGTGCTGCGTCAAGAGTGCGCCGTGCCTGTCCCCCCGGCCAGGACCTCGCTCCACTCCGCTCGAGCCACGATCGCGCGCTGCTCGTCCTGGTTGGGTGTGGCCTCGGCCGGATCGTCCGGCCAGGCGGCGACCTGCTGGGTGGCCCAGTCGGCCCAGTCGGCGACGAGCTTGTAGAAGTCGGTGAGGAACGCGCCCACCAGAAGGGTCGAGGCCGCCCGCGCCTGGAACTCAGCACCGCCACGGAGGAACGCCCGTCCGGCTGCGAGGTTGCCTACATTGCGATCCGCAGCCCAGGCACGTGCGTCGGCGAGTGTCGACAACGTGTCGGCCCGGCTGCCCTGGTCGGCCAGGAAGACCCGAAGCAACGGTTCGGCCTCCAAGCCGAAGCCCCCCGTCGGCTCGCCGAGCCAGTCCCGCAGCGCGCGGCGGCCGGCGGTGGTGATGGCGTAGATCGTCCTCGCGCGCTTCCCGGTGGCTTCCCGCCGCGAGACCGCCAGCCCGAGGCGCTCCAGCTTCTTGGGCTCCTCGTAGAGCTTGCTCTTCGCCCGCGGCCAGAACCGGCTCAGGCTCCACTCCATCTGACGGGTCAGCTCGTAGGTGCTCCACGGCTTGATCGCGAGCAGGCCGAGGAGGGCGTACGACGTGGTGGTGAGGCCACGACTCCTTGACATGACCGCCTCTCCGGACTACCAACAGAAATAGTCCCTTTGGGACTATACCGAGGAGACGTCCATGAGCGACACCACGACAGCGCCGGTCGCCGCGTCGAACACCGCCCAGCTCGCCGCGTGGGATGGGAGCGAGGGCCAGTACTGGGCCGCGCACGCGGACAGGTATGACGCCTCGATCGCCGACTACCACGGCCCGCTCCTGGACCTCGCCGCGATCGGTCCCGACGACCGGGTCCTCGACCTCGGGTGCGGCACGGGCCAGACGACGCGGGATGCGGCCCGGCTGGCCGTCGCCGGCTCCGCGCTCGGGGTCGACCTGTCCTCGGCGATGCTGGCGGTGGCACGGACCCGGGCGGAGGACGAGGGCGTGCGCAACGCGTCCTTCCTGCATGCAGACGCCCAGGTGCACCCGTTCGGGCCGGCATCCGTCGACCTGGCGGTCAGCCGGACAGGCACCATGTTCTTCGGCGACCCGGCGGCGGCGCACGCGAACATCGCCCGCGCGCTGCGACCGGGAGGCCGTCTCGCGCTCGCGGTCTGGCAGGCACGGTCGGAGAACGAGTGGTTCACCGCATTCACCACCGCCCTCGCCGCGGGTCGCGAGCTGCCGGCCCCGCCACCGGACGCGCCACACCCGTTCTCGATGAGTGACCCCGACCGCGTCTCCGGGCTGCTCGGCGCGGCCGGCTTCGACGGCGTCGTGGTCCACGGCGTACGACGCCCGATGACGTTCGGCGCCGACGCGCGCGAGGCCTACGACTTCGTGCTCGGCCAGCTGGGCTGGCTGCTGGCCGACCTCGACGACATCCCTCGCGAAGCTGCCCTGCAGGCGCTGATGCAGACGATGCAGGAGCACGACAGGGGCGACGGGGTCAGGTTCGGCTCCGCTATGTGGTTGATCGCCGCCCGCCGCGCCTAGTTGCCTTGAGGTCGACCGCAACCGGGCTCTGCCGTGACTCCGGGACGCAGCAGGTGAGGTCGCTGCGGCATACCGCCAACGGCGGCTCCGCGTCCAACGAGGCGCGGACCGCGTCGAGCTGGGCGGAGAACTGCAGGAGCTCGGCGACCCGCTCGGCGATCTCCGCCTGCTTCTCTTCGACCAGCCGTCCGACCCGCTCGTGCGCCGCGCCGCAGTTCGTGCCGGCCCAGACCGGGATCAACGCTGTGATCTGCTCGCAGCTCAGTCCCATCCGGCGGGCCCGAGTGATGAACCGCAGCCGGGCGGCCTCCTCGTCGGCATAGTCGCGGTAGCCGGACGCCGTCCGGGCCGGGACGTCCATCAGCCCGACCCGCTCGTAGTACCGCACCGTCGAGGTCGCGACCCCCGCGGATTCGGCGAGCTGGGAGATCCGCACCCACCCACGGTAAACCTTGCACCCGGGTGCAATGTCAAGGTCTTGACCTTGCACCCGAGTGCGACTTCTACCTTCCTGACCACGACCGGAACAGCCGGTCCTCGGACCCGGGAGGGACGACATGGGCACCTTCACCCGCGACAACACCGAGCTCGCCGTCGACATCGACGGCGCCGGCCAGCAGCACCGCGCCGAGGCAGGCGGGATGACCATCGCCCTCGAGCGGTGGAACGCCGGCCTCGACACCGCCGAGTGGTTCGCCGGCCTCCCCGGCGGCGCCTGCCAGGAGCCGCACTGGGGCTACTGCCTGCAGGGCAAGGTGACCATGCGGTACAGCGACGGCGAGACCGAAGTTCTCACCGCCGGCCAGGCCTACTACGTCAGGCCCGGCCACAACGCCCACATCGACCACGACGCCGAGTTCGTCGAGTTCACCCGGGCCGACCAGACGCCCGGCATCAACACCGTCGCGTTGTAGGCAGACCACGACGCGCCGGGTCCGGCCCGGGGAGCACCCCGCCGGCCGTTACCCGGGTGCTTATCCGGGCTGACGGGCGAGGGCCGTCAGTCAACCGCGGACGTCGAGCTGGCGGACTCCGGCGCACCTGCTGCGCGCGCTGCGCGCCGAACGGTCTCGATGGTTTCGGCCGGGTCTACCTGCGCGTGCCGCAGGTCGTCCGGCCAGTCGTCGACAACCTCGGCGGCCCAGGAAGCCCACTCGCCCGTGAGTGCGTAGAGGTCGGTGAGGAATCGCGACGTGAGCGTGAGCTGCGGCGTGCGTTCCGGGAACGGCCCGGTGCCGGCCAGGTACTGCTCGCCAATCGCGTGACTCTCAGCGCTGCGCGCCCGAGCCCACTCCCGGGTCGCGGCGAGCGTCGCCAGGAGATCGCTCTTCGTGCCGTTTTCGGAGTAGAACACCTTCAGAAGCTGCTCGAACTCGAGCACGGGCCCGTCACCCGGGTGCTGCAGCCAGGCCGCCAGCGCCCGGCGGCCCTTCGGCGTGATCGAGTACACGGTGCGGGACCGTCGTCCGACTGGCTCCTTGACAGCGCGTGCGAGCCGGTGGGCGACGAGCTTCTTCGGCTCCTCGTACAGCTTGCTGACCGCGCGTGGCCACACCCGGCCGAGCGAACGGTCCATCTGCCGCGTCAGCTCGTAGGTGCTCCAGGACTGGATCGCGAGCAGCCCGAGCACGGCGTAGGACGTGGTCGTCAGGGGAGGGCTTGACATTTTCGTCCCTTCGGGAGTATGCCTCTACTACCAAAGAGAGTGTAGGGGCGAGCGGTGATGGGAGCCAAGCAGCTGCAGGTGGACCCGTCGAACGCCGACCAGGCCCACGCCTGGGACGGCGACGAAGGCGCCTACTGGGCGGCACACGCGGAGCACTTCGACCGTTCCGTACGCGCCTACCACGATGAGTTCCTCGCCGCCGCTGAGATTGCGCCTGGCGATCGCGTCCTCGACATCGGCTGCGGCACCGGACAGACCACCCGCGATGCCGCCCGCCGTGCACGTGAGGGCCACGCGCTCGGCGTCGACCTCTCTGCGGCGATCATCGAGTACGCGCGGCAGCGTGCCGCGGTGGAAGAAGTCAGGAATGCCCGGTTCGACCAGGTGGACGCCCAGATTCATCCGTTCCCGGTCGGCGGGTTCGACGTCGCGATCTCCCGCACCGGTGCAATGTTCTTCGGCGACCTGCATGCCGGGGTCGCCAATGTCGCGCGCGCACTTCGCGAACAGGCACGACTCGCCCTACTCAGGTGGCAACCACCACCTGCCAATGAGTGGTTCCTGGCATTGACGGGCGCACTTGCCGGCGGACGCGACCTTCCCCAACCGCCGCCGGGCGCGCCCGGCCCGTTCGCGCTCGCCGATCCTGAGCGCATCAAGGCGCTGCTTGCAGGAGCCGGCTTCACCAATATCGGTATCACGGCGATGAGCAAGCCGATGTGGTTCGGGACGACCGCGGACGACGCAGCGGCGTTCATCCTCGGCCTTCTGGGTTGGATGCTGGATGGCCTCGACACCGACGCCCGCTCCCGGGCGATCGAGGCACTGCACGCGACGGTCGCAACGCACGAGACGCCGAACGGCGTCCTGCTCGGTTCCGGCACATGGCTCGTCACCGGCCGCCGGAGGTAAGCGCCATGACGCTCTACGCCGTCAGTCGAGAAGCCGGACCCGCCTGGATCGACGGGACCAGCGCCTTCGAACAGCCCGCGGTCGATGCCCACGTCACCTTCATGGCCGACCTGGAGCAAGCCGGAATGATCCTTTTCGCCGGTCCCCTCAACGGCACCGAGCAGGGCCGGATCCGCGTGTTGCTCGTCGCCGACGCCACCGACGAGGCCGAGATTCGACGCGCGCTCGCCCGCGACCCCTGGGAACAAGCCGACCGCATCATCACCGACCGGATCGAACCGTGGACCCTGCTTGTCGGCGCCGGGCGACTGTCGGCCGGACTGCCCTCCGCGGGTTGACCGCGGGGGCTGTACTTCCCGCGCTCGACTACGCCCGCGACGCTGGCATCGAGCTGACCGGCGAAAATCCCCCGCTTGCCCGGAGGGTGGCTGGTCCGGGTGGTGGATCACGCCCTCCGGGTCCGTGACGCACGCCCGGCCTCACAACCGCCAGACCACCGCCTGCTCGGGGTCCGGCTCGTAGCAGCAGCGCGTGCCGGTGCGGACGTAGGTCGACAGGTGCCGGGCGACCACGGGGTCGGCCACGTGCACGGCCTCGATGGCGGCGGCGATCGCCTTGCGCGCGGTGACCCGGGCTCGTTCGGCGCCGCTGCCGGCGACCCGAGGACGGCCGCCGAGGCCGGTGGCGGCGGCGACCTCGGCGAGCAGGGCTTCCCGCTCCTCGGCGAGCTTCTCCCCCAGCGCTGCGTCGGCCAGCGCGTCGGCCTGGTCGAGCTCGGCGTCGATCTCGGCCAGCCGCCGGCGGTACGCCGAGAGGGCCTGCGCGTCGGCGACCTCGCCGAGGCCGGACTGTTCCACGGTCCCGAGTCCGCCGGCCAGGGTGAGCGCCGGGATCTCCCGGCCCGGGTGCGACAGCAGCGCGTGCAGGTGCTCGAGCCCACGGCGGGTCGGCATGGCGGTCTCGCTGTCGTCCCGACCGACCAGCCACACGCCCGGCGGGCCCGGACGCAGCGTCATCGTGCTGGCCGTCGTCGGGCAGGGAGCCGCCGGCGGTGTCGCGGCCTCGAGCCGCTCTCGCCACCAGGTCGCGCCGATCCGGCGGTAGGTCGCGAGCGCCTTCTCCCGCAGCGCCGCCGCTCGCTCGGTGTCGCCGAGCCGGGCGCAGGCGCGTGAGAGGGTGTCGTCGGTGACGCCGTGGAAGGCCACGAAGCCTGCGTTGATCACTGCGCGGCCGGCGTACGGCAGCAGCAGCGGGACGATCGTCTCGACCTGCTCGTCCAGGCCGGTGCTGAGCGCGACGTCGAGGAGCAGGTGCAAGGTGAGCAGGTAGTTGTGGTCGCGGGGCAGGTGCGTGAGCACCCGGTCGTCGAAGGTCTCCGCGAGTCGGCGGGCGTCGTCCTGAAGGCCGAGCCCGAAGTACATCCAGGCGACCTCTGCATCGATGACCCGGATGCCCTCGCGCGCCGCCAGCTCCTCGCCCTGCACGCACTCGCGCGAGTACCGCGCGGCTGCGGTCCCCGGCCTGGACGGCGCCGTAGCCGATCATGCAGCTGATCACCAGGTCACCGTCGGGCAGCCGGTCCTTGTTCTCCTCGGCGATCGCCACCAGCGGCGCGATGCTGTCGGTGCGCCCCCGCATCAGGTCGAGCACCAGCCGGCGCGAGGCGGCGAAGAAGAGCGCCGTCGGGGACTCCTCGCCCAGCACCTCCAGCGCCCGCATCTGCCGGTTGAGCTCGGCCATGTCCAGCGTCTCGGCCGCCACCGAGAGCAGCCACCGGTGGGCGCGGGTGCGGACGTCGACGTCGGCCAGGTGGGCGGCCACGTCGGCCAGCTTGCCGGCGAGGTCCACCCGGACCTCGAGCTCGTCGGGACCCCAGTGGGTGGCGAGCGCTGCGTCGAGCGCGTCGGCGAGGACGACCGGGTCCCCGGCTGCCTGGGCGTGCTTCACCGCGGCGACCGCGAAGGGTACCGCGCGGTGCCGCTCGCTCGCGTAGGCCCAGCAGCGGGCCAGGGCAGCCCCGAGCCGGGCCCGGTCGCGGTCGGTGGTGCTGGCCTCGTACGCCTCGAACAGCACCGCCGGGATCCGGCCCGGCTCGGTGCCGAACACATGGGTCCCGGCGAGCTCGAGCGCCGCCCGGACCCGCGCGTCGAGCTCGCCGGGTGCCATGTCGATTCATCGTGGCATCACGGGCGCAGCAGCATCACTGCTTCGGCATGCTCGGCGACCCGGGCCTCGTCCCAGTCGCCGGTGCAGTAGACGCTGAGCTCGGTGATCCGACCCTGGTCGTCGAGGTCGCAGAGGAACGCCTCGCGGCAGTACCACTGCTGGCCGCCGTCCGCCCAGCGCTCCTCGACCTTGATCGTGTAGCAGTCCGGACCGGCCAGCACCTTCTCCACCCGGGTCCTGCCCGACGGCGGGTGCAGCTGGTTCTTGGCCGCGATCATCTCCTCGGCGCTGTGCGCCTGGCATCCGCCAGTGCGGCAGCGAGACGTCGGCGAAGAGATCGGCGGCGAACAGGCCGTCGGTCGCTCCCGTCTCCAGGTAGGCGACGAAGCGATCGACGCTGGCCTCGACCAGGCCTTGCTGGCCGTGACGCTCATGACGCACCGCCCGCCACCGCCAGGTTGGCCTCGACGACGTCCATCGTCTGCTTGAGGCCGTCGCTGGGGCTGAACTCGACGATGCTGGTGCCGGCCGTGATCAGCGGCAGGTGGCCGGGCGCCGGCGTAGTAGGCGTCACCGGCGCCGTAGGTCTCCTCGCGGTCGGCCCACCGGAAGGTGATCTGGCCGCTCTGCACCATGCCCCAGTGCGGGCACTGGCAACGGTCCTCGGGCAGCCCGGCGAACAACGGGGCGGGGTCGACGTCCTCGGGGTAGGACTCGAAGCCGACGGTGTAGTCATCGAGCTCGGCGTACCGGCCCTGGATCACGGGCAGGTCAACGGCCAGCGGGGTCGTCATCTTGTTGGCGCTGGGCATGGGGGGCTCCTCGGGTGGGATGATGCTGACACCCCGGAGGCGTGACTTCTGCCGTCACGGTGTGACGCAGCACCATCAGGTTGCACTCAGCCGACTTCTGCCTCTCGCCGGTTGCCGCCACCCGCAGGGGCGACCGTCGTGATCTCGAAAACGGGCCAGCGCACAAGTCCGGCCCTAGGCTTGTGGCTCGACCCGGATCTCGCCGAACGTGTCGATCCTTGTGCGCGGCCTAGCCATACCCGATAACCGCCCTTCGGCGGCGTGAGGTGCGCTGCGGCGGCTTCTGGACGAGTAGCAACAGCCGAGCAACAACGATGGGAACGGGCCGGGGTGACCGAGCACCCGGCCCGTGCCGCCAAGGCCAGGCATGGCGTCTCCGCGTCCTGGCTGCGGGCCCGAACAGTCCCGCGCTGCTCGGGCGCCCTTGCGGCGGGCGGCCTCGGCGCCGCGGGATCCGGGTCGTCGGTGCCTACCCCGGCGGTATCGACACGGACGTGCTCGCCGGGGTCGAGGCCGTCAAGGCGGACCCGAGAGTCGTTGCCGCCCGGATCGTCGCCGGCATCGACTCCGGGGCGACGATGATCTGGCCGACGAGGCGTCGGCCGGGGCGGGCTCGGGCTACCTGGACGACCCGGTCCGCCCGGAGCAGATGCTGGCCGGTTGAAGGCGGCGGTAGCGCGCTGGAAGATCGGCGGACTCACGGACATGGTGCTGGCCCGATGACCCGGCTCTGCACCATCCCTGCTCGCACCGTGGGCGGAGGATCGATGACGGGTTCCCAGTTAGTGGACGTGACCGACGGTTGGCCGGAGCGGCTGCAACCGGGTGCCCTGCGGTGGGTGCGCTCGAGCAGCAACTACGACAGAACGAGCGCCTTCGATCGCGATCTCGTCGGGCTGCCGATCGTCGGTTCCTTCTCGGACAGCTTCGGCGAGAAGGGCACCATCTTCGGGCTCCCGGACACCGGGACGCAGATGGGAGATCGTGCGCACCAGCGCGCCGCGTCGCCAACCGGACCGGTTCGACCAGCTCGTCTTCCACCTGCCTGGCACCGCCGCCGTCCGGACAGCGACCGAACCGCTCAGAAATGCCGGCCTGCTGCCGTACCACGCGCCACGTCGGGACTGCCCGACAGCGCACGGTTGAGCGCCGTGGCTCCGTCATCCACCCGTTCCACGTCGTGCCCGTCGTGCACCAGGTACCGGCACACGACCTCGGCGATCGTGGGGGGTCGTCCTCGGCGACGAGGATCTTGGTGCGGGCCACGCGAGAACTCCTCAACGACCGTCTGGTGCTGACCTCCGACACTAAGGCAGCGCGGAGCGTCCGGCCGTCGCCGTCACGAACCCGTCCTCGCCGCGGGCGAGCGCCGACCGGACAGCGCGGCCACCCCGGCGTACGGGGTGTTCCGGGGCAGCCGGCGGCCGTAGACGTTGTGGTAACGCAGCGCCACGGCCGGGCGCCCGGTAACCGAGGCCAGACTGCGGCGAGGTGCTCCTGCGCGACCTTGGACGCGGCATAGCCGTTTCGCGGGTCGAGCCGAGCCGACTCGTCGACCTCGCGCACAGACAGCGGCGCGCCGCATATCGGGCAGGGTGGCTCGAATCGACCGGCGTCCAGGTCCGCGCGCCGCCCGCGGCCCCGGCCGGACGACACCGTGCTCTGGGCACGCATAGCCGCCTTCGCCGTACACGACCATCGAGGACGCCAGCACCAGCCGACCGGCGTCGGTGGCCGCCATCGCCGAGACCAGCACGGCGGTGCCGAGGTCGTTGCGCCCCACGTAGTCGGCCAGATCAGTGACCCCACTACCAAGGCCCACCTTGGCGGCCTGATGGCAGACCGCGTTCACTCCGGCCAAGGCGGGACGAACCACCGAGGCGTCGGCGACGTCGCCCACCTGCAGCTCCACGGCGTCGGGCAGGTACTCACGCCGCCCGGTCGACAGGTCGTCGAGCACGCGGACCCGGTGCCCCGCCGCGAGCAGCTCCGCGACGACGTGCGAGCCGACGAAGCCGCAGCCGCCGGTGACCAGGACATGCAAGGGTCCTCCTCGGTCGCGCACGATGACGTATCTCTGCAGGAGCGAACCATGCGGTGGAGGACAGCAGGTCCGGACTGGACCAGTGACGTATGTTCTGCAGGTCAGCGCGTCATCATCCCCTCAGCCCGGGCGACTCAATGCTCGGACCAAAGGAGGGCCGGTCAGGCGTTGGGGTCTCGGCCCGGGTCGCCACCGGCCAAGCGGACGGCGAGACGGCCGAGGTACATCTCCCAGCCGCCGGTGTGGTGCTGGCGTTGCTCGTCGTCGGGCAGGTCGTGGTGACGCAGGACGACACGGGTGCCTCCTGCTTCGGGCTCGAGGGTGACCACCACCCGGGTGCTGCCGGGAGGGACCGGCGGGCCTTGGGTCCAGCCCCAGGTGAAGACGAGGCGACGCGGCGGGTCGACCTCGAGGAACTCTCCGACGGTCTCCACGCCGTCGCGCATCCGCACCCGGTAGGTGCCGCCTGGCACCGGCTCGAGGTCGGCTTCGGAGCCCATCCACAGGACGTACCGGGCCGGGTCGGTGAAGTAGGGGAACACCGTCTCCGGCTGGGCGGCGATGTGCACGCTGACTTCCAGAACGTCTGACTCGGCCATGTCCGCTTCGGTCATGTCCGGTCCCGGTTCTCCTGCTCGGCCTCGGCGAGCTCCTTGACGCGACGCAGGCCGGCTCGCCAGTGCTCCTCGACGACGGCGCGCAGCGGGCCCAGCGCCGCCTGGTCGGCGCGGTAGAGGCGGCTGTTGCCGTCGCGTCGCTCGAGGAGGAAGCCCGCACTTCTCAGCACGGTCAGGTGCTGGCTGATGGCGGACCAGGAGACGTCGAACTGGGCGGCGATATCCCCGGCCGACCGCTCGCGGTCCCACACGAGCTCGAGGATCCGCAGCCGCCGCGGTGCCGCGATCACCTGCAGAGGCTCCACGACGACTAGCCCTCCTGCCTCATACCCCGCGGCCATTGTGGACGCATCGGCGCCTCTACTTGACCGGGGATCTATTTTAGACGAACCTTAAGCAGATCGTCCATCCCCTCTGGAGGAACCCATGGCTCGCACCACACTGGCCGTCGACGTGGCTGCAGACGCCGACCGCGTCTTCGAGATCCTGTCCACCACCGAAGGTCAGCGCGGGTTCTGGACCGCCGACTGCGACCTGTCCGGCGACCGTGCCCGGTTCGGGTTCGCGCAGGCCCCGGTCGACCTGGAGGTCGACGTGACCACCGAGCCGGCCAAGCTCGTCCGCATGCAGGTCACCTCCGGCTTCCCGTTCTGGGACGGCTCCACCTGGGAGTGGGAGCTCGGCCCGCCCAGCAGGGCCGAGACCGGCACCGGCATCCTGTTCCGCCACTACGGGTTCGCCGACGGCTACCCCGAGACCGACCTGGGGCACACCGCGCAGACCTGGGCGATGATCATGGACCGGCTGGCCAAGTACGCCGACACAGGAACGCCGCAGCCGCTGTTCCCCGAGACCAGCTAGGACCCCTGACAGCACCCGGAAGGAGCGCGCGTGGCTGTCGACGTCCGGCCGGTCGTGCTGGTCCGCCGGCCTCGGCCCGAGGTGGCGGCCTTCATGTTCGACCCGGCCAACGACCTGCGCTGGACCGGCGGCATCACCTCCAGCCGGCCGGACCAGCCCGGTCGCCTGCGTGAGGGCACTACCGTCGTGCGCACCGCGAGGTTCCTCGGCCGCACCTTCGACTACGGCTACGTCGTCACCCGCGACGATCCGGACCGGCTCGTCGAGATGCGCGTCGAGCGACCGTTCCCGATGCGGGTGACCTACGAGCTCGCCGACGCCGACGGTGGCACGTCGGTCGCCATCCGCGCAGCCGGAAGCCCGGGCCGATTCTTCGGCTGGGCCACCCCGATGATGACTCGTCAGGTCCGGCGCAGCATCACCGCCGACCTCGAACGGCTGCGCGCCTGCCTTGAGAGCTGACCTTCCGCGCATCTCGAGGCCGTTGCCGCTGTCGGTGCCAGCGGCAAGAATCGAGACCGGTCCCGAGCGAGGAGAGCCCGATGGCGTACGACGAGACGCTGGCCGACCGGATCCGCGACGTGCTCGCGGACAGGCCCGATGTGAGAGAGCAGAAGATGTTCGGCGGGCTGGCGTTCATGGTCCGCGGGCACATGGTCTGCGGTGTCGTCCACGGCGACCTGATGCTGCGCCTCGGCCCGGACCGGGCGACGGCCGCGCTCTCCCGCCCCCACGTGCGGCCGATGGACTTCACCGGCCGCCCCATGTCGAGCATGATCTATGTCGCGCCCGCCGGCGTCGCAGGGGCCGCGCTCGACGACTGGGTGCAGGCCGCCGTCGCCCACGCCGACCAGCTGCCACCCAAGACGAGCAAGACCCGCCGGACAGCCCGCCCCGTCGCGACGCGGTGATGCCCCGGACCGCCATGAGGAGACGACGGTGACCAGAACGGTGCGCTGCGACTGCGGCTGGCAGGCCGAGGGCGAGGACGACGAGCTGGTGGCTGCCGTCCAGGAGCACGGCCGCACCGTGCACAACATGGACGTCACCCGCGAGCAGGCGCTGGCCATGGCTGACCCGGCGTGACCGGAGCCGACCCGCGACCGGCCACCCTCGCAGATGCCCGCGCATTCACTGTCGAAGGCCCGGTCCAGGCCGAGATCTTGGTCGTCGTCCTCGACGCCGGCCGGCCAGCGCTGACTGGGCCGTGCGGCCCCGAGCCGTGGTACGTCGAGATCCCCCAGGGCGACGACCCGATGGCCGTCAGCGCCCGGCTCATTCACGCCAACGTCGGTGAACCCATCGTGCTGCACTCGACGTCATGGCGGACGTCGCGCGGCGGGGTGGTCCTCACCTTCGTCGCGGTCGTCGACCCCGCGGCTGTCGCCTCCCTCGACCGGGTCCCGGTCGGCCGGGTTGAGCTCGCCCGAGGCGACGCCACGACCGCGCCGTCCCGGGTGGACACCGGGCCAGTCGTCGAGCACGGCCTTCGCCACCTCGCGTGGCTGGTCCGCGACGACCCAGCGGTGGGACAAGCCCTCCCACCCGTGTGGCACGACGTGCTGAACGCCTACGTGCCCGAGCCGTTCCGCCACCTCTGACGGGACGACCGCGCTTTGTGCCGCTCTCATCCTGGGCCGGCTGCCGCACCCTCAAGCTACGTCGACGGCATCCCCGGCGATCAACTGGTTGCGCGGCGAACGTCTTTTCTCACGGGACGGGCCGGTGGCTTTGTCCGGGAACACCGACTGAGAGGTCGGGGTAAGAAGTGGAGATGAACCAAGCATTCCCGAGACCTGCGGTCGCCGTACTGGACGTCAACGAGACGTTGACCGACATGAGTCCGCTTCGAGGCCGCCTGGTGGAAGTGGGAGCGAGCGGGGGGTTGTTCGACGCGTGGTTCGCCGCCACGCTGCGCGACGGGTTCGCGGTCACCGCCGCCGGCGGCTACGCCGACTTCGCCGACATCGCCCGGCACATCCTGACCGAGCTGCTGACGTCGCACCTGGACCTCGCAGCTGACCCCGCCGTGGCCGCCGACCACGTGCTGGCCGGACTGCCGGAGCTCGAGGTGCACCCCGACGTGCCCGAAGGTCTCCACCGCCTGCACGAGGGCGGGGTCCGGCTGGTGACACTGACGAACGGGGCGACTGCGATGTCAGAAGGTTCGCTGTCCCGTGCCGGAGTGCTGGACCTCTTCGAGGCACGACTGTCGGTGGCCGACGCCGGCCGCTGGAAGCCGGCACCGGAGTCCTACGCGTTCGCCGCCGGCCAGGTCGGCGAGCCGCCCGAGAGCTTGGCGCTGGTGGCGGTGCATCCCTGGGACGTTAACGGAGCGGCATGCGCCGGCCTGATCGGGGCATGGCTGAACCGGGGCGGCACCGTGTACCCGTCCTACTTGACCGCTCCGGCCGTGGCCGGGCCGACCCTGCCGACCCTCGCCGACCGGCTGCTGGGCAGCTGACCGCGGGCAGCCAATGGCGCCTACAGCCGCCAGCAATCATCATGTGGTTCGTCTCGAGCATGGCGAAAGCTGCTTCTGCAGACCTGTCGATCCGCGCCGAGTCCGTACGTAGCAGGGGCGAGGCGGGACCTGCCCGCCCGCGTGAGGAGCGCGCCATGCCGCAGTACATGTTGTCCGTCCACACCGCGCCGCCCACCGCCGGGGAGGCTCCCGAGCCGATGACCGACGAGCAGATGCAGCACTCAATGGCCCAGATCAGCGCCCTCGAAGCCGAGATGACCGCCGACGATGCGCTGGTGCTCAGCGCCCGCCTGACCGAGGCAGACACCGCTACCGTCGTGCAGATGTCCGGCGGGGCGGTGCTGACCACCGACGGGCCGTTCATCGAGTCGAAGGAGCACCTCGGCGGGTTCTACCTCATCCAGGCCGAGGACCTGGACGCCGCGCTGTCCTGGGCGTCGAAGACGACCGCCATCATCGGGATGCCGATCGAGGTTCGCGCCCTGTGGGACTCCCGCGGGGCGTGACCGTGCCGATACCGGCGGGGACGCCGTGAGCGAGGTTGATGCGGTCCAGATCGGCCGGGTGTTCCGGGCGGAGTCCGGCCGGTCGCTGGCCACCCTGATTCGCGTCTTCGGCCAGATCGACCTCGCCGAGGACGCGGTCCAGGAGGCGTTCACGCTGGCGGTGCTCAAGTGGCCCCGGGAAGGGCTGCCGCCCAACCCCGGCGGCTGGATCACCACGACAGCCCGCAACCAGGCCATCGACCGGCTGCGGCGGGAGGCACGCGGCAACACACTGCTCCGCCAGCTCGCGACGCTGCAGCCCGCGCAGGGTGAACACCTAGCTGAGGAGGCGGACCCGGTGGACGATGACCGGCTACGGCTGATCTTCACCTGCTGCCACCCGGCGCTGTCCACGGAGGCACAGGTGGCACTCACCTTGCGGTTGCTCGGCGGACTGGGTACCGATGAGGTTGCCCGGGCGTTCCTCGTGTCCGAGGCGACGATGGCCCAGCGGCTGGTCCGGGCGAAGCGCAAGATCAGGGTCACTCGCATCCCGTACCGGGTGCCGCGAGCGGACGAGCTGACCGACCGGCTGCGGCCGGTCCTCGCTGTCGTGTACCTGATCTACAACGCCGGCGCAGCCGGACCCGGCGCCGGTCGCGGCGCAGATGACCTGCGCCAGGAAGCCATCCGTCTCGCCCGCATGCTCGCGGACCTGATGCCCGACGAGCCCGAAGTGGCGGGCCTACTCTCGCTGCTCCTGCTCTCCGAGTCCCGGCGTCCCGCCCGGTTCACCGACCACGGCTCGCTCGTGCTGCTCCGCGACCAGGACCGGACCCGGTGGGACCGACCGATGATCGCCGAGGGACAAGAGCTCGCAGCGGCGTGCCTGCGCCGCGGCGAGCTCGGCCCTTACCAGCTCCAGGCCGCCATCAACGCCGTCCACGCCGGCGCCGGCTCGGTCGAGGAAACAGACTGGGCCCACATCGTCGCCCTCTACGACCAGCTCCTGTCCGTCGCGCCGACACCGGTGGTCAGACTGAACCGCGCCGTCGCGGTAGCCGAGATCGACGGGCCCGCCGCCGGGCTGGCGCTGTTGGACGGGGTCGACCTGGACGGCTACTACCCCTTCCACGCCACCCGGGCCGACATGCTGCGCCGGCTGGGACGGACGGACGAGGCCGTCACCGCGTACACCCGGGCCGCGTGGCTAGCCCCGACCGCCGCCGAACGGAACTACCTCGCCGAGCAGGCACACCAGCTGTTTGATGCCCTGAACGTCGCGGATCCTTGACGGCAGACAGAGGGGATCCGCGATCCGCTGATGTGTCCGGGGAAGCAGGCATGACAGGGCGCGACGCAGCACCAGATCCGGCGAACGGCGCGGGCCTATCGGCCCGCAGGCTCATCGTCGCGTCCCGGGAGAGTCGCTGCTCGTCCCTTAGGAATGCGCTGCGGCTCGGGCCCAAAGTTGTTGCAGCGCATCGGCTACCCTGCTCGGCTCCATCCGGTGCGGCGGGTCGAAGTGGTGCCGCTCCGCGTAGACATCGACACTGAAATCCGGAAAGACTCCGGCGAGCCTGCGTGCCATCGCCTC
Source organism: uncultured Actinomycetota bacterium (assembly GCA_963728425.1). Lineage (GTDB taxonomy): Bacteria > Actinomycetota > Actinomycetes > JACCUZ01 > JACCUZ01 > JAVEDA01. The sequence goes on from CAVSKC010000006.1 coordinate 102,294, forward strand.
GTAGTAGTCCGGATGGCTCAGTCCCCCCAACGCGAAGTACACGGGTCGAGTGAAGCTGCGCAGGGCTGCCAGGTCGAGGTCCGAGGTGAGGAAGCAGCCGAGGAAGGCGCGCAGCGCGGCCGGCCGCTTCTCCATCCACGGCGGCGGGGGCCCAGGCGGAGGTTGCGGCAGCGGCACTTCCGGCCGCAGCTGGGCGGCGACGAACGCCGGCATCATCTGGTCGTCGGGCAAAGCCGCCACATCCCGGAACCGTTCGAGGATTGCTCGCTCCGCGCTCGACATGCCCTGCCAACCCGCGAAGGCAGGCTCCATCAGGGCCAGACTCAGCAGCCGATCCGGATACCTCGCGGCGTAGGCCAGAGACGATGCGCCGCCGGCGGAATAGCCGACCAAGTGGAACCGATAGAAGCCCGCGGCCTCCGCGAACCGGTGGATTCCGTCAACCTCGACGTCGAGGGTGAACGGTTCGGGCGGGGTATCTCCGGCGTAGACCTCGAGCTCCTTCGCGCGGGCTTCCACCCCTGGGCCGAGTTTTCGGAGCAACCCCTCGTACGCCGGGCCCGCCGGGAGGACGCCGCCCGGCAACAGGACGACTTGGCAACTCTGAGGACCAGGCACAAACCCTCCGCACACCGACGCACCCCGCCCCGTTGAGCCGCATCGTCCACCCGGCCAGCCACCGATGGCAATCGATGGACCGGTGGGGCGTCCTCGCGTGTCAGGACGGGCTGGCGTGAGGTCAAGACGTCGGTTTGGCGTAGGCGGCGATTCCGGTGTCGTACATCAAGCAGGGCTCCTCGCCAACCGTCCACGCGTCATGACAGTTTGGTCCCGTCAGCACGCCGGTTCGCTGCCGATACGGATCCCGCCCGTCGCCAGGCTGGTCAGGGGCGTGTCCAAGCAGGGAGCCCAGCGGATCAGGGCTCGGTCGAATCAGCGGGCGCTCCTGCGGAGGGTGGATCGGCGCGCGCGGCCCGTGCCAGCTCGGTGCTGAACTCGTCGCTCAGCTCGGGCGTCGGGAGCTGGGCGAGAAGCCGCGAGGTGAGTTGCACCTGTCCCAGGTAGCGCAGGCAGTCCGCGCATTCGAGCAGGTGGTCGTGCACCTCCCCGTGCCGGTCCGGCGGCAGCGCCCCCTCCAGGTAGTCCGTGACGAGCTCGACGAGCTCCTGGCAGGCCAGCACGGTGACGGTCCCAGCCTCAGGTCGTGCCGGAGCCTGCGTCGTGGAACGTGCGGAACGCCGCCATCAAGTCGGACTGCGCCTGCTCGCTCAACGACTCGACAGGGACATGACCCAGCTCGTCGATGGTGGCCCTCATCTGCTCCAGGTAGAGGTCGCAGCCCGGGCAGAGCGCGAGATGCGCCTCCAGCTCGGTACGGGTCGCTTCGTCCAGCTGACCCTCGAGGTAGTCGGTGACGATCTCGACGACCTCCTGGCAGCTGATGGTCATGCCGGGGACGGGCGTGTCGGTCACGACGTCACCTCCTCGAGCTCGTGGTAGTAGTCCTCCAGGACGGTGCGCAGCTTGGCCCGGCCGCGATGCAGCAACACCCGCTGGTTGGCCGCGCTGAGGTCGAGCAGGCTGCAGACCTCGTCGGAGGTGAGCCCGTGCACGTCCCGCAGTGTGACCACGGTGCGCTGACGGTCCGGCAGCTCGCGCAGGGCCCCGCCGAGCAGCTGCCGGGTCTCCGCCCCGACCGCCGACTGCTCAGGCCCTGGCTGCCACGCGGCCGGCGCGCCGACCGGCGTCCAGTTGTGCGGGTACTGGTCGTCGGAACTGCGGAAGCGGTCCGGGTCGACGGTCGGACCGGTCTCGTCGGCCGGCCCCCAGGAGGACATCGGCACCGACCGTGCCTCCCGCACACCGCGGGTCTTGGCCAGATTGGTGAGAATCCGGAACACCCAGGTGCGCAGGGACGACCGGCCCTCGAAGGCCCCCAGACCCCGGACAACGGCCATCCAGGTCTCCTGGACGATCTCCTCGCACGAGGCGTCGGTCGACACGTGGCCGCGGGCCACCCGCAGCATCATCGGGGACCAGCTGCTGACCACCTCGGCGAACGCCCGCTCGTCGCCGCGACGGAGCCGGTCGACCAGCTCGCTGTCGTCGACCTGAGGTGCGCGGGCGGCCGGCACATCCGGCGTGACGGTCACCGGCGCCGAGGGCGCCGCTGGAGCCTCGGGTTGCATCCGCCGACCTCCACCTCGTGTCGTGGTGCTGCGACTATACGCAGCGTGCCACCGCCGCTCCGTCATCAGAACTGGCCGGGCGTTACACGTCGCTGCGCTGGATGGCCTCACTGATCGCCCAGGCCGCGTTGACCAGGCCGATGTGGCTGAACGCCTGCGGGAAGTTCCCCAGCAGGGCACCGGTCTCCGGGTCCACCTCCTCGGCGAGGAGCCCGACGTCGTTGGCGAAGGCCACCGCACGCTCGAAGACCACCGTCGCCCGATCGACCTGGCCGGCCAGCGCGAGCGCCTGGGCCAGCCAGAAGGTGCACAGAAGGAAGGTTCCCTCGTCACCGGCCAGCCCGTCGACTCCCCCGGAGGTGTGGTAGCGGTAGACCAGGCCGCGGTCGTCGGTGAGCCGCGCCTCGGTGGCATCGATGGTGGCGAGCATCCGCGGGTCGTCGGCGGGCAGGAACCCGACGATCGCCATCATCAGGTTCGACGCGTCCAGCTCGTCCGAGCCGACGTACTGCGTGAAGGCCTTGGCGTCGTCGCTCCAACCGTCCTGCAGGACGGTCCGGTGGATCTCGTCGCGGACGGCGGTCCAGCCCGGGACCCTGTCCGACGCCCCCAGGATCTCTGCGAGCGCGACGGCGCGATCCAGCGCGACCCAGCACATGACCTTCGAGTAGAGGAAGTGCTGCGCGTCGCCGCGGACCTCCCAGATGCCCTGGTCCTTCTCCACCCACCGCTCGGCGGCGGTGTCCGCGCAGGCCACCAGGAAGGCCTTGGTCTGCTCGTCCAGCCCGCCGAGCTGGTCCGCCAGGCGGTGGGCGGCGCCAAGGATCTCGCCGTACACGTCGATCTGGGCCTGGTTCCAGGCTCCGTTGCCGACCCGGACCGGCCGGCTGTCGCACCAGCCCTCGAGGTGCGGCAGCTCGCGCTCGGTGAGATCGTGCTCGCCGCCGATGCCGAACATGATCTGCAACGACTGGCCCGGCCCGATGGACGAGGCAGCCGCGGTCGTCATGAACGCGAAGAAGTCGTCGGCCTCGTCCGGGCAGGCGGCGACCCACAGGGCCTCCATGGTGAAACTGGCGTCCCGGACCCACGAGTAGCGGTAGTCCCAGTTCCGCTCACCGCCGACGCCCTCGGGCAGCGATGTCGTGGCCGCGGCCACGATCGCCCCGCTGGGCTGGAAGGACAGGCCCTGCAGTACGCGTCCGCTGTGGTGGACCAGGTCGGCCCACGGCCCGTCGTACGCCTGGTGCAGGTCACACCAGGAAACCCACGCCGCCACGGTGCTGTCGACGACCGCGGCGAGCTCCTGCGGCGTCCAGATCCGCGCAGGCGTCTCCTCCAGCGTCGAGCGGTGCAGCGCGAGGTGCACGGTCTCACCCGCCACCAGCGTGTGCCGGCCGACGCCGCGCCCGTCGGCGAGGTCCAGCGCGACCGGCGTCGAGAGCACCAACCACTCGGCCCCGCCCCGTGCCGTCACGCCGCCGTCGACCTCGGCCAGCAGCGGCACCACCAGCCCGTACTCGGGCCGGGGCGCGTAGTCGACCTCGACCTCGACCGAGCCGGCGGTGCACGACACCCGGCGTACCAGGAGGTGCGGGACGGCGGTGCCGAGCCGGTGGCCGCCGTTGTCTTCGCCCATCGCCAGCAGGTCGGTCACCACGAGAGAGCCGCCGGCGGTGGCGAACGTCGTCTCGAGCACGAGGGTGCGGTCGAGGTAGCGCCGGCTGCTCGTCCACTCTCCCGTCGGGCGGACCTGCCAGTGCCCGGCGGCCGCCCCGAGCAGCCGGCCGAAAACCGACGGGCTGTCGAACCGCGGGAAGGAGAGCCACTCGACCGAGCCGGCGGTGTCGACCAGGGCGCTGGAGTGCCGGTCGGACAGGAGGGCGTGGTCGGCGATGGGTGTCCTCGACATGGCGGGCTCCACGTGGATCGATCGGGTACGACGGTGCGTGGCTCTGTCCTGGCCGACCGGCGGGTGTTACACGTAACGCCCGGGCGGGCCCCCGAGACTCCCCTGGCATGCATGCTGACCTGGTGCCCGGAGGGACCTTTCCCGATCTCGAGCTGCCCGACCACTCCGGGGTGGTCCGGACGCTCACCGAGCTGGCCGAGGGCGACCCGCTCGTGCTGACGTTCTTCCGCGGCTGGTGGTGCCCCAAGGAGCAGACCTTCTTCCGCGGCCTGGTCCGGTTCCAGGAGGAGGCGGAGGTGGCCTACACCCGACTGGTGTCGGTCAGCATCGACCTGCCGGTCGAGCAATCCGCGTTCCGCGCCGGCCTCGGTGCCCGGTGGACCTTCCTGTCCGACCACGAGCGGCGCTACCTCGACGTCCTCGGCCTGCGCGAGACCACGGACACCGTCTACCGGCCGTACGTGCCGACGGCTTTCACGCTCTACCCCGACCTCACCATCCACGCGGTGTACAACGGGTACTGGTTCTGGGGCCGACCGACCGCGGAGGACCTCCGCCGCGACCTGCGGGCGATCACGGCCGACCTGCGTCCTGACTGGGAGGTGCCGGCGTGAGCTGGTGCTGGTTCGCCCGCCTCGCCGGGCCGGACGAGGTCGCGGCCGGCGCCCTCGGGTCGGCGCCGGTGACCACGCGGCACGGGATGCCGGGTGGCGTCCTGGCCGCCTGGCCGGCGGGTCGCAAGCCGGTCGCGGCGGCGGTGCGGATGGACGAGCGGCTGCTGGACCCCGACGGTGACGAGGCCTGGGTGTCGCTGGTGCTGCTGGCACGGGACCGGTCACCGTTGTTCGACGACCCGGCGGTCTCGGGAGCCCTGCGGGCCGTGCTGGCCGGGCCGCCGCCGGACGGCGTGAGCACCTTCGTGCGTGACTCGTCGCACTTCGCCGGTGCTGTCACGGTCCGGCGGCAGCGCCCCGAGCAGCTGGCCGACGACCCGTTCGCCCGGTTCGCCCACGCCGACGTGCTGCACGTCGGTCCGGGGTTGTTCGGTCGGACGCCTCCGGTGCCGGGTCCGGTGACCCAGCGGTACAGCGGGAAGCCCTGGCCCGCCGCGGAATTCTGACGGTCCCGGGTGGCGATCCTCGGCGGACTGGCGGCGGCGGCCTTCTTCGCCACGGCCACCCTCTGCTCGTCGCGGTCGACCCGGATGGTGCCGCCGGCGTCGGTGCTCGCGTGGGTGATGATCACCGGCCTGGTCGTCCTGCTGCCGGCCCTCGCCGTCGTCGACGTCCCGTCCCCGGACGGCGCCCAGGTGGGTTGGCTGCTGGTCTCGGGCGCCGGGAACGTGGTCGGGCTGCTGCTCGCCTACTCGGCACTGCGCGAGGGGAAGGTCTCCGTGGTGGCACCGGTGGTGTCGACGGAGGGCGCCGTCGCGGCGGTCGCCTCGGTCGCGGCCGGTGAGCGGCTGCAGGTGGGTGCCGCCCTGCTGCTGCCGGTGATAGTCGTCGGTGTCGTGCTCGCCGCGACCGGACCGACGACCGATCTCGTCGCCGCCGACGACGGTCGGCGCGCACCGCGCGGCCGGTGCTGCTCGCCTGCGCCGCGGCCCTCTCGTTCGGCGCGAGCCTCTACTCCACCAGCAAGGCCAGCGCCGACCTGCCTGTGCCTTGGGTGCTCCTCCCGGCCCGGCTGATCGGGGTGGCGGCGATCGCGGTGCCGCTGGCGCTGCGCGGCACCCTGGCGCTGACCCGGCCCGCATTGCCGCTCGTGGTCGCGGCCGGCGTCTGCGAGGTGCTCGGCTTCGCCTCGTTCGCGGCAGGGTCCCGAGCACGGTGTTGCGGTCGCCGCCGTGCTCGCCTCCCAGTTCGCCGCGCTGGCGGCGGTCGCCGCGTTCGTGCTGTTCCGGGAGCGGCTCACGCGACTGCAGCTCTCGGGGGTCTCCCTGCTGGCGCTCGGCGTCGCCACGCTGGCCGCGATCAGCGCGTAACGGATCCGGCCAAGGCGGGGACGACGCCGGATGGACCAATACGACGTCGTGGTGATCGGCGGCGGACCCGCCGGCGAGAACGTGGCCGGCCGGTGCGCCGCGGGTGGTCTGTCGGTCGCCCTGGTGGAGCGGGAGCTCGTCGGCGGCGAGTGCTCCTTCTGGGGGTGCATCCCGAGCAAGACCCTGATCCGGCCCGGGGACGTCGTGGCCGCGGCCCGCCGGGTGCCCGGAGCGGCGGAGGCGGTGACCGGACCGGTCGACGCGAGCGCGGCGTTCGCCCAGCGCGACTACATGACCAGCAGCTGGTCGGACGCCGGCCAGCTGCCCTGGCTCGAGGAGAACGGCATCGACCTGCTGCGCGGCGAAGCCCGCCTCGTCGGGGAGCGCACCGTGCGAGTCACCCGCGGTGGCGAGGACCGCGAGGTCGAGGCCCGGCGCGCCGTCGTGGTCGCCACCGGCACGCGTCCGCGACTGCCCGGTGTGCCCGGCCTGGCCGACGCTGCGCCGTGGGACAACCGGGACGCCACGGCCGCGAAGAGTGTGCCGCGCCGGCTGGTCGTGCTCGGCGGCGGCGCGGTGGGGGTCGAGCTGGCGCAGGCCTTCCGGCGTCTCGGCACAGAGCAGGTCACCGTGCTC
>CAVSKC010000007.1:0-149885 GCA_963728425.1 uncultured Actinomycetota bacterium
CTCGCCCGAGCCCTTTCCGCGCGCCACCGCCTCGGCGAGCAGTCGGGTCTTGCCGATGCCTGCGTCGCCGATGACGAGGACGGTCCGATCGTCGGCCCGTCCTCCCAGCACGCCGGTCAGCCGGCTGAGCTCGACGGAGCGCCCGACGAAGGGCACAGCCAACGTCACGCCGCCAGCGTGGGCCGGTCGCCGCCGACCGGTCAAGGTGCGGCGGGCGGCCCGCGCTCCCGGCCACCTGTCGCCCGCAGGCGGTTGTCGAGCTCGGCAAGGTCGCCGGTGCACCAGCTCACGCTCACCTGCGGGGGTCCGACGGGGGCCGGACTTGCGACGGCCCGGGGGAGCCCGAGTGTGGCGAGCAGAGCAGCAGTGGCGACGAGGGTCGAGGGGAGGTTGCGGGTCCTCAGGTGCATAGGGATGTGAGGGACATGTCAGTGCCCTTCTGTGAGCGGTCCCGGAGCGGTTCCGGCGGCCACTCCTCACGTTGGGGCTAAGGCGGTGCGACTCGAATCCGGCGACCGCGTCGCGTTCCGGGCGACCAGTCCTTAGCTGCGTCACAGGAACTCTCCCGGGCGCGCCCTCTCTCGGCGCCATACTGCTCGAGTGGGCTTCTTGTCGGACGAGCGCCGACGTTGGTATCTCCTTGCGGCCGGGTGGGTGGTACTCATCGTCCTGGGCTTCACCGGGTTCGTGGCGCAATCGAACGAGGGCGTGGACGACCGCACGCTGCTCGACAACCTGTACCTCACCCTCCAGCTCGCCGTGCTCTCCTACGGCGGTGGCGGCGGCGACCTGAACTGGCGCCTGGAGGTGGCCGCGCTTCGCGGCACCACTGATGGCGATGGGCACCCTGTTCCAGGCCGCTTCCGTGGTGTTCCGTGAGCAGTTCGAGCGCTACCGGCTCAGCAGCTTCCGTGGGCACACCGTCGTCTGCGGCCTGGGTGCCTCTGGCACCAGGCTGGCGCTGTCGCTGGCCGAGGATGGCCGGCCCGTCATCGGTATCGACCAGGACGCGCATGGCCCCGGCATCGCCGCGCTCCGGGCGCACGGCATCCCGACCCTCGCGGGCGACCCGACAGACCCGGCGGTGCTCCGGGCCGTCCGCCTCGAGCGCGCGTCGAGTCTCGTGGCGCTATGTACGAGCGACGCCACCAATGTCGCGATCGCCACGGCAGCACGACGGGTGCCCCGTCAGCGCCGGGCCGTCGACTTGCGGTGTTCGGTGCACCTCGAGGACGCGGAGCTGACCGAGTTCCTGCGCGGCTCCGGCCTCGGTGGCGACGAGACGGTGCGCATCGAGTTCTTCAACATGCACGAGCGTGGCGCCCGTGCGCTCGTCGCCGAGCACCTCGTCCTCGAGCCGGGCACGACCCCGCACCTGGTTGTGGTCGGGCTCGGTCAGCTCGGACGGGCCGTCCTGCTCGTAGCCGCGCAGGAGTGGGCGGAGGTCGGCGACGGACCGCTGACGGCAACCTTGGTCGACAGGGAGGCCGCCAGCAGGATGCAGGCACTGGAGATGCAACACCCGGGCCTCGTCGAAGCAGTCACTGCGCGCCTGCTCACGTTCGACGTCGAGGCGCCGAGCCGGGACGGGCTGGAAGAGCTCACGAAGCGTCTGGCGGAGGTCCCGCCGCGCCTGGTCGCCGTTGTGCTGGACGAGGAGTCCACCGCGCTCGCCACCGCGTTGTTCCTGCATCGCACGATCGACGACCCCACCATCCCGGTCGTGGTCCGCACGCGCGGGGACGCGGGACTGGGCGCCTCGGTCCGGATGGACGACGAGGAAGGTGACCCACGCTTCCCCGGTCTGCGGCTGTTCCCCCTGCTCGACCGGACCTGCTCGCCGGCCTTGATGGACGGCGGTGTCCGCGAGGAGCTCGCCCGCGCGCTGTACGAGGATCACCTGAACCGGGCGGCTGCGCGCGGTGTGGTCGATCCGGCTTGGTCGGCGCTCACTGACTATGAGCGAGAGGCCGCCCGGGAAGCGGCCGACGGGCTAATCGACGCGCTCGACGAGAACGGCTTCGAGCTGCTGCCGTTGCGCCACTGGGGCGCGCCCACGGTGGCATTCACCGCGGACGAGACGAGGCGGATGGCAGAGCGTGACCACAACCGGTGGCGTGCGAGGCGCGGTTCGGACGGCTGGCGGTACGGCAACGTGCGCGACGCTCGCGAGAAGGTGACACCGCAGCTGGTCCCGTGGGACGAGCTGGCTCCCGAGTGGCAGGAGTACAACCTCACCCGGATTCAGGGGATGCCGACGATCCTGGCCCGCACCGGGTTCGAGCTCGGCCGGCACTGACGCCGTCACGGTGCCGACGCCGGCGGGTTGACGCGCGCGCGCCGACAGGCTCGAGGAGGCGGGCCTGGTGACGACCGTCAAGCGCGGCCGTGTGCGCGAGTGCCGGCTGCGCGACGACGCCCTCGTCGCCGTGGCCACGTGGACCGCACAGCAGCAGGCGCTCTGGTCGACCCGGCTGGACGCTCTCGGCACCCTTCTGGAGGACACCTGACCACCGCCCCGCTCCTGTCGTTCGACCTCGACCGCACCTACCCCGCGCCGCCCGAGCGGGTCTGGGCCGCCTGGACCCGCGCCGACCTGCTGCAGCGCTGGGCCTGCCCCGACTCGGCCTGGCGCGTGTCGACCTGCGAGGTCGACGCCCGCGCGGGCGGCGGCTACCGGCTGCGGTTCGGCCCTCGCCCGGCCGGCGACGCGTACACCGAGACGGCGACCTTCGCGGTCTTCGAGCCCGTGGAGCGCCTCGTGCTCGACGTGCTCACCTCGGGCGAGGACATGGCCGAGAGCTCCCGCTGCACGGTGCTGCTCCTGCCGGTCGAGGGCGGGACCCGGCTCGAGCTCACGGTCGAGGGCCTGTCGGGCGCGCAGGCGGCCGAGGGCATGCGGGCGGGCTGGCAGTGGTGCCTGGAGGGCATCGCCGAGCTCCTCGGCAGCGCAGGCTGAGGCTCACGCCGTCCCTGTACACCAGGCCATCGACGACGACCACCTGGCGGCCGGGCCGGGCGCGGGGCCCGGGCTGGCCCCCCGCCGCCACGCTGCCCTGCGCTCATGAGCACCCGCTATCCCTCAAGGAGCCCTCGATGACCACGTCCACGTCCACCTCCGCTCCCACCCGCGGCTCCGCCGTCAGCCTCGGCACGGCGCTGAGGACCGGCGCCGTCGCCGGCGTGATCGCCGGGGTCACGAACGTCGTGATCTCCTCGATCGCCGGCGGCCTGCTCGGCGCGAGCGACGACTTCGTCCCGCTCACCCCCGGCCCCGTCCTCATGTGGACGATCCTCGGCGCGATCATCGGCGCCGTCGGATGGCGCCTGATCGTCAACACCTCCGCCCACAGCCGTGCCCTGCTCAACACGCTCGTCCCGATCGTCCTGTCCTCTCATTCATCCCGGATATCGCGCTGCTCGCCACAGACTCGGTGGCCGGGCAGACCACCGCGGGCGTCGTGGCTCTGATGGTCATGCACGTCGTCACCGCAGTGATCGCCGTGACCGCCTACTGCAAGGTGATGCCCGCCAGCTGACGCGCCAACGGTAGGCGTCAGCGCCAGAATTCGGTGACCCGCTCGGCGAGGGCTCTGCCTTGGTCATAACCGGCTCGAGCAGCGGGTGGACGGGTCGACAGATCCATCACGTTGTCGCCGAATGCGGTGCGCGAGTCGCTATCCGGGAAGACCGTTTCGACTCTGCTGCCGCGTGCGCGTAGCTCGTCGACCTGTGTTGCGAGATGCAGGCCCCACTCAACCGGAGTCCGTGATCTGCCGCTGAATGGTGACAGCACCAGCACGCGTGCGTATCCGGCTGCCAGATCGGCATTCTCGGCATTGGATCGGTAGCCGCCGTCGATGTATCGGCTGCCGCCGATTCGGTAGGCGAAGCCACTGGCACAGCTGGCGGCCACGGCGTCCACCAAGTCGACCCCGCTGTGTCGGTCGAACACGATCGGTTCACCGGTATATGCATCGACTGTCGTGATGAGCATTCGCCGTTGCGGCCAGAGCTGGCTGGGAAGCCGAGCGGCGACGGTAGCGCGCCACCGCTGCCCCGAGCCGTCCGACGCCGCATCCATGTCGAGCGCCGCCGCACCCATTCTGCGACGCATGTCGGCTGCATCCTCAGCGGCAGCGATAATTCGGCTCGTTCTCTCCATGTGGTCCGCCGCCAGCCCAATGCGAACGCGCCCCCCGTCGGCTCCCACCGGAGCAGTCCTTGGCAGGGGCGCGGCGGCGAGGATGTCGGCAAGCAGTTCGGCCGGGGGCGCGCTGAGCATTTGGGCCGCGGCGGTCGATCCGGCCGACGTCCCGATGATCAGATCGGCCTCGGTCACATCCAACCCGGCCTCAAGCAGGCCGGCGATGACGCCGATCAGCCACGCATTGCCTGCCGATCCGCCACCACCAAGGACCAACGCTGTACCGGTGGGGTGTTCCGAGAGGTCGTTGGAGGTCGGCTCCGCGTTGAACTGAAGTGAGTGATTCATAGTCGTAGCTTTCTGAGAGCGCGTGCGGCGCTCCCCGCGACAGCTACGTCAGTCGCGCGATCGTGAACTCAAAGGAGCGCCCAGAGTGGACAGTGCGCATCGGGCTCACCTCCTCGAATCGTGTCACGTTCGCTCACGAAACTACCGGTTCAGGCTCGGGGCGCCAACCGATGTATTGGCTGGCCTGAACCAGCCACGTGCCGTCAGCTCCCGGCGAGCTGCTCGACGACCGGGCCGAGCTGGTCGAGGTCGCCGACGAGGAACGACGAGATGCCGAGGCGGTCGCGCAGCTCGGTGAACTTCTCGACGAAGCGGTCATGGGACCCGATGAAGATGTGCGGCGAGTCGATGACCTCGCGCACGGTACAGCTCGATCCCGCTGCGCTCCTTCATCGCGGCCGACGACCTTCTCGGCCTCACCTTCCAGGTCGTCGGTGACCGTGACCGGCCAGAACGACGGGTAGACGTTGAGCGTCAGCTCGTCGAACCGCTCGCCCGCCGCCTCGCGGACCCAGCCGATCTTCTCCTCGGTCGCCGCCCAGGTGAACGACCGCGGGTCGGGCACGCCACCGCGCAGGATCCGCGGCGCCAAGGCCGACGGTCTGCGCCTCGCGCGCGGCCAGCTCCAGGGTGGCCCGGCCGCCACCACCGATGAAGAACGGCGGGTGCGGCTGCTGCACCGGCTTCGGCTGCGCGTCGTAGTCGGTGATCGTGTAGTGCTCACCGGCGAACGAGAACGGGCCGGCGCCGAAGCAGCCCTTGAGGACCGTCACCGACTCGGCCAGCCGCGCCTGCCGGACCCGGATCGGGTCGAACGGCAGCCCGATGGCGGTGTACTCGGCCTCGTTCCATCCCGCCCCGACCGCCACGTCGAGTCGCCCTTCGGACAGGACGTCGAGAGTGGCCAGCTCCTGGGCGAGCACCGCGGGATGGCGCAGGTCGTTGTTGTGCACGAACGCGCTGATCCGGATGCGCTCGGTGAGCGCGGCCACGGCGGCCAGGTACGGCACCGGGGCCGGCTGGCCCACCAGGTGGTCCGGCAGGACGAACGTGGTGACGCCAAGGTCCTCTGCGGCGCGCGCCCGCTCGCCGAGCTCGCGTGCGCTCGACACGTCGAACGCGTCGGCGAGGAAACAGAAGGGCGTCATGGGCGATGATGATGCCGGTCGTGGGTGCTACGGGACGCGCGGCACCACGACCTGCCCGGAGACGATCCTCCGCCGCAGTGCGTCGATCTGAGGACGTACGTCGGTGAGATAACCACCGCTCCAGCTGATGTCGACCGCCCGGTGGTTAGCCCGACCGCGCGGACACCGGGGCCAACCGGCCCTCGGCGTGGGCCGCGAGGGTGTGGGCGGAGCCGGTCACTCGGGACCCGGCGTCGGTCGCCGTGCCCGAGGCGCGGATGCAGGGCACTCCGAGGACCAGGGTCCGTCGCATGGCGATTCCTTCGTTCCGGCGTCCGCTCGAGTGGCGGTTCGCGATGGCCGAAGGGTGCGCCGCGTCGCTCAACGACGGCTCTACGCCTTCCTCAGCGGCGGGCGAGCCACTTCCGGACGTCGGCGACGCTGGCGAGCCACTCGCCCTGCTTCTGCTGAGCCACCAGCTTGCGGTCCCGCACGGCGGCCTGCACCGTGCCGAGGTCGACCTTGGCCATCACGGCCACCTTGTCGAGGGTGAGCAGCGCGTCCTGGGACTGCCGAGAGGTCTCATACATCCCTGCGTGATCGACAGGACGACGCTGCAACTTGACGGTTCTCAGCCGGTCGGCGCCGTGGTGAGCTGGCGGCGCATGTCGGCCAGCATCGCCTCGAACATCGGCTCGGGGTCGTCCAGCGCGAAACCGAGGTGCCCGAACACCTCGATCGTCACGCCGCCGTAAAGACGGACCCAGCCCGACAGGTAGGCGGCCAGCGCACCGAGCGGCAGCACGCCACCGGCGTACGACGAGAAGGCCCGCAGCTGCTGGACGAGCCGGTCCGGGAGCTCCGTGTCCTCGGGCACGGCGAACGGATGCGCCTGCCAGATCTCGACGAAGATGCCGAGGAACACGGCGCCGAACGACAGGTCCTCGTCGACCCCCTCGTGCCCGGCGGGGGGCTTGTCGACGGCCGAGGCGAACACCAGCTGGAACTCGCGCGGGTGCGCCAGCGACCAGCCGCGGAAGGCCCGGCAGGCCGCCATCAGCCGGCCGACCGGGTCGTCGGTGCCCACCGCGTCCCTGGCCTGCTCGAGGGTCACCGTGATCTCGTCGAGGAGGTCCATGCACAAACCGCCGACGAGCTCCTCGTGGCTGTCGAAGTAGCGGTAGAGCGCGGGCGCCGTCATGCCCATCGCCCGGGCGATGGCCCGCAGCGTGAGAGCCTCCGCCCCCTCGGTGACCATCAGGGCCCGGGCGGTGGCCTTGATCTCGGCCACCGTCGCGTCGCGGACCCGGGACCGCCGGGTGACCGCCGCCTGTTCGACCACCACCGACCACCTTCCTCGACGTTCCCGCGGAAACGTCTTGTGAACACCCTTGACATTCGTGAACGCTGTCAGCATAGTGAACATCGTTCACAATCACAACCTGTGTTCACGACATGCTAGGGGAGACCGTCATGTTCGACCGGCTGGGACACGTCACCTTCCACCACCGCCGTCTCGTCCTGGCTCTCGCCGGGGCCTTCCTCGCCCTCGGCGCCCTGTGGGGCACCGGGGTCTTCGCCTCGATGGTGTCGAGCGGGTTCGAGACGCCGGGCAGCGAGTCGGCCCGCGCACTGGCGCAGACCGAGGCCACCGTCGGTCGCGGTGGCGCCGATGTGGTGGTCATGTACCGCGACGGCGGCCGCACCGTCGACGACCCGGCCTTCCGGAGCGCCGTCGAGGCGCACCTCGCCTCGCTGCCGCGCGACCTGGTGGCGTCGACCGCGACGACCTGGACCGCCGGACCGGACGCCGCGAGGTTCGTCTCGGCCGACCGCCGCTCGACGTACGCCGTCGTGCAGCTGACCGGCACCGGCGACGACGAGCTGATGGACAACTACGACCAGCTCGAGCCCGCGCTGCGTGCCACACCGCCAGGGCTGGACGTGCAGCTCGGTGGCGACGCGGCCATCAGCAGTGACATCACCACCCAGGTGAGCGAGGACATCGCCCGGGCCGAGCAGATCTCGTTGCCAGTCGTGCTGGTGCTGCTCGTCGTCATCTTCGGCGGGCTCACCGCCGCGAGCCTGCCCCTGGCGATCGGCGGCCTGTCCATCCTGGGCGCCTTCACGATGCTGCGGCTGCTCAGCCTGGTCACCGACGTCTCCATCTTCGCGGTCAACATCGTCACGATGCTCGGCCTCGGTCTGGCGATCGACTACGGGCTGTTCGTCGTCAGCCGGTTCCGCGAGGAGGTCCGCAGCGGCAAGGACACCGAGGCGGCGCTGCGTCGGACCATGGCCACCGCCGGCCGCACGGTCGCCTTCTCCGGCCTCACCGTCGCTATCTCGCTCGCCTCGCTGCTGTTCTTCCCGCAGGTCTTCCTGCGGTCGATGGGCTTCGGTGGCATGGCCGCCGTCCTCGTCGCGATGGTCGGCGCGCTGACCGTGCTCCCGGCGCTGCTCGCCGTCCTCGGCCCGCGGGTCGACTCGCTGCGGATCCCGTTCCGCCACCGCCGTACGCCGGTCGGCCCGCCGGCAGCCGAGGCGCCGCACGGTGCGTGGTACCGGCTGGCCCGCAGCGTGATGCGCCGCCCGATCGCCTACGTCGCGGTGATCGTGCCGTTGCTGCTCGTCGCCGGCCTGCCGTTCCTGCGGGTGGAGTTCGGCGGGGTCGACCACCGGGCGCTGCCCGAGGGCACCGAGAGCCGGGTCGTGTCCGAGTCGCTGCTGACCGACTTCCCCGGCGGCGGCACGACGACGATCGACGCGGTGGCGACCTTCGCCGACGGGTCGATCGACGCCGGTGACCGCGCTGCCCTCGGCCGGTACGTCGACCAGGTGGCCGCCCTGCCCGGCGTCCAGTCCGCGGAGGTGACCGCCACCGACGGCGGCAGCGCGCTGGTCGAGGTGCGGCACGCGTTCGAGGGCCTGTCCACCGACGCACGCGACCTGGTGGGCGAGGTCCGCGACGTGCCCGACCCGGCCGGCGCCGAGGTCCTCGTGGGCGGCCGGGCTGCTGACCTGCGCGACCTGCTCGCCAACCTCGGGGCCACCCTGCCGTGGATGGGCCTGTTCGTGGTCGGCGTCACCCTCGTCCTGCTGTTCCTCGCCTTCGGCTCCGTCGTGCTGCCGGCCAAGGCGGTGGTGATGAACGTGCTGTCGCTGTCGGCGTCCTTCGGTGCCCTCGTCTGGATCTTCCAGGACGGCCATCTGTCATCGCTACTCGGCTTCACCAGCACCGGCGCCATCGAGGCAACCCAGCCGATCCTCATGCTGGCCATGGCGTTCGGGCTGTCGATGGACTACGAGGTGTTCCTGCTCTCGCGGATCCGCGAGGAGTGGGACCGCGCGGGGACGACAACACCGCAGCCGTGGCCACCGGGCTGCAGAAGACCGGGCGCATCATCACCAGCGCCGGGCTGCTGCTGGTGGTGGTCATCGGCGCCTTCGCGACCTCCGGCATCGTCTTCATCAAGATGATCGGCGTCGGCATGGTGATCGCGATCATCATCGACGCGACCGTGGTGCGGGCCCTGCTCGTGCCGGCCACCATGCGGCTGCTCGGCCGGTGGAACTGGTGGGCGCCCGCGCCGCTGGCCCGGTTCTGGTCCCGCCACGGATTCCGCGAGACCGACGCCGTCGTCAGCCTGCCGGAGCAGAGCCAGGGCGCCCGGGAGCCGGTTGCTCCCTGAGACACTGGCCCGGTGAGCGAGCGCCGGGACGTCGTGGTGCTGGGGTCGACCGGCTCGGTCGGCACCCAGGCCCTGGACATCGTCCGGCACGCCCCGGACCGGTTCCGGGTGGTCGGGCTGGCAGCCGGCGGCGGCAACGTCGACCTGCTGGCCCGGCAGGCGCTCGAGCTCGGCGTCGAGGCGGTGGCGGTGTCCCGGGCCAGTGCCGCCCAGGACCTGCAGCTCGCGTTCTACGCCGCCGCCAAGAAGGGCGGGTACGACGCCGGGGAGCACCCGGTCCCCAAGATCCTGGCCGGGCCGGACGCCGCGACCGAGCTGGCCCGGTGGCCCTGCGACGTGGTGCTCAACGCGGTCACCGGCTCGATCGGGCTCGGGCCGACGCTCGCCGCGCTGGCGGAGGGCCGCACCCTGGCGCTGGCGAACAAGGAGTCGCTGGTCGCCGGCGGCCCACTCGTCAAGGCAGCCGTCCAGCGGCCGGACCAGATCGTCCCGGTCGACTCCGAGCACTCGGCGCTGGCGCAGTGCCTGCGCGGCGGCCGGCCGGACGAGGTACGCCGGCTGGTGCTGACCGCCAGCGGCGGGCCGTTCCGGGGCCGCAGCCGCGCGGACCTGCACGGCGTCACGGTCGAGCAGGCGCTGGCACACCCGACCTGGGACATGGGCCCGGTCGTCACCATCAACTCCGCCACGCTGGTCAACAAGGGCCTGGAGCTGATCGAGGCGCACCTGCTCTTCGACATCCCGCTGGACCGGGTCGACGTCGTGGTGCACCCGCAGTCGGTCGTGCACTCGATGGTGGAGTTCGTCGACGGCTCGACCCTCGCCCAGGCCAGCCCGCCGGACATGCGGCTGCCCATCGCCCTCGGCCTGGGCTGGCCGGACCGGGTGCCAGGCGCCGCCGGCGGCTGCGACTGGACCACGGCGGCCACCTGGGAGTTCCTGCCGCTCGACGACGAGGCCTTCCCGGCCGTCGGTCTGGCCCGCGCCGCCGGGCTGGCCGGCGGCACCGCCCCGGCCGTCTACAACGCGGCCAACGAGGTCTGCGTGGCGGCCTTCGTCGAGAATCGGCTGCCCTTCACCGGTATCGTGGACACCCTCGCGCGAGTGCTCGACGAGCACGAGGTGGGGAACGTCGGGAGCCTCTCGGACGTCCTCGACGCGGAGAGATGGGCCCGGGACCGGGCCGCCACGCTGACCGCGAAGGACCCTGGATGAGCTTCTGGATCGGTGTGCTGATCTTCGCGATCGGCATCCTGGTGTCCGTGTGCCTGCACGAGGCGGGCCACCTGCTCACCGCGAAGCGGTTCGGCATGAAGGCCACCCAGTACTTCGCCGGCTTCGGCCCCACTATCTGGTCGATCAAGCGTGGCGAGACCGAGTACGGCCTCAAGGCGGTGCCGGCCGGTGGCTTCGTGAAGATCGTCGGGATGACCCCGCTCGAGGAAGTCGCGCCGGAGGACCGGGACCGGGTGTTCTGGAAGTTCCCCCTCTGGCAGCGCACGATCGTGCTCGTCGCGGGCTCGGCGACCCACTTCGTGCTCGCCCTGCTGATCTTCTACGCCGCGGCAGTGGCGACCGGCCTGCCCAACCCGGCGGCCGCGAGCTTCGAGCCGCTGGACGCGCGACCGGTGGTCGGGCAGGTCTCCGCCTGCGTGGTCCCGGGCTTCGACCTGACCAAGGACAAGGCGTTGCGCGACTGCCGCCCCGGTGACCCGGAGGCGCCGGCGCGGGCTGCCGGTCTCCAGCACGGCGACCTGGTGACCTCCATCGGCGGCAAGCCGGTCACGACGTACGGCGACCTGGTCAAGGCCGTCCGCGCCACCCCGCCCGGGCAACCGGTGGAGCTGACCTACAAGCGTGCCGGGACGGTCCACACCACCACGGCGACGCTGGTGGCCACCCAGCGGCCTGCGCTCACCGACACGGCGCTGACCGGCCCGTTGCAGACGGTGTCCGCGATCGGCATCTCGGTCCGCTACCCGAAGCGGATCCTGCACTACTCGGCGGCCGGGGCCGTGGGCGGCTCGGTCACCTTCCTCGGCTCGACGGTGGAGCAGACGTTCAAGGCCCTCGGCGCCTTCCCGTCGAAGATCCCGAAGCTGTTCGACGCGCTCGGCGGCGGGGAGCGCGACCAGGAGACGCCCATCAGCGTGGTCGGTGCCAGCCGGATCGGGGGCGAGGCCGTCGAGCTCGGGGCGCCGATCATCTTCCTGGCGCTGCTCGGTGGCCTGAACGTCTTCATCGGCGTCTTCAACTTGTTCCCGCTGCTGCCGCTGGACGGCGGTCACGTCGCGGTGGCCTGGTTCGAGCGGGTCCGGTCCTTGCTGGCCGCGCGTCGCGGCCGACCCGACCCCGGCCGGGTCGACTACAACAAGCTGCTGCCCGCGACGTACCTCGTGGTGCTGCTCTTCGGCGGCCTGACGCTGCTGACCCTGGCCGCCGACATCGTGAACCCCATCACCCTGCAGTAGGCGCGGTCGGTCCCGAGCGGACGCGCGAGCGATACTGGACCTATGACCGTCTCTCTCGGCATGCCCGAGACGCCGCCCCGGCCGCTCGCGACCCGGCGCGTCTCCCGGCAGATCGACGTCGGCGGCGTGCTCGTCGGGGGCGACGCCCCGGTATCGGTGCAGTCGATGACCACGACCCCGACGACGGACATCAACGCCACCCTGCAGCAGATCGCCGAGCTCACGGCCACCGGCTGCCAGATCGTGCGGGTGGCCTGCCCCACCCAGGACGACGCCGACGCGCTGCCGGCCATCGCGAAGAAGTCGCAGATCCCGGTGATCGCCGACATCCACTTCCAGCCCAAGTACGTGTTCGCCGCGATCGACGCCGGCTGCGCCGCGGTCCGGGTCAACCCCGGAAACATCAAGGCGTTCGACGACAAGGTCAAGGAGATCGCCGACGCGGCGAACGCCGCCAAGGTCCCGATCCGGATCGGGGTCAACGCCGGGTCGCTGGACAAGCGGCTGCTGGCGAAGTACGGCAAGGCCACGCCCGAGGCGCTGGTCGAGTCGGCGCTGTGGGAGTGCTCGCTGTTCGAGGAGCACGGCTTCCGCGACATCAAGATCTCGGTGAAGCACAACGACCCGGTCGTCATGGTGAACGCCTACCGGCTGCTCGCCGAGCAGTGCGACTACCCGCTGCACCTCGGCGTCACCGAGGCCGGGCCGGCCTTCCAGGGCACCATCAAATCGGCCGTCGCGTTCGGCGCCCTGCTGGCCGAGGGCATCGGCGACACCATCCGGGTCTCGCTGTCGGCACCACCGGTCGAGGAGGTCAAGGTCGGCAACCAGATCCTCGAGTCGCTCGGCCTCAAGACCCGGGGCCTGGAGATCGTGTCCTGCCCGTCCTGCGGGCGAGCCCAGGTCGACGTGTACACCCTGGCCGACCAGGTGACCGCGGGTCTCGAGGGGCTCACCGTGCCGCTGCGCGTCGCGGTGATGGGCTGCGTCGTGAACGGCCCGGGGGAGGCGCGTGAGGCCGACCTCGGGGTGGCGTCGGGCAACGGGAAGGGCCAGATCTTCGTCCGCGGCGAGGTGATCAAGACGGTGCCCGAGTCGCAGATCGTCGAGACCCTCATCGAGGAGGCGATGCGAATCGCCGAGCAGATGGAGACCGAGGGCGTAGCCTCGGGCGAGCCGGCGGTGAGCGTCTCCTAGCGTCCGCGGTCCGGCGAGGAACGCCCACCACCGAGGAGGGACCGGGGTCATGCTGCGCAGCACCTCGCTGCGCGTGCTGCGTCCCGAGGACCTGCCCGCGGTGACCGACGTGCTCACCCGGGATCCCGTCACCGACGTGTTCGTGGCCTCCCGGGTGGAGGCCGTCGGGCTGGACCCGGCCAGGCTCGGCGGTGAGATGTGGGGGTTCGCCGTCGACGGCTACCTCGAGTCGCTCTGCCACGCCGGCGCCAACATGGTGCCGGTGCAGGCCGGCCCCGAGGCGGTGCAGGCCTTCGCCGAGCGGGCCAGGCGCCAGGGCCGCCGCTGCGCCTCGATCGTGGGGGAGCGCGACGCGGTCGCCGGCCTGTGGTCTGAGCTGGCGTCCACCTGGGGGCCGGCCCGCGAGGTCCGCGACCCGCAGCCGCTGATGTCGATCGCCGGTCCACCGGCCGTGCCGCCCGACCCCCAGGTGCGGCGGGTCCGGCCGCACGAGCTGGACATCCTGGTCCCCGCCTGCGTGGCCATGTTCACCGAAGAGGTCGGGATCTCGCCGCTCGGCGCCGACGGTGGTGCGTCCTACCGCAGCCGGATCGCCGAGCTGGTGGCCGCTGGCCGAGCCTTCGCCCGGATCCAGGACGGTCGGGTCATCTTCAAGGCCGAGCTCGGCTCGGTCAGCTCGGCCGCCTGCCAGGTGCAGGGGGTGTGGGTGCCGCCCGACCTGCGCGGCCGCGGGCTCGCAGCGCCGGGGATGGCAGCAGTGGCCGAGCTGGCCCGCGAGGCCGCTCCGGTCGTGAGCCTCTACGTCAACGACTTCAACCACGCCGCGCGGGCGACCTACCGGCGGGTCGGCTTTGCCGACGTCGGCCAGTTCATGTCCGTCCTGTTCTAGTCGCTCTCAACCCGTCAACGATGCCCACCCGACCGCTGTACGTCGCGGGCTCGAGCGAAGCGGACCGGCTCGCGTGGCGTCGGGTGGGCCAGCAGCCGGTCCACTTCGGCGGGGGCAACCCGCGGGGCGACGGCGACTGGTGACTTCGCGGGCTGCACCGGCTGACAGGACCCCGCGAACCCACCAGTCCGTCGAGGGACGCAGACTGGGGCGCGATCCGGACGATCGGCGGGAGGGGAGTCGGCGTGCTCGCACGGCTGCGGTCGCACGACACCGTCACCTTCTTCCGGGTGCTGTATCGCGCCTCGCCGCGGCTGGCCGTGGGCTGGTGGGCGCTGCTGCTGCTGCGCGGCGCGATGCCGGCGCTGCTGGCCGTGTCGACCGGCATCCTCGTCGGGGCGGTGCGCGACGGGTCACCGCTAGCAGGTCCGCTCACCTTCGTCAGCGTCGTGTTCGTGCTGGTGCAGGTGCTCACGCCCGTCCAGCAGGCGGTGAGTGCGATCCTCGGCGCCACCACCGCCGACTGGCTGCACGACCGGCTGATGGTGGGCGCCGTCACCCCGCCAGGCATGGGGCACCTGGAGAGCAACGAGCTCGCCGAAGACCTCTCGATGGCTCGTGACTTCGACCTGGGCATGAACGGCCCGCCCTTGGTGGTCGGGATGGACTTCATCGCGGGCGGCCTGGTCCTGCTCGTGTCCGGCGTGCTCTCCGCCGCCGTGCTGGTCGGCTTCGCCTGGTGGGCGCCGCTGGTCCTGCTGGTCGCGTGGGGAGCGACCCACCGGCTGCTCCGCGAGAGCGGGGTCTGGAAGGACCGCAACACCGCTGAGGTGCGCGCCGAGCACCGGCACGCGGCCTACGCCTACGACCTCGCGGTCGAGCCCCCGGCCGCCAAGGAGCTGCGGCTGTTCGGGCTGGCCGGCTGGGTGATCGACCGGTTCACCACCCGGCGCACCCGGCTCTACGAGCTGCAGTGGGAGGCCACCCGGCTCCGGGAGCGACCGCTGGTCGGGGCGCTGCTGGTGGTCCTGGCGGGGAACGCGCTGGTGTTCTGGTCGCTGGCCGAGGCGGTGCTCGACGGGCGCGTCGGCCTCGGCGCTGCGACGACGTACCTCCAGGCCGCGGTCGGCGCCAGCGCGGTTGCCTTCGGCGGCCTGAGCTGGGCTCTGGACACCGCCGCGGCGCCGGCCGCGGCCACCCTGCGGCTGCCCGCCCAGATGGCGGCGGCCGGGGCGCTGGCGCCGGGCGCGAACCGACCGCACCGCCTGTACCGTCCGGGGACTGCCGCGCCGGAGGTCCGGTTTCGGGACGTGACCTTCGGCTACGGGTCGGACCAGCCGTCGGTGCTGGCCGGCGTGGACCTGACCGTCCCGGCCGGCACCTCGATGGCGGTCGTCGGCGTGAACGGCGCCGGCAAGACCACGATGGCCAAGCTGCTCTGCCGCCTCTACGACCCTCAGCAGGGCTCGATCGAGGTCGACGGCGTCGACATCCGGGACCTCGACCTGGCCGACTACCGGCAGACGGTGACCGCGGTCTTCCAGGACTTCGTCCGCTACGAGCTGCCGCTGCGCGACAACGTCGCGCCGATGGGTGCCGACGACGCGGTGGTGACGGCGGCCCTGACCGCCGCCGGTGCGGAGGGGCTGGTGGGCCTCGACACCGTGTTGGCCCGCGGCTACCAGGACGGCACCGACCTCTCCGGCGGTCAGTGGCAACGGGTCGCGCTGGCCCGAGCGCTGGCCGCCGTACGGGAAGGCGCCCGGGTGGTGCTCCTCGACGAGCCCACCGCCGCCCTCGACGTCCGCGGCGAGGCGGAGATCTTCGACCGGATCCTCGCCGAAACCCGCGGCTGCACCACGATCCTGGTGTCGCACCGGTTCTCCACCGTCCGTAAGGCCGACCGCATCTGCGTGCTCGAGCACGGCCGGGTGGTCGAGCTCGGCACCCACGCCGAGCTGATGGCGCTCGGCGGCCGCTACCGCACGATGTTCGAGCTGCAGGCCTCCAGGTTCACCGAGTACGACGAGCTGGGGGAGGAGGTCGTCCATGAGTCGCTCGACTGAGAGACGCAAGCAGAAGGAGAAGCGCGAGGACAAGGCGACCGACGCCGACCTGCCGCCGTCGCTGGAGTCGCTCTGGCGGATGGTCAAGCTGGCCTACGCCATCGAGCCGCGGCTGCTCGTCGCCTCGCTGGTGATGACCCTCGCGGTGGCGCTGCCGCAGTCGCTGGTCGGCTTATGGCTGGCACTGCTCGTCGACGGGGTGAACGACGGTGCCGAGACCCGGGTGCGCGTGGCCGCTCTCGGCCTGGCGCTGTCCGCGACGCTGCTGTGGTGGCTGCAGGTCGTGTTCGACCGGCTCAGTCGCCGGTTCCGCGACCGGGTCTCGATCGCGCTGGAGGCCCACGTCGCCGAGCTGCACGCCACGGTCGCGACGATCGCCCACCAGGAGCGGCGCGAGCACATGGATCGGCTCGAGGTGCTGCGGCGGCACACCTTCGGCCTGGACCACCTCTTCATGTCGCTGTTCTCCACCCTGGGCTGGGTGCTCCGGCTGGCGATCGTCGAGGTGCTCCTGATGACCCAGGTGCACCCGGCGCTCGGGCTGCTGGTGCTGTTCGCCGTGCCGACCGTGGTGGCCGCGACCTGGCGGCCGGGGATCGAGCAGGCCGTGCGCCGGCGGGTGGCCCAGCACGAGCGCCGGGCCCGGCACCTGTTCGTCCTCGGGACCACCGCGCCACCGGGCAAGGAGCTGCGGGTGACCGGCAACGGCGCCGCCCTCGCCGAGCGGCGGCGGGCGGAGTGGCGGACCCTCTACCGGCCGATGGCCCGGGCGAAGTGGGGGACGGCACTGTGGAGCAGCCTCGCCTGGGCGGTCTTCGGGCTGGGGTACGTCGGGGCGGTCGTCTTCACGGCCAGCATCATCGACGCCTCGGCGGGTGATGTCGTGCTCGTGCTCGTGGTCGGCAGCCAGCTGTCCCAGTTCGTCGGTGCTGCGGTCGGCGAGCTCGGGTTCCTGCGCACGATCTGGCTGGACATCTCGCGCCGGCTGATCTGGCTCGAGGACTACGCCGCGGCGGTCGACGCCCGGTCCGACGGCACGCCGCCGACCCGGCTGGCCACCGGCATCCACCTCGAGCACGTCTCGTTCCGCTACCCGGGGTCGGACCGGCTGGTCCTCGACGACGTCACCCTCGACCTGCCGGCCGGGTCGGTCGTCGCCGTGGTCGGCGACAACGGCGCCGGCAAGACGACGCTGGTCAAGCTGCTGGCCCGGCTCTACGACCCCGACGGCGGCCGGATCGAGGTCGACGGCGTCGACCTCGCCTCGATGTCGGTGCCCGAGTGGCGCGCCCGGCTGGCCGGCGCGTTCCAGGACTTCTTCCGGTTCGAGCTGCGGGCGCTGGACGGCGTCGGGCTGGGTGACCTCGACCGGCTCGGCGACCGGGCGGCCGCGGCGACCGCCATCGGCCGGGCCGGGGCAGGCGACGTGGTCGACCGGCTCCCGGCCGGGCTGGACACCCAGCTCGGGCCGTCCTGGGACGACGGCATCGAGGTGTCCTTCGGCCAGTGGCAGAAGCTCGCGCTGGCCCGCGGCTTCATGCGCGACGAGCCGCTGCTGCTGGTGCTGGACGAGCCCACCGCCGCCCTGGACGCGGAGACCGAGCATGCGCTGTTCGAGCGGTTCGCCGCGGCGGCTCGTGAGGAGGTGACCAACGGACGGGTCACGGTGCTCGTGTCGCACCGGTTCTCGACGGTCCGGATGGCCGACCTGATCGCGGTGCTGGACGGCGCCCGGCTGGTCGAGGTGGGCACGCACGCCGACCTGATGGCTCTGGGCGGGCGCTACGCCGAGCTCTACGGCATCCAGGCCACCGCGTTCCGGTGAAACCGGGTCGGCCAGCCGGCGTACGTCTCGTTATCCTCGGGGCCCTGCAACCCCGACGATCGGAAACCCTGTGCTGCTGCGGATGTCGACGCTGTTCCTGCGCACCCTCCGCGAGGACCCGGCCGACGCCGAGGTGCCGAGCCACCGGCTGCTGGTCCGGGCCGGCTACATCCGCCGGACGTCGCCCGGCGGCTACACCTACCTGCCGCTGGGGTGGCGGGTGCTGCGCAAGATCGAGGCGATCATCCGGGACGAGATGGACGCGATGGGCGCGCAGGAGGTGCACTTCCCGGCGCTGCTGCCCAAGGAGCCGTACGACAAGAGCAACCGATGGACCGACTACGGCGACGACGTGTTCCGGCTCCAGGACCGTAAGGGCGCCGACTACATGCTCGGTCCGACCCACGAGGAGTTCTTCACCCTGCTGGTGAAGGACCTCTACTCGTCCTACAAGGACCTGCCGCTGTGGATCTACCAGATCCAGACCAAGTTCCGGGACGAGCAGCGGCCTCGGGCCGGCCTGCTGCGTGGCCGCGAGTTCGTGATGAAGGACTCCTACT
Organism: uncultured Actinomycetota bacterium; assembly: GCA_963728425.1. Classification (GTDB taxonomy): domain Bacteria; phylum Actinomycetota; class Actinomycetes; order JACCUZ01; family JACCUZ01; genus JAVEDA01. The sequence goes on from CAVSKC010000007.1 coordinate 18,323, forward strand.
CCTTCGATACCGACGACGCCGGCCTGGACCGCTCGTACGCCGCGCACCGCGAGGCCTACGTGCGCATCTTCGACCGACTCGGGCTCGACTACGTGATCGTGTCGGCGCTGTCCGGGGCGATGGGCGGCTCGAAGAGCGAGGAGTTCCTCACGCCCGCCGAGGTCGGCGAGGACACCTACGTGCGGTGCACCACGTGCGACTACGCCGCCAACGTCGAGGCCCTGCGCACGCTGGTGCCACCGGCAATCCCGTACGACACCGTCGAGGGGACGCCCGCCGCGCACGTCGAGGACACGCCTGACACACCCACCATCGAGACCCTGGTCGGGCTGGCCAATGCGCGCGCGGACCTGCGTCGCGACGACCGCGAGTGGGACGCGGCGGACACGCTGAAGAACGTGGTGGTCAAGCTGCGGCAGCCGGACGGCAAGACCGAGCTGCTGGCGATCGGCCTGCCGGGGGACCGCGAGGTCGACCAGAAGCGGCTCGAGGCGGTGGTGCTGCCGGCGACCGTCGAGCCGTTCACCGACGAGGACTTCGCGGCCAACCCGGGGCTGGTCCGGGGCTACATCGGGCCGGCTGCACTGGGGGCCGACAAGCCCGCGGGCGTGCGCTTCCTGCTCGATCCGAGGGTGGTCGAGGGGACCCGCTGGATCACGGGGGCGAACGAGCCCGGCCGGCACGTCTTCGACCTCGTCGCAGGTCGCGACTTCACCGGGGACGGAACGATCGAGGCCGCCTCGGTGCGGGAGGGCGATCCCTGTCCGAACGACGACGGCGGCACGCTGGTCACCGCGCGGGGCATCGAGATGGGCCACATCTTCCAGCTCGGCCGCAAGTACGCCGAGGCGTTCGACCTCAAGGTCCTCGACGAGCACGGCAAGCAGCAGGTGGTGACGATGGGGTCCTACGGCATCGGGCCGTCCCGGGCGATCGCCGCGATCGCCGAGGCGACCCTCGACGACATCGGGCTCTGCTGGCCGCGCGCCGTGGCTCCCGTCGACGTGCACCTGGTGGCCACCGGCAAGGACGACACGGTGTTCGACGCGGCCCAGTCGCTGGCCGACGACCTGGTCGCACAGGGGCTCGACGTCCTGTACGACGACCGCCGCGGTGTCTCGCCGGGCGTGAAGTTCAAGGACGCCGAGCTGCTCGGGATGCCGACGGTCGTGGTGGTCGGCCGCAGCCTGGCCGACGGCACCATCGAGGTGCGCGACCGGCGTACCGGCGAGCGGGAGGACGTCCCGGTCGCCGAGGCGGCGGCGACGGTCGTGGCCGCCGTCCGCTCGTGAGCGCGGGCACCGTCGAGGCCGTCGTCTTCGACTGGGGCGGCACGCTGACACCGTGGCACCCCATCGACCTGCGCGAGCAGTGGCTGCGCTACGCCGAGGTCTACGACCCCGAGCACGCCGACGAGCTGTCGGCCCGCATCCTCTCGGCCGAGGACGACGCGTGGCGGGCCGGTCGTGAGCACCACCGGTCGGCGACCCTCGACGAGATCTTCCGCGGTGTGGGCGTCGAGCCCACGGGCGACCCGCACGACCGGGCCCTGGCTGCCTACCACGCGTTCTGGGAGCCGCACACCTACACCGACCCCGACGTGCCGGACCTGCTGGCCGGGCTGCGCGAGCGCGGCATCAAGGTCGGCGTGCTGTCCAACACGCTGTGGACCCGGGAGTTCCACGAACAGGTCTTCCGTCGCGACGGTGTGCTGCAGCTGATCGACGGGGCCGTGTACTCCAGCGAGATCCCGTGGACGAAGCCGCACCCGGAGGCGTTCCGCGCCGCGCTGGCTGCCGTGGACGTCGAGCAGCCGGACCGCGCGGTGTTCGTCGGCGACCGGCCGTTCGACGACATCCACGGGGCGAAGCAGGTGGGCATGCGCGCCGTGCTGGTGCCGCACAGCACGATCCCTGACTCGCAGAAGGGGCACGTCGAGGGCGACCCCGACGCGGTGGTCGAGCGGCTCGCCGACCTCCTGGCCGTGGTCGACGGCTGGCGCTGACGAACCGTGCCGGGTCTGGAGCAGGTGCTGCTGCTGTGCCTGGCCGCGCTCTTCGCCGGCTGGGTCGATGCGGTCTCCGGCGGCGGCGGCCTGGTGCAGCTGCCGGCGCTGCTGCTGGTGCTGCCGGGCGCGTCGCCGGCGGCGGTGCTCGCCACCAACAAGCTGTCCTCGGTGTGCGGGACGGCGGCCTCGGCGCTGACCTACCAGCGACGGGTCCGGCCGGACCTGCGCACCGCTCTTCCGATGGCGGCGGTCGCCCTGGTCGGCGCCGCCGGCGGCGCCCTCTGCGCGTCGGCCCTGCCACGCAGCGTCTTCCGCCCGCTCGTGCTGGTGCTGCTCATCGCCGTGGCCGCCTGGACCATCGCCCGGCCGCGGATGGGCCTGGTCGAGCGGCTGCGCTTCACCGGCCACCGGCACCACCTGGTGGCCGCCTGCGCGGGGGCGGCGATCGGCTTCTACGACGGGATCTTCGGTCCGGGCACCGGTGCCTTTCTCGTGGTCGCCCTGGTCGGGCTGCTCGGCTACGCGTTCCTGCCGGCGTCGGCCACCGCCCGGATCGTCAACCTGGCCACCAACATCGGTGCGCTGCTGGTGTTCATCCCGCAGGGGGCGCCGATGTGGCGGCTCGGGCTGGCGATGGGAGCCTGCAACGTGGCCGGCGGCTGGCTCGGAGCACACACCGCGATCAGCAGGGGGAGCGGCTTCGTCCGGGTGGTCTTCCTCGCCGTCGTCGTGGCGCTCATCCTGCGACTCGGCTACGACGTCCTGCGGTCTACCTGACGGTGTACGTCGGTGCGCGCAAGGCGCCGTCTACCTGGCCGGCGAAACGACGGTCGACGCCCTTCAGCTCGACCCACAGCGTGTCGCGGCTCAGCACCCCCCGCGTCCGGAACGCGTCGCCCGAGAAGGACATGACCAGAGCGGCGACGGTGAACAGCAGGACAAGGATGACGGCCCAGCCGTCGGACAGCGACGCCGCGACGAACAGCATCGCGAACCAGACGACCCAGCTGGCCACGACCGCGGCCACGAACCGGCGGCGTTCTGATGTGCAGGTGGCGCACGCGGGGAGTTGCCCGCGCACCGTCGTGCGGATGGCTGCCATCACGATCGCCGCGATGAGCAGTGAGAACGGGATCAGCACGAACACCCAGAACGGGGTGCGGCTGTAGAACTTGCGCTTCGCCAGGCGCGTCGCGGCTGTCCCGTGGCGGGCGCAGAGCGGGGGCAGGTGACCACTTGCCACCCAGGGCACCGGTACCGCGACGTCCATGTCACTCCCCGTGGTCCGCCGCAGCCGGAGTGCGGCATCCGGTCTGTCGGCCGCTCGGGGCACCGGCTTGAGCCCCCACCCCTTGAGCCCCGGCAAGGGAGGCATATTTCCCGAAGCTCGCTGCAGCAGACTTTCTTGACAAACAAGGAACTAAACCGCTTTAGTACACGAATGGCCTCCCGCCGCCCCACCATCTCCGACGTCGCCCGCAACGCGGGTGTGTCGAAGGGTGCGGTGTCGTTCGCGCTGAACGGCCGGCCCGGGGTCGCGTCCGAGACGCGGGACCGGATCCTCGCGGTGGCCGCCGAGCTGGGCTGGACGCCGAGCCACCGGGCCCGGGCCCTGGCCGCCTCCCGCGCGCTGGCGGTGGGGCTGGTGATCCGGCGCCCGGCCGAGACCCTCGGTGCCGACCCGTTCTTCCCGAGCTTCATCGCCGGAATCGAGTCGACGCTGTCGCCGCTGGGGCAGTCGCTGCTCCTGCAGGTCGTGCCCGACCGCGAGCGCGAGCTCGCGGGCTACCGGGGACTGGCCGCCGACGGCCGCGTCGACGGTGTGTTCCTGACCGACCTGCGGGTCGACGACCCGCGTCCCGACCTCCTGGCCGCGCTCGGCCTGCCCGCAGTGTGGATCGGTCCGTACTGCACCGACGAGAGCCACCCCTGCGTCGCCGTCGACGACCGGCCCGGCATCGTCGCCGCCGTCACCCACCTGGTGGAGCTCGGCCACCAGGTCATCGCCCACGTCGCCGGGCCGGACGAGTTCGTGCACGGTGTCTCCCGCCGGGAGGCCTGGGCCGGTGCGCTGAGCGCGGCGGGTCTCCCCGAGGGACCGTGCGTCCGCTCCGACTTCTCGGCCCAGGGCGGCGCGGATGCCACCAAGGCGCTGCTCGACCTGCCCGAGCCACCCACCGCGATCGTCTACGCGAACGACCTGATGGCGACCGCCGGCATGGCGGTGGCCGCGAGCCGCGGCCTCGACGTGCCGGGTGACCTGTCCATCACCGGGTTCGACGACACCGAGGTCAGCGCCCACCTCCAACCGGCGCTCACGACCGTCCGCACCGACGCCTACGCCTGGGGACAGGCGGCGGCAAAGCGCTTGATGGCCACCGTCGAGGGAAGGGGAGCGCCGAACGTCTCGCTCCCGCCGCCGTACCTCGTCGTCCGGGCCTCCACTGCACCCCCTCAGGAACACCCCTTGCAGGTCCGCCACGAAACGGAGCACAGATGAACCGCACGGCCGCCGCAGCAACCCTGCTCGCCCTCGCCCTCGGAGCCACAGCCTGCGGAGGTGATAGTGGCGGCGGCTCCTCGTCGGGTGGTGGCGGTGACCTGGCCGTCAAGGGCCCGATCAAGATCTGGCTGTCGAACAACCCCGAGGAGCTCGCCTGGGGCAAGGCGATGGTCGCCGACTGGAACGCCAAGAACCCCAAGGAGAAGGTGACCGCCCAGGAGATCCCGGCCGGCAAGTCCTCCGAGGAGGTCATCGGCGCCGCCATCACCGCGGGCAACGCGCCCTGCCTGGTCTTCAACACCTCGCCTGCGGCCGTGCCGCAGTTCCAGAAGCAGGGCGGACTGGTGCCCCTGGACGACTTCTCCGGCGCCACGAAGTACATCGAGGACCGTACCGGCGCGACGGCCGACCAGTACAAGTCGCCGGACGGGAAGTTCTACCAGATGCCGTGGAAGTCCAACCCGGTGATGATCTTCTACAACAAGGACCTGATGAAGAAGGCCGGCGTCGACCCGGAGAACCCGCCGCTCTCGACGTACGACGACTTCCTCGCCACCAGCGAGAAGATCGTGTCCAGCAAGGCCGCCCAGGCGGCCATCTGGCCCGCGCCCAGCAGCGAGTTCTTCCAGTCCTGGTTCGACTTCTACCCGCTCTACGCCGCCGAGTCCGGCGGCAAGCAGCTGGTCGAGGACGGCAAGGCCACCTTCGACGACGCGGCCGGCAAGTCCGTCATGGACTTCTGGGCCACGATGTACGCCAAGGGCTATGCGCCGAAGGAGAAGTACGCCGCCGACTCGTTCGCCGACAGCAAGGCCGCGATGGCGATCGTCGGCCCGTGGGCCATCGCGGTGTACGGCGACAAGGTGAAGTGGGGCGCCGTACCGGTGCCGACCTCTGCCGGCATGTCGGCGGAAGAGACGCACACCTTCTCGGACGCCAAGAACGTGGCGATCTACTCGGCCTGCAAGGCCAAGGGCACCGCGTGGAGCGTGCTGAAGTTCGCCACCAGCAAGACCCAGGACGGCTCGCTGCTCGACAAGACCGGCCAGATGCCGCTGCGCTCCGACCTCGAGACCGCCTTCCCGGCGTACTTCCAGGCCCACCCGGAGTACAAGGAGTTCGCGTCGTTCGCGTCCCGCACCGTCGAGGTTCCCAACGTCGACAACTCGATCGAGATCTGGCAGAAGTTCCGCGACGAGTACAGCTCGTCGGTGATCTTCGCGAAGACCTCGGTGGACGACGGCCTGAGCACCGCGGCCAGCGAGATCGACAAGCTTGCCGGCCAGTCCTGACCCGCCCACGGTCATGACAACAGCTACCGTCCCGCGTCCTGCTGGCAAACCGCGCCGCAGCAGGCTGGCGACCGTCTTCGGTCGCCAGCCGCTGGGGATCGCCTTCGCGGCTCCGTACGCCATCTTCCTGGCGGCCGTGTTCGCCTACCCCCTGGGGCTGGCGGTCTGGATCAGCTTCCACGACTACTTCTTCACCGCTCCGGGGGCGAGCGTGCCCCGCCCGTTCGTGGGCTTCGACAACTACACCGCCGTGCTCAGCGACCCCGACGTGCGCCGCTCGTTCTACAACGTGGCGATCTTCCTGGTCATCAACGTGCCGCTCACGGTGGTGCTGTCCCTGTTGCTGGCCAATGCCCTCAACGCCCCGATCCGGGGGCGGACCTTCTTCCGGTCCAGCTTCTACGTGCCGTACATCACGGCAAGCGTGGCCTGCGTCGCGGTGTGGCTGTTCCTCTTCTCCGAGGGGGGCATGGTCAACCAGGTCCTCGGCAAGCTCGCGCCCGATCCCTCATGGCTGGTCAACTCCACCCTGGCGATGCCGTTCATCGCCGTCTTCGTCACCTGGAAGCAGCTCGGGCTCTACATCCTGCTGTACCTGGCGGCGCTGCAGTCGGTGCCCAAGGAGCTCTACGAGTCGTCGTCGGTGGACGGGGCCAACCGCTGGCAGCAGCTGCGCAACGTCACCATCCCCGGGGTCCGGCCGGCGACGGCGCTGGTCGTGATCCTGGCGACCATCACCGGCGCCAACATGTTCACCGAGCCCTACCTGCTCACCAACGGCGGTGGCCCGGACGGCGCGTCGTCGTCACCGGTGCTCGTGATGTACCAGAAGGGCATCGAGCAGGGGAACCCGGACGTCGCGTCCGCGATCGGGGTCATCCTCGTCGCTGTTGTCCTGGTGATCTCGCTGATCAACCGCCGGCTCCTGGAGAGGGACTGAGATGGCACACGCAGTCGTGACCGGGCCGGCCGCCCCCGAGGACGTCACCCAGGTCGTCCCTGTCCCGGAGCCCCGGGGGTTCAGCCCGCGGAACAGCTGTCCGCTACGTCGTCCTCGCCCTGGGCGCGGTCGTCTTCCTGTTCCCCTTCTACTACATGCTCGTCGGCTCGTTCCAGGCCGAGTCCGACACGTCGATCGGCGGCGCGTTCCCCATCGGCGGGTGGACGTTGAACAACTACAAGGAGATCAACTCCCGGGTCGACCTGGTGCAGTCGCTGGCCAACTCCGGCATCGTCACCGGCGGGGTCATCCTGTGCACCGTCGTCTTCGGGGTCCTCGCTGGCTACGCCCTCGCCGTGTTGCACTTCCGCGGTCGCGGCAGCCTGTTCGCAGCCATGCTGCTCGTGCAGCTGGTGCCGTTCCAGCTGCTGATCATCCCGCTCTACGTGATGATCGTCCGCAGCTACGGCCTGGCCGACTCCTACCTCGGCATGATCGTGCCGTTCGCGATCAACTCGACGGCGGTCTTCGTCTTCCGGCAGTTCTTCCTGCAGCTGCCCGAGGACCTCTTCTCCGCGGCCCGGATCGACGGCGCGGGAGAGCTGCGCATCCTCTGGTCGATCGCGTTGCCGCTGGTGCGACCGGCGCTGCTGACCGTGACGCTGCTGACCTTCATCGGGCCGTGGAACGAGTTCCTCTGGCCGTTCCTCATCACCAAGGACAACAGCATGCAGCCGCTGGCGGTGTCGCTGGCCAACTACCTGTCCAACGTGGCGGGCCGGGCCAGCAACCCCTTCGGGGCGATCCTCGCCGGCGCCGTCGTGCTCGCGGCGCCCGCCGTCGCGCTGTTCGTGGCGTTCCAGCGGCACTTCACCTCGTCCGACCTCGGCTCCGGCGTGAAGGGCTGACCGTGCCGCTGCAGACAGACGTCGTCCCGTACTCCCTGACCAGGCTCGGCGTGGTCATGTCGCCGCAGGAAGGTGACCCGCTCGAGGCGCTGGGCGTCCTCAACCCCGCCAGCGGGCGCAGCCCGGACGGCACCCTGTACCTGCTGCCCCGGCTGGTGGCCGCGGGCAACGTCTCGCGGGTGGGGCTCGCCGAGGTCGTGGTCGAGGACGGTGTCCCGGTCGGCGTCGAGCGGCGGGGAGTGGTGCTCGAGCCGGACGAGGGCTGGGAGCGCGGCGCGAACAACGCCGGCGTCGAGGACCCCCGCACCACCTGGGTGCCCTCGCTCGGGATGCACCTCATGACCTATGTGGCCTTCGGCCCGCTCGGCCCTCGGCTGGCGCTGGCGGTGTCGGCCGACCTGCGCGAGTGGCGCCGGCTCGGCCCGGTGCAGTTCGCCTACCAGCCGGACCTCGACACCGACCTGTGCATGTTCCCGAACAAGGACGCGGTGTTCTTCCCGGAACCCGTGCCCGACCCGCACGGCCGTCCGGCCCTCGCCATGCTGCACCGCCCGATGTGGGACCTCGGCTGGTTCCGCGAGGGCGAGACCGTGCACCTGCCCGCGGGCATCACCGACGAGCGGCCGGGGATCTGGATCTCCTACGTCCCGGTCGACGAGGTCATGGCTGACATCCGGGCCCTGGCCCGGCCCCGCGACCACCGGTGCGTCGCGATGTCCGAGCACCCGTACGAGGCGCTCAAGATCGGCGCCGGCCCGCCGCCGATGCGCGTCGACGCGGGCTGGCTGCTGATCCACCACGGGGTCACCGGTGAGGCCCCGGTGGGCTTCGACCCCACCACCCAGCGGGTCGAGTACGCGGCCGGAGCAATGCTGCTCGACCCCGACGACCCGTCGCGTGTCCTCGCGCGCACGGCCGAGCCGATCCTCGCGCCGGAGACGGACGACGAGCGGTCCGGCACGGTGCCCAACGTGGTCTTCCCGACGGCGATCGAGGAGGTCGACGGGACCGCCTACGTCTTCTACGGCATGGCCGACTCCAAGATCGGCGTGGCGCGGCTCGACCACACGTGACACGCACCCTCGGACTTGGCCTGGCCGGCGCCGGCCGGTTCGGCGCGTTCCTCGCCGCGGCGGTCGCCGACCTGCCCGGCCTGCAGGTGCAGGCAGTGGCCGACCCCGACCAGGCGCGCGCGACGGAGCTGGCAGCAGCCCACAGTGCCAGGGCGACCGCCGCATGGCAGGACCTGCTCGCGGACGACCGGATCGACGTCGTGGCCGTCGTCACCCCGCCGCACCTGCACGCCGAGGTCGCCATCGCCGCGCTGACGGCCGGCAAGCACGTGCTCGCCGAGAAGCCGGTCGCGACCACCGTCGCCGACGCCCGCGAGGTCGCGGCCGCCGCGGCCGTCTCCGGTCGCCAGCTCGTGGTCGACCACGTGCTCCGCTACAACCCGCTGCTCCAAGCGCTGGTCATCCTGCAGGCCGAGCTGCTCGGGCCGGTGCAGCGCTTCGCGTTCGAGAACGACGCCAGCGACGAGCACCTGCCCCCGGATCACTGGTTCTGGGACGAGGCGACCAGCGGTGGCATCTTCCTCGAGCACGGCGTGCACTTCTTCGACGCCGCGCACCTGCTGCTCGGCACCGAACCCCTGGCCGTGTCGGCGACCGCCGCCCGGCGCGCGGACGGCACGACCGACCTCGTGAGCGCCACCGCGCTGCACCCCGGCGGGGTGCTCGCGACCCACACGCACGGCTTCAGTCACGCGGACCGGTGCGAGCGACAGGCCTGGCGGCTGGACCACGGCACCGCCGAGGTGCGGGTCGAGGGCTGGATCCCGCTGCGGGCCCGGGTCGAGGCGTGGACCGACGACGCCGGCGCCGAGACGGCGTACGGCCTGCCTGGCCGGGCCGCCGCGCTGTTCGAGGTGCCGGGTCACCGGCTCGGGCCGGGCTCCGGGATCACGGCCGTGGTGCATCGCGACGCCGGAGCGCCGGCAGCCCGGGGTCGTGGCCGCGACCTCGTTCTGCCGCACCGGGTCGTGCTCGAGCTCGTGCTCGGCGACGACGGCGCCAAGCAGCGCGTGTACGCCGAGAGCGTGCGCGCCGCGGCCGCCGACCTCGTGTCCGCCGCTGCCGGCGGACCAGCGGTGCGCTCGGGCCCGGCCCAGGCGCTGGCCGCGACGACGGTCGCCGACGCCGCGCGGCGGGCCGCCGCCGAGGGCAGGCAGATCCGCCCAGACCTCCGGAACGTCACCGACCACCGACCCCATGTGAGGACCCCATGAGCACCGCAGCATCGACCGGGAACGCCGGTCCTCGCCCCGCCGAGCGGGTGGACAAGCCCTGGGGGCACGAGCAGATCTTCGCGGTCGTGGAGGGTCGCTACGTCGGCAAGCTGCTGACCGTCAACGCCGGTGAGTCGCTCTCACTGCAGTACCACGAGCAGAAGGACGAGACGATCGCGCTCGTCTCGGGCCGGGCCGAGCTGGACCTGGGCACCGCAGCCGACAGCCTGCGCAGCATCGCGCTGGAGGTCGGTACGTCGGTGCACGTGCCGCCCGGACTGCTGCACCGGCTGCGCGCCCTCGACGACTCGGTGCTGGTCGAGGCGTCCACCGCCGACCCGGGCTGGCGCGCAGACGTAGTCCGCCTCGAGGACCGCTACGGCCGCGACGGCACGAGCGCACCGTGAACCACCCCGCCCACTCCGACCCGAACCACACCGCTGGAGACCAGATGAAGTCCACCCGCCGCACCGTCGTCGCCCTCGTGCTCGCCCTGCTCGCAGCGCTGGTGGTGGCCCTGCCCGCCAGCCCGCCCGCCATGGCGGCTGCCCCGCTGACCAACCTCGCCCACCTCGACTGGCTCGGCGACCGGGTGGCTCCGCCGACCCAGGCGGGCCACACGACGTACCGGATCGACAGCGAGCCGCAGATCGGCGTGCTGTGGACCTACGCCGACCGGCAGCCCGACGGGTCGTACAAGCGGATCGGCGGCGGGGGACTGAAGCCGGACGGGGTCAACTGGGGGCAGGGCGCCTTCAACTCAGATGACGTGTCCCGCGCGGCGGTCGTCTACCGCGGCACTGGCAGCTGACCGGCTCGGAGACGAGCAAGCACAAGGCCTACGAGATGCTCCGAGGGCTGGCGTACTTCCAGACCGTCGACGGGCCGAACGCGGGCAACGTGATCCTCTGGATGCAGCCGGACGGTCGGCTGAACCCTGTTGCCGATCCCCCGGAGTTGCCCAGCCCGTCGGACTCGGGCGAGTCGTACTGGCTGGCGCGCACGACGTGGGCCCTCGGAGAGGCGTACGCGGCGTTCCACGGCTCGGTCGACCCGGCGGACCAGGCGTTCGCCGGCTTCCTCGCCGACCGGCTCGACCTCGCCGTCGGCGCGCTCCAGCGCCAGACGCTGACGTCTGTCCGCTACGGCCACTACCTCCAGGTCGACGGCCAGCCGACCCCGGCCTGGCTGGTCGTCGACGGTGCCGACGCCACGGCGGAGGCAGTGCTCGGCCTGTCGGCGTACGTCGGTGCAGGTGCACCGGATGCGGCGCGGGACGTGCTGGCGAAGCTCTCCGAGGGCATCGCCCGGATGGGTGATGGCGACGCCCGGTCGTGGCCGTTCGGCGCTGTGCTGCCCTGGGGCATCTCGCTCGCTGACTGGCACGCCTGGGCGTCGCAGATGCCGGCCGCGCTGGCCCATGCCTCGGCGGCACTGGGTGACAGTTCGCTCGTTGCGCCGGCGGTACGTGACTCGGCGACCTTCGACCCGTGGCTGCTGACCTCGGGGGGACCCGACAACGGCCGGCTGCCGACCCGGATCGACGGCTCCCAGATCGCCTACGGCGTCGACTCCCGGCTGCAGTCGCTGCTGGCCACAGCCGACGTCACCGGCTCGGCAGGCATCCGTCGCCTGGCCGGCATCGTCGCGGCCTGGTACTTCGGCGCGAACGCCTCCGGCCAGCCGGGCTACGACCCGGCGACCGGGCGCCCCGTCGACGGCGTCGAGGCCAACGGCAACGTGAACCACAACGCGGGCGCCGAGTCGACCATCCACGCCTTGCTGTCGATGATCGCTCTGGACGCCAACCCGGACGTGGCAGCCGAGGCGCAGAACGTTGCCTCGATCAGCAAGCGGGACGGGAACGTCGACGTCCAGGCCGAGGCGGGGACGACGGGCGGCGGGGCGCAGGTCGTCACGCTGCAGGACGGCTGGACCGGGGAGTCGAAGTACGGCGGCACCGGATACGTGTCCCTGCCTGACGGTGGCACGCTGACCATCCCGGTGGGTGACGGTGGGCCGCGGCTGGTCCACGCGGTCGTGAACCTGGAGCCCGGCAGCACCGCGGTCACCACGTTCAGCGCCGGAGGCCTCGAGCTCGGCACGGTGAGCTCCGGCGCGGTCGGGCCGCAGGGGGCCTCCCCGGCGCTGGGCGCGCTGCTGCCCGTCACCCTGGCCGTCACCCTGCCGCCGGGGCAGACGTCGGTCACGGCCACCACCGTGGCTAGCGGCGGCGACGCAGCCCTGCTGGACGCCCTGATGGTCGAGCCGCTGGTCTCCCGGCTGGTTCTCGCCGGGCCCAGCCACGGAACGGCGTTGCTGCGCAGCGCGGCTACCGACGACCAGCAGGCAACGGTGTCGGTGGTCGGCAAGGCCCCCGCCAAGGTCGAGGTCTACGACGGCAGGGGACGCCGGGTGGGCCTGTCGCTCGTCAAGGCGCCAGGCGCCGTCCAGGTCCCCGTCGTGGCGGGAGGCTTCACCATCGTCCGGCGGTGATGATGGGCAGGTGACCTCCGAGCTCGAGCTGCCGAGCAACCTGGTCGACGCCGCCGCCCAGGACCTCCACGAGCGGCGGCGCGACTGGGTGACCCGACTGCCGGGCATCGTGGCCGACCTTGCCGACCGGTGGGACCTGACGCTCGACGAGCCGTTCCAACCCGGCGGTCAGACGGCGTGGGTGGCCCCGGCGCGGGACCCCGCCGGTCGCGACCTGGTGCTCAAGGCAGGCTGGACCAGCGTCGAGTCCCGGCACGAGGCCGCCGGGCTGCGGCTGTGGGCCGGCCGCGGGACTGTCCTGGTGCACGCTGACCACGTCGACGGTGACACCTCCGCACTGCTGCTCGAACGAGCCCGGCCCGGCACCGAGCTGGGCCGGTCGGTGCCCGAGGAGGAGCAGGACACGGTGGTCGCCGGGCTGCTCCGGCGGCTCTGGGTGCAGCCGCCGGCCGGGCACGAGTTCCGCCCGCTGGCGCAGATGTGCGAGCAGTGGGCCCAGGAGCACGAGGAGGACCCGCGGCGCAGCCTCGACCCCGGCGTTACCCGGGCCGGCCTCGAGCTGTGGCGCAGCCTGCCGCTCACCGCCGAGCGTGACGAGCTGCTGCTCACCGACCTGCACGCGGGCAACGTGCTGTCGGCCGGGCGGGAACCCTGGCTGGTGATCGACCCCAAGCCGTACCTCGGCGACCCGGCGTACGACCCCCTGCAGCACCTGCTGAACTGCCCCGGCCGCTTGCAGGCAGACCCGGCCGGCCTGGCCGACCGGATGGCGGGCCTCTGCGAGCTCGACCCCGAGCGGTTCCGGCGCTGGCTGTTCGCCCGGTGCGTGGTCGAGTCCCCGTGGTGGCCCGAGCTGGCCCCGGTGGCCTCGGCGCTAGCCCGAATGGCGTAACTCTTAGCAATACCTTTACTACAACGTGTAACTAACAGGACCCTGTCATCGATGGACCAGGCGAGCTGGCGGCGTGTTCATTCGCTGTCGCCGCCGTCGGAATCGTGGAAGTGGGGCAGATGATGCAGCGCCAGCGGGGTCGTCGGATCGCGGCAGGGTCGGTCGCGACCGTCCTGTCGCTCGCCCTGCTCGGCGGGTCGGCAGCTCCGGCCCAGGCCGGCCTGCTGGACGGCCTCACCAGCACGCTCACCGGCACCCTGACCGCCACGACCACGTTGGTGACCGGCACGCTGAACAGCCTGCTCGGCCCGACCGGCTGGATCGTCGACGACGGCGTCACGCGGATGGACCATGTCGCCGCCGTGATAGGTGCCGACCGCCTCTACGCCCGCGGCTACGACCGGCAAGGGTGTCGGGGTGGCGCTGGTCGACACCGGGGTGGTGCCGGTGCAGGGGCTGACCTCCGGCAACGTCGTCAACGGTCCCGACCTCTCCTTCGAGAGCCAGTCGGACCAGCACCGCTACCTCGACACGTTCGGCCACGGCACCCACATGGCCGGGATCATCGCGGGCAACGACCCGCAGACGCTGCTCGGCCTGAGCCGGTTCCAGGGCATCGCGCCGGGCGCCCGGCTGACGAGCGTGAAGGTTGCCACCACCGAGGGCGCCGTGGACGTCTCCCAGGTGGTCGCGGCCGTCGACTGGGTCGTGGCGCACCGCAACGACGACCCGCGCAACCCGACCCGCGTGCTGAACCTGTCCTACGGCACCGACGGCATGCAGGACTACCGCCTCGACCCGCTGACGCACGCTGTCGAGAACGCCTGGCGGGCGGGCATCGTCGTCGTCGTCTCTGGCGGCAACAACGGGACCGACAGCCCTCGCCTCAACAACCCGGCGTACGACCCGTACGTCCTCGCGGTCGGGGCATCGGACACCCAGGGCACCGTGGACGCCGGGGACGACGTCGTCCCGGCGTTCAGCAGCCGCGGGGACGCCAGCCGCCGGGTCGACCTGGTTGCTCCTGGCCGGTCGATCACGTCGCTGCGCGACCCGGGCTCCACCTCGACGACGCGTACCCCAGCGCCCGGGTCGACACCCGCTTCTTCAAGGGCAGCGGCTCCTCGCAGGCCGCCGCTGTGGTCTCCGGTGCGGTGGCCCTGCTGCTGCAGAGCCGCCCGGGCCTGACGCCCGGACCAGGTCAAGGCGCTGCTGCGCCAGTCGGCCGAGGCATGCCCGCCGCGGACACGGCCGGACGTGGCGCCGGCGAGCTCGACGTCTACCGCGCGTTCCTGGCCGCGACCCCGACGAGCGACCCAGACCTGGCCGCCCTCGACCGGGCTCGGCTCGATCGAGAAGGCGCGCGGCACCCAGCACGTCGCCGACGACGGCGTCGAACTGACCGGCGAGAAGCAGGTCCTCGGACCGTTCGACGCGAAGACCTGGGCGTCCGCCAGCGCCGCCTTCACCGCCTGGAACGGCGGGGTCTGGGCGGGCGGTGCCTCCTGGACCGGAAGGCGTGGTCGGGGCCGACTGGGCGGGCAAGTCGTGGTCGGGTGAGACCTGGTCCGGCAAGTCGTGGTCCGGCAAGTCCTGGTCCGGCACCGCGTGGTCGAGCACGACCTGGACCGGCAGCAGCTGGGTCGGCAAGTCGTGGTCCGGCACGTCCTGGTCTTCGGCCGGGTGGAACGGGCCATGACCGCGCGGTCCAGCTGCGCTGCGGCTAGCGCGGGCCGGGTCTGGCTGGTCCTGGCCGGCATGGCCGCGGCAGGCGCGACCCTCCAGCTCGCCGTCCTCGCGTCCGCGCCGGCAGCCGGGGCCTGGCAGGTCGGGCTCCCCGTTGCGGTCGTCGTGCTGGTCCTGCTCGCAGGCTTCGCCGCCACCGAGGTGGCGGTCGTGCACATCCCGACCGGGCGCAACACGTTCACCCTGACCCTGAGCGAGATCCCCCTTGTCGTCGGGCTGTTCCTCCTGGGCCCGGTGGCCCTGGTCCTGGTCCGGGTGCTCGGCGCGCTGCTGCCGCTGGCCGTCCGCAACCGCGGAGCCCGCGCAAGCTGGTCTTCAACCTCGCCTGGTACTGCGGTCGAGGCGTCGCACCGCGGCGCTGATCTGGCACGGGTTCGGCGGCCGGACGGCGAGCTGTCGCCGACCACCTGGCTCGCCGTCCGGGTCGCGGTACGTGGTCGTCGACCTGCTCGGGACGGCTGCTGATCGGCCTCGTGATCGCCGTCGACGCCGGCAGTCCGGCTCGCGCTACGTGAGCTGCTGTCCGAGGCGCAACCCGCTCGTCGCCCTGGTCAACGCGAGCGCGGCCCTGGTCATCGTCTACGTGGTCACCGTGGACTGGCGGGCGCATCTGGACCGTCGGCGTCGTGGTCGGCGGTGCTGGGTGTTCGCGCTGCGGTCGCACAACCGGTTGCGCCGGCGCACCGAGAGCCTCGAGCAGCTCGGCCGGTTCACCGGTCAGGTCGGCGCCAGCTCGACGTCGAGTCCGCCGCGCAGCCGCGGCCCTGACTCTGGATGACCCGCGCCCTGAAGGCGGAGGTGGTCGAGCTGACGCTGACCGGGAGTTCGCGGGCCGGCACCGCCGGTGGGTCGCCCGGTACGACGGGCCGGTCGCGGAGCCCGGACGGTCAGGGCTCGGCGCGTGCTGCGCCGTGGCTCGCCGCGGGGCCGGTCCTCGTCGCGACGCGGCGCGAAGGACCGCGTCGCTCGGCGGCGCCGCTGCGGCTCGACCGGCCTGCGCGACGCGATGGCCATGCCGCTGCAGGGCGACGGCGAGGTGATCGGAACGCTGCTCGTCGGGGACCGGCTCGGTGACGTCGAGACCTTCGGCGCGCAGCGACATGCGCGAGCTCGTCGCCTCGGCAACCACCTCAGTGTCACGCTGCGCAACGCCCGTCGGGCGGACCTGATCCGGGAGCAGGCCGAGGACCAGCTGCGGCGGTCGCTGCTCGACGAGCTGACCGGGCTGCCCAACCGCCGCTGCCTCGAGCAGCGGCTCGCGACGCACCTCGGGTCCGGCGGCAGCGCGGCGACGTGATCCTGCTCGACCTGGACCGCTTCAAGGACATCAACGACACCCTGGGCCACCACACCGGTGACGCCCTGCTGCGCATGGTGGCCGAGCGGCTCGACGCCAGCGCGCCGAGCGACGCCGTGGTCGCCCGGCTTCGGCGGTGACGAGTACGCCGTCCTGCTGCTGCCCGGTGACGCCGGGAGCACGGCGTCGGTCGTCGACATGGTCCGGCAGGCCTTCGCCCGTGCCGTTCGGTCTCGACGAGCTGCAGGTGACGGTCGAGGCCAGCCTCGGCGTCGCCGTGACGACGGCACCGACTGCCAGAGCGGGCCGTCTGCGTCATCAAAGCCGGCCGACCTGCTCCGGCAGGCCGACATCGCGATGTTCGCGGCCAAGACCCGCCGGACCGGCGTGGAGTACCTACCGGCCCGGAGCTCGAGGTCGGCAGCCCGGCCCGGCTCACGCTGCTCACCGACCTGGCAACGCCATCAGCCGGCGGCGAGCTCACGGTGCACTTCCAGCCCAAGCTCCGGCTGCGCGACGGAGAGGTGGTCGGCGCGGAGGCGCTGGTGCGGTGGAACCATCCGCAGCGCGGCGTTCTCGGGCCGGACGAGTTCGTCCCGGTCGCCGAGCACAGCGGCCTGATCTCGCCGCTCACCTTCGCCGTGCTCCGTCAGGCACTGCGGCCTGCGCGGAATGGCGGCGGGCCGGCCGGCCGCTCGGCGTGGCGGTCAACATCTCCCCGCGAAGCCTGCTGGAGCCGTCGTTCGTCGACGAGGTCGCCCGCGCCATCGCAGCCGTCGAGGTGCCGGCGGCCGCGGTCACGCTGGAGATCACCGAGTCCAGCCTGATGGCCGACCCGGAGCGAGCGATCGAGGCGCTCCAGCGCCTCCGGACCCTCGGCGTGCAGCTGTCCATCGACGACCTGGGGACGGGGTACTCGTCGCTGTCCTACCTGCAGCGGCTGCCGGTCACCGAGGTGAAGATCGACAAGTCCTTCCTGCTCTCGCAGGAGGACGGCGTCGACGCCTTCGCGCTCGTGGGAGCCATCGTCGACCTCGGGCACCGGCTGGGCCGCCACGTCGTGGCGGAGGGCGTCGAGCACGAGGACGTCTGGCGCCAGCTCCAGCAGCTGGGCTGCGACTCGGCGCAGGGCTACTGGATGAGCCGGCCGCTGTCTGCCGACGACTTCACCGCCTGGCTGGACCGGTGGCAGCCCCCGCCAGGTCGCCCAGCTGCCGCGCCATCGGCTGACGCGGTCCGGGCCTGCGCTCGGGCAGGCCGGGGAACGGCACGCTGCCGCCCCGCCACCGGGCCGCGGCGACCGCGGCCTCGGCCAGCCCGACCGCGGCCTCCCGGCGCAGGTCCCGGTCGGCCGGGTCGGCGAGGTCGGCCACCGCGTCCGCCCACACCGCGGCGAGCCGCTCCTCGAGCAGGGTCGACCAGGGTCCGGGCGTCCTCGGCCGTGCGTGACCGGGGTGGGCAGGGCGTAGGAGGCGGCGGGCGGCGACGGCGCCACGCCCATGCCGGCCAGCTGCGCCTCCAGCCGGTCGCGGCTCGCCCGGTGGGCGGTCCAGTCGCGCTCGGCCCGGACGCGGTCCGCGCCGGACAGCCGGGCGCCCGCGACGCCGTAGCCGTAGACGACCGCGTGCTCGGCGGCCAGCACGCGCTGCAGCACCCCGCTCCGCCGACGCGCGGCCGGTGCCAGCCGGCTCACGGGTGGTCCCGGCCGAGCAGGTCGGCGTGGGTCGACTCGCAGGCGGCGATCGAGGCGAGCAGCCGGGCCAGCTCGGAGCCGGCCTCGCAACACCTGCCCGGTACGCCGGTCGGCGGCGGCCCGCTCCAGGCCGGCCAGCCAGGTCACGGCAGCAGCGCGGCGTCGACGGGACCTGCGGGGGTGCCGCCGACGGGGATGGCGACCGGCGTTCGTCGACGGTGACGGCGACGCCGTGGGTCGCGGTCCCTCGAGCGCGGCGACGTGTGCCTCGTGCTCGGCGGCCAGCGACCGCAGCCGAGCCAACCGGGCGCTGCCGGCGTCCGGGACGGCGACCGCGACCGCGGCATAGGCCGCGACCAGCACCCGCGACCTCGCCGGCCACCGCGCGGCGCAGCCGGAGGTCGGGGTCGGGCCGGGGCGGCCGCGGCTCGTCGGCCGGGAGACAGGCGGCCAGCGCGAGGGCTCCGCCGGCTGGCCAGCACCGCGCGGCGGCGTCGGTCCGTCCACGGGCGTGATGATCGCACGGCCTCCTGCGGGTATCCTCGGACCCACAGGCTCGGGGGTTGAGGCATGCCGCCCCGCGCCGGCAGCACGACAACAGCAGAGCGAGGAGGTCCACCATGGGCAAGGCGTCGGACCGTGACTCGCTCGTCAGGCTGCTCGCACCCGTGGTCGAGGCCCAGGGGCTGGACCTCGAGGACGTCGTCGTCACCCCGGCCGGGAAGCGCCGCCAGCTGCGGGTCGTCGTCGACCAGGACGGCGGCGTCTCGCTGGACACCGTCGCCGCCGTGAGCACGGCGGTCGCCGCACAGCTCGACGACTCGGACGCGATGGGCGGCTCGCCGTACGTGCTCGAGGTGACCTCGCCCGGCGTCGACCGGCCGCTGACCGCGCCCCGGCACTGGCGGCGCAACCGGACCCGGCTGGTCAAGGTCGCGACCGCCGAGGCCACCGCGCTCGAGGGCCGGCTGGTCGAGGTCGACGACGACGGCATCGGCGTCGAGTCCGACGGGGTGGTGACCCGGCTGGCCTGGGACCGGGTCACGTCCGGGCGGGTGCAGGTCGAGTTCAACCGACCGTCCAAGACCGAAGGCGAGGTCTGAGCCGTGGACATCGACATGGGCGCACTGCGTGCGCTCGAGCGGGAGAAGGAGATCTCCTTCCCGATGCTCGTCGAGGCCATCGAGTCGGCCCTGCTCATCGCCTACCAGCGCACCGAGGGCCACCAGCCGCGGGCGCGGGTCGAGCTGGACCGCAAGAACGGGCACGTCACCGTCTGGGCGGCCGAGACCGACGAGGACGGCTCGGTGCTGCGCGAGTGGGACGACACCCCGACCGGGTTCGGCCGGATCGCCGCGACCACCGCGAAGCAGGTCATCCTCCAGCGGCTGCGGGACGCCGAGGACGAGCAGACGTTCGGTGAGTTCTCCGGCCGCGAGGGCGACATCGTCAGCGGGGTCGTGCAGCAGGGCAAGGACCCGCGCAACGTGTTCGTCGACCTCGGCAAGATCGAGGCCGTGCTGCCGCCGCCGGAGCAGGTGCCGGGGGAGAACTACGAGCACGGCCTGCGGCTGCGCTGCTACGTCGTGCAGGTCCGCAAGGGTCCGCGCGGGCCGTCGATCATGCTGTCGCGCACCCACCCGAACCTGGTCCGCAAGCTGTTCGCCCTCGAGGTGCCCGAGATCGCCGACGGCACGGTCGAGATCGCGGCGGTGGCGCGCGAGGCCGGCCACCGCACCAAGATCGCGGTGAAGTCCAACCGGCAGGGCGTGAACGCCAAGGGCTCCTGCATCGGGCCGATGGGCTCCCGGGCCCGGGCCGTGATGGCCGAGCTGCACGGCGAGAAGATCGACATCGTCGACTGGTCGGAGGACCCGGCCCGGTTCCTGGCCGAGGCGCTGCAGCCGGCCAAGGTGCTCAAGGTCGAGATCGTCGACCTGGCCGCCCGGTCGGCCCGGATCACGGTGCCCGACTACCAGCTGTCGCTGGCCATCGGCAAGGAGGGCCAGAACGCCCGCCTCGCCGCCCGGCTGACCGGCTGGCGGATCGACATCCGGCCGGACGTCGCCCGCGACGCCGCCCCGCCGGCATCGGCTCCGGCTCCGGCATCGGCTCCGGCTCCGGCGGAGGGCCCCTGAGCGCGCCGGTCCGCACCTGCGTGGGCTGCCGCCGGCGCGCCCCGGCGGCCGAGCTGCTGCGGGTGGTGGCCCGGGACGGTGCTGTCGTGCCCGACCCGGCGCACCGGCTGCCCGGCCGGGGTGCCCACGTGCACCCGGTCGTCGACTGCCTCGACCTGGCCGAGCGGCGCAGGGCCTTCCCGCGCGCCCTGCGGGTCCCGCCGCCGCTGACGACCGATCTCGTCCGCCAGCAGCTCGCGGGCGGGCAGGACGCCCTGTGACCTGCGGGTTTCCCATGATCGGATGCGCTTTCGGGCTCCTGAGGACCGAATGGCTATCCGTTGTTGTCGAAGTGGCTCCGAGGGGCTGCCGGGATGCCTCGTCCTGCGTTGCGCGTTACACTCGGTGCGACCGCGATCAGACCTGCGCCGACGAGGCGCG
This sequence comes from uncultured Actinomycetota bacterium, assembly GCA_963728425.1. Lineage (GTDB taxonomy): Bacteria > Actinomycetota > Actinomycetes > JACCUZ01 > JACCUZ01 > JAVEDA01. The sequence goes on from CAVSKC010000007.1 coordinate 38,943, forward strand.
GTTCTCGCACGTCCGCGGCCTCAACAGAGGCATAACCGTCCAATCCGGAAGCGAGTCGAGACGCTGATGAGCACCCGATGAGCACGCACCGATGAGTGCCCCCGTGCAGTAACGACGGTCCGCCGCTGGTCTAGATCCAGCCCGGACCTCAGACAGGAGAGATGTGGCTAAGGTCCGGGTCTACGAGCTCGCGAAAGAGCTCGGTGTCGAGAGCAAGACCGTCATGGCAAAGCTGAACGAGCTCGGTGAGTTCGTCCGGTCCGCCTCCTCGACGGTCGAGCCCCCCGTCGTACGCAAGCTGAGGGACGCCCTCCCTGCCGCGGCACCTGCCGACACAGGGGAGAAGGCTCCCGCCAAGAAGGCCGCCGCGAAGAAGGCGGCTGCCCCCACCCCCGCCGCCCCCGCGGCGCCCACCCCTGCCCCGGCGCCCGCCGAGGCTCCCGCAGCAGCCGCTCCGGCTGCTCCCGCCGCCCCCGCGCCGTCGGCGCCGTCGGCCCCGGAGCACCCTGCCGTCCAGGCGCCGACCCCCGGTCCGCGTCCTGCCGCCGCGGCAGCATCCGCGGCCGAGGCCCCGGCCCGGCCGGGCGGCGCCGCGCCGCGTCCGTCCGGACCGCGTCCGGGCAACAACCCGTTCACCTCCGGCGGCTCGTCCGGCATGGGCCGTCCCTCGGCCCCGCGGCCGGGCAACAACCCCTACTCCACCGACGGCGCCACGGGCATGTCCCGCCCCGGCTCCGCCGCGCCGCGCCCGCCCGCACCCCGTCCGGGTGGCGGCAGCGGTCCCGGTGGCCCGCGTCCCAACCCGGGCATGATGCCGGCGCGTCCGGCGCCCGGTGTCGGCCGGACCGCCCCTGGCGGCGGCCGTCCCGGTGCCCCGGCCGGCCGAGGCCGTCCGGGAGCTCCCGGCGGCGCTGGTCGTCCGGGTAGCGGCGGTGGCGGCGGCTACGGCGGCGGTGGCGCTCCCGGCGCCGGTCGCCCCGGTGGCGGCGGCTTCGGCGGCGGCCGCGGTGGCGGCCCGCGTCGTGGCGGAACCGCGGGTGCCTTCGGGCGCCCCGGCGGTCCGCCCCGTCGTGGCCGGAAGTCGAAGAAGCAGCGGCGCCAGGAGTTCGACAACATGGCGGCGCCCTCGCTGGGCGGCGTCTCGGTGCCCCGTGGCGACGGCACGACCGTCGTGCGGCTGGCCCGTGGCTCCTCGCTGACCGACTTCGCCGACAAGATCGACGCCAACCCGGCGTCGCTGGTCACGGTGCTGTTCCACCTCGGTGAGATGGCCACCGCGACCCAGTCGCTGGACGAGGACACCTTCCAGCTGCTCGGTGCCGAGCTCGGCTACTCGATCCAGATCGTCAGCCCCGAGGACGAGGACCGCGAGCTGCTCGACTCGTTCGACATCGACTTCCTCGGCGAGGACTGGGACGACGACGACCTCGTCTCCCGCCCGCCGGTCGTCACCGTCATGGGTCACGTCGACCACGGAAAGACCCGGCTGCTGGACGCGATCCGCAAGACCGACGTCCTCTCCGGCGAGGCCGGCGGCATCACCCAGTCGATCGGTGCCTACCAGGTCCACACCACGCACGAGGGTGTGGAGCGGGCGATCACCTTCATCGACACCCCGGGTCACGAGGCCTTCACGGCCATGCGTGCCCGCGGTGCCAAGGTCACCGACATCGCGGTGCTCGTGGTGGCGGCGGACGACGGCGTGATGCCGCAGACCATCGAGGCGCTCAACCACGCCCAGGCCGCCGACGTGCCGATCGTGGTCGCGGTCAACAAGATCGACAGCGAGGGTGCGAACCCCGCGAAGGTCCGCCAGCAGCTCACCGAGTACAACCTGGTGGCCGAGGAGTACGGCGGCAAGACGATCTTCGTCGACGTGTCGGCCAAGCAGGGCACCAACATCGACCAGCTGCTCGAGTCGATCCTGCTGACCGCCGACGCCGCGCTCGACCTGCGCGCGGTGGCCGACGCTCCCGCCCGTGGTGTCGCGATCGAGGCCCACCTCGACCGCGGCCGCGGCCCGGTCGCGACCGTCCTGGTCCAGCGCGGCACCCTCGCGGTCGGTGACTCGATCGTCGCCGGCGACGCCTACGGCCGGGTCCGCGCCATGCTCGACGAGCACGGCGAGAACCTCGACGTGGCGCTCCCGTCCCGGCCCGGTCCAGGTGCTCGGCTTCACCTCGGTGCCCGGCGCCGGCGACAAGTTCCTCGTCGCCGACGAGGACCGGATCGCCCGCCAGATCGCCGAGAAGCGGCAGGCCATGCAGCGCAACGCTGCCCTGGCCAAGGCGCGCAAGCGGGTCTCGCTCGAGGACTGGCTGGAGCAGAGCAAGGTCGACACGCTCAACCTCATCCTCAAGGGTGACGGCTCGGGTGCTGTCGAGGCGCTCGAGGACGCCCTGATGAACATCGAGGTCGGCGACGAGGTCGAGCTGCGGGTGATCGACCGCGGGGTCGGCGCCATCACGCAGAACGACGTCAACCTCGCCGTCGCGTCGGAGGCCGTCATCATCGGCTTCAACGTCCGGCCGGCCGAGCGGGTCACCGACCTGATCGACCGCGAGGGCGTCGACGTCCGCTACTACTCGGTCATCTACCAGGCCATCGACGAGGTCGAGGCTGCGCTCAAGGGCATGCTCAAGCCCGAGTACGAGGAGGCGCAGCTCGGCACCGCCGAGGTCCGCGAGGTGTTCCGGTCGAGCAAGTTCGGCAACATCGCGGGTGCCTGGTGCGCAGCGGCGAGATCCGCCGCAACTCCAAGGCGCGCCTGGTCCGCGACGGCGCCATCGTGGCGGACAACCTCACCGTCGAGTCGCTCAAGCGGTTCAAGGACGACGCGACCGAGGTGCGTGAGGGCTACGAGTGCGGCATCGGCCTGGGGTCGTTCAACGACATCAAGGTCGACGACGTGATCGAGACCTTCGAGATGCGGGAGAAGGCTCGGGCCTGATCGGGAGGACCAGGTGTTCACCGGCAGCGTCGCGTTCGACCTGCTGCTCGGTGACGTCCGGTCCCTGAAGCAGAAGCGCTCGCTCGTGCGGCCCCTGGTCGCCGAGCTGCGCCGGAAGTACGACGTGAGCGCGGCGGAGGCAGGTCATCTGGACCTGCACCGTCGCGCTCTCGTCGGAGTTGCGGTGGTCGCGGCCGACCGCGCGCACTGCGTCGATGTCCTCGACGCGTGCGAGCGGCTGGTCGCCGGTCGCCCCGAGCTGGAGCTGCTCTCCGCCAGGAGGCAGCTGGTCAAGGGCACGGACGACGAGACATCAGTGGGAGAGGACGAGTAAGTGGTGGACGCCGCGCGTGCGCGCAAGCTGGCCGACCGGATCAAGGTCGTGGTCGCCGAGACGCTGGAGATGCGGGTCAAGGACCCCCGCCTCGGCTTCATCACGATCACCGACGTCCGGCTGACCGGTGACCTGCAGCAGGCCACCGTCTTCTACACCGTGTTCGGCGACGACACCCAGCAGCAGGACACGGCGGCGGCGCTGGAGAGCGCCAAGGGTGTGCTGCGCTCCGAGGTCGGCAAGCAGACCGGGGTCCGGCACACGCCGTCGCTGGCGTTCATCGCCGACGCCGTCCCCGAGACGGCCGCCCACATCGAGGACCTGCTCGCCAAGGTGGCCGTGGCCGACGCCGAGGTGCACCGGGCCGCGGCCGGCGCCACGTACGCCGGTGAGGCCGACCCGTACAAGGCGCCGCGACTGGACGAGGACGATGCCGCCGAGGACTCACGACGCCGACTCCGACGACGAGCACCGTGAGTCCGACGACTGACGGCCTGGTCGTCGTCGACAAGCCGGCCGGGCTGACCTCGCACGACGTCGTCGCCCGGGTCCGCCGGCTGGCCGGCACCCGCAAGGTCGGCCATGCCGGCACGCTGGACCCGATGGCGACCGGCGTGCTCGTGGTCGGCGTCAACCGGGCCACCCGGCTGCTCGGCCACCTGACTCTCACCGAGAAGGCCTACGACGCCACCATGCGGCTCGGGGCGACCACGGTGACCGACGACGCCGAGGGCGAGGTCGTCGCGACAGCCGACGCCAGCGGTGTCACCGCCGAGGCGGTCGCGGCCGTGGTGGCCGGGCTCACCGGTGACATCCAGCAGGTGCCGTCCGCGGTCAGCGCCATCAAGGTCGACGGTCAGCGGTCGTACAAGCGGGTCCGCGCGGGTGAGGACGTCGAGCTCGCGGCCCGCCCGGTGACGGTGCGCCGCTTCGACGTCGGCGACCTGCGGCCGGCCGCAGACGGAGCCCTCGACGTCGACGTGCACGTCGTCTGCTCCAGCGGCACCTACGTCCGCGCGCTGGCCCGGGACCTCGGCACCGGCCTCGGGGTCGGTGGCCACCTCACGATGCTGCGGCGGACCCGGGTCGGTCCCTACGGCCTGGAAGTCGCGCACACCCTCGAGGAGCTGGCCGACGACCTCGTCGTGCTCCCGATCGCGGACGCGGCCCGGGCAGCGTTCGCGGCGCGCGACGTCGACGCCGCGGCTGCGACCGTGGTGTCGCACGGCGGCCCGCTGCCGGCGACCGGAATGCCCGGACCGGTGGCCGTCTTCGGCCCGGACGGCGGCTTCCTGGCCCTGGTCGAGGACCGCGGCGAGACGACCCGGGCCGTCGCCGTCTTCGTCTGACCGACCCCGTCAGGCGTCCAGGTGCCGGATCCGTGGCCAGGCCTGCGCCCACGACCCGGCCGGGCCGGTGCAGACCCACACCCCGTTTCCGTCTTCCTCGTTGTCGACGCCGGTCCGCAGCGTCGCGGCGGTCCGGCAGCCAGACAGCTGGTCCGCGTCGGGTGCGCGATACCCGACGTAGACGACCGGTCCGTCGGAGGACGGCGGCCCCCAGTCGCCGAACCCGTTGTGCCCGCTGAAGACCGGCGCGTCGACGCCGTACCAGAGGAGGGCGCCGGCCTGGCCGTAGTTCTGGGTCACCACGACCGCCGTACGCCGGTCGGCCGGCGGCAGGTCGTCGAGCACGCCGCGCACGGAGGCGACCACCGACGGCCAGCCGATGGTCTCCAGGCCGTCCTCGTTCAGCGCCGGGTAGAACGACGCGTCCAGCGTCGACACCGGCAGCACCGGGAGCAGGGCGGGCACAGGGAACAGCGCCGTGATGGCGACAAGGGCTGTCCACCGGCGCACCCCTGTGCGGGACCGGCGGTCGGCGACCACCGCTGAGCCGGCCGCGGCCAGCGGTGGCAGCAGGCCGAGCAGGTAGTAGTTCTTGCCGCCGGTCAGGGCGAAGGCGACCAGCAGCACGCCGTAGGCGATCGGGACCGGCCGGAAGAACGCCCATTCGGGGCGACGCCACGCCGCGCGCGCACCGACGGCGGCGAGGACGGCTCCGAGCGGGTTGAGCATGAGGACCTGGAAGCCGACCAGCTCGATGATGCCGCCCGGCGTGCGGTACTCGTCCCGGATGTCGCCGGCCAGCTCGAGCTGGGGCCAGCCGTGCTCCGCCTGCCAGGCGAGGTTGGGCAGCCACAGGGCGACGGCGACGGCCGCGCCGGCCCAGGCCCACGGCGAGCGCAGGTGGTGCCGGGTGGCGGGCGTGATCGCGATGCCGACGACGAGACCCGCGGCGAGGAAGCCGACCAGGTGCTTGTTCTCCAGCCCGATGCCGAGGGTCAATCCGACGGCGAGCCAGAGGCGAGGACGGTCGTGCTGCAGGGTCGCGACCACCAGGCGCACCACGACGGTCCACGCCAGCAGGTCGGGTGTCGCGGTCGACAGCAGGTGACCGATGGCCAGGACGCCCGCCCCGGTGCCGGTCGCCACCGCGGCCAGCAGCTGCGCGCCGCGGTCGCCGCCGAGGGCGCGCGCGAGGTCCGCGGTCAGCAGCACGACGACACCGGCGATCACGGCCGAGAACGCGCGCAGGGCGAGCAGCGAGCCTGGCGCGAGCACGTCGGCCGCGGCGGCGATCAGCGGGGTCAGAGGCGGCTGGTCGGGATAGCCCCACTGCGGGTGGTGGCCGGCCGCGACGAAGTAGAGCTCGTCCCGATGCGGTCCGTAGCGACTGCTCAGCGCGAGCAGCACCCCGGTCGTCAGCGCGGCGACCACCAGGGGGCCGGTAGCCAGCCGTCGTTCCGTCGGTGGCGCTGCCGGCGGCGACATCACAGCGCGAGGGACAGGGCGACGACTCCCTCTGGTGCGATGAAGCCGAGGCTGCGGTACAGCGCCCTGGCCGCATCGTTGTCCGACTCGGTCTGCAGCGTGATGCGGGGCACTCCGGCGGCGCGGGCGTCGTCGAGCACCCGGGTGACCAGGGCGCGTCCCACTCCCTGCCCGCGGTGTCCGCTCGCGACGTACAGGTCGCGAAGGACCCACAGCTCGTCCAGCCGCACGGTCATCGACGACGGGAAGACGAGGGCGACGCCCATCGCGACGTCGGCGGACGCCGTCGCGAGGTAGCACCGCAGCTGCGCGCGGCTGGCCGGGCCCCGGAGCCACTGCTCGGTCCGGTCAAGGTCCGACTGCGCGCGGTAGTGCACCCGGTAGTCGTTCACGAGGCGTACGACGTCGGCGAAGCCGGGCTCGTCGACGCCCAGCGTCCGCACCACGACCTGTTGCGCCACGGCGCCCATGCTGGCACGGGCCTAGAGTGCGCGGGTGGACAACGCAGCCGCCCTGGACCGGGCCGCCAAGCTCGACGCCGACGACCCGGTGGCCCAGGTACGAGACCGGTTCCTGCTGCCGGAAGGCATCGTCTACCTCGACGGGAACTCGCTGGGCGCGCTGCCGGCGGCGGTCCCGGAGGCCGTGCGCGACGCGGTCGAGCGGCAGTGGGGCGTCGACCTCATCACGTCCTGGAACGCCAACGACTGGTGGGACGCGCCGCGGCGGGTCGGTGCCCGGGTCGCGCAGCTGGTCGGAGCGCAACCGGACGAGGTGCTGGTGGCCGACTCGACCTCGGCCAACCTGTTCAAGGCCTTGGTCGCGGCGGCCCGGTTGCGGCCGAGCCGCGACACGATGGTGATCGAGCCCGGCAACTTCCCGGCCGACCTCTACATCGCCGAGTCGGTGAGCGAGCTGCTCGGGCTGCGGCTGGTCCGGGTCGAGCCGGGGTCGATCGGGGCGGTGCTCGACGACGACGTCGCGGTGGTGAGCTTCTCCCAGGTCGACTACCGCACCGGGCGCGCGCACGACATGGCGGGCATCACCCGGGCGGTGCACGACGTGGGCGGCCTGACGGTCTGGGACCTGTCGCACTCGGCCGGTGCGCTGCCGGTGGACCTCGGCGGCTGCGAGGTCGACCTCGCGGTCGGCTGCACCTACAAGTACCTGAACGGCGGGCCGGGCTCACCGGCGTACGTCATGGTGGCGCGTCGCCACCAGGACGCGGTGCGCTCACCGCTGACCGGCTGGACCGGGCACGCGCGACCGTTCGCGATGGAGCAGACCTACGAGCCGGCGCCGGGCATCGACCGGATGCGCAACGGCACGCCGTCGATGCTGTCGCTGCTCGCGCTCGAGGCGGCGCTGACGGCGTTCGACGGGGTGTCCATGAACGACGTGCGGGCCAAGAGCCTGTCGCTGACGTCGTTCTTCCTCGACCTCGCCGACGAGGTGCTGGGCGCCGTTGGGCTTCGAGCCGGTGACGCCGAGGGCGCCCGACGAGCGGGGCAGCCAGGTGTCGCTGCGGCACCCCTCGGCGTACGGCGTGGTGCAGGCCCTCCTGGCCCGCCGGGTGATCGGTGACTACCGGGAGCCGGACCTGGTGCGGCTCGGCTTCGCGCCGCTCTACGTGCGGCACGTGGACGTGGTGGTCGCGGTGTCGGAGATGGCAGCCGTGGTGGCCGCGGGCGAGCAGGACGACCCGCAGTACGCCGTGCGCACCGTCGTCACCTGAGGTTCAACCTGCCGCCTCAAGATCGTTCCCAGGCCCGCACAGTGCACCCGTCGCACCGGAGACTCGCCTGCGGGCGCCCGCTCAACGTGGGTCCGACCGGGCAGCACTGTGGGGTCGGGGGCACGATCATCGTCTCCGGTGGAAGGTCAGGGGCTGCCAGACTTCGCGCGCGACGTCAGGCGCGGGACCGGCGGCCGAAGCGGCGCCAGGTGCGGCGCGGCTTCTCGAACGGTGCGTAGGCGAAGATCCGCTCCCAGCCGTGCCGGGCCAGCCGGGTGCGTGGGCCGTGGGCGCCCCAGGCGACGCCCATGCCCACCTCGCGCTGCCGCAGGTCCACGATCGTCCAGGCCGGGTCCAATGACTCGGCGAACTCGCGCAGGGCAAGGTCGGGCGACGACAGCGCGGCGACCTGCGGCATCGCGCCCGGCCGGGTGCGCCACACGTCGTACAGCCGGTCCTCGTGCACGTCGTCCACCAGCGAGGAGTGCGGCGGGACGTACTTCTTCACCACCTCGTCGAGGAAGGTGGCGAGGTCGGGCGCCTGGTAGAGCAGCACCGGTGCGTCGTGGGAGTGGAAGAAGACCGGCGCGACCTCGGCGGTGTCCGGCGTGAGGTCGAGCACCCAGAAGTTGCCGAAGCCGTCCGCCGCGATCGGCAGGCCGGCCGGCATCAGCTCGGCCAGCTCGACGGAGTGGTCGCGGCCGGTGAGGTCGAGGTCGAGCAGCGCCCCCGCGCCCCGAGTCACCGCCAGCAGCCGGAGCAGCTCGGCCGGCAGCGGCACCGGGTAGCCGGCCTGCAGGGTCGCGACCTCGGCCTCGGGCACCGGCGGTCGCAGCTCGACCGCCACCTCGTGGCCGTCCTCGTCCACCAGCCGGGAGCCCACCGCCGCCTGCAGCCGCTGCACCGCATCCATGCCGAGCACGGTAAAGGCATGCCTCTACCCTGGCGCGGTGCAGGTCTGGCGATCACTCGACGGCGTCGGGCTCGACGACGCCTCCCGCACCGTCGTGACGGTCGGCAACTTCGACGGTGTGCACCTCGGGCACCAGCACCTGCTGGCCGGCGTCGTGGCGCGGAGCTCGCGCCCTCGGCGCCGTCTCGGTGGTGGTGACCTTCGACCCGCACCCGATGACCGTGATCCACCCCGACTCCGCGCCGCCGCGGCTGGCCACCCTCGAGCACCGGCTCGACCTGCTCGAGCAGTGCGCGGTCGACGCCGTCCTCGTGCTCCCGTTCACCCGCGAGCTCTCGCTCTGGGAGCCGGACGAGTTCGTCCAGCGGGTGCTCGTCGACGCCCTGCACGCCGTCGAGGTGCACGTCGGCGAGAACTTCCGCTACGGCCACCGCGCCGACCGGCGACGTGACGACGTTGCGCGCGGCCGGCGACCGGCACGACTTCACGGTCGGTGGCGCTGCCGCTCGCCGGCGACACCAGCCGGTGGTCCTCGACGTACGTCCGGCAGTGCCTCGCCGAGGGTGACGTCGCCAGCGCGGCTGCGGCCCTCGGCCGGCCGCACCGGGTCGAGGGCCCGGTCGTGGAGGGGGACAAGCGCGGCCGCGAGCTCGGCTACCCGACCGCGAACCTCGCCCTCGCCGCCGGAAGCCGCGGTCCCGGACGACGGCGTGTACGCCGGGTGGCTGGTCCGTGCGGACGGCACGCGCCTGCCGGCGGCGATCTCGATCGGCACCAACCCGACCTTCGGCGGCACCGATCCGCCGGGTCGAGGCCTACGTGCTCGACCGCGACGACCTCGAGCTGTACGGCGAGCACGTGGCCGTCGACTTCCTGGCCCGGCTGCGCGAGACCGATCACCTTCGACGGGGTCGAGCCGCTGCTGGCGCAGATGGCCGAGGACGTCGACCAGGCCCGCGCGCTGACTGCCGGCCCGTGAGCGGCCCCGGCTCGGAGCACCAGCAGGCCACCCGGGAGACCGAGGACTGGTTCCTGCGGCACGGCCTGCCGTTCTTCGTCGAGGGCCGCAAGATCTCGGTCGACGACCTGGCCCACGGCCGGTCAGTCGTCGTCCTGGGCCTCGCCTACTTCGGCTCGCTGGTCATCGCGGTCCCCAGCGGACCGGGCCTGGCCGCGAGCGGCTGCTGCTCGCGGCCGGCGGGCTGGCTGGCTCTGGTGGCCGTGTGGGCGGTGGCGAACCTGGCCCGCCGCCAGCGGGCGCTCGAGCGGCCCCGCCGGGTGGGTGTCGGTCGAGGTGGCGGTCTTCGCGCTCGGGCCGGCAGCCGTCGTGGCCGCGCTGCGCCAGGACGCCGGCCTGACCCTCGAGGTGCTGCTGCGGACCTGACCGTGCTGCTGGTGGTCGGCGCCGCGGAGGTGCTCGACGTCGTGCCCATCGCGCGCTGGGCGCTGACCCGCACCTTCGCCGAGCTCGGCTCGCTGTTCCGGCTGGTCACCCGGGCGCTGCCGATGCTGCTGTTGTTCATCACCTTCCTGTTCATCAACACCGAGGTGTGGCAGGTGTCCTCGGCGCTGTCCCGACCCCGGTCCTGTGGCTGGCGGTCGCCTTCTTCGCCGCCCTGGCGGTCGTCTTCCTCGTGGTCCGGCTGCCCGAGGAGGTGGCCGCCGTCAACGACGACCTCGACCCCGACGCCGTACGCCGGGCCGTGCGCCGGGACGCCGCTTGAGCCGCACCTGGACGACCTCGACGACGTGCACGCCGAGCCGCTGGACCGGCGCCAGCGCGGACCAACCTGCTGCTCGTGCTGCTCGTCACCCAGGCCAGCCAGGTCCTGCTGCTGTCCCTGTCGGTCTGGGTGTTCTTCCTGTCGTTCGGCCGGGTGGCCATCGACGAGAGCGTCGTCACCACCTGGGTCGGCAACGGCGCACCGCACTACCCGCTCCTGCTCGGCCGCCTCGGTGTCTCCCGCGAGCTGCTGCAGGTGTCGATCTTCCTGTCCGCGTTCTCCGGGCTCTACTTCACCGTCTACGCGGTCACCGACTCGACGTACCGGGACCAGTTCTTCCACGAGATCACCGACGAGCTCGAGCGCGCCGTCGGCGTCCGCGCCGCCTACCTGGCGCTGCGCCGGGTTGCCCGGGGTAGCCGGCCTATGGTCGCCGCCATGGAGCACAGGACCCTGGGGTCGAGCGGCGCAGTCGTGTCCACCTACGCGCTCGGGACCATGACGTTCGGCACCGAGACCGACGAGGAGGGCAGCCACGAGCAGCTCGACGTGTTCCTCGAGGCCGGCGGCACGCTGGTCGACACCGCCGACGTCTACACCGCCGGCGCCAGCGAGGAGATCATCGGGCGCTGGCTGGACGACCGGCCCTCGGACGTGACCGACCGGGTCGTGCTCGCCACCAAGGCGCGCTTCGCGATGGGGGACGACCCCAACGACGCGGGGCTGTCCCGTCGCCACCTGACCCGGGCGCTCGACGCCTCGCTGACCCGGCTGCGGGTCGAGACTGCATCGACCTCTACCAGGTGCACGCCTGGGACCCGGTCACCCCGGTCGAGGAGACCCTCGGCTTCTTCGACGACGCCGTCCGCGCCGGAAAGGTCCGCTATGCGGGGCTGTCGAACTTCACCGGCTGGCAGGTGCAGCGGACCGTCGGCGTCGCGGAGCGCGCGCGGGCTGGCCGCGGCCGGTCACCCTGCAGCCGCAGTACAACCTGCTGGGCCGCGAGATCGAGTGGGAGATCGTCCCGGCCTGCCAGGCGAACGGGCTCGGCCTGCTGCCCTGGTCGCCGCTCGGCGGCGGCTGGCTGACCGGCAAGTACACCCGGGACCAGCGCCCCAGCGGGGCGACCCGGCTGGGCGAGGACCCGGAGCGCGGCGTGGAGGCCTACGACAAGCGGGCCGGCGCCGAGCGGACCTGGGCGGTGGTGGAGGCGGTCCAGTCGGTCGCCGAGGGCCGCGGGGCGTCCGATGGCGGCGGTCGCCCTCGCCTGGGTGCACGACCGGCCCGGCGGTGACCTCGGTGATCCTCGGTGCCCGGACCACCGAGCAGCTGACGCGACGAACCTGGCCGCCGCGGGCCTGCACCTCGAGCCCGGAGGAGACCGCGCGGCTGGACGCGGCGAGCGACCCGGCGCCGGCCGACTACCCCTACGGCCGGCCGGGGGACCAAGCAGCGTAGCCGCAGCGTGTGACCTGCCCGGAGGTGCTGATCTGCGCTGATTCGGCCGGGACGCGGTTCGCTGCTGGTAGCCTGACGAACCGCCGTGCCAGACGGCGTGAGCCTTCATGATCCGCCCGTGACCCATACCGGTCGGAGCTCACCACGTAGACCTCAGGGAGAGCTGTGCCGCTCGACACCGCCACGAAGAACCAGATCATCGCTGACCACGGCCGCGTCGAGGCCGACACCGGCTCGCCCGAGGTCCAGGTGGCGATGCTCTCGCGTCGCATCAGCGACCTGACCGAGCACCTCAAGGAGCACAAGCACGACCACCACTCGCGTCGTGGCCTGCTGCTCCTCGTCGGCCGTCGCCGCCGCCTGCTCAACTACCTGGCGAAGAAGGACATCAACCGCTACCGCGCGCTGATCGAGAAGCTCGGCCTGCGCCGCTAGCTCCCGCACCACACACGAGGACGAGCGGCTCGCCCCGGCGTACCGGTCCTCGGTAGTGGCCCGCGGACGACGCACCACGCTCCGCAGGCTTCCATCGAAGACCGGCGCCGCGACCCGCTCTCCCTGCCACAAAGAGGAGAGTGACCCTGTATGACGGAGAGTCCGTCCACACCGCCGACGCCGTGATCGACAACGGCTCGTTCGGCACCCGCACCGTCCGGTTCGAGACCGGCCGGCTGGCCCGTCAGGCCGCCGGCTCCGTCGCCGCGTACCTCGACGACGACACCATGCTGCTGTCGGCCACCACGGCCGGCAAGCACCCCAAGGAGAACCTCGACTTCTTCCCCCTCACGGTGGACGTCGAGGAGCGGATGTACGCCGCCGGCCGGATCCCCGGCTCGTTCTTCCGCCGCGAGGGCCGGCCGTCCGAGGACGCCATCCTCACCTGCCGCCTGATCGACCGGCCGCTGCGCCCGACCTTCGCGAAGGGCCTGCGCAACGAGGTCCAGGTCGTCATCACGGTGATGGCCCTGGACCCCAAGGACATGTACGACGTCGTGGCGATCAACGCCGCGTCAGCCTCCACCCAGCTGTCCGGCCTGCCGTTCTCCGGCCCGGTCGGCGCCACCCGGGTCGCCCTCATCGACGACCAGTGGGTCGCGTTCCCCACCCACGAGCAGCTCGAGTCGGCCGTCTTCGACATGGTCGTCGCCGGCCGGATCGCGGGCGATGACGTCGCGATCATGATGGTCGAGGCCGAGGCCACCATGGCCGCCTGGCACCTGATCAAGGACGACGGCAAGACCGCTCCCACCGAGGAGGTCGTGGCCCAGGGCCTCGAGGCCGCCAAGCCGTTCATCAAGGTGCTCTGCGAGGCCCAGCAGCAGCTGGCCGCCGCGGCCGCCAAGCCCACCGCCGAGTTCCCCCGGTTCCTCGACTACCAGGACGACGTCCTGCAGGCCGTGTCCGACCTGGTCAGCGACGAGCTCGGCCAGGCGCTCACCATCGCCGCCAAGCAGGAGCGCGAGACCGAGCTGGACCGGATCAAGGACGCCGCCAAGGAGAAGCTGGCCGGCCAGTTCGAGGGTCGCGAGAAGGAGATCAGCGCGGCCTACCGCTCGGTCACCAAGGCGCTGGTCCGGCAGCGCATCCTGCGCGACAAGGTCCGCATCGACGGTCGCGGGCTGTCCGACATCCGCACCCTCTCGGCCGAGGTCGAGGTGCTCCCGCGGGTGCACGGCTCGGCGCTGTTCGAGCGCGGCGAGACCCAGATCCTCGGGGTCACCACGCTGAACATGCTCCGCATGGAGCAGATGATCGACACGCTCAACCCCGAGAACCGCAAGCGCTACATGCACAACTACAACTTCCCGCCCTACTCGACCGGTGAGACCGGCCGGGTCGGCTCGCCGAAGCGCCGCGAGATCGGTCACGGCGCGCTCGCCGAGCGGGCGATCCTGCCGGTGCTGCCGGCCCGCGAGGAGTTCCCCTACGCGATCCGTCAGGTGTCCGAGGCCCTCGGCTCCAACGGCTCGACCTCGATGGGCTCGGTCTGCGCCTCGACCATGTCGCTGCTGCAGGCCGGCGTGCCGCTGCGGGCGCCCGTCGCCGGCATCGCGATGGGCCTCATCTCCGACACGATTGAACAGCCGACGGTCGGAAGTCCGAGTACGCGGCGCTGACCGACATCCTCGGCGCCGAGGACGCGTTCGGCGACATGGACTTCAAGGTCGCCGGCACCCGCGAGTTCGTCACGGCCATCCAGCTCGACACCAAGCTCGACGGCATCCCGGCCTCGGTGCTCGCCTCGGCGCTCACCCAGGCCAAGGAGGCCCGCCTCCACATCCTCGACGTCATGCACGAGGCGATCGACGCGCCGGACGAGATGTCGCCGCACGCGCCGCGGATCATCAGCGATCAAGATCCCGGTCGACCAGATCGGTGCGGTCATCGGCCCCAAGGGCAAGATGATCAACCAGATCCAGGACGAGACCGGCGCCGAGATCAGCATCGAGGACGACGGCACCATCTACATCGGTGCGACCGACGGCCCGAAGGCCGAGGCGGCCCGCGCGATGATCAACGCGATCGCCAACCCGACGATGCCCGAGGTCGGCGAGCGCTACCTGGGCACCGTCGTCAAGACCACCACCTTCGGCGCGTTCGTGTCGCTCGTGCCCGGTCGGGACGGCCTGCTGCACATCTCGAAGCTTCGCGGGCTGGCCGGCGGCAAGCGGGTCGACAACGTCGAGGACGTCGTCAAGGTCGGCGACAAGGTGCAGGTCCAGATCGCCGAGATCGACCCGCGGGGCAAGCTGTCGCTGATCCCGGTCGAGGCCGACAGCGCCGGTGCCGCGCCCGGCGGCCGCCGACGTCGAGGCCTAGGCCGCGTGGCTCGTCAGGCCACCCGCACGCTCCACCGGGGGGACGGCGGTGGCGGACTCGTCCGCCACACCGTCCTGCCCGGCGGGCTGCGCATCGTCACCGAGTCGGTGCCCACCGTCCGGTCGGTGACCGTGGGCGTCTGGGTGGGCGTGGGCTCGCGGGACGAGGCTCCCTCGCTCGCCGGTGCCTCGCACTACCTGGAGCACCTGCTGTTCAAGGGCACCCGGCGGCGCGACGCGCTGGACATCTCGGCCGCCATCGACGCCGTCGGCGGCGAGATGAACGCGTTCACGTCCAAGGAGTACACCTGCTTCTACGCGCGGGTGCTCGACACCGACCTGCCGCTCGCGGTGGACGTCGTCGGTGACCTGGTCACCTCCTCGGTGATCCGCGCCGCCGACGTCGACGCGGAGCGGGGCGTGATCCTCGAGGAGATCGCCATGCACGAGGACGACCCGACGGACATGGTCCACGACCAGTTCGCCCAGGTCCTCTTCGACGGCGGCTCGCTGGCCCGGCCGGTGCTCGGCACGGTCGAGTCGATCGAGACGATCGGCCGGTCGGCCATCAACGGCTACTACCGCCGTCGCTACCGGCCGCAGGACATGGTGGTCGCGGTCGCGGGCAACGTCGACCACGGCAACGTGGTCCGGCTGGTGAAGAAGGCGTTCGGCGCTGCCGGGATGCTCGACGGCGTCTCGGAGCCCCACGGCGGCGCGCGGCGGCCGGCTCATCAGCACGGACCAGCGGCGTGCGCGTCGTCCGGCGTACGACCGAGCAGGCCAACGTCGTGCTCGGCGGCCCGGGGTCGCGCGCACCGACGAGCGGCGGTTCGCCCTCGGCGTGCTCAACGCCGCGCTGGGCGGCGGGATGTCGTCCCGGCTGTTCCAGGAGGTGCGGGAGAAGCGCGGCCTGGCCTACTCGCGTCTACAGCTACCACGCGCAGTACGCCGACACCGGGCTGTTCGGCGTCTACGCGGGCTGCGTCCCGCGCAAGGTCGACGACGTCCTGGCCATCTGCCGTGAGGAGCTGGACAAGGTCGCCGCCGCCGGCATCACCTTCGAGGAGCTCGAGCGCGGCAAGGGCCAGCTGCGCGGGTCGATGGTGCTCGGCCTGGAGGACACCGGCTCGCGGATGAGCCGGATCGGCAAGGCCGAGCTGGTCTACGGCGAGCAGCTCTCCGTCGACGACGTGCTGGCCCGGATCGACGCGGTCACCCTCGACGAGGTGACCGAGGTCGCCGCGGACGTGCTGTCCGCGACGCCCACCCTCGCCGTCGTCGGCCCCTTCGACGAGGACCGCGACTTCACCCGCGCCGTGGCCTGACCCGCAACCTGACATGACCAGGGTCTGCGTGTGCTGGTCGGGTCGCCGCGCGGCTGCGGATGGGCACCGACGCGTGCGAGGCGCCGTGCGACGCCGCGGCGCGGCCTCGAGCTCGGTCGGCCTCGGCGTCGGCGTCCGGCGGTGACCGGCTCGAGCGACATGCGTCGATCACGGCCGTCGGTCGAGGTCGCGGTCGACCTGACCCGGCCGGACGCCGTCATGGCCAACCTGCGGTTCTGCGTCGAGCACGGCATCCACGCGGTCGTCGGCACCAGCGGCTTCGACGACGAGCGGCTGGCCACGCTGCGTGGCTGGCTCGCGGACGCTCCCGGCGTCGGCGTCCTCGTGGCCCCCAACTTCGCCGTGGGCGCGGTGCTGATGATGCGGTTCGCCGAGCAGGCCGCGCCGGTTCTTCGAGTCGGTCGAGATCGTCGAGCTGCACCACCCGGACAAGGCGGACGCCCCGAGCGGCACCGCCCGGCGTACCGCCGAGCTGGTCGCGGCCGCCCGCCGGGACGCCGGCCTCGGGCCGATGCCGGACGCCACCGCTAACGGCGCTGGACGGCGCCCGGGGCGCGCGGGTCGAGGGCGTGCCGGTCCACTCGGTGCGGGCCCGCGGGCTGGTCGCCCACCAGGAGGTCATCCTCGGTACGACGGGGGAGACGCTGACCATCCGGCACGACTCCTACGACCGCGAGTCCTTCATGCCGGGCGTGCTGCTCGGCATCCGGGAGGTCGGCGTCCCGGCCCGGGGCTCACCGTCGGCCTGGACGCGCTGCTCGGGGTCTAGCGTGGCCCGCTACTTCGACGTCCACCCGCAGCGACCCGCAGCCGCGCAGCATCGCCAGGTCGTGGCCATGCTCCGCGACGACGCCCTGATCGCCTACCCGACCGACTCCTGCTACGCGCTGGGCTGCCGGCTGGACAGCACCACCGGGCCGGACCGGATCCGCCGGCTGCGGGAGCTCGACGACAAGCACCACTTCACGCTCGTCTGCGCGGACTTCGCCCAGCTCGGCCAGCTGGTGCAGCTGAACAACGCCGCCTTCCGGGCCATCAAGGCGGCGACCCCGGGGCCGTACACCTTCATCCTCCCGGCGACCCGGGAGGTGCCCAAGCGGCTGGCGCACCCGCGGAAGAGGACCGTCGGGGTGCGGATTCCGGACCATCCGGTCGTGCACGCGCTGATGCGCGAGCTCGGTGAGCCGCTGCTGTCCAGCACCCTCCTGCTGCCCGACGCGGAGGAGCCGATGACCGACGGCTGGCAGATCAAGGAGGAGCTGGACCTCCAGCTCGACGCCGTGGTCGACGCCGGCGACTGCGGGACCGAGCCCACGACCGTGGTCGACTGGTCGGAGGGCTTCCCCGAGGTGGTGCGGGTGGGCGCCGGGGACCCCGGCCGGTTCGAGTAGGTCAGCCCACCAGTGCCCAGGTCCCCGCGATGAGCGCGCTCAGGGCGAGGACGATGGCGAGCACGATCCGGTGCCTGCGCGGCAGGTGTTCGGTCACGTAGGAGTAGACGATCGAGCGGCCCGGATGGTTGCCCCCTCACCCCAGCAGCCGGAGCAGCGCGGCAGTGGCGGCCGCAGCCGACCACGACCACGATGAACGGCGCGCGCAGCAGCAGCGCCACGACGGCCACTGCGACCCCCGCCGCCCGGGCGTCGAGCACCAGCGAGGTGCCTGTCGCGAAGGTCTGCACCGCGGCCAGCGCCGCCAGCAGGGCCACCGGCAGCAGGGCGACCACCTGGGCCGCGACCGGGTGCTCCAGCCAGCGCTCCGGCACCTGCAGACCGGCCAGCTTGAGCAGGTAGCAGCTGCCGGCCGCGAGCAGGATGGTCAGCCAGGTCACGGCCGCCTCCGCCGGGCGAGCACGGCTACCGCTGGCACCAGGGCTGCTACCAGCACCGGGACGCCGGCGGGCACCAGGGGCACCACCGCCAGGGCCACCAGTGCGGCGACCACGGCGATCGTCCAGGTCGGCCGGTCGCGCAGCCGTGGCGCGAGCATCGCCAGGAACGCGGCCGGGGCTGCGGCGTCCAGGCCGAAGTCGCGCGGGTCGCCCACCTCGCTGCCGGCCAGCGCGCCCAGCAGGGTGGCGGCGTTCCACAGCACGAAGACCGACAGCCCGGTCGCCCAGAAGCCGAGCCGGCCGGCCCGCACCCCGTGCACCTCGCCCCCGAGCGCAACCGCGGTCGACTCGTCGATGACCAGGTGGGCGGCCAGCAGCCGCTGCGCTCCCCGCACCTGCAGCAGCGGGGCCAGCCGCACGCCGTACACCCCGTTGCGCGCGCCGAGCAGCACGGCCGACAGCGCTCCGGACAGCTGCGAGCCGCCACCGCCCAGCGCCCCGACCAGGGCGAATTGCGACCCGCCGGTGAACATCAGCAGCGAGAGCGCACAGGTCTGCGTCACCGACAGGCCGGCTGCCACGCCGAGCGCCCCGACCGACACGCCGTACGCGCCGGAGGCCACACCGACCGAGACGGCCGTGCGGACGATGGGGGCGCGGACCTCGGGCCAGCTGCCGGGCGGCTCGGTCACAGGTCGACGAGCGCCGTGCGCAGCCGGGTCTGCTCGACCACCACCTCGCCGTCACCGCGCAGGTCGAGGCTGCGGGTGGCGCCGTCCTCCTCCCAGCCGGCCTCCGCGAGGAAGGCGCGCAGGTCCGACTCGGCCGCCGCCAGCCAGGCGTGCAGGTGGTGGAAGCCGTCGCCGCGGGCGATGTCGGCCGAGGCGTTGACCAGCCGCGAGCCGCTCCCCTGACGGGTCTCGGCCGGGTCGACGCACAGGGCCAGCAGCTCGGCGTCCAGGCGGGGGACCGTGTCCGGGTCGGACGCGGGGGCGAGTGCGGCGAAGCCGACCACCCGCTCGCCGACCAGCGCGGCCAGCACCCGGTGCCGGGGCGACGGCGGCTCGGCGATCGCCACCCGCCACCGGTCCGCGGCCTCGGTCGAGCCGACCGCCTCGAGCAGGTCGGCCGGCAGGGCTCCGGCGTGCACCTCGGCCCAGACCTCGGCCTGGATCCGGGCCAGCTCGTCGGCGTCCGCGGGGATCGCAAGGCGCACGCCGACGTCAGCCATGCGCCAGATCCTGTCAGAGCGTCAGCGGCGCATCGTCCCGGCCAGGTCGGTTGACCAGGTGGCGCTCTCGACGGCTGCGGCCC
This sequence comes from uncultured Actinomycetota bacterium, assembly GCA_963728425.1. Classification (GTDB taxonomy): domain Bacteria; phylum Actinomycetota; class Actinomycetes; order JACCUZ01; family JACCUZ01; genus JAVEDA01. The sequence continues at coordinate 58,204 of CAVSKC010000007.1, forward strand.
CGACGTCGAAACGCATCCACGTCTCGGTGTGCTCGGCCGACTTATCCGCGAGGACGAGACGCTGATTCCCGGCGGCTCCGGTGAGCCAAACCACTCGGGAGCCGGCCCAGCCCAGCGGCCGGAGGGCGGCGGCCGGGGCTTGCAAGACGGTCGGCGATGTCCCGTCGAGCCGGCGGACCGAGAAGGTCGGCCCCCTCCCGTCGTACACGAGCAACGACTGGCTGTCCGGCGACCAGGACTGCGAGCCGTTGACCATCCGGACCCCGCGCAGCCGGGCCCGGAGCTCGCCGCGCCGGTCGACCACGAGGGTGTCCGCCCCGTCCTTCATCGCCAGCAACGAGCCGTCCGGTGACCAGCCGAGACCGCCGACCACCCCGAAGGCACCGGGGAAGCAGCCGCACACCACCTTCGGGGTCGCCGGGGTCGCCAGCCGGCGCAGGGTCCGGCGCGCACCGGTGCCCAGGTCGACCAGTTCGACGGCGTCCCGGGTGTATTCCGCCGCGGCCCTGCCCTTCGGCGTGAGGGCGAGGAAGAAGACGTGGTCCTCCACGAGCCGTACCCGACCGGAGGCGAGGTCGACGATCACGTACGGCGTCCCGGTCGACCCCTCGTTCTGACGCACCAGCACCCGGCCGTCGGCGGAGAGCCGTTGCGAGAGCGCGGCGTAGGCCTGCCGCGTGGGCGGGATGGCGACGATCCGGCCACCGCCTGCCGGCACCAGGTAGGCGGGCGGTCCGTCCAGGGAGCTGTTTGTCAGGGTGATCGCCATCATGGCCGGGCCCGGGGAGTCCGAGGTCCGGTCGGGCAGGCGGAACACCGTGGGCGGGCGCTGCACGGGTTCGACCAGCCGGGGTCCGTCCGCCCGGAGCCAGCTCACCGCGGCGATGGCCACGACGAGCGCTGCGACCGCCGCCGCGCCCAGCACAGTCCGCCGGCTCCAGCCGGGACGGGTCGCCGGCGGCTGTACCCGGTCGAGCAGGAGGGCGGGGCGCACCTCGTCGGCCAGGTCCTGCAGGGCCACCTGCAGGCGGTCCTCGAACGTCCGTTCCTCGGAGGTCGTCATCGTGGTTCCCTCTCTCGGGCCGGGGTCAGGTCGCCGCACGCCTCACGCAGGTGGGTGAGCGCCTTGTGCGCCTGGCTCTTGACCGTCCCGACCGAGATCCCCAGCAGGTCGGCCACCTGCTGCTCGGTGAGGTCCTCGAAGTAGCGCAGCACCACCACCGTGCGCTGGCGGCGCCCGAGCCGCATCAGCGCCTGACGCAGGACCACCCGGTCCTCGACCCGGTCGCGGGAGTCGGGCGCGCGCCGTGGCTCCGGGACGGTGAAGGACAGCACCTCGGCCACCCGACGGCGCCGCCACAACGACACCTGGTCGCGGTACATGGTGCGGCGGACGTAGCTCTCCGCGGCCTCCGCGACCCGGATGGCCCCCCAATGTGCCACCACCTTCTCCAGCGCGCCCTGGACGAGGTCCTCGGCGAGCTGCTGGTCGCCCGTGAGGAGGTAGGCGGTGCGCAGCAACGCGTGACCGCGCGCGGCGACGAAGTCACGGACCTCGTCGTCGCGCGCGGTCACGGTGCTCCCCTCCTGCTGAGTCATTCGATGGTGCGCCCTACGAGGTCGCGACGTGGCTGTGCTGGCCGATCCGGCGCGATGTCACGACGACGGCCCCGGTGAGCGCGGCGCCGAGGCCGGCGCTCATGGCGAGCTGCCAGAGCGCCGCGTCGCCGGTCGAGCCCGACTCCGGCTGCGGCTCGTGACCGGCAGGCACGGGCAGCTGGGCCTCGTGGTGCTCGATCTGCGCCTTGTTGGGCTGGGTCGGCCCGGCAGCTTGCCGCTCGGCGTGCTCGATCGCGGCCTTGGGGCCGGGGTCCGTGGTGGCGAGCGCCACGGCCGGCAGCAGCACGAGAGGCAGCGCCGACAGGGCGAGGGTCAGGGCAGCGACGCGGTGACGGGGGCGGTGCGGGCGGTGCGGCACGTGCATCATGGTCGGCTCCTGGTCCGGTCTCCTGCGGTGGACTGCTGACAAGTGGACGTCCGCTCCCCAAGACGTGGGCGCGCCGCGGAATGGTTGCCCGGCTCGTCGGCCCGCATCCGCCTACGATCGAGGCATGGCCGGGACTCCTCACGTCGACACCCAGTACGAGGACCTGCTGCGGCACGTCCTGGAGCACGGCAGCAGCCGGCCGGACCGCACAGGCACCGGCTCGCGCTCGGTCTTCGGCCACCAGATGCGCTACGACCTGCAGCAGGGCTTCCCGCTGATCACGACGAAGCGGGTGCACTTCCGGTCGATCGCCTACGAGCTGCTCTGGTTCCTGCGCGGCGAGAGCAACGTCGGTTGGCTGCGCGAGCACGGCGTCACCATCTGGGACGAGTGGGCGGCGCCGGACGGTGACCTCGGACCCGTGTACGGCGTGCAGTGGCGGGCCTGGCCGACGCCCAGCGGGGAGCACGTCGACCAGATCGCTGGCGTGCTGGAGACCCTGCGCACCAACCCGCACTCGCGGCGGATGGTCGTCTCGGCCTGGAACGTCGGTGAGATCCCGCAGATGGCGCTGCCGCCCTGCCACACCCTGTTCCAGTTCTACGTCGCCGACGGCCGGCTGTCCTGCCAGCTCTACCAGCGCAGCGCCGACCTCTTCCTCGGGGTCCCGTTCAACATCGCGAGCTACGCGCTGCTCACCCACATGGTCGCCCAGCAGGTCGGGCTGGAGCCGGGCGACTTCGTCTGGACCGGCGGCGACTGCCACATCTACGACAACCACCTCGACCAGGTGCACGAGCAGCTGTCCCGCACGCCGTACCCGTTCCCGGAGCTGCGGCTGAAGCCGGCCGGCTCGCTGTTCGACCACACCTACGAGGACTTCGAGGTCGTGGGCTACCAGCACCACCCGGCCCTGCGGGCGCCGGTGGCCGTCTGAGGCTGCGGTGACCGTCGGCGTCGTCGGACTCGTCTGGGCCCAGGCTGCGAACGGAGTGATCGGCGCCGACGGGACCCTGCCCTGGCACCTGCCCGAGGACCTGGCCCGGTTCAAGACGCTCACCCTGGGCTCGACCGTGGTGATGGGCCGCGCCACCTGGGAGTCGCTCCCGCGCGCGGTCCGGCCGCTGCCGGGCCGGCACAACGTCGTCCTGACCCGGCGGTCCGGCTGGCAGGCGCCCGGCGCCGAGGTCTGCGGCTCACTCGCCGCGGCCCTGGACCGGCCCGGTGACGTCTGGGTGGTGGGCGGCGCCAGCGTCTACGCCGAGGCGCTGCCGCACGCGGACCTCGTGGTGGTGACCGAGCTCGCGGACGCCGTCGATGGGGACACTTTCGCGCCGGTCCTGGGGTCCGGCTGGCGGGTCCGGGACCGCGACCCGGCGGACGGCTGGGCGACCTCCCGGACCGGTCTCCGGTACCGGGTGGTGAGCCACGTCCCGGCCGCTGGTGCGATCGCACCATCTGGTTGCAGGGTGTAACACCTGGGGCGTCCGCACCGATGATGTCGGCGAGCCCCGTCGCTGCCCGAACCCCCGAGCGGGTGGCGGCGGGGTCTCCCTATGACCCCACCTCGGCCCGGTAGCGTGAGCCCTATGTCCACGAGCGCGGCGGCCGCATTCGGCCGGGTCCTGACAGCGATGGTCACGCCGTTCCGCACGGACGGCAGCCTGGACGTCGAGGCCGCCCAGCGGCTGGCGACCCACCTGGTCGAGCACGGGCACGACGGCCTGGTCGTGAGCGGGACGACCGGCGAGTCGCCCACCACCAGCGACGCCGAGAAGGAGCAGCTGCTCCGCGCGGTCGTCGAGGCGGTGGGGGACCGGGCCAAGGTGGTGGCCGGAACCGGGACGAACGACACCCACCACACGGTGGAGCTGTCCCGCTCGGCCGAGAAGGCGGGCGCGCACGGCCTGCTGATCGTGACGCCGTACTACAACAAGCCACCCCAGGAGTCGCTGGTCCGGCACTTCGAGACCGCCGTCGACGCCGTCGACCTGCCGGTGATCCTCTACGACATCCCGGCTCGCACCGGCACGCCGATCGAGTACGACTCCCTGATGCGGCTGGCCGAGCACGAGCGGATCCTCGCGGTGAAGGACGCCAAGGGGGACCTGTTCGAGGGGTCCCGGGTGATGGCCGGCACCGACCTCGCCTACTACTCTGGCGACGACGCGATGAACCTCGCCTGGCTCACCCACGGTGGCATCGGGGTGATCAGCGTCGTCGGTCACGTGCACGGCGACGACTACGCAGCGATGGTGGCGGCGGTCGACCGCGGCGACCTGACCGAGGCGCTCGGCATCCACCGCCGCCTCATCCCGTCGGTGCGCGCGATCATGGACCGGGGGTCGCAGGGCGCGATCCGGTCCAAGGCCGCACTGCAGCTGCTCGGGGTGATCCCGGAGCGGACCGTCCGGATGCCCCTGCTCGATGCGACGGATGCCGAGGTGGCGCGCCTGCACGACGCCCTCGGGCTCCCCGGATGAGCCACCCGCACCCCGAGCTCGGCCCGCCGCCCGCGCTTCCTGCGGGCGGCCTTCGTGTCGTCGCGCTGGGCGGGCTCGGCGAGGTCGGCAGGAACATGACCGTCTTCGAGTACGCCGGCCGGCTGCTGGTCGTGGACTGCGGCGTGCTCTTCCCGGAAGACTTCCAGCCCGGGGTGGACCTGATCCTGCCCGACTTCGAGTACATCCGGGACCGGCTGGACGACATCGAGGCGGTCGTCCTTACCCACGGTCACGAGGACCACATCGGCGCGGTTCCCTACCTGCTGCGGGAGAAGCCCGACCTCCCGGTGATCGGGTCGCGGCTGACCCTGGCGATGGTCGAGGCCAAGCTGCAGGAGCACCGCATCACGCCGTACACGCTCGAGGTGCGGGAGGGTCAGCGGGAGCGGTTCGGGCCGTTCGACTGCGAGTTCCTCGCGGTCAACCACTCGATCCCGGACGCGCTCGCGGTCGCGATCCGCACCCCGGCCGGCCTGGTGGTGCACACCGGCGACTTCAAGATGGACCAGCTGCCGCTGGACGGGCGGATCACCGACCTGCGGGCTCTCGCCCGGCTCGGCGACGAGGGCGTGGACCTGCTCCTCGTCGACTCGACCAACGCCGAGGTGCCCGGCTTCACCACCCCGGAGCGCGACATCGCCGCGGTGCTGGACACGGTGTTCGCCCAGGCGACCAAACGGGTGATCGTTGCCTCCTTCGCCAGCCACGTGCACCGGGTGCAGCAGGTCCTCGACGCCGCCGTCCGGCACCATCGCAAGGTGGCCTTCGTGGGCCGGTCGATGGTGCGCAACATGGGGCTGGCCCGGGACCTCGGCTACCTCGACGTCCCGGCCGGCCTGCTGGTGGACGTCAAGGCGCTCGACGACCTCCCCGACGACCAGATCGTGCTCGTCTGCACCGGGTCCCAGGGCGAGCCGATGTCGGCGCTGTCCCGGATCGCGAACCGGGACCACGTGATCCGGGTCGGCGAGGGCGACACGGTGATCCTCGCGTCCTCCCTCATCCCCGGCAACGAGAACCCGGTCTACCGGGTGATCAACGGCCTGTCCCGCTGGGGCGCCAAGGTGGTGCACAAGGCGAACGCCCTGGTGCACGTCTCCGGGCACGCGTCGGCCGGTGAGCTCCTCTACGTCTACAACATCGTCCGGCCCAGCAACGTGATGCCGGTGCACGGAGAGTGGCGGCACCTGCGCGCCAACGCCGACCTCGCCGTGCTCACCGGCGTGCCCCGCGACCGGACCGTGCTCGCCGAGGACGGCGTCGTGGTCGACCTGGTCGACGGCAGGGCGAGCATCGTCGGGGCGGTGCCGTGCGGCTACGTGTACGTCGACGGGTCCAGCGTCGGCGACGTCACCGAGTCGTCGTTGAAGGACCGCCGCATCCTGCGCGACGAGGGCTTCATCTCGGTCGTGGTGGTCGTCGACTCGGTGACCGGGAAGGTGGCCGGCGGCCCGGAGATCCACGCTCGCGGGTTCGCCGAGGACGACAGTGTCTTCGACGAGGTCCGCAGCCTCGTCGAGGAGGCGCTGGACCGCGCCGCCGGCGAGGGCATCGGCGACCGGCGTCAGCTCGAGCAGCTGGTGCGGCGCACCGTCGGCAAGTGGGTCAGCGACACCCACCGCCGACGGCCCATGATCATCCCACTCGTGGTCGAGGTGTAGACGGAGGTCGGCGTGGCTGCTGTGTCGATGGTGCAGGCGAGGGGGGCGGGGCAGTCGCCCGTCGACGAGGTCTCGGTACGCCGGTTGCTCTCGGCCCTCGAGGACATGCGGGACGGCAAGTTCCGCCGCCGGCTGCCCGAGACCGGGGACGGCGTCCTGCTCGAGCTGGCCCGCACGTACAACGAGGTCGCCGAGCGCAACGCCCGGCTGGCCGCCGAGCTGCGTCGGGTCCGGCGTACGGCCGGACGCGACGGCCGCCTGACCGAGCGGCTGGACGGCGCCGACGCGCCGGGCACCTGGGCCGACTGCTACGAGGACGCCAACGCCCTGGTCGACGACCTGGTGCGGCCGGTCACCGAGGTGGCGCGGGTGATCGAGGCGGTGGCCGAGGGCGACCTCTCGCAGCGCATCGAGCTGCGCAGCGGCAACCTGCCGCTGCGCGGGGAGTTCCTGCGGATCGGACGCACCGTCAACGCGATGGTCGACCAGCTGGCGCTGTTCACCGCCGAGGTGACTCGGGTGGCGCGCGAGGTCGGCACCGAGGGCAACCTCGGCGGCCAGGCCAAGGTGCGCGGGGTGTCGGGCAGCTGGAAGGACCTCACCGTCTCGGTGAACTCGATGGCCAGCAACCTCACCAACCAGGTCCGGGACATCGCCCAGGTCACCACCGCGGTGGCCAACGGCGACCTGTCACGGAAGATCACCGTCGACGTGAAGGGCGAGCTGTTCGAGCTGAAGAGCACGATCAACACGATGGTCGACCAGCTCTCGTCGTTTGCTTCCGAGGTGACCCGGGTGGCCCGCGAGGTCGGCTCCGAGGGCAAGCTCGGCGGCCAGGCCGAGGTGCCCGGCGTCTCGGGCACCTGGAAGGACCTGACCGACAACGTCAACGGCATGGCCAGCAACCTCACCGGCCAGGTCCGCTCGATCGCCCAGGTCTCCACCGCCGTCGCGCGTGGCGACCTGAGCCAGAAGATCACGGTCGAGGCTAAGGGCGAGGTCGCCACCCTGGCCGACACGATCAACACGATGGTCGACACGCTGCGCGCGTTCGCCGACGAGGTGACCCGGGTCGCCCGCGAGGTGGGCACCGAGGGCCGGCTCGGCGGCCAGGCCGACGTCCAGGGCGTTGCCGGCACCTGGAAGGACCTCACCGACAACGTCAACGGCATGGCCAGCAACCTCACCGGCCAGGTCCGCAACATCGCCCAGGTCACCACCGCCGTCGCCCGCGGCGACCTGACTCAGAAGATCACCGTCGACGCCCGCGGCGAGATCCTCGAGCTCAAGACCACGATCAACACGATGGTCGACCAGCTGTCGGCGTTCGCCGACGAGGTGACCCGGGTGGCCCGCGAGGTCGGCACCGACGGCATCCTCGGCGGCCAGGCCCAGGTCCGCGGCGTCGGCGGGACCTGGAAGGACCTCACCGACAACGTCAACTCGATGGCGCTCAACCTGACCGGACAGGTCCGCTCGATCGCCCAGGTGTCCACCGCCGTGGCCCGCGGCGACCTGAGCCAGAAGATCAGCGTCGAGGCCAAGGGCGAGGTCGCCGCGCTCGCCCAGACCATCAACACGATGGTCGACACGCTGCGCGCCTTCGCCGACGAGGTCACCCGGGTCGCGCGCGAGGTCGGCACCGAGGGCATCCTGGGCGGCCAGGCCCAGGTGCCGAACGTGGCCGGTACCTGGAAGGACCTCACCGACAACGTCAACTCGATGGCGTTCAACCTGACCAGCCAGGTCCGCTCGATCGCGAACGTCACGACCGCGGTCGCCAAGGGTGACCTCACCCAGAAGATCTACGTCGACGCCCGCGGCGAGATCCTCGAGCTCAAGAACACCATCAACACGATGGTCGACCAGCTGTCCTCCTTCGCCGCCGAGGTCACCCGGGTGGCCCGCGAGGTCGGCACCGAGGGGAAGCTCGGCGGCCAGGCCGAGGTCGAGGGCGTCTCCGGCACCTGGAAGAAGCTCACCGAGAACGTCAACCAGCTGGCCAGCACCCTGACCAACCAGCTGCGGGCGATCGCCGAGGTGTCCACGGCCGTGACCCGGGGCGACCTGACCCGTCAGGTCGCGGTCGATGCCAGCGGCGAGGTCGACGCGCTCAAGGACAACATCAACCAGATGATCGCCAACCTGCGCGAGACGACCCGGGCCAACGAGGAGCAGGACTGGCTCAAGACCAACCTGGCCCGGATCACCGGCCTGGTGCAGGGCCGGCGCGACCTCTCCGACGTGACGGACGTGATCATGCGCGAGCTCACGCCCTCGGTGGCCGCGCAGCACGGTGCCTTCTTCCTCGCCGAGGGTGCCCACGCCGAGGCGGGGCTGCGCCTGGTCGCCACCTACGGCTACAGCGCCCGCGCCGACCTTCCCACCCACTTCCAGCTGGGTGAGGCGCTGGTCGGCCAGGCCGCCAAGGAGCGACGGCGGATCCTCATCCCAGAGGCGCCGGCCGACTACATCCGGGTCGCCTCCGGCCTGGGTGGCTCCACGCCGGTCAGCATCGTGGTGCTGCCGGTGCCGTTCGAGGACCGGGTGCTGGGCGTGATCGAGCTGGCGTCCCTGACCCCGTTCACCGAGGTGCACCTCGCGTTCCTCGACCAGCTGATGGAGCTGATCGGCGTCTCGCTCAACGCGATCCTGGCCAGCTCCCGGACCGAGGAGCTGCTGGCCGAGTCGCAGCGGCTGGCGACCGAGCTGCAGGAGAAGCAGGCCGAGCTGCAGGCGCAGCAAGAGGCGCTCGAGGAGCGGGCCGAGCAGCTCTCGCAGTCGAGCCGCTACAAGTCCGAGTTCCTGGCGAACATGAGCCACGAGCTGCGGACGCCGCTGAACAGCCTGCTGATCCTGGCCCGGCTGCTCACCGAGAACAGCGACGGCAACCTCAGCGACAAGCAGGTGGAGTTCGCCCGCACCATCCACAGCTCGGGCACCGACCTGCTGCAGCTCATCAACGACATCCTCGACCTGTCCAAGGTCGAGGCCGGGAAGATGGACGTGCACGTCGGCGAGGTGTCGCTGACCCACATCGTCGACTACGTCGAGGCGACCTTCCGACCGCTCACCACGGACCGGGCGCTCGGTTTCGAGCTGACGGTGGCCAGCGAGCTGCCGCAGACCGTGCACACGGACGAGCACCGGCTGCAGCAGATCCTGCGCAACCTGGTGTCGAACGCGGTGAAGTTCACCGAGCACGGCACGGTGCGGCTGATCGTCGAGCCGGCCACCAAGGCCCAGGTGTCGCGCTCGACTCTGGTGGGGACGGACGTGATCGCCTTCTCGGTCGTGGACACCGGCATCGGGATCCCGACCGAGAAGCTGCGGGTCATCTTCGAGGCGTTCCAGCAGGCCGACGGCACCACCAGCCGGCGGTACGGCGGCACCGGGCTGGGCCTGAACATCAGCCGGGAGATCGCGCACCTGCTGGGCGGCGAGATCCAGGCGGCCAGCCGGGCGGGGGAGGGCAGCACCTTCACCCTGCTGCTGCCGGTCGACGCGTTCCCCGAGGGCGCGCACGGTGTCGTCCCGGCGCAGGGCGGTACGCCGGTGCACGAGCTCACGCCACGTCCCTCGCGCGAGGTCGCGCTGCTCGACGACGAGGCCTTCGCCGCGAAGAAGGTGCTCATCGTCGACGACGACGTCCGCAACGTGTTCGCGCTGACCAGCGTGCTGGAGCGGCGGGGCATGTCGGTGGTCTACGCGGAGAACGGCCGGGAGGGGATCGCGGCGCTGGAGCAGAACGCCGACGTGGACCTGGTCCTGATGGACGTGATGATGCCGGAGATGGACGGCTACGCCACGACCGAGGCGATCCGCGCGACCTCGACCTTCGCCACCCTGCCGATCATCGCCCTGACCGCCAAGGCGATGCAGGGCGACCGGGAGAAGAGCCTTGCCTCCGGGGCCTCCGACTACGTCACGAAGCCGGTGGACATCGACCAGCTGCTGGACACCATGCGGCTGTGGCTCTCGCAGCAGCGGTGAGCGCCCCTGGTTACAGTGACGCCGTGCCGTCCCCACCAGGCGAGACCGCGCCGGCGCGCATCCTGCTCGTCGACGACCGGCCGGAGAACCTGCTCGCGCTCGAGGCGATCCTCGTGTCGCTGGGCCAGACCCTGGTCCGGGCGACCTCCGGCGAGGAGGCGTTGAAGGCGCTGCTCGCCGACGACTACGCGGTGATCCTGCTCGACGTGCAGATGCCCGGCATGGACGGCTTCGAGACCGCGGCGCACATCAAGCGCCGGGAGCGGACCAAGGACATCCCGATCATCTTCCTGACCGCCATCAACCGGGAGCCGCAGCACGCCTTCCGCGGCTACTCGGCCGGTGCCGTCGACTACCTGGCCAAGCCGTTCGACCCGTGGGTCCTGCGCGCCAAGGTCGGGGTGTTCGTCGAGCTCTACCGCAAGAACCGCCAGCTCCGGGAGCAGGCCGCCCTGCTGGCGGGCCAGGTCGCCGGGCTGCCCGACCCCGAGGTGGTCGAGGACGTGGCCCGGCACGTGGCCGAGGTCGAGGCGCAGCTGGACGGCGACGGCGCCCTCGACCGGGACGGGCTGGTCGCCGCGGTGGCCGCCCTGCGGGCCCGGGTCGAGTCGCTGCGCTCGGCCTGACCGGCGAGAGGCTTGTGCGACACGCGGGGGCTGGGAGCCGTGTGACCAGTGGTGCAGGCGTGACCTACGGGTAGCCTCGCCAGCATGGCCACCCGTACGCCCACTCGCCCGCGCGGCTCGAGCACCCGCGCGGGGGCGAAGCCGGCGGCCCGCAAGCCAGCCGCCCGGAGTCCCCGCAAGCAGACGGGCAGAAAGCTCGCGGGGCGCGAGACTCGCCGGGTCGGTCCGCCGCTGCCCGTCCGGATGCTGCGCGGCCTGTGGCTCGGCATCGCGCACCTGGTCGGGGCCCTGGCCCGGCGGATCGGGAGCAGCGCCCGCGACCTGGACCCCGCCCACCGCCGGGACGGGATCGGGCTCGCACTGCTCGGCCTGGCCACCGTGGTGGCGGCGGTGGAGTGGTGGGACCTGCAGGGTCCGGTCGGCCGGGTCGTGCACGCCGTGGTGGCCGGCACCTTCGGCCGGGTCGGCCTGGTCGTCCCGCTGGTCCTGCTCGGGCTCGGGGTGCGCATCCTGCGGCACCCGCAGGACGCCGAGGCGGGTGGCCGGATCGGCATCGGCCTGGGCAGCATCGGGCTGGCCGTCCTGGGCCTGGTCCACATCGCCCGGGGCCTGCCCGACCCGGGCCAGGGCCACGGGGTCCCGCTGCGCGAGGGCGGCGGCTACCTCGGCTACCTGGTGGCGTCACCGCTGGTCTCCGCGGTCTCGACCTACGTCGCGGTGCCGCTGCTGGTGCTGCTGCTGGTGTTCGGCCTGCTCGTGGTCACCGCCACGCCGCTGCACGCGCTGCCCGAGCGGGGCAAGGCCGTGCTCGCCTGGCTGATGCATCGGCCGACCGAGGACGAGACGGCCGAGACGCCCGACGCCGAGGCGGCGGCGGTCGAGCCGCTGGAGCCCCTCAAGCGCAGGCGGCCACGTCGTCGGCAGGGGTCGCTCGCGCCGGGTGACGAGGAGGCCGCTGAGACGCCGTACGACATCTCGGTGGTGGCTCGGGAAGGTGAGGAGGGCGGGCCGGCAGCCGGAGCTGCCGACCCGGCCGCCGAGGTGGGGAAGCCGCCGCCGGCGCACTCGCCGATGCCGGTCCGGGTCGAGCAGCTGCTGCTCTCCGGCGACGTCACCTACTCGCTGCCGCCGGCCGACGTGCTGCGGGAGGGCTCTCCGCACCGGGCAAGGTCCAAGGCCAGCGACGCGGTGGTCGAGTCGCTCACCGAGGTGCTCGAGCAGTTCGGCATCGACGCCCAGGTGACCGGCTACACCCGCGGCCCGACCGTGACCCGCTACGAGGTCGAGCTCGGCAACGCGGTGAAGGTCGAGCGCGTCACCGCCCTGTCCAAGAACATCGCGTACGCCGTGGCGAGCGCCGACGTGCGGATCCTCTCGCCGATCCCCGGCAAGTCGGCCATCGGCATCGAGATCCCCAACGTCGACAAGGAGGTCGTGAGCCTCGGCGACGTCATGCGCTCGGCGGTGGCCCGCAACGACCACCACCCGATGCTGGTGGCGCTGGGCAAGGACGTCGAGGGCGGCTTCGTCGTGGCGAACCTCGCCAAGATGCCGCACCTGCTCGTCGCGGGCGCGACCGGCTCCGGCAAGTCGAGCTTCGTCAACTCGATGATCACCTCGCTGCTGCTGCGGGCCACGCCGGACGAGGTGCGGATGGTGCTGGTCGACCCCAAGCGGGTCGAGCTCACCCACTACGAGGGCGTGCCGCACCTGATCACGCCGATCATCACCAGCCCGAAGAAGGCGGCCGAGGCGCTGCAGTGGGTGGTCCGCGAGATGGACCTGCGCTACGACGACCTCGCTGCGTTCGGCTTCCGGCACGTGGACGACTTCAACAAGGCGGTCAAGACCGGCAAGCTCCAGCCGCCACCCGGAAGCGAGCGCGTCCTCACGCCGTACCCGTTCCTGCTCGTCGTGGTCGACGAGCTCGCCGACCTGATGATGGTCGCGCCGCGGGACGTCGAGGACTCGATCGTCCGGATCACCCAGCTGGCCCGCGCCGCCGGCATCCACCTGGTGCTGGCCACCCAGCGGCCGTCGGTCGACGTCGTGACCGGCCTGATCAAGGCCAACGTGCCGTCGCGGCTGTCGTTCGCGACGTCGAGCCTCGCCGACAGCCGGGTCATCCTGGACCAGCCCGGTGCCGAGAAGCTGGTGGGCCAGGGCGACGGGCTGTTCCTGCCGATGGGTGCCAGCAAGGCGATGCGGATGCAGGGTGCCTGGGTCACCGAGGCCGAGATCGTGGCCGTGGTCGAGCACTGCAAGAAGCAGCTGCAGCCGACCTACCGGGACGACGTGATCGCACCGCAGAGCGCCCGGCGCGAGGTCGACGAGGAGGTCGGCGACGACCTGGACCTGCTCTGCCAGGCCGCCGAGCTGGTGGTGACCACGCAGTTCGGCTCGACCTCGATGCTGCAGCGCAAGCTGCGGGTGGGCTTCGCCAAGGCCGGCCGGCTGATGGACCTGATGGAGAGCCGCGGCATCGTCGGGCCGTCCGAGGGGTCGAAGGCGCGCGACGTTTTGGTGCTGCCCGACGAGCTGGACGGAGTGCTGCTCACCCTGCGCGGTGAGTGACCTCCGTCACGGATTCATCCTGTTGCAGCAACGTGATCACTCAGGGTGTGCTCACGGCTGGTCGACAGTAAGGGTGGTCCCTAGACTGGTGCCTCTCAACACGGGGCGACGGGGAGAAGGAGAACAGGTGTCCATCGGCACGACCCTCGCTGCGGCGCGGGAGACGGCCGGACTCTCCCTCGAGGACGTCGCTGCGGCCACCCGGATCCGCCGCACCCTGATCATGAACATCGAGGACGACGACTACTCGGCCTGCGGTGGCGACTTCTACGCCCGCGGCCACCTGCGCAACATCGCCGTCGCGGTCGGGCTGGACCCGGCTCCCTTGCTGGCCGAGTTCGACGCGGCCCGACCGGAAGCCGCCCCGGCCCGGGCCACCGAGGTCTTCGAGGCCGAGACGACGACCTGGAAGGAACGCCGCGGCGGCCCCAACTGGAGCGCGGCGATGGCTGCTGCGCTCGTCCTGGTCATCGCCTACGGCCTGGTGCAGGCGTTCTCCGGCTCCGACGGTGGTGGGCACGACGTCGCCGACCCGGGCCGCACCACCAGCGCACCGCCGAGCACCAGCGCGCCCGCGTCGCCGACACCGTCCGGCGACGACAGCGCAGTGGCCCAGGCCCCGCGCGGCAAGGTGACCGTGGCGGTGCGGGCCACCGACCGCAGCTGGGTCCAGGTCACGACCACCAGCGGGCAGGAGCTGTTCCAGGGGCTGCTGCAGGCCGGCCAGGAGAAGACGTTCACCGACAAGACCCGGCTCAAGCTGGTCATCGGCAACGCGGGCGGGGTCGAGCTGACGGTCAACGGCAACGCGATCGGTGCTCCCGGGCGCCGCGGTCAGGTCGCCCGGGTGCAGTTCACGCCCGAGGATCCCGCTGCGGGCTGAGGCGGCTCCGCGCGCGGATAGGCTGCGGCCCATGCCCACCGCCCCGACGGGCCGGCGCGTCGCGCTGGTCACCCTCGGCTGCGGCCGTAACGAGGTCGACTCCGAGGAGCTCGCCGGCCGCCTCGCCGCCGACGGCTGGCTGCTCGTCGCCGAGCCCGGTGACGCCGACGTGGCACTGGTCAACACCTGCGGCTTCGTCGAGGCCGCCAAGAAGGACTCGGTCGACACCCTGCTCGCGGCGGCGGACCTCAAGGAGGGTGGCCGGACCAAGGCGGTCGTGGCCGTGGGCTGCCTGGCGGAGCGGTACGGCGAGCAGCTGGCCGAGGCGCTGCCGGAGGCCGATGCGGTGCTCGGCTTCGACGACTACGCGGACATCTCGGCGCGTCTGCAGGGCATCCTCGCCGGCGAGGCGCACGTGCCGCACGTGCCGCGGGACCGCCGACGGCTGCTGCCGATCGCACCGGCCGACCGCGTGGCGCCGTCCCGCCCCGACCTGTCCCGCCCCGACCTGCCGGCCGGGCTCGCACCGGCCTCCGGGCCGCAGCCGCTGCGGATGCGCCTCGGCGACGGGCCCACTGCTGCGCTGAAGCTGGCCAGCGGCTGCGACCGGCGCTGCACCTTCTGCGCCATCCCGACCTTCCGCGGCTCGTTCGTGTCCCGCCGGCCGCACGAGGTGCTGGCCGAGGCCGCGTGGCTGGCCGGCCAGGGCGTGCGGGAGCTGGTGCTCGTGAGCGAGAACTCCACGTCGTACGGCAAGGACCTCGGGGACATCCGGCTGCTCGAGTCGCTGCTGCCGGACATCGCCGCGGTCGACGGCGTCGCGCGGGTCCGGGTCAGCTATCTGCAGCCGGCCGAGATGCGGCCGGGCCTGGTCGAGGCGATGGCCTCGACGCCAGGGCGTGCTGCCCTACTTCGACCTGTCCTTCCAGCACGCGAGTGCCCCGGTGCTGCGCCGGATGCGCCGGTTCGGCGACACCGAGCGGTTCCTGGAGCTGGTGGCCACCGTGCGGGCGGCGGCGCCGACGGCCGGCATCCGGTCCAACGTCATCGTCGGGTTCCCGGGGGAGACCGAGGCCGACCTGGCCGAGCTGGAGCGCTTCCTCACCGAGGCGCGGCTGGACGTCGTCGGCGTCTTCGGCTACTCCGACGAGGACGGCACCGAGGCAGCGACCCTGGACGGGAAGCTGCCGGAGGACGTCGTGGCGGCGCGGGTCGAGCGGGTCACCGGGCTGGTCGACGAGCTGGTGGCGCAGCGCGCCGAGGAGCGCGTCGGGGAGACCGTGTCGGTCCTCGTCGAGGAGCTGGACTCCTTGACCGGCACCGCGGAGGGCCGCGGTGCGCACCAGGGCCCCGAGGTGGACGGCACGACCACGTTGCTGGCCCGCCCCGGCCCGGCGTACAAGGTGGGTGAGATCGTCACGGCCGTGGTCGTCGACAGCCACGGCGCCGACCTGGTCGCCGAGCCGACGACGTCGTGACCGGGTCGACCCCGGCGGTCAGCGCCTGGAACATCGCGAACGCGCTCACCGTGCTGCGGCTGGTGCTGGTGCCGGTCTTCCTGGTGCTGCTCTTCCACGACGACGGTCACGACGACCTGTGGCGGGTGCTCGCCTTCGTGGTGTTCGCGGTGGCGTCGGTGACCGACCGGGTGGACGGCGAGATCGCGCGGCGGCGAGGCATCGTCACCGACTTCGGGAAGATCGCCGACCCGATCGCCGACAAGGCCCTGATCGGGGCGGCCCTGGTCGGGCTGTCGCTGCTCGACGAGCTCGCCTGGTGGGTCACCGTGGTGGTGCTCGTGCGCGAGATCGGCGTGACGCTGCTGCGGTTCTTCGTCATCCGGCACGGCGTCATGCCGGCCAGCCGCGGCGGCAAGGTCAAGACGATGCTGCAGGCCGTCGGCATCGGGCTGCTCGTGCTGCCGCTCGGCGGCGTGCTGCACTCGGTGGCCCTGCTGATCATGTACGTCGCCGTGGTGGTCACCGTCGTCACCGGGGTCGACTACGTGGCCCGCGCCGTGCGGCTGCGCCGGACCAGCGAGCGCACCGTGCTCAAGCGGGCCCGGCGCGCCCGGCAGCCGTGACCCGCGAGGTCGCCCAGGAGGTGCACGAGGTGCTGCTCGAGCGGGGCGAGACGGTCGCGGTCGCCGAGTCGCTGACCGGCGGCGCGCTCGGGGCCGCGCTCGTCGCGGTCGCCGGGGGTGTCGGCGACGTTCCGCGGCGGGGTGATCGCCTACGCCACCGAGCTGAAGGCCGAGCTGCTCGGCGTGGACGCCGCGCTGCTTGCCCGGCGGGGTCCGGTCGACCCCGACGTGGCGGTGGCGATGGCCGTGGGTGTGCGCCAGCGGCTCGGGGCGACCTAGGGACTCGCGACCACCGGGGTCGCCGGCCCCGACCCGCAGGACGGCCACCCGCCCGGGGTGCTCTTCGTGGCGGTGGCCGGGCCGGACGGCTCCCGGCTCGAGGCCTTGACGCTCGACGGCGACCGGGCTGCGGTGCGGGCGGCGGCGGTCGCCGCCGCGCTCGAGCTGCTCCGCACCGTCGCTCACGGGCCGGGAACGCATCAGCATGATTACAGCGTTACACTCGGCACCAGCCGCCCCACCGGCTACGGTGGAGATCGCTACCAGTCCCGGCTCGCCCGGCCCGCGAAGGAGACGTTGCCCGATGATCCTGCTCCGCCGCCTGCTCGGTGACGTGCTCCGGGAGCACCGCCGCGAGCAGGGCCGCACCCTGCGCGAGGTCTCGGCCGCCGGCCCGGGTCTCCCTCGGCTACCTGTCCGAGGTCGAGCGCGGGCAGAAGGAAGCGTCCTCCGAGCTGCTCGGCTCGATCTGCGAGGCGCTCGAGGTCCCGCTCTCCGAGGTGCTGCGCGACGTCAGCGACAACCTGGCGCTCGCCGAGGCCCTGGCCGAGCTGCCGCAGGTGCCGGTCGCCGCGCCCACGCCGCTGCACGTCACCAACGTCGCCGCATAGACCCGTCGTCGCACCGGGTACGAGGACCAGCAGACGTTCGCCCGTCCACCCCACGTCAACGGGGGTGTGGACGGGCGTTCGCGTGTCGACGGAGGCCCGGCGTCACCTGGGCTGGCAGCGCGGGCACCAGTAGGACAGCCGCTCGTAGGGCGGGTCGCCCTGCTCGGCGGACCGGATCGCCGTCCGGCACCGGCGGCACGGCTTGCCGGCCCGGTCGTACACCCAGTGCTCCGCGCCCCGGCGCGGGTCGCCGGTGGTCACCTGGGCCGGGTGCTCCCGGTTGGCCGTGAGCAGCCGGTGGGCCCGGTCGACGGCCGCCGGGAGGTCGACCGTCGCGGACGGGCGTCCACGGGGAGACGCCGCAGCAGGAAGCAGACCTCGGCCTGGTAGAGGTTGCCGATACCGGCCAGGTTGCGCTGGTCGAGCAGCGCCGGACCGATCTCGCGGTCGGGGTCGGCGGCGAGCCGGCGTACGGCCTCCTCGGGGTCCCAGTCCGGCCCGAGCAGGTCCGGGCCGAGGTGACCCACCGCGTCGCCCTCGTGGTCCCGCGGGAGCAGCTCGACCACCGGCAGCCGGTAGCCGACCGCCTGCCAGGCGTCGTTCTCGAGGAGCACCCGCACCTGCCACTCGGGCCCGCCGCGCCAGCGGTCGCCGTGGCGGTAGAGGTGCCAGGCGCCGTCCATCCGGAAGTGGGTGTGCAGCGTCAGCGTCGTCGTCGATCCGGAACAGCAGGTGCTTGCCGCGGCTGACCACCTCGGTGCACGGTGCGGCCGGCCAGGTCGGCCGTCGCGAGCTGGGGCACCCGGAAGTCGGTGCGCGTCAGCACCCGGCCGGCCAGCGCGTCGTGCAGGCGCCGCCCGGCCAGCCAGACGGTGTCTCCCTCGGGCATGGTGTGAGCATCGTCTCCAGCCGCCACGGGAAGATGCGCACGGGGGTCGACGCTTGCAGAGCGAGGTGAGCCTCCTGTCGCAGACCGCCGAGCCCGGTCACCGTCACGGTGGCGCGGCGGGTCGCCGTCGGCCGCGAGCACGAGTTCGAGCAGTGGTACGACGGCATCATCGGCGGCCGCCTCGCGCTTCCCGGGCTTCCTCGGCTCCGGCGTGCTGCGGCCCGCACACGGCCGGCCAGGACTGGCACGTCGTCTACCGGTTCGCCGACCCGGCGTCGCTGGACCGCTGGGAGGGCTCGCCCGAGCGGGCCGACTGGCTGCGCCGGGCCGAGGACCTGGCCGAGGAGACCGGCGTCGCGCGGGTGTCCGGCCTGGAGACCTGGTTCTCGCTGCCGGGCCGCACCGCCCCCGCGCCGCCGCGCTGGAAGATGGCGCTCGGTCACGCTGGGCGCGATCGTGCCGCTGGTGCTGCTGATGAACCTGCCCGTGCTGCCGCTGCTCTCGGGCTGGCCGCTGGTCGCCCGGACGCTGGTCTTCTCCGGCACCCTGACCGGGCTGATGACCTGGGTCGTGATGCCGCGGATGACCCGGCTGTTCCGCCGCTTCCTCTACGGTCGGCTGACGCCGCGGCCCGACGGCGGGTCGGGACAGCAGCTGGTGCCCGGGCCGCCTGATGAGGCGAACGCGACGCGATCTTGGGGCCGCACCAGCGCATCGTCGCGTGAGGGCAGTCGACGACTGGGAACGCGCCTAGGTCCTCCTGGACCCGGGTCATGGGCCGATCGGGCCGCCCGTCAGTGGCCACGACACTCGCCAGCTGGCTTTCCAGCTGCCTCGAAGACCCACACGTCGGCGCCCTGGCGTCGAGGACCACGCCGGCGCGGCCTTGGCCACGTCCGGCAGGTCCTCCTCGGGGAAGTCCATCCTGCCTGGCATCGAACGAGATCAGGTACCGCGCATCTGTTGGCTCCGCAGCCGGCGGCAATCAGCTGGCGGCGGCTCACACTCGTCTACGACGGCTCGCTCCGGACCCGACCATCTACACGGCGTGACACTCTTGAGACACACGCTTGACGTTCATGCTGCCAGACCGGGCCGCAGCGGAACTGGTTCGACATCGTCGGTGGTGTCCGGTTGGCTCGGAGCCATGACGCTTCGCTGGCAGAACATCTCGGTGGACTCGACCGACCCGGTCCGCGCGGCCACCTTCTGGGAGCAGGCGCTGGGGTGGCGGCGGACCCACGAGGACCCGGACGAGGTCGTGCTGGAGCCTCCGGCCGGCAGCCCGGAGGACGGTGTCTCGCCGGACATCCTGTTCCTGCGGGTGCCCGAGGAGAAGTCGGTGAAGAACAGGCTGCACCTTGACCTGCGCCCCGACGACCAGGCCGCCGAGGTGGAGCGCCTCGAGCGCCTCGGCGCACGCCGTACGTCGATCGGCCAGACCGCCGAGGTGAGCTGGGTGGTGCTGGCCGACCCGGACGGCAACGAGCTGTGCGTGTTGCGCGCCCTGACCGCCGACGAGCTCGCTCGTGCCACCCTTGAGGTCTTCTGACTTCTCCGCTGGGAGCTGCCGTGACCGTCCTGCTCGCCTACATCCGCACGCCCGAGGGTGACGCCGCGCTCGCCCTTGCCATCGCCGAGGCGCGCCGCCGCCAGACCGGCGCTGTCGTCGTCAATGTGACGCGGCCGGCGGCCGAGGTGGACTCGCCGGTGTCCGCGGAGCAGAACCTGGATGCGGTGGCTGCACGGTTCGCCGAGGCCGGCGTGCCGGTCGAGGTCCGGCAGCTGCCGGCGGGCACCGACCCGGCCGACGGCGTGATCGCCGTGGCGACCGAGACCGGGCCGGACGTGGTCGTGATCGGGCTGCGACGGCGGACCGCGGTGGGCAAGCTGATCGTCGGCAGCACCTCCCAGCAGATCCTGCTCGGGGTCGACGCTCCAGTGCTCGCCGTGAAGGCCGCCGCTCGGTGAGCTCGGTGCACGTGCGCGCCGGCGCGGTCGACGACCTGCCGGCGCTGACCGACCTCTACAACCACTACGTGCTGCACGACCACGCGACGTTCGACGTCGAGCCGTTCACGGTCGAGGCGCGGCGGGTCTGGTTCGACCACTACGCCGGCACCGGCCCGTACCGGTTGCTCGTCGCCGAGCTGGCGGGGACCGTCGTGGGCTACGCGACCAGCAGCGCCCACCGGGCCAAGCCGGCCTACGCGACCTCGGTGGAGACCACCGTCTACTGCGCGCCGGACGTGGTCGGCAGGGGAGTCGGTTCGGCGTTGTATGCCGCGCTGCTCGACCTGCTGGCGGGGGAGGACGTGCACCGCGCGTACGCCGGGGTGGCGCTGCCGAACGACGCGTCGGTCCGGCTGCACCAGCGGTTCGGGTTCCGCGAGCTTGGCACGTTCCACGAGGTCGGCCGCAAGCACGGCCGGTGGGTCGACGTCCGGTGGTACGAGCGTCCGATGCCCTAGCGCGACGCCGTCCTTTGCGACGGCAAGCACCGGCCGGAAGGCCGCAAACATCGGCTCGCCCGGCCCGGGAGTTCGCCTGGCGGTTCTGGAGGCTGGACTGGGGAACGCCGCCGACGGGCGAGCATGCGATCAGGTCTCGCGCCTACGACGAGGACGGCAACGTCCAGCCGCCGCCGGACGACCCCTTCCTCACGAGCAGGCGGACCTACTGGGAGAACAACGGGCAGATCACTAGGCGGGTGCTCGTCGCCTGACCTGGCTTAGCGAGGCAGGTAGGCGTCGACCATCGCGTTGCCGAAGACGTCGTCCGGGTCCAGCTTGCGGCGCAGCGCGACGACGTCGGCCAGTCGCGGGTAGAGCGGCTGCACGGCGGCCGGCGGCATCGAGAAGACCTTGCCCCAGTGCGGTCGCGGACCGAACGGCGCCAGCCGCTGCTCGAGCTCGGCGACCACCGGCGCCACCGCCGCCGCATCGTCGACCCAGGTGAAGTGGATGGCCAGCGAGTCCTGCTCGTACGCCGGGCTGAGCCACAGGTCGTCGGCCGCGACCGTGCGCAGCTCCGACACCTGCAGCACCGTCGCCACCCGTGGCGCCATCGCCTCCACGGCGTCCAGGGCCGCGACCGCGTGCCGGCGCGGCACGAGGTACTCGGTCTGCAGCTCGGCACCGCTGCTCGGCGTGTGGTCGAGCCGGAAGTGCGGCAGCCGCTCGTGCCACGGGCCGGGCACGCCGAGCTGCTCGGTGCAGCTGGCCGGCGACATGCCGGGCACCGGATGCAGGGGGCCGGTCGCGGCATGCATGTCGAGCCAGCCCGGGTCGAGCGCGGCGCGCAGGTCGTCGGTGCGCCGCTTCACCCAGACTTCGTCGATGACGTCCCGGCTCCAGGTGGTGAACAGGCTGACGCTGTAGCCGGCGGTGAGGATCTCGTCGAGGTCGGTGGCCAGCCGCCGGACCGGGAGGTCCTGGTAGACGGTCTGCGCCACGTCGTACGTCGGCTGGACCGCCAGCGTGAGGGCGGTGACCACACCGATCGCCCCCAGTGCAACGACGGCGCCGGGGAACCGCGGGTCGGTGCGGTCGAGTCGGAGCATCGCTCCGGTCGACGTGACCAGGTCGAGGCCGACCACGGCGGTCGACAGGCTGCCCAGGGTCGGGCCGGAGCCGTGGGTACCGGTCGCCACCGCGCCGGCGACCGAGATGTGCGGCAGCGAGCCGAGGTTGTGCAGCGCCAGGCCGTGCGCCTGCAGCGCCATCGCCAGCTCGCCGTAGCGCATCCCCGCGGCGACTGTCGCCGTCGTGCGATCCGCCGAGACCTCGACCGTGGCGGGCAGGCCGGCCACCGAGACCAGGTCGGCTGTCGTGTCCGCGACGGGGGAGAACGAGTGCCCGCTGCCCAGGGCGCGCACCCGTTCGCTTGCGGCGACGAGGGACTGGAGCTGGTCGAGGGTGCCCGGCCGGTGCACGCGGGCGGCGCCGAAGGTGATGTTGCCGGCCCAGTTGGTGAGGGTCACCGGTCGTCCCAGTCGGACCCCGCGTCCAGCCGGAGCCGCAGCAGGTCGCGCAGGGGCATCGACTCGCCGTCCCGGCCACCGACGCCGACCACGAGCGGCGGGTCGCTCGGTGCGACGGTGGTGCCGCGGAGCCGGGCCGTCAGGCTGGTCGGGGCCGACAGGATGTAGAACTCGCCGTCCTCGTCGACCCCGAGCGAGCCGTTGCGGCGCAGGTACCAGCCCGTGAGCCCGGTCCGGTAGAGGGTGCGGCCGTTGATCGCCCGGGCCCGCAGGGCGACCGGCGCAATGCCCCGGTCGCGGGCCTGTCGGACGAAGTCGGCGAGCAGCAGCCGGGCCTCGTCGGCCTCGGCACCGCGCTGGCGGGCCAGCCGGGCGGCCTGCTCGGCGGCGGCGTCGCCCCGCCGCGCGGCCCAGTCGTCGGGCCGGCGTCCGTCCCCGTCGTCTGCAGTCACCTGCGAAGTCTCAGGCCTCGCGGGGTCGCATGGAAGCCCGCCTCTTCCAGCGCCCGCCCCAGCGGCGAGTCGAGCACACCGGCGCCGTCGGCCCGCTCGACCGTGAGGCGACCGAGCTGGCCCTCCCGGACCGCCAGCGACAGCGCGTCCACCGCCGGCTGGAGCAGGTGCGGGTCGTCGGCCCAGGTGAGCAGGGTGCGCCCGCCGCGCTCGACGTACAGGACCAGCCGTCCGTCGACCAGGACCACCAGGGCTCCCGCCTTCCGGCCGGGCTTGTGTCCGGCGTCCTCGCCGGTGCCTCGGGACGGCCAACGGACCGCGGCGCCGAACGGGTTGGCCGGGTCGGTCGCGGCGAGCACCAGGGCGCGTGGCGACTCGGGTGCGCTTGCGCGTGGGTCCTCGTCGCGGCGCTCCAACGAGGCGCCTACGGCGCGCAGCCGGTCGACCGCGCCGGGTAGCGCGAACTGTGCGGCGCCGAGGCCCTCGACGAAGTAGCCGCGCCGGCAGCGCCCGGTCTCCTCGAACGTCGCGAGCACGCGGTAGACCGCGGCGAACCCACCGGGCGCCCGCTCGGCCACGACCGCTCCACGGATCACCACTCCGTGCCGGTCCAGCAGCACCTCGGCCAGCGACACGGCCCGGCGGGTGGGGTCGGTCTCGACCTCGGGCAGCAGCGACCAGCGACCGGCGGCCACCGGCGGTCCGGTCCGGCTGGGCATCGCCGGCCGGCCGCGGCCGTAGCGGCCGCGGGGGGCCGGGCGGCGCGCCTTGTGGGCGCCGCCGCCGGCGACGAGGGTCCGCAGCGGCGCGAGGGTGTCGTTGCTGACGTGTCCGGACCACACCAGGTCCCACAACGCGGCGACCAGCGTCTGGTCGTCGGTCGACGCTGCGACGTCGGAGAGCCGCCGGAAGAAGAAGGCGCCGCCGCCGGCCAACGCGTCGACGACCGTCCGGTGCAGCGGGCTGCTGATCGCGGTGTCGTCGGGCCCGGGCATCGTCAGGTGCGCGGAGTCGGCCAGGTGCAGCGACACCCAGCCGTCCCCGCCGGGCAGCGCGCCGTGGCCGCGCCACAGGACCTCGCCGGCGGCGCACAGCTCGTCGAGCAGGGCGGGGGAGTAGTCGGCAACGCGCACCGGCAGCACCAGGGACTCGAGCGACGAGGCCGGCACCTGCGCTCCCTGCAGCTGCTCGACGACCCGCAGCACGCCCTCGGCCCCACGCAGCCGGCCGCCCACCTGCTGCCAGCCCGGCAGGAACGACGCCAGCGCCTCGACCGGCACCGGCTCGACCTCCTTGCGCAGCGCGGCCAGCGACCGCCGGCGCAGAGTCCGCAGCACCTCGGCGTCGCACCACTCCGGCCCCGTACCGCCAGGCAGGAACTCGCCGGCCACCACCCGGCCGGAGCCGGCGAGCCGGGCCAGGGCCTGCTCGACCACGGCCGGGCCGAGCCCGAGGCGCAGCGCGACGTCGGCTGTCGTGAACGGCACGTGGGTGCGCGCGTAGCGGGCCACCAGGTCACCGATCGGGTCCTTGACCGGCTCGAGGAAGGCGTCCGGGATGCCGACCGGCAGCGGGGTGCCGAGCGCGTCGCGCAGCCGCCCGGTGTCCTCGACCGCCACCCAGCGCTCCTCGCCGGCGACCCGCACCCGCACGGCGCGGCGGGCCTCCTCGAGGTTGGCCAGCCAGGTCGGCTGGGCACCGCGCTCGACCGCCTCGGCGGTGCTGAGCGGCCCGAGCACCCGCAGCAGGTCGGCGACCCCCTCGGCGTCCCGGGCCCGCCGGTCCTCGGACAGCCGCTGCAGGTCGCGGGCCAGCGCGGCCACGGCGTCCGGGTCCAGCAGCTCGCGCAGCCCGCCGTAGCCCTGCTGACCGAGCAGCTCGGCGAGCAGCGTCGCGTCCAGCGAGAGCGCTGCGGCCCGGCGCTCGGCCAGCGGCGAGTCGCCCTCGTAGAGGAACTGCGCGACATAGCCGAACAGCAGCGACCGGGCGAACGGCGACGGCTGCTGGGTCTCGACCTCGACGAAGCGCACCGTGCGCTCCTCGACCTCGCGCATCAGGCCGACCAGGCCCGGCACGTCGAACACGTCCTGCAGGCACTCGCGCATCGCCTCGAGCACGACGGGGAACGAGCCGTAGTCGCTGGCCACCGACAGCAGCTGGGCGGACCGCTGCCGCTGCTGCCAGAGCGGCGTACGCCGGCCGGGGTTGCGCCGCGGCAGCAGCAGGGCGCGGGCCGCGCACTCGCGGAACCTCGAGGCGAACAGCGCCGAACCGCCGACCTCCGCGGTGACCAGAGGCTCCACCTCGTCGGGGGCGACCACGGCCATCTCGGTGCCGGTGCGAGCTGCCTCGCCCTCGTCGAGCTCGATGTCCGGCAGCCGGAGCACGATGCCGTCGTCGGAGTGCATGGCCTGCACGTCCACGCCGTAGCGCTCGCGCAGCCGCGCCGCGACGACCAGCGCCCACGGTGCGTGCACCTGGGAGCCGAACGGTGAGTGGATCGCGACCCGCCAGTCGCCGAGCTCGTCGCGGAACCGCTCGACCACGACGGTGCGGTCGTCCGGGAGGTGTCCGGTGGCTTCGCGCTGCTCGCCCAGGTAGGCCAGCAGGTTGCCCGCAGCCCAGTCGTCCAGGCCCGAGGCCATCACTCGGGCCTTGGCCTGCGCCGGTGTCAGGTTGCCGAGCTCGCGGGTGAACGCACCGAGCGCCCGTCCGAGCTCGACCGGCCGGCCGAGCGTGTCGCCCTTCCAGAACGGCAGCCGCCCGGGCTGCCCCGGCGCGGGCGTGACGAGCACCTGGTCGTGGCTGATGTCCTCGATCCGCCAGGAGGTCGAGCCGAGGGTGAACACGTCGCCGACCCGCGACTCGTAGACCATCTCCTCGTCCAGCTCGCCGACCCGGCTCTTCTTGTCGCCCACGAGGAAGACACCGAACAGCCCGCGGTCGGGGATGGTGCCACCGCTGGTCACGGCCAGCCGCTGCGCGCCCGGACGGCCGGTCAGGGTGCCGCCGACCCGGTCCCAGACCAGCCGGGGCCGCAGCTCGGCGAACTCGTCGGACGGGTAGCGCCCCGCGAGCATGTCCAGCACCGCCTCGAATGCGCTGCGGGGGAGCGAGGCGTAGTTCGCGGCGCGGCGCACCACGTCGTACATCACCTCGACGTCCCACTCGTCCATGCTCACCATCGACACGACCTGCTGGGCAAGCACGTCCAACGGGTTGCGGGGATATCGCAGCGACTCGATCTGGCCGGCCCGCATCCGCTCGGCGACCACCGCGGTCTGGACCAGGTCGCCGCGGTACTTCGGGAAGATGACGCCGCGGGAGACGGCACCGACCTGGTGGCCGGCCCGGCCGACCCGCTGCAGGCCGCTGGCGACCGACGGCGGCGACTCGACCTGGATGACCAGGTCCACCGCGCCCATGTCGATGCCGAGCTCGAGGCTGGAGGTCGCGACCACTGCGGGCAGCCGGCCGGCCTTGAGGGCCTCCTCGATCAGCCCGCGCTGCTCCTTGGACACCGACCCGTGGTGGGCCCGGGCCAGCTCCGGCACCGCGCCGAGGGATGCCCCGGACTGCGCCATGATCTGGGCGGGCTGAACCTCGCCGCCCTCTCGCATCCGCTCGCCGGTGACCCGCTCCTCGTGGATCTCGTTCATCCGGGCGCAGAGCCGTTCGGCCAGCCGCCGGGAGTTCGCGAACACGATCGTCGACCGGTGCGCCTCGACCAGGTCGACGATGCGCTCCTCGACGTGCGGCCAGATCGACGTACGCCGTTCCTCTCCCGCCGCGGAGCCGCTGACCTCGCCCGTGGTCTGGCCCAGCTCGGCGAGGTCCTCGACCGGGACGACGACCTCGAGCTCGATGGTCTTGGCCGACGGCGGTTGCACCACCTGGACCTCGTGGGCGCCGCCGAGGAAGCGGGCGACCTCCTCGACCGGGCGGACCGTCGCGCTCAAGCCGACCCGCTGGGCCGGCTGCTCGAGCAGGTGGTCGAGGCGCTCCAGCGACAGCGCCAGGTGGGCGCCCCGCTTGGTGCCCGCCACCGCGTGCACCTCGTCGACGATCACGGTCTCGACTCCACGCAGCGACTCGCGGGCCTGGCTGGTGAGGATCAGGAACAGCGACTCGGGCGTCGTGATGAGGATGTCGGGCGGGGTGCGGCCGAACCGGCGGCGCTCGTCGGCTGGGGTGTCGCCGGAGCGGACCCCGACCGTGAGGTCCGGCTCGGGCAGACCCAGCCGGGTGGCCGCGTGCCGGATGCCGGCCAGCGGGGCGCGCAGGTTGCGCTCGACGTCGACGGCCAGCGCCTTCATCGGGCTGACGTAGAGCACCCGGCAGCGGCGCTGCGGCTCGGCAGGGGCCGGCTCGCTGGCCAGCCGGTCGATCGACCAGAGGAACGCTGCCAGGGTCTTGCCGGATCCGGTCGGGGCGACGACCAGTGCGTGGCGGCCGGCACCGATCGCGTCCCAGGCGCCCTGCTGGGCCGCGGTCGGCGCCTGGAACGAGGCGTCGAACCACGCCTGGGTCGCAGCGCTGAACCGGCTCACCCCGACATCCTCGCCGACACCCCTGACAGATGCCGAGGGCAGGCCGCGGGCGTTCCCCCGGTGCTACGTCTAGGTGCCGACCATCCCGAAGCCCCAGCGGTTGGCGACGTCGCGGTTGGGGTCGCTGGTCGGCTCGTCCGGCGGGATGCTCGCGTCGGTCTCCTCGACCAGGTCCTCGAGCGGGACCCGCGGCGGCAGCGCGGCGAACCGTCCCGTGCCGCGCGGTGCGTTCGCGCGTTCGTCGTCCGCCATCCCACCAGTCTGCCCTGCGTGCCGGCCGGCTGCGGGACAAATCGGGTCGTGGGGTGTCGGGGGTCGTGTCTAGGGTCGACCTGTGACCGAGCAGCCGATGATCGTCGCCCGCGGCCTGGTGAAGCGGTTCGGCGACTTCACCGCCGTCGACGGGATCGACGTCGAGGTCTCGCGGGGCGAGGCGTTCGGGTTCCTCGGCCCCAATGGCGCGGGCAAGTCCTCCACGATGCGGATGATCGGCTGCGTCTCGCCGGTCACCGACGGCACGCTGCGGGTGCTCGGCCACGACCCCGCGGTCGACGGTGCCCGGATCCGGGCCAGGCTCGGCGTCGTGCCGCAAGAGGACACCCTCGACTTCGAGCTCTCCGTGATGGAGAACCTGATCGTCTACGGCCGCTACTTCGGCATGTCGCACAAGCAGGCGGCCGAGCGCGGGCGCGAGCTGCTCGAGTTCGTCCAGCTCGAGGAACGGGCCACCAGCCCGGTCGAGCCCCTGTCGGGCGGCATGAAGCGCCGGCTCACAATCGCCCGGTCGCTCATCAACGACCCGGACATGCTGCTGCTCGACGAGCCGACCACCGGCCTCGACCCGCAGGCTCGCCACGTGGTCTGGGACCGGTTGTTCCGGCTGAAGCAGCGTGGCGTCACCCTCGTCCTGACGACCCACTACATGGACGAGGCCGAGCAGCTGTGCGACCGCTTGGTGGTCATGGACAGCGGTCGGATCGCCGCGGAGGGGTCACCGGCCGCCCTGATCCGCGACTGGTCCACCCGGGAGGTCGTCGAGCTGCGGTTCGCCGCCGACGACACCGAGACCAGCGGCGAGAAGATCGAGGCCCTGGTGGAGCAGCCCGAGCGGCCGTTGCGGGCGCTGGTCAGCCGGGTCGAGGTGCTGCCCGACCGGGTGCTGCTCTACAGCGACGACGGTGACGCCACCGTGGGCGAGCTGCACCGGGCCGGCGTCGAGCCGCAGTCGGTCCTGGTGCGTCGCAGCAGCCTCGAGGACGTCTTCCTGCGCCTCACCGGCCGGAGCCTGGTCGAGTGACCACGACCCTGCCGACCACGTCGGTCCCCGCCCTCCCGCCGGCGCCGTCCGCGCTCCAGCTGGTCGGGCGGGCGATCGACTTCTGGCGGGTCCAGTTCCGGCGGACCTGGCGCGGCACCTGGGCGAGCACGGTGCTCACGCCGCTGGGCTTCCTGGCCGCGATGGGACTCGGCCTCGGCTCGATCGTCGACAGTGGCTCGCAGGCGTCGACCCTCGGCGGCGTGAGCTATCTCGACTTCATCGCCCCCGGCCTGCTGGCGGCCTCGATCATGCAGCAGGCCTCGTTCGAGTCGAGCTACCCCGTGCTGGGTGCGATCAAGTGGGCCAGGCAGTACCACGCACAGCTCGCCACGCCGCTGCGGGTGCGCGACGCGCTGGCCGGCCACGTGCTCTGGGTCGCGGTGCGGCTGTCCATCAGCGCGTTCGTTTTCCTCGTCGTGATGGCGTTGTTCTCGACCTTCCACTCCTGGTGGGCGGTGCTCTGCCTGCCGGCGGCGGTGCTCACCGGGATGGCGTTCGTGCCGGGCATCTTCGCCTTCGCCGCCACCCTGGAGACAGACAGCGGGTTCGCGCTGCTGTTCCGGTTCCTGATCATGCCGATGTTCCTGTTCTCCGGCACGTTCTTCCCGGTGTCCCAGCTGCCCGACTGGCTGGAGCCGCTCGCCTACGCGGTGCCGCTCTGGCACGGGGTGGACCTGTGCCGCGACCTCGCGCTCGGCACTGTCACCTGGGGACCGGCGCTGGGTCACGTGGCCTACCTGCTGCTGTGGGCCGGCGGTGGCTTCGCCCTGGCCCTGCGCACGTTCAGCAAGCGGCTGATCGCATGACCGCGCCGACGACGACGCTGCGCATCACGCCGCCGTACCTCCAGCGGCTGGTGGGCACCGGCGGTGCCCGGCACCTGGTCGAGCGCAACGCGCGCGTCTACCGTCGCGAGTGGCTGGTGCTGGTGTCGGGCTTCCTCGAGCCGGTGTTCTACCTCTTCTCGATCGGCGTGGGAGTGTCCAAGCTGGTCGGCGACGTCGCACTCCCCGGCGGCGAGGTCGTCACCTACACAGCGTTCGTCGCCCCGGCGATGCTCGCGGCCAGTGCCATGAACGGCGCGGTCATCGACGCGACGTTCGGCCTGTTCTTCAAGCTCAAGTACAACAAGTTGTACGACGCGGTGCTGGCCACGCCGGTCACACCGGTGGATGTGGCCATCGGCGAGATCACCTGGGCCCTGATGCGCGGCTCGCTCTACTCCATCTCGTTCATCGTGGTGATGCTCGTCGTCGGGTTGATCTCGTCGTGGTGGGCGGTGCTCGCGCTGCCCGTGGTGGTGCTCACCGGATTTGCCTTCGCCGCCGTGGGCACCGCCTGCACGACGTACATGAGGTCCTGGCAGGACTTCAGCTACATCACCCTCGTGCAGCTGCCGATCTTCCTGTTCTCGGCCACGTTCTACCCGCTGTCGGTCTACCCGGAGTCGCTGCAGTGGGTGGTCCGCTGCTCGCCGCTCTACCACTCGGCCACGCTGCTCCGGGAGCTCACGACGGGCACCGTTGGCCTCGGTTCGTTCGTGCACGTCGCGGTGCTCGTGGCGCTGGGCGTCGTGGGGATGGTCGTCACCGGTCGGCGGCTGGAGAAGCTGCTGCTCACCTGACCGGGAGGGTGGCCGTCTAGGCTCGCCGTTGTGCCGACCGACGACGTCTTCGCCGACGTGCTGGGAGCCAACCAGGCCTATGCCGTGCGCCACCAGTACGGCGACCTCGAGGCGGTGGCTGCCCGCGGCCTCGCGGTGCTCACCTGCATGGACTCCCGGATCGACCCGTTGCGGATGCTGGGCCTGTCGCCCGGCGACGCCAAGATCCTGCGCAACGCAGGCGCCCGGGTCACCGACGACGTCCTGCGCACCTTGGCGCTGGCCGACTACTTGCTGGGCGTGGACCGGGTGATGGTCGTCGCGCACACCGGCTGCCGGATGGCAACCGGCGACGAGGCAGACATCCACCAGGCCATCAAGGAGGCGGGGGGGCCGGACACCCGCAGCATCGCCTTCCTCACCACCGACGACCAAGAGGCGGCGCTGCGCCAGGACGTTCAGCGGGTGAAGTCGTGGCCCTACCTGGACAACCTGGCGGTCGGCGGCTTCGTGTTCGACCTGGACACCGGCCGGCTCCGGCAGGTCTGCTGACTCAGCCGCACTGCAGGACGAGATGCACCTTGTCCCACGCTCTCCGCCGCAGTGCCTCCTCGGTGACCCAGAAGTAGAGCCTGCCGGTATCGCCCCACATCATCGAGGCGTCGTCGTCGGTGTCCACCTGCAGGAGCAGCCGCCAGTCGCCGGCGCCCGCCTCGAGCTCCGACGCCCGCGGATCCTCGTAGCCGGTGCTGTCCCCGCAGTAGAGCCCGTTGCTGACCAGCTGGCACTCCAGCTGCATCTCTCCCTGCACCGGGTCCGGGTGCCCGAGCAGTAGGTGCCGGGGCTCGGGGTCGCCGCCGACCAGCTCGTCCAGCAGCTCGGCGTACACCTCGGTCTGAGCCGCGTCCAGCGCGAGCCGCTCGATCGCCCGGGACGCCCAGGGCTCCGGGTACAACTCGGTCCGGGCCGCGACGGAGATCGGGTCGAACCGCGCCTCGTCCGGTAGGTCCGCAGGAAACTCCCGCCGGGACAACGTCGCACCGCTCGGTGTATGCAGCACGGCCCAGGCGCCGGCCTCCTCCGGGTCGAAGCCCCAGGCCTGCTGCTCCGGGTCGTAGAAGAACGACAGCAGGCCGTCTGGCGGGAGGTCGGCGCGGTCGCCCTCGGCCGGGAGCGACCCGAGGTCGACCTGGGCCAGGAAGGACAGCGAACGGTCCCGCCAGGTGGGCCAGTCCTGGGTGTCCGGCAGGTCTGGACTCCCGCCGACCCGGCTGCCGCCGACCTCGTCCGTGCTCTCTAGCCCGGTGCCGAGGCGGAAGCCGGGACGGGCCAGCGAGGCGAGCACCGGCGCGATATCGCCGAGCCCTGCGTCGCGCAGCCGCTGCTCGAACGTCTCCGGTGTCAGCCCCGTCATGGCCCGTGAGGCTAGACCACCGCCGGTGCCGCGCCCGCCCACCGGCGATACTGGGTGGATGCGCGTGACGGACTTCTGGGACCGGATGCGGGCGGTCTTCGGGCCGCACGCCGAGTCGGTCGTCGAGCTGCACGTGCTGAGCGAGCTCGGTGGGCGTACGCCGGCCCAGGCACTTGCGGCCGGGGAGCCGACCATCGAGGTCTGGCGGGCGGTCTGCGAAGGCCTCGAGGTCCCCGCCGCACAGCGCTGAGCCGACTACTCGATCCGCATCAGCGCCCACGTGTCGCCGCCGTCGTCGGTGCGCCACAGCCGGGTGCCGACGATCGCGTAGCCCACGTCGGGCGTCGTGAATCCGATGTACGTGGTCGCGACGCCCGCCGTCGGCGGGTCGTGCACCGCGTTGGCCGTGCCGTCCGTCGACAGCCGGGTCAGCGGCTCTTCCGGACCTAGCGACACGATCGCCTCGCTCGACGTCCGGGCACCGACGGCGACGCTGTTGGGCATGGCGCCGTTCGTCTGGCTGACCGGCACCGCGGCCCAGTCGACGCCGTTGCTCGACACCTGCAGGCCCGCCGACATGCCGGTGCCGCAGGTCGCCCAGAAGGACCCGACCGACGACAGCCGAGCGGAGGTGGCGCCGGGGCACGGGCTGTCGTGCGCGGTGAACCCGTCCGGGCCGCCCACCCACATCCGGGTCTGCTGCGCGCCCACCACGACGACCCGGTCGCCCTGCACCGCCAGGTCCGCGGGATCTGTGACCGACACCTCGGTCACCTGGGTCCAGTCGTCGGTCCCGACGGGCGAGCGCCACAGTGACATGGCGTCGTCGCGCGACGGCACCAAGGCCCAGGCCGTGCCTGCGGCCGCCTCCAGGCGGTACACCCGGCCCGGCGTCGCGACCCGCGACCAGCTGTGGCCGCCGTCGTGGGTGGACCACAGTCCGCCGCCGAACAGCCAGCCGTCCTGAGCGCTGCCGAACCGCACGCCGGTGGCTGAGTCCGGGTCCCTCCCGTCCACCGCGCCGTGGGCGTCGGCCGGGACGGGGAGTGCGGAGAAGGTCCGGCCGCCGTCGTGGGTCTCGGCCAGGCGCACGCAGTCCGGCGGGGTGCAGGCGCCGGTGTCCCCGAGCTCACCGAGGACCACGAACGTGCGGGTGCTCGTCGCGGTGACCGAGGTGACCAGGGCACCGTCCCAGGCCGGGCCCGACGGGGCGATGGCGGTCGCGGGTGCCGTCGACGTGGGCACCGGGGCGGGGACGACGCTGCGGGAGACCGTCGGCGTCGAGTCGGCGACGGGTGTCTCGTCACCGCGCAGGAGGCCAGCGCCGGCAGCAGTGCCGGCCCCGGCGAGCACGACGACCGCGGTGGCGACGGACGCGACAGCGGCGCGACGGCGACGGCGCCGGGAGGCCCCGGCGTGTACCCGGTCGAGGGGCACCAGCGAGGCCGGCAGGTCGCCCCGGTCGCTGGTGAGCAGGTCGCGCAGCTCGCGCTCTAGCGGGTCCATGACGGCATCCCTCCGGGGTCGGCCAGGTCGGCGCGCGTCACCTGGGTGCGCAGCCGGGCCAAGGCCTTCCAGGTCTGGCTCTTGACGGTGCCGACCGTGCAGCCGAGTGCTGCCGCGGTGTCGGCCTCGGTGAGGTCCTCGTAGAAGCGCAGCACCAGGACGGCGCGCTGCCGGGGCGGCAGGGTCGCGAGGGCCGCCCACAGCTCGTCGTCACGGCGACGCGGCTCGTCGTACGAGCTCTCGGGGGTCTCGGCGACCAGCCGCTCACGGCGGGTACGTCGCCAGACGCTGATGTGGCGGTTGACGATGGCCCGGCGGACGTATGCCTCCGGGTCGTCCTTGCGCTCGACCCGGTGCCAGGAGATCAAAGTCCGCTCGAGCGCGTCCTGCACCAGGTCGGCGGCGCGGTGCGGGTCGCCGGTCAGCAGGTGGGCGAACCGCAGCAGCTCGCGCATCCGGCCGCGCGCGAAAGCGTCGAACGCCTCGCGCTCGTCCGCCTGCATCGCGCTGTGCCCCCTTCCGATCTCACCGCATCATGACCTGGACGCGCGAGGGGGGTCGGAAGGTTGCCTGGACGACTCGCCAAGACCCACTTCTTGCTGGATCGACGGCTCGCTCCGGCGTGTCGCGGCGCGCCTCCAGAGGTCGAACAGGTGTTCGGGTAGCGTCCACAGGTGACAGACCCGACAGCGTTCATCCACAGACTCGTCCGGCCCCGCAGGTCATGTCCGGGGTCGGCTCTAGGTTCGGACACGTGACGAAGAAGACGACTCGATCCTCCTCTCCCGGGACGGCAGCCATGGCTCCCTCATCAGATCGCGACAAGGCCCTCGACACCGCCCTCGCCAACATCGACCGCCAGTTCGGCAAGGGCTCGGTCATGCGGCTCGGCGACGACGTCCGGGCGCCGATCGAGGTGATCCCCACCGGCTCGATCGCCCTCGACATCGCCCTCGGCATCGGCGGCCTGCCGCGCGGCCGGGTGGTGGAGATATACGGACCGGAATCGAGCGGAAAAACTACGGTGGCGCTGCACGCGATCGCCAACGCGCAGAAGGCCGGCGGCATCGCGGCGTTCATCGACGCCGAGCACGCGCTGGACCCCGACTATGCGCAGAAGCTCGGTGTCGACACCGACGGCCTGCTGGTGTCGCAGCCCGACACCGGCGAGCAGGCGCTCGAGATCGCAGACATGCTGATCCGGTCCAACGCGCTGGACATCATCGTCATCGACTCGGTCGCCGCACTCGTGCCGCGCGCCGAGATCGAAGGTGAGATGGGTGACAGTCACGTCGGCCTGCAGGCGCGGCTGATGAGCCAGGCGCTGCGCAAGCTCACCGGCGCACTGCACAACTCCAAGACGACCGCGATCTTCATCAACCAGCTCCGCGAGAAGATCGGTATTATGTTTGGCTGCCTTTCGTACGACACTCACGTCACGCTTGCCGACGGTAGCCAGGTGAAGATCGGCAAGATTGTCGATGAACGACTGCAGGTTGAGGTTCTGTCCTACGACACCAACCTCGGGCGCGTTGTACCCAAGAAGGTCGTGAACTGGTTCGACAACGGTCCTACTGATCGGTTCCTGCAGGTGACTGTTGCGCGCGGAGGCGCGGGATCAGGGCATGGTCGAGCGAAGATCGCGACTCACCTCCAACCACCAGGTCCGGACGCCCGGCGGGTGGCGTGAAGCAGGCGAGCTGCTCGCCGGTGACCGCGTCATGCTGGCGGCTGAGCATCGTCTCAGCAAGCAGCAGTGGCAGGTTGTCCTCGGGGGTCTGCTCGGCGACGCCGCTCTCTCCGAGCCTTCGAGTCACAACGGAAGCAGCGCCCGATTCAGGATGGGGCACGGCGCAAAGCAGGTCGACTACCTCAACTGGAAGTCTTCGTTGCTGGGGAACATCGCTCAATCCCACAGCTCGAATGCCAAGGGTGCACACTTCGTCGACCTGACACCGTTGGCTGAGCTTGCCGAACTGCGTGAGGTTGTCTATCTCGGCGACGGTAAGAAGCACATCACGTGGGACTATCTCAAGGCGCTCGACCCGCTGGCTTTGGCCATCTGGTACATGGATGACGGATGTTTCACTCTCCGGTCCAAGGGCGTGCAGGCAAGAACTGCGGGGGGGTCTGGCCGCGCGGAGATCTGTCTCGAGGCGATGAGCCCGGGTTCTCGGGAACGCATCGTCGAGCATCTGCGTGGCACGTTCGGGCTTGACTGCAAGATCACGGTTCGCGGCGTTCGCCGCATCAGCGTCCTGCAGTTCTCTACTGCGGCAACTGCGAAGTTCCAAGAACTCATCGCGCCGTGCGTGCACCCTTCGATGGAGTACAAGTTGCTCCCTCGATTCCGTGGCCAGTTCGGCCTCGTCCCGAAGTTCACCGAGCCCGTTGTTCACCCCGTACCTGCGCGGGTCTTGGAGATCGAGCCTTGGACACCGACAGGCAACAACCATCGCTATGACATCGAGGTAGAGGGGTCCCACAACTACCTCGCCGACGGAATTGTGGTGCACAACAGTCCGGAGACCACCTCGGGTGGCAAGGCGCTGAAGTTCTACGCGTCGGTCCGGCTCGACGTGCGCCGCATCGAGACCCTCAAGGACGGCCAGGAGGCCGTCGGCAACCGGATCAAGGTGAAGGTGGTCAAGAACAAGGTGTCGCCGCCGTTCCGGGTCGCCGAGATGGACCTGATGTTCGGCACCGGGATCAGCCGCGAAGGCGGCCTGATCGACGTCGGCGTCGAGCAGGGCTTCGTCCGCAAGGCCGGCGCCTGGTACACCTACGAGGGCGACCAGCTGGGGCAGGGCAAGGAGAACGCGCGGGCCTTCCTGCGCGACAACCCCGACCTCGCCGACGAGCTGGAGAAGCGGATCAAGGAGAAGCTCGGCATCGGGGCCAAGCTCGACGAGCCGGCGGAGCCGCCGGCTGTGTCGCCGACCGACATCTGAGCATGGCCGCACAGCCCCTCCCGCACCGGCGGCGGTTCCGGCCGGCCGGGGGCGGTCCGTCCGGACCGACCCCCGGTAGCCCGGCCGACGCCGGCCCGGAGCCGGACCCCGAGTCGGTGGCACGCACCATCGTGCTCCGGCGGCTGACCGACGCACCGCGGTCCCGGGCCGAGCTCGCGGCTGACCTGGCCGCCCGCAACGTGCCGGTCGAGGTGTCCGTCCGGGTACTCGACCGGTTCACCGAGGTCGGCCTGGTCGACGACGCGGCGTTCGCGAGTGAGTGGGTGCGGTCGCGGCACGCCACCCGCGGACTGTCCCGCAGCGCGCTGCGCCGCGAGCTGCGCGGCAAGGGCGTCGACGACGAGACCGTGGCGAGCGCGGTGGAGGCGATCGGTGTCGACGACGAGGAGGCCGCCGCCCGCGCGTTGGTTGCTCGGCGGTTGCCGGGCACTCGTCGGTTGCCGCGCGAGGCACGGATCCGACGGCTGGTCGGGCAACTGGCACGAAAGGGCTACCCCGGGGGGCTGGCTGTCCGCGTGGTGCGCGAGGCGCTGGCCGAGGAGGGGGACACCGATGACGTCAGCGTGGACCTCGGGGTCGACGTCGGCGCGGACGTCGACTCCTTGACCGACCTGTGACCCGGCCGTAGCCTCCGAGAACGGGCAGCCCGGACGCGACCGGCCACCTCGCGGTGGCCGCCGCCGGACCGAGGAGGCGGAGTGGACGTCGCGGTCCTGGTGGTCCTGGGCCTGGTTCTCGCCGTCGTAGTAGTCCTCGTGGTCCAGCACACGATCGCGTTGCGGCGGTCCCGGGACGATGGACCGGTGCCCACCGAGCTGGAGCGTCGGGAGCACCGGGCAGCCGAGCGGGAGGACCGGCTGGACGCCCGTCAGGCCCAACTCGACGAGCGGTCCCGCGACCTGGCCGCCACCGAGGTGGCCCTGACCGCCAGGCAGGTTGCGCTGGACCGGCTCGAGGACGACCGCCGGCACGTGCTGGAGCAGGCCGCCGGGCTGACCGCGGAGCAGGCGCGCTCCGAGCTGGTCGCTGCTGTCGAACACCAGGCCAAGCGGGACGCCGCGGTAGTGGTGCGCGAGATCGAGCGGAAAGCGCAGGCCGAGGGCGAGGCGCTGGCCCGGGAGATCGTCGTCGGCGCCATCCAGCGGCTGGCGACCGAGCAGACCACCGAGTCGGTGGTCTCGGTGCTGCACCTGCCCGGCGACGACATGAAGGGCCGGATCATCGGCCGGGAGGGCCGCAACATCCGGGCCTTCGAGCAGACGACGGGTGTCAACCTGATCATCGACGACACGCCTGAGGCGGTGCTGCTGTCCTGCTTCGACCCGGTGCGTCGCGAGACCGCGCGGGTCGCGCTCGAGGCTCTGGTGCTGGACGGCCGGATCCACCCGCAGCGCATCGAGGACGCCTACGAGAAGGCGTGCGGCGAGGTCGACGCCCGGTGCCAGCGGGCCGGCGAGGACGCGGTGGTCGAGGTCGGCATCACCGACCTGCACCCCGAGCTGGTCACGTTGCTCGGACGGCTGCACTACCGGACGTCGTACGGCCAGAACGTCCTCAAGCACGTGCTCGAGTCGGCGCACCTGGCCGGCCTGATGGCGGCCGAGCTGGGCCTGGACCCGGTCCCGGTCCGCCGGGCCGCGCTGCTGCACGACATCGGAAAGGCGCTCACGCACGAGGTCGAGGGCTCGCACGCCGCTGTCGGCGCCGACGTGGCCCGGCGCTGCGGCGAGCACGAGGACGTCGTGCATGCGATCGCCGCCCACCACGACGAGGTCGAGCCGCGCACCCTCGAGGCCGTGCTCGTGCAGGCTGCCGATGCGATCAGCGGCGGCCGACCCGGCGCGCGCCGGGAGTCGCTGGAGTCCTACGTGACCCGGCTGCAGCGGCTGGAGCAGATCGCGCTGGGGCACGAGGGCGTCGACAAGGTCTACGCCATGCAGGCCGGCCGTGAGGTGCGGGTGATGGTGCTCCCCGACGCCGTCGACGACATCCAGGCACAGGTGCTGGCTCGCGAGATCGCCAAGCAGGTCGAGCACGAGCTGACCTATCCCGGCCAGATCCGGGTCACCGTCGTACGCGAGTCCCGGGCCACCGAGGTCGCTCGCTGACCGTAGGGTCGAACGGTGAGCAAGTCCCTGGGCGCACTGACGCGTCGAGTCATCGGCGCCGTCGTCCGGCGGTCCGCCAGGGCGCCGAGCGCCACCGGCGCCCCGACTTCGACGGTGCCCACGACGGTGCGGCCTGGTCCGCCCGCCGGCCGGCACCTCGACTACGCGCCGGACCTCGACGGCCGGGCCGACCCCGGCGAGGTCGTCTGGACCTGGGTCCCCTACGAGGAGGACGCCAGTCAGGGCAAGGACCGGCCGGTCCTCGTGGTCGGCCGCGACGGCGACCGGCTGCTGGGACTGATGCTCAGCAGCCAGGACTACCACCACGGCGACCACAACTGGCTCGGGCTCGGGGCCGGCGCCTGGGACGGTGAGCACCGGCCCAGCTGGGTGCGGCTGGACCGGGTCATCGAGGTCCCGGAGGACGGCATCCGGCGCGAGGGGGCGGTCCTCGACCGGTCGAGGTTCGGCAACGTCGCGGCCGCGCTGCGCCGCGACCACGGCTGGCGCTGAGCGTCCCGATGCCCGGCCCGCGGCGACGCGACGTGCTGCGGCTCGGCGCCGCAGCGGCGGCCGCCACCGCCGTCGCGGCGTGCACCGGCGGCTCCGGAGGCGCCACAACCCCGCCCCGCCCGAGCGGCCGCTCAACAACCGCCCCGGCACCAACCAGCGCCGCTTCGGCCGCGGCTCCCGACTGGGCACGGCTGGCCGACCAGCTCCACGGCGACCTGGTGCGACCGGGTAACCCGCGCTACGACCGGGCCCGGGAGCTGTTCGACCCGCGCTTCGACCACGTCCGTCCGCAGGCCGTCGCCTACTGCGCGACCGCGCGCGACGTCGCCACGACCGTGACGTTCGCCCGCGACGCCGGCCTGCCGCTCGCCCTGCGCTCGGGCGGCCACTC
Source organism: uncultured Actinomycetota bacterium (assembly GCA_963728425.1). Classification (GTDB taxonomy): domain Bacteria; phylum Actinomycetota; class Actinomycetes; order JACCUZ01; family JACCUZ01; genus JAVEDA01. Next base: position 97,103 of record CAVSKC010000007.1, read on the forward strand.
CTACGCCGGCTGGTCGACCGGCACCGGGGTGGTGCTCGACGTGAGCAGGATCAACGCCGTCCGGGTGTCCGGCGCGACCGCGGAGGTGGGCACGGGTGCCCGGCTGATCGACGTGTACGCCGGGGTGGCGGCCCAAGGGCAGGCGCTGCCCGCAGGGTCGTGCCCCACCGTCGGCGTCGCCGGGCTGACCCTCGGCGGCGGTCAGGGTGTGCTGTCCCGCGCCTGGGGCCTGACCTGCGACAGCCTCATCGACGTCGACCTGGTGACCGCCGACGGCCGCATCGTCACGGCCGACGCCCGGACCGAGCCGGACCTGTTCTGGGCCTGCCGCGGCGGCGGCGGTGGCAGCTTCGGCGTCGCCACCAGGTTCCGGTTCCGGCTGCGGGCGGCGCCGCAGGTCACCTCGTGGTTCCTCCGCTGGGACTACGTCCACGCCGCCGACGTCCTCACCGGGTGGCAGCGGTGGGCCGTCGGGTCGCCACGCGCGATGTGGTCGACCTGCAAGCTGCTCACCCGGCCCGGCGAGGCCACCCCGTCGGCCCAGGTGAGCGGCAGCTGGGTCGGTCCGCCGGCCGGACTCGGTCCGGCGATGGCCGCCCTGGTCGACCAGGTCGGGCACCCGGCGGCCGGCTCCAGCCGCGTGACCCACAGCTACCTCGGCGCGATGCTCGCCTTCGCCGGGTGCGCCACGGTCGCCGCCGCCCAGTGCAGCACCCCGCGGACGACGTTCGGCGCCGCCTCCCACGTCCTCACGACCGCCGCCCCGGACCGGGCGGTCGCTGTGGCCGTCCAGCAGGTGGCCGAGCGGCACCGGGAGAACCACCCGCGGCAGGCCGGGGTCTCGTTCGACGTCCTCGGCGGCGCCGTCTCGGACCTCGCGCCCGGGGACACCGCCTTCCCCTACCGTCAGGCCCTCGCCGTGGCGCAGTACACCGTCGGCTGGCCGATCGGCCAGCGCCAGTCCGAGGTCCGTCGCGACCTCCGCTGGCTGCACGCCTTCCGGGACACGATGAGCCGCGACGTCGGCAACGCTGCCTACGTCAACTACGTCGACCCGCGGCTCACCGACTGGCAGCACGCCTACTACGGCGTCAACTACCCGCGGCTGCAGCGGGTCAAGCGGCGCTACGACCCGGACGACGTGTTCCGTTTCCCGCAGTCGGTCCGAGCGGCCGGCTGAGCCGCCGTACCCTGGTGGGCGCCATGAACCAGCGCAGCTACGAGGTCCGCACCCACGGGTGCCAGATGAACGTGCACGACTCCGAGCGGCTGTCGGGGCTGCTCGAGAACGCGGGCTACGTGCGCGCGGCGGCGGGCGCGACCGCCGACGTGATTGTGTTCAACACCTGCGCGGTGCGGGAGAACGCCGACAACAAGCTCTACGGCAACCTCGGTCACCTGGCGCCGGTCAAGAAGGCGCACCCCGGCATGCAGATCGCGGTCGGCGGCTGCCTGGCGCAGAAGGACCGCGGCGAGATCACCCGCCGCGCTCCGTGGGTCGACGTGGTGTTCGGCACCCACAACATCGGGTCGCTGCCGGCGCTGCTCGAGCGGGCCCGGCACAACGACGAGGCCCAGGTCGAGATCGTCGAGTCGCTCGAGGTGTTCCCCTCCACGCTGCCGACCCGGCGCGAGTCGCCCTACGCAGCCTGGGTGTCGGTCAGCGTCGGCTGCAACAACACCTGCACGTTCTGCATCGTGCCGGCGCTGCGCGGCACCGAGAAGGACCGCCGCCCCGGCGACGTGCTCGCCGAGGTCGAGGCGCTGGTGGCCGAGGGCGTGCTCGAGGTCACCCTGCTCGGGCAGAACGTCAACTCCTACGGCGTCGAGTTCGGCGACCGGCTCGCGTTCGGCAAGCTGCTGCGAGCCTGCGGCGAGATCGACGGCCTCGAGCGGGTGCGCTTCACCAGCCCGCACCCCAAGGACTTCACCGACGACGTGATCGCCGCGATGGCCGAGACGCCGACCGTGATGCCCTCGCTGCACATGCCGCTGCAGTCGGGTTCCGACCGAGTCCTCAAGGCGATGCGTCGGTCCTACCGCCAGGAGCGCTACCTCGGAATCATCGACCGGGTCCGGGCCGCGATGCCCGACGCGGCGATCACCACCGACATCATCGTCGGCTTCCCCGGCGAGACCGAGGATGACTTCGCCCAGACCCTCGACGTCGTACGCCGGGCCCGGTTCGCCGGTGCGTTCACCTTCCAGTACTCCAAGCGCCCCGGCACCCCTGCGGCAACCCTGCCCGACCAGGTGCCGAAGGAGGTCGTGCAGGAGCGCTACCTGCGGCTGCTGGCCCTGCAGGAGGAGGTCTCCTGGCAGGAGAACAAGCGCCAGGTCGGCCGAGTGCTCGACGTCCTGGTGGCCGAGGGCGAGGGCCGCAAGGACGGCGCGACCCACCGGATGTCCGGCCGCGCCCCCGACAACCGCCTGGTGCACTTCGCCGTCCCGACCGGTGTCGAGCCGCCGCGGCCCGGTGACGTCGCCACGGTCGAGGTCACTTACGCCGCCCCGCACCACCTGGTCGCCGACGGCCCGTTCGGCGGCGTCCGCCGGACCCCGGCCGGCGACGCGTGGCAGGCCCGTCAGGGCGGTACACACGTCCCGTCCGGCGTGCTGCTCGGTATGCCGACGGTCGGCGCTCCCTCCGGCGCCGACCGTCGTCCGCCTGCCCGTCGCACGCCGGGTCAGGCGATGCCTGCCGCCGCGACCTGGGCGAGCACCCAGGACCGCACTGCGGGCACGTCCAGCCGGGCGGAGATGCTCAGGGACGAGCAGGCGGCGTCGCCTGCACTCAGCACGCCGACCAGCTGCTCGCCGAGGAAGAGCGGCGACCCGGAGTCGTAGGCACAGGTCGTGCTCCCGTCGGCGCCGGTGTGCTTGACGAGGGCGTTGCCGAGAGACTGCACCGCCTGGAGTGCGACCTGGCGGTAGCCGCCACCGACGAACACGTTGCCTGGCAGCCGCTGGGTCGTGCCGAAGCCGACCACCGTCATCGGCTGGCTCCGCAGCGTCCCGGCCGCCTTGACGTCGTCGAGGAGGCCAGTCGCGGGCAGCGGCTCGATGTCGAGACCGGTGATCGGCTCGTCCAGCACCATCACCGCGACGTCGTAGGCCGAGGTGCGCAGGTCGTACAACGGGTGCGCGGCCAGCGTGCCGTGGTAGGTCGGGTAGCCACCGGTGTAGGCCCAGCCGCTCGCCTGGTCACCCATCGAGTCGAGGAACCTCGGGTCGAAGGTGATGTCGCCCTCCGTCTCATCGAAGTTGGCCTTGCGCAGGGCGGCGCAGTGACCGGCCAGGACGACCACGGTGGGCGACACGGGGGTCACGCCGCACCAGCGCGCCACCGGGCTGGCGGCGGTGGGCAGCAGCACCCCGACGTTCGGGTGCGAGCTGTCCGGGACGCCGCCGACGATCGCGCTGCCGGGCGTCGCGAGACCCAGGGTGGTGACGAGCGCGGTGGCCAGGGTGACCACGGCGGTGATGACGTGGCGCATGGGGGTGCCTCCTCAGCGGCTGATGTCGGTGATCTGCTCGTCGTCACCGTGCCGCCCGGGGGCACTGACGGTAAGCGGGAGATCCCTCGATCAGTCGGCGGCCGGTGGCCCCGGCCGGCTGGCAGGCAGCGCGGTCACCAGCTCGACCCGGGACCGGATGCCAAGCTTCCGGTAGACCCGGCCGAGCACCGCCTCCACCGTCTTCGGGCTGGCGAACACGGTGGTTGCGATCTCCCTGTTGGTCCGACCGGCGGCAGCCAGCTCGGCCACTCGTGCCTCCGTCGCGGTCAGGGTCGCGGGTGCCCCGGGACGCAGGCCGACCCGGGCCAGCTCGGCCCGCGCACGCTCGGCCCAGACCGGTGCTGGCGCCGCGTCGAAGACCTCGACGGCGCGCGCCAGGAGGTCGTGCGCGGCTCGCTTGGCCCGGGCCCTGCGGTGCAGCCGGCCGGCGAGCAGGAGGCTGTGCGCGAGCTCGAGACGCATGTCCAGCCGCTCGTGCGCGGCGACCGCCGCGAGGGCCAGCGCCCGGGCTTCGTCGTCGGGCCCGTGCCGCTCGGCGCGCAGCGCCGCACGCAGCCGGAGCAGGACGGCGTCGGCGTGCGGGCGGTCCGCACCCACCAGTGCGCGCTCCAGGCGACCCAGCTCCACCTCCGCGGCGTCGATCTTGCCGACCGCCAGCAGCGCCTCGGTGAGCTCACCGGGGCACGGGTTCCAGCCGGGGTCGGCCAGGCCGGCGGCGGCCGCGTGGGTGGCGGCGGTGCGCAGGGCGCCGACAGCCTCGGCCGGCTCGCCCGCGGTCATGTGCAGCCGGCCGAGGATCGTCCAGGCGATGCCGAGCAGCCACGGGTCGGCGAGCTCGTCGGCCAGCTCGAGCGCGGTGCGGATCGACAGCTCGCTCCCGGTCAGCCCGACTCGCGCGTCGTCGTTGGCCACCTGGAGGAGGGCGAGGACCCGGGCCGAGGACATGCCGAGCACCTCGGAGATGTCGAGCGCCTCGCGGGCCAGCGCCCCGCAGCGGTCCAGGCGACCAGCGCGCAGTTCGACGTGTCCCAGGTTGAGCAGCAGCAGCGGCTCGGACACCTCGTCGCCGCGGTCCCGGGCCTCGTCGAGCAGACCGAGGAACGCCTCACGCGCGGCGTCCAGCCGGGAGGTGAACAGCAGCTCCTGCGCCAGGGCGAAGCGAGCGCCCTCGCCCACGAGCTGTGGTGGGAACCGGGCCTCCAGTGCGGCGGCCTCGCGGAGGCGGGCCTCGGCTGCTGGCTCGCCGCGCATGAGATCAGCTTGTGCAGCCAGACCGGTGGCGGTTGTGCGCAGCGATCCGACCAGGATGTCGTCCGGGTCCGCGGCCGCCAGCTCGTCGAGCGCCGACCTGGCGTGCCGGGCGGCGGCCGCCATGTCCGGGGCGGCGTCGACCAGGGCGATCCACGCCGCCGCCCGGTCGGTGGGGTCCAGGCCGGGGGCGCCGAGTGCTGCCTCGGCGTGGCGCGCGACGTCGTCGGCGGATCCGCCGAGCACGGCGTGCTGGGCGAGCAGGACGTGTGCACGGGCGGCGTCGTCTCCGCCGGTCGCGGTGACCGCCGTCGCCATCTCCCGACAGGTCTGCAGGTCGCCGTCGCGCAGCGACCAGCCGGCCAGCTGCAGGCGCCGCGCAACGGCGGCGGCGTCCCCGGCCGGGGTCGCCGTCACGGCCCTTGCGGCCAGCTCGCGGGCCACCGGGTGGGCGCCGCGGTCGCGGGCCCGCCGGGAGACAGCCGCGAGCTGTTCCGCGAGTGCGGCATCGGGTCCGTCCGCCGCCAGCGCCCGGTGCCGGGTGCTCACCTCGGGGTCCGGCTCGAGGTCGGCGAGCCGCAGGTACACGGAACGCCGCTCCTCGACGCCGGCGTCGCCCACAACGGCGGCCGCGTAGAGGGGGTGCGCGAAGCGCAGCCGACCGCGATCGACGGTGGCGACATCGGCCGCCGCGACGATGGCACCGTCGAGCCCGGTCTGGTCGAGGCCGGCCGCACGAGCGAGCAGGTCGGGCCGTGGGTCGTGCGCCAGAGCGCCGGCCAGCAACAGGCGGCGAGCCGAGGGTGGCAGGCGGCGGACCGACCCCGCGACCAAAGTCTCGAGGGTCGGAGTCAGGACGGCGACTCCCGGGTCGTCGAGCGCCGCGAGCTCGAGGGCGAACATCGGGTTGCCGCCGGACTGCTCCTCGATCCGGTGCAGGTCCCTGCGGCCCAGCGTGCGGCCGAGCCGGGCCCGCACGAGCCGGAAGAGTGCGGCACTGCCGAGCCCGGTCACCGAGACGTCGACGCGACCGGGCCCCGTCGGCCAGGGATCCTGACCCGGCACCGGCCGGGTGGCCACCAGAACCGACACCGGGCTGCCGGTCAGGCGGCGCAGGGCGTGCGGCAGGACGAGACCCGTGGCGTCGTCCAGCCAGTGCGCGTCGTCGACGACGACGAGGACGCGCTGGTCCCGCGCTGCGCTCGTCAGCACGGCGCGCAAGCCCGCCGCCACCGCTCTCGGGTCGGTGTCCGCTCCCGAACCGGTTGGTCGAGCGCGAGGGCCTGGCGCAGCGCCAGCAGCTGGGTGGCGGGAAGCCCCACTGTCGCCAGGTTCGGTCCGTCCTGCAGGAGGTCGGTGAGAGCGTCGAACGCCAGGCTGCGCTCGCTCGCCCGGGGCCGGGCGGCGAGCACCGGGACAGCCATCGACCGGGCCCGCGCGGTGACGGCCTCGACGAGGGTCGACTTCCCGCTGCCCGGTCCACCGGTGACCACGGCCACCCGGAGGGAGCCGCCCTCGGGCGCCAGGAGCCGGCCGAGCTCGGCCAGCTCGGCCTCCCGCCCCACCAGTTCTGCCGCCATCCCACTCACCTCTGCTGGAGGCTAGCGGCGGCGGCCGGCCGCCGGCCGGCGGTTACCGTGAGCTGTGCTTGTCGCTGCTACGGTCTGCCCACACCCGCCGCTGCTCGTGCCCGGCGTCGGCGCCGGCGCATCCGGCGAGCTCGACGGGCTGCGGGTGGCCTGCGACGCCGCGGTGCGCGACCTGCTGGCCGCCGACCCGACCCTGGTCGTGGTGGTCGGCGGTGCTCCCGCGGTCGGTCCCTATGGCGACGGCGCCTGGGGGAGCCTGGCCGGCTTCGGGGTCCGGATACCGGTGGGGTCAGGCCCCGGCGAGCCGACCCTGCCGCTGTCGCTCACGCTCGGTCGATGGCTGCTCGCCCGGGCCGACGGCGAGGCGGACAGCCAGCCGCTGCTGTTCGGGGTCGAGCCGGACGCCGGCACCGACCGGTGCCTGGCCCTGGGGGAGGCGCTCGCCGGTCGGGCCGACCGGGTGGCGCTGCTGGTGATGGGCGACGGCAGTGCTCGTCGCAGCGTCAAGGGGCCCGGTGGGCTGCACCCGGACGCCGAGCCGTTCGACACCGCGGTCGCACAGGCGTTCGCCGCCGGCGACCCCGACGCGCTCGCCGCACTCGACCCGGCGCGTGCGGCCGACCTGTTGGCGGCCGGGCGCGCGCCCTGGCAGGTGCTGGCCGGCGCCGCCCGCGGCGGCACCTGGCATGGGGGCGTGACCTGGACCGGCTCGCCGTACGGCGTGACCTACCTGGTGGCTACCTGGACCGCGGCCGGTTGACCCGGACGGTCCTGACCCTAGGGCTTGGCGGCCGGGCCGTCCGGGATGTCGTCGTCGCGGCCGTCCAGCTTGTCCAGCGCGTTCTTGGCCGCCGCGGCACCCTTGTCGATCTGCCCGCCGTGCTTGCCCTTGGTCTTCTTGTCGGCCAGGTCGGCCGCCTTGTCGATGCCCGACGCGATCTGCGCGCCGTGCTCGTCGACGGCGGTCGTGGCCTTCTTCTTGAGGTTGTCGAACAGTCCCATGGCGTCACCGTAGTCCGCGGTGCGGGAGACTGCGCCGTTGTGAGCGAGCGTCGAGCCCCGCGACCGGTCGTCGCCGTCGTGGGTGCGACCGCCGTCGGCAAGAGCGACCTGGCGGTGGCGTTGGCGCGACAGCTGGGCGGCGAGGTCGTCAACGCCGACTCGATGCAGCTCTACCGCGGGATGGACATCGGGACCGCCAAGCTGCGCGACGACGAGCAGAACGGCGTCGTGCACCACGTCCTCGACGTGTGGGACGTGCGCGACGAGGCGAACGTGGCGGCCTACCAGCAGATGGCCCGGGCGGCGTTCCGGGCGGCCCGGGACCGGGGTGCGCGGCCGGTGCTCGTCGGCGGGTCCGGGCTCTACGTGCGGGCCGCCCTGGACCGGCTGGACTTCCCGGGCACCGATCCCGGCGTACGGGCCAGGCTGGAGGCCGACCTCGCCGCCGACGGGCCGGCGGCTCTGCACCGCCGGCTGGCCGAGGTCGACCCGGCCGCGGCCGGGAGCATCCTGGCGAGCAACGGGCGCAAGCTGGTCCGGGCCCTGGAGGTCGTCGAGATCACCGGGCGGCCCTTCACCGCGACCCTGCCCGAGCCGGCCTACGAGGTGCCCGCCGTGCAGCTCGGGCTGACCCTGCCGCGGCCCGTCCTCGACGAGCGGATCGAGGCGCGGGTCGACCGGATGTGGCAGCTGGGCCTGGTCGAGGAGGTGCGCCGGCTGGCCGCACGCGGTCTGCGCGAGGGCCGCACCGCGTCCAGGGCGCTCGGCTACGCCCAGGTGCTGCGCCACCTCGACGGCGAGCTCACCGAGGCGCAGGCGCGGGACGAGACGGTGCGGGCCACCCGGCGGTTCGCCCGACGGCAGGAGTCGTGGTTCCGGCGCGACCCGCGGGTCGTCTGGCTGCCCGCCGACGACCCGGACCTGCTGGCCCGGGCCGTCGGTCTGAGTCAGGACGGCGGTGCGAAGAACTCGAGCGCGATCCCGTCCGGGTCGCGGAACGAGACGCCCGAGCCGTAGTGGGCGTCCTTGATGCCGTCGTGGTGGATGCCCAGCTCGTCGAGCCGCGCGGCCCACTTCTGGAGCTCCCCGCGGTTCGCGCAGCCGAAGGCCACGTGGTCGAGACCCGTCCGGCGCTCGTCGAACTGGTCACCCGAGCCGGCGGGGAAGGTGTGCAGGCCGAACAGCTGACCGCCGTCGAGGGCGTACACGGTGTGGTGGAAGCCCCCCTCGGTCTCGTCCTCGTCGAGGACCGGCGACGACCCGAGCAGTGCGGTGTACCACTGGGTGCTCCGGTCGAGATCGGTCACGGTCACGGCAACATGGGCAACAGCGGGAAAAGCAGGCACAACAGACCTCCTGGTCGATAGCGAACGTGCGTCGATGACGGACGTGCGTGATGTGGATTCCCCCCTCTCACGTCGAGGGTCCCGAGCCGGTTCACCGCAGCGTGCCGCGATGTGGACAGCTGCGGCACGTACGCTGGTGGCCGTGATCGCGTTCGTCAAGGGGCATGGCACCGAGAACGACTTCGTACTGCTGCCCGACCCCGACGGCGAGCTCGTCCTGGACGGCGACCGGGTCCGCCGCCTGTGCGATCGGCGCGCGGGCATCGGCGGCGACGGCGTGCTGCGGGTAGTGCGCACCGCTGCTGACACCGAGGCGCGCGGCCTGCCCGGCGCCGACCTGGCCGACTGGTTCATGGACTACCGCAATGCGGACGGGTCGCTGGCCGAGATGTGCGGCAACGGCATCCGGGTGTTCGCCCGCTACCTGGTCGACGAGGGCCTGTACCCGGCCGGTGACCTCGCCGTGCTGACCCGCGACGGCGTGAAGGCCGTGCGCCTCGCCGCCACCGGTGACGTCACCGTCGACATGGGTCCGGCCACGCTGCCCGGCACGGACCGCAAGGTCATGGTCGGCGACCGCACCTGGCCGGCGGTCGAGGTCGCGACCGGCAACCCGCACGCGGTCGTGTTCGTCGACGGACTGGCCGACGCCGGCGAGCTGCGCACAGCGCCGGTGGTCGAGCCGGCGTTCCCCGACGGGGTCAACGTCGAGTTCGTCGTACGCCGGGGGGACCGCCACGTGGCCATGCGGGTGCACGAGCGCGGGGTCGGCGAGACCCGCTCCTGCGGCACCGGGGCCTGCGCCGCGATGGTGGCCAGCGCCCGGGCCGACGGCGCGGAGCCCGGCTCGACGTACCTCGTGGACGTTCCCGGTGGGCGGCTGTCGGTCACCGAGCGCCCGGACGGCCATCTCGAGCTGACCGGCCCCGCGGTCCTGGTGGCCCGCGGCGAGGTGGACCTGTGACCCAGCCGGCCGGCGAACGGACCTCGGACAGGCTCGAGGCGCTCCGGCAGGAGTCCAACCTGGTCCTCGCCGAGGTCTCGCAGGGCCAGCAGCTGGCTGCCACGAACCTGCTGGAGAAGGCCGCGGTCGCGTTGCACCGCGGCGACCGCGACACGGCGCGGGCGATGGTGCGCCGGGCGCAGGCCCTCGGACACGACGAGCACGAGGACGTCGACGTGTGTTCGTGGAGCGCACACATGACGCTGTTCACTCTGGTCGCCGACGTCATGGAGGACAGCGACGAGGAGTGGGCCTGGCTCGACGCGGCGGCGACGGTGCTGCCTGCCGTCCCGGAGGCCGGCCGTATGGAGCTGCTCGACGTGCTGGTGACGATCAGCAAGGAGTACCTGGACCACGTCGCAGCGACTCGCCTGCGGCCCTTGATCCGGGACGCGCCGCGGCGGCCGAGCATCAGCGACGGTCGGGTGCTCGAGGTGGAGGAGGTCCTCGGCGTGCTGGCCGCGATCGCCGCGTTCGAGGACGCGGTCGACGAGATCGAGGGCAACCGCTCGTGACCGAAGGGCTGGCCACAGCCGTCGCTGCCAAGCACGTGGTCGCCGGGCTGGGTGGCGCCTTCATGATCTCGTCCGAGGCGAAGGCGGCCGGTACGGAGCACGGCTACCGCGGCTGGCAGCTCTACGTCGCCGGCCGGATCGGGGTCCTCGGTGACGTCGGCCCGGAGGTGGTCGCCGCGACGCTGGGCTTCCACGAGCCCGGGCTGGTCCGGTCGGCGTGGACGGGTGCCGCGAGGGTCGCCCCCGCCACGACCACCGCGGCCCGGTACGTCGAGGTGTGCCGCGCCTGGGGCCGGCACCGCTATGCGCGGGTGCCCGAGCTCGACCGGCTGGCCGACCTGCTCGAGCAGGTGACGGCCGTCGCCGACCCGGCGGGGTGGCCGCTGTTCGCGGCCTGGCGGGCCCAGCCGCTGCCCGACGACGCGGCCGGCCGGGTCGTCCAGCTGCTGCAGGTGCTGCGCGAGCACCGAGGCGGCGCCCACCTGAGCGCCGTCCGGGCCGCCGGCCTGCGCCCGGTCGAGGCGGTCGTCACCGGCGCCGGAGGAGCCCGCAATGCCACGTTCTTCGGCTGGCCTGACCCGCTGCCCGAGGCCACCGACGACCTGCGGGCCCGGCTGGCCCGGGCCGAGGCGGCGACCGACGAGCAGGTGGCCCCCGCGTACGCCGTGCTCGACACCGCCGGCCGCGAGGACCTGCTCCGGCTGCTCCCGGCGCTCGCCGCAGCCCGCGCCCGCCAAACCAGCGCGACGTAGTGGTCCGCGGCATGTCACCCTGGACGGGATGACACCAGCTGAGAAGAACCTCCGCCTCGTGCCGGACGTGCCGTTCGACGAGGACACGCCCCCGACGTACGACCTGGATCCTCGCGACCATGACGGCGAGCGGCCCGACGGCGACCAGTACGACCTGGCCGACCGGCAGGCGCTGCGGCGGGTCGCCGGCCTGTCGACCGAGCTCGAGGACGTCACCGAGGTCGAGTACCGCCAGCTCCGGCTGGAGCGGGTGGTGCTGATCGGCGTCTGGACCGAGGGCTCGTCGCGGGACGCCGAGAACTCCCTGGCCGAGCTGGCCGCGCTGGCCGAGACGGCCGGGTCGCTGGTGCTCGAGGGCATGATCCAGCGCCGGGACAAGCCGGATGCGGCGACCTTCGTCGGGTCGGGCAAGGCCAAGGAGCTGCGCGACATCGTGGTGGCCACCGGGGCCGACACGGTGATCGCCGACGGCGAGCTGACTCCCGGTCAGCTCAGCCAGCTCGAGGCCGTGGTCAAGGTCAAGGTGATCGACCGGACGGCCCTGATCCTGGACATCTTCGCCCAGCACGCCAGCAGCCGCGAGGGCAAGGCGCAGGTCTCGCTGGCGCAGATGGAGTACATGCTGCCGAGGCTGCGCGGCTGGGGCGAGTCGATGTCCCGGCAGGCCGGTGGCGCAGGCGGCTCGGCCGGCGGCGTGGGAACCCGCGGCCCCGGCGAGACCAAGATCGAGACCGACCGCCGCCGGATCCGCACCAAGATGGCCAAGCTGCGGCGCGAGATCCGCGAGATGAAGACGTCGCGGGACACCAAACGTCAGGAGCGCCGCCGCCACGAGGTGCCGTCGGTGGCGATCGCGGGCTACACCAACGCCGGCAAGTCCTCGCTGCTCAACCGGCTCACCGGAGCCGGCGTGCTGGTCGAGAACGCGTTGTTCGCCACCCTCGACCCGACGGTGCGCCGGGCCGAGACGCCGGACGGCCGGACCTACACGCTGGCCGACACGGTCGGCTTCGTCCGGCACCTGCCGACCCAGCTGGTCGAGGCGTTCCGGTCCACCCTGGAGGAGGTCGCCGAGGCCGACCTGATCCTGCACGTGGTCGACGGCTCGGACGCCGACCCCGAGGCCCAGCTCGTGGCCGTCCGCGCGGTGCTCGCCGACGTCGACGCCCACAAGGTGCCCGAGCTCGTGGTCATCAACAAGGCCGACCAGGCCGACCCGTTGGTCCTCGACCGGCTGCGCCGGCAGGAGAAGCACAGCGTCGTGGTCTCGGCCCGGACCGGGCTCGGCCTGGCAGAGCTGCGAGCTGCTGATCGCCCGCGAGCTGCCCCGCCCCTCGGTGGCGGTGGACGTCCTGCTGCCCTACGACCGGGGCGACCTGGTGTCCCGGCTGCACGACGACGGCGAGCTGCTCGAGCAGGAGCACCGGGCCGACGGCACCTGGGTCCGCGCCCTCGTCACCCCGGCGCTGGCCGCCGAGCTCGCGCCGTACGCCGAAAGCGCTGCGCCGACCGGGTGAACCCGGTGACGATCCGGGCAAAGTTTCTCCTACGCCCAGGTTCACCCGGGCCGCGCGCCTGACGAAGAGATCAGCATGCCGAGCACGTCTTGGGGGCGCTTGGCTGTACCCGCCCCTGTCCTCGCCCTGCTGGCCGTGCTCACGGTCGCACTGGTCGCGGTCTTCGTGCTGCCGGTGCTGGGGCGGGGGACCTGGGCCGACGGTGTGGCCGAGACGGCCCTCGCGGTCGCCGCCGCGCTCGGTCTCGTGTCGCTGCTACGCCGGGCGTTCGGGGTCAACGGCCGGGCCCGGCTGCCGTGGCTGCTGATGGCCGGAACGGTGGCCGGCCAGGGCGTCTGGGCGGTCCTCGTCGAGCCGCCCGTGCACTCGACCCGCGCCATCGGGATGCACCTGGTGGTCACCGGCGTCGTGGGCCTGGCGCTGTGGCTGCTCCCGAGCCCGCACATCACCAGGCGCGGCCTGGTCCGGCTGGCCACCGACGCGGCCGCTGCGGGGTTCGCGTTCGCGATCCCCGCCGCCGAGCTGGTGCTGCCCGAGGGTGGCCGTGCCTTCGGCAGCGTGGGCGGTCGTGCCTGCACCCGGTTGCCGACGTCGCTGCTGGCCACCCTCGCGGTGGCCGTGCTCGCCCGGTCCCGGCACCAGGGCGGGCTGGCGGTGGCCCCGCGCGTGGCGATGACCCTGGGCGCGATCGTGCTGGCCGTGGCGGACCTGATGGCCCAGGCCGGCGCCCTGCACACGCGCAGCGAGGGCATGCTGGCGCTCGCGGTGATGCTCTGGACCATCGGCGCCTGGCTGCCGGCCGACGGCGCCGAGATCGGACCCGAGATGGTCTGGCGCGAGCGGATCGCCGTCCTGGTCCCGCTGGCGCCGCTGTCCGGCGCGGCGGCCGCTGGTCTCTCGGCTCGACGTCTTCCACCAGCCAGTGTCGGCGGTCACACCGGCGGCGGCGGTGCTGCTCACCGCGACCCTGGTCGCGGGCGGCGTGCTCGCCCGGCTGGACAACCTGGCCACCGAGCGCATCGCTGGACGAGCTGGTGCTCAAGCGCACGATGACCTGGGCACCCGGGAGAAGTGGTTCCGCGTCACTGGTGCAGAACTCCTCCGACGTCATCACCGTGGTCGACGTGCGCGGCGTCGTCCGCTACCTGACGCCGTCGATCACGCCGATCCTCGGCCACGACCCGAAGCTGCTGGTCGGGACCCGGTTCACCGCCCTGCTCCGACCCGGCGACGGCCGCCGGCTGGAGGCGGCGCTGGCCTCGGCCGCCCGCAGCCCGGGCCGCCCGATCACCCTGGAGTTCCCGATCTGGAGCAAGTCCGGCGCGTGGTGCGACACCGAGACGACAGTCACCTCCCTGGTCCACGACCCCGACATCCGCGGGCTGGTCCTCAACACCCGCGACATGTCCGAGCGCCGCCGGCTGGAGGAGCAGCTGACCCAGCAGGCGTTCTCCGACGGGCTCACCGGGCTGGCGAACCGGTCGCTGTTCCGCTCGAAGGTCGAGACCGCGCTGAAGGTCGCGCTGGCCCGCGGCCGAGGTCGGCCGTGCTCTTCCTGGACCTGGACGGCTTCAAGGCGGTCAACGACGCGCAGGGCCACCACGTCGGCGACGAGCTGCTCGGGCATCGTCGCCAAGCGGCTCACCAACTCGGTGCGCCCGGGCGACGTGGTGGCCCGCCTCGGCGGCGACGAGTTCGCCATCCTGGTCACCGGCCCGGACGCCGAGGAGGGCGCGATCTGGGCCGCCGAGCGGGTCCGGCGGGCGCTGGCCGCGCCGTTCGTCCTGGACGGCCGCGAGATCGCGCTGGGGGCGTCCACCGGCATCGCGATCAGCGACTCCGGCGACGAGACCGCCGACCAGCTGCTGCGCAACGCCGACCTGGCGATGTACCGCGCGAAGAGCCGGCGCGACCAGTCCTTCGTGCGGTTCGAGGCGCAGATGCACGACGCACTGCTGGCCCGGATGAAGGCCGAGTCGGACCTCCGCCAGGCCGTGACCCGCGGCGACCTGGTCCTCTACTACCAGCCGGTGGTCGAGCTCAGCAGCGGCACACGTCGTCGGCGTCGAGGCGCTGGTGCGCTGGCGGCACCACGAGCGCGGCATCATCTCGCCGGCCGACTTCATCGACCTGGCCGAGGAGACCGGGCTGGTCGGGCGAGATCGGCACGCTGGGCGCTCGAGGAAGCTGCAAGCAGGGCGCCCGGTGGCAGCAGTACGCGGCGCCCGGGCGGGCACTTCAAGATGGCCGTGAACGTGTCGGCGCGCCAGCTCGACGCGACCCTGCCCCGGCCAGGTGCGCGACATCCTGTCCAGCGAGCGGGCATGCCCGGGTCCGGCACTCACGCTGGAGATGACCGAGAGCGTGCTGATGGAGCGCACCGACGAGGTCGTGGAGCTGCTCCGGCGGATGAAGACCCTCGGCCTCAAGGTCGCGGTCGACGACTTCGGCACCGGCTACTCGTCGCTGTCCTACCTGTCGCGGTTCCCGGTCGACATCCTCAAGATCGACAAGTCCTTCGTCCAGCACCTCGGGAACGACTAGCGGCAAGGGCGAGCTGGTGCACACGATCGTCCGGCTCGGCGAGTCGCTGCGGCTGGACACGGTCGCCGAGGGCATCGAGACCGCCGCCCAGTGCGACGCGCTGACGGCGATGGGCTGCATCTTCGGCCAGGGCTACCTGTTCGCCCGGCCGCTGCCCGCCGGAGGACATCGACGTCGCTGCTCGAGCGAGCAGGCCCGCGCACCGGCGTGCGGTCGACCGGCGCGGCTTCGATCAACAGGCCGTACGCCGGTGGACGGCGGCCGGCAGGTGGCCTGCGATCGGTGACCGCCACCCGATCCGACGATCCCATGGAGGCCTCCGCGGCCCCGTCGGCGCCGGGCGTGCGCGAGCTGCTGGCGGCCGCGGTCGCGGCGCTCGGGGCAGCCGAGCGACCCGGCCAGGTCCAGATGGCCGAGGCGGTCGAGCGCCGCGATGACCGACGGCAGGCACCTGCTGGTCCAGGCCGGCACCGGCACCGGCAAGTCGCTGGCCTACCTGGTGCCGGCGTGCTGCACGGCGACACCGTGGTGGTCGCCACGGCGACCATCGCGCTGCAGAACCAGGTGGTCGACCGTGACCTGCCGGCGCTGGTCGACGCGGTCGAGCCGCTGCTCGGCCGGCGACCGACGTACGCGATCCTCAAGGGCCGGGCCAACTACCTGTGCCGCAACAAGGTGCTGGGCGGGATGCCCGACGACGACGGCGACGCGCTGTTCGACCCGTCGCCCACGACGCCGCTCGGCCGGGACGTGGTGCGGCTGCGCGAGCTGGGCCGACGAGACCGAGACCGGCGACCGCGACGAGCTCGACCCCGGCGTCAACGACCGCGCCTGGCGGCAGGTCAGCGTCTCCGCCCGCGAGTGCCTGGGCGCCGCAGAAGTGCCCGTACGGCGAGCGAGTGCTTCGCCGAGCTGGCCCGCGACCGGGCCGCGCGAGGTCGACGTCGTCGTCACCAACCACGCGCTGCTCGCGATCGACGCGCTGGAGAGCTTCGCGGTCCTGCCCGAGCACGACGCGGTGGTCGTCGACGAGGCGCACGAGCTGGTCGACCGGGTCACCGGGGTCGCGACCGACGAGCTGACGGCGGCGATGGTGGAGCGGGCCGCGGCCCGGGCCCGGCGGATCGTGGACGGGACCGACGACCTCACCGACGCCGCGGCGGCGCTCGAGAAGGCCCTGGCCACGCTGCCGGAGGGCCGGGTCGTCGAGCTGCCCGAGGCAGCTGGCTCACCGCGGTGGCCCTGGTCCGCGACGCCGCGCGCGACGTCGTCTCCGAGATCGGCCGGGCCAAGCAGGCCGACGACGGCGCAGCGCAAGGTCGCGCTGTCGGCGATGGTCGAGGCGGTGCACGAGACGGCCGAACGGGTCGCGGCCCACTCGCCGTACGACGTCTCCTGGGTGTCGCACGACGCCGCGGCGCGGGCCGGTGCTCAGGGTGGCGCCGCTGTCGGTCAACGGGCTGCTGCGCGAGGCGCTGTTCGGCGAGCGGTCGGTGGTGCTCACCAGCGCCACCCTCGAGCTCGGCGGGTCGTTCGACCCGGTGGCCCGCCAGGTCGGGCTCACCGGCGACGACGCCCCGGAGTGGACCGGGCTCGACGTCGGCTCGCCGTTCGACTACCCGAGCCAGGGCGATCCTGTACGTCGCCCGCCGGCTGCCCCCGCCCGGGCCGGGACGGCGCGTCGCCGGCGGCGATGGACGAGCTGGCCGACACTGGTCGAGGCCGCCGGCGGCCGGACGCTGGGGCTGTTCTCCTCGATGCGTGCCGCCGAGGCCGCCGCGGCCGAGATGCGCGAGCGGCTGGACGTGCCCGGTGCTGTGCCAGGGCGAGGACCGGACCGCCGCGCTGGTGTCGGCGTTCGCCGCCGACGAGGCGACCTGCCTGTTCGGCACGCTGTCGCTGTGGCAGGGGGTCGACGTGCCCGGGCGACGCCTGCCGGCTGGTGGTCATCGACCGGATCCCGTTCCCGCGGCCGGACGACCCGCTGATGTCGGCCCGCGCCCAGGCGGTCGAGGACGCCGGCGGCAACGGGTTCATGACCGTGTCCGCCACCCACGCGGCGCTGCGGCTGGCCCAGGGGGCCGGCCGGCTGATCCGCCGGTCCGGCGACCGGGGCGTGGTGGCGGTGCTCGACTCGCGGCTGGCCACCGCCCGGTACGCCGGGTTCCTGCGCGTCGTCGCTGCCGCCGTTCTGGTTCACCACCGACCACGAGGTGGCGGTCGGGCGCCCTGCGCCGGCTGGGCGCACGGACCCCCGGAAGTGACCACCGATCACCAGGCCTGAACGGGTAGTGCGGTAGTAACAAATGCGCAGGACATAACCGCGCTGAACCACCACAACTCTGGACGTTGCCGCCGCTCGGTGACGTAGGTTCGCCGCACCTGACGGCAGTGGCTCCGGCTGATCCGCGCCTGGCCTGCCCGTCCGTCCTCTCGCGGTCACGAAACGGAGAACGCGCATGCGCGCAGGGCGTCGCAGCCTCGTCGGAGCAGCCGGGGCACTCGCCCTGTCGGCAGGGTTCCTCGGAGCGGCGCCGCCCGCGCAGGCGGCGGAGCCGGACCGGTGCCGTTCATCAACGAGGTCCACGGCGGCGGCGGCAACGCCGGGCACCTACACCGGCGAGTTCGTCGAGGTGCAGATCCCGGCGGGGACGTCGTCCGCCGGACTCTCCATCGAGCTGTACAACGGTGGATCGACCCCGGCAGGGGCCTGTACGACACCGACGCGCTGCCGCGTCGTGACCGCCCCGGTGGGCCAGCCTGCGGTAGCCGTGCTCGACTACCCCTCGAACGGCATCCAGAACGGCGACCCGGACGGACTGGCGCTCGTCGGCACCGTCAGGGGTGCATCGAGTTCCTCTCCGACGACGGCGATCTTCGCCGCGACCGCCGGCACGGCCAACGGGACGCTGAGCAACGACTTCGGCGTGCGCGAGGCGGCACCGAGACGCCCGGCATGAGCCTGAGCAAGGTCCGCACCACGACGCCGGGAACAACGTGCTGGACTTCACGGCCGGCGGCCGACGACACCAGGGGCGCGCTGAACTCGCCGACCGGGCCGCCGCCGGACGACGCGCCGACGCGTGACCGCGACGACGCCGGGCGACGGCGCCTCGGGCGTCTCCGAGTCGGCCGAACCTCACGGTGACCTTCTCCGAGTCGGTCGAGACGGGCGCCGGTGCGTTCACCCTCGCCTGCGGCGGCAACGACCAGCCGCTGACCGTCAGCGGCACCGGGACGTCGCGCACCCTGAACCCGACGTCCGACCTGCCGACCGGCGGCTCGTGCACGCTGACCGTGCACGCCGCGAGCGTGACGGACTCCGACACGAACGACCCGCCGGACGCGATGGCCGCCGACAAGACGGTGACCTTCTCCACCGGCTCCGGCTGCGGCCAGCCGTACACCCCGCCCACGCAGATCCAGGGCTCCGGCATGGCCCCGCCATCACCGGCACCGGTGACCACGCAGGGCGTCGTGGTCGGCGACTACGAGGGCGCGTCAGCCCGCGCTGCGCGGCTTCTACCTGCAGGACCCGGCCCGCGACGGCAACGCCGCGACCTCGGACGCGGTCTTCGTCTTCGAGGGCAGCAACGCCGAACACGGTCCAGCTCGGGGACCTCGTCGCGGGTCACCGGCAGCAGCCGGGGACATCCAGGGCCAGACGCAGGTGTCGATGCCGTCCGGCGGCGACCGTCGAGACGTGCACCACCGGGAACAGCATCGACCCGACCGAGGTCACGCTGCCGTTCGCGTCCGCGGACTTCCCGGAGCGGTACGAGGGCATGCTCGTGAAGATGACGCAGACCCTGACCGTCACCGAGCACTTCCAGCTCGGCCGCTTCGGCGAGGTGCTGATGTCGTCCGGCGGCCGGCTCCCGCAGCCGACCAGCATCCTCGCGCCCGGTGCCCCGGCGCAGGCCCAGCAGGACGCCAACAACCTCAACCAGATCCTGTTCGACGACGCGTCGCAGGCGCAGAACCCCGACCCGATCCTGTTCGGCCGCGGCGGCCAGCCGCTGTCGGCGAGCAACACGCTCCGCGGCGGTGACACGGCGACCGGCACGGTCGGCGTCTTCACCTACACCTGGGGCGGCAACGCGGCCAGCCCGAACTCCTACCGGCTCCGCCCGATCGGTGCGCTGGGCGGTGGCGTGCCCGACTTCCAGGCCGCCAACCCGCGGCCGACGTCCGCCCCGGCGCGGGCCGACGGCACGACGGTGCGCGTCGCGGGCATGAACCTGCTCAACTTCTTCAACACCTTCACGGGCTGCACCGAACTGGCACGGCGCGGGCCGGCCACTGGACTGCCGCGGCGCGGAGTACGCAGGCCGAGTTCGACCGGCAGTGGCCGAAGACCGTCGCCGGCGATCACCGGCACCGAGCGCCGACGTCATCGGCATCAACGAGATCGAGAACGACGGCTACGGCCCGAGCAGCGCGATCCAGTTCCTCGTCGACAAGCTCAACGCGGCGACCGCTCCCGGCACCTACGCGTTCATCGACGTCGACGCCGGCACCGGTCAGGTCGAACGCGGCCGGCACCGACGCCATCAAGGTCGGCGTGCTCTACAAGCCGGCCGTCGTGACGCCGGTCGGCGACGACCGCGGCGCTGAACTCCGCGGCGTTCGTCAACGGCGGGGACCCCGCGCCGCGCAACCGGCCGTCGATCGCGCAGGCGTTCGAGGAGAACGCCAGCGGCTCGCGCTTCGTCGTCGACGTCAACCACCTCAAGAGCAAGGGCAGCGCCTGCACCGCCCCGGACGCCGGTGACGGCTCGGGCAACTGCGACGCAGGTCCGCAACAACGCCGCGACGGCGCTGGCGAGCCTGGCTCGACTCCGACCCGACGGGCATCGACGACCCCGATGTGCTGCTCGTGGGCGACTACAACTCCTACGCGATGGAGCGTCCGGTCCAGACCCTGGAGACCGCCGGCTACAAGAACCTGATCCGTGACCGGATCGGCGCCGACGCGTACTCCTACGTGTTCGACGGCCAGTGGGGCTACCTCGACTACGCCTTCGGGTCCGCGTCGGTGCAGCCGCAGGTCGCAGGCGTCCACGAGTGGCACATCAACTCCGACGAGCCGTCGGTGCTGGACTACAACACCAACTTCAAGACGGCGAGACAGCAGTCGCCACGCTGTACGCGCCGGACCAGTTCCGCATCTCCGACCACGACCCGGTCATCGTCGATCTGGCGCTGACCCCGGCGGCCGAGTCGTCGACCACGACGCTCACCGTGACGCCGCAGTCGCAGGTCTACGGAACCACGGACCCGGCGACCCTGACCGCGACCGTCGAACTCGGCCGCGGCGGCGAGCCGTCGGGCTCGGTCCGGTTCGAGTCGGAGAGCAGTGTCCTCGGGACGGCTCCGGTGACCGACGGGGTCGCCACGCTGGACCTGCCGACGGACGTGCCGGCAGGTGCTCACCAGCTGACGGCGACCTTCGTCCCGGCGGACACCGGGGCGGCGCACGGCTCGACCTCTGACCCGGTGCCGTTCACGGTCGACAAGGCGACGTCCACGACTCACGTCACGGCGACCGCTGCGAAGGCCAAGAGCAAGAGCGGCCCGCAGACCTACCTGCTGTCCATGGTGGCCACGGTCGCGCTCGAGACCGGCCGGGCACCGGTCGGGACCGTGCAGTTCTCGGTCGACGGCCAGGTGGTCGGCAGTGACGCGGTCTCGGCGGGCAAGGCCGACGCGACGGTGACGGTAGCCAAGGGGACCCACACCGTGCTGGCGAGCTTCGTCCCGGCGGACCCGGCCAACCACGTCGGTTCGGAAAGTGCGCCATTGACGGTGCAGGTCAAGTAGCACGCTCACCGGCGTCGGTGCCGGGTCCTAGCCTGGTGCTGAAGTGACCCACCCGGGGAGGTGCGGTGATGGCTGACGCCGACGACGTGCGTCGACTCGCGCTGGCGCTGCCCCACGTGGTGGAGATCGACAGCGACGGGTTCGACTTCCGGGTGGCCGACAAGGGGTTCGTCTGGTCGTACCCCGAACGCTCACCCGGCAAGAAGCGGGTCATCCGCAGCGACATCGCGGTGCTGTTCGTCGGTGACGAGGCGGAGAAGCAGGCTCTCCTGCTCGGCGAGCCAGACCTGTTCTTCACCACACCGGCGTACGACGGGTGGCCGCTGGTCATGCTCCGGCTCGAGGCCGTGAAGGACAAGCGCCTGGCCGAGCTGGTGACCGATGCCTGGCGGATGCGGGCACCGGAGGACCTGGTCGCAGCTCTGCCGCCGCCCACCAGGTGACTGGTAGATACTCCGGACGTGGGGGACACCGAGTTCCTGACCGACGGCAGCTCCAGGGACGACGAGCGTCCTAGGGCCGAGCCGCCAGACCCGCTCGGCGTCGTCGGCACCGTCGGCGTCGCTGCGGGCTGGCTGGTGGCTGCGGTGCTGGCTGCGCTCGCCCCCTGGTGGTCGGTGTTCACCGTCGTGCTGCCGGGCAGCCCGCACCGCTCGGTCGACGGCGTCGACGGGTGGGGCCGGTTCCCGGTCGAGCTTTCCAGCGCGCTGCGGCACGGTCCGCGGTTCGGCATCGCGCTGTGGGTCTGCGCGGCCGGCCTCGTGCTGCTCGCGAGCGGATACCTGCTGGGGCGGCGAGGTCGACCGGTGCCGGCGCGAGATTTCGGCGATCGTGGCCGGAGCGATCGCCGTGCCGTGCCTGCTCGCCGGGGTGGTCGGTTCGCTGGTGCTGTACGGCCAGGCCTACCGGGACGAGTTCGGCCGCATCCCGGCGGTGCGGGGTGCCACGGTCCAGGTCGAGTGGGGCGGCTGCGTGTGGTTGTCCGTGGCCGCCCTCGTCTGCGCGGTCGCTGCCTCCGTTGTCCAGGTGCGGACGACCATGCGGGCAGGCGTCAGTACACGCTGACGTGCACGTGGTCGTAGTGGTTGGCCGTGGTCGAGCCGCGGTCGGACATGGCTCGCCAGCCCTCGCTGCTGCGCTGCACCGTCCAGATGTGCTGCGACCAGATCACGTAGCTCACGCCCAGCTCGCTGGCGTGCGCGCGGACGTAGGCCGCGATCGCGTCGCCGAGTGACCCGGTGCACATGATGTCCAGAGCCAGGCCCGCGCCGTGGTCGCCGCCGGAACCGGAGAGGCCGCCCCAGGCGGTGACGGCCGGGAACGCCGCGCACACCGCGCGGTACACCTCGATCGTGTGCGGCCTCAGGCCGCTCTCCACCGCCGAGCCGTCCGGGCACGGCGCCCCGGAGATGTGGGCGCTCACCGTGACGCCGGCTTTCGGCTTGCTGCGGGCCAGGTAGGCCTTGTGCACCCAGCCCAGCCGGTCGCCGCGGGCGACCTGCGCCCAGCGGCCCGCGGGCCAGGCCGGTGACCTGCACCTTGTCCCCGGCCGGTACGACGGTGAGCCGGCGGCTGTCCTCGTCGGTCCGGCTCCACACGTTGAGGTCGACCGTCGCCCACCGGGGTGACAGGTCCGCCGCGGCCGGCGGCTGGTCGACGGCCAGCGCCAGGCCGACGACGTCGGCCATGCTCGGGGCCGGCGGCTCGGGGCGCACCCGGTCGCGGGAGGCCCGGTGGGCCTGGGCCCGGTCGGCCGGGACGGCGTGCTGCGCGGTCGCGGTGGTGGTCCGGCTCGTCCCGTCGGCCGGTTCGAGCGCTGCGGCGACCGGGATCACGGCGACCGCCGCGAGCACCGGTGCGGCCATGGCCACCCATCGCTGAAGCCGCGCCTGCGGGCGCAGGGCTTTGCGGTGGCGGCCGGCAGGCAACTCGAGATCACTCCGGGGGTGGGGGTGGTCGAAGGAACGAGTGAATCACAGCCGTCCGGTGCGGTACGAATTGACCCGTGTCCGACACGCTGCCGCTCGTCCGGCCGATGCTCGCGAGCCCCGGGGCGCTGCCGCCGCCCGAGCAGGAACAGCGGTGGGCCTTCGAGATGAAGTGGGACGGGGTCCGGGCGGTCGTCTACCTGGACCGCGGCGACCTGCGGGTGCTGACCCGCAACGACCGGGAGGTCGCGGCCACCTACCCGGAGCTGGCCGGCCTGGCCCACCAGCTGCGCGACCGCCGGATGATCGTGGACGGCGAGGTCGTCGCGTTCGACGAGGCGGGCCGGCCCAGCTTCGGCGAGCTGCAGGCCCGGATGCACGTCCGCGCTCCGGGGCGTGCCCTGCTCGACCGGGTGCCCGTCAGCCTCCTGATGTTCGACCTGCTGCACGTCGACGGCACGTCACTGGTCGGCGCGCCCTACGACGAGCGCCGGGCGGCCCTCGAGAGCCTCGACCTGGCCGGCGACCGCTGGGCGGTCCCGCCGGCCTTCGACGGGCAGGGCGCCGAGGCGCTGGCGGCGTCCCAGGCGCAGGGCCTCGAGGGTGTGCTGGCCAAGCGGCATGACTCGGTCTACCTGCCCGGGCGCCGGTCGCCGCACTGGATCAAGGTCAAGCACGTCCGGATGCAGGAGGTCGTCGTGGGCGGCTGGTCCCCGGGGGCCGGCCGCCGGCAGGGTGGCATCGGGTCGCTCCTGCTCGGCGTACCGGACCAGGACGGGAGGCTGGTCTACGCCGGTCACGTGGGCACCGGCTTCAGCGACCGGGTGCTCGCCGACCTCGGGACCCGGCTGCGGGCCGCGGAGCGGAGCACGTCGCCGTTCGCCGACGAGGTCCCCCGCGCCCACGCCAAGGACGCGCACTGGGTGACCCCGCGGCTGGTGGGCGAGGTGACGTTCTCGGAGTGGACCCGCGACGGGCGGATGCGGCACCCCTCCTGGCGCGGGCTGCGGCCCGACAAGGAGCCGCAGGACGTACGCCGGGAGAGCTGAGCCCGTCAGGCGCCGGCACCCTCGAGGGCGGTGAGGCCGATCCGTCCCGGCCGACCGAGCAGGTAGCCCTGGCCGTAGGAGCAGCCCAGCCGGGACAGCATCACCCGCTGCTCCTCCTCCTCGATGCCCTCGGCCACGACGTCGATGTGCAGTGCGCGGCACAGCGACACGACCGCCTCGACGATCGCGGTGCTGGCCTCGGAGCTGGCCATCCGCATCACGAACGAGCGGTCGATCTTGACGTAGCTCGCGGGCACGTCGATCAGGTGCGTGAGCGAGGAGTAGCCGGTGCCGAAGTCGTCGATCGCGAGCCGGACACCCAGGTGCACGAGGGTGTCGAGCTCGGTGGTCGCGGTCGGCGTCACCCCGAGCAGGGCGGTCTCGGTCAGCTCGAGGGTGAGCCGGCCGGGCTCGATGCCGCTGCGGCTCAGCGCCCGGGCCACCAGCCCCGGCAGCAGCCCGCGGCCCACGTGGCGGGCCGAGATGTTGACGCTGACGTTCGGCGCGTCCGGGCCGCCCCAGCGCATGGCGTCGTCGCAGGCGCGCTGCAGCACGTAGCGGTCGATCTCGAGCACCAGGTCGGTGGCTTCGGCCATCGGCAGGAAGGCGTCCGGGGCGAGGACGCCGCGCACCGGGTGCTGCCAGCGGACCAGCGCTTCGTAGGCGGCCACGGAGCCGTCGCCGAGCCGGCGGACCGGCTGGTAGTCCAGGAACAGCGCCTCGGTGCGCATGGCCTCGCGCAGCTCGTGCTCGAGCCCGAGCCGGCGGGTGGCCCGCTCGATCAGCTCCGGCATGAACAGGGCGTGCCGGTCCCGGCCGTCCTCCTTGGCCCGGTAGAGCGCTGCGTCGGCGTTGCGTAGCAGCTCGGCCGCAGTGATCCCGGGCTCGGACAGGGCGATGCCCACGCTGACCGTCATGGTCACGTGATGGGCCCGGGTCATCGGCTTGGTGATCTCGTCGATCAGCCGCTGGGCGACCTGCTCGGCGTGGGCGCGGGAGGGCAGCGCCTCGCACAGGACGACGAACTCGTCGCCGCCCATCCGGGCGGCCGTGTCGCCGTCCCGGATGCAGGCCAGCAGCCGCTCGGCCGTCTCGACAAGCACCGCGTCGCCGGCTTCGTGCCCGCGGCTGTCGTTCACCAGCTTGAAGTGGTCGAGGTCGCAGAACAGCAGCGCCATCGGGCGCCCGCTCACCGCCGCGCGGGCGAGTGCGTCGGAGGTCTTGGCCAGCAGGGTGGCCCGGTTAGGCAGCCCGGTGAGCTCGTCGTGCGAGGCCTGGTGCGCGAGCGCCTCGTGCGCCTCCCGCTGCGCGCTGACGTCCTCGATCATCGAGATGAAGTACAGGGGCGCGCCGATGGTGTCCCGGGCAAGCGCCACGGTCAGCTGGGCCCACAGCGGGTCGCCGTTGCGGGTCAGGTAGCGCTTGACCATCCGGTAGGTCTCGGCTCCGCCGGAGATCAGCTCCTCGACGTGCGCGACGTCGAGCGCCAGGTCGTCCGGGTGGGTGATGGCGTGGAAGGTCAGTCCGGAGAGCTCGCCGCGGCCGTAGCCGAGCAGCCGGCAGAACGCCTCGTTGCTCTCGAGCAGCACCCCCTCGAGTGACACGATCGCGATGCCGATCGGAGCATGCTCGGCGGCCAGCCGGAACCGGTGCTCGGCCGCCTCCAGGGCTGCGGCGGCCTGCCGCTCCAGGGTGACGTCGACGGCGGTCAGCACGGCGACCACGCCCAGGTCGAGCTCGGCGGGCACCACGTTGACCCGCAGCCAGCGGACCTCGTCGTCGCCGGACGCAGGGATGCCGACCACCCGGTCGTGCACCGGCTCCCCGGTGTCGAGCACCTGGGTCCACGGATGGTGCTCGGCGGCCAGCACGGCGCCGCGGTCGTCGAGGAGGGTCGAGAGGCGCTCGAGGGGAACCAGCCGGGTGAACGCTTCGTTGGCGCCGAGCACGACACCACGGGCGTCCAGCGCGGCGACGCCTTCGTGCAGCGAGTCGACGACATGGCTGAGAGCGAGGCCGCGAAGCATGCCGGCCCGCGTTGGGTCCGGGGCGTCCGGACGTTCCCCCGTGAGCCCAAGGCGGTCCACGCTCACGCTGACTGATCGGGTCCAGACAGCCCGGCCTTGACCGGCTTTGCCAGCCCTTGACCAGGAAACCCCAGGTCAGAGCAACGTCAGAGGCTGCGCAGCACCGCCGTGACCCGGCCGAGCACGGTCGCCTCGTCCCCATTGATGGGCTGGTAGGCCGAGTTGTGCGGCATCAGCCAGACGTGCCCGTCGGCGCGCTTGAACGTCTTCACGGTGGCCTCCCCGTCGATCATCGCGGCCACGACGTCGCCGTTGTCGGCCACCTGCTGCTGGCGCACGACCACCCAGTCGCCGTCGCAGATCGCGGCGTCGACCATCGAGTCGCCCTGGACCTGGAGCATGAAGAGGGTCCCTTCGCCCACCACCTGGCGGGGCAGCGGGAAGACGTCCTCCACCGCCTCCTCGGCGAGGATCGGGCCGCCGGCGGCGATCCGGCCCACGACCGGGACGTACGCGGCGGCCGGCCGGGCGTCGCCGCTGCCGGTCTCGAGGTCGTGCACGCTGCCGCCACCGTCGTACGACGGTGCCGCGACCGGGCTGGTCACCGGCCCAGCGTCGGGGTGCGGACCTCGATCGCCCGCGGCCGGTTGGGGTCGCGGCGCAGGAAGCCCTTGCGCTCCAGCGTGGCGAGCTGGTGGGAGACGCTGGACGAGCTGGTCAGGCCGACCGCCTCGCCGATCTCGCGCATGCTCGGCGGGTAGCCGCGGCGCTCGACCGAGGACCGGATCTCGTCGAGCACCCGGCGCTGGCGCGGGGTGAGCCCGCTCTCGTCCGGCGGCCCGTCCGGGATCTCCGCGACGGTGCCGCCGGAGCTGCCCTTGCCGCCGGTCGACCCCCTCGTCCTGCTGCCGCTGGTCGTGTCCCGTCGCGCCACCGCTGCCTCCTGCTGTCGGGTTCTGTCCGACCCCCGGGGGACCGTTGCCGTCATGACCACAGCGCGGCGTCCGGGAGCTCGTCCAGGCAGCCACGGTAGCGATCTCGCAGCGGATGTTTCAAACACCTGTTCGAAGAAGTTGTGGATTTTCTCCGGCCGATGGGGTACAACTTCGTACAGGTGTTCGATCGAATGCACGTTCGACCGACAGGCAGCAGGAGGCCGCGATGAGCACGATGACCGTCAGCCGGGTGTCGATGGGTGCCGGGTTCGGTGCCGCGACGCCGGCGATGCCGGCGATCCCGGCGGTGCACCTCACCCGGCGTGGCCGGCTGCTGCTCACCGCGGTGGTCCTGCTGGCGCTGGTCGTGGCCGCCGTGCTGCTCTCCGGTGGCGGCGCCGGCCCGGGCCGGCACCGACCGGGCCCCGGCCACGGTGGGCGAGCGGGTCACCGTCCGGCCGGGGGAGACGCTGTGGCAGATCGCCGAGCGGGTGGCGCCGGGCAGCGACCCGCGCGAGACGGTGGCGCGCATCCTCGACCTCAACGGCCTGCAGACCGCCGAGGTGCAGGCCGGCACCGCCCTGCGGCTGCCCTGACCCGCCTGCGGGGTCGCCGCTGGCAGGCCACGATGGGCCTGTGGAACCAGGGTCGTCGGTGTCGGTGCGCGCCGCCGGGCCAGCCGACGCCGCGTGGGTGCTCGGGTGCCTCGAAGCGGCGTGGGGCTCGGTCCACGTGGCCCGTCGCGGCGAGCTGCTGGACGCCTCGACCTTCCCGTCGCTCGTGGCCGAGCTGGACGGCGCCCGGGTCGGCCTGCTGGTGCTGGCCCTGCGAGCCGAGGACTGCGAGGTGGTCTCACTCACGACCGAGGTGCGGCGCCGCGGGGTGGGGCGGGCGCTGATCAAGCAATGCGTCGAGGTGGCCCGGACCGCGGAATGCCAGCGGCTGACCCTGACGACGACCGACAACAACGTTGCGGCCATCGCGTTCTACCGTCGGCTGGGGATGACCTGCAGCGCGGTCCGCCCCGACGGGGTCGCCGCATCGCGCCGGGTGAAGCCCTCGATCCCGCTGCACGACGAGCACGGCGTCGCGATCGCAGGTGAGGTCGACTTCGAGCTGCTGCTTTGACGGCTGGCCGGGCCGGTTGATCTGCGGTCAGGCGGCCGGTCGGGCGAACCAGACGGTCCGCTTCTCCCAGTTGCCGGGGCCGAGGCGGCGGCCGGAGCAGACGACGATCGCCAGCTGCGGCGGCCCGACCCGGTCGTAGTAGCGCGCCAGCCCCTTCGACGCGAGCACCTCGACCCGCTCGCTGACCCGGTAGCACAGCCGCGTGTGGACACCGTGCACGACGATCCGGTCGCCCAGCTGCAGACCGGCGAGCAGCCGGTTGCCCAACGCGCTGCCGTCCGGCCAGGTGTGCGCGTTGAGCAGCACGTTGCCGCCGGGGTCGCCGGGGCGGATGCCCTGCTCGCGGTCGAATGCGAAGACGGTCTTCCCCGCGGTGCTCAGCGGCGGCGCCCCCGGCACCCCGTCGGGCAGCCGTGGCGGTGTCACGACGGCGGCCGCGCTCGTCACGCCGGGCACGCTGATGGTCCGTGGGGTGAACGGACGAGCGACCGAGCGGCACGGTGCCGTCGGAGAGCTGCTTGGGGACGCTGTCGGGGACGCGGACGCTGACGCTCGAGCGACGAGGTAGAGGGCGACGGCCGCGGTCGAGGCGGCCGGCGTGGGAGCGCCCGACGATCGCCGCGAGCAGCCTGCACGGAGCCGTCGTCACCGGACCCGGCGAACGCAGATCGCGGCGCCCGGCCACGATCACCGCCACCACGACAGCCACCGCGACGGCGGACCACCGCTTCGACCCGCTGCTCGTGCCGTCGTCCCGACCCCTTTGGCTCGGACCGGCTCAGCCGGTCCGACTCCTGGCGACGGCTAGCCTGTTGGCTGCACCGTGGCTGGCGCTTGATGCTCAGTGGCAGCCGTGAGCCGCGGCGGCGCAGGACGAGCCCAGCGCCAGGTCGGCGAGCGACTCCCAGGTGCCCGCGCTCCGGCCGGCGTACCGGGGCCGATCAGCACCACGCCGACGCCTTCCGCAGCGAGCACGACGGCACGACCTGGTCGGTGCCGTCGGCGGCGGTGCGGGTCAGCAGCTCGGAGGCGTCGCCGAGCCGCGGGTCCCGGTCGAGGGTGAAGCCGCAGGTCTGCAGCCGCTCGGTGGTGGCGTCGACGGCCACGGACAGCCGCGCGGTCGGCGCCGGTCCCGGCGTACGGGCCGACACGGACTGCACCAGCCGGCCGTCGGCGGACTCGAGCACGCTGGACCGCGCGGCGGCCGAGCGCCAGGGGTGCGCGGCGCGTCGCACCGCGGCGCGATGCGGACCCGCCGGTCCAGTCGCCGCCCGCCACCGCGGCCACGGTCGCGGTGTCCAGCATCGCCGCGGCCGGTCACTGGTGCCGCCGGGTGCGTGGCGTCGTCCTCGGCGTCGCCGGGCCGGGGGAGCCGGTGCCGGGGTCGCCGGGAGGCAGGGTCGGCAGCGGCTGGCCGGACAGCGCCGGGTCCGGGGTGTCCGACGCGTCCGGGCCGTCCGGCCCGAACGGGCCCTCGGTGCCGCTCGGCGCGGGAGCCGGCGCGGCGCTCGTGCTGGTGGCCGCGGCGGGCAGGCCGGTGGTGAGCCGCGTCGGCGCCGCTGGTGCGGGTGGTGCCAGTCGAGCGCGCAGCCGGTCAGGACCAGGCCGACCATCAGTCCCGCAGCGAGGGTGGCTGCGAAGGCGGTCCTCATCCGGCCGGGCCGATCGTGACGGTCAGCGTCCCGAGGTTGTCGGCCAGGTCGAGATCGGCCACGCCCAGGGTGAGCGGTCCGGTCTGCTGCGGGGTGTAGAGTCAGCTGAGTAGGAGTGCGTGGTCGGGTCGCAGGACGACGTGCCCGACAGCGTGCGCCAGTCTGGGGCCGACCCGTTGACCGTGAGGTCGCCCAGGTAGCGGCCGTCGGCCAGCACGTGGACCGGCGTGCTCCGCCAGACCGGGTCGGCCGTGGTCGCCGAGCACTCGGCGTCGGCGGTGACGCCCGGCGGCGTAGGTGTAGGTGCCGGTCGCGGTGATCCGCAGCGCTGGCCGGCCAGGTAGTTCCGGGTCGTGGCGACGGCCGGCTGCGGCGGTGTCGACCGCCACGGTCTCGGTGTCGACGACCGGGACGGACCCGCATCGACGCGTGACGCTGAGCGGCTCCGGTGTCGTCGCCCCAGGCCGGGTCGTCGACGCGGAGGTTGATCGCGCGGGTGCCGCCGGCCGTGATGGTCAACCGGTAGGTGTGGCCGTCGGCGTCGCAGCCGTCGCCGTCCGGGTCGGTGACCGGGCGGAAGGTCCGGTCGTCGCCGGTCGACCAGCACGTCGAGGTGGTCGGCGCCCGGGTCTGGTGAGTCGACCGAGCGGTCCCGCCGCCAGACCGGGTCGGCCGGCGGTGGTCGAGCACTCGGCGTCGGACGTCGACCCCGCCGCCGGCGTCGACCGTGCCCGGAGACGGTGACCAGGTAGGTCGCCGCCGGCCTCGAGCGCGCCGGGGCTGGTGACGCCCGCGGCGGCGGTCGCCGGCAGCGGCCAGGTCATCTCGTCGCCGCGGCGCGAGCGCGATCGACCCGGACCGTCAGCGCGCCGGAGTTGTCGGCGAGCGTGGTCGGGTCCCACGAGGGCGAAGGTCACCCGGCCGGTGCGGGTGCGGCGTGTAGGTCCAGCGGTAGGTGTGGGTGCGGGTGTCGCAGGCGCCGCCGGTCGTCGACGTCCGGGTCGCCGCTGGAGGTCGATGCCGTCGACGTACAGGTCGAGGTGGTCCTCGCCGCGGCTGCCACGGGTGCACCGAGCGGTCGCGGCGCCAGGTCGCTGTCGCTCGGCGCCCGGCGAGCACTCGGCGTCGGCCACCTGGTTGGCGCGGCTGCCCCAGCGGTAGGTGCCGGAGGCCTCGATCGAGGTAGCGGCTGACCGGCGGTGAGGGCGCCGTCGTGGTCAGCACGCCCGCGCTCGGTGCCGGCAGGGTCACGGTCTCGTCGACGAGCGTCGGGCCCGGCCGGCAGCGTCGGCGCGCGGCGACCGGGCTGCGGCCGCGGCGGGACGACCGGTCGGCGGGCGGGCGTGGGGGTCGGCGTGGGCGTCGGCGTCGGCAGCGTCGGGGTCGGTGCGGCTCCGACGTTGCCGACCTTGCCGGTCCAGAACGACGTCTTCTTGCGGGCGCCGGCCCAGGTGAACGAGATGTGCACGTGGTCGGTGTGCGGGTTGGCGCCGGTGTACTTCCGCCAGCCGGCGCGACGCCGCG
The DNA here is from genome assembly GCA_963728425.1 of uncultured Actinomycetota bacterium. Classification (GTDB taxonomy): domain Bacteria; phylum Actinomycetota; class Actinomycetes; order JACCUZ01; family JACCUZ01; genus JAVEDA01. The sequence goes on from CAVSKC010000007.1 coordinate 128,203, forward strand.
TACGCGCCCCAGATCTTGTGGTTCCAGATGACGTACTGGATGCCGAGCCGGCGGGCCATCGCGTAGCGGTTGCCGTACTTGTCGGTCTTGAGCAGCCAGTCAGGAACCGGGCGACCTTCGCGCGGTCCGTCGGCGGTGTGCGCGTTCAGGCCGCCCCAGTCGAAGGCGCGACCCTCCTTGTGCTCCGAGCGGCCGCCGACCGAGCAGGCCCGGACGATGCCCAGGCTGCGGGTGCGTCGGGTAGGCCGCGCAGCAGCCGCGCGGCGAAGTCCGCGACGCCGGGCTTGGCCGTGGGGGAGCAGGTGGTCTGCGGCTGGTAGCCGGCGAGCGGCTCGATCGCCCGGGCGTAGGACGCGCGGGCGGCCTTGATCGGCCTGGCCTCGGCCGGGACGCGGCGGCCGACCAGGGTGGCGAGCAGCGCGAGGACGAGGAGCAGCGACAGCAGCGCAGCGGTGGTGCGGCTGCCCGACCGGGGGTGGCTCTCGGGCACGGCATAGGACTCCGATGGGGTCTGGTTCGACGGCGTGACCCCGGGCCTATCGGCGTCGGGTCGGCGGCTGGACCACGGCGGGCAAAATGGCCGGACCGCGACCATCCGGGCCACCCGGTCGACGCCCGATCGGAGCGCTCCGACACGCCGCCCGCGGGCCGCCGCCGCGCCGCCGGTCCGGCGCGCCCGCAGGGCCGCTGACCTGCGGCGATGTCCCGGCGACCGGTCCGGCGCGAAATCAGGCCGAACGGATGTGCCGACAGCCCTTGCACATGTGGTGGTCGCGGGGCCATCGTTACCCCTACATCTTGTGAATCACACCGTTGTAGTTATCCACATGTAGTCCCCAGGATGCTGCCCAGGTCAACAGGGCCGTTCGTGCACAGGTCGGTGCACAGCTCGGTCCACAGGCACGACGCTCCGAGAGGAGGCCCACGCGCATGCACTGCCCGTTCTGCCGGCACAGCGACAGCCGGGTGGTCGACAGCCGCGCGTCCGACGACGGCACCTCGATCCGCCGCCGCCGCCAGTGCCCCGAGTGCGGCCGGCGGTTCACCACGGTCGAGACGGCGTCAGCCTGACGGTGACCAAGCGCTCCGGCGCCAGCGAGCCGTTCAGCCGCGACAAGGTGCTGGCCGGCGTCCGCAAGGCCTGCCAGGGCCGGCCGGTCACCGAGGACGACCTGGCGCTGCTGGCCCAGCGGGTCGAGGAGACGGTCCGCGCCAGCGGGGTCGCCGAGATCGAGGCCCACGAGGTCGGCATGGCGGTGCTGCCGCCGCTGCGCGAGCTCGACGAGGTGGCCTACCTGCGGTTCGCGTCGGTCTACCGGGCCTTCGACGACCTCGAGGCCTTCGAGTCCGAGATCGCGCTGCTGCGGGCCGAGCACGAGCTCGCGCGACCGGCGTAGGAGGACGACCGAGAAGACCCCCTAGAGGTACGCCGGGAAGGTCCGCCTAGCGGACTTTCTGTCGGTGCAGACGTGTTGAATCAGTAGCAGTTTCGGGAGGAGACAGGAATGACGGAGACGTCGCAGCGACAAGCCCCAGGTGGTCCGTCAGGGCGGTCGCAGGCCAAGGGCCTGACGATCGAGCGCATCTACACCACGCCGGGGGTGCACCCCTACGACGAGGTGACCTGGGAGCGGCGCGACGTCGTCCAGCAGAACTGGAAGACCGGCGAGACGATCTTCGAGCAGCGCGGGGTCGAGTTCCCCGACTTCTGGTCGGTCAACGCCTCGACGATCGTCACCACCAAGTACTTCCGCGGCGCGGTCGACACCGACGCCCGCGAGAGCGGCCTCAAGCCAGCTGATCGACCGGGTCGTGCTCACCTACCGCCGGGCCGGCGAGGAGCACGGCTACTTCGCCACGCCCGACGACGCCGAGGTCTTCGAGCACGAGCTGACCTGGGCGCTGCTGCACCAGGTGTTCTCGTTCAACTCCCCGGTCTGGTTCAACGTCGGCACGTCGTCGCCGCAGCAGGTCTCGGCCTGCTTCATCCTCGCCGTCGACGACACGATGGACTCGATCCTGAACTGGTACCGCGAGGAGGGCCTGATCTTCAAGGGCGGCTCCGGTGCCGGCCTCAACCTCTCCCGGATCCGCTCGTCGAAGGAGCTGCTGTCCTCCGGCGGCACGGCGTCCGGCCCGGTCTCGTTCATGCGCGGCGCCGACGCGTCCGCCGGCACCATCAAGTCCGGCGGCGCCACCCGGCGCGCGGCGAAGATGGTCGTGCTCGACGTCGACCACCCCGACATCGTGGAGTTCGTCGAGACCAAGGCGCGCGAGGAGGACAAGATCCGCGCGCTGCGCGACGCCGGGTTCGACATGGACCTCGGCGGCAAGGACATCACCTCCGTGCAGTACCAGAACGCCAACAACTCGGTGCGCGTCACCGACGAGTTCATGCGCGCGGTCGAGCAGGGCACCGAGTTCGGCCTGCGGGCCCGCGGCCACCGGCGAGGTCATCGAGACCGTCGACGCCCGCGAGCTGTGGCGCAAGATCGCGCGTGGCCGCCTGGGAGTGCGCCGACCCCGGCATCCAGTACGACGACACGATCAACGACTGGCACACCAACCCCGAGACCGGCCGGATCACCGCGTCCAACCCGTGCTCGGAGTACATGTCGCTGGACAACTCGTCCTGCAACCTGGCGTCGCTGAACCTGCTGAAGTTCCTCACGCGACGACGACACGTTCGACGCCGACGACCTTCGCCAAGGTCGTCGAGCTGGTCATCACCGCGATGGACATCTCGATCTGCTTCGCCGACTTCCCGACCGAGGCGATCGGCGACACCACCCGCAAGTACCGCCAGCTCGGCATCGGCTACGCCAACCTCGGCGCGCTGCTGATGGCGACCGGCCACGGCTACGACTCCGACGGCGGCCGGGCGCTGGCCGCGTCGATCACCTCGCTGATGACCGGCACCTCCTACAAGCGCTCGGCCGAGCTGGCCGGCATCGTCGGCCCGTACGAGGGCTACGCCCGCAACGCCGACGCCCACAAGCGGGTCATGCGCAAGCACGCCGCCGCCAACGACGCGATCCGCACCTTCGAGACGCTGGACAAGGACGTGCAGCGCGAGGCCAACAAGGCCTGGGACGCGACGATCAAGCTCGGCGAGAAGAACGGCTACCGCAACGCGCAGGCCTCGGTGCTCGCGCCGACCGGCACCATCGGCTTCATGATGGACTGCGACACCACCGGCGTGGAGCCCGACTTCTCGCTGGTGAAGTTCAAGAAGCTGGTCGGCGGCGGCTCGATGCAGATCGTCAACCAGACGATCCCGCGGGCGCTGCGCCGGATGAGCTACTCCGAGGAGACCATCGAGGCGATCGTCGAGTACATCGCCGAGAACGGCCACGTCATCGACGCCCCGGGCCTGCGCCAGGAGCACTACGACGTCTTCGACTGCGCGATGGGCGAGCGCTCGATCGCGCCGATGGGCCACGTGCGGATGATGGCCGCGGTGCAGCCGTTCCTGTCCGGCGCGATCTCCAAGACGGTCAACCTGCCGGAGACGGCGACCGTCGAGGAGATCGAGGACGTCCACTTCCAGGGCTGGAAGCTCGGCCTCAAGGCGCTGGCGGTCTACCGCGACAACTGCAAGGTCGGCCAGCCGCTGTCCGACGCCAAGGACAAGTCCAGCGACGAGCCGGCGGTCGAGAAGGTCGTCGAGTACCGCCCGATCCGCAAGCGGCTGCCGAAGCAGCGCCCGGCGCAGATGACGTCGTTCGCGGTCGGCGGTGCCGAGGGCTACATGACGGCGTCGTCCTACCCCGACGACGGTCTCGGCGAGATCTTCCTCAAGATGTCGAAGCAGGGCTCGACCCTGGCCGGCGTCATGGACGCGTTCTCGATCGCGATCTCGATCGGCCTGCAGTACGGCGTGCCGCTGGAGACGTTCGTCTCGAAGTTCGTCAACATGCGCTTCGAGCCGGCCGGCCTCACCGACGACCCGGACGTCCGGATGGCGCAGTCGATCATGGACTACGTCTTCCGCCGGCTGGCGCTGGACCACCTCGACTTCGACACCCGCTCGGCGTACGGCATCTACTCCGCCGAGGAGCGGTCCCGTCAGCTCGAGACCGGGTCCTACCAGGCCGAGGAGTCCGACGAGGAGGTCGAGGAGGAGCTGGAGACGCTGGCGCAGTCCGCGCCGGTGACCGAGGCGCCCAAGGCCGAGGCGCCGACGCGAGCCGCCGGACGTTCCGGCGGAGACGCCGGCGGCGGTCAAGGAGGCGCCGGGCGGTGCCCACTCGTCGGCCGAGCTGCTCGAGGTCATCACCGGCAAGGTCTCCGACGCCCCGCTGTGCATGACCTGCGGGATCAAGATGCGCCCGGCCGGCTCCTGCTACGTCTGCGAGGGCTGCGGCAGCACCAGCGGCTGCAGCTGACCGCAGATTCGTTCAACGGCGCTGTGGCCCGCCCCTGAAGGGCGGGCCACAACGCTTTCACCACATCAATGCTTATGAAAGCAAGTAGGCTGGCCCGGTGCCGAAGGATGAGCCCCTCACCTCCGAGGAGGAGGTGCTCTGGCGAGCCCTCATGCGCATCGTCGTGGCCCTGCCTCGAGAGTTGGACAGCGACCTGGTGCGGGCCACTGGGCTGACGGCGAACGAGTACAAGACCTTGATGGCGCTGTCCGAGGCGCCGAACCGCGAACTGCGGATGGCGGAGCTCGCGAACGCCACCGGCTTGTCGGCGAGCCGGGTGACCCGTCTGGTCGACGACCTCCAGTCTCGGGGTTTCGTGGTCAAGCGAGCCAGCGCTGCCGACGGGCGGGGGAACGTCGCCAAGCTCGCGCCCCAGGGCTTTGCGAAGCTGAAGTCCGCCTGGCCGGCACATCTGGCCAGCGTGCGCCGTCGCGTCTTCGACCACATCGACTCCGCCGCGGTCAAGCGAGCAGCCCAGGCCATGTCGGGCGTGGCGGCTCAGCTGGGGGATGCGCCCTCCAGCGCACCCGACATGAAGCATTAGAACCTCCTTCATTTCCAGGCTGCCGCCAATGCTCCCTAATACTTGCTTGCCAACGCAAATGAATTGTGGCAGAGTCTATGGAGTCGCTAGGGAGCACGGACCGGCTGGGACGTGCCGGACGGTGAGGAGGCGGACGACATGCCCCGGATCGGTGTCATTCTCGGAAGCACGCGCCCCGGTCGGCGAGGTGAGCAGGTCGCCCGATGGGTGATGGACATCGCCAGTCGGCGCAGCGACAGCGAGTTCGAGCTGGTCGACCTCGCCGACTACCCGCTGCCGCACCTGGACGAGCCGCTACCCCCCAACATGGGTCAGTACCAGAACGCGCACACCCAGAACTGGGCGGCGACGATCGGGCGCTTCGACGGGTTCGTCTTCGTCACGCCCGAGTACAACCACTCCACCTCGGGTGTGCTCAAGAACGCGATCGACTACGTCTACGCCGAGTGGAACAACAAGGCGATGGGCGTTGTCTCCTACGGCGCCGTGGGTGGCGCGAGGGCCGCCGAGCACCTCCGCCTGATCGCCGGTGAGCTGCAGATGGCAGACGTCCGCACGAACGTGGCGTTGTCGCTGTTCACCGACTTCGAGAACTTCACCGACCTCAACCCCGGCGCTTACCAGGTCGAGGCGCTGGACACGATGCTCGGCCAGGTCATCGCCTGGAGCGAGGCGCTGGCGCCGCTTCGCATGCTTGCTCGCGCCGCCTGACATCTACGACTACCCCTGACAGGAGGTCACCGGTCATGAACGTGGCACTCACCGGTGCAACCGGGTTCATCGGATCCCACATACTCACCGAGCTCAGGGAGCACGGTCATGAGGTGACCGCGCTCGTCCACGACGACGCTCAGGCGGACGTCATCTCGGGCCGTGGCGCCAAGCCCTACGTGGTCGACCTCTATGACCGGCCGGCAGTCGCGGCTGTGCTCGGCAGTACGGACGGAGCGATCCACACCGCCAGCCCGGGCGACGCCACCAGCGCAGCACTTGACGCTGCCGTGGTCGATGCCGCGATCGATGCCTTCGCCGGCACCGGGAAGCCGTACCTGCACATCAGCGGTGGGTGGGTGTTCGGCGACAACCGGTCCATCACCGAGCAGTCCCCCTTCAACTCGCCGGCGCTGGTGTCGTGGCGGGAAGCGATCGAACGTCGAGTGCTCGACGCGACGGACATGCGCGGAGTGGTGATCGTGTCCGGTGTCGCCTACGGGGACGGTGGCGGCGGGGTCCCCGGAGTGCTGCTGGGCTCGCCCCGAGACGACGACGGCAACCTGATCATGCTCGGCACAGGGCAACAGCACTGGGCGACCGTCCATGTGGCGGACCTGGCGGACGTGTTCCGTCGCGCCCTGGAGTCCGGAACGGCGCGTGGCTACTACGTCGTCGGCAACGGAGAGAACTCAACAGTTGCGGATCTCACTGCGGCGGCCGCCGTCGCGGTCGGCGCTCCAGGAGCCGTTCCCGGCTCCGATGACGAGGCTAGGGCCCGCCTTGGTGATTACTTCGCGGAGGTCCTCCTGCTCGATCAGGCCACCTCCGCGACCAAGGCTCGAACAGAACTCGGCTGGTCCCCCAACCACCCCGGGATGGCCGACGAGTTTCGCGGCGGCGGCTACCGGAGTTGAGGGGTCAAGCAGCACCTCTCCCTGCCCAGTGCCCAAGCAGGTCATAGGAGGCCGGGATACGCCGCACGCCGCTTCCGTTCGACGTCGGCGCGGTGCTTGTCGTCGGCATCGGCGGAGTCCCGAAGAACACCTGATTACGAATCTGCGGTCATCTGCTCGACGGTGCTGTGGTCGGGCTGCAAGCGGCCTGGTTCAGTCCTCGGGGTCGACGATCGGAGCGTACAACGCGAGCTCTTCCAACGACGGGACGTAGTAGTACCCACCGGTCAGTGGCCTCGTCACCCGCGTGAGCTCATCACGGACGCCATCTACGGCGCCGGCCATCCGGTCGAGCATCAGCTGCAGCCGGGCACGGTCGGCGCTGAAGCCAACAAAGATCGTGCCGTGCTTCGAGGGTGTGCCGTACGCCGTGTTGCGTCGCAAGATTGGCAGTTCTTCGCCGTTGACCGCGGTGATCACGGTCCGGGACACGTGCGCGCTGGCCGGCATCAACTCCTCGGCCAGCTCGACGCTACCCGCCTTGGTGCGCCCCATCATCGCCTCCTGCGCCTCTATCGACATGGCGGCCAGAGCCGCGGAGTCGTGCTCCCACACCTGCACCAGGACGACGCTGCCTTCCCCGCCCGGTGCCACGATCTCCGGAGCGTCGAACGCCGACGGGTTCTCGGTGCCATCGACGAACCCGGTCAGGTCACGGTCCTGCTGGTACACCCAGCCGTCGAGCTCGCTCTCGACCCTCGCAACCTGTGCTAGCGCTGTGGTCAGCCCAGCTGTGGCGTCGAAGACCGTCGTCCGGGAACCGCCAGACACCCAGATCCATACATCGCGCTGGGTAGCCGGCATCCTGAACCCATCCGGCCCGACCACCGCCGTGTTCATCCCGGTGCTGTCCTCGGGCCGGCTGTTGGCCAGCCCGGGCCACAGTTCCGGGCGCACGCCGACGACCACGTTCACCCCCCCGGTCGTGGACAACGACTCCGTGTGGCCGGCGATGGCGGCCACCAGCCGCGCCGGATCGGCGTCGGGCGCGAGCCGCAGCTCCAGGTAGCAGTGCTCCGAGGTGCCTAACGCGAAGATTCCGGGTTGAGCCGCCATGGTCGGAGCCTGCCAGAGTTCGCTTGCCGTTCACTGTCGGCGATCCACTGATGTGGCAGCCTGGCAGCCGTCGCGGCTGGACCGGTGGGTTGCGGAACCCTCGCTCCGCTGTCCCGGTGCCGCTCGCGTCTTAGCCAGTCGGATGCGCTCCCAACCTTCACCGACTACCAATAGCGTCGTATCAGGGTTCACCGGCGTCCGGAAGAGGCCGCAAGCCGAGTGAGCGGGAGCTGGCACTACCGAGCTGTTCTCCACCAGAGGTGACGGGTGGCGGAGTGGCACTTGCCGAGCACATTCACATCGCGGCATGAGCGGACGTCTATCAGCCTGACGGTCCGATACCTTTCGGAGGGTGGACGATTCCGAACACCCCAGTGAGCGACTCGTCGAGCAACGCATGCGCAACCGCGCCATGGAAGCGTTGGTTGCCCTCAGCGAAGGCGACTCGGGCGTTCGTAGCGTCGGCGTAGGAGAGGGTTAGGGATGGAGCCGACGGAGAATCAGGGCCCCTACCAGCCACGAACGCCGCCGATGGCCGAGGACGATCCGGTTGTGCAGTGGCTGCTGCAGGGCGATCCGGCGATCCGCTGGCAGGTGCTGCGCGACCTCGTCAACGCCTCGGAGACCGAGGTGGCGACCGAGCGAGCGCGGGTGGAGCACGAGGGCTGGGGTGCTCGGCTGCTGGCGCTGCGGGCTCCTGATGGCCTGTGGGCGAACGGGGCCTGCTTTCCGGGTACCGCGGCGTTCGCAGCGGCCACTGCGCGGGCTCTGGCTGCCGGTGAGCCACCGCCGCCTTTCCCGTCGCCCGACGCGGAACCGGCCGAGGCACCGACCGACGGGTCGGGTGCCGAGCCGAGCCAGCCGTGGACCGCGACGTACCCGGTCCTGCTCGACCTGTGCCACCTGGGCATTCCCCCGGACAGTCCGGTGATGCAAGAGACCGCACACCTGGTGGCCCGCAACTGCCGCTGGGAGTACGACGGGCTGCCGTTCTTCGCCGGCGAGGTGGACTGCTGCATCAACGCCGGCACGATCCTGATCGGTGCCTACCTGGGCGTCGACGTCGACCCGGTGGTGCAGCGGCTCGTGGCCGACCAGATGCCGGATGGTGGCTGGAACTGCTGGGCCGAGACGCGCCCAGCGCCGGCATCTTTCGCAAGCACCCTGGACGTGATCGACGCTCTGCTGAGGTGGGAGCGCCATACCGGCGGATCTGAGGAGGTCCGCCGGGCTCGCCGGAACGGAGAGGAGTACTTGCTCCGGCGCAACCTCTTCCGGTCGTTACGCACGGGCGAGGTGGTCAACCCGCAGTGGGCATTGTTCTCCTACCCCCCACGCTGGCATTACGACCTGCTCAAGGCCACGGAGTACTTCGCCCTGCGTGGGGGCACTCCGGATCCGCGGCTGGCCGAAGCGATCGAACGCGTCCGCGCAAAGCGCCGACCCGACGGGCGTTGGCTGCTCGAGAACAGCCACTCCGGCGCGGTCCACTTCCGGTTCGAGGAACCCGACGGCGCGCCTAGCCGGTGGAACACCTTGAGGGCGCTGCGGGTGCTGCGCTGGTACGACGCGTCCGCCCACTCCGGCAGCGCGAGCCAGGCGTCTTGACGACAGGTGGCGACATCCACGTCGACGGTGGCAGTTGAGCCGTTCGGTTGGAGGAACCATCAGCGGGAACGCGACTTGCCACCGGGCAAGGCGCATGACCGAGGGTCCAGGACTAGACCCCTCCGGCTCCCGGGTACCGCACCGAACTATCCCTATGGGGACTGCGGCGGACCCTCGCATGCGTTCGTCCCGCTCGGCAATGCCGGTTGGCGCACACCCGCGTCAGCCGCTGGTGCTCTGGAGCTGGCACTATTCGACGTTCGGCAGCACCCGCGGCAAGGCTCCACTGCATGTGCTACGAACGCGCCACCAGCGGCAGAAGCGGACGTTGTACTGGCGACGAATCGGTGACTGGGTGGCTGGCCCGTGCTCCGGCGGCTGTGTCACCATGCGCTGAGAGCTCGGCTTAGGTGTCGGCGGGCTGAAGACTCGGAGGCTTTCGGATGGCGGATCTCCGCTTCTGCGCCTACCAATACCAGCACTTACCGCTCGCCGCCCTGCACCAGGCGCTGGCGGGACGCGGAACGGCTGGGATTCGACGTGCTGTGGAACTGCGACACGGTCGTGGAGCCGGATCGGGAGCGGCACACGATGTTCGACGGGCCGGCCACGCTCACTCTGATGGCATCCGGGACCAGCAGCATCCGGGTCGGGACGCTGGTCACGAGCCTCTACTTCCGGCACCCCGTCACGTTGACCAAGGCCGCCGTGACCGTCGATCACCTCAGCGGTGGGCGGGTCGAACTCGCACTCGGGGTCGGCGACCCCTCGGCGGGTGCCAAGGCCGCCGGCGTGGACTGGCCGCCCGGGGAACGGGTCGCCCGGTTCGTCGAGTTCGTCGAGCTGGTCGACCTGCTGCTGCGGCAGGAGGTCACCACCTACGTCGGCCAGTTCTACCGGTGCGAGGGGGCTGAGACGGTGCCGCTGCCGGTGCAGCGGCCTCGCCCGCCGGTCACGATCGCAGCGCATGGCCCGAAGATGCTGCGCATCGCCGCCGAGCACGGTGACGGGTGGAGCTCCTGGGGCGGTTACGACGTGGCGACCGAGGAGGACTTCTACGCCGTCACAGCCGACCGCAGTCACCGATTCGACGACCTCTGCGTCACCGCCGGGCGCGACCCGACCACGATTCGGCACTCACTCGTCTGCTTCCCGCCACTGACCCCCTGGCAGTCGGTGGAGTACTTCCGCGACATGGTCGGACGCTTCGGCGAGATCGGCATCGACGAGTTCGTCCTGTACTGGCCGCAGACCTGGCGCGACGCTCCTGGCGAGGAGGCGGTGTTCGAGGAAGTCGCGACCACCGTCATGCCCAAGATGCGGGCGGACCACCGTTCGGATGGCGGTTAGCGCATCCATCGGGCGAGTCAGGAGTTCCACCGTCGGCGGCATGTGCGCAGTCGCGGATCAGGTGGTTCAGGTCGACACTCCGCCACCGGACTCATGCGCCGGTCTTCCCGTCGACCCCCTCGCGGAGCAGGTCGACGTGCCCGCAGTGCTGGGCGTACTCGCTAATCATCCGGAGCACCAGCCAGCGCAGATCGATGTCCTCGTACCAATCCAGCGGCCGCGCGGTGTCGTCGAGGTCGTGAGCGACGACGATCTCACGGGAGACGGCACACTCCGCGCGCCAGACCTCCAGGTCGGCGGCGAAGTCGGCGTCCGAGGGCGGATCGAAGTCGAGGTTGGGGTTGTCTGCGGTGACAAAGAGGAACGGCACGTCGCGGCGCTCGAAGTTCTGCTGAAACCACCAGCGCTCGACACCGGCGAGGTGTCGAATCAGGCCGTGAAGCGACAAGGTGGACGGCGGCATGGACCGGGTCCGGGCCTGCTCCGGGGTCAGGCCCCGGCACTTCATTTCCACCGTCGCTCGGTAGAACTCCAGATACGCCGCGAGCGCCTCACGCTCGGTGGCCACGCGCGGGATGCGCGGGCGGTTGTCGTCGGCCCAGATGGGCGAGAAGTCGTCGTCTGTCAGACCGGACTCCGGCCGGACCGTGCGCTCTTTGGGGTCATCGCTCACGCGCCGCATACTGCCATGCCGAACTGGCTGTCCGGTTTCGCAGGATCAAGCCACTCGGTCCTAGTCGGACCGACCATTCGACGACAAGGAGTTCCCCAATTACACAACGCAGGACCGCAGTCCAGCGGCTAAAACTGGGCGGTGATGACGCACGCTCATCGGCTACTTAACACTGGACGCAGGGCTCGGGCCTGGCGAGGCTCGGCTCTAGGTGCCCGGCGGGGTCGCTCTCTCATCGGCTGCCCACAGCTGGTTGGTGTGGCTCTCTCATGGCGTGCGCACTGTCGGGCACCGTGACGAGGTGAGGCTCAAGAGGGGTCTGCCCTGCTCGAAGTAGCGCTGCCCTCCTCGTCGACAACGGTCGGTTGGGACGAAGGAGGCGCATTGCCGTGGCAGGCGTGGTGATCGGGATGGACCCGCACAAGAGGTCGGCGACGATCGAGGTCCTCGACGAGCGGGAGCGGGTGTTGGTGACGGGCCGGTTCGACACCGATCGCGCCGGCTACAAGGAGCTGCTTGCTGCCGGGCGGCGGTGGCCGGACCGGGTCTGGGCGGTGGAGGGCTGCGAGGGCGTCGGCCGGCACCTGGCGCAACGCCTGGTCGCCGACGGCGAGCCGGTGGTGGACGTGCCGGCGAAGCTGTCGGCGCGGGTCCGGGTGTTCTCCACCGGGCAGGGCCGCAAGACCGACGCCACCGACGCACACTCTGTCGCTGTGGTCGCGCTGCGCACCCCGAGTCTGCGGGCGGTGCAGGTCGATGCCCTGACGGTCGCGCTGCGGCTGCTGGTGGACCGCCGCGACGAGCTCGGCGCAGCGCGCACCACCACGGTGAACCGGCTGCACCGGCTGCTGGTGGAGCTGATCCCGGGCGGCGCGAACAAGTTCCTGTCCGCCGCCCAGGCGAGAAGGCTGTTGGCCACCGTGCGGCCGCGGGACGTGGTGGGCAAGACTCGCCGTCGCCTCGCCGCGGAGTTGGTGGTCGAGCTGGCGGGGATCGACAAGCGGATCAAGACCGCGAACAGCGAGCTCACCGAACTCGTCGAGACGACCGGCAGCACCCTGCTCGAGCTCACCGGCATCGGCCCCTCCGGCGCGGCCCGGCTGCTCGGCGACATCGGGGACGTGGCCCGCTTCCCGACCCGCGGGCACTTCGCGTCCTGGAACGGGACCGCCCCGATCGACGCCTCCTCCGGGGAGCAGAACCGCCACCGGCTGTCCCGCGCCGGGAACCGGCGGATCAACCGGGTGCTGCACATCATGGCGATCGTGCAGCTGCGCAGTGACACCGAGGGCAGGGCCTACTACCGCCGGAAGGTCGCCACCGGCAAGACCCCGATGGAGGCGATGCGAGCCCTCAAGCGACGACTGTCCGACATCGTCTTCCAGCGGCTCGTGGCCGACCAGAAGCGGCTCCGGCAGGCCCGGTCAGCGGCGGGCCCGGGAGGACACTCGGGGGCGGCTACTGACTCCAGCGCGGCCGACTCGAACCCCAACGTCGACGCTTCGGAGAAGTCACTTCCCGGACCCGCCAGACCCGAGACTACGCCCGCCGCGACGGACCTCCCAAGCCGTTCTCCGGCCCGTTCCCGCCGCCCTGCCAAAGCGCCGACCGCAGCCGGGGTCAAGCGCAGTCTGCTTGACGCCGGCGAGGACCGGCGCACCCTCACCAGGCGGGAACAACTCACCCGTTGACACAGAGGGGAGCCATGAGCGGTGGCTCGTCACATTGGAACGCGGGCAGCGGCCGCGCTGCAGGGCCGACTATCAAGCGACCTGAAGGCGTCACCGGTGCAGCGCGGTGGCGAACATATCCGTCATTAGCGAGCGAGCTCAGCGCGTCGCCCTGTCCGCCGCGCCGGAGTCCGCGGCCTGGGCGAGCCGGCGCGGCTGCGGCTCATGAGCCTCCCTCGACTGCGGGAGCCGGTGAAGTCTGCCCTGCGGCCTGGAGCCGGTGCGGAGGAGCCAGCCAGTGGTCAGTCATCACCGCAAGATCCTGCGCGATGCTGGCCTCGTGGCCGCATCGCGCCGCGGCCCGAACACTTGGTACTGCACAGCGTCCGAGCAGGGGGCTCTTCGAGCCATACTGGCGCCTGGCAAGCGCATAAGTTTGCGACTGCCGTCGGCGTGGCGCGCCACGCCGAAATCAGCTGGCGTTCGGCAGACATACCGACCGCAGCCCGCACTGCCGAGGACTGCGCTGCCCCAGAGCCCCGGACTCCTGACCTTCCCCGCTGAGTACGGACCGTGAGCGCCACAACCCCTGCCCCACGCTCCTGGACTGCCGCCTCTCGCTGAAACGCGAGAGGCGGCACACACTTGCATTCTCAGAATGCGGCGCGTCCCCGCAGGATCTGTCTCTTGTCGTCTCGCGTCACAACCAGTGTTGCCGTCCCCTAGAGCTGAGCCGTCCTAGTGGTGGGCATGGACCACCGCGTGGCCTCGACCGCGGCCGATCAGCCACCGATTGACAGGCACCGTCACCACGAAGGCAACTGCCAGGGAAAATGCCAGACTCGACCAGAACAGGAAGTCTGCCAAGCCAGCTTCCATGGCGCCCGGCACCACAAGAAGCACGCCGTTGTCCACGAGTTCCATAGTGGCGATGGACAGGGTGTCGGCAGCCAGAGCGATCTTGACGGCCTGCCCGAGGGCGAGGCCTGAACGCATGACGGGGCCGACAGTCAGCAGGTAGCCGAAGAAGAAGGCCAGCAGCACGGCGAGCGCGATGCTCGGCGCGTCGGACCACCCCCACCATGTCGCCAGGATCATGCCCAACACCTCGCCGATGGCGCAGCCGGTGAGGCAGTGGAGGGTCGCGGACACTGCGGTTCGGGTCAGCTCTCTTCCGGTGTCTACCGGCAGGGCCTCGGCATGGTCGGGACGTTGGCCATGCCCAGAATCAGCTGGTGTTGGTCGCAGTTCCTCGGTCATCTAGCCCTCCCGCATCCGCGTGATGTCCGAAGATACCCCCTAGGGGTATTAGTCGCAAGCGCCGAGTGTGACTGACGAACATGCCGGAGCGCTCTAGCGGGAGGAAGGTGACCCAGACCTCACCCCAGTCCTGGCACTCGCCGAGGCATGACCCGATGGGTTGTCCATCGAGTAGTCCACCGGGTGTGCTCGGCGACAGTCAGTCCCCGCTGCGGGGTTGAAGTTCGCTGACATGTGGGCGCGTTGTGGGCAACCGTGCGGACAACCCCGCTGATCACCATTCATCGAGGACCCGAATCGACGATGCAGCTGGAGGGCCGCGATGGAAATACACCCGAGAGGACCGGGCCTCAGTCCGGTACTCCAGGACTCCGATGAGCGTGAGCCCGGTGAACCCGCCGGGCCGGCCGGTCCCGGTTGCGACCGCCTCTGGTCGGTCAGTGATGTCTCCCGATTCCTCGGGGTACCGATCTCGACACTCCATCAGTGGCGGTACCTGGGGCGTGGACCTGCCGCGTTCCGGGTGGGCAAGCACCTGCGCTACGACCCGGACGCCGTGCGGCGTTGGCTCGTCGACGACTGCGCCGACGAGCCAGCCTGACCCGTGGCCGGCAGCATCGCAAGACGACCGGACGGCGCCTGGCGGGCTCGCTACCGCGACTCGCGAGGGATCGAGCGCGCCCAGCACTTCGAGCGGAAGATCGACGCTCAGCGGTGGCTAGCCGGTCCAGGTCGCCCAGGCACGCGGAGAGTGGCTCGACCCGACACTCGCGAGAGTCCGCATCGGGGAGTGGGCGCACAAGTGGCTCGACGGACAAGTCCAGCTCAAGCCCTCGACCCGGGCCCGCTACGAGCTCGCCGTCCGGCGACAGGTGTTGCCCACCTGGGGTGATGTCCCGCTCGCGGAGGTGACCTACGCGGACGTCGGCACCTGGGTCCAGCAGCCGCGGCCTCTGGCCTCGCACCGGCCACCGTGGAATACGCCCATCGGGTCCTCGCTCTGATCCTTGAGGACGCCGTCCGGGACGGGCGGCTACCGAGGAACCCCGCACACGGTGTCCGACTCCCCCGAGTGGTCAGCAGCGAGAAGACATTCCTGAGCCATCAGCAGGTCGCGGACCTCGCCGCCGCCGCGGGGTCCTACGGCACGCTGGTCAACGTCCTCGCCTACACCGGTCTGCGATGGGGGGAAGCGGCCGGGCTGCGCGCCGGGAGAGTCGACCTGACCCGCCGACGCCTGGCCATCGTCGAAGCCACCTCCGAGGTCCGCGGCGAGATCATCTTTGGAACGCCGAAGACCCACCAGCGTCGCTCGGTGCCCTTCCCGAGATTCCTCACCGACCCGCTCGCGTTGCTCGTGGCGGACAAGGCACCCGACGATCTGGTCTTCACCTCTCCGGACGGACACGTCCTGCGCAACACCAACTTCCGCCACAGGGTATTTGACCAGGCACGGCAAGCCGGCGTCCCGGGGCTGACGCCGCACGAGGAACGGCACACTGCGGCGAGCCTGGCGGTGGCGGCCGGTGCGAACATCAAGGCCGTCCAGCAGATGCTCGGGCACGCCTCAGCGGCCATGACCCTCGACGTCTACGCCGGCTTGTTCGCCGACGACCTCGACGCCGTCGCGAGCGGCTCGACGAGGCCGCCCTGCGGAGAGGTCCCGCTGAAGATGCGGACGTTTTGCGGACTAACAGCCCTCAGCGCCGGTTCGGCCCCTCTCCCGGACCGGGAAAGGGGCCGTGACCTGCAGTGATATGAGAGCCGCCTATCGGAGTCGAACCGATGACCTACGCATTACGAGTGCGTCGCTCTAGCCGACTGAGCTAAGGCGGCATGTGCCGCGACCGGGGCCGTGGCACGGCGGGAAAGTCTACGGCATCCGGCGGGTCCGACTCAGCGGCACCGGGTGCCCGCGGCGGGTGTCTTGCCGTCGAGCAGGTAAGCGTCCACTGCGTCGTCGATGCACTCGCTCCCCCGGCGGTACGCCGTGTGCCCGTCGCCGACGTAGGTCAGCAGGTGGCCGGCGTCCAGCTCGTCGGCCAACGCCTGCGCCCACTCGTACGGTGTCGCCGGGTCGCGCGTGGTCCCGACGACCAGGACCGGCTGCGACCCCTCGGCGGTGACAGGTGCGGGGTCACCCTGTGCCGGCGCCGGCCAGCCGCTGCACGGCATGTTGGTCCACACGATGTAGGCCCCGAACAACGGTGCGGCCTCGGCTGCCCGCTCCGCAGCGGCGCGCACCTTGTCGAGGTCGGTCTCCTGCGGGCGGTCGACGCAGAGGACGGCGTACATGGCTTCGATGGCGTTGGTCGTGTACCGCCCGCCCGGTCCGCGGTCGGCGTAGTAGTCGGCGAGCAGCATCAGCGTCTCGCCGTCGCCACGGAACGCCTGGCTGAGGGCCTGCCGCAGCAATGACCAGCTGCCCTCGTTGTACAACGCGATGGCGATGCCGAGCGTCGCCAGCGCCTCCGTCAGCCGCCGCTTCCCGACGGCGGGCAGCGGGCTGCGGTCGAGCTGGTCGAAGAGCGCGCCTATTCGTGCCTCGGCCGCCACCCGGTCGCCGTCGAACGGGCAGGACCTCCGTGGGAGGCAGTCGTCGATGAACGCCCCGAGGGCGCGCTCGAAGCCGACCGCCTGCAGCTCGGCGATCTCGAGGGAGCTGCCGCTGGATCGATCGGGCCGTCCAGCACGAGCCGGCCGACCCGCGTCGGGAACAGCTCGGCGTACATGGCCCCGAGGTAGGTGCCGTAGCTCTTCCCCAGGTAGGTGAGCCGCCGGTCGCCGAGCGCAGCCCGCAGGACGTCGAGGTCTCGGGCTGCGTCCCGGGTGCCGACGTGCGGCAGCAGGAGGGCGTCGTCCTGCTGGCAGCCAGCCCCGAGCTGTTCACCCACGGCCACCACCCCTTGCTCCTCGGCAGGGTCGTCCGGTGTGCCGTCGTAGCCGAGGAAGGCGTCGAGCTGCCGGTCGCCGGGGCACTGCAGGCCGGCGCTGGCACCCACACCTCGCGGGTCGAACCCCACCACGTCGTACCGGGACCGGACCGACTTGCTCACGACGGACCCGGCCGAGCGGGCGTATTCGAGCCCGGAAGCACCGGGGCCCCCGGGGTTGACCAGCAGCGAACCGACCCGGTCGCCGGAGGCCGGCAGGCGGTTCACGGCCAGCCGGAGCGTGGCGGCGCCGGGATCGGTGTAGTCGACCGGCACCAGCAACCGGGCGCACTGGAAGTTGCCCTTGCAGTCGCGCCAGTCGAGCTGCTGGTCGTAGAAGCGCGCAAGGTCCGGGGCGGGCGGTGTCCGGGTGTCGGTCTTCTCCGGAGAGGACGGGCCGCCTTCGACCGGCGCCGGGTCGTCGCCGGACGAGCAGGAGGCAAGCAGGGCCAGCGCAAGCAACACCGCTGCCGCGCGCGACCACCGCGTCATCTGGTCTCCCTCGAGATCTGCGGACTCGCCGCAGAGCCCGGACCCGAGGGTATGCGACCGCGAGGCGCCGGATCGCCCAGCCCTACGATGGGTCGCCGGACTGCAGTGAGGACCCAGATGCGGCAGGACCCGGCCCCCGGGCCGTTCTCCCCCACCAGCCGGCTCGGCCCGGACGAACGTCAGGCGGCCCTGGACGCCGCGCAGCTCGACGAGCTCGACGTCGTCGTCATCGGCGGCGGTGTGGTGGGTGCGGGCGTCGCGCTGGACGCGGTGACCCGCGGGCTGACGGTAGGGCTGTTCGAGGGTCGCGACTGGGCCGCCGGTACGTCGAGCCGGTCCAGCAAGCTGATCCACGGCGGCCTGCGCTACCTGGAGATGCTCGACTTCGGCCTGGTCCGGGAGGCACTGCGCGAACGCGCCCTGCTGACGCAGCGGCTCGCCCCGCACCTGGTGCGCCCGGTGCCGTTCCTCTACCCGCTCAAGCATCGCGGCTGGGAACGGTTGTACGCCGGCGCCGGCGTGGCGCTCTACGACGCGATGGGCGTCTCGTCCGGCAACGCCCGCGGGCTGCCGCGCCACCGGCACCTCACCCGTCGGGCCGCGCTGCGGCAGTCACCGTCGCTGCGCAAGGACGCGCTGGTCGGCGCCATCCAGTACTACGACGCGCAGGTCGACGACGCGCGGCACACCGCTGCCGTGGTCCGCACCGCGGCCGCGTACGGCGCCCTGGTCGCCAACCGGGCCCGGGTGATCGGGTTCCTCCGCGAGGGCGAGCGGGTGACCGGCGTCCGGGTCCGCGACTTCGAGTCCGACACCGAGCTCGAGGTGCGGGCCCGGCAGGTGGTCAACGCGACCGGCGTCTGGACCGACCTGACCCAGGCGATGGTCGGCGAGCGCGGGCAGTTCCACGTGCGGGCGTCCAAGGGCGTGCACCTGGTCGTGCCGCGGGACCGGATCCAGTCGGCGACCGGGCTGATCCTGCGCACCGAGACCAGTGTGCTGTTCGTCATCCCGTGGGGCCGGCACTGGATCATCGGCACCACCGACACCGACTGGGGCCTCGGCAAGGCGCATCCGGCGGCCTCCCGCTCCGACATCGACTACCTGCTCGAGCACGTCAACCGGGTGCTGGTCACGCCGCTGACCCGTGAGGACGTCGAAGGCGTGTACGCCGGTCTGCGGCCGCTGCTGTCCGGGGAGTCGGAGTCGACCTCGAAGCTGTCCCGCGAGCACACCGTCGCGCACCCGGTGCCCGGACTGGTCGTCGTCGCCGGCGGCAAGTACACGACGTACCGGGTGATGGCCAAGGACGCGGTCGACGCCGTCAGCCACGGCCTGGACGGCCGGGTGCCCGACTGCGTCACCGACCGCATCCCGCTGGTCGGCGCCGAGGGCTACGCCGCGCTGTGGAACGCCCGGCAGCGGCTGGCCACCAAGCACGGCCTGCACGTCGCCCGGGTCGAGCACCTGCTCCACCGGCACGGCTCTCTGGTGCACGAGGTGCTCGCTCTCGTCGACGCCGACCCGTCGCTGGGCGACGCCGTCGAGGGCGCCGACGACTACCTGCGCGCCGAGCTGGTCTACGCCGCCAGCCACGAGGGTGCCCGCCACCTCGACGACGTGCTGACCCGGCGTACCCGGATCTCGATCGAGACCTTCGACCGCGGGGTGACCGCTGCCCCCGTCGCCGCGGCGCTGATGGCGCCGGTGCTCGGCTGGAGCGCGGCGCAGACCGCGCGGGAGGTCGAGCACTACCTCGCCCGGGTCGAGGCCGAGCGGCTCTCCCAGGAGCAGCCGGACGACCAGACCGCCGACACCGCCCGCCTCGGCGCGCCGGAGATCGTGCCGCTGACCTGAGGTGATCGTCACGCACCGTGCCTCGTCGGCTACCCCGGTAGCCCAACGCGGTGACCAGGCCGTCGTTCCGCCCGGGTAGGCCGGCTAGAGGGGGTAGCGTCTCGGTCCCGGCCTGTGGGGGGCCACCGGCATACATGGTGTGACAACGGGTGAACCGGATCGCAGCAATGACACTGGCCGCGGCGCTGACCGCGCCCGCGGTCGTCGTGGTGGGGGCGGCGGCAGGCCCGTGGCCGGTCGGTTCCACGCCGGCCTACGCCATGGCCGAGCAGCCCCCGCCGGAGCTGCCGACCAGCTCGCCGTCGCCGTCGCCGTCGCCGACGTCGACGTCCACACCGACCACGAGGAAACGTCCGGCCTGCCCGACCACCGTGCGCCGCACCTTCGCGCCCAAGGTGGTGTCGATGCCCGGGATCGTCCGCCGTGCCACCGTCGTCACGCCGCCGCGGGTCAACCGGGTCCCCGGCGCCCCGCCGCTCACGTCGGCCGGCAAGTGGCAGGTGGCCTGGGACCGGAAGTGGCCGGTCCGGCTGGGCGCCCGGCACGGCAACGTGCTCATGAACGCGCACGTCTGGCCGGACGGCAGCGCAATCGGGAACGTGATGCTCTCCCCGGCTTCGACCAGGCGACCGGATCGTGGTCCAGGGGCTCCAACCCGCATGCTCTGCTACCGGGTGACCGAGAAGATCGAGGTAACCCCTCGGAAAGCAGGCGCTGCACTCCGAGTCACCGGTCCACCTCGGCTGGCCATCGTCGTCTGCTCCGGCCGGCGTCTTCGGTCCCGGTGTCTGGGAGAAGCGAACGATCTGGTTCGCCGAGCCGAAGGCCTGTATCGTCAGCCCGAGCGAAGCGCGACCGCCATGGCCTCGACGGCGAGCAGCGGCGCGACGTTCGCCTCGATGCTGTCCGGCCAGCACCGCGTCGATCCGGCGCAGGGTCGACTCAGGGGTGGAGGACCGGGCCACCAGCTCGACTCCGTGCCCATCTCGTCGTTGACCAGCTCTACGTCGGCGCCGGCCTGCACGGCGAGGACGTCGCGGTAGAACCCCGCGAGGTCGACAGGGCCCGGTCCAGCGCGTCGCGCTGGCTGCGGGTGGCCCGCTTCTTCTGCTCGGACTCCAGCTCCTTGAGTGCGGCCGCGGCGCCGGCCGGCATCCGGGCGCCCGGCCCGACGCCCAGCGCGCGGCGCAGCTCGCTCGGTCTCGCTGCCGGCCTGCGTCGGCCGCCTCCGTTGGCCTCGTCGGTCGCCGCGTCCACCAGCTCGCCGGCGGCGTCAGCGCAGCACTGAGGTCGCCCAACGCCAGCGGCAGCCGGAGTACGGCGTGCCGTCGCAGCCGCGCCTCCTCGTCGGTGGCCAGCCGCCGCGCCCGCCCGATGTGGCCCTGCGCGGCCCTGGCGGCGAACGCGGCCATCGCCGGGTCGACCCCGTCCCGGCGGACCAGCACGTCGGCGACCGCCTCGGTCGGCGGCGTGCGAAGCGCGAGGTGACGACAACGCGAGCGGACGGTCGGCAGCACGTCGTCGACGGCGAGGGCGCGCAGAGCAGCCAGACGGTGTGCGGGGTGGGCTCCTCGATGGCCTTGAGCAGTGCGTTGCCCGCCTGGTCGGTGAGCCGGTCGGCGTCCTCGACCACGATCACCTGCCACGGCCCGCGGGCCGGGTGCCGGGCCGGCCCGCGGCACCAGCTCACGCGCGTCCGAGACGCCGATCGAGAGCGTGCGGGTGTTGACCACCTCCACGTCGGCGTGCGTGCCGGCGAGCACGCTGCGGCAGGCCTCGCAGTGACCGCAGCCGCCGTCGGCGCACTGAAGGGCCGCGGCGAAGGCCCGGGCCGCGGTGGAGCGCCCGAACCCGGGCGGGCCGGTGAACAGCCACGCGTGGGTCATGCCGGTCGCCGGCTCGCCGCGCCTGGAGGACCGCGGCCGCCACCACGGCGCGCTGCAGCACGGCGACGGTCATCTCCTGGCCGACGAGGTCGTCCCAGACCCCGGCTCCCGGCTGGCTCTACGGGTCGTCGCGCCGGTGGTGCACGCGGGGAACCTGGAGAGCGCCGTCGTCCGGCTCGTCGTCGGTGCCGATACCGAACAGCTCGTCGGTCAGGCTCAACGGCCGGGTGGTCGGCTCGCCGTCCGGCACCGGAGTCGGG
>CAVSKC010000008.1:0-206303 GCA_963728425.1 uncultured Actinomycetota bacterium
CCCGAGCGCTACGGACTAGCCAACCGCCCTGCGGGACTCTGCCCGCCGCGACCACTGACCAGGAGGTTCTCCCATGAACGACCACTTGGAGATGTCGATCACCGAACGCACTCTCCGTGACCATCGAGTCCACCCCGCCCGTCAGCGCAATGTTGCCGCCGTGCTCGTGCTCGGAGCGATTCTGTCCCCTGCATTGCTCACAGGATGTACCACATCGGAAGGCGAGCCAAAGGCCGCGAGCACTTCCAAGGCGGGTGCGGAGGATCTGGTGGGGAGCTGGGCTAGCACGGTCACGAAGGAGGATCTCCTGCGTGTGGTGCCCGACTTCCAGCGAGAGTATCTGTGCGACAACGCGGGGCGCTTTGACTGGACCCTTGATTCGGACGGCACGTTCGAGATCGATCAGTGCCGCGCTTCCGCGGGTGCCCCAAGCCTGAGGTGACGCACATTGAGGACCGGTGGTCCGTCAACCGGGGAATCGGGTCACCTTCACCAAAGAGCAGGAAGTCTATGAATGGAGCGTGGCCGGCGACAAGTAGACGTTCAAACATGTGTCTGGGGGGCTGCGTTCCCTGCGCGAGGCCATCAACATAGCCAACCCGTGGAAACGTGTCGGGTGAGCCCCCCTGAACATGACCCTTGGGAGTGAGAAAGCAGGCAGCGGAGCATCGTTCGGCGTGCCGACGCCGGAGCCGGTGACGGCCGTGAGGTCGTCGCGAGATGTCCCCTCTTGTGGCTGACGTTGGGCTGTCTCACAAGTGGACATTCTGGGCTCACGGCGACACCCGGTTGAGCAACTTCTCGCGGCAATAGCGCGTCTCGTAGGGCCTGTCCGGTGAACGTATCGGGACAGGGAGGTCCTGCGGGACATCCTCCGGCGCCGGGTGGGCCGCATGGCTCTGGTGACAATCCGACTAGGGCGACCCACCACTCCCCGCGGTTATCCGTGCGGGGCGCCGATACAACGGTGTGCGAATTGATGGACTGATGCCGTCGACAGTCGCCGTCGGGCGAGGCAGATGAACCCCGGTCACCGGTTGGTGGAGAGGCGAGGTCCTGGGGCCGAGGTGCCACTAGGCCGGAGGTGGTGTCCACGGGATGGACACGCCCGCCAGCCCGCGGACGCTGAAGGGGTACACCCGAAAATCGTGAGCGAGATGCTCGGTCACACCGAGGTCGGCATCACCTTGATCTCTATTCGCACGTCACGCCGGCCATGCACGAGTCCGCGAGCAGCGCCCTCGGGCTTGCTCGACCGGCCGCGCGCCGATCAGGACCATGACGGGCCGGCGAGCGAGCGGTCGGTACGATGACGTGCGCTGCCGGCGGGCGTTTGGCTGTCAGATTGGCTGTCAATGGATCAGCCGCTAGGAACCCGCAGGTCAGCCCTCGTAGCTCAGGGGATAGAGCATCGGTTTCCTAAACCGTGTGTCGCAGGTTCGAATCCTGCCGGGGGCACGCTTGTGATGTCGCGGGACACCGTTCACAGGTGTCCCGCGACATCGTTCACAGTTTTGGGCTGTGGTTGGTAGTCCTTGTCGGGGTTCAGCTGGAGTTCTCGGAGCAGTTCGCCGGTGGTCTCTGGCGATCACGCGGACGTTGAGATCGTTGGCCAGGATGAGGACGTGGGTGCCCGCATGGCGTCGGCCGAGGCCGATGTGGTGCATGCGGCTGTTGTGCCGCAGGGTGATCACCCCGGTGCGGTCGATTCGTGTCTTGTCGGGTGCGCCAGTGGGCGGTGTTGATGACGGCGCCGGTCGGGATGGCTTTGGGCCGGTCGGTGTAGGCCTGCGCCGGGGTGCGCCGGTTCTGGGCGGCCGGCGCGGGATGAGAGCAGACTGCGGGCATGCCGCAGCGTCGGCAGGCGACCCGCCGGTTCCTCGCGACCGTGTTGTTCACGGACATCGTGGGGTCGACCGAGCGCGCCGCGGAGCTGGGTGACCGGGCCTGGCGGGACCTGCTGGAGCGGCACAACGCGGTGGTCCGCCGGGAGCTGAAGGTGTTCGGCGGGCGGGAGATGGACACCGCCGGGGACGGGTTCTTCGCGGTGTTCGAGGCCCCGGAGCGGGCGGTGCGCTGCGCGGAGTCGATCACCTCCGCGGTGGCGTCGTTGGGCATGCGAGGTGCGGGCCGGGGTGCACACCGGGGAGTGCGAGGTGATCGGCGGCAAGGTCGGCGGGATGGCGGTGGTCATCGGGGCCCGGATCGCCGGCGCTGGCCGGGCCGGGTGAGGTGCTGGTGTCGGGCAGCGTGCGGGACCTGATGACCGGGTCGGACCGGCACTTCGAGGGCGGCGAGGCCCGGGCCCTCAAGGGGGTCGAGGACCCGTGGCGGGTCTACCGGCTGGTCCCGGAGACGCTCGACGGGGAGGCGGTCGCCTCCCGGCGGCCGTCGATGGTGCCGCTGTACACCCGCCGGCAGCGGCGGCGGCTGGTCGCTGGGCTGGCGGGCGTGCTGGTGGTGGTCGCTCGCCGTGTCGGCCGGCTACGTGCTGACCCGGCCCGAGGCCGAGGTGGTGGTCGGGGAGAACGCGGTCGGGGTGATCGGGCCCGGCGACGACCCGCGGGTCAGCGCCGCCGTCGAGGTCGGGCA
This sequence comes from uncultured Actinomycetota bacterium, assembly GCA_963728425.1. Taxonomy (GTDB): domain Bacteria; phylum Actinomycetota; class Actinomycetes; order JACCUZ01; family JACCUZ01; genus JAVEDA01. Next base: position 2,593 of record CAVSKC010000008.1, read on the forward strand.
GCGGCCGACCGCGGTGGCGGCGGGGTTCGGCAGCGTGTGGGTGACCAACTCGACGGCCGACTCGGTGTCGCGGATCGACCGGGCGCAGCAACGTGTCGGTCCCGATCACCGGTCGGGTGCCTCGCCGTCCGGGGTGGCGGTCGGGGCCGGCGCGGTGTGGGTCGCGAACTCCGGGGACTGCGACCGTGTCCCGGATCGACCCGGCGACCTCGCGGGTCACGACGATCCCGGTCCGGCCCGGGCCGACCGGGATCGTGGTGGCGTTCGGGTCGGTGTGGGTCACCAACGCCCTGGACGCCTCGGTCACCGAGATCGACCCGGACACCAACAAGGTCGTGCACGTGGTGCCGGTCGGGGCCGGCCCGACCGGGATCGCCGCCGGCGCCGGCTACCTGTGGGTGACCAACCAGGGCGACGGCACCGTCACCCGGTTCCACCCCGAGACCTACGAGAAGGACTCGCCGGTCACCGTCGGCAGCGGGCCGGTGGGGATCGCGGTCGCCGACGGCGCCGCCTGGGTGGCGAACAACCTGGACGGGTCGCTGTCGCGGATCGACGTCGAGGACCTGAGCGTCACCGCCCGGACCCTGGTCAAGGGCGGCGGCGCGTACGGCGTCGCCGCCGCGCGGCGGCGACGTGTGGGTCAGCAACGAGCACGCCGGCACCCTGATGCGGGTCACGGCGCAGGACTTCCGGCTGGCCGCGACCGTCCCGCTGCGCGGCGCCCCGCTCGGGCTGGCGTTCGTCGGGGACGACCTGTGGTTCACCAGCGCCGAAGGTGGCAGCGCGCTGCACCGCGGCGGCGTCCTCACCATGGTCGGGCCGGAGCGTCGGCTGGTACGACGACCCGCCCGTCATCGACCCGCCCTCACTACGGGGACGACTCGTGGCGGCTGGCCGCGATGACCAACGACGGGCTGGTCGGCTTCCGTCGCGCCGGCGGGGTCCAGGGCGCCGGGCTCGTCCCGGACCTGGCCACCTCCCTGCCGAAGCCGACCGACGGCGGGCTCACCTACACGTTCCACCTGCGCAAGGGGGTGCGCTACTCCACCGGGGCGCCGGTGCTGGCCGGTGACATCCGGCGCGGCATCGAGCGCACCGTCGTCCACCCGGCACTCACGTCCCGCTACTACGCGTCGGCGATCGTGGGTGCGCAGGCCTGCGGGACGGCGGCGGAGAAGGCCGTCGCCGCCGAGCAAGCCGCGGCCGGACTGCGACCTGAGCGAGGGCATCGTCGCCGACGACCGGACCGGCACGGTGACCTTCCACCTCACCGAAGCCGACGCCGGAGTTCCTCTACCAGCTGGCGCTGCCGAACGCCGTCCGCGGTGCCGCAGGACACCCCGCTCGACCTGGCGCCGGGCACGCTTCCTGCCGGCCACCGGCCCGTACATGATCCGCTCCTACACCCCGAAGCAGGACGCGGCGGACGGCCACGGTCGGCTCGAGCTGGTGCGCAACCCGCACTTCCGCGAGTGGTCGCCCGCCGCGCAGCCCGCCGGCTACCCGGACCGGATCGTCCTCGAGACCGGCTACACCGACGAGGAGGCCGTCGCGCGGGTGACCGACGGCCGCGCCGACCTGCTGTGGCACGGCGTGCCGCTCGACCGACGTGGACCGGCTCAGGACCCGGTACGGCTCGCAGCTGCACACCACTGCGGGGCTCGTCGACCGACTACGTGTTCCTCAACGCCACCAAGCCGCCGTTCGACAACCTCGACGCCCGCCGCGCGGTGGCCTACGCGCTCGACCGCGGAGCGCTCGCCAGCGACCGGGACGGCCTCTCCGGGCCGGTCACCTGCCAGCTCATCCCGCCCGACTTCGCGGCCTACCAGCCCTACTGCCCGTTCACCCTCGGCGGTGGCGCCGACGGGAGTGGACCGGGCCCGACCTCGCGACCGCGCAGGACCTGGTGCGGAAGTCCGGGACCCGCGGGGCCGAGGTCGTTCGTCGTGACCGGGCCTGACCGGCCGCGTCCGGGAGGCGGGTCAGGACCTGGTGGAGCAGCTCGAGCGCCTCGGCTACCGCGCCTCGGTGCGACGATCGCGATTCGAGCTTCGTCGGGAACCCGACGCAACGACTGGAACGCCGGACTTCAGGACTGGGGCGCCGACTACCCGGCCGCGTCGACTTCCTGGCGAGCATCGGGTCCTGCGACGCCGGCTGGCACGTGCAACCTACTCGCGTGCCTGCGAGCCGGGGATCGACGAGCAGATCGCGGCGGCGCTCGAGCAGCAGGTCACCGACCCCGGCGGCGGCCAACGACGCCTGGGCGGCCATCGACCGTGCGGTGGTCGACGCCGCGGCGGTCATCCCGTTCGGCAACAACGTCCGGCAGGACTTCGTCAGCCGCCGGGTCGGCAACACCCTCGTGCACCCGGTCACCGGCCCGCTCATCGCCCAGATGTGGGTCCAATAGACCGCTGGCGTCACAATCCAACTAGCTTGCTTAGAGGTGGCACAGCGCGGCGCCAGCTGCCGCTGCCCTAGGAGATCTCCCTACTAACCCCTGTAGTGGCTGAACGCCCGCGCACACTCGTGTCCGCCGACGCGGTGTCTCACAACTCCCTCTGTTGCGACCACGAGTTCAGTTCTCGATCAAGAATAGTCTCACTTGCGCTCGTTTGAGATAGGAAACGACCCGCTTGGTCGATGACGCAGACCGGTTGACTGGGGTCGGCTCTGCGTCTGCGCGGTACGGATCGGCGTTCGCGCTGTCCGTTCGATGTGGCCCTCAGCTGTGGGTCCAGTGACCGCCGCAGGTCGACGTCAGAGCGTCGTGTCGTCGGTGTAGAGCTGCTGCGGGCGGACGGCGACGATGCGGTGTCCGCGGCGGGTGATCGACCCGGCCGTCTCCAGGCTCATCAGGACTCGGTTGACCTGCTGGCGGGACCCGCCGATCTGGCGGGCCAGGTCGCCCTGGGTCAGCGACAGTCGACCGGCACCCAGCCGTCGAGCCCTTCGGCCGTGGTGGCCCGGCCGCGGGCGAGGGCAGCGAGGTGCTTCTGGACCCGCCGCGGCAGGTCCAGCAGGGCGGCGTCGCAGGCCTGCTCGTCGAGCCGGCGGACCAAGGCCGCCATCGACACCAGCAGTGCCGTGACGACGCTCGGCTTGACGGGCCATCACCTCGGCGGCGGCCCGGCGCGGCACCACGACCAGGACGGACCTGGTCCGGGCGGTCACCGTGGCCACCCGCGGGCCGTCGTCGACGAGGGCGAGCTCCCCGAATGACTGGTTCGGGCCGAGGACCGCGAGGAGGACGTCCCGACCTCCGACGGAGGACAGCGAGACGGCGACCGCGCCGGCGGCCACGACGTACATGCAGTCGCCGGGATCGCCACGCAGGAACACCAGCTCGCCGCGTCCGTAGGTGCGCTGGCCGCACGCGGAGGCCAGCCGGACGAGCTCCGCCTCGTCGAGAGAACGGAACACGTCCGACTGGCTCAGCGCACGCACGGTGGTGCTGGTCATCGATGCCTCAGTGCCTCACGGGGTCGCGAGCCGCCGGGGGACGGCGTGGGCCCGGTGCCACATTACGGCGACCAGCGCCACCAGCGCGATGGCCAGCAGGACGGCGCTGCCGGTGAGCAGCGAGGGGAAGCCGCTCGCGGTGTCGGTGCCGCCGGTGCTGCCGGTCTGGCCGCCGTCGCGCGGGAACTCCGACTCGATGGGTGCCGGCCGGGCGAGGGCCGCGGTCACACCGGTGGACAGGAACAGCGCCGTCGTCGCGAACACCTGGGTGAGGCGGCGGATAGGGGTGGGACATGGCAGGTCTCCTTCGCTTGTGGTCGGTGCGGATCGGCACCACCACGAACCTGCGCGCCCGGCGCGCTGGGTGCTGTCACGGCCGCGACACCTGAGGCAATCGGCCGGGTGACGCCGGACACATCGCGGCGGCGGCCCGGCTGGCGGCCCGCCCGTGTCGCGCATCACAACGACGGTTGCCTGCACCTGTCACTCACGTGACAGCCCTGATGGGTTCAGCCGCGCAGGCTCGGGCAGGTGCCAATCCGCACCGGCCACACGTAGAGGAGAAGTCCCATGACCCACACCCCCGCCTACAGCAGTCGTTGACCGCCGCCGTCGCCCACGAGCACGTCAGCGACCTGCTGCGTGCCGCGGACGCATCCCGCGTCGCCGCCTGCCTGCCCGACGAGAAGGGACACCGAACCCCCCGCCGCCGGCCGGGCTGGTGGCTGCGCATCGCCACCCGCACAGCCACTATCCGCACCGCATAACCAACGGGACCAACAGTAGACCGCAATCGAGAGGAGTGACCGGACATGACGCAGCAGCAGATCGTCAAGCAGACCAGCCGCACGCGGGAAGAAGCCCTGGACCTGCGCTCCCCGTCCGGGCACCCCCTGCCCTTCTGAGCCCGCCCGGACCGCGCAACCCCCGCGGCGGCTGGGTTGTCCGGCCGGACCGGCAAGGCCCTCGCGTCCAGCGCCGGATGGGAACAGACTGCGGGCATGCCGCAGCGTCGGCAGGCGACTCGTCGGTTCCTCGCGACCGTGTTGTTCACGGACATCGTGGGGTCGACCGCGCGCGCCGCGGAGCTGGGCGATCGGGCCTGGCGTGACCTGTTGGAGCGGCACAACGCGGTGGTCCGCCGGGAGCTGAAGGCGTTCGGCGGGCGGGAGATGGACACCGCCGGGGACGGGTTCTTCGCGGTGTTCGAGGCCCCGGAGCGGGCGGTGCGCTGCGCGGAGTCGATCACCTCCGCGGTGGCGTCGCTGGGGATCGCGGTCCGGGCCGGGGTGCACATGGGTGAGTGCGAGGTGGTCGGCGGCAAGGTCGGCGGGATGGCGGTGGTCATCGGGGCCCGGATCGCGGCGCTGGCCGGGCCGGGTGAGGTGCTGGTGTCGGGCAGCGTGCGGGACCTGATGACCGGGTCGGACCGGCGCTTCGAGGGCGGGGACCTGCAGCGAGCTCAAGGGGGTCGAGGACCGGTGGCGGGTGTACCGGCTGGTCCCCGACGAGGTCGACGGCGAGGCGGTCGCCTCCCGGCGCGTCGATGGTGCCGCTGTACACCCGCCGGCAGCGGCGCCGGCTGGTCGTCGGTGCTCGCGGCCGTGATCGTGGTGGTGCTGGCCGTGGCGGCCGGCTATGTGCTGACCCGGCCGGACCCGAGGTGGTGGTCGGGGAGAACGCGGTCGGGGTGATCGGCCCCGGCGACAAGCCGCGGGTCAGCGCGGCCGTCGCGGTCGGGCAGCGACCGACCGCGGTCGCGGGCGGCCGGGACGGCTCGTGTGGGTGACGAACTCGGCGGCCGACTCGGTGTCGCGCATCGACCCGGAGCAGAACGTGTCGGTCCCGATCAATCTCGAGCCCGGGTCCTCCCCGTCCGGGGTGGCGGTCGGCGCGGGCGCGGTGTGGGTCGCCAACTCCGGCAACGCGACGGTGTCGCAGGATCGACCCGGCGACGTCGCGGGTGACACGTCGATCCCGGTCCGGCCCGGGCCGACCGGGATCGTGGTGGCGTTCGGGTCGGTGTGGGTCACCAACGCCCTGGACGCCTCCGTCACCGAGATCGACCCGGACACCAACAAGGTCCGGAAGGTGGTGCCGGTCGGGGCCGGCCCGACCGGGATCGCGGCCGGCGCCGGCTACCTGTGGGTGACCAACCAGGGCGACGGCACCGTCACCCGGTTCCACCCCGACACCTACGTGACGGACTCGGCCGTCACGGTCGGGCAGCGGACCGGTGGGGATCGCGGTCGGCTGGCGGCGCGGCGTGGGTGGCGAACAACCTGGACGGGTCCCTGTCCCGGATCGACGTCGACGACCTCAGCGTCGACCTCCCGGACCCTGGCCAAGGGCGGCGGCGCGTACGGCGTCGCCGCGCGCGGCGGCGACGTGTGGGTCAGCAACGAGCACGCCGGGACCCTGATGCGGGTCACGGCGCAAGACGTTCCGGCTGGCCGCGACGGTGCCAGCTGGGCGGCGCCCCGCTCGGGCTGGCGTTCGTCGGGGACGACCTGTGGTTCACCAGCGCCGCAGGCGGCAGCGCGCTGCACCGCGGCGGCGTCCTCACCATGGTCGGGCCACGGTCAGGTACGCGTGGCTGGGCGACCCGCCCGTCCTCGACCCCACCGTCCAGTGACGACGAGCAGTCCTGGCGGCTGGCCGCGCTGACCAACGACGGTCTGGTCGGCTTCCGCCGCGCGGGTGGGGTCGCAGGGGCCGGGCTGGTCCCGGACCTGGCCACCGCCCTGCCGGCACCGACCGACGGCGGGCTCACCTACACGTTCCACCTGCGCAAGGGGGTGCGCTACTCCACCGGGGCGCCGGTGCTGGCCGGTGACATCCGGCGCGGCATCGAACGCACCGTCGTGCACCCCGGCGACAGCTCCCGGATACCTACGCGGCGGCGATCGTCGGTGCGCAGGCCTGCGCGGACGCGGCGAAGAAGGCCCTGGCCGCCAAGCAAGCCGCGACCGGACTGCGACCTGAGCAAGGGCATCGCCACCGACGACCGGACCGGCACGATGACCTTCCACCTCACCGAGCCGACGCCGGAGTTCCTCTACCAGCTGGCGCTGCCGAGCGCCTCCGCGGTGCCGCAGGACACGCCCGTCGACCTGGCACCGGGCGAGTTCCTGCCGGCCACCGGCCCGTACATGATCCGCTCCTACACCCCGAAGCAGGACGCACCGGCGGTCGCCCCGCCCGGCACGGGCGGCTCGAGCTGGTGCGCAACCCGCACTTCCGCGTCTGGTCGCCCGCCGCGCAGCCCGACGGCTACCCGGACCGGATCGTCCTGGACACCGGCTACACCGAGAAGCAGGCCGTCGCGCGGGTGACCGACGGACGCGCCGACCTCCTCTGGCTCGGCGACGAGCCGCTCGCCGACGTGGACCGGCTGCGGACCCGGTACGGCTCGCAGCTGCACACCACTGCCGGGATCGTCGACCAACTACGTGTTCCTCAACGCCACCAAGCCGCCGTTCAACAACCGCGACGCCCGCCGCGCGGTCGCCTACGCGCTCGACCGCGGGAGCGCTCGCCAGCGACCGGAGCGGCTTCTCCGGACCGGTCACCTGCCAGCTCCTCCCGCCGGACTTCGCCGCCTACCAGCCCTACTGCCCGTTCACGCTCGGCGGTGGCGCCGACGGAGCAGTGGACCGGGCCCGACCTGGTCACCGCGCAGGACCTCGTCAAGAAGTCCGGGACCCGCGGGGCCAAGGTCGTGCTCGTCGTCGCCAAGGACGACCCTGCACTGCGAGCAGCGGGGAGGCGCGTGGTGGACGTGCTCGGCCGCCTCGGCTACCGCGCGTCGCTGCGCTCGTACGCGTTTGAGCCCGACTTCTGCGACGTCCTCGAGAAGCGCACGGCCTGGAACGCCGGAGTCTGGGCTGGGGCGCCGACTACCCGGCCGCCTCGCAGCTACCTGGCGACCCTCGCCTCCTGCGACCCCGACCTGGAGCCGTTCAACCTCTCGGGCTACTGCGACCCGGAGATCGACAAGGCGATCGCGGCGGCGCTCGAGCAGCAGGTCACCGACCCGGCCGGGGCGAGCGACGCCTGGGCCGCCATCGACCGGAAGGTGGTCGACGCCGCGGCGATCATCCCGTTCGGCAACAACCTCCGGCAGGACTTCGTCAGCCGCCGGGTCGGCAACACCCTCGTGCACCCGGTCACCGGCCCGCTCATCGCCCAGATGTGGGTCCAGTAAGCCGCCGCTGCGAGCCGGGGCTGTTCACTCGTGCGCAACTCGTGTCCGCCCATGCGGTGTCTCACAACCACTCTCTGTTGTGTCCACGGGATCGGATCCACCGGAGCGACATTCTCACTTGCGCTCGTTTCTGAGACAGCCACGGACCTGGTGGTCGATGACCAAGACCAGTTGACAGGGGTCGGCTTCTGCGTCTGCGCGGTACGGAATCAGGCGTTCTTGCGCTGTCCGAGTTCGATGTGGCCCTGCTGCTGTGGGTCCAGTGACCGCCGCCGGTCGACGTCAAAGCGTCGTGTCGTCGGTGTAGAGCTGCTGTGGGCGGACGGCGACGATGCGGTGTCCGCGGCGGGTGATCGACCCGGCCGTCTCCAGGCTCATCAGGACTCGGTTGACCTGCTGGCGGGACCCGCCGATCTGGCGGGCCAGGTCGCCCTGGGTCAGCGACACGTCGACAGGCACCCAGCCGTCGAGCCCGTCGGCCGCGCCGCCCGGCCGCGGGCGAGGGCGGCGAGGTGCTTCTGGACCCGCCGCGGCAGGTCCAGCAGGGCGGCGTCGCAGGCCTGCTCGTCGAGCCGGCGGACCAAGGCCGCCATCGACACCAGCAGTGCCGTGACGACCTCGGGTGGCGGGCCATCACCTCGGCGGCGGCCCGGCGCGGCACCACGACCAGGACGGACCTGGTCCGGGCGGTCACCGTGGCCACCCGCGGGCCGTCGTCGACAGGGCGAGCTCGCCGAATGACTGGTTCGGGCCGAGGACCGCGAGCAGGACGTCCCGACCTCCGACGGAGGACAGCGAGACGGCGACCGCGCCGGCGGCCACGACGTACATGCAGTCGCCGGGATCGCCACGCAGGAACACCAGCTCGCCGCGTCCGTAGGTGCGCGTGGCCGCACGCGGAGGCCAGCCGGACGAGCTCCGCCTCATCGAGAGAACGGAACACGTCCGACTGGCTCAGCGCACGCACGGTGGTGCTGGTCATCGATGCCTCAGTGCCTCACGGGGTCGCGAGCCGCCGGGGGACGGCGTGGGCCCGGTGCCACATTACGGCGACCAGCGCCACCAGCGCGATGGCCAGCAGGACGGCGCTGCCGGTGAGCAGCGAGGGGAAGCCGCTCGCGGTGTCGGTGCCGCCGGTGCTGCCGGTCTGGCCGCCGTCGCGCGGGAACTCCGACTCGATGGGTGCCGGCCGGGCGAGGGCCGCGGTCACACCGGTGGACAGGAACAGCGCCGTCGTCGCGAACACCTGGGTGAGGCGGCGGATGGGGTGGGACATGGCAGGTCTCCTTCGCTTGTGGTCGGTGCGGATCGGCACCACCACGAACCTGCGCGCCCGGCGCGCTGGGTGCTGTCACGGCCGCGACACCTGAGGCAATCGGCCGGGTGACGCCGGACACATCGCGGCGGCGGCCCGGCTGGCGGCCCGCCCGTGTCGCGCATCACAACGACGGTTGCCTGCACCTGTCACTCACGTGACAGCCCTGATGGGTTCAGCCGCGCAGGCTCGGGCCGGTGCCAATCCGCACCGGCCACACGTAGAGGAGAAGTCCCATGACCCACACCCCCGCCTACCAGCAGTCGTTGACCGCCGCCGTCGCCCACGAGCACGTCAACGACCTGCTGCGTGCCGCGGACGCATCCCGCGTCGCCGCCTGCCTGCCCGACGAGAAGGGACACCGAACCCCCCGCCGCCGGCCGGGCTGGTGGCTGCGCGTCGCCACCCGCACCACCACTATCCGCACCGCATAGCCCCGCGGGACCAACAGAGACCGCAATCGAGAGGAGTGACCGGACATGACGCAGCAGCAGATCGTCAAGCAGACCAGCCGCACGCGGGAAGAAGCCCTGGACCTGCGCTCCCCGTCCGGGCACCCCCTGCCCTTCTGAGCCCGCCCGGACCGCGCAACCCCCGCGGCGGCTGGGTTGTCCGGCCGGACCGGCAAGGCCCTCGCGTCCAGCACCGGATGGGAACACACTGCGGGTGTGCCGCTCCGTCGGCAGGTGACTCGTCGTTTCCTCGCGACCGTGGTGTTCACGGACATCGTCGGGTCGACCGAGCGCGCCGCCGAGCTGGGTGACCGGGCCTGGCGGGACCTGTGGTGCGCAGGCGGTTCTGTGCGTCTGGCCAGGCAGGTGGCACGGTGCGATGCTCAGGTGGTGGATGGCGCCCAGTCGTCGAAGGACGACGGCGGTCCCCCCGTCAGCGGACCGGCAATTTCCCCGGCACCTCGGAGCACGACGCCCCGGCACCTGACCGCATTCCTGTTCGCAGACATTCGCGGATACACCCAGTTCACGGAGCGGCATGGTGCCGAGGCGGCTTCTCGGCTTGCTGCGGCGTTCATCTCGCTCGCGCGCGAGGTGGCCGCGTCCCACGGAGCGCAGTTGCGTGGCAGTTGGGGTGACCAGGTTCTGGTCGAGCTGGACTCGCCGCGTGACGCGCTGCGCGCGGCGGCGGAGCTGCAGCGGCGCTGCATGGACGCCGCGATCCATGACCCGACGCTGCCGCTTTTGGTAGGTGTCGGGCTGGACATCGGGGAGGCGGCCGAGGCCGGCGACGGCACCTCGGCCCGCGGGCTGAACATCGCTGCCCGGCTGTGCGCGCATGCCGGGCCAGGGCAGGTACTGGCCACTGCGGAGCTGGTGCACACCGCCGGCGCGGTGGCCGGGCAGAGCTACGTGGACCAAGGCCGGACCAGGCTCAAGGGACTCGCCGAACCGGCGCGGGTGGTGCTGGTCCGCCCAAATGAGGATCGGGAGAGGGATCGGCGGTTCCAGGCCGTCGTGGACCGGCAACGCGAGCAGCGACGGCGCCGGCGACTGAGGGCCTGGGTGGCCGTGCTAACCGCGGCCGCGGTTGTTGCGGCGCTGGGAGCCGCCTGGGGCGTCCAGCGGCTCACCAGGGCCGAGTCGGTTGTGGTCCCGCCCGGGGGGGTGGCGGTCCTGGATCCCGACTCGGGCCGGCTGGTCGACGCGGTGCCGGTCGGCGGCGTACCGGAAGGGGTATCCGCCGCGACCGGCGCCATTTGGGTGACCGGCGGCCGGCGCGGGGCGCTGGCTCGGATCGACCCCAGCTCTGGGCGGGTATCGCGGACCGTCGTAGCCGGGTCGCCGGTCGCGGTCGCCGCCACCGACCGGGACCTGTGGACGGTGAACGGGACCGACCGGTTCGTGCACCGGATCAACACCGACGTCAACCGCGAGGTGGACCAGATCGAGGTGGGCAACCAGCCGGTGGCGATCACAGCCGGGGCCGGCGCGGTGTGGGTGACGAGCAAGGTGGACAACACGCTGACCCGCATCGACCCCCGTAGCGGCCGGGCCACAGGCACCGCGGAGGTGGGTCGCGGCCCGGCCGGTCTCGCGATCAGTGGGCGGACCGTGTGGGTGGCCAACAGCCGGGACGGGACCGTGTCGCCCGTGGATGCCCGCACGCTGCAGGTTGGCGCGCCGATCGTGGTCGGCGCCGGGCCCCGCGGCATCGTCGCAGTCGTCGACGGCGTGTGGGTGGTCAACAGCCTCGAGCTCACCGTGTCCCACATCGACGCGCGCCGCCGGGAGGAGGTCGGCACCGTACGGGTCGGCGAGTCGCCGGTCGGGGTCGTCGCGGCCGGCGGGTCTGTCTGGGTCAGCGTCAGCGGCGAGGGCTCGATGGTACGGATCGACCCCGCCCGGGACCGGGTCACCGCCACGGTTCGCCTGGGAGCCGCCCCGTACGGCGTCGCCGCTACCGACGGCCGGCTCTGGGTGGCGACAAGGCCGTTCGCCTCGGCCGCCCACATCGGCGGCACATTGACCATCGCGGCGGAAGACCTTCCGGTCTACGACCCTGCTCTTGGTACTGCCCCACCCCACTACTACCTCGGGGTGTACGACGGGCTGGTCGCTATGCGCAAGGTAGACGGCATCGACGGCTACGACTTGGTGCCCGACCTCGCCCAGTCCCAGCCCCGCGCCACCGAAGGCGGCAAGACGTACACGTTCACGATCCGGCCGGGTATCCGCTACTCCGACGGCCGGCCCCTCAAGCCTGCCGACTTCCGGCGCGGTATCACCCGCACCTTTACCGCGCCGACCCCCGGGGGCCCGGGCTCCCCGGACCTCTTCGCCGGCCTGGTGGGCGGGCGGCACTGCCTCGAGAACCCCGGCTCGTGCGACCTGTCCGCGGGCATCACAACCGGGGCGCATACGGTGACGTTCCACCTCACAGTGCCAGACCCGAACTTCGTCTATCGGCTCGCGCTCAGCCACGCCTCCCCCGCTCCGCCCGGCTCTCCCACCGACGCCGTGACTGCGACGAACCCGATTCCCGGCACCGGCCCCTACGCCATCACGGCCGTCACAGCGGGGAAGTCGGCGCTGCTGACCCGCAACCGGTTCTTTCAGCCCTGGTCTGCCGCCGCCCAGCCGAGCGGCTATCCCGACCGGATCCGGATCGTCAGCATGAACGGCACCCAGGCCACCAACGCCGTGCTCGACGGGACCGCCGACGTCGTCTATCACAACGAGGTGCCGCAAGCACGGAGGCGTGCGCTGGAACTGAACCACCCCGATCTCCTGCACCGGGACAGGTTGGCGTTCACCTGGTACCTGCAGCCCAACACCTTCGAGCCACCGTTCGACAACGTGTACGCCCGCCGGGCCATTTCCTACGCGGTCGACCACCGGCGGTTCTTGGGCGGCTACGGGAGCGGCGGCGACCCGACCTGCCAGCTACTGCCCCCAGGCTTTCCCGGCTTCGCGCCACGGTGCCCCTACACCACTAACCCGGATGCGGCCGGTGGCTGGCATGGGCCCGACATGACCCGCGCCCGGCAGCTCGTGCGACGGTCGGGCACCGAGGGTGACGCCGTCCTCATCTGGTGGCACGAGGCCCTTGCAGTCGAGGGTCGATACCTCGCGGGTGTGCTGCGTCGGCTCGGCTACGACGTGCGGCTGCGCCTCCTTGTCAACGAGGACTACTGGCCCGGGGCCTTCGACCCGGGCACGCACAAGAACGTTACGGGCATCGGGTGGATAGCTGACTGGCCCAGTCCCGCCAACTACCTGCAGGATCTCCTGGCCTGCGGCAATTTGCCCCGCATGTACTGCAACCCCGCCCTCGACCGGCTCATGGCATCGGCGTTTGCGCAGCAGGAGCGCGATCCCGCTCTCGCGGACCGGCTCTGGCGCCAGGCCTCACGAGTCGCCGTCGATGACGCTGCCATGATCCCCCTGATCAACGGGGACCAGGTCGTGCTCGTGTCGGAGCGGGTCGGCAACTACCAGTCCAGCGACATGCTCGGCCCGCTGTTCGACCAGATGTGGGTCAAGTAGCCCCAGGGACTGTGCTGCGGCTCACAGGTCCTTCCCGCGGGCGCTGTCAACAGGGTGACAGCGCGGTCGGGTGTACCGGGCGCAGGCTCCTCGCGAACCCGATCCCCGGGTCGCTCCGAAGGAGGAGAATCAGCATGACCAGAAACCTCGTCCGTCGTACCACAGTCGTCGGTTCGACCGTCGTGCTCCTCGCGGCAACCGGTGTGCCGGCCGCCCTGGCCGGGCCGGCCGATCCCGGCGGCGGGACCGCACCCGTCTACCCGCCCCCGCCGGCCACGGACGAAGGGACGTCGTTCGGCACCCAGATCCACTGGATGCTCGGTGGCGCCGCCGTTACATTGGCGCTGGTCGCACTCATCGCGATCTTTGTCCTCGTGCTGGAGCACCGACACGCCCGCCGTCACCGGTTAGCCACCACCTGACGCTGCCTGCGCCATCCGCCCCGGATGAGAGCAGACTGCGGGGGTGCCGCTCCGTCGGCAGGTGACTCGTCGTTTCCTTGCGACCGTGGTGTTCACGGACATCGTCGGGTCGACCGAGCGCGCCGCCGAGCTGGGTGACCGGGCCTGGCGGGACCTGCTGGAGCGGCACACGCGGTGGTCCGCCGCGAGCTGAGGGCCTTTCACGGTCGGGAGATCGCCACCGCCGGTGACGGGTTCTTCGCGCTGTTCGAGGCCCCCGAGCGGGCGGTGCGCTGCGCGGAGTCGATCGTCGCCGCGGTCGGGTCGCTGGGCCTGCAGGTCCGGGCCGGGGTGCACACCGGGGAGTGCGAGGTCATCGGCGGCGGGGTCGGCGGGATGGCGGTGCACATCGGGTCCCGGGTGGCGGCCCTGGCGGGGCCGGGTGAGGTGCTGGTGACCGGCAGCGTCCGGGACCTGATGACCGGGTCGGACCGGCACTTCGCAGGCGGCGAGCCCCGGGAGCTCAAAGGGGTCGCCGACCGGTGGCCGGTGTACCGGCTGGTCCCGGACGAGGTCAACGGCGAGGCGCTCGCCTCCCGCCGGCCCTCGATGATGCCGCTCTACACCCGCCGGCAGCGACGGCGGCTGGTCGCCGGACTCGCGGCCGTGTTGGTGGTGGCGCTCGCGGTGACCGGCTTCTACGTGCTGACCCACGCGGCCACCGAGGTGGTGGTCGGTGAGAACGCGGTCGGGGTGATTGACCACGGCGACGCAGCCCGCGCGAGCGCGGCAGTCGAGGTCGGGCAGCGGCCGACGGGCATGGCTTTCGGGTTCGGCAGCGTGTGGGTGACCAACTCCACCGACGGCTCGGTGTCGCGCATCGACCGGCGCGGCGGGAACTCGGTGCCGATCAGCGTCGGGGCATCGCCGTCGGGGGTTGCGGTCGGCGCAGGTGCGGTGTGGGTGGCGAACTCAGGGGACGCGACCGTGTCGAAGATCGACCCGGCGACCTCGCGGCGTGACGACATCCGGGTTCGGCCCGGGCCGACCGGGATCGTGGTGGCGTTCGGGTCGGTGTGGGTCACCAACGCCCTGGACGCCACCGTGACCGAGATCGATCCCGACACGAACAAGGTCAAGAAGGTAGTCCCGGTCGGGGCAGGTCCAACCGGGATCGCGTCCGGTGCCGGGTACCTGTGGGTCACCAACCAGGGCGATGACACCGTCACCCGGTTTGATCCCGACACTTACGTGGCCGATTCAGCCATCAACGTCGGGACTGCACCGGCGGGGATCGCGGTCGCCGACGGCGCTGCTTGGGTTGCCAACAACCTGGAGGGTTCCCTGTCGCGCATCGACGTCGAGAACCTCCGCGTCACCGTGCGCACCCTGGACGAGGACGGCGGCGCGTACGGAGTCGCAGCATCTGAGGGCAACGTGTGGGTCAGTAACGAGTACGCCGGGACCTTGATGCGGGTGACGGCGCGGACGTTCCGGCTCGCCGACACCGTGCGGCTGCGCGGCGCCCCGCTCGGCCTGGCCTTCGCAGGCGACGACCTGTGGTTCACCAGCGCCGAAGGCGGCAGCGCCTTTCACAGCGGAGGCGTCCTCACCATGGTCACGAGGGGAGTCGTTTACGACGACGACCCGCCCGTCTTCGACCCGCTTACTCAGTACGACCAGTTTAGTTTCCGGCTGGCGGCGGTGACCAACGATGGGCTCGTCGGCCTCCGCCGCGCGGGAGGTATCGACGGCTCAAGGCTCGTCCCGGACCTGGCCACCGCTCTGCCAGAACCCACCGACGGCGGGCTCACCTACACCTTGCACCTGCGCAAGGGCGTGCGCTACTCCACCGGGGACCTCGTGCTAGCCGGAGACATCCGGCGCGGCATCGAGCGTACGGTCGTCCACCCCGACACCGCCGCCGACTACGACACAAGGGCGATCGTGGGTGCGCAGACCTGCCGGGACGCCGCAGAGAAGGCCCTCGCCACCAAGAGGCCGCGCCCGGACTGCGACCTGAGCAAGGGCATCAGAGCCGACGACCGGACCGGGACGATCACCTTCCACCTCACGAGGCCGACTCCGCAGTTCCGCTACCAGCTGGGGCTGCCGAACGCCTCCGCGGTCCCGCAGGACACGCCCGTTGACCTGAAGCCGGGCACCTTCCTGCCGGCCACCGGCCCGTACCAGATCCGCTCGTACACGCCGAAACAGGACGCGGTGGGCGGCCACGGACGGCTCGAGCTGGTGCGCAACCCGTACTTCCACGTCTGGTCACCCGCCGCGCAGCCCGACGGATACCCCGACCGGATCGTCCTGCGAACCGGCTACACGGACCAGGAAGCCGAAACGAGAGTGATCGACGGGCGCGCCGACCTCCTCTGGCTCGGCGCCTACACGCCGGGGAACGACGTCGACATGCTCAAGGCCCGGTACCGCTCGCAGCTGCACACCCATGCCGGGGGTTTTGTCGCCTCCATGTTCCTCAACGCCACCAAGCCGCCTTTCACGAACCGCGATGCCCGGCGCGCGGTCGCCTACGCGCTCGACCGTGCGGGGATCATTCAGCGGAACAATTTCGAGGGACGGGTCACCTGCCAGCTCATCCCGCCACTGTTTCCCGCCTACAAGCCCTACTGCCCGTTCACGCTCGGGGGTGACGACAACGGCGAGTGGAACGGACCTGACGTCGCGACCGCACACGACCTCGTCAGGAAGTCCGGAACCCGCGGGGCCAAGGTCGTGTTCGGCGCGTTCGACAACACCATCCACAAGACGGCCGGTCGGCTGGTCGTGGCTACCCTGCACGAACTCGGCTATCGCGCGTCGCTGCAGGTGGTGTCGGACACCGATTGGCCCGGCAAGGACTGGAACATCGCAATGAGAGCCTACGGCGCAGACTACCCGGCGCCCGCGTCATACCTGGCTTCCCTCGCCTCCTGCGACCCTGACCTGAAGGTGTTCAACCTTTCGGGCTACTGCGATGCGAAACTCGACAAACAGATCGCGGCAGCGCTTGAGCGACAGGTCAGCGAGCCGGGAGGCGCGGCCGACGCCTGGGCGGCCATCGACCGCAGGGTGGTCGACGCCGCGGCGATCATCCCGTTCTGGAATGGCATCAGCCAGGACTTCGTCAGCCGACGCGTGGGCAACGTCTTGGTGCACCCGGCAACCGGACCGCTCATCGCCCAGATGTGGGTCAAGTAAGCCGCCGCTGCGAGCTGGGGCTGTTCACTCGTGCGCACCTCGTGTCCGCCGATGCGGTATTTCACAACCATTCCCTGTTGTGTCCACGAAATCAGATCCAACTTGAGCAACAGTCTCACTTGGGCTCGTTACTGGGACCGAACATGGCGACCGCAGGCCATGAAGATGCCTGGGCATGGCTCGGCGCCTTTGCCTCAGACAACGAGGACCCGCCGTTGAGCAGCGACTCCCCCGACGAGTCTCGATCCGTACAAGCGGTCACGACGACGTTGCGTGTACAGGCAGTGACACACGGAGACACGTCCTTGGCACCTCTTCTCCTCGGGGCCAACTGCTGCTTTATTGCGGACGAGGCATTCGGTATCCGCCGCAGCAGAAGGGGGAGAGAACCATGCAGCGAACAGTCTTCATCACCGTCGGTGTGGCGCTATTGGTCGTCGGGGGCAGCGCGCCACTGGCGGCTGCCGCGCCCGTTCAGGAGACGGTCGCGCTCGTGTGTGACAACGGGGACACCTTCGACGTTGCCGTCAACGGAAACGGAGAGTTCACGCCCGGCCGGATCGTCGGTGACACCGGGGTGCTGGTACCAACGAGTTTCGGTGAGTTCCACATCACGGCCGTCCTGCCCGACGGCACGGTGGCGTTCGACGAGACCGAGCCCGGCACTGCCAAGGGCGGGGGCAACGTCGAAGCCCGTAGTCCGCTGGAACTGATGACGTGCAGCTTCGAGGAGTCCGAGACCCTCACCGAGGAAGATCCCGAGTCCGGGCTGCCAGCCGGCACCGTTCTGACGTTCAGCTCCACGGTCACTGGCTTCATCGCCGGGCACTGACGCCCTCCGCGGTACCTGGCCTTTCGCACGGGAGGCCAGGTACCGGTCGCCTACATCGCCTCGGTACGGGCCAGCAGGTCCGCGACCCGCTGCCCGGCACGCTCCGCTTCGACGGCCGCTTTCGTGTCGGCGGCCTGGGCCCGCTCGCTGTCACGCTTGATCAGGTCGCGGGCCTGTTCGGCGCGTTCCAGCTCGGCTCGTAGGTCTGCCACCGCCATCTCCGCCTCCGCCAGCGCGCGCTGGGACTCCTCGAACGCCTCCGCGGTCACCGCCTGCGCCCGCTCTGCCTCCTCGGCCCGCTTCTCGGCGTCGCGCAGGTCCCGCTGGAGGCGCACCATCGCCTGCACCCGGCGCCGCTCCGCGGCCGACGGTTGGGCAGGCGCAGCCTCGGCAGCGCTCTTCTGCTTCGGCCGGACCGCGGTCGACGGCGGGAGTGGAGTGCCGGCCCGGACACTGCCAGCGGAAGGCGGTGGGAAGCCGGTCGCGATCAAGCCCGAGGTGAGCCGGCCGGCTCGGAGCTGGTCGGCGACGGCGGGGTCGGTCAGCGCCGCCGCCAGGGTCTCCTCCAGGCCGCGGGCGACGTCCTCGGTCGTCCTATGTCCGGCCTGGCGGGCGAGGTCGCGGGCCTGGCGGACGAGAGCCTGGACGAGCCGGTGGCGCTGCCCGGACAGCTGCCGCAGCTCCGGTCCGCTGAGGCTCGCGGTCGCGTCCCGCAGCGCGTCACCGAGGTCGAGGAACCCGCCGATCTCGTCGGGCAGCTCCCGGACCAGCAGGTTGACGTGCCACGCGAGGACCGTCGGCTTGCGCAGCGCGGCGATCCGGGCCGCGGTCTCCTTGTCGCCGGCAGCCTTTGCTTCCCTGGCCAGGGCGTTGCGGGCAGGCGTGAACTGTTCCGGAGGCAGCGCGTACAGCTCGTCCGCGACGTCGTCGGCGTTCACAGCCGGAAAGGTACGCAACGGTGGAGGGTGCCGCGTCATGTTCCTTGGACTCTTGCGCCGTTCGGAGCAAGGTGAGCGAGGTAGCGTAAACGCATGGCTCTGGACAGCAGGCGGACGGTGAAGGTGGCCGTTGTCATTGTCATGGCAGCAGCTGGCTTCCGGCTGCTGCGGCGAGCCACCGCAGATGGTGCGATAGGACCGTGGCGCTAGCCTGCCGGGAGTCCAGGGTCGGCACGCAACCTTGATGCGTGACAGTTGGCCTTGAGCGTGGCTGAGCAGCGGTATCCGGCGGTTGCGCCGGCTCGCCGACGGGCATCGGCAGGCATGGACGAGACATGGGACCTCTGGATACCGGACGTGGGCGCGACCGGGCTGTCGTTCGCCCGCACCGTGGTGGACGGGACCGCCGCGCGCGACCGGGTGCTGGTGCACGCCGCGCCACCGAAGCTGGAGGTCACCGTTCGGGACGAGGACGGCGCGGTGGTCGCCACCGGCACAGATCTGCAGCGTGGCGCACCCGGCCCGATGACCTACCTCGTCCGCTCCGGCCACCAGGTCCGGCTCGAGGACGGCTGGCCCACGGATGGGGACCTCGGTCGGCTCGTCATCCTGCCTGGCGGCGAGACCGGCGTCCTCGTGCAGTGGTGGCATGCCGACGACAAGTCCGAGTGGCGCTGGCAGGTCGAGTTCTCCAACCACATCTGACGGCCGAGGCGTCGCGCGAGAAGGGCGATTTGAGCATTTCTTGGCGTTCTGGGCGTGATCTTGTGCCAGGATCCCAGGCCGAAGGATCGGTCCCGGTCGACGGCGGAACCCGGCGCACCCGGTCGGTCCTGCCGCGGCGCGCATGCGCCATCACGTGCCCAGGAGGATCCGTGACAACCCGACCCAGTCCAGCCCATCGCTCCGTGCAGATCGCCCGGCTTGGCGCCGTCGTCGTCGGGCTCGTTGCCACGCTTGCGTTGATCATGCCGTCGGCTGCCCCCGCGGCCACCCGACCGGTCAGCAAGGGCCAGCTGTCGGCAGCCAGCGCGGCGGTCGAGAGGTCGGGCGTTGACGGCGTCGCCTGGTACGTGGACGCGGCCGCCGACCGGGTCGTCGTGACGGCCGACAGCACCGTCTCGGCTGGCGACGTGGCCACGATCAAGCGACAGGCCGGCACTGCGGCGAGCGCCATCCGGATCGAGCGGGCGACAGGTGCGTTCCGTCCGCTCGTCTCGGCCGGCGACGCCATCTACGGAGCCCGCTACCGCTGCTCCCTCGGGTTCAACGTGGTCAGCGGAAGCACGTACTACTTCCTGACCGCCGGGCACTGCGGGAAGTCCGAGAAGACCTGGTACACGACCGCGAACCGCAGCACGCTGATCGGTCCGACCCTCGGCTACAGCTTCCCCGGGAACGACTACTCGCTGGTGCGCTACGACAACACCTCGCTGTCCCACCCGGGTGGCTTCACGGTCGCCGACGCGGTCGTCGGCGAGACGGTCACGCGGGACGGCTCGACCACCGGAGTCCACAGCGGCAGGGTGACCGCACTCAACGTCACGGTTCGCTACCAGGGCGGCGGCACGGTCAGGGGCATGATCCAGACCACCGTCTGCGCCGAGCCGGGCGACTCGGGTGGCCCGCTCTATGACGGGACGAAGGCGCTCGGGCTCACCTCCGGCGGCAGCGGTGACTGCAGGACCGGTGGGACGACGTTCTTCCAGCCCGTCCGCGAGGCCGCGAACGCCTACGGCGTCAGCATCTTCTGAGCACCCCAGCCGCTCCGATGTGAGTGTCGATGAGTTTTCGCCTCGGGAGAGGTCGACACGGTCATGACGGAGACCCACATCCTCGACACCGCCGAGGTCGACATCGCCTACGACCTCCGCGGCCCACTGCCCACCGCTGACGGACGGCCACCGCTGTTCATGATCGCCCAGCCCATGGACGCCAGCGGCTTCGTCGAGCTGGCCTCGCACTTCGGCGACCGAACGGTGGTCACCTATGACCCCCGCGGGCTGGGCCGCAGCGCCCGCAAGGACGGCCGGGTCGACCATGCGCCCACGGTCCAGGCGATCGACGTGCACGCCGTGATCGAGGCGCTCGGCGTCGGGCCGGTCGAGATGTTCGCCAGCAGTGGCGGAGCTGTGACCGCGCTCGCGCTCGTGGCCGCCTACCCCCACGACGTCACCACCCTGGTGGCACACGAGCCGCCCCTCATCCCGGTGCTCCCCGACGCCGAGGCGGCCGAACGCGCCCGCGCCGGCTTCCGGGACGCGTACGAGGCCAAGGGGACGGGGGCCGGCATGGCGGCCTTCATCGCGATGACGTCATGGCGAGGTGAGTTCACCGACGACTACTTCGCCCAGCCCACACCGGATCCCGCCCAGTTCGGGATGCCGACCGAGGACGACGGCACGCGCGACGACCCGCTGCTCTCCGACCGGTCTTCGGCGGTCACCAGCTATCACCCCGACGTCGATGCGCTCGCCGCGGCGCCCACCCGCATCGTGATCGCGGTGGGCGAAGAGTCCGCGGACACCTTCACCGGACGTACGTCGGTGGCTACCGCGAACTTGCTCGGGCAGCAGGTGACGGTGTTCCCGAGCCATCACGGCGGCTTCCTCGGCGGCGAGTTCGGTTACGCCGGCCAACCCGAGGCGTTCGCGCGCAAGCTTCGCGAGGTTCTCGACGACTAGGCGGAATCCCGAGGCGCTCGAGTCCCCGTAGACGAGGCCGAGCGTGGTACGACGAGTCCGGACTCGTACGCCGTGATGACCGCCTGGGTGCGGTCGCGCAGGCCGAGCTTGGCGAGCACCCGGCTCACGTGGGTCTTCACCGTCTGGTCGCCGACGACGAGCCGCTCGGCGATCTCGGTGTTCGAGAGCCCCTCGGCCACCAGGGCGAGCACCTCGACCTCACGCGGTGTGAGCTCGGCCAACCGCGAGGAGGCGGCAGCGGGCCTCGGGCGCAGGCGAGCGAACTCGCCGATCAGGCGCCTGGTCACGGCCGGGTCGAGCAGAGCCTCGCCGGCAGCGACCACCCGGACGGCGTCGAACAAGCGCTCTGCCGTCACGTCCTTGAGCAGGAAGCCACTCGCTCCCGCACTCAGTGCGTCGTAGACGTACTCGTCGAGATCGAACGTCGTCAACATCAGGATCCGCGGGCCGCCCTCCGCGGCGGCCTCGGTGATCAGTCGGGTCGCCTCGATGCCGTCCATCACCGGCATGCGCACATCCATCAGGACGACGTCGGGATGCTCCGCGGCGCACAACCGGACGGCCTCGGCGCCGTTCTCCGCCGTACCGACGACGCCGAAGTCAGCCTGCGTCGCGAGCAGCGCTCCGAACCCGGCGCGCACCACCTCCTGGTCGTCGACGACCACGACGCGGATCACGGCGTACGAGCACGATCGAGCGGAAGGGTCGCCTCGATGAGGAAGCCCGCCGTGCCGGGCTCGACCCTGATCCGGCCCCCCACCATGGCAGCTCGCTCGCGCATGCCGAGCAGGCCGTGCCCGTCGGTGGCCTCGCCACCGGGTGACATCCCCGGCCCGTTGTCCCGGACACGCACGTGGAGCGCGGTGTCGGCGTAGTCGAGCTCGACGTCCACGGCCGCGCCCGGCGCGTGGCGCCGCGAGTTGGTCAGCGCCTCCTGGACGATCCGGTAGGCCGTGAGCTCGACGCCCGGCTCGAGCGGGATCACCGGCCCGGAGACGATGAGCCGCGTGCTGGCACCGCTGGCGGTCCGCGCGGGCTCCGTCGACCAGGTCGAGCAGGTCGTCGAGCCCCGGCTGAGGTGCACGTGTCGCGACCGTCTCCGCGTCTTCTCTGAACACACCGAGCAGCCGCCGCATCTCGCTGAGCGCGTCACGTGCCGTCTCGCCGATGGCGGAGAGCCGCTTGGCTCCCTCGGGCGGCATGCCCGGCGTCGTCAGCCGGGCAGTCTCGGCCTGGATCGAGATCATCGAGATGTGGTGGGCGACCACGTCGTGCAGCTCGCGGGCGATCCTGGCCCGCTCCCCACGTGCCGCGTGCTCGAGCAGGCTCCCGGCCAGGTACTCCTCGGACTCACGCCGTGCCGCCGACTCGGTCCGGGAGCGAGCCGTGCTCCCGACGATCCCGGCGACGGTGGTCAGCGTGAGCAGGCCGGCGACGGCTCCCTCGTGGCCGCCGACGGCTCCCAGGGGAACGGCCAGCAAGACTGCGAAGGGGAGGAGCAACAGCAGCCACACGCGATGGGGGCGATGCCGCGCGACCAGGTAGAGCACCACGACGAGCGCGATGGTTGCGGCGACGGTGGGGACGAATCCCGCTGCCAGCGTCAACGCGTTCGCAAGCGGTCACGATCACAGCCACGGGCACCAGGTGGGTTCGGACCAACGCCACCGGAGCGGTGGCCAGCAGACCGAGCAGGAGGGCGAAGGTCGGCGGGCCTTGGTCGACCAGCGCCGAGATCGCCGCCGAGGACGGGCTCCGCAGGCCCACTGCGCCACCGCCCCACCCGTCACCTGGATCAAGGCGAGCAGCGCAAGCACGACAGCACTGGTCGACCGGGAGCTCGGAGGCACCGGTCAGCCGTCGGCCGGCCGCCAGCGCGCGGCTCCGGGGGACGTCGCCTGACTCACGCCGCCATTGTCCCCGTCCTGCTGACCGGTGGCGTCCCCCGGGACTGTCTTGTCGCGTCCCCCGTGAGGGGGACACCGCGCTGCCCAGGACGGCTCTCGGGCGTGACGACGCCGAGCCACGGATGCCTAGCGTTCCTGCCATGGACCCAACGATCGAGGTGGCCGGCCTCCGCAAGCGGTACGGCGCCACGGTGGCCGTCGACGACATCACGTTCACCGTGCGCCCGGGCCAGGTCACGGGGTTCGTCGGTCCCAACGGGGCCGGGAAGTCCACGACGATGCGCATCGTGCTCGGGCTGGACTCCGCCGACGCGGGAACGGCGCGGATCGGTGGGCGGCCCTACCGGTCGCTGACGGCTCCCCTGACCGAGGTCGGTGCCCTTCTCGACGCGGAGGCCGTCCATCCGGGTCGTCGCGCCAAGGACCATCTGCTCTGGATGGCACAGAGCAACGGCCTTCCCGCCCGCCGCGTCGGCGAGGTCCTCGACCAGGTGGGGCTCGCGTCGGCTGCACGGAGGCGAGCCGGCGGGTTCTCGCTCGGCATGCGGCAGCGGCTCGGCATCGCGGCGGCCATGCTGGGCGACCCGCCGGTGCTGATCTTCGACGAGCCGGTGAACGGCCTGGACCCCGAGGGGATCCGGTGGATCCGTGGGTACCTGCGCGGTCTCGCGGCCGAGGGGCGGGCGATCCTGGTCTCGAGCCACCTGATGAGCGAGCTCGAGGAGACCGCGGACCACCTGGTCGTCATCGGACGCGGCCGGATGGTGGCCGACACGAGCGTGGCGGACCTCGTCACCAGAGCCTCAGGAACTCGAGTCCTGCTTCGCACCTCGCAGCGCACCGACGCGATGACTCTGCTCGCCAGGGCCGGAGCGACCGTTGCCGTGATCGACCACGACGCGGTCACCGTGGACGGACTGCCGGGCGAGCGCATCGCGGCGCTGCTGGGCGCTGCGCAGGTGCCGTTCTCGGAGCTCAGCGCACACCGGGCGACCCTGGAGGAGGCGTACATGGAGCTCACCCGCGACGCTGTGGAGTTCGGCGCGCAGGGGGCGACACCGTGACGTACTCCTCGACCGTCCCAGCCGTGGGGCCGGGTTCGCGCAGGTGCTGCGCGCGGAGTGGACGAAGCTCCGCTCGCTGCGCAGTACGTGGATCTGCGTCGCGCTGACGATCGGGCTCACGATCCTGCTGGCCTACCTCGCCGGCAAGGGCAACACGACCGACGCGAACAAGTTCGGCCCGCAACGCAACTTCCAGGCGCAGCTCGTGCACCAATCGCTCCCCGGTGACGGCTCGATCGTCGCCCGCGTCGCGAAACAGGAGGAGACCGGACCGGATGCGAAGGCAGGTCTCATGATCACCGGCCCCGTCATCGCCCCCACGGACAAGGCCGGGCCCGGGCCCGCACCGGCGTACGCAGCGATCATGGTGACCCCGAGCACGGGGTCCAGTGGCAGGCCGACTTCACCCACAAGGCGACCGGCTCGAGCGGATCCCGCCCCGCGGTGGCTCAAGCTGACCCGCGTGGGGTCCCGGATCACCGGGTACGAGTCCCCCGACGGGGTGACCTGGACCCAGGTCGGGACCACCGAGGTGACGGAGCTTCCGGCGACAGCGCTCGTCGGCATGTTCGTCTCGTCACCGCCCACCGGACGTGAAGACGATCCGGCGCTCCCCGACCTCCACCGAGAGCAGCCCCGACTACACCCTGAGCACCGCGGTGTTCGACTCGGTCCGTATCACGGGGGCCGATGGCGAGCCGGTCAGCGGTTCGTGGCAGCACCTGGACACCAACGGACCGCCGCGCGAACTGCCGCACGACAACGTGGCGGGCTCGTTCACCGAGGATGCCGGCAGGTTCACCGTGTCGGGTGCCGGCGACCTCGGGGTCCAGCCACCCGGCACCGGCGGGGACAACGATGTGGTTCGCGACACCCTCTCCGGCATCCTCATCGGGTTCATCGCGATGGCGGTCATCGCCGCGTTGTACATCACCACCGAGTTCCGCCGCGGCACCATCCGTACGACGTTCACCGCGACGCCGCGTCGCGGCACGGGTGCTCGCCGCCAAGGCCGTCGTCCTCGCTGCGATCGGCCTTCGTGACCGGCGTCGCGGCAGCCGTGCCGGCGTTCCTGATCAGCCAACCTCTGCTGCGGGAGAACGGCTTCGCCCCGCCGGCGTACCCGAGGGTCTCGCTCACGGACGGTCCGGTGCTACGGGCTGTCGTCGGCACCGGGCTGGTGCTGGCCCTGCTCGCCGTCCTTGCCCTCGCCCTCGGTGCCTTGTTGCGCTCCAGCGCAGCCGCCATCACGGTGGTCATCGCCCTCGTCGTGCTGCCTTTGATCATCGGACCCGTTCCTGACCCTCGGCGGCGAGGCCTGGCTCAAGCGGATCACGCCGGGGGCCGGGATGGCGATCCAGCAGACGCGCGAACGCTGGGACGACGCCATCGGTCCCTGGCCTGGCATCGCCGTTCTGTGCGGGTGGGTCGCCGTCGCCCTGATCGCTGCAGTCGTCCAACTTCGCCGACGGGACGCGTGATCGTCGCGACCCGGGCGCTGCACGCCGAGTGGACCAAGGCGCGCACGGTCCGTTCCTCCGGCTGGCTGCTCGTGGGCGTCACCACGCTCACACTCGGCCTCGGCGCCCTGGTCGCGGCGAGCGTCCGTTTCGACGGAGTGCGCTCCGCCGGGTGGCGACTGTGACGTGGACGCGACCCGGATCGCGCTGTCCGGGGTGTACGTCGGTCAGGTCGCCGCCGTCCTGTTCGGGGTGCTCGTCGTGTCGTCGGAGTACGCCACCGGCACGATCAGGACGACGCTGACCGCGGTCCCTCGACGGTGGGTGACCCTGGTCGCCAAGGCAGTCGTCGTGGCCGGCCCGGTGCTCCTGACGGCCGTCCTCGCGGTGGCCGGATCCTTGCTGGTGGCCAGGGCGGTCCTCCCGGCCAACGGGTTCACCCCGGCCCACGGCTACCCGGCGCTGTCGCTGGAGCGACTCGGCAACGCTGCGGGCAAGCGTCGGCACCGTCCTCTACTTGTGCCTGATCGCGCTGCTCGGCCTCGGTGTCGCCCTGATCGTGCGCAACGCCGGGGCGGCCATCGCGACAGCGCTGTCGCTGCTGTTCGTCTTCCCCATCGTCGGGACCCTGGTCACCGAGCCACGATGGCGCGAGTGGCTGACCGAATGGGCGCCCATGTCCGCCGGGCTGGCCGTCCAGGCAACCCGGGGGCTGGACGCCATGCCGGTGGGTCCGTGGCAGGGGCTGGCGGTGCTGGGGCTGTACGCGGGCGCGGCGCTGGCCGTGGGCGGCATCCTGTTCGAGGTCCGCGACGCCTGACCACGGTCAACTGCTGGCTGCCCTGTCAGTAGCCTCCGCCGCCGGTGCCCCCACCTCCGCCACCCCCGCCGCCGTACAGCACGATCAACACGACGATGACGAGCAGGGCCAGGACGCCGAGCGCCACCCACAGCTTGGTGCGCGGGCGGGTGTTGAGGTCGGTCGGCATGGTGCATCACCTCTCCCCCGCCTTGTTCCCTGCGAGGCGTTCGCGGCAAACTCCCGGGCCGGCAGAATCAGCCGTTGCCGACGGAACGAGGAGGACAACATGGCCGTCCAGCTCAACCACACGCTGGTCAACGTGCGCGACAAGCGGGAGTCCGCCACGTTCGTGGCCGACGTGCTCGGACTGGCGGCACCCACGCCGTACGGCCCGTTCCTGGTGGTGCAGGTCGAGAACGACGTCTCACTGGACTTCATCGACGTCGAGGAGCTGCACCCTCAGCACTACGCCTTCCTGGTCGGTGAGGAGGAGTTCGACGAGATCCTCGGCCGGATCCGGGAGCGTGGGCTGACCTTCTGGGCCGACCCGTTCCAGCGGCGTGCCGGCGAGTGGAACACCGACGACGGTGGCCGGGGGCTCTACTGGGAGGAGCCGAGCGGGCACCTGCTCGAG
The DNA here is from genome assembly GCA_963728425.1 of uncultured Actinomycetota bacterium. GTDB lineage: Bacteria > Actinomycetota > Actinomycetes > JACCUZ01 > JACCUZ01 > JAVEDA01. The sequence continues at coordinate 29,540 of CAVSKC010000008.1, forward strand.
ATCATCACTCGGCCCTACGGCAGCGGCAGCTGACCTCGGACCGGGCCTGGTCAGGCGTCGAGTTCACCCGATCGGGCCAAGAAAATGGTCAAGACGAGGTAAAGCAGGGTCGACAATGAGAGAACCGGGCACCGTGCTCGGCGACCGGGGGCGCGGACACCCTTGCGTCACGGGGGATGGAGGTCGGCCGACCATGAGCGAGGTCAGTCTGCCGGCAATGCAGGAGCTGCAGCGGCTGATCCTGCGGCTCAACGCCGGCCCCGACCTGGCCACGACCCTGCGCGCGGTGGTCGACGGCGTGGTCGAGGGGCTGGGCTTCGGCGTGGCCGTGGTCAACCTCGTGCACCCGGACGGCACGGCCGAGGTGGTCACCGTCGCCGGGCCGCCGGACGTGAGCGCCACGCTGCTCGGCACCTCAAGTGTGGTGTCGACCTGGCAGGACGAGTTCGACCGGGCCGAGCGGTGGGGGGCGCTGCGCTACCTGGCCCACACCGAGCCGGACAACGAGGCCATCGCGAGCTGGGTGCCCGACACCCCGGTCAGCGACGAGCCGGACGCGTGGCACCCGATGGACGCGTTGTTCGCGCCGATGTACTCGGTGGCCGGCACCCTCGTGGGCATCCTCTCGGTCGACCTGCCCGAGGGCGGCCGGCGCCCCGACGAGGTGCAGTGCGCACTGCTGGAGATGTACGCGACCCAGGCCGGCATCGCGATCGACAACGCGCGCCTCGTCGCGCGGGTTCGGGCCAGCGAGGAGTCGTTCCGCCTCGCCTTCGAGAACGCGCCGGTCGGCATGTCGCTGGTGGACTTCACGCCGGAGACCTCGGGCCGGTTCCTGCGGGTCAACGAGGCGATGTCCCGGATGCTCGGGCGCAGCCGCCGCGAGCTGGAGACCCTGTCGATCGGCGACATCACGCACCCCGACGACCACGCCGGCGACCTGGACATCGTCTCGCGGGCAGTCTCCGGCGAGATCGAGCGCTACCAGCTCGAGAAGCGCTACGTGCACGCCGACGGCCACCCGGTCTGGGTGTCGCTGCAGACCTCGGTGGTGCGTGACGGCACCGGCCGGGCGCTCTACGGCATCAGCCAGTTCGAGGACATCAGCGACCGGCGGGCCGAGCACCAGGAGCTCACCCGGCGGGCCCGGATCGACCCGCTCACCGGCCTGCTCAACCGCAGCGCCCTGGCCGAGCGGGTGCAGGAAGCCATCACCGCTGCCCGCCGCAACCAGCGGGCCGGCGCGGTGCTGTTCTGTGACCTGGACGACTTCAAGCCGGTCAACGACACGCTCGGGCACGCGTTCGGCGACCAGGTGCTCGCGATCATTGCCAAGCGACTCGAGTCGCAGGTGCGGGCGGGTGACACGACGGCGCGCTTCGGCGGCGACGAGTTCGTCATCGTCACCGACGACCTTAGCGATGACGAGATGGACGAGCTGGTCGACCGACTGCGCACGGCGGTAGCCGCACCGGTCGACGTGGGTGGCACGTCGGTGTCCCTGTCGGTCACGGTGGGCCGGGCCCGGGTCACCGGCGGCCCGGACGAGACCCCGGACGGACTGATCGCGGCCGCGGACGTCGACATGTACCTGCGCAAGCCCGGCGCCAAGGGCGCCCACGACCGGGGCCGGGTCTAGCGGGCTACGCGGGCGGTTGGTCCCGGTGCTGCACGCGGTCGCGGACCCGGCGCTCGACCAGGATCGGCAGGTAGGTCAGAACGTTCGCTGGCGTCAGCTCGTCGACCGCCTCCTCGATCAGGCGCTCGACGTCGTCGGCGCTCAGGTCGCTCAGCCGGGGACGCACGGACTCGACGATCTCGAGGCGGGCGTCCGCCAGCTCGATCCCGGGGTGGATGGCCATGCCCGCATTTGAGCACCCCACCGGCCCGACACGCCATCCCCGTCTCGACCGCGCTGAGCGTGCGTCGGCGAGTCGTCGCCTCCCGTTCACCTTCCGTTCACCCGGCCCCTGGTGGCTGGCAGGTACGCCGGGCACGATGGGGCCCGTGAGCACAGCCCCTGCGTGGCCAGAGGACGTCGAGCCGGAACCCCCGCGGTACGCCGACGAGAGCGCCGAGGAGATCGAGGACACCGTCGCGGCACCCGCGCCGGACGCGACCCGGCTGCCCGCGGACCGGTTCCTGGACCGGACGGCCAGCTGGCTGGACTTCAACCGCCGGGTCCTCGAGCTCGCCTGCGACCCCGACGTCGCGCTGCTCGAGCGGGTCCGGTTCACCGCGATCTTCTCCCGCAACCTGGACGAGTTCTTCATGGTCCGGGTCGCCGCGCTGCGCAGCCGGGTCGGCGCCGGCGTGACGACACCTGGTCCGAGCGGCGCCACCCCCCGCGAGCGGCTGGACCGGGTCGCCGAGCTCGCGCACGAGATGGTGCAGACGCAGGCCAAGCTCGTCACCGCTGAGCTGCTGCCCGCGCTGGCGAGCAACGGCCTGGCCGTCGTCCGCTGGTCGGACCTGAGCAAGAGCGAGCGCCGCCGGTTGGACGACGTGTTCGCCCTGCAGATCCACCCGGTCCTGACGCCGCTGGCCGTCGACCCCGCCCATCCGTTCCCGTACATCTCCGGGTTGTCGCTGAACCTCGCGGTCGTCGTGGCCGACGACGTGGACGGCGCCGAGCACTTCGCCCGGGTCAAGGTGCCGCCGCTGCTGCCGCGACTGCTGCCGGCCGACGAGGACGGCACCCGGCTGGTGCTGCTGGAGGACGTCATCGCCGCACACCTCGATGACGTGTTCCCCGGCATGACGGTCATCGAGGCGTCCTCGTTCCGGGTCACCCGCAACGAAGACCTCGAGGTCGACGACGACGCCGAGAACGTGCTGCACGCCCTGGAGCGGGAGCTGTCGCGGCGCAGGTTCGGCGCACCGGTGCGGCTCGAGGTCGTCGACGACGTGAGCGACCGGGTCCTCGACCTGCTGGTGCGCGAGCTCGGCATCACACCTGCGGAGGTCTATCGGATCGAGGCTCCACTGGACCTGTCGGCGCTGTGGTCGCTGGCCGAGACCGAAGCCCGGCCGGACCTCCGGTCGCCGGCGTTCGCGCCCGAGATCCCCCCGGCGCTGCGCGCCCACGACGGCGGGCAGGGCGACGTCTTCGCCGCACTGCGGGCTGGCGACGTGTTGCTGCACCACCCCTATGACTCGTTCACGGCCAGCGTGCACACGTTCATCGAGCAGGCCGCGACCGACCCCGCCGTACTGGCGATGAAGCTCACGCTCTACCGGACCAGCGGCGAGTCGCCGATCGTGGACGCCCTGGTGGCGGCGGCCCGGTCCGGCAAGCAGGTGCTGGTCGTCGTCGAGATCAAGGCGCGGTTCGATGAGCAGGCCAACATCCGCTGGGCCCGCAAGCTCGAGCAGGCCGGCTGCCACGTCGTCTACGGCCTGGTCGGGTTGAAGACGCACTGCAAGCTCGCACTCGTCGTACGGTCCGAGCCGGACGGGAAGCTGCGACGCTACGTGCACGTCGGCACCGGCAACTACAACCCGAAGACGGCCCGCACCTACGAGGACCTGGGGTTGCTCACCGCCGATCCCGACGTCGGTGCCGACGTCGCCGACCTGTTCAACCACCTCTCCGGCTACACCCGCCAGCGGGACTACGACACGCTGCTGGTCGCCCCCGACACGCTGCGGCCCGGCCTGCTCCGGCTGATCGCGCACGAGACCGAGCGGGCGGCCCGCGGCAAGAAGTCCGGCATCTCGCTGAAGGTCAACAGCCTGGTCGACGAGGCGCTGATCGACGCGCTCTACGACGCGTCCCGCGCCGGTGTCCCGATCGACCTGCTGGTGCGCGGGATGTGCGCGCTGCGCCCCGGGGTGCCCGCGCTGTCCGAGACGATCCGGGTGCGCAGCGTGCTCGGCCGGTTCCTCGAGCACTCGCGGGTCTACCGGTTCGCCGCGGGCGGCGACCACGAGGTGCTGATCGGCAGCGCCGACCTGATGGACCGCAACCTCGACCGCCGGGTGGAGGCGCTGGTGCGGGTCACCGACCCGGCCGCGCGGGCCGAGCTCACCACCCTGCTCGAGCTGTCCTGGGGCGAGGACATCGACCACTGGGCGCTCGGCCCGGACGGGCGCTGGACCCGGACGCCGCGCCGGGACGGCCTGGTCGACCTGCAGGCGCTGCTGGTGGCACGGGCCCAGGCCCGGACACCTGCCGAGGCCTGACGGGTGCCGGCCCCGCAGGTCGAGGCGGCCGGGGGCGTCCTCTGGCGCGGCGATCCCGCCAGCCCGGAGGTCGCGCTGGTGCACCGGCCGCGCTACGACGACTGGTCGCTCCCCAAGGGAAAGCTGGATCCCGGCGAGCACCCGCTGCTCGGCGCGCTGCGCGAGATCGAGGAGGAGACCGGCTGCACGGCCCGGCCGGGCCGGCGGCTCGGCAGCCTGCGCTACCCGGTGCCGGAGGGCCGCAAGCGGGTCCGCTACTGGGCCTGCGAGGCGACCGGCGGCCGGTTCGAGGTCAACCGCGAGGTCGACGAGCTCTGGTGGGCGCCACTGGCAGAAGCGCGCGCCCGGCTCGACCCGGCCCACGACGCCCGGGTGCTCAAGCGGTTCGCGGCCGACACCCGGCGCACCCGCCCGATCGTGGTGGTGCGGCACGCGTCGGCCGGTGACAAGCGGGCTTGGGCCGGCGACGACGCCGACCGGCCGCTGGACCGGAAAGGGCTCGCGCAGACCGTCACGATCGGTGCGCTGCTCACGGCGTACGGCGTGGAGCAGGCCGGCTGCGCCGACGTACGGCGCTGCCGCGACACCCTGGAACCCTTCGCCCGGTCTGCCGGGGTCGACGTCGAGGTGCTGCCGGCCACGACGGCCACGGCCTTCGACGACGACAAGGAAAAGGTGCCCGCGCGGTCCTGGACCTGGTGACGAGCGACGAGCGGTGCGGTCGCCTGGTGCGGCCAGCGCGAGGTGATCCCGAGGCTCGCGGCCGCCCTGTGCGCCGCGCTGGGTGGCGCCGACCCTGGACGGCGCGACTCAGTTGGACAAGGGCGGCCTGCTGGTGCTGCACCTCGACGAGGTCTGCGCGGTGACGGCCGTGGAGCGGCTGCCCGCCGCAGCGACCTGACCCGGGAAGGGGCGGACCCCGGGTCGGGTCGCGTATCAATCTCGTCGCGCGATTGCCGATGGTCGCAATCAAGCCGGGTTCGGGACGTCGGCGCAGCTGTCGCGCTCGGTCAACGTGGGGGCGAGCAGCCGGGTCTGCACGCCCCGGCGGCCGCGGAGGAGTTCGACCACCATCTCGACCGCCAGCACGCCGAGCTCCTCCGCGGGGACGTCGATCGACGTCATCCGCACTGGCAGGCCGAGCGCCAGCTCCCGCGGGCAGACGGCCACGACCGAGACGTCGTTCGGCACCCAGCGCCCGGCCACGCGGAGCAGGCTGAGCACCGGTCCGAGCACTGACTCGTTGTGCACCACGAACCCCGTGACGCCGGGCAGTTCCGCCTCGACCCGGGCGAGGTACGCCGCTGCGCCCTCGTGCGTCGGCTCGCAAGCATGCCCGACGGCCGCCAACCCGAGCTCGGCGACGGCTTCGTCGAAGCCGGCGCGGAACCGGGTCGCATAGCTCGTCCCCCGCTCGTACACCGCGGGCGGCGGACCGACCAGCGCGACCCGGCGGTGCCCGTGCTCGGCCAGGTGCTGGACGGCGAGATTGCCGGCGGCGGCGAAGTCCAGATCGACGCAGCTGATGCCGGACGGACGGTCCGGGAGCCCGATCAGCACCGCCGGCTGGCGCAGCTCGCGCAGCACCGGGACCCGCTCGTCGTGGGCCTCCACGTCCATCACGATCAACGCGTCGACCATCGCGCCACCCGCGACGCGGTGCAGCCCCGCGGTCCCCTCGTCGTTGGTGAGCAGCAGGACGTCGTGGTCGTAGGACCGGGCGGCCGTTGCCACCGCGATGACGAACTGCATGATCACCGGGACATAGATCGCCTCCCGCAACGGGACAACGAGCGCCAGCACGTTCGTGTGCTGGCGGGCGAGTGCCCGGGCGCCGGCGTGCGGGCGGTAGCCCAGTTGGGCGATGCTCGCCTCGACCCGCGCCTGGGTCGCCGCGGAGATCGGCCGGCGGCCACTCAGCACGTACGAGACGGTGCTCGTGGAGACGCCCGCGGCCCGCGCGACGTCCGCGATGGTGGCCACCGGCAACCTCCAGTCGTCGAACCTCTTGGTCGAAGCGCTTCGACCATGGACAGCCTAGACGTTCCGTCCTGTTTCCATGCGCGATCCGACCTGTGACACGACGGTTTCGGCCCCATTGACACCGATGGTCGGCGGTCCTAGTTTGTCCCCACTCGTCGAAGCGTTTCGACGACCATCGCCCTGCGGTGACCGTCCGCTAGGAGGCTGTTGTGAGACTCACGGTGCTCCCCCGCCGAGCAGTGCCCGCGTTCGTCCTCGCCCTGTCCGCCGCCCTGGTGGCGCCCGGCCAGCTGGCGGCTCAGTCGGCCGAGTACCCGTTCCGCAACCCGGGTCTCCCGGTGGCGAAGCGCGTCGACGACCTGCTCGGGCGCCTCACCCTGGACGAGAGGCTCTCGCTCCTGCACCAGTCGCAGGCCGCGATCCCGCGTCTCGGCATCCCCTACTTCAAGGCGGGCACCGAGGCGCTGCACGGCGTCGCGTGGTCCAACGACCTCGACAACAACTGGAGCCAGGTGCTCGCCGACCGGGCCACGGTGTTCCCGCAGGCGGTCGGCCTGGCCAGCACGTGGGACCCGGCGCTCATCAAGCGGGTCGGCTCGGCCAGTTGGCGACGAGGCGCGCGCGTACAACGTCGATCGACCCGACGGTCTGGGGCCTGCAGGTCTGGGCGCCGGTGGTCAACCTGCTGCGCGACCCCCGATGGGGGCGCAACGAGGAGGGCTACTCCGAGGACCCCTACCTGACCGGTGCCATCTCGACGGCGTACGGCAAGGGGCTCGAGGGCGACGACCCGACGTACCTCAAGACCGCGCCTGTGCTCAAGCACTTCTACGCCTACAACAACGAGGCCAACCGCAGCGTCAGCTCCTCCAACGTGCCCGCCGCGGGTCAAGCACGAGTACGACCAGGCCGCGTTCAGGCCAGCCATCGCGGCCGACGCGGCGACCGGCGTGATGGCGTCGTACAACGAGGTCAACGGCCGCCCGACCCACGTCGACCGGGACCTCGACGAGGTCGTGCGGTCGTGGACCGACAAGACGCTGTACAACGTCAGCGACGCCTGGGCCCCGCACGCCGTGACGCAGGCCCAGCACTACTACGACGACGAGGACGAGGCGTACGCCAACGTGCTCAAGGCGGGCATGGACGAGTTTCACCGTGGACGACAGCAACGCGGCACCGATGGTCGGCCACCCTGCAAGGCCGCGCTCGACCGGGGCCTGATCACCGTCGCCGACGTCGACAAGGCGGTCCGGCACGTCCTGACGATCCGGCTCCGGCTCGGCCAGTTCGACCCGGACGGCGGGCCGTACGCCGACATCCCGACCGACGTGCTCGACAGCCCGGCGCACCGCGCCCTCAACCGGCGAGACCGCCGACGAGGCGATGGTGCTGCTGCGCAACAACCGGCACGCTGCCGCTCGATCCCGCAACGACCAAGAAGGTCGCGGTGGTCGGGCCCGCTGCAGGACACGCTGTTCAGCGACTGGTACGGCGGCACCATGCCGTACCAGGTGACCCCGCTGGACGGGATCAAGCGAGCGGCTCGGCGCCGCCGCCACTGTCACCGGTGTCGAGGCCCTCGACCGGATCGCGCTCAAGGACACGGCCACGGGCAGGTACCTCACCGCCACCGGCACCGGTGCCGGCGACGCCGTCGTCGCCATCCGACGGCCCGCCGACGGCCGCCTCCCAGTGGGACGTCAACGACTGGATGGCCGACGTGTCGACACTGCGCAACGTCGGGCAACGGCCAAGTACCTCACCGGCAACTTCGGGCCGTACAACACCTCGTCCGACACGCCCACCGGCTGGTACGTGCAGCAGCAGTTCCGGCTGGAGAAGCAGGACGACGGGACCTACCTGATCCAGTACGTCGGCTACGAGACGAACGAGAGCTGGTGGTGGATCCCCGGGCACTACGTGACGGTGGCGCCTGACGGCACGGTCGGCACCGGCACCAAGGCGCAGGCCGCGCACTTCGCCAAGGAGGTCGTCACAGCGGCGCCGCCACGGCGGCGGTGCCGCGGCCGACGCCGACGCGGCGGTCGTCGTCGTGGGCAGCAACCCGTTCGTCTACGGCCGGGAGAACCACGACCGCGCCGAGCACCGCGCTCGGCGCGAGCCAGCAGGCCCTCATCGACGCCGTCAAGCGGTCGAACCCGAACACCGTGGTCGTGCTCGAGAACAGCTACCCGACGACGATGGAACGCCAGCCGTCGTCGCTGCTGTGGACCACCCACGCCGGCTCGGAGACCGGCCACGCGGTCGCCGACGTGCTGTTCGGCGACCACAACCCGTCCGGGCGGCTCACCCAGACCTGGTACCGCTCCGACGACGACCTGCAGCCGGACCTGCTCGAACTACGACATCATCTCGACCGACCAGACCTACCTCTACTACCGCGGGACGCCGCTCTACGCGTTCGGGCACGGCCTGTCGTACACCACGTTCCGGTACTCGAACCTGCGCCCGAGCGCGTCCACGGTGAGCGCCACCGGAACAGGTCACGGTCAGCGTCGACGTCACCAACACCGGCACCCGGTCCGGCGCCGAGGTCGTGCAGCTCTACACCCACCAGCGCACCTCGCGCGACAAGGTGCCGGTCCAGGCAGCTGCGCACGCTTCGACAAGGTGTCGCTGGCGCCCGGTCGAGACCAGGACTGTCCGGCTGACGCTGCCGCGCCGCCGACCTGGCGCACTGGGACGTGACGCGCGACAGGTGGGTGGTCGAGTCGTCGACCTACGACGTCCTGGTCGGATCCTCGGCGACCGACATCCGGGCGGCAGACCACGCTGCGGGTCGACGGCGAGACGATCCCGCCCCGCGACCTGTCGAAGCCGACCCGCGCCGAGAACTTCGACCGGTATGCCGGCATCGACCTGGTCGACGAGAGCAAGGAGCGCGGCACCTCCGTCGGCGCGACCGACGACGGCGCGTGGGTCGAGTTCGCCGACGCCAAGCGTCGACTCCAGCGACACGACGTTCACCGCGACGGTGGCCAAGGCCGACGCCGGAGCTGGCACGATCGAGGTCCGGCTCGGCTCACCGGACGGGCAGCTGCTCGGCACCGCCGACGTGTCCAGCACCGGCGACGTCTACGACTACACCACCACGACCGCGTCGCTGGCCGCCGCGAACGGCGTCCACGACGTGTACCTCGTGCTCAGCCCCGGGCCTGCGGCTCGCGAGCTTCTCACTGGGCTGACCGCAGACTCGCCCCGCCCTGGCGTTGGTGCCCTTTCGCCAGGGCGGGGCGACCCACTCCGGAGGTCTTCCGTCATGAGTACCAGGCACTTCCCGACAGCCCTGGTGGGCGCGGCCCTCGTCGCCCAGGCGCGGCCGAACGACCGGTACTCGATCGAGATCGACGGCCGGCGGCTTCAATGCCGTGTCGCTCTATGTCGACTGGGTCTACCACGCGCCGAAGCGCGGCGTCTACGACTTCTCCGGGGTCCGGGACGACGACCGCTCCGTGAGGGCGGCCGTAACACGCTCGCCGTTGCGGTGGTCGCGACCGAGCCGTGGGTTCACGTTGCCGGGGTCCCGTCGCCGGGCTTCGACGCGCTGTTCCGATAGCCGGGAGTCGCCGTCCGGCCCGCGGTCACCCCGCTGCTGGCGGCGCCAGGCGGTTGGTCGTTGCCAGCCGCCGGTACCAGTGGGCGCTGTCCTTCCAGGTGCGCTCGAGCGTGTCGTAGTCGACCCGGATGATGCCGAACCGGCGGTCGTAGCCGTAGGCCCACTCGAAGTTGTCCAGCAGCGACCAGACGAAGTAGCCGCGCACGTCGGCGCCCTGCGTCGATGGCCGTCGCCGACCGCGTCGATGTGGCGGCGCAGGTAGGCGACCCGGTCGGCGTCGTGCACGGCGCCGTCGGGCGAGACGACGTCGTCGAACGCGGCGCCGTTCTCGGTGACCATCAGCGGCAGGTCGCGGGTACTCGCGGTGCAGCCGCAGCAGCAGGTCGGTCAGGCCGCCGGGGTCGATGTTCCAGCCCATCGCGGTGTGCGGCCCGGGCTGCGGCAGGAACTCGACGTCGTCGGCGCCGACCCACGGCGCTGTGCGCCGAGCTGCCGTGCCCGTCCGCGTGCCGACCGGGGCGAGACCGCCGTCCCAGTGCCGGACCCGGCGCGGTCGAGTAGTAGTTGACGCCCGAGGACGTCCAGCGGCACCGCCGATCGACTTCTCGTCGCCGTCGTGTGACGAAGGACCAGTCGGTGACGCCGGCGGTGTCGGCGAGCAGGTCGGCCGGGTAGCCGCCGTCGAGCATCGGTCCGAGGAAGGCCCGGTTGGCCAGCGCGTCGATGCGGCGCACGGCGTCCCGGTCGGCCGCCGAGTCGCTGTCCGGCCGGAGCGACGTGCAGGTTCAGCGTCACCGACAGCTGCGCGCCGGGCGCCAGCTCCCGCGATCACCCGGCCGGCCAGCCCGTGCGCGAGGTTGAGGTGGTGCACGGCGGCCAGCGCGGCCGCCGGCTCGGTGCGGCCCGGGCGCGTGCACGCCGGAGGCGTAGCCGAGGAAGGCCGAGCACCACGGCTCGTTGAGCGTCGTCCAGAGGTGACCCGGTCGCCGAGCGCCCCGACGACGGCGGCCGCGTAGTCGGCGAACCGCAGCGCGGTGTCCCGGGCCGGCCAGCCGCCGGCGTCCTCCAGCTCCTGCGGCAGGTCCCAGTGGTACAGCGTCGCGACCGGCTGGACGCCCGCCTCGAGCAGGCCGTCGACCAGCCGGGAGTAGAAGTCGATACCCGCCCGGTTGAACGCGCCGGCGCCGGCCGGCTGGACCCGCGGCCAGGCGATCGAGAACCGGTAGGCGCCGCAGCCCGAGGTCGTCGATGTGCCCGACGTCCTCGGCCCAGCGGTGGTAGTGGTCGGCCGCGACGTCGCCGGTGTCGCCGTTCATCGTCCTGCCGGGCGTGTGGCTGAACGTGTCCCAGATGGACGGACCGCGGCCGTCCTCGGTGGCGGCGCCCTCGATCTGGTACGCCGCCGTCGCCGGCCCCCCACAGGAAGCCGTCGGGGAAGCTGCGGTCCGGCATCAGCCGACCGCTCCTGGCCCCACCGTCACGGCGCTGAAGCCGGAGCGACCGCCGGCCACCAGCTCGGCGGTGGCGACGCCGCGCGTCGAACGTCACCTCGAACTCCGCGCCACCGGCACCGTCGGCGACGTCGGGAACCCGGACGCGGGTCCGCTGCCCCTCGGTCGGGGCGTACAGGCGCAGCTCCACGCCGTCGGCCCAGTCGTAGTCCGGCCGGTCGTCCGCGGCGCCGAACGGGATCACCGAGCCGGGCCGGGCGAGCAGCGGCAGCGCTGTCGAACCCGTGCTTCTCGCTGACCCAGCCGGGCCCGGTGAGCTGCTCGCCCGTGACCAGGTGGGTCCAGGTGCCCGCCGGCACGTAGAACGTCACCTCGCCGTCTGGCGCTGCAACACCGGCGCGACGAGGAGGTCGCGCGCCGAGCATGTACTGGCGGTCGAGGTACGCCGCGGTCGGGTCGTCCGGGAACTCCAGCACCATCGGCCGCATCATCGGGATGCCGTCCGCGTGCGCCTCCTCGGCCGCGGCGGCCAGGTAGGGCATCAGCGACAGCTTGAGCCGGGTGAAGTGCCGCGAGCACCTCGACCGCCTCGTCGTCGAACGCCCACGGCACCCGGTACGAGCCGGAGCCGTGCAGCCGGCAGTGTGACGGACAGCAGCCCGAAGGCGATCCAGCGCTTGAACACCGCCGGGTCCGGCGTGCCCTCGAAGCCGCCGATGTCGTGGCTCCAGTAGCCGAAGCCGGACGCCGCCAGCGACAGTCCGCCGCGCAGCGACTCGGCCATCGCGACGAACGTCGACTCGCAGTCGCCGCCCCAGTGCACCGGGTACTGCTGGCCGCCGGCGGTCGCCGACCGGGCGAACAGCACCGCCTCGCCGACGCCCGCGCTCGGCCTCGAGCAGCTCGAAGACCGCCCGGTTGTACAGGTGGGCGTAGTAGTTGTGCATCCGTTGCGGGTCGGAGCCGTCGTGCCAGACGACGTCGGTCGGGATGCGCTCGCCGAAGTCGGTCTTGAAGCAGTCGACGCCCATGTCGAGCAGCGCCTTGAGCTTCGCCGGAGAACCAGCGCGACGGCATCGGGGTTGGTGAAGTCGACCAGCGCCATGCCGGCCTGCCACTTGTCCCACTGCCAGACCGACGCCGTCGGCGCTGCTTGACCAGGTAGCCGGCCGCCCGGCCCTCCTCGAACAGGTAGCGACCGCTGGGCGATGTAGGGGTTGATCCAGACGCAGACCTTGCAGGCCGCGCTCGTGCAGCCGGCGCAGCATCCCCTCGCGGGTCGGGGAAGGTCGCCGGGTCCCACACGAAGTCGCACCAGTGGAACTCCCGCATCCAGAAGCAGTCGAAGTGGAAGACACTGAGCGGCAGGTCGCGCTCGGCCATGCCGTCGATGAACTCGGTGACCGTCGCCTCGTCGTACGACGTGGTGAACGACGTCGACAGCCACAGGCCGAACGACCAGGCCGGCACCCTGGCGGGCCGGCCGGTCAGCGCGGTGTACCGGCGCAGCACCTCCTTGGGCGTCGGCCCGTCGATGACGTAGTAGGTGAGCGACTGGCCCGCGACGCTGAACTGGGTCTGCGAGACCACCTCCGAGCCGACCTCGAAGGAGACCTGCTCGGGGTGGTCGACGAAGACGCCGTAGCCCGGCGCTGCTGAGGTAGAACGGCACATTCTTGTACGCCTGCTCGCTGGCCGTGCCGCCGTCGGCGTTCCAGATGTCGACGGTCTGGCCGTTCTTGACGAACGCGCCGAACCGCTCCCCGAGGCCGTAGACCGTCTCGCCGACGCCCAGCGCGAGCTGCTCGTGGACGAACCGCCGGCCCGTCCGCGTCGGTGACGATGCCGATGCTGCGCTCGCTGGACGAGGTGACCACCCGTCGCCGCGGCAGAAGTCGACGCGCCACCGGTCGCCGAGGCACGACCCGGGCGGTCAGCTCGCCGGTGGTCAGCGACGCCGCGGTGCTCGGTGACGTCGACGGTCACCGGGTGGTCGTCGCCCGCGGCAAGCGCGAACCGGGGCTGCTTGGGCAGGCCACCGGAGTGGTGGCCGATCTGCACGCCGATGACGCCGTCGGCGCGGCGAGAAGAGCTCCACGGTGACGATCGGGCATGTTGAGGGTGTCGCCGCGGCCGGTGATCTGCCCGGTCGGTGCGAACACGGTGAAGCCGCGCTCGTCCGGCTCGACCGAGTCGACCCCGCCGGGCCGCAGGACGCTGACCCCGGGTCGCAGCTGCCAGTACCCGTCGGTGAACTTCACTTCTCGGCTCCTGCGGTGATGCCGCGAGTCAGGGTGCGCTGGAAGATGAGGAAGAAGATGACGCGGGGAGCAGGCTGATGCAGCGAGCCGGCGTTGGTGGTCGGCGCATCCATCAGCCGGTCACCCTGCAGCGAGGCGAGGGCGACCGGGATGGTCTGGGTGCTGTTGTCGATCAGCATCACCAGCGGGATGAAGAACTCGTTCCAGGTCCAGATGAAGAAGAAGATCAGCAGCACCGACAGGGTCGGGCCGGACGTTCGGGAAGACGACCCGCCACAGGATCGGTCCACTTGCCGGCGCCGTCCAGCGCCGCCGCCTCGAGCAGCGACTTGGGGAAGGTGCCCGAGCACGGAGGCCAGCAGGTAGGTGCCGAAGGCGCTCTGGATGACCGTGAAGATGATGATCACCGACGAGCCGGGTGTTGTAGAGCCCGACCTCCTTGGCGAAGAAGTAGAGCGGGTAGACCAGCGCCTCCTGCGGCAGCATGTTGCGCGAGCAGGAACAGACCGACGATCCACAGCCGGCCCTTCACCCGGCCGATGCCGATCGCGTAGGCGTTGAGCAGCGAGATCAGCGACGCGCGAGCACGGCGACCGACGCCGGAGATGAGCATCGAGTTCCACAGCTTCTGCGGGTAGTTCGACCTGCGTGCCAGTAGGTCGTCAGGCCCTTGGTGTAGAAGCCGGTCGGCCAGCTCAGCGGGCCGTTGGTCGAGTAGTCGCCCGGCGACTTGAACGCGTTGAGCAGCATGAAGCCGAACGGCACCAGCATCGACGAGCGCGCCGACGGTGACCAGCGCGAGCACGACCCAGCGGGCGGTGCCGCGGTGGTGCCGGTCGCGGAGCACCTCGGGCGCGATGTCGGCGGCGCGGTCGGCGTGCCGGTCGGCGGGAGCGTCAACGGTCATCTCAGGCGCTCCCGTCCTGCTGCTCGCTGCGGTGCTGCAGCCGCATGAAGATCACGGCTGACCACGACGATGATCAGGGTCAGCACGGTGGCGATCGCCGAGCCGTAGCCGACCTCAGCTTCTTGAAGAACGTGAAGTACGCGAAGTACGACGGCACATTGGTGGCGTTCTCCGGGCCGCCGCGGGTCAGCGCCTAGATCGGGCCGAAGACCTTCAGCGCCGCGATGGTGCAGGTCAGTGCGACCACGAAGGTCTCCGGGCGGATCTGCGGGAGGGTGATGGCGCGGAACCGGCCCACCAGCCGGCACCGTCGATCTCGGCCGCCTCGTAGAGCTCCGGGTCGACCCGCTGCAGGGCGGCCATGAAGATGACGACCGGGTAGCCGATCTGCACCCAGACCATCACCAGCATGACGCTCGGCAGCGCGGTGTCCGGGTCGCCGAGCCAGTCGTGTCGCAGCCCGTCGAGGCCGACCGCGCCGAGCAGCGCGTTGAAGGCGCCGTCCGGCCGCAGGATCCAGCCCCACACGATGCCGGCCACCACGACCGGCAGCACCTGCGGCAGGTAGAACACCGCCCGCAGCGCGCTGCGGTCGCGCGGCCGAACCGCCGGCCGATGGTGTCGAACAGCACCGAGGCGAGCACCAGCCCGATCAGCGTCGGCACCACCACCATCGCGACGATCATCGCGAGGGTGTTCTTGAACGACGTCCAGAAGACGCTCGTCGCTGCAGCAGCGTGCGGTAGTTGTCCAGGCCGACCCAGCTCGGGTCACCGACCCCGGACCACTTGGTCAGCGACAGGTAGACGTTGTAGACCAACGGGCCGCGCGATGATCGAGCGACGAACAGCACCGCGCCGGGCATCAGGTAGAGCCAGTACGCGGCGTCGCGACGGTGTCCGCCTCGGCCTGCGGCCGAGCGCTCGGCGCGACCGGTGGCGGCGCCGTCGCCGGCTGCGGCGGCGACGACCGCGTCGGGTCCTGCCATGGGAGATCCTTCCCCGCGCGCGGGTCGGTGCGTCCGGCGTGGGCGCACCGCCCGACGCCGTCGATCCGGGCCGTCCGGGACGCGGAGCCGGCGGTCAGCCGCCTGTGATCTCCTTCGACGCCCTCTTGGTAGGGCTTCGCGATCGGGTCGAGGACCTGGTCCGGGCGTCTTGGACTGGTTGATCAGGGCCTGGAAGCCGGAGACCAGCACGTCGTAGTAGCCGGGGACCGGCCAGTCCGGGTAGAACGCCAGGCCGTCGTTGCGAGCTGATCGTGTTGAAGTTCGCGATCAGCTTCTTGGTTCTTCGGGTCGGTGATCTTCGACGGGTCCGCCGGCGACGGGACGCCGCCGTTGTTGCCGAGAGGTCCTGGATCTCCGGGCGCATCGTGATGTCGATGAAGTCGTAGGCCAGGTCCTTGGCCTTGCTGCTCTCCGGGACGACCCAGAGGTTGCCGGAGGAGCCGGCGTTGCAGCTTGTTGCCCGGGAAGAGGAACGAGTCCCAGTCGAACTTGATCTCGTCCTTGAACCGGCCGTACCACCAGCTGCCGGAGACGATCATCGGCACTTGCCGCCGATGAACGCGGTGCCCATGTCCTCGGCCTTGAGGCTCGCGGAATCCTTGGAGATGTAGCCCTTCTTCACCCACTCGGCGAAGGTGTCGGCGCCGTACTTCAGCGGATCGGCCTGGAAGTCGACCGGGTTCTTGTAGAGCTGGTAGTCGTCGACGAACGCCCGGTCGGCCTTGGACAGCGCGAGCTGGTACCGAGCTGGCCGGCGGGGTACTCGGCGCCGGCCATGCCCAGCGGCGTGACGCCCTTGCCGACGAAGGTGTCCATGGCCGCGGTCAACTCGTCGAGCGTCGTCGGCACGGCGACGCCGTACTTGTCGAAGAGGTCCTTGTTGTAATAGACCATCACGTACTCGCCGTAGTTCGGCACGCCGTACCACTTGCCCGAGCCCATGACGCCCCGCTCGTCGTAGTGGGCCGTGGTCTGCAGGCTGGTGCTGAGCTTCTTGTCCCAGCCGCGCTTCTTGGCCTCTGCGGTCAGGTCGGTGAGCAGGCCCTGTGAGGCCAGCAGGCCCGCGGTGGCGTTGCCCTTGTTGTACTCCATGATGTCCGGGCCCTCGTCGGAGTTGATGATCATCCCGGCGTTCTGCTGGATCTGCTCGAAGGCCTTGCGCTCGAACTCGACCGTGACGCCCGGGTGCTCCTTCTTGAAGATCTGGATCGCCTTGTCCCAGGCGATACCCATCGCGCTGTTGGCGCTCTCGTAGTGCCAGAGCCGCAGTGTCTTGGCCCCGCTGCTGCTGCTGGCTCCGCTGTCGTCGCCCCCGCAGGCGCCCAACGTCAACGTCGCCGCGGCGACGAGAGCCGTCGCCACGGTGAGCTTGCGGTTTCGCTGCATCGCTAATCTCCTCGGTGAGTGTCGAGCTGGGTGCCTGCCGGGCCGGGAGCCGCCTTGCCGCGCGCCGGCCGGTTGGGTTTCTTGCCCTCCGTCGCCGCAGGTTCTGTTCCCGCGGTCCTGCTGCTCCGGCGCGCGGTTCGCGTCGTGCGAGTACCGAGTCGGGCCGGGCCGGTCGACCCACGGACCTCGAGCGCGCAGGGCAGCAGCTGCTGATGGGCGGCGACGCCGCCGCCGCCCTCGAGCCGGCTCAAGAGCACCTCGACCGCGATCCGGCCCATCGCCGAGCCGGGCGCCGTCATGGCCGTCAGGGCCGGCGTGGCCAGCTCGGCCACCTTGGGCGAGGTCACCATCGACACCAGGGACACGTCGTCCGGCACCCGAAGGCTCCGGTGCCCGAGCTCCCCGAGCATCCCGAACACGGCGTTCTCGTTCATCGCGAGGACGGCGGTCAGGTCAGGTGCCCGCTCGAACGCCTCGGTCAGCGCCTGGCGGCCACCGGCCGCGGTGTCCTCGGCGGGCACCATGAGCGGGTCCAGGCGGTGGGCGGCCATGGCGTCGCGAAAGGCGTCCTCGGTGCGCCGCGCCGGACCGTAGCCGCTGGCGATGGTCGCAGCGGAGTGGTTCACGTAGACGATGCGTCGATGGCCCAGCCCTACCAGGTGGTCCACCGCGTCGCGCACGGTCTGGTCGAAGTCGATGTCGACGTAGGACAGGCCTTCGAGGTCCACGGTGCGGCCGATGAGTACGAACGGGACGTGCGCCTCCTGCAGCACCCGGACCCGGTCGTCGTCCAGCTGCACCTCCATCAGCAGGGCACCGTCGAGCATTCGCTGGCTGGCCAGCCGGCGCGGGGCGTCGAGGTCGTCCGACCCGACCGGGGACAGCACCAGGTGATAGCCGGCGGCGCTCGCCGCCGCCGCGGCGCCGGTGACGAAGGCGGTCTCGGTGGCGCCGAGGCCGCGTTCGTACATCGGGAGCAAAAGCCCCAGGATCCGGCTGCGGCGGCTGGCGAGGCCACGGGCCATCGCGTTGGGGTGGTAGTCGAGCTCGGCCATCGCGGCCAGCACCCGCTCGCGGGTCACCTGGGAGATCGGCCGGGAACCGGTGAGCACGTAGGACACCGTGCTGACGGAGACCTGCGCGAGGCGGGCAACGTCGTGCATCGTGGCGATCGCGCACCTCCCTCACCCGTCCGCCGTGCGGCGGCTGCCTGTCCGTCGAAGCGTTTCGACGAAGCGTTTCGATGGAAGGTAGACCAGGGTCTCGACGACGTCAACACCTCGTACCGAAGGTGTTCAGCGGGTGGATGCCTGAACCGGCGACACCAGACAGGGCGGGACCCCGGAGCCGGGGGGATGGCTTCGGGGTCCCTATGCGTACTGACGGGGGGGATGCCAGCACGCACTCTCGTGGGGCGCGTCGCGCCCGCTGCGGTGGGCCGGGCTCTAGAGCACCCGGCCGTAGGAGACGTTGGTGGTCCAGGCGCGGTGGTAGCCGACGCCCACACTGGAGTTGGCCGCCTCCCACCAGTAGCCGCCGCCGGCGTAGATGGCGACGTGACCGACGCTGCCACCGCCGCCGTTGTAGACGAAGACGAGGTCGCCCGGCTGCGGGTTGGACACGTGCTGCACCATGGCCGACTGCGACGCGGACGAGTGCGGCAGCGAGATGCCCATCTTGCTGAACACGTACATCGTGAAGCCGGAGCAGTCGAACCCGGTCGGGCCGGCGCCGCCGTGCGTGTAGTAGGCGCCGGACGCGGCCTCGCGGGCGATCTGCAGGGCGTGCGCGGCGGACGCGCTCATCCGCTCGACGCCGCGGGAGGCCGACGAGAAGGTCCGGGACTTGGCGGCGCGCTGCTCGGCGGCCCGCTTGCGGGCTGCCTCGCGCTTCGCCTTCGCCTTGAGCCGCGCCTTCTCCTTGGCGGCCGCGATGGCCTCCTGGCGACGCTGCTGCTCGGCCGCCACGGCGTCGTGCAGGGCCAGCTGGCTGGTCGGGTCCGAGAACTGCGCCACGTCGTGCGCGGTGGCGGCCACCGGGTTGTTGGTGCGGTCCTTCGTGGCGACGCTGGTCGAGTCGGCGGCCGAGGCCACGACGGTCCCCGTCACGGACAGGGTGCCGGCGACGCCGGCGGCGACGGTCAGGTGCAGGGGGCTGTTGCTGGCGAAAGTGCCCAGTCGCTGGATGCGCGTCGGGCGACGGTGCTTGGACAAGCGTCGTCCTCTCCCACGCCTACGAGGTGAGCTGTCGGGTTCGGGCGGAAGATGCCCGGCCGTCCCGGTCTGTTGACCGGAGCGACTTCACCCCTAGGACCCCTGAGGGCCCACGAATCGTGGGTCCCCCGCTCCTGCCAGGCGTCAAATCGAGCGGCTGCGCGTGCGTGGCAGGATTCGGCGGCCGCACGTGCGCCAGGCCGGGGGGTCCGGCGAGGCGACCCGAAGGCTACGGGAGAGTCGCTACGGAGTTCAAACCGGGGCGTGTTGCGGCGCGTCGGCCCTCACTGCTCGACCGGGTAGCCCGCCATGACCCATTCCTGGGTCCCGCCGTCCACGTTGACCGTGTCGTAGCCCTGCTGGCCCAGCCAGGCGGCCACTTGCCCGCTACGGGCTCCCACGGCACAGACCAGGTAGACCGGCTGGTCGGTCGGCAGCGTGCCCACCAGCGTGGGCACCTGGCTCATGGGCACCGGTCGGGCGCCCGGCACGTGGCCCTCGGCGAACTCCCAGGGCTCCCGGACGTCGACGACGAGCGCCTCGCCCTGCGCCAGGACGTCCTTCAGCTGGTGGACCGTGATGCTCCGCATGCCCTCGACCCTTTCACGGTGCTGTTACGACGGTGCTGCCACGAAGACGTGCGAGGCGACCTCGGCCGAGATCTCGGTGGTCTCGCCGCCGGAACCCACGAGCAGGCCACCGGCGGACGTCACCACCGTGATCGACGATCCAGGACGTACGCCGGCCCGGCGCAGCCGCGACATCAGTGCGGTGTCGCCCTGCAGCGGCTCGGCGAGCCGGCGGACCACCACGTTGGCGCCCGCGTCGATGCTGACCCGGTCCAGCGTGACCAGCCCCTCGACGCCGTCGATCAGGCCCGCGGCGGAGTCGTCCTCGCCGAGCTCGTCGAGACCGGGGATCGGGTTGCCGTAGGGCGACACCGTGGGGTGGCCGAGCACGTCGAGCAGCCGACGCTCGACCGTCTCGGACATCACGTGCTCCCAGCGGCAGGCCTCCTCGTGCACAAGCTCCCAGTCGAGACCGATCACCTGCACCAGCAGGCACTCGGCCAGCCGGTGCTTACGCATCACCCGGGTCGCCAGGTCCCGGCCGTGTGCGCTGAGCTCCAGGTGCCGGTCGCCCTCGACCGTCAGCAACCCGTCCCGCTCCATCCGGGCCACCGTCTGGGACACGGTCGGGCCGGACTGGCCGAGCCGCTCGGCGATCCGGGCCCGCAGGGGCACCACGCCCTCCTCCTCTAGCTCGAAGACCGTGCGGAGGTACATCTCGGTGGTGTCGATGAGGTCGCTCACGGTGCGCATTCTCGCGCACCGGGTGCAGGTGGGCGTCCCGGCGGCAGAAGGGGGCAAGATGCCGGGCGTGAGCGCGCAGGACTTCGTGCCCGACGGTGGCGGCCTTGCGGGTCTACGGAAGGCGGCCGCGGACTGCCGCGGCTGCGAGCTGTGGGAGTCGGCCACCCAGACCGTCTTCTCGGCCGGCCCGGCCGGCGCCCGGCTCGTGCTCGTCGGCGAGCAGCCCGGCGACCAGGAGGACCGGCAGGGTGCGCCGTTCGTCGGGCCGGCCGGGCGGCTGCTCGTCAAGGCGGTCGACGAGGCGGGCATCCCCCGCGAGGCGATCTACCGGACCAACGCGGTCAAGCACTTCCGGTTCACCCAGTCCGGGCCGGGCAAGCGACGGATCCACCAGACACCGGAGCTCCGGCACATCACCGCCTGCCGACCGTGGCTGGTCGAGGAGCTGCGGGTGGTCGACCCCGAGGTGGTGGTCTGCCTCGGCGCGACCGCGGTGCGGGCGCTGCTCGGCCCGTCGGTGCGGGTGATGCGCGACCGCGGCGAGCTGCTGACCCGCAAGACGTCGCTGGGCGCCAAGACGTTCCTCGTGACGGTCCACCCGTCGGCCGTGCTGCGCGCCGACGACCAGGACGCGGCGTACGCCGGTCTGGTGGCCGACCTGCGCATCGCCGCCGCCGCCCTCGGCTGACCAGGCGCGTCGCACACCCAGCACCAGTACGGCGACAGGTGGGTCGTCCGTGGTTGTCCACAACTGCGTTTCCGCGGGAACGCCTTTGCGATCGCGACGGCACCTGCCCACCGAGTTGTCCACAGAGACGTTGCTGACTCTCAGACACATGTGCGACTGATGCGGCGCCACAAGCCTTGAGTTCGTCTCATCAGGCGCCTTGGCACCGTATGTGTCCGGGAGTCAGTGAGGGTGGCGGCCAGGTCGAGTGGTCGCCCGGATTCTCCATGATCGGAGTGCGGGGGTGCCAGGCAGCGGCCCCGATCTGCTCCGATCCTGCGATTCCGGCGCACCCAGGGGCCCAGTGGCCGCCACTCGCACCAGTTCCGCGGCGTGTCTGGTGCGGGAGCGTCCAGTGGATCTTGGGGTCCGCCGCCGCCGCGCTCGGCTGACCGGGCGCGTCGGTGGCGCGCACTACGGTGCGGCCGTGGCCACCTTGCGGGACGTCTCGCTGCTGCGGCTGGCCGCTCAGCGACTGGTGGGCGACCGGCACCCGACCGTGGCCGCCACCGTGCGCTGGATGACCGCCATGCAGGGCCAGGACCTGCCAGGAGTGCTCTGCTCGGCGGCACTGCGCACCGACCGGGGCTCGCTGGCCGGCGTACGGGCTGCGATGGACGCCGGCGAGCTGGTGCGGTCGTGGCCGATGCGCGGCACCCTGCACCTGGTCGCTGCCGAGGACCTGGGCTGGATGATCGCCCTCGGCGCGCCCCGGGTCGCGACCTCGGCGGCGCGCCGCCAGGGCGAGCTCGGGCTGGACACCGCCACCTGGCCAAGGCAACCAAGCTCGCCGTCGGCGCGCTGGAGGGCGGCCGGGCGATCCGACGCAAGGACCTGTTCGCCGTCTGGCAGGCGGCCGGGATCTCGACCGAGGGCCAGCGCGGTGCCCACCTGCTCGGGCATCTCGCGGTCAGCCGGGTGCTGTGCCTCGGGCCGACCGCCGGCTCGGAGCAGGCGCTGGTGCTGCTCGACGAGTGGGTGCCGCGGCCCCGCCAGCTGGCCGGCGACGAGGCCTTGGCTGAGTGGGCGCTGCGCTACTTCCGCAGCCACGGGCCCGCGACGGTGGCGGACTTCGCCTGGTGGACCGGGCTGAAGATTTCCGACAGCCGGGCGGCCCACGCCGCGGTCGCCGGGCAGCTCGAGCGGCTCGACGTCGGAGGCGAGACCTACTGGCTGGACCCGGCCACACCCGCCCGGCTCGACACCTGCCGGGCCGAGGCCCGGGCGGTGCACCTCCTGCCCGGCTTCGACGAGCTCCTGCTCGGCTACCGCGACCGCAGCGCGGTCCTGGACAAGGACCACGCCGACCGGCTGGTGCCCGGCGGCAACGGCATGTTCAAGGCCTCGGTCGTCGCCGGCGGCCGGGTGGTCGGCACCTGGCGCCGACCGGCCCGGGCCCGCAACGACGGCCCGGACGCCACGCCGTTCACCAGGTTCGGTCGCGGCGTCCCGGTCGCGATCACCCGGCAGTGGGCCGCCTACCCTCGGGACCGATGAGCAGCAACGCGGTCACCTTGGTCGTCCCGGCCCGCTTCGCCGGCCCACCCGGCACCGCCAACGGCGGCTGGATCTCGGGACGACTGGCCGCCCTCCTCGGCGGGGTCGTCGGGCCGGTCCAGGTGACCCTGCGCCAGCCTGCACCGCTCGAGGTCGCGCTCGAGGTCCGGGTGGACGAGCAGGGGACCGCCAGCCTGGGCTTCGGCGGCGCGCTGATCGCAGAGGCAGCCGCCGGGACCCTGACCGAGGTCGTCGACCCGGTCGACCAGGCGACCGCGCAGGCCGCGACGGCGGACTACGACGGTTGGACCGGTCATCCGTTCCCCGGCTGCTTCGTCTGCGGGCCGGACCGGCCGCCGCCCGACGGGCTCGGCGTCTTTCCCGGCCGGCTCAGCGGCCAGCCCGACACGGTCGCCACGTCCTGGCTGCCGGACGGGTCCCTCGCCGGCGAAGACGGGATCCTCCCGCCGCACCTCGTCTGGGCCGCCCTCGACTGCACCAGCGGCTGGTCCAGCGACCTGGCCGCCCGGCCCAAGGTGCTCGGCCGGATCACCGCCGCGGTCGACGCCGTCCCCCGCATCGGCGAGCCGTGCGTCCTGGTCGGCCGGCACCTGCGCGACGACGGCCGCAAGACCTTCACCGCCTCGACCGCCTACGACAGCGACGGCCGGGTCCTGGGCCGGGCCGAGGCCCTCTGGATCGCCCTCCGGACACCCCTCGGAAAGTCGTTGTGATCCGCCGCGGCGGCACGTAGCGTGGAGGCACACGGAAGGGAGGTGGTCCGAAGACTTGAGTACTTATCGGACGCGTGAGGTGGCTACCAGCTAGCGCCACGTGCAGAACCGACGCCGTCGGATCACCGGGCACGGATCAGTTCATGGCCGGCGAATCCCAGGTAGTCACCCGACCCGCGGGCTTGTGGGGGAAACGTCCCTCCCACGACAAGGTCCGCGGGTCGCTGCACGTCACGGGCCTGATTCCTACGGCGCGAGCCGCTCGATCGTCCACCCCTGTTCGGTACGCCGGTAGCGCAGCCGGTCGTGCAGCCGCCCGGCCCGGCCGGCCCAGAACTCCCAGGTCCGCGGCACCACCCGGTAGCCGCCCCAGTTCGCGGCGCGGCGCGCGGCACGTCGTCCGGGAAACGGGCCGCCACCTCCGCCAGCGCCGCGTCCAGCGCGGCCCGCGACGGCCACCACCGTCGACTGCGGCGCTGGCCCAGGCGCCCAGCTGGGCGTCCCGCGGCCGGCAGGCGAAGTAGGCCTCGACCTCGTCGCGGTCGACATCGACCACGGTGCCGACCACCCGCACCTGGCGCGACACCGCGTGCCAGGGGAACACCAGAGCCGCGCGCGGGTTCACGGCCAGCTCGGTCGCCTTGGCGCGAGCCCAGGTTGGTGAAGAACCTCAGCCCGCGCCCGTCGTAGCCCTTGAGCAGCACGGTCCGGGCCGAGGGTGCGCCGGCGGCGTCAGCTGTCGCGACCACCATCGCGTTCGGCTCGGCTACCCCCGCCGCTGCCGCGTCGGCGAACCAGCGGCCGAAGGCCACCACCGGGTCGGCGGCCCGAGGTCGCCGACGTCCACGCCGGCCCGCTCGTAGGCCCGTCGCATCACCGCCGGGTCCGGACCGGCCGCACCACCCGCGTCAGGCTGCACGCGGGCCACTCTGGCACGCCCCGAGGCGACAGCGGCGACCGCTTCGGGACAGAATGCCGCCCATGACCACCGTCACCAGCGACCGCCGACTTCAAACCCGGGCTCGAAGGCGTCGTCGCGTTCGAGACCGAGATCGCCGAGCCCGACAAGGAGGGCGGCGCGCTGCGCTACCGCGGCGTCGACATCGAGGACCTGGTCGGCCAGGTGTCCTTCGGCAACGTCTGGGGCCTGCTGGTCGACAACGAGTTCAACCCGGGCCTGCCGCCGGCCGAGCCGTTCCCGCTCCCGGTGCACTCCGGCGACGTCCGGGTCGACGTGCAGACCGCGCTGGCCATGCTCGCCCCGGCGTGGGGCTTCCGCCAGCTGCTCGACATCGACGACGAGCAGGCCCGCGACGACCTGGCCCGCGCCTCGGTGATGGCGCTGTCCTACGTCGCCCAGTCGGCCCGCGGCATCGGGCTGCCGATGGTGCCCGCAGCGCGAGGTCGACAAGGCGCAGACCGATCGTCGAGCGGTTCATGATCCGCTGGCGCGGCGAGCCGGACCCGAAGCACGTCAAGGCCGTCGACGCCTACTGGACCTCGGCCGCCGAGCACGGCATGAACGCCTCCACGTTCACCGCCCGGGTGATCGCCTCGACCGGCGCCGACGTCGCGGCCTGCCTGTCCGGCGCCGTCGGCGCGATGTCCGGCCCGCTGCACGGCGGCGCGCCGTCCCGCGTGCTGGGCATGATCGAGGAGGTCGAGCGCGACCGGCGACGCCGTCGGCGTACGTCAAGGCGGTGCTCGACCGCGGCGAGCGGCTGATGGGCTTCGGCCACCGCGTCTACCGCGCCGAGGACCCGCGCGCCCGCGTGCTGCGGCGCACCGCCGAGCGAGCTGGGCGCCCCGCGCTACGAGGTCGCCGAGGCGCTGGAGAAGGCCGCGCTGGAGGAGCTGCGCGCGCGCCGCCCGGACCGGGTGCTCGCGACGAACGTGGAGTTCTGGGCGGCGGTCGTGCTCGACTTCGCCGAGGTGCCGCCGCACATGTTCACCTCGATGTTCACCTGCGCCCGCACCGCCGGCTGGTCCGCGCACATCCTGGAGCAGAAGCGCACCGGCCGGCTGATCCGGCCGTCCGCGCGCTACGTCGGCCCGGGACCGCGCAAGCCCGAGCGACGTCGAGCGGCTGGGCCGACTGGCCGTCGCCGCTCGACCCGCGTCGAGTGGCGCGCTGCGGCCGGATCCGCCCGTCGACGTCGGACGCGCCACTCGACGGGTCACCTAGGCTCGCAGCGTGCCATCGACATCGTCATCCCCGCCGACCTGCTGCCCGCCGACGGCCGGTTCGGCTCCGGCCCGCGCAAGGTCCGGCCCGAGGCGCTCGCCGCGCTGGCCGCGACCGGGCACGTCGTTCCTCGGCACCTCGCACCGGCAGACGCCGGTGCAAGGACGTCGTCCGCCGGGTCCGGGAGGGCCTGCGCGAGCTGTTCTCCCTGCCCGACGGCTACGAGGTCGTGCTCGGCAACGGCGGCACCACCGCGTTCTGGGACATCGCCGCCTTCGGCCTGGTCCGGCGCGCAGTCGCAGCACCTGTCGTTCGGCGAGTTCTCGGCGAAGTTCGCCGACGCGTCGCCGCGGCCGCGCCGTTCCTCGAGCGACCCGACGGTCATGCGCGCGAGCCCGGCACGCACCCGCTGGCGCCGTCGCCGAGGCCGGCGTCGACGCCTACGCCTGGACGCACAACGAGACCTCGACCGGGTGTCGCGATGCCGATCGCGCCGGGTCGCCGGCGCCGACGACGACGCGCTGGTGCTCGTCGACGCGACCTCGGGTGCCGGCGGCCTGCCGGTCGACGTCGCGCGAGACCGACGTCTACTACTTCGCGCCGCAGAAGTCGCTTCGCCTCCGACGGCGGGCTGTGGCTCGCGCTGCTGTCCCCCGCCGCGCTCGAGCGGGTCGCGCGAGATCGCGCGCGACCGGCCGCTGGATCCCGGCGTTCCTCGACCTGCCGACCGCGATCGACAACTCCCGGCAGGACCAGACCTACAACACCCCGGCGCTCGCGACCCTGTTCCTGCTCGCCGAGCAGCTCGACTGGCTCAACGGCCACGGCGGGCTGGCCTGGGCCACCGGCGCGCACGGCCGACTCGTCGCAACCGGCTCTACACCTGGGCCGAGAAGTCGGACTACGCGACGCCGTTCGTCGCCGACCCGGCGGCAGCGCTCGCGCGGTCGTCGGCACCATCGACTTCGCCGACGCCGTCGACGCCGCGGCCGTGGCCAAGGTGCTGCGCGCCAACGGCATCGTCGACACCGAGCCCTACCGCAAGCTCGGCCGCAACCAGCTGCGGGTCGCGATGTTCCCGGCGGTCGACCCGGCCGACGTCGAGGCGCTGACCGCCTGCATCGACCACGTCGTGGAGGCGCTGGGCACCGACTCGGCGTGATCCGGCTCGCAGCGGGACCGACGCACCTGGCTCACGTACGCGCAGCTGGGCTGCTACGGCTGGTTCCTCTACGGGTTCGGCCCGTCGCTCACCTTGCTGCGTGACGAGCAGGGCTTCAGCCGGACGGTGGCCGGGCTGCACGGCACCGCGCTGGCGACTGGTGCCCTGTGCAGCGCGCTGATCGTGGCCCGGCTTGCTGTGCGCTACGGCCGGGTCCCGCTGATCTGGGCCGGGCTGACCATCCTGTGCGCCGGCCTGGTGACCCTGACCGCGTTCACCCCGCTGGCCGCCACCCTGACCGGCGCCTTCCTGTGCTCGTTCGGCGGCTCGTTCGTGGTGACCTGCAGTGCGACCGTGCTCTCCGCGGTACACGGAGAGGGCGGGCCGGCGGCGATCACCGAGGCCAACGCGGTGGCCGCGGGCGTCGGGGCCGTCGCACCGCTCGCGGTCGGCGCAGCCGTGGCGCTCGGGTCGTGGCGCCCGGCCCTGCTGGTGCTGTTGCCGGTGGTGGCAGTGCTGGCGGTCGTCGGCCGCGGAACCCCGTCGCTGCGCGACCGCGGGGTGCGCGCGACCGGCGTACCGCCCGGCCGGTTGTCCGGGCGCTACTGGGTCAGCTGGGTCGTCGTGACGGCCGGGATCGCGGTGGAGTTCTGCTTAGCGTTGTGGTCGGCCGACATGTTGCACCAGCGCACCGACCTGTCCCGGGCTGCGGCGTCGGCGTCGGTCACCGCGCTGGTGGCCGGCATGTTCGTCGGCCGGGCGGTGGGCGGGCGACTGGCACTGCGCTACCCGGTGGACCGGCTGCTCTATGCCGCCCTGGCGCTGAACGCGGCCGGCTTCGCGGTGTTCTGGGGATCGACCTCAGCGCCGGTCGCGGTCACCGGCCTGCTGGCGTGCGGGCTGGGCGTCGCGCTGTACTTCCCGCTCGGGCTGTCCCGGTCGATTGCGGCCTCCGACGGCCGGCCGGACCGCGCCAGCGCCCGGGTCGGCATCGGCGCCGCGCTCGCCTCGGGAGCGGGGCCGTTCGCCCTCGGAGCGCTGGCCGACGCCGCCGGCATCCACACCGCGATGCTGATCGTGCCGGCGCTGCTCGTCGGTCGCCGCGCTCGGGATCCGGCTCGGGCCGGTCATCCGCATCACGCCGTCAGCGCGAGTTCCCGGTCCGGCGCCGAGCAGGACCGCGACGAGGCCGCCCAGCAGCACCACGACGCCTAGCACCCAGAACACCGCGTGGCCGAGCGCGTCCGGGAGCCGACTGAGTCCGTCGCGGAGGTCACCGACGCCGAGGGCGACGACGCGGCCGGCGACGAGCGCCGGCGAGTCCGCCGGCGACGGGCCGGGCACCGGCACCGCCAGCACCGTCGAGCTGCGCGCCCTCGCTGCCGACCAGCAGCCGCTTCCCGTCGCAGGCCACCGACTCGCCCTGCGGCTGCGGCGGCAGCGAGCGCTCGGGCAGCTCGGGCCGGGCCGGTCGTAGAGGAAGACGGAGGTGTAGGTGCGCAGCACGAACCTGCCGTCCGGCAGGTACGCGCCGTCGGTGATCAGCGCGGGCACGTCGGCCAGCCGGCGCAGCTCGTTGGTGCCGTGCGCCTCCGGTGACCAGCTTGCGCGGGCGCCCGGTAGAGCGCGGCCCCGGCGAACGCCTTGGTGGCGACCAGACCCGGCCGTCGCGCGGGTCGACGAGCAGCGCCTCCGCGTCGTGCGGTCCGTCCTGGTAGTTGAACCGGTACCACTCGCGCGGACGGTGGCGTCGGCCAGCCGCCGCCGGCTCGGTGAACCGAAACACGGACACGTTGGGGCCGCTCCCGCGGTTGTCGCCGATGTCCGCGAGGAAGAGCGCTGGCCGGCCACTGCCGTCGAGCCCGGCGCGAGCGCCTCCGGGTCGTAGGGGTCGATGCCGGCAAGGTGACCGGGCGACCGTCGGCCGTCGGGGTCGACGGCCTAGACCTGCGCGACCGAGCCGCCGTCGTTGTGGGTCCACAGCACGCCCGGGTGCGTGCGCCGAGACGCGCCAGTCCGCTGGACTCGACCAGGGCCGGGTCCCGCAGCGTCAGCACCACCTCCGCGGCGCGAGGGTGGCCGCGAGCAGCAGCCCCGCGACCGCCGCGACCGCGCTAGCACGAGCGGCAAGGTCGTCGGCGAGCAACGTCTGCAGGTACGGCGTGACGCCCCAGTCGGCGACCAGCGCCTCGTACTCGGCGTCGGCATCTGCTGTCGGGCAGCGCCGCCCGCCGTGCGGACCGCCCGGATCATCGTGTTGCGCGGGGTGTACTCGGCCGACACGAACTGCACCACCTCGACCCGGTAGCCGACCCGGCGCAGCAGGGCCGCCCGCACCGCGTCGGTGAGCACGTCACCGAGCCGCTCGCGCAGGATGTTGTGCCGGGTCACCAGCCCGTACGGCGCCGGCGTCGCGCGCCGCGCTGACATCTGCCGCTGCAGGTCGTGGTGGCAGCACGGCGAGGCGAGCACGACCGGCGCAGCCCACCGGACGGCCTGGGCCAGCGCGTCGTCGGTGGCGGTGTCGCAGGCGTGCAGGGCGAGCACGACGTCGCCGGCCCGTCGGCGGCGGCGCGTCGACGATCGGCCCGGCCACGAACCGCAGCGGGTCCGACCAGCCGAGCTCGTGCGGCCAGTGCACTGTTGCGTTCGCGCGTCTGCGGTCGCAAGGTCGATGCCGGTGAGCAGGACCTCCCGGACGGCTGCGAGGAACCGGTAGGCCGCGAAGCTCAGGTAGGCGTTGCCGCAGCCGAGGTCGACCACGCGCAGCGGCCGGCCGGCCGGCAGGTCGGCGTCGGCGACCGCGGCCTGCAGCACCCGCAGGAACGCGTCGACCTGACGTCGCTTGCTCGCGCCGGCGCCGAGCACCGTGAACAGCGGGTCGCCCGGGATCGATCAGGTGCCGGGCGGCGCCGGTCGTGGCCGGTGTGCTGCTCGCCGCCCTCGGCCTCCGGTGCACCTGGGCCGAGACCCTTCTTGGTCACCCGCAGCTGCACGGTCTCGGTGGTCGTCTGCACGTGCCAGTTGCCGAACGGCTGGGCCAGCAGGGCGTCGACCTCGGCGCCGGCCTGATCGCCGTACGCCGCGTTGGTGGTGCGTCGCCTGCGCTCGTCGTAGGTGACGACCTGCAGCTGGCGACCGGCCTTGAGGTCGATCGGGCGCAGCTCGACCCGCCGCCACGGCGGGGGGCCGACGGCGGCGGCCGGCAGCCACGGCGCGCACCAGCACGTCGGGGTCGAGCAGGAGGGGGCGCAGCTGCAGCAGCGCACCGTCGAGGTCCTCGGGCACGCCCCTAGCCTCGCACCCCGCGCGGGTCGCGGGCGGTGCCGGCCAGGGCGAACATGCCGGCACCGAGCAGGACGACGACCCAGAGCGCGTGGTCGAGGCCGACGCTGTGCGCGAGGGAGCCGATCAGCGGCGGCCCGACCAGGAAGCCGGCGTAGGCGATCGTCGCGACGGTCGCGATGGCCGACGGCCCGCGGCCGGGTGTCTCCCCCGCGGCGGTCATGGCGAGCGGGAAGGCGACCGAGATGCCCAGGCCCCAGAGCAGGGCGCCCAGGTAGCCGACGGCCAGCACCGGCACCCCGAGCAGCAGGGCCATGCCCGCGGCCGCGACCACCGCGCCGATCCGCAGGGTGCGCACCCGGCCGAGCCGGGTGACCACGGCGGTGCCGACCAGCCGGCCCACCGTCATGGCGGTGGCGAAGGTCGCGAAGCCGGCGGCCGCCAGCGCTCCCGAGGCGCCGCGGTCGTCGGCCATCATCAGGGCCAGCCAGTCGTTTGCCGAGCCCTCGGCCCAGGCCGCGCAGAAATGTCATCACACCGAGCCCGAGCAGCCGGGGGTCGAGGATGAGCGGCCCGGTCGGACCGGGGACGTGGTGCTCACCCTCGGCGATGTCGCCGGGGTCCGGCTCCTCGGTGCCCTCGGGCATCACCCGCACCGAGAGCAGCGCGAACACGGCCGTCACCGCGCAGATCGCGGTGAAGTGGATCGCCGGGTCGAGGCCGACCTTGGCCGCGAGCGCTCCCAGGCCGGCGCCGATCACCGTGCCGATGCTCCAGGCGGCGTGGAAGCCCGGCATCAGGTCGCGGCCGGCCTCGCGCTCGACGATGTGACCGGAGACGTTCATGGCGACGTCCCACACGCCGCTGCCGGCGCCGATGACGAACAGCACTGCGCTGAGGACCACCAGGTTCGGAGCGAGGGCGAGGGCCGGGTACGCGAGGCAGCAGACCACGATGCACACGACCAGCACGGCCCGCGCCCCGACCGCTGCGACCAGCCGGCCGGAGAACGGCATCGCGAGCAGCGAGCCGACCGCGATGAACAGCAGGGCGAACCCGAGCCCGCGCTCGTCGGCCCCCAGGTCGTCCCGCACGGCCGGCAGCCGCGAGGCCCAGGTGGCGAACAGTCCCCCGTTGGCCGCGAAGACCAGCCGGGTGGCCCAGGCGGACCGCCGGACGTCCAGCTCACCCGGCGTACCGGCGACGGTCTCTCCCACCCGCGCCACCCTAGGGCCGGGCCTTCGGTCAGAGGACGGCGCCGAGGACGACGACAAGGACGAGCAGGGCCAGCACGGCCAGCACCACGCGGCGTCGCGTCCTCGGGTCCACGGCCCGACCCTACGGCCGGGGCGGCAGCGGCCGGAGCGGCAGCAGCGGCCAGGTCGCCACGTCGTCGTACGCCGGTGAGGGGCCGAGCCGCGAGCGCACGAGGTGCACCGCCCCGGCGGTCCAGGCCGGCCCGGCATACCCGGACAGCGCCGCCACCACCGCAGCGGTGCCGGTGTCGTCGCGCACCCGGGCCACCGTGAGGTGCGGCCGGTAGCGACGCCCGCCGGGGTCCAGCGCACCGGCCAGCGACCGCAGCGCCGCGACGTCGCCGCTCACCCCGAGCCACACGGCACGACCGCCGAACCGGCCGGCCCCGGTCAGCGCCAGCCCCATCTCCGGCGCATCACCGAGCCGGCGGGCGGTCCGGGCAACGACCCGGTCCACCTCGTCGTCGGGGACCTCGCCGTAGAACGCCAGGGTGAGGTGCCAGCGCTCCGGCGGCACCCAGCGCAGCCCCGGCGCCAGCGGTCGCACGGGCTCCACCGCCGCCGCCGCATGCGACACCGCCGAGGGCGGCGGCCGGACGGCGACGAACAACCTCACCCGGCGAACCGCGTCGGGTCGAAGGTCGCGAGGTCGTGCAAGGTCGTCCCGTCGGCCACCAGGTCCGCCAGCGCCTCCCCCAGCACCGGCGTGAACTTGAACCCGTGCCCCGAGAACCCGCAGGCCAGCAGCACCCGCGGCGACGCCGGGTGCGCGCCGACCACGAAGTGCTCGTCGGGGGTGAGGGTGTACCAGCACTCGGCCGACCGGGTGTGCCGGGTGCCGAGCTCCGGCAGGACCTCGGCCAGCGTCGTTGCGACCTCGGCCGCGCTCCACTCGTCGGGCGGGCGCAGCGTCGAGAAGTGCACCGCGGCCTTGACGTCACCGGTGCCGTCCTGCGAGGGCGCGCCGTACATCGAGGTGCCGTCGGCACGGTCCCAGATCCACACCGGCAGCTGGCCAGGCAGGAACGGCGCCAGCGACTGCGGCGCGAACCAGTGCTGCACCCGGCGCTCCACCACCAGCGGCAGGTCAAGTCCGCCGAGCAGCTCGACGGTCCAGCGGCCCGGGGCCAGCACCAGTGCGCCCGCGTCGTAGGACCCGCGGCTGGTCGTGACCCGCACGCCCTCGCCGTCCGCGGTCCAGCCGGTCACGGCCTCGTCGTGGCGCAGCTCGGCATCGGCCGCGTCAGCCCGGCGCAGCTGCGCGAGCACCGCCGACTCCGGCCGCACCGTGCCCGCCTGCGGCTCCCACAGCCCCATGACATCCGCCGGCGGCCGCAGTGCCGGGAACCGCGCGTGCAGCTCGTCGCTGGACAGCACCGCGTGCTCGAGGTCCCAGCTCTCGGCACTGGCCAGGCTGCCGCGGAACACCCGGGTGTGCGGCAGCCCGAGGTAGATCCCGCCGGTCCGGTGCAGGAGCGGCTGGCCGGACTCGTCGGCGAGCTCGTCCCACAGCTCGTACGCGCG
This sequence comes from uncultured Actinomycetota bacterium, assembly GCA_963728425.1. Lineage (GTDB taxonomy): Bacteria > Actinomycetota > Actinomycetes > JACCUZ01 > JACCUZ01 > JAVEDA01. Next base: position 62,198 of record CAVSKC010000008.1, read on the forward strand.
TTTCAGCAGCGGCACGTAGGTCGGGCCCTCGAAGTAGGCCTGCCGCACGATCCGGGTCTCGCCGTGGCTGGCTCCCTCGGTGTGCGCGGGCGGTCGCGGGTCCAGCCCGAGCGTGCGCAGGCCACGCCGGGCGAGGTGCGCCGCGGTCGCGCTGCCGTAACCGCCGAGTCCCGCGACGACGACGTCGTACGCCGGCATCCGCGCGGCTACTGCGTGACCACGGTCAGGCGAGCCCGGAGCCCGGCCAGCAGGTCCTGGTCACCCTCGAGCACCACCGCCGAGTCCGGCCGGCGCCCCCAGAGCCAGAGGTACAGCTCGCCCGGCTCGCCGCTCACCAGGGCATCGGCCGGGCCGGGCTCGCGGGCGACGACGACCGCGTCCGGTTGCAGCTCGAGCCGCCAGATCCGGTGCCCGGTGCGCACCGCGACCGTCCCGCGACCCGGGGCGTCGGAGCCCACGTCCTCGGCCTGGTAGGACAGGAACCAGTCGAGCACCTCGTCGATGCCGTCGACCGCGAGCACGTCGTCCACGGGGGTGACCGCGCCGTAGCCGCTCTCGACGTCGACCCGGTGCACCGCCGCCTCCTGCGCCATCCGGCGGAACCAGAAGCCCGCGTTCTGGTGGTCCTCGTGCCAGGTCCAGCTCGAGGCGCTAGGCCCGCGGCTCTCCAAGGTGGCGAGCAGCTCGTCGCGCCGGTCCCGGAACCAGCTCATCGCGTCCTCGTCGCCGGCCGGGCCGTGCGACCACTGCGACGCGTCGGTCGGCCGCGCGTTCCCCACCATCGCCGCGACCTTGTGGCTGAACACCGATCCCGTGTGCTCGACCGCGTCGCGCACGTTCCAGCCGGGGCACAGCGGCACCTCCGCCGTCAGGTCGTCGTGCGCCACGTCGAGGATGCGGTCGGTGTCGGCGCGCAGGTGGCGCAGGTAGTCGTCCGGCTTCAGCCATTCGTACGTCGTCGCGGTGTCGGTCATGGCGCCATCCTGGCGGGCTCCGCCGACCGGCGCCAGACCGGTGTCGTGCGCCGACCTCAGGCAGCCGGCAGGGCCGCGCACCCGGTCGGCGCCGGTACGCCGATCCGGTGCACCCGCACCAGGGACCCGACCTTGACCGCCGTGACGCTCAGCGCGAGCGCGGTGCAGGCGACCGGTGACCGGGTCAGCAGCATCGCGGCCACCAGCGCGCCACCGTTGACCGCCTTGCCCAGCGCGGACCAGTTCCAGCGGTAGACCCTGCGGTCGACCAGGCCGAAGTAGTTCAGCGACCGAAGCGGCCAGCCCAGGAAGCTCAGTGAGAGGTGGGCGTCGAGCACCATGAACTGGAACAGGAACACCGCCACCGGCACCAGCATGTCGTGGTGCAGGTGGCCGTACGACACGTAGTACAGCGCGATGCACAGCCGGTCGCTGACGATGTCGAGCACGGCGCCGGCTCTCGTCTCCTGGTGCCACCGCCGGGCCACCAGGCCGTCGGCCATGTCGCCCAGCCAGTGCACGCCGAGCCCGACGAAGAGCAGCCAGACCCTGCCGGTGCCGATCGAGCAGGTCACCGCCACCAGGCACCCGAGAGTGCGCACCAGGGTGATGGCACTGGCGACGGTCAGGACCTGCTCGGCCGCCTGGCCGAGACAGCCGCGGTGCGGGCAGGCGTTCGGCGCAAGGGCAGCGATCGGGGTCTCGACCGGGTCGTTCAGCGTGTCAGCGATGGCCATCCGGACCTCCTCGCGGCGCGCGGTAGCGCCGCCACCGTCACGGTCCTGCGACTCGAGCCGGGCCGACAGCCGGGTGACTCCCGACCTGGCGCGCGGCTAATCGGGTGCGGTGGCCCGGATTTCCTCCTTGCCGCCGCCACCGCGGGCGCGGACCATTCGGAGCGTGACCCGGTCGCGAGACCTGCTGGTGCCCGGCGCGGCCGTGCTGTCGGTCGCGACGAGCGTCGTCACGCTGCTCGCGTCCGGCCGGGACCGTGAACCGCTGCCGGTGCAGGCGATCAACCTCACGGTGATCGCGGCCGGCGCGGCCGGCATGGCTGTGCTGCTGCATCGCCGGACCCCGGAGAACAACCTCTGGCGGGTGCTGCTCGCGATCGCCCTGGTCGGGCCGGTCGCGGTGGCACTGCTCGCCATCACCCGGACCGACCCGACCCCGCCCGCCGCGTTGGTCGGCGCGATGTGGCTGGTGGACGTGCCGCTCGTCGTGCCCTGGGTCCTGTTCGTCGGGCTGTTCCCGGACGGGCACCGGCCGGTGCGGCACTGGCCGGTCGTCGTGTGGGCCGGCGGCGCGCTGCTCGCGGCCGTGTCGCTGGCCGCGTGGCTCACCGCCCCGGACGGCGCGGGATACCCGATCCCCGGGCACCTGCCGGGCGCCGAGGTCGCGCCGTGGCCCGGGGGGTCACCCGGGCTCGCCGCGACGGCCGCGAGCCTGCTCACCGGACTGCTCCCGCTGGTGGCGGTGGGCTGTCTGGTGCACCGGCTGCGGCGGTCCGGGCCGGTGATGCGGCAGCAGATCCTGGTCGGGGCCGCCGGCCTGGCCACCAGCGTCGTGATCGAGATCTCGCTGCTGTCGCTGCCGTTCGTCGACGACCGGCCGCTGCAGCTCGCGGCGGCCGTGATCGCTGTCGGTGCCGGCGCACTCGGGGTCGCGGCGGGTCTGCTCCGGTGGCGGCTGTGGGTGGTCGACCAGGCGCTGCCCCGGGCGGTCGTGCTGGGCGCCTGCTCGGCAGCGTTCACCGCAGTCATCGCCGGCGGCGCCCTGATCTTCACCGGCCAGGTGCACACCACGCAGGTACGCACCGCCGTGCTGCTGGCGCTGATCGTCACGGTGCTGCTGCAGGGCTACAGCCGGCGGCTCGAGCCATGGGTGCGCCGGCTCGTCTACGGCGAGCAACCCGGCGGCTTCGCGGTGCTGGTCGGGCTGGCCGACAAGCTGGTGTCCCTGGACGACCGGTCCGCGGCCGCGTACATCGCCGACTCGGCCCGCCGCGGGCTGGCCGTGCCGTGGGCGGCGGTCTGGGCTCCGACGGCGCGGTCGGACGTGTTCCGGCTGGTGGTCGCGGCCGGCGAGCACCCTGCCGTCGAGACGCTGGTGCTGAACCGTGCCGACCTGGCTAGGGCAGGCGCCGGCCCGTGGCTGGTCACGTCGCCGGACGACCAGGCGTCGCTGCCCTCGGACACGGCCGCGGTGAGCTTCCTGTGCTCGGGCCTGGTGCCCTGGGGGCTGCTGGCCACCGGGCAGCGGCGCGGCGAGCCGCTGACCGACGGCGACCTCGAGCTGATGACGGTCATCACCCGGGAGGCCGAGCTGGCGCACGCCAACCGGGTGCTGGTGGACGAGGTCGCGGTCAGCCTCGACCAGCTCCGGCTGCAGGCCCTTCAGCTGCAGGAGTCGAGGCAGCGGCTGGTCGCGGCGCAGGACGAGGAGCGGCGCCGGATGGAGCGGGACCTGCACGACGGGGCCCAGCACGAGCTGATCACGCTGGCCGGCCGGCTCCGGCTGCTCGCGGGCAACGATGCGGTCCCGCCCGGCACCCTCGACGAGCTCGCCGCGGAGGCCGAGCGAGCGGTGTTCAGCCTCCAGGACCTGGCCCGCGGCATCTATCCGAGCGTCCTCACCGACCACGGCGTCGCGGCCGCCATCAGGTCGTACGCCGGTCGGCTGCCCGTGACGGTCACCCTCGACGTGTCACCCGCAGTCGCCCGGCGCAGGTGGCCGGAGCCGCTCGAGGTGGCCCTGTACTTCGTGGCGGTCGAGTCGATCGGAAACAGCCACAAGCACGCGGGCGCACGGCAGACCGTGGTCACGCTGGCGGCGGGTGCCGACGAGGTGGTGCTGGAGGTCCACGACGACGGGCGCGGCTTCGACCTCCGGTCAGGCAGCACGGGCAGCGGGCTGCAGCACATGGCCGACCGGATGGCTGCCCTCGGCGGCAGCCTGGTGGTCGAGAGCCGCCCGGGCGCGGGGACCTGGGTGACGGCGCGGGCGCACCCCGACGTACCGGCTCCGCGCCGTCCGCCGGACGCTCAGCTGTCGGTGCCGGACTCGCGCAGGTAGAGCAGGACCGCCCGGACCCGCCGGTTCACGTCGCCCCGCTCCTCCAGCCCGAGCTTCTGGAACACCGCCGCGATCCGCTTCTCCACCGTGCCCGTCGCCAGGTGCGTCTTCACCCCGATGCCCGCGTTGCTGTAGCCCTCGGCCATCAGCCGGAGGACGTCGAGCTCGCCCTCGGACAGGCCGGCCAGCGGCGAGCCGGGCTTCTCGGCCCGCCGGGCGAGCAGCCGCGCGACGATCGCCGGGTCGAGCACCGAGCCGCCCTGGGCCACCTCGTGGATGGCCCGCACCAGCTGCTCGGCGTCTCCCACCCGCAGCTTGTGCAGGTAGGCGTAGCCGGCCACACCGTCGGCGAACAGCGCCCAGACGTACTCCTCGTCGTCGTGCTGGAAGAGGACCACGACGCCGCAGCCCGGCAGCATCTCTCGCACCGCGTGCGCGAGGTCGATGCCCTCCGTCGTGTTCGTCGGTGGCATCCGGATGTCGGTGACGAGGACGTCGGGTCGGGTACGCCGGGCCAGCTGCGAGCGCCTCGACGGGATCACCTGTGTCGCCGAGGCACGACGATGTCGGGCTGGTCCTCGAGCAGCCGCCGGAGGCCTTCGCGCGTGACGAAGTGGTCGTCAACGACGAGAACCTTCACGGGGCCGTCCATCTGAGCGAGCATGACGCGCGACACCGAACCGGGCAACGCGACAGGCGGGGGTTTTCCCTGCGGCACGCGGGGGCTGGTCGGCTTCCGGTCGCGGCACGGTGGGACGACCGTCGGGGCATGAGCGACCTCCGGCTGGTCCGGCCGCACCCCGGTGACGTCGGCGTCGCCGCCGCGGCGGCCGTCGCGCTGAGCTCGGCAATCTCGCGCTGACCCCGCAGGTGCCCGACCTGGCCGCGCAGGTCGCGCGAGCCGAGGTGGTGCGCCGGGTCGGCCAGACCGTGTGGTGGCTCGGCTGGTTCGGCGGCATGCACCTGCCGTCGTACAGCGCCACCAGCCCGATGCTGATGGCCGTGCTGGGCGTCACCGGCACCGGCGCGGTGGCAACGGCGGTCTCGGTCACGGCGATGCACCGCCTGCTGCGTGGCTCGCTTCGACCGCGGCTGGGCACCGCCGCGTTCCTCGTCACCTCGGTGGCCAACCTGGTCGACGGACGGATCACGTTCGCCGTCGCGATGGCGACCGGCCTGGCGTGCCTGAGCAGCGGTCGACGGTCCCGCCTCGGTGCCGAGGGCGGCTGCCGCGGGGGCGTTGGCGCTTGCTACCTGCCTGACCAGTCCGCTCGGCGGCCTGTTCCTCGCGCTCGCCGCGGCGACGCTGCTCCTCGTCCGACAGCGCGACCGGTTGGCTCGCGCGGCGCACGGAAGCTCGCGGCTGTGGCTCGCGCTGCTGGTGCTGCTCGTCCTGACCGCGGCGGGCACCGTGCTGCTCTTCCCCGACGTCGGCGAGATGCCGTTCCGCGCGGGCAACTTCCTGCCCGCGGCCGGCTGCACGGTGGCCGTGGCCGCGCTCTGCCCGAACCCGCGGATCCGGGTCGGGGCGCTGGCCTACCTGGTGCTGGAGCTCGGCTTCCTCACGCACCCGTCGGCGGTGGGGGTGAACATCACCCGGGTCGCCTGGCTGTTCACCCTGCCGGTGGTGGTCGCCTACGCGCGGGTCCCGGTCCGCACCCTGGTGGCCGCGGCGACGGCAGCGCTGCTGCTGCCGGCGGTCGACCTGGTCGGGCAGCTGCGGGCCGCCACCGACGCGTCGGCCAGTGCCGCGTTCTACCCGCCCTTGCTGCGGGCCCTCGCCACCGACGCCGCCAGCCGGCCGGGAAGCCTGGGCCAGCGGGTCGAGGTGCTCGACCCTCGCAACCACTGGCCGTCGGCCTACCTGCCCGCCCGGTTCCCGCTGGCGCGCGGTTGGGAGCGCCAGGCGGACCGCGCCGACAACCCGCTGTTCTACAGCGGGCAGCGGCTGGATGTCGCGTCTTACCGCCGGTGGCTCGACCCGCTCGCGGTCGGCTGGGTGGCGGTCCGGCGGGGCCGCTCGACTACCACCAATACCGGAGGCACGCCTCGTGGCGAGCCACCCGGCGTACCTCACCAGGGTGTGGGCCAGCCGCACCTGGACCCTCTACCGGGTGGTCGACGCCCGGCCGCTGGCGAGCCCGGCAACGGCGGTGCGGCTGGACCACCGGGCGATCACCTTCCAGGTCGGTGCGGCGACCCGGGTGGACGTGGCGGTGCGCTGGTCGCGGTACCTGGTCGTCACCGACGCGGGTGGCATCCGTCGCGGGTGCGTCGGAAGCAGGGCCGGCTCATACCCACCTCACGGTCCCCGCACCGGGCCGTTATGTGCTGACCGCCGACTTCGACGGCAGCTTCCGGCACGGGCCGCAGGCCTGCCCGGAGGGTCGGTGAGCGCTCCCGTCAGCGTTGCTGGACGGTTTCCTCGATGTTCTCGAGCTCCGGGTCGAGCTGCACCCGCCGGGACGACGGAGACGTAGCTCGTCGCGCAGCACCAGGCCCCCGCTCGGCGGGCCAGCATCGACCGGCGACGATCGCCGCCCCGGGCCGAGATCGAGGCCGCCGCCGATCAGCGTCCAGCGCGCGCCGAACGCCTCGCCGACCCAGCCGATGAGCGGCGCGCCGAACGGCGTCCCGCCCATGAACACCACCATGTAGAGCGCCATCACCCGGCCGCGCATCGCCGGGTCGACCGCGAGCTGCACGTGGCGTTGGCGGAGTTGAGCATCGTCAGCGCGGCCAGGCCGAGCGGGATCAGCAGTCGCCGCGAACAGCCAGTACGTCGGCATCAGGCCGGCCGACGATCTCGACCACGCCGAAGGCGACCGCCGCGACGACGACCAGGCGCAGCCGCGGCCGGCCGCGGCGGGCGGCGAGCAGGGCGCCGGCCAGCGAGCCGACGGCCATGATCGAGCCGAGCAGGCCGTACGCCGCCGGCGCCCTTGTCGAACACGCTCGGTGGCCATCAGCGCCGTGGTCATCTGGAAGTTCAGGCCGAAGGTGCCGACGAAGAACGACGACGCATCATGACCAGCAGCAGGTCGGGCCGGCGCCGCACGTAGCGGACGCCCTCGCGCACCTGGCCCTTGCCCGCCCGGCCGCGCGGCACCGGGCGCAGCTCCGCCGACCGCATCCGGGTCAGCGCGAAGATGACCGCGCCGAACGACGCGGCGTTGATCAGGAACGACCGGCCCGGTGCCGATCCAGCGCGATCAGCAGGCCGGCCAGCGCCGGGCCGATCGATCCGGCCGACGTTGAACGACGCGGAGTTGAGGCCGACCGCGTTCGGCAGGTCGTCGCGGCCGACCATCTCGACGACGAACGACTGCCGGGCCGGGGCGTCGACAGGCGGTCGCCGACGCCGAGCAGGAACGCGAGCACGTACACGTGCCAGACCTGCACGACGCCGGTGACGGCGAGCAGGCCGAGGACGAGCGCCGACGCACGGCCATGGAGCGCCTGCGTCAGCGATCAGCAGCTGCGCTTGGGGAGCGGTCGGCGAGCAGCCCGGCGAACGGCGCGAGCAGCAGCAACGGCAGGAACTGCAGGCCGGTGGTGATGCCGAGCGCGGCGCCGCTGTTGTCGGTCAGCTGGAGGACCAGCCAGTCCTGGGCGACGCGCTGCATCCAGGTGCCGGTGTTGCGAGACGACGCCGCCGGTCGGCGTAGAGGCGGTAGTTGCGGATGCGGAGAGAGCGGAACGTCGGGCTCATGAGCTGGGCCAGCCGCTCGAGGATCGGCGGCGGCGGCGCGCAGGACGTCGCGCTCCTCCGGGGTGAGCTCGGCGAGCCGCCGGGCGAGCCAGGCGTCCCGGCGGCGGCGGTCCTCGCGGAGCACTGCGTGCGCGGCCGCGGTCAGGCGACGACGAGGACCTGCCGCCCGTCGCTCGGGGTGCGGCGGTGCGCGGCGACCAGGCCCCGCTCCTCGAGGCCGGCGAGCGATCGGGTCATCGACGGCGGCTGGACCTTCTCGTGCGCGGCCAGCTCGCGCGGGGTCAGCGGCCCGTGGCGCTCCAGGGTGCCGAGCACGGCCAGCTGGGTCAGGCGTGAGGACGTGTGTCGGCGCCGCTCGTTGCGCAGCCGGCGGGCCAGCCGCATCACCGACACCCGCATCGCGCTGGCCAGCTGCGGCGGTCCGGGTCATGGTCGGCATATCGTTAGCATAACTCATTACTTGGAGCAACCACTTTCCCGCCCCCAGCCCGCCGCCCGAGCGCGCCCGCCGCCGCGCCGCCAAATGATCACGGTTCCGTGATCACTGGTGCTCGACCGCGATGAATTCAGCACGGTCGAGCGCAAGAGAGCGCGGTAGGGCCGGGTCCCAACCGTGAGACACGGGACCGGGAGGGGGGAGACACCCATCGGCCGCGCGATCTCTGCCTCGCCAGCGGCCCCGCCGACACCGACACCGGGGGCACCCGGTCCGTGGTGCTCCAGCCACAGGACGCGGACTGCACCCAGGAGTACTACGTCCGCATCTGGTTCAACGACGTCGGCCAGATCACCGCCGTCAACCTCTCCCTGGGCGAACCGTGACCGCAGGCAGGCCCTCGAAGACGTCCGTCAGCAGCGGGGAGCCAGCGGGACGGTGCGGGCGGGCCACCACATAGTGCTCGCGCGACGTGCTACGGGCCCACTGCTCGTCGGTCACGTCCGGGTTGGCGATGACGTGCTGCGGCTGCGGTGTTCGCGCAGGCCAGCCACCACCCGGAGCGCCACTGCGGAGGTGTCGACGGTCATGCCGATCTGCTCGTCGGGCACTCCGCGCAGGTGGTACACCGCCTCCGGGTCCCAGGGCGTCATCCCCTTGCGCCGCCGTGTCTCGTTCCAGCGGTCGAACACCGACTGCGGCAGCGCCCCGTGCACGAGCCTCTGCAGCCCCGTTCCAGGTTGCGCGGCAACCCGGTCGAACGCCTCGTCGGCCGCTGCGCCGATCCGGATGTGGTCGGGTGGCCGGTGATGCCGTCGGGACCGAACGTCCCGACGACGTCCGGGCGCTCGGCGGCGATTAGCCCTTCGAGCGTGTCGACGAGCTCCGCGAACGGTACGTCGGCCAGTCTGCCGTCTGCAAACCCGAGCCACACGTGCTGGTCCGGCGCCGGCCGAGCACCTCCCAGGCGCTTTCGACCTTTTCCCGGCGGACCGAGCCGAGCGTCTCGGGGGTCGCCGGAACTCGGGATGGATGTCGCCGGCAGCGCCGTCGGTGGCATGCACCAAGACGAACCGGAACCCGGGGTCATCAGCGTGCAGGGCGACGGTGCCCGCCATCCCGTAGGCATCGTCGTCCGGGTGCGCGACGACCACCATCAACGACAGCCGACAAACCATCCGCACATGATCGGGTACACCTGGCCCGAGGTCGAGCACCCGGACCAGTCCGCGCCGGCGGGGCCGGCGAGGATGCGACGATGCGCTCGCGCCTGTCGGCTGACTCGCGTCGGCTGATCGCGGCGCAAGCGCTGCGGGCCGCCGGCTACGGGTTCACCGCGGTACTGATCGGGGCGCTGCTCGCCGCCCGGGCCTACTCGACCGTGCGGGCCGGGCTCCTGCTCGGCGCGCTGGTCGCCGGCACTGCGGGCGCGTCCCTGGTTGTCGGCGCGTACGCGGACCGGGTCGGGCGGCGCCGCACCTACGTCGCGATCTACCTCGGGCTCGCGGCCGCCGGTGCCATCGTGGCCGCCGGCGCCCCGTACTGGGTGCTGCTGCGGTCGCGCTCACCGGGCTGCTGTCGACCGACGTGGTGGACAACGGGCCGGCGACCACCCTCGAGCAGGCGATGCTCGCCGCCGAGGACACCGGCGCCGCGACCAGCGGCCGGCTCGTCCGGGCGCGGGTGTACGGCGTGTACAACGCGGTCGCATCCCTCGCCGGTGCCTTCGGAGCGCTCGCCGCGACCGTGCCCGGCCGGCTCGGCGCGTCCGGCGGGGCGACCTGGCCGTTCCTGGTGCTCGTCCCGATCGGGGTCGTCGGCGCGGCGCTCGCATCCCGGCTCAGCGCCGCCGTCGAACCGGCCGCCGAGGAGCCTGCCGCCGTAGAGCCGGGCGCCGCCGATGGTGACGCGCCGCCGACGGCCGAGGACGCAGCGAAGCAGCCTCGACGCGGGTGGTCGGCGCTCGGCCCTTCCCGGGCTCGGGTCCGACGGCTGGCCGCGCTGTTCGCCGTCGACGCCGCCGGCGGCGGTCTGGTTACCGCCAGCTTCCTCGCCTACTACCTCGCCGAGAAGTACGACGTGTCTGCCGGCCAGCTTGGAGTCCTCTTCTTCGCGACCTCCCTGCTGCAGGCCGCCTCAGTGTGGGTCGCCCCGCGACTGGCCGACCGGGTGGGCCTGGTACCCACGATGGTCGGCACCCACCTTCCGAGCAACGTGCTGCTGGCCGCGGTCGCGTTCCGCTCGACTTCCCTGTCGCGGTCGTGCTGCTGCTGGCCCGGACCGCCCTGTCGCAGATGGACGTGCCGACCCGGCAGGCGCTGGCGATGCGCCTGGTGACCCCGCCCGAGCGCACCGCAGCCGCGGCGGTGACCAATGCCGCCCGGTACACAGTCCGCCCGATCGGGCCGGTCGTCGCCGGGCTGCTGCAACAGATCGCGCTGGGGCTGCCTCTGGTGGTCGCCGGGGTGGTCAAGGGCGGCTACGACATCGCGCTCTGGCGATGGTGGCGGCGACTCCCGCCGTCGGGCTAGAACTCCCGCGAGACAACCTGCGAGCACTGGAAGGAGTCGCTGGTTACCTGCACCGCCGTGCTCGAGTCGAAGTGCTTGGAGGTGAAGATGATCACCGACATGAAACGGGGGCCGGACCAGACGTAGAGCGAGATCCCGGAGTCGATGAAGGGGACGAAGGCGTCATAGCCCTGGTTCTCGGCCCGACCGTCGCCCTCCGGCGCGAAGATCGTCGGAGCGCCGTAGGTGCGCAGCTGCATCTCGGTCGCGATGCGTTCGAAGAACGCCCGGATCGCGCCCTCGTCGACGTTGATCGTGAAGAAGCCTTCGATGAGCAGGCGCTGGCGGGTGATGTCCGGTGCGAGGTCCTCCATGGTCACCACCATCGGGGATGTCAGGACATTGTCAAGATCGGGAGGTTCGGCGGCCCGGCGCTCCCGTTGCTGAGCCCAGCTGCGATGTCGGCCGCCGGCATCGGCCGGGCGAAGAAGTAGCCCTGGGCGAACTCGCAGCCGATGGCGCTGACCTCGTCGCGCTGGCTCTCGGTCTCCACGCCCTCGGCGGTGACGGTGAGGCCGAGCACGTGGGCGAGGTTCGTGACCGCCGCGACGATGGCGCGGCCCGTCGGCGGCGCGGCCGATGTCGGCGATGAAGCCCTGGTCGATCTTGACGATGTCGATCGGCAGCCGGCGCAGGTAGCTCAGCGAGGAGTAGCCGGTGCCGAAGTCGTCGAGGGCGAGCCGGATGCCGAGGTCGTTGAGATCGGCGAGCACCGTCATCGCCCGCTCGCTGTCCTCGATGAAGATGTTCTCGGTCATCTCCAGGATCAGCGCCGCCGGGTCCATGCCGGTCGTCGCCAGCACGTCGGCGACGGTGGCGCAGAAGCCGGGGCTCATCAGCTGGCGGGCCGAGACGTTCACCGCGAGGTCGAGCGGCGCGCCGGGGTGCTGCTGCAGCCAGCGGCCGCGGTCGCGGCAGCTGCGCTCGAGGACCCAGGCGCCGATCTCGCTGATCAGCCCGCTCTGCTCGGCGACCTCGCACCATCGACGGCCGGGGACACGGGCCCGCGCTCGCGGGTGCGTCCAGCGCAGCAGCGCCTCGACGCCGGTGACGAGCCCGTCCGCGCTGCGCACGATCGGCTGGTAGGCGACGTCGAGGCTGTCGTCGGCGAAGCGCCGCGCGCAGGTCGCTCTCGAGGCTGTTGTGGTCGTCGGTCTGCGAGCGCCTCGCGCAGGTCGATGATCTGGTGGCCGGCCGCCGCCCTTGCGCTTGGCCTGGTACATGGCCATGTCGGCCTCGGCCACGAGCTCGGTCGGAGATGTCCTCGCCCGGGCCGGCGAACGCCATGCCGACGCTGGCCGTGATCGTGAGCTCGAGCCGTGCCGACGAGCACGAACGGCTCGGCGAACGGCGTCGTCGATCCGGCGTGGCCAGGACCTCGACGTCGGCGGCGCTGTGCAGGTCCTCGCAGAGGAACACGAACTCGTCGCCCGAGAACCGGGCCAGCGTGTCGCCCGGGCCGGACCAGGCCCGACGAGCCGGTGCGCGACGGCGACGCAGCAGCTCGTCGCCGACCTGGTGGCCGTAGGTGTCGTTGACCTGCTTGAACCGGTCGAGGTCGGCGAACAGGATCGCGGCGTTGGTGTGCGAGCGCTTCGCCCGCTGCGCGGCGTGCTCGAGTCGCTGCTGCAGCAGCAGCCGGTTCGGCAGCCCGGTCAGCGGGTCGTGCAGGGCGCTGTGGTGGAAGCGGTCGGAGGTCGCGCGGGCCTCGTCGCGAGCCTGGGCGTTGAGCAGGTAGGCGGCGGCGACGTCGGCCAGCGTCTGGGCGGCGTCCATGTCGTGCGGCGTCCAGCGTCGCCGGGCGTGTCGCGGTAGAGGTCCAGCGCGCCGAGCCGGCCGTCGCCGTGGCGCAGCGGGAACGTGAACACCGCGGCCAGCCCGGCCGCCACCGCCGCCGGGGCGAACTGCGGGAAGCGGTCGTCCGGCTCGAGGTCGGGGACCGACGACGGCCTGCCCCGGACTCGTACGCCGACAGGCACGGGCCCTGCGCCGATCTCGGTCTGCAGCCGCTCGAAGCGCAGCGCCGACTCGTCCGACGCGGCGATGTAGCGCGGCGCCTCGTCCGGCGGAGATCAGCGTGACCCCCGCCGACGTGACCGGCAGGACCTCGACGATCCGCTCGACGAGGTGGTCGAGGATGCCCTGGATCGGGAAGTCGGTGACCATCGTGCGGGCGAACTCACTCAGCACCGCCGAGAGCTTGTCCTCGTTGACCACAGATCCCCCAAGGCTCTGACAGTCAGGCCGCAGGACTAGGCGACTCGTCGCAGTGCGTGACCCCCCGTGGGTTCGCGGTAACGATACGCCACGGACGACAGCACCGGTGGGATGTCAACCCAGCCGAGAACTGGTGGGCCCAGGTCCGGGCCGCGAGCCCGAGAGCGAACGCCTCCTCCCACAGCTCCTCGCGGACCCGTGGGTGCGCCGCGTTCTCGATGACCTGGGCCGCCTGGCTGCGCTCGTCGTGACCGATAACTCGGCCACTCCCTGCTCGGTGACGATGGCTGTGCTGGAACGAGGTCACCGGCCCGTGAGCAGCAGCGGCACGACCGTCGAGACGTCGGCCTTCGGGTGCCAGGACCGCAGCGCGATATCGCGTGCCCGCCCGGTGAGTGCATGGCGCCGACGATGAAGTCGGTCTGCCCGCCGAAGCCGGAGTGGATCCGGGCGTCGACGCGGCGGCGTTGGCCTGCGCGAACAGGTCGACCTGCAGCGCGCTGTTGATGGACATCAGGGCGGTTGCCGGCGATCGGGCCGGGGTCGTTGGTCTTCTCGGTGCGCAGCATCCGCACCCGCGGGTTGCGGTCGAGCCAGTAGTACAGCTCGGCGCAGCCGAACAGAACGACGCGGTCAGCCGGCGTCCGGGTCCAGGCGCCGGCCTCTCCAGGGCGAGCACCCCGTCGCTGAACATCTCCGACCAGATCCGAGACCGCGGCGGTCGCGCAAGGCGCGTGCAGCGTGGCGTCCGGGATCGCGCCGATGCCCAGCTGCAGGTGCGCCGTCGCGGGATCGAGCCCGGCGACCCGCTCGCCGATCGCCGCCGAGACCGGGTCGTCGGGCGGACGCGACGGCGCGTCAGCGGCTCGTCCGACCTCGACGAGGTAGTCGATCGCGTCCAGGCCGAGCACCGCGTCGCCGTAGGTCACCGGCATCGCCGCGTTCGCCTGGGCGACGACCAGCCCACCGCGCGCGCGGGCCGCCTCGATCGCCGCGGGCAGGAATTGACCTCGATGCCCAGGCTGACAGCCGCCGTCGACGGCGGGCGACGGTGTGCAGCAGCACGATGTCCGGCGGCAGTCGCTGGCGCCAGCAGCTCGGCACGCAGCGACAGCCGGCACGGGAAGTAGGACAGCGCGGGCTGCCCGCGCATGCCCGGCCGACGAACGCGCGTCTCGTGCGTCACGCCGTCCCGGTCCGGGATGCCGGCTGGGCGTTGAGCATGAACAGCCGGTACTCCGCCACCGCCGCGTCCAGCACACCGAGCACGTGTCGAGGGGTCGCCCCGTTTCCGCCCGCTCACTACCGGCGGGTTCGCTGCAGGGTGGCGGCGAAGAGTCGGCCCAGCTCCTCCTCCGTGACGGTGCGCACCCGCCAGGTGAAAATGATTCAGAGCAAGGCCGTAGCCACCGACCACCCTGCGGCACAGGCCGCCGCACCGACGACGACACTGCCGGCGACGTCGACCGCGGCGGCCGTCAGCGCCCCCTCCTCCGCGAGTCGGACCGTCTCGAACGAGAACGTCGAGAACGTCGTCAGAGCGCCACAGAAGCCCGTCCCGACCAGCGTCAGCACCCAGTCCGGGCCACCGGCCGCCGCGACGCCGCCGGCCGTGGCACCGAGAACGAGCGACCCCGCCGCGTTCACCACGAAGGTCCCCCATGGCAGCAGGCTGTCGTGGGCGGACTGCACCACCAGGTCGACGATGCAGCCACGGGGGCTCCCACCGCGCCCCCGAGCAGGACGAGCAGGACCGTCATCCGCCCACCACCCGGCGCGCGGCCGTGATGCCGAGCCAGGCGGCCAGCAGCGCAGCGAGCAGGGTGCCGGCGAGGTAGGTGACCGCGAGCGCGAAGCGGTCGGCCGCGACCAGGGTGCGCAGGTCGAGCGCATAGGTGGAGAAGGTGGTGAACCCGCCGAGGATGCCGACGCCGAGCAACGGCCGCAGGTACCTCGACCGCGGCCACCGCGCCGAGCAGCACGACCACGAGGACGCCCAGTGCGAACGACCCTGACACGTTCTCGACGAAGGTCGCCCAGGGGAAGTCATACCACCGGCCGTCCATGCGCCTCACCGAGTCCCCAACTGCCAAGGCTGCCGAGAGCGCCCCCCGAGCGCGACGACCAGAAGGACGTCCCAGCGCTCGGCCAGGACCGCGCCGAGCTCGTGCGGGACGGTGGCGGTGTGCCCCAGTCGGCGGTCGTCCTCGGTCTGCCTCGACGTCCGGGTCCACCGGCAGCCGGTGGGCCTGCTCCGGGCCGTCGTCCCCCTCGCCCCGGCCGCGTCACACGCGTCAGTCTGCCGCACCGAGCGGTGAAGTCAGCGACCGGACCTGTCGACAAAATCGTCATGGCGAGACGACGCTCCGAGGCCGACGAGCAGGTCGCCGAGCTGCTGCGCACCGCCAAGACAGCTCCACCTGTCGGTGGCGTTCCTCACCCGACTGGACGGCACGACCCAGCACCTCGAGGTGGTCGAGTCGTCGGTGCCGTTGCTGTTCAAGGAGGGCGTGACCCAGCGGCAGGAGACGACGCTCTGCCAGGCGATCCTCGACGGGAAGCTGCCCGCGGTCATGCCGGACGTCAAGGCCTTCCCCGCGGCGATGAGGCTGCCCGGCCGCGCGGATGCCGCGGATCCGCAGCTATCGTCTCGGTGCCGGTCGTGCTCAGCGACGGCACGCTCTACGGCACGTTCTGCGCCGCGGGACTCACCTCGGACAAGGAGCTGACCAAGCGGGACAAGGCGCTGATGGAGGTGCTCGCTCACGCCGCGTCGGTGATCATCGAGCCCGGGTCCGCGAGCGCGCCCGCCGGGCGGAGATCGCGCGACCGACTCGCGCCCGTGATCGCCGCGGGCGGACCGCTCGTCGTGCTGCAGCCGATCGTCGAGCTGGCCACCGGCGAGCGGGTCGGCGCCGAGGCGCTGAGCCGGTTCCCGGCCGAGTGGGGGAAGGCGCCGGACGTCTGCTTCGCGGAGGCGCACAGCATCGGCCTGGGCGACGAGCTGGAGCTGCTCGCGCTCGAGCGCGCCGCCGGCACCTCGACCGTGGTCCCCGGCTACGTCGCGATGAACGTCTCGCCCGCCACCCTGCTGACGCCCGAGTGCACGCGCAGCTGCTCGACCGGCTGCCGCTCGACCGGGTGCTGCTCGAGCTGTCCGAGCACGACCCGGTCGACGACTACGACGCGCTCGATGGCGGTGCTCGCTCCGCTGCGCGCAGCGGGGCATGCGGCTGGCGATCGACGACGTCGGCGCCGGCTTCTCCTCGCTGCGGCACATCGTGCTCACGGCTCCCGACGTCATCAAGCTCGACCGCAGCATCGTCGACGGGGTCAGCGCCGACCCGGTGCTGCGCACGCTGGTCCGCTCGCTGGTCGAGTTCGCGCACGGCTGCGGCGCCACGGTCGTCGCCGAGGGCGTCGAGACCGCGGAGGACGCGGCCACCCTGCTCGCCGCTCGGGGTCGACTACGGCCAGGGCTGGCACTTCGGCCGCCCGGGGCCGGGCGGCCGACCTCGCTGAAGCTGCCCGGCCGCGGGTCGACCCGCTATCGGCGAGCTCACCCCGAGGAGCTGCCGCAATCGGGTCGAGCGCGAAGTAGAGGACGAACAGCGCGGCGACCAGCCACAGCAGCGGGTGCACCTGCGCGGCCTTGCCGCGCACCGCCTTGATGAGCACGTAGGAGACGAAGCCGGCGCCGATGCCGACCGTGATCGAGTAGGTGAACGGCATCAGCACGATCGTGAGGAACGCCGGGATCGCGACCTCGACGTCGTCCCAGTCGATGCCCTTGACCTGCACCATCATCAGGAAGCCGACGACGACCAGCGCCGGGGTCGCCGCCTCGTAGGGGACGATCGCGACCAGCGGCGCGAGGAACGTCGCGAGCAGGAACAGCACGCCGGTGACGACGCTGGCCAGCCCGGTGCCGGGCGCCCTCGCCGACGCCCGCCGCCGACTCGATGTACGACGTGTTGCTGGACACGCGACGCGGCGCCACCGGCCGCGGCGGCGACCGAGTCGACGACCAGGATCCGCTGCGCGCCCGACCGGGGCGCCGTCCTCGTCGAGCAGCCCGGCCTCGGCGCCGATCGCCGTCATCGTGCCCATCGTGTCGAAGAAGTCGGCCAGCAGCAGCGTGAAGACGAGCAGCAGCGGCGGCGACGAAGCCGACCCGGTCCCAGGAGCCCGAGCAGGCTGAAGTCGCCGAGCAGCCCGAAGTCCGGGGTGTCGCGACCAGTGTCCGGCAGCGCCGGGACGTTGAGGCCCCAGCCGTGCGGGTTGACCTTGCCCGGCGCGATGAAGCTCGGCCCGATGTCGGCGATCGCCTCGATGACGACCGCGAGCACCGTGGCGACGACGATCCCGATCAGGATCGCGCCCTTGACCCGCGGCACCATCAGGACGACGATCGCCAGCAGGCCGACGACGAACACCAGCGTCGGCCAGCCCTGCGAGCTCGCCGCCGACGCCGAAGCCGACCGGCACGGGTGTGTTCGCGGCGTCCGGGTTGCGGCGGACGACGCCGGCGTCGACCAGCCCGATGAAGGCGATGAACAGCCCGATGCCGACGCTGATCGCGGTCTTCAGCGCCGGTCGGGACGGCGTGGAAGACCGCCTTCCGGAAGCCGGTGAGCACCAGCACCAGGATGATCAGGCCCTCGATGACCACCAGGCCCATCGCGTCGGCCCAGCTCATCTGCGAGGCGATCGAGAACGCGACGAACGCGTTCAGCCCGAGCCCGGTCGCGAGCGCGAGCGGGAAGTTCGCGACCACGCCCATCAGCGATGGTCATCACGCCGGCGACCAGGGCGGTGGCGGCGGCGACCAGCGCGAGGTTCGGTGCGTCGCCGCCGCCGAGGAAGTTGCCGTCGGCGTCCGGCACGGTGCCGATGATCAGCGGGTTGAGCACGACGATGTAGGCCATCGTGAAGAACGTGACCAGCCCGCCGCGGACCTCCTGGCGACACGGTCGAGCCGCGCTCGGTGATGCGGAAGTAGCGGTCCAGCCCGCCGCCGCGCCGGTCGGTGCGGGGTGCCGCGGTGGTGGGCGCCGAGCCGGACATGGCGAACCTCTCGGGGCCGGGAGTGGCGACGTCGGCGCTGCGCGCCGCCCAGCCTGCCAGACGTAGCGCTGGGCGCATGCCCGCGCCACGCCGCCCGGCTCCGGAGCCGATCGGAGCCGACGACGTCCGGGTGGTCACCATCGGCACCGTCGCTGTGGGCTGTCGGCCTGGTGGCGACCCTGGTGCTGCACGACCGCTGGTCCGAGCACGGCCGCGGCGACTGGGTGTGGGTCGATGGCTGCCGGGGTCTTCCTCGGCCTGGTCGGCATCCGGCACGTCCGTCGCCGTCGCACCGCGCTCCGGGCGGCACAGACCGACTCAACCCGGGCGGACGAGCCCCCGAACCCGTCCTGACGGGCTCGTCGATCTCGGGGACGCTACCGGCGCGACCATGGTTCGATCAGGTCTCGATCGACCGTGGAGGACGCAATGCCCATGACCCACCGTCACCGCTTCGCCCGGATGGCCGGGCCGGCGCTGGTGCTCGCGACCGCGGGCCTGCTCAGTGTCCCTGCCCTGTCACCCGCGCAGGCGGCGACTGCGCCGACCGCGGTGCAGATCCTGAAGAGCATCGGCCAGCAGCCGGACGCCAAGGTGACCCGGGTGCACGCCGAGGGACCTGATGTCGTCGTGACCGACGGCTTCTGCACCCAGCTGGCCTCGGCCGGCTGCCAGCTCGCGGAGCACACCAAGGACGCCACCCTGGTGCGGTTCGACACCGCCAAGAACGCGAAGCTGTACGCCGGCAACGCTGACGACAACGCCACCGCGATGGGTCGCGTGGTGGTCTCGTTCGGCAGCCCGGCACGGATGGGCTCGGCCCGCCAGAAGACGTACGAGGACGCAGTCGCCGCCTTCCGGGCCTCGCACCCGAACCGTAAGGACGCCCTGGTGCGGATGTCGCACTACCTGACGTTCCACGATCTGCCGATGCGCACCGCGTTCCTCGAGCAGGATGTCGACCGGACCGGGCTCGCCACGACGGTGCCCGGCGCCACGGACATGGCGACCTCGAAGCAGGTCGACGTGATCGTGTTCGGCAGCCGCGACGCTGCCAAGGCGTACGTCGCCAAGGCCACCAAGCGGGAGAGTGACCAGACGTTCCGGCACGGCCGGCTGGTCCTGTCGTTCGGCAACCCGGCACTGATCGGCGAGGCCCGGCAGGGGGCCTACGAGGACGCGCTGAAGGCTGTCATCGGCTGAGCCGGCGGGGGACCTGGGTCAGCAGTGGCCGAGGTCCTCGCCGTCCGGGGTCGCGTCCACCGACCCCGGTGTGTGCTCGACCGGGTGCAGGGCGATGACGTCGAAGCTCGTCGTCCTCGACGGGCGGCGCCACCTCGACCGGGCCGGGCAGCACCGCGACCTCGGAGTGGGCGCCGCAGCCGTGGTCGTAGGACACGACCCTGCCGTCGCTCGGCGAGAAGGCGTTGGTGCAGACGCCGAACACCCGGCGCAGCGTGCCGCCCAGCGGGAGCACGAAGCCGCAGGTGGAGCACGCGGCGGGCGCGGCCTCGGCGATCGCCGCGGTGGGCCCGTGCTCGCCGGAGTACCAGCGGTCGACGGCGTCGTCGCGGCCGATCGCGGACAGCACCCGGGCCCGGCCCAGGCCGAGCTCCCAGAGCGCGACCCGGTCGGTGTCGTCGTCGGCCTCGCCGCGCGTCCTTCTCGTTGCCGCCGGCCGCCGTGTAGCCGGGCTCGAGCCGGTCGTCGTCGGCCTCGGTCGGAAGCAGGTCGCCGACGCCGAGGTCGCCGGGGGCCAGTCGCTGGCTCCAGGGCACCCACGCCTGGGCGAGCAGGGCGTCGTCGCCGGGCAGCAGCACCACCTCGCTCGACCGTGACGGTCTTGCTGCGGGGCGCGCGGGTCAGCGTGACCGCCCAGTGCCAGCCGCGGTAGGCCGGGTCGGGCAGGCGAAGCGGTGGGTGACGAGCCGCTCGCCCTCGAGGTCCGCGCCGAGGTGCTCGCCGACGTGCTCGGCGGGGGCGGCGACCTCGACCGCCGCGGCGCGGGCCACGTCGACGGCGGCGGCCAGCACGGCGTCGGGGCGGACCTTCGGGCGGTGGTGGTGGTCACGGTCGCGATTCTCCCTCATCGCGTTCGCGCGACCTGACGCCGCGACCGGCCGGATGGCCTGGCGATGTCGTCGAGCGGCGACCCGGCAGGATGGCGGGGGTGGACCAGCACCCGGCGGGAGCGGCTGCCGGGCGGCCGCGTCACGCGGCACGCCGCGCCGGCGGCACCCGGTCCGGCGCGATGCGGCACCGCCCGGGGGGTGCGCCGGGTCACCCACGCGCAGGGCGCCGGCGAGTCGGGGCTCGGCCGGCTGATCGAGCTGCACGGCGTCAACACCGCGGGCGACGCGATGGTCGCGGTCGCGCTGGCCAACACGCTGTTCTTCTCGGTGCCGACCGGCGAGGCGCGCGGCCGGGTGGCGCTGTACCTGCTGATCACGATGGCGCCGTTCGCGGTGATGGCGCCGATCATCGGCCCGCTGCTGGACCGGTTCCGGCACGGCCGGCGGTACGCGATCGCCGCGACCATGCTGGCCCGCTGCTTCGCCGACCTGGGTGCTCGCCGGGCGCCGTCGCGAGCGGCGGGCTCTCGCTCTACCCGGCGGCGTTCGCCTGCCTCGTCGCGTCGAAGGCGTACGGCGTGACGCGGTCGGCCACGGTGCCGCGGCTGCTGCCGGAGGGCGGCACGCTGGTCGCGGCCAACGCCCGGATCTCGCTGGCCGGCATCGTCTCCGGCGCGCTCGGCGCCGGCGCTCGCCGGGCTGCTGTCGCTGATCGGGCCGGCGTGGTCGCTGCGGGTGGCCTTCCTGGTGTTCGGCGCGGGCATGGTGCTGGCGCTGCGGCTGCCCGCGCAAGGTCGACTCCACGGTGGGCGAGACGCGGACCACGCTCTCGCTGGACGACACCGGCCCGATCCCACGGCGCACCAGCGTCGGGCTCCGCGGTCGTCATCGCGCTGCGGGCCAACGGTGCGCTGCGCGCGTTCTCCGGGTTCCTGACGATGTTCCTCGCGTTCCTGCTGCGCGAGAACCCGATCGGCGGGCTGGACGACACCGTGGCGCTCGGTCTCGTCGCCGGTGCCGCGCGATCGGGAACGCGGTCGGTACGACGATCGGCGTCGCGGCTGCGGGCCCGCGCGCCGCTGACGGTGATCGTCGTCGTGCTCGCGATCGTCACCGTCGCGGCGCTGGCCGGTGCCTTCGTCTACGGCGTCGTCGACCGTCCTGGCGGTCGGCGTTCGCCGCGGGGCTGCGCCCAGTCGCTCGGCAAGCTGTCGCTGGACGCCATCGTCCAGCGCGACGTGCCCGAGGCGGTGCGAACCTCGGCGTTCGCCCGCTCGGAGACCCTGCTGCAGCTGTCCTGGGTGGTCGGCGGGGCATCGGCATCGCGCTGCCGCTCAACGGTCAGCTGGGGCTGGGGATCGCCGCCGCCGGGCTGGTGGCCATGCTGGTTGCATCGGACGGCGCGAAGTCGAGTCGCGCTGCGACGGCGGCGACGAAGGACGACAGGGTCTGATGGAGTGACGACGGCTCGGCCGGATCGGCCACGCAGAGCTCGGTGCTGATCTACGGGGCAGCCGCTCTCGGTGACGTCACCCAGGAGGTCGCCGACGCCTCGGTGCAGGAGGCCCTGGACGCCGGCATCAACCACCTCGACGTGGCCGCGAGCTACGGCGAGGCCGAGCTGCGGCTCGGCCCGCGGATGCTCGACGATCCGCGGCGCACCGATCTTCCTCGCCACCAAGACCGGCGACCGGGACGCCGAAGGCGCCTGGGGGTCGATCAACCGGTCGCTGGAACGGCTGCAGACCGACCGCGTCGACCTGATCCAGCTGCACGCCGTCGGTGACCTGGACGAGCTGGACCGGGCCACCGGACGCGGCGGCGCGCTGGAGGCCGCGCTGCGGGCCCAGGACGAGGGCCTGGTGGGCGCGGTCGGCATCACCGGTCACGGCGACGACGCGCCGGCGACCCACCTGGAGGCGCTGCGGCGGCATCCGTTCGCGACCGTGCTCACCCCGATCAGCGTCGTGCTCAGCCGCGACCCTGCGTACCGCGCCGCCTACGAGGAGCTGGTCGACGAGGTAGCAGCGGCAGGACGCGGCGTTGATGCTGATCAAGACCGTCGCCCGCCAGAACTGGCGGCGACCGGTGAGCACGGGCCGAGGGCACGGTACACGACGTGGTACGAGCCGCTGGCCGACCAGCGAACGATGACGGCTGCGGTGTCCTGGGCGCTGTCGCTGCCGGTCGTGACCGGGCTGGCGACACCGGGCGACGTGGGGCTGCTCCCCATGGTGGTCGAGGCGGAGCGGTCGCGGATGGACGCCGACGAGGCTGCCGAGGTGCTGGGCGCCGAGCCCGCGTACAGCTCGCCGTTCCTCGACATGCCCGATCGTCGAAAGATTCGGTCAAGCCCGGACACCGGGCCACTCGACCCGGATGCAGTGACGGGGTGCTCACGTCATGCCCGACCGGCCGCTGGTCCTGTCGCTGCTGGTCGGGCTGGTGCTGCCGCTCACGACTGCGGCCCCGGCGACGGCGGCGCGACCTGCGCGACGACAGCTGGGATCGGCTACACGGTGAGCGTCTGCCTCGACCGGCGCCGGACGGCAGCGCTCTCACCGGCGGCAGGCCGCGCTCACGGCGGCGGTCGACCGTGACGCCGGCCGCGGGCGGTCACCGGTCGCGGGTGAGTCCTGTAGCTCCGGAACTGCGCGGGCACGTACCTCCTGACCGACCCCGACCCGGACACCGGCAGCGTACCGGATGACCTGGCGCACCGAGCGGATGCTGACCAACAGCGCCGGACGCTGCAGGCCCGGGCCAAGCTGTGCGACGGCACGGCGGTACCAACGGGACCCTGCCGGCCACCGTGCAGCACGGCATGCAGACGTGCCTCGGTGCCACCGGCGGACCCGTTCGGTCCGCGACCGCGGCGCCCGGCCCGGACGGGCGGGTCCGGCTGGCTGTCGTCGGCGACGGGGCCGACGGCTCGCCCGAGAGCCTGGCCGTCACGGCGCAGATCGCCGCCTTCGACCCGGACGTCTTCGCCTACCTGGGCGACGTCTACGACAACGGGACGCCGTTCGAGTTCGACACCTGGTACGACGACCCCGCCGGCTACGGCCAGTTCCGTGGCATCACTAACCCCGCGATCGGCAACCACGAGTACCGGACCGACGGCGCCGCCCCGTACTTCGCCTACTGGGGCGGGGTACCGCACAACTACAGCTACGACGTCGGTGGCTGGCACCTTGTCGTGCTCGACTCCACCACCGAGTTCGCGGACGCGACCGGGGTGGCCAGCCAGCTAGTGCCCGGGTCGGCGCAGTACGACTGGCTGGCCCAGGACCTGGCCGCCCACCAGGGCAGCTGCACGATCGCGTACATGCACCACCCCCGCTACAGCAACGTCGTCGGTGTCAGCCGGGACGGCCTGGCTCCAGGTCTGGCAGCTGCTCGTCGACCAGAACGTGACGATGGTCCTGGCCGGGCACGCGCACACGTACGAGCGCTGGACGGCGTTGGACCGGACCGGTGCGCGGCACCCGGTGGCATCACCCAGTTCGTGGTCGGGACCGGCGGCCGGGAGATCATCAATCCCAAGGGCACCGACCCGCGGGTGGCAGCGCAGACCGCGCAGCCGGCGGCAGGTGCGCTGCGGCTCGACCTCGGGCCGGACGACGCCGCGTTCAGCTACGCCACCACCGACGGCACCTTCACCGACTCGGGCACCGTGCCGTGCCGGCACCCGGCTCCGCCCCCGGACACGACCGCCGCCCTCGGTGCCCACCGGCGTGGCGGCGCGGGCCGTGTCCCCGACGTCCGCGGACGTGTCCTGGCTTGCATCCTCGGACACCGTGGGAGTCGCCGGCTACACCGTGCGGCGCGGCGGCGTAGCGGTCGCGACCGTGCCGGCGAGCGCGACGTCCTACCGGGACGCAGCGCTGGTCGCCGAGCGTCGGTACGCGTGGACCGTCGAGGCCTTCGATACCGCCGGCAACCGCTCGTCGCCGTCGGCCGCTGCGACTGCGTCGACGCCGTTCGTCCGGCGCAGCAGCCGCAGCCTGCTCGCGGCACTGCGCCGAGCGCCGGAGCGGGACCGCGGGTTCACCGCGTCGTCCTTCCCCGGCTGGCGCGACGCCGACGGCGACGGCTGCAGCACGGCGGCCGAAGTGCTCGTCGCCGAGGCCCTGCGACCACCGCGGGTCGGGACGTAGCTGCGCGCTCACGGGCGGCCACTGGCGCTCGCCGTACGACGGGAGGTACCGGACCCGCAGCAGCACGCTGGTCGTCGACCACGTCGTCCCGCTGCGGCGAGGCCTGGCGGTCGGGCGCGCGGGCCTGGCGACCCGCGCTGCGCCGGCAGCTCGCGAACGACCTCGGCTACCCCGCGACCCTGGTGGCGGTCACGTCGTCGGCGGCCAGGGCGAAGGCGGGCCGGGAGCCGCAGGACTGGCTGCCGCGACCGGCGTACCGGTGCACCTACGTCGCCGAGTGGGTCGCCGTGAAGTGGCGCTGGCGACTCGCGGTCGACCCGGCCGAGCGCCGGTTCCTCACCCGGACCCTGCGCGGCTGCGGGTGGCCGCAGGTGCGCGCGCCTGGCCGCGCCGTGGGCTAAGGCGTCAGCGGACCGGGCGGACGCCGACCTCCTCGAGCCGGGTCAGCATCTCGGCGGGGTCGGCGTAGACCCGGTAGGCGCCGGACCGCTCCAGCTCCTCCCGGCCGTACCCGCCGGACAGCAGCCCGATGCCGAGAGCTCCCGCACGCTGCGCGGCCAGCAGGTCCCACACGCTGTCGCCCACCACGAAGCAGTGGCTCGGGTCGACGTCGAGGCGGCGCGCTGCGGCGAGGAAGAGATGTGGGTCGGGCTTGGCCCGCTCGACCAGGTCCCGGGTGACGACGGGCACGTCGTCCGGCAGTCCCAGCAGGGCCAGCGCAGAGCCGGCCGTGTGCCGCGCGCCGCTGGTCGCGATCGCGAACGGCACGCCGCGCTCGTGCAGGTGGGCGAGCAGCTCGCGGGCGCCCGGCAGCGGCACGACCGACTCGTGCCTACGCAGGTAGGCCTCGGCGTGCAGGGTGCGCAGCCGCTGGGACAGGTCGTCGTCCAGCCGGACGCCGGTCTCGCGACTGAGGGCGTCGATGAACAGCCCGCCGCTCATGCCGATCCGGCGGTGGATGCGCCACACCGACAGCTCGATGCCGCACTCGGTCAGGGCCTCCTGCCAGGCGATGACGTGCTGGTAGACCGAGTCGACCAGGGTCCCGTCGAGATCGAACAGCAGGGCGGGCTGCGGCACCTCGAGCATGTCGTTGCCCAGGTCGTCGGTCACTACTTGTCCTCCCCGCCCGCGGCGAGCTCGCGGCCGCGGTCGCGGGCCGCCTCGAGGGCCGCCAGCATCGCCGCACGCACCCCGTGGTTCTCCATCTCGCGGATGGCGTTGATGGTCGTGCCGGCCGGGGACGTGACCGCCTCGCGCAGAGTCGCGGGGCGCTCGCCCGAATCGCGCAGCATGACGGCCGAGCCGATGGCGGTCTGCACGATCAGGTCGTGGGCGACCTGGCGCGGCAGGCCGAGCAGGATGCCGGCGTCGGTCATCGCCTCGACCAGGTAGAAGAAGTACGCCGGTCCGCTGCCCGACAGCGCGGTCACCGCGTCCTGCTGCGCCTCCGGCACCCGGATGGTCCGGCCGACCGGCGAGAAGATCGCCTCGGTGCGCACCAGGTGTTCCTCGGCCGCGTGCGCCCCGGCGGAGATGGCGCTCATCGCCTCGTCGACCAGCACGGGCGTGTTCGACATGACCCGCACCACCGGCGTCCCGGCCGCGAGGCGGGCCTCGAGGAACGACGTGGTGATGCCGGCCGCGGCCGTCACGACCAGCCGGTCCGGCGGGCAGTGCGGCGCGAGCTCGGCCAGCAGGGCGCCCATGTCCTGCGGCTTCACGGTGACGATCAGGGTGTCGGCGGCCTTGGCGGCCTCCTGGGTGCCGACAACGTCGACGCCGTAGCGCTCCCGCAGCGTCGCGGCCCGCTCGGGGCGGCGAGCGGTGACCACGAGGTCGCCCGCTGCGGTGCCGCTGCGCAGCATGCCGGACAGCAGCGCTTCACCCATCTTGCCGGCCCCCAGCACGGCGACCCGTCGCGAAGCAGTCGGTGCCATCGGCAGTCCCTCCTAGCCCTTGGTGGCCACCGAGCGTAGGAAGAACGCGAGGTTCGCGGGTCGCTCGGCCATCCTTCGGACGAGGTAGCCGTACCACTCGTCGCCGTACGGCACGTAGACCCGCATCTTCTGACCCTGGGCGGCCAGCCGCTCCTGCTCGTGCGGGCGGATGCCGTAGAGCATCTGGAACTCGAAGCTGTCCTTGGCCCGGCCCAGCCGGCGGGCCAGGTCCTCGGTGATGGCGACCAGCCGCGGGTCGTGGGTGGCCACCATCGGGTAGCCGTCGCCGGCCATCAGGACCTTGAGGGCCCGGACGTAGGCCTTGTCCACGTCGGTCTTGCCCTGGAAGGCCACCGACTCCGGCTCCTTGTAGGCGCCCTTGCACAGCCGGACCCGCGACCCGGCGTACGCGAGGTCGCGGCAGTCGGCCTCGGTGCGGTGCAGGTAGGCCTGCAGCACGGCGCCGGTCTCGGGGAAGTCGGCCCGCAAGTCCCGCAGGATGCTCAGCGTCGAGTCGGTGGTGCTGTGGTCCTCCATGTCGAGGGTCACGGTGGTGCCGGCCGCGTGGGCGGCGGCACAGATGGCGTGGGCGTTCTCCAGCGCGACCTTCTCGCCGTCGCCGGGCAGTGCCTGGCCGACCGCGGACAGCTTGACCGACACCTCGGCGCCCGCGGTGAGTCCCTCGGCCGCGAGCAGCTCGAGCATCTTGAGGTAGGCGTCGCGGGTGTCGGTCGCGTGGTGCAGGTCGAGGGTGTCCTCGCCGAGCCGGTCGAGCGAGGCGAGCAGGCCCTTCGACAACAGGTCACGGGTCGCCGCGACGGCTTCCTCCGCGCTCGTCCCCGCGACGAACCGGGCCACCACGGACCGGGAGACCGGCGCCGTCTCGACAACGTGCCGGATCCTCCGGCTGCGGGACATCGACAGCAGCACACGCCGCAGCAACAGGGCCTCCTCGGGGCGACACGGCAGCACGACCTCGTCGTCGTACGCCGGGTCAGGCTAACCCCCCGACCGCCGCTGGCCCGCGCCGCCCGCTAACGCCGGGTTTCGGCCCTGGCAGTGCGGGCAGCACCGTCCGCAGTCCCCTGCGACCGCTCAGGCCGCGGGCAGCGAAACGGGAGGCCGCCATGAGCGGGGTTGAGACAGGCACCATCCAGACCAACATCCCGGCGCGGATGGACCGGCTGCCCTGGTCGCGCTGGCACTGGCTGGTCGTCCTCGGGCTCGGCACGGTGTGGATCCTCGACGGGCTCGAGGTCACCATCGTCGGATCGATCGCCAGCCGGCTGACCGAGAACGGGTCCGGCATCTCCATCACAGAGAGCCAGATCGGCATCGCAGCAGGTGTCTACGTCGCGGGCGCCTGCCTCGGTGCCCTGTTCTTCGGCTACCTGACCGACCGGCTCGGTCGGAAGAAGCTGTTCATGGTCACGCTGGCGGTCTACCTGGTGGCCACCGTGCTCACCGCCTTCTCGATGAACCCGATGTGGTTCTTCGTCTGCCGGTTCTTCACCGGCGCCGGTGTCGGCGGCGAGTACGCCGCCATCAACTCCGCGATCGACGAGCTGATCCCCGCCCGGGTTCGCGGCCGGGTCGACCTCATCATCAACGGCTCGTTCTGGCTCGGCACCGCGTTCGGTGCGGCCGTGTCGGTCTTCCTCCTCAACGAGGACTACTTCGCCAAGGACGTCGGCTGGCGGGTCGCCTTCGGCCTGGGCGCCATCCTCGGCATCGGCATCCTGTTCGTCCGCAAGAACGTCCCGGAGTCGCCGCGCTGGATGTTCATCCACGGCCGCGAGAAGGGCGCCGAGCGGATCGTGCGCGACATCGAGAGCCAGGTCGAGGAGTCGACCGACGAGCGGCTCCCGAAGGCCGACGACAGCGACGACTACCTGACCATCCGGCAGCGCAAGACCATCGGGTTCGGCGAGATCGCCAGGACTGCGTGGCAGCTCTACCCCAAGAGGTTCGTGCTCGGCCTGTCGATGTTCATCGGCCAAGCGTTCCTCTACAACGCGGTGTTCTTCACCTTCGCCCTGGTGCTCACGAAGATCATGAAGGTCAGCGACTCGACCGCGCCGTGGTACCTGATCCCGCTGGCGATCGGCAACTTCGCCGGACCGCTCCTGCTGGGCAAGCTGTTCGACACCGTCGGCCGCCGGGTGATGATCACCCTGACCTACGTGGTGTCCGGACTGCTGCTCGTGCTCACCGGCGTCCTGTTCGACAACGGGTCGCTGTCGGCGAACACCCTGACCGCGATGTGGTGCCTGGTCTTCTTCTTCGCCTCGGCCGGCGCCAGCTCGGCGTACCTCACCGTCTCGGAGATCTTCCCGATGGAGACGCGCGCGATGGCGATCGCGTTCTTCTACGCGGTCGGCACCGGCCTGGGCGGCATCATCGGACCGATCCTGTTCGGCAAGTTCATCGAGCAGGGTCGCCACCAGGTGGTGGTCGGCTACTACATCGGCGCCGGCCTGATGATCGCTGCCGGGCTGGTCGCGATGTTCCTCGCCGTCAACGCAGAGCAGGAGTCGCTGGAGGACGTGGCCGAGCCGTTGACCGCCCAGGACGCCGGGGCGCGCGGCGCGGACCGTGGCGACGGTGCTCGGGAGATCGACCTGCGCGACGGGCGCCGCTCGGACAGCGACGACGACTACGTCGGGTCGTCACCGGTCGGGAGCTCGTTGCGCCGCTACCACTGACGGCTCAGGCCGTACGCCGGCGCAGGGTGGCCGCACCGAGACCCAGCGCCAGCAGCACCGCCCCGACGACGACGCCGAGGTCGACCCATGTGCCCGTGGCGACCTCGGCGTTCGTCGTCACGTCCCGCAGCGCGTCCACGGCGTAGGACAGCGGCAGGGCCGAGCTGATGGCGTGCAGCACGTCCGGCATCTGGTCCCGCGGCACCAGCAGCCCGCAGAGCAGGAACTGCGGCAGCACGAACGCGGGCATGAACTGCACGGCCTGGAACTCGGTGGCCGCGAAGGCGCTGACGAACAGGCCGAGTGCGGTGCCCAGCAAGGCGTCGGCGAGGGCCACCAGGACGAGCATCCAGGTCGGGCCGGCCACGTCCAGGCCGAACACCGTCAGCGACAGCGCGCTGACGAGGCCGGCCTGCACGACGGCGACGGCCCCGAACGCGAGCGCGTAGCCCAGCAGCAGGTCGAGCTTGCCCAGCGGCATGGTGAGCAGCCGCTCCAGGGTGCCGGAGGTCCGCTCGCGCAGGGTCGCGACGCTGGTGACGAGGAACATGACCACGAACGGGAAGATGCCGAGCAGCGGTGCACCGATGTGGTCGAACGTCGAGGTGCCCTGGTAGACCCAGGCGAGCAGGCCGACCAGCACGCACGGCACCACCAGCATCAGTCCGATGGTCCGCGGGTCGTGGCGCAGCTGGGTCAGCACCCGGTGCGCGGTGGCCAGGGTGCGGCGGGTGCTCATGCGGGGCTCCTCGTCGGCTCGTCCCGGTCCGACCGGGCGGCGTCGTCGACGAGGGCGAGGAACGCGGCCTCGACGTCCGAGGTCCCCGTGCGGGTGAGCAGCCCGTCCAAGGTGTCGTCGGCGAGCAGCCGTCCCTCGCGCAGGAGCAGCAGACGGTCGCAATGCGCGGCCTCGTCCATCACGTGGCTGCTCACCACCAGGGTCGTGCCGCGGTCGGCGAGGTCGCGGAAGAGCTGCCACAGGTCGCGACGAAGGACGGGGTCGAGACCGACGGTGGGCTCGTCGAGCACCAGCAGCTCGGGCTCGCCGAGCAGGGCAGCGGCCAGCGACACCCGAGCCTCCTGGCCGCCGGAGAGCCGGCCGACCACGTCGTCGGCATGGCTGCCGAGCCCGACCTCGTCGACCACCCGGTCGACGTCGGAGCGGGGAGCACCGAGCACGGCCGCGAAGTAGCGGAGGTTCTCGCGCACGGTCAGGTCGGCGTAGACCGACGGGGCCTGGGTCACGTAGCCGACCCGGTGCCGCAGCGCGGGGCGCCCGGCCGGCCGGCCGAGCACCTCGGACCTCCCCGCCGGCGACGACCTGGACGCCGACCAGCGAGCGCATCAGGGTGCTCTTGCCGCAGCCGCTGGGGCCGAGCAGCCCGGCCACGGTGCCGCGCGGGACCTCGAGGGTCACGTCGTCCAGCACCAGCCGGCCGCCGCGGACCACCCGCAGCCCGTGCAGCGCGACCGCCGGACCTTCCTGGCTGCTATTCATCACCCAATGAATATCCCGCGCCCCTCCGCCCTCGTCAACCCTCGGAACAAGATCCCCAAAGGCGCATGATCAACCCGCAGTTGATCATGCACCTTTGGGGATCTTGGGCGAACCCGCAGGTCAGCCCCCACCCCATCCCGCGTTGATCATGCAACTTTGGGGATCACCCAAAGTGCATGATCAACGGCGGATCAGAGGGGTCGGGTCAGCCGAGGAGGTGGCGCTGGACGGCGGGGGCGATCAGGGCGACCACCTCGTCCACCGGGGCCGAGGCCAGCGGCTCGAGCCGGATCACGTGGCGCAGGATCACCACACCCACCATCTGCGCCGCCGCCGCCTGCACCCGCAGCGGGTCGACCGGGCCGACGGCCTCGGCGACCCGACCGATCAGCGCGCTCCCGACGAACTCCCGCAGCATCGCGGCGCCCTGCTCGCCGGTCATCGCCGACCGCAGCATGCCGAGCATCGGGGCCCGGAACTCGGGACTGTCCCAGGCACCGAGGAACAGCCGCACCAGCCGCTCCCCCATGCCCGCCGGGTCGCCGGCGAGCACCTGCGGCAGCATCTCGCCGGGCTGGAACGGCAGCTGCATGGCCGCGACGAAGACCTGCTCCTTGGTGCCGAAGTAGTGGTGCACCAGTGCCGGGTCGACCCCGGCCTGCCGCGCGATGCCGCGCACGCTCGCGGCGGCGTAGCCGGTCGCCGCGAACTGCTCCCGCGCGGCGGACAGGATCGCCGTACGCCGGTCGCCGCCGTCCGCCGGCCGGCCAGGGCCCCTCTTGGCGGGCGCCGTCACGTCGGCCCTCCGGTCATGGCGCCCATCATGCCTGCCAGAGCCGGTGCCGCGCGGTCGCCCAAACGGGGTCACCGTGCCGGTCGCCGACATCAACAGCCGCACGTGCAGCTTGGCGCGAAGGATCCACGGAGTCCCGCGCCGCTGAGCGTGGCTGGCGCCCTCGGCGGCGATGAATCCGTGTTTTCTTCGCGCGAGGTGCTGGGGCCGGCCCCGATGGTGGTGCCGTCAGCGAGGAGTCAGGAGCTCGGGCCGCCGTGGGCGGCGCTCGCGGGCCGATCACTCCTTCCTGAACGCACCGGCCCGGCCAGGGGCGGACGCCAGCGAGGCACGGCAGGAGGGGCGCACCCCCGTGGGGTGCGCCCCTCCCGGTCGTCAGCCGGTGACGGTCAGCCGCCGGCCGGGTCGCCGAAATGGTAGGGACGGACCAGGCCGTTCTATCCCAGAGTGATCTATGACACAAGCCCGTCCAAACCATGACATCGCGCCCCGACATAGTCGACGGGCAGCCCCGGGCGGCGGTCCAGCGCCTAGCGGCGGGCCATCACGGCGTACGTCGAGAAGGGCTCCTCGACGTAGCCGTCGGGGTGTTCCCTGGCCAGCTCGTCGACCTCGGCGGCGACCACGTCCGGCGCCCGGTCGCCCATCCCGAACACGTAGGACTTGGTCATGATGTTGCGGCCGAAGTCGACCACCGACATCCGCCGGCTCCAGGGGATCTCGACGGTGGCGACCCGGCTGTGCCAGGGCGGCCCGGCGAGCAGCTGCGCGGCCCAGGCCTCGTCGTCGTGCCCCGCCCATCCGCACGCCGCGAACAGCCGCTCCTGGTGGCGGGCGAACCACGGCACCGACAGGTCGTGCCGGTTCCACCAGAGGGCAAGCACGCCGCCGGGCTTGAGCACGCGGAACGCCTCGCCGACGGCCCGATCCGGGTCGGTCCAGTGGAACGACTGCGCGTAGGACACGAGGTCGAACTGGCCGTCCGCGAGCGGCAGCGCGTTGCCGTCACCGACGACCGGGAGCACCCTCGACGTCGACCTCGACCGGAGCACCCGCAGCACGCCGAGACCCGGATCGACTGCGGTCACCGTGGCACCGCGCCCGGCGATGGCCCGGGACGAGATGCCGGTCCCGGCGCCGACGTCGCAGACGTGCGACCACAGCAGCGGCTGTCCCATCGCCGACTCCAGCGCGTCGAAGAGCTGGGCCGGGTAGTCGGGCCGGTAGGCGTCGTAGTCGGCCGCGACGCCGTCGAAGAGCTGGCGGTCGGTCACGGACCGGACGTCGAGCCGGCGGCCGCCGCGAGGTTGAGGCGCGCGAAGGCCAGCCCCTCTGCGAGGTCGGCCTCCCGCTCGTCCCGGTTCACGGCCCGGCGGGTGTTGATCTCCAGCACGACGGTCCCGTCGTAACCGCCGCGAGCGAGCCGCTCCAGGACCTCCGCGCACGGCTGGCCGCCGCGACCGGGCACCAGGTGCTCGTCCTTGTTCGAGCCCGAGCCGTCGGCGAGGTGGACGTGACGCAGCCGGTCGCCCAGTGCCTCGACCACCCGCACCGCGTCGGAGTCCGAGACCGCGGTGTGCGAGAGGTCCAGCGTGGTGGCCGGATAGTCGAGCTCGAGCAGGTCCCAGTGCGGGCAGGTAGGCGGCGACCTCCCGGTTGCGGGCCTTCCACGGGAACATGTTCTCGACCGCGAAGGTCACGTCGGTCTCGCTCTGCATCCGGTGCAGCCCGTCGACGAAACCGCGGGCGTACTCCCGCTGCCAGCGGAACGGTGGGTGCACGACGACGGTGCCGGCGCCGACCCGCTCGGCCGCTGCCTGTGCCCGTTGCAGCTTGGTCCAGGGGTCGGTCGACCAGACCCGCTGGGTGAGCAGCAGGCAGGGGGCGTGGATAGCGAGCACCGGCACGCCGAACCGGTCCGACAGCCCGCGGAGGGCGTCGGGGTCCTGGCTCACCGGGTCGGTCCAGACCATCACCTCGACACCGTCGAACCCGAGGTCAGCGGCCATCTCGAAGGCCGTCGTGCAGGTCTCCGGGTAGCACGAGGCGGTGGAGAGGGCGACCTTCGCGCCGGGCACCCGAACCGTCCGTGCTGCATGCCGTCCAGCCTACTGCGTCACTCGTCGGGACGGATCCAGTCGAGCCGGCGCAGGATGATGCCCTCCCGCAGCGCCCAGGGGCAGACCTGGACCTCGTCGACGTCGAGCAGCGCCATCACAGCCTCCGCCACGATGGCGCCGGCGAGCAGCTGCGGGGCCCGGCCTGTCGACACGCCGGGCAGCTCGGCGCGTTCCTCGTAGGTCATCGCGGCGAGCTTCGGGACCCACTTGTCGAGGTCGTCCAGGTTGAGCATCCGAGGAACCCGCTCGCCCTCCTCCGCACCGGGCGCCCCGGCGAGCCTGGCCAGCTGCTTGAACGTCTTGGACGTGCCGACGACGTGGTCGGCCTCGCCGAGCGTCTCGAACGGGCGCAGCTGGCCGGCCACCTGCGCCCGCACGTGCTTGCGCAGCGCCTTGACCTCGGGCCCGGACGGCGGGTCACCGGGCAGCATCGTGCGGGTGAGCCGGCCGGCGCCCAACGGGAGCGACGCGACCGCGTCCGGCAGCTCGTCGATCCCCGCGGCGAGCTCGAGCGACCCGCCGCCGATGTCGATCACCATCAGGCGGCCCGACGACCAGCCGAACCAGCGTCGCACCGCGAGGAAGGTGAGCCGCGCCTCGTCGTTCCCGGTCAGGACCTCGAGGTCGACGCCCGTAGCGTCCCGGACCGCCGCCAGCACCTCCGGTCCGTTCGGTGCGTCCCGGAGCGCGGAGGTGGCGAACGCCACCAGGTCCTCGGTGCCGCGGTCCTCCGCGACCTCAAGCGCGTGCTGCACGCACTCGATCAACCGGGACCGCCCGGCGTCGTCGATGTGGCCGTCGTCGGTGAGATGCTCGGCCAGCCGCAGCTCGGCCTTGTCGGAGTGGGCAGGCAGCGGCCTGGCCCCTTCGTGCGCGTCAACCACCAGCAGGTGCACGGTGTTGGAGCCGACGTCGAGCACTGCGAGCCGCACGGCGCACCCTCCCGTCGTACCTCCCTGTGACGACAGACCTTGACGTCGCTCGCAACCTACCCGCGTCGGCGCGGGCCTAGGCTGTGTGTCGTGCCCGAGGTTCCCCTGGACTTTCCCCGCGCGTGGATCGAGTTTCCCGACCCCGCTGACGACGAACAGTCGTTCCGAGCCGACCTGACCTGGCTCACGTCGAGCTGGTCGTGCATCTTCGGCAACGGGTGCCAGGGCATCTACGCCGACCAGCCCCCCGGTGTGGGGTGCTGCACCCTCGGTGCGCACTTCTCCGACAAGGCCGACGAGAAGCGGGTGAAGAGCTTCGTCAAGGAGCTCACCCCGGAGACGTGGCAGCACTACGACCCCAAGGACTGGACCGAGAAGGACGAGGAGGGTGCGCGCAAGACCCGGGTCGTCGACGGCGCCTGCATCTTCGCCAACCGGCCCGGTTTCGCCGGCGGCGAGGGGTGCGCCCTGCACGGCCTCGCGCTGCGCACGGGGCGACACTTCCTCGAGACCAAGCCGGACGTCTGCTGGCAGCTGCCGATCCGGCGCACCTTCGAGCGGGTCGACCGAGGCGACGGCACCGAGATGCTGGTCGTCGTCATCGGCGAGTACGACCGGCGCGGCTGGGGCCCCGGCGGTCACGACCTGGACTGGTACTGCAGCGGCAACACCGAGGCGCACGTCGCGCCCGAGCCTGTCTACCTCTCGATGCGCGCCGAGCTCGTCGAGCTGATGGGGCAGAAGGGGTACGACGAGCTGGCCACCCACTGCCAGGCCCACCTCACGTCTCGGCGCCGCTTCGCCCTGCACCCGGCGGACCCGAAGAAGCCACGCACGCGCTGACCGGGTGGACGTCCCCGAGCCCAGCGCCGACTGCTGGCTGCACCCGGCGGTCGCCGTGGCCGAGTCGCCGATCATGATCGTGCCCCCGCCCCACAGTGGGGCCCGGTCGGGCCCAGCGCTGAGCGCATCCGCGCGGCAAGTTCCCGGTACGACCGATCCACTGCGGGGCCTGGGGACGATCTTGAGGCGGTCTGCCGGCCGGTCTCCCGGCGGACGGCGACCTGACGGCGGCGCAGTCAGCCGAGCAGGGTGCGGGCGGCCTGCTCGTGGAACCGCACCGCCAGCAGCAGGTCGTCGACGTGCACCCGCTCGTCCTTGGCATGGAAGCCGGCCAGCGCCACGTCGGGCGGCGTCGCGAGCATCGGGCTGAAGCCGTAGGCCACCGTGCCGCAAGCCGCGCGCAGGTAGACCGAGTCGGTGAAGCCCGTCGACAGCGAGGGCAGCAGCACCGTGCCGGGGTCGGCCGTGATCCAGGCACGACTGGCACACGTCGAACAGCGGGCCCTCCGCGGGCGAGCTGCTGCCGGCGACGAGCCGCTCCGGCCAGTCCAGCTCGTAGGGGATGCCGTCGCCGAGCCGGTCGCGCACCGCGCGCTCGACGTCGGCCTCGGTGGTGCCGGGCAGGATCCGGCAGTCGAGCTCGACGCTGGCCCGGCCGGGCATCACGTTGCGCTTGCTCGACCCGGCGAGCATCGTCGGCGCCATCGTGATGCCGGCGACCGCCGGGACGAGGTGCTCGAGCGCGGGGTGCATCGCAGCGGCGGCCGCCAGCGCCGAGCGGTAGCCGTCGGCGTCGTCCGGCACGGCCCGGCCGGTGAGGACGGCCAGCATCCGGTCGACCACCGGGCTCGGCTGCGGGTCCGGCAGGCCGCCCCCGACCCGGCGCAGCAGCTCGGCCAGCAGCGGCACCGCGTTGCGGCCCTGGGCGGGCATCGAGGCGTGCGCCGCCTCGCCGATCGCGGTGACCCGCGCCGGGTAGGTGCCCTTGTCGCCGACCGCGATGCCCATCACGGCGCGGCCGTCGGTGAGCTCCAGCCGCAGCCCGTCGCCCTCGTTCAGCGCGAAGTCCGGCTGGATGTCGGGGCGGTGCTCGAGCAGCCAGCGCATGCCGACGTCGGCCGAGCCGTCCTCCTCGTCGGCGACGGCGAGCAGCCACAGGTCACCACGCGGCCGGAAGCCCGATCGGGCCAGCCTGGCCATCGCGACCACGCGGGCCGCCAGCTCGTTCTTCATGTCCACGGCGCCGCGGCCGTAGAGGTAGCCGTCGTCGACGACGGCGTCGAAGGGCGGGTGGGTCCAGTCCCGCGGGTCGGCCGGCACCACGTCCAGGTGCCCGACGAAGGCCAGCGAGGGAGCACCGCCGGACCCCGGGATGCGCGCGACCAGGTTGGCCCGGTCGGGGTCGCGGGCGACCAGCTCGCAGGCGACCCCGGCCGCTTCCAGGTGGTCCCGCAGCACCACTGCGGCTGCCGTCTCGCGGCCGGGCGGGTTTGTCGTGTCGACCCGGATCAGGGCCTGGCACAGGCTCAGGACCTCGGTCCGCAGCTCACCGTCGACGTCATGGGGGGCCGCGGGCATGGGCTGCATCGTCACACGTCCGTCCGGAGGTCAGGCATGCGGCCCACCCGGTGCCGCGACGAAGGCGAAACGGCGTGCGTCCGTGACTCACGAGCGTGACCCGACGTCCATCGTCGCGTTTCTCCTTGCCGACGGCACCGCCCGCGGGCCGCGTTTGCCGCGACGTCCGCTGATCGCCGTACCGGATCTGACCCGCCTTGCGCGGCGTATTGGTACTTCCCGAGGTGCAGGCGCCTCGCCAGGTGCCGACTCGCCTGCCATACGTGGTCGACGGGCAGACGGCGCGGTGGGTCAGCGGAGCGGCGTCACCGCGAACATGTAGCAGCCGTAGGCGATGTTGCGGCTGTGCACCTCGACGACACCGGGGGCGGCCAGCACTGCCGCGAGCGCCGCCTCCGGGTCGGTGCCGTCGTGCACCGTCGTGGCCGGGTGGATCCAGCCGCGGTCGTCATAGGCGCGCAGGACCTGCGGCCGGTCGAGCCAGTCCGACGGGTAGCCGGCACCGACGTAGCCCTCGCACGGCGAGGCGTGCGCGAACACCGCGCCGACCTCCTGGTAGGGACCCTTCGGCGTGCGCGGTCGGTAGCCGAACAGCAGCAGCGCCTCGCCCGCACCGGCGTCGCGCAGGCAGCAGCGCAGCGGTTCGCCGCCTGTCGCGACGACGCGCTCGGCGGTTGTGCCGGACGCGTCCATCCCGGTCGACCGGACCTCGTCGAGGAGGGCTGCCGGGAGCGCGCGCACGGCGTACGTCGTGTGAGTGGTGGTCGTC
Source organism: uncultured Actinomycetota bacterium (assembly GCA_963728425.1). Lineage (GTDB taxonomy): Bacteria > Actinomycetota > Actinomycetes > JACCUZ01 > JACCUZ01 > JAVEDA01. The sequence continues at coordinate 99,659 of CAVSKC010000008.1, forward strand.
ATGCATCCAGTCTGCGGTCCGCAGCCGGAGATCACTGGCGGCGATCGGACGTCGCGGTTAGCGTCTCGGGACATGTCACGGAGACAACCCGCTCGGCACGATCCTCGGCATCTGGGCGCACCCGGACGACGAGACCTGGCTGTGCGCCGGGCTGATGGCCCGGGCGGCCCGCGCCGGTGACCGGGTCGTCTGCGTCACGGCGACCCGCGGCGAGCTCGGCTCCCCCGACGAGGAGCGCTGGCCGAGCGGCGCCCCGCTGGCCGCCGTACGTACCGCCGAGATGGAGAGCGGGCTGGCCATCCTCGGCGTCACCGAGCACCACTGGCTCGACTACCCCGACGGCGGGTGCGCCGAGGTCGACCAGGACGAGGCCGTACGCCGGGTCACCGCCCTGATGGAGGAGGTGCAGCCCGACACGGTGCTGACCTTCGGCCCGGACGGGATGACCGGGCACGACGACCACAAGGCCGCCTGCCGCTGGGCGACCGAGGCGTTCAAGGCGGTGGCCCCGCCGGGCGCCGTGCTGGGCTACGCGACCAACTCGCCGGAGTGGCTGGAGGAGTTCCGCGAGCCGCTGGACCGGTTCAACGTCTTCATGGGCGCCGAGCCGCCCTGCACGCCGCGGGACGAGCAGCTGTTCAGCCTGCTGCTGGAGGGGGAGCTGCTCGAGACCAAGCTGGCCGCGATCCAGTCGATGACCAGCCAGGTCGAGCCGCTCATCGCCGGCCTCGGGGTGGACTTCTTCCGCCGCGGGCTGGTCGAGGAGTCCTTCCGCCAGGGTCCGTGACGCCGCCGAGTCGACCACGTAAAGCACGCCGGCGGACACGTCAGCACGCGTGCACGGGTGCTGTGGCGTCCGCCAGCGTGATGTCGCGCGGGAGGTCGCGCGCCGCACCGCGCTCGGTGCGCCTGCCGGGTCGTGTCCCACCCCCGTCCTACTGTCGTCCGCATGGCCAAGGCAGCGGTCCGCGAGCGCCCCACCTTCCGGTGCGCGGAGTGCGGCTGGCTGACGGCCAAGTGGGTCGGCCGGTGCGGCGAGTGCCAGGCCTGGGGCACGGTGGCCGACACCACGGCACCCGCGGTCCGTACGACGAGGGCCGGCCCGGTCAGCAGCGCCGCCCGGCCGATCGGTGAGGTCGACGTCGAGGCCGCGCGGGCCGTGCCGACCGGGGTGGACGAGCTCGACCGGGTGCTCGGCGGCGGCATGGTGCCGGGCGCCGTCGTCCTCATGGCCGGTGAGCCAGGGGTGGGCAAGTCCACCCTGCTGCTCGACGTGGCCGCGCGGTTCGCCGAGCGAGCCCGCGCGCTGTACGTCACGGGCGAGGAGTCCACCGCCCAGGTGCGGCTGCGGGCCGACCGCATCGGCGCGCTGCGCGACGAGCTGTTCCTGGCCGCCGAGACCGACCTGGCCGCGGTCCTCGGCCACGTCGACGCCGTCAAGCCCGACCTGCTGGTGGTCGACTCGGTGCAGACCATCGCCAGCGCGGAGGTCGACGGATCCCCGGGCAACGTCAGCCAGGTCCGCGAGGTGGCCGCCGCACTCATCCGGGTGGCGAAGGAGCGCGGCATCGCGACCGTGCTCGTCGGGCACGTCACCAAGGACGGCTCGATCGCTGGTCCGCGGCTGCTCGAGCACCTCGTCGACGTCGTGCTGCACTTCGAGGGCGACCGCAACTCCCGGCTCCGGCTGGTCCGAGGGGTCAAGAACCGCTACGGCCCGGCCGACGAGGTCGGCTGCTTCGACCTGTCCGACGACGGCATCGTGGGGCTCGCCGACCCGAGCGGGCTGTTCCTGTCCCAGCAGCGCGAGGCCGTGCCCGGCACCTGTGTCACCGTGACGGTCGAGGGCAAGCGACCACTGGTCGCCGAGGTGCAGTCGCTGGTCGTCCCGTCGCTGCTCAACTCACCGCGGCGCATCACGAGCGGGCTGGACGGCGGCCGGCTGGCCATGGTCCTGGCGGTGCTGCAGCGGCGGGCCCAGGTCCAGGTGGGGGCCTGCGACGTCTACGCCTCGACGGTCGGCGGGGTGCGGCTGACCGAGCCGGCCACCGACCTGGCGGTGGCGCTCGCGGTCGCGGGCTCGGCGAAGAACGACGCACTGGCCACCGGACTGGTCGCGATCGGCGAGGTCGGCCTGGCCGGCGAGATCCGGCGGGTCACCGGCACCGCACGCCGGCTCTCCGAGGCCGCCCGGCTCGGTTTCACCCATGCCCTGGTACCGCCCGATCCCGGCAAGGTGCCCAGCGGGATCCAGGCCATCGAGGTCCGCGACCTCCCGCACGCGCTGCGGGTGGCCTTCCCGGGCGCCGAGGTCATCCGATTCGCCAGCCGCCGGCACTGAGGCGGGAACCAGCGCGGCGTGGCGTTCGTGTCCATCTCGTGACCGGGCCGCGCGGACCGGGAGTGCGCGCGGCGCCGATACACTCCGCGTGAGCGACGACGACCGGGGAGAGGGCTGTGGCACCGACCGAGCGCGGCGACGACCCGTTGCGGGCGACCCTGGCGGCGGTCGCGCCCGGCACCGCGCTGCGCGACGGCCTCGAGCGAATCCTGCGCGGCCGCACCGGCGCACTCATCGTGCTCGGCTACGACAAGATGGTCGAGGAGCTGTGCACCGGCGGCTTCGTGCTGGACGTCGAGTTCAGCGCCACCCGGCTGCGCGAGCTGGCCAAGATGGACGGCGGCATCGTCGTCGACCGCGACTGCACCAAGATCCTGCGCGCCGCCGTGCAGATGGTGCCCGACCCTGCGATCTTCACCGACGAGTCCGGCACCCGGCACCGCACCGCCGACCGGGTCAACAAGCAGACCGGCCTGCCGGTGATCTCGGTCAGCCAGTCGATGAGCATCATCGCCATCTACGTCAACGACCAGCGCTACGTGCTCGAGGCGTCGACCCAGATCCTGTCCCGGGCCAACCAGGCGCTGGCCACCCTCGAGCGCTACAAGCTCCGCCTGGACGAGGTGTCCGGCACCCTGTCGGCACTGGAGATCGAGGACCTGGTCACGGTCCGCGACGTCTCCGCGGTCGCCCAGCGGCTGGAGATGGTGCGCCGGATCGCCGGCGAGATCGAGTCGTACGTCGTGGAGCTGGGCACCGACGGTCGGCTGCTCACGCTCCAGCTGGACGAGCTGATCGCCGGGGTGGAGCCCGACCGGGAGCTGATCGCCCGCGACTACCTGCCGGCCGCCGTCGGGCGCCGGGCCCGCACCGTCGTCGACGTGCTGGCCGACCTCGACAACCTCGACGCCCTCGAGCTGCTCGACCTCGCCGCCGTCGCGCGTGCGCTCGGCTACGCCGGCGGCGAGGGCCTGGACGCGGCCGTGAGCCCCCGGGGCTACCGCCTGCTCGCCCGGGTGCCGCGCCTGCCCGGAACCGTGGTCGACCGGCTGGTCGAGCACTTCGGCAGCCTGCAGAAGCTGCTGGCGGCCAGCATCGACGACCTGCTCACCGTCGACGGCGTCGGCGAGTCGCGGGCCCGCAGCATCCGCGAGGGGCTGTCCCGGCTGGCCGAGTCCTCGATCCTCGAGCGCTACGTCTGACCGAGGGACCGAAGCCCCCAGACCACGAGCGCGTGGTCCTCGAGCTGCGGCAGCCCGGACACCGCGACCACACCGACCGGGCCGACGTCGCGGACGAGCAGCGGGAACGCCCCGCCGTGCGCGGCGTAGTCGGCGGTCGGCACGCCGTACTTCGCCTCGATCGTGGTGCCGGCGTCGCGGCAGAGCCGACCGACGTACAGCGAGCTGTGGCCGAACCGCCGCACCACGTTGCCCTTGCGACGCGATCCACGAGTCGTTGTCCGGCGCGGTGCCCGGCAGGGCGGCGTGGAAGAGCTGCTGGCCGCCGCGCTCGATGTCGACGACCACAGCAGACTCGCGGCGCCGGGCCTCCTCGACCAGGGCGACCCGAGGGTCCACGCGTCGTCGTTGTCGAAGCGGCCGAGCCGCAGCTCGTCCTCCTGGGCCAGCAGCTCGGCCAATGTGGGGTCGTCACGACTCATGACGGCAGCGTGCCACGTGCCGCGGCACCGGTGGCCGGCACCAGGGCCCGCTCGTAGCGCACCTCGTCGAGGTCGACCAGGTCCGGCCGCGGCACGGACTTCGTGACGCCGTCGGCCCGCCAGCCGCAGAGCTCGTAGAAGCGCCGGGCCCGCACGTTGTCCCGCAGCACCCAGAGCAGCGCGCGGGTCCAGCCCTCCCCGGCGAGCCACCCGACCCCGGCGTCGTGCAGTCGCCGACCGGTGCCGGTGCCCGCCATCTCGCGCTGCAGGTAGATCGCGTAGAGCTCACCCACCGACGGCCCGCCGACGTCGTCGCGCCCGGGGCCCACCGCGACGAAGCCGACCACGCGACCGTCGAGGTCCGCCACGAACGTCGCACCGCGGTCGGTGCGGCCGGTGCCCGTGCCAGCCAGCATGGCGCGCCACCGGTCGGCCCGGTCAGCGACCGAGAGGCCGGCCAGCTCCTCGGCGGGGAGCAGACCGGCGTACGCCCACTGCCAGGACGCGACGTGCACGGCAGCGACCTGGTCGGCGTCGGTCGCGGAGGCGAGACGGACGGCGGGCAGCCATCCGCCCAGTCTTCCAAGCCTGGACGCTCAGGCGGCGGGCTGCTTCGGCCAGTCCGGCGGCAGGTCGGCGCGGACGCTGGCCACGGTGTCCAAGCCGGTGAGGTGGATGAGCCGACTGGCCATCGGACCAGGGCGGCAGATGACCAGGCGACCGGCGCCGTCGCCGCCGAGGTCCTCCAGGAACTGCACCAGGGTCGAGTCCATGAACGTGGTGCCGCCGAGGTCGACGCAGATGTCGCCTCCGCCGCCGTCCTGCAGCTGTGCGGCCGCGCGGTCGAGCGCCTGGGTCTCGGAGAGGTCGACGTCGCCGAGGATCTGGACGTAGTCGACCGCGCCGTCCGGCGGCCTCGTGATGCACAGTGTCATCCGGTCGTGCGACATGGAGGTCATGGTCGCGCCAGCTCTCAGGCGTCAGGAGTACGCCGGGTCCGGGGCGACAGCAGGGAACACGCTGCGAGACCAACCTACGCCGGAAACGCGTCCCCGAACGGTCTCAGGTCGGAACACACCCATTTGAGCCCTGCGGGTGCCTCCCGAAGACGCCCGCACCGCCGAAATGATCACGGATCCGTGATCGTTGGTGCTCAACCGTGCTGAACTCGGCGCGGTAGGTATGGATTCGGCGCGGTAAGGCCGTGCAAGGCCGCATCCGGGCCGCCGCGAAGTCCGGGGCCACGCTCCCCATGCACCTGCGGAGCGGTGGTCGACTGACCAGCCGCCGCAGCGGACCGCGAAGCTCAGGCGGTGACGAGGCCGGCCAGGGCGGGCAGGGAGACGACGAGCACCGCACGGGCGGTGGCGTCCCGGCGTACCTCGAGGACGTACGACGGCAGCCCGTGCGGCCGCGGCTCGGTCGCCGGCGGGGCTGCAGCTCGTCCGGGCCGAGCACCGACGACCACCTGGTCGACCGCCAGCCCGAGCACGCCCTCGGCGTGCTGCAGCACCAGCACGTCGCCGGAGTCGGCCGGGGTCGGCGGCGGAGCGCAGGTCGACGACCGGCACCGGGGTGCCACGCAGCTCGAGCAGGCCGGTGACCGGCGCGCGGGTCCCCGCCAGCGCCTCGATGCCGATGGCCCGGACGACCTCGCGCACCTCGTCCGAGCGCGCCGGCCAGCTCGCGGCCGCCCATGACGAACATGACCCAGCCGCTCACGACGACACCCCGGGTGCGGTGAACGCCGCGCTCCGGCGAGCCTGCAGCTCCGAGCTGTCGGCGAGCCGCTGGCACAGGTCGACGAGCTCGGCCAGGTCGCGGCCGCCGAGCAGGTCGTCGCGGCGCCGCGCGTCGGTGCGACCGAGGCGACCGCGGCGGCCGCCCGGTAGGACACGGCGGCGGCGCCGTGCTGACCCAGCCGGGCCAGGGCGCCGGCGAGCAGGAAGTGCGCGTCCCCCGCCGTCGGGTCGAGGTAGACGGCCTTGCGCAGCGGGTCGACCGCGTCGGCGTCCTGGCCGAGCGTGCGTCCGGGCCTGGCCGAGCACGACGTACGCCGGTGCGAGCAGCGGGTCGGCCTCCACCGCGGCCTCCGCGGCGCGCGGCAGCCGCGGGTAGTCGCCGGCGGCGAGCTGCTCACGCGCCGCCGCAGGTGCGCCAGCCCGCCGGTGTCCGGCGTCGCGGTCCGACCGCCTGGCCGGGGTGCCAGGTCGGCCGCGGGGCGCACCGCGGCGACCGGCTTGGTCGCGACGGCCGGACCGGGCGGGTCGCGACCCGCCGGCGTCGCGGCGGGGCGCCGTGCCGGGCGTCGTGCGACCGCCGGTAGACGAACGCGTCGCCCACCGGCACCAGGGTGAACGCGTCGCTGACCTGCCAGAGCGTCTCCGAGTGGCCGAGCAGCAGGTAGCCGCCCTCGGCGAGCACGTCGTGGAACGACCCATCAGCAGCCGCGGTGGTCGCCCGGGCGAAGTAGATCGTGACGTTGCGGCAGACGACCAGGTCGACCTCGCCCGGCCCGAACGGCGCCGGGTCGGTGACCAGGTTGTGCAGCTGCAGGTCGACCAGCCGGCGGACCTGCTCCTTGCACGACGAGCGCACCGCCGCCCCGCGGCTCGAACCAGCGGTCGCGCACCATCGGCGGCGCCGCCTCGAGGGTGCGCCCGGTGTAGGTCGCCCGGCGGGCTGCCCGCAGCGCCTCGGCCGACACGTCGGTCGCCACGATGCGGGCCTCGGCGCTGCGAGCCGAGCATCGGCGACAGCTCGAGCAGCAGCATGGCCAGCGTGTAGGGCTCCTCGCCGGTCGAGCAGCCGGCGCTCCAGATCGTCAGCGGCCGGTCCCGCCCGGCGGCGCGGCGCAGCAGCTCGGGCAGCACCCGGCGGCGCAGCGCCTCCATCTGCGGGGGGTTGCGGAAGAAGTGGGTCTCCTGCACGGTGACGCCGTCGAGCAGCCGCTGCCGCTCGCAGCTCGCCGGCCGTCGCCGTCCAGGCCGCGAGGTACGCCGGGACGCTGCCCGCGCCGGTGACGCGCAGCCGGTCGGCGACGACCGCGGTCAGCCCGGCCCGGCGGCTCTCGTCGAAGACCAGCCCGGCCGTCGCGAGCAGGTAGTCGCGGGCAGCCGCGAAGTCGGCGTCGGCGCAGCGCCGCTTCACGGCGTCGACCGTCGCTCGGCGCGACGGCCACCGCGGCGGCGATGGCCGCGGCGATCTCCGGCAGCGGGAGCTCGACCTCGACCGCGCCCAGCGCCTGCGCCGCCGCGGGCATGCCCCAGACGACGCAGGTCGGCTCGTCCTGGCCGATCGTGAGGCAGCCGGCGTCGCGCATCATGCGCAGGCCGGCGGCGCCGTCGCGGCCCATGCCGGTGAGCAGCACCCCGACCGCGTGCGACGCCGCAGACCGCGGCCGCGCTGGCGAACGCGGCGTCGACGCCCGGCACGTGGAACTGGCCCGCCGGCGGGGTGCGCAGCTCGATCCGCAGCCCCGGCCGCAGCAGGGTGTTGAGCCCGCCGGCGCGACGTGCACCACGCCGGGCCGCAGCCGGCGGCCGTGCTCGGCCATCACGACCGGCAGCGGCGACAGGCCGTCCAGCCAGGTGGCGAGCCCCTCGACGAAACCGTCGGCCATGTGCTGCACGACGAGGAGCGGGACGGGCAGGTCGGCCGGCAGGTCGGCGAGGATCGTGGCGAGCGCCGGCGGTCCGCCGGTCGAGGCACCGATGACGACGACCCGCGAGGTTGCTCGCCGGGCACCGCGCCGTGCCGGGGTGGGCGCGCCGGCGTACCCGGGTGGTCGTCGGCATGCGGCCGTAGCTCGCGGCGCCGGCCAGGCCCCTGGCCCGCAGCCGGTTGCGCGGGTGGGTGATGACCCGGACCCGGCTGGCGACCCGCAGGTGCCGGCGCAGCGCCGTGACGTACTGCGGGGAGCTCGGGAGCGCGTCCAGGGCGCCGACGACGTCGACGGCCCCGGCGGCCAGCGCGGCCTGCGGAGTGCGCGGCGAGCGCGCCGCAGACCACGACGGGTGTCGGCCGGGTGCCCATGATCCGCTCGATGGCCTCGATGCCGCCGCTGGCGGGGTCGAGGTCGAGGAGGACGGCCCCGGGCTGGTGCTCGACGACCGCCGCCTCGGCGGCCGCGGCCGTGCAGACCTCGGCGGCGACGACGAAGCCGGGGGCCGACAGCAGGCTGCGCAGGGCGCGGGTGCGGGCCCGGCTGTCGCCGACGACGACCACGACCAGCGGCGGTCGTCGCCCGGGGCCGGCGGGTCGCGCCGGGATGCTGACCGGTCATCGACATGGGCGTCGACCGCCACCTTCCGCGCTGGACGAGGGCGTGCGGCCGCAGCGCTCTCCTCCTCTCCAGGTCGTCACGTCCGGTGCCGTACTTGAGGCGGGCGGCGATCCCGCGCCGTGCGCAGGAGCCGGGGGACATGCCGTCCTCGCCGCTGCACGCGCCGGTGCTGGAGTGGTACGCCGGGAACGCCCGCGACCTGCCCTGGCGCGCCCCGGGGACGACGGCGTGGGCGGTGCTGGTCAGCGAGGTGATGCTGCAGCAGACCCCGGTCGCCCGGGTGGAGCCGGTCTACCGGGCCTGGCTGGAGCGCTGGCCGACTCCCGCCGCGCTGGCGGCCGAGCCCCCGGGCGAGGCGGTCCGGGCCTGGGGCCGGCTCGGGTACCCGCGGCGGGCGCTGCGGCTGCACGCGGCGGCGACCGAGGTGGTCGCGCGGCACGACGGCCGGCTGCCGACGTCGTACGACGGGCTGCTCGCGCTGCCGGGCGTCGGCGACTACACAGCGGCCGCGGTCGCGTCGTTCGCCCACGGCGCCCGGCACGCGGTGCTGGACACCAACGTGCGGCGGGTGCTGGCCCGCGCGGTCGGCGGCGCCGAGCAGCCGGCGCCGTCGCTCACCGCCGAGGAGCGGGTCCGGGCCGAGGCGCTGCTGCCCGGACGAGCCCGCCGTGGCGGCCCGCTGGGCGGTCGCAGTGATGGAGCTCGGCGCCCTGGTCTGCACCGCGCGGGCGCCGCGGTGCGACGACTGCCCGCTCGCGGCGCGGTGCGCGTGGCGGCTGGCCGGCGCCCCGGCGTACGACGGGCCGGCCCGGCGGGTGCAGCCGTTCGCCGGCACCGACCGGCAGGTCCGCGGCCTGCTGATGGCCGTGCTGCGGACCGGGCCGGCCGACGGGCCGGTCGGCGCCGAGGAGCTGGCCGCCGTCTGGGCCGACGACGAGCAGCGCGACCGGGCGCTGGCCGGCCTCGTCACCGACGGCCTGCTCGTCGAGGACGGCGGCTCCTACCGCTCCCCTGACGCAAGCCCGCCCGTCGACCACGTATGGCAGGCGTGTCGGCACTCGGATTCAAGGGGTCGTCGCAACACTTGATCGAATGAGGTGTCGTGATGGGACGTCCACGGACGTTGAAGTCGGTGCAGCGTGCTTTCTGGCGAGGGATCGCTGATGGGCTCGTCGCGGAGGAGGCTGCCCGGCGTGTCGGGGTGAACCGGTGCACTGGGAGTCGCTGGTTTCGTGAGGCTGGTGGGATGTCGCCGATCAGCCTTGTGGAGCCGCCGGTCAGGGGCCGGCACCTGTCGCTGGCCGAGCGGGAGGAGATCGCGGTCGGGATAGCCGCGGGCGAGACCCCAACGGCGATCGCGGTCCGGATCGGGCGGCACAAGACCACCGTCGGACGGGAGATCGCCCGCAACGGCGTGCTGCGCTGGTCGGCCGGCTACCGGGCGAGCACCGCCCAGGCCAAGGCAGAGTCGCGGGCCCGGCGACCGAAGGAAGGCAAACTGTGGCCAGCCACGGCTGGCCGCCGCGGTGCAGGATGGGCTGACCCAGCGGTGGAGCCCGGAGCAGATCTCCCGACGCCTGGTCGAGGACCATCCCGACGACGGTGAGATGCGCGTGTCCCACGAGACGATCTACCAGGCCCTCTACGTCCAGGGCCGGGGGGGGCTGCGCGAGGAGCTGACCGCCTGCCTGCGCACCGGCCGGGCTCTGCGCAAGCCGCGACGGGAGGTGACGGCCCGCCTGGTCCGGATCCCGAACATGGTGATGATCTCCGAACGGCCGCCCGAAGTGGAAGACCGGGCGGTGCCCGGACATTGGGAGGGCGACCTGATCGTCGGCTCGCACAGCGCCTCCGCGATCGGCACCCTGGTCGAGCGCACCACCCGGTTCGTGATCCTCCTGCACCTGCCGCAGAACCACAGTGCCCCAGCCGTGCGCGACGCCATCGCCGCAGCGATCATGACCCTCCCGGCCACGTTGCGCCGGACTCTGACCTGGGACCAAGGCACCGAGCTCGCGGCACACGCCCAGATCACCATGGCCACCGACCTGCAGATCTACTTCTGTGACCCGCACAGCCCCTGGCAACGCGGCACGAACGAGAACACCAACGGGCTGCTTCGCCAGTACTTCCCCAAAGGCACCGACCTGTCGGCGCACTCACCCGCCGAGCTGGTCAGAGTCGCCGCCGAGCTCAACGGCCGGCCCCGCGAGACCCTCGGCTGGCGCAACCCCCGCGAGGCCCTTAACGCCCTACTGTCAGAAGCGTCCTGAACCGCCGTGTTGCGACGACCGCCTTGAACCCGAGGCACCTTGCGAGGCGCAGGTGCCTCGCAAGGTGCCGTTACGCCTCGCAAGGCGGGCCGACCTGGCGCGCCGAGTAGGCTCCCGCGACTGTGTCGGTCATCGCCGTGGGTCCCGCCGTGGCGCTGGCGGGAGCCGGCTACCGGCGCTGGGCGACCTACCGGCAGGCGGCGCTCGCGGGGGTGTTCGTCAACACCGTGTTCGGCGTCATCAAGCTGTCGATCCTGCTCGGCATCGCGGACAGCGCCGGCGGCACCGTCGCCGGCTACGACGCGGCCAGCCTGTCGACCTACGCCTGGGTGTCGCAGGGCCTGATCGCGGTCGTGATGATCTTCGCCTGGACCGAGCTGGCCGATCGCGTCCGCACCGGTGACATCGCGGTCGACCTCGCCCGGCCGGTCGACCTGCAGCTGTCTTGGCTGGCCCAAGACATCGGCCGGGCCGCCTGGGCCCTGCTGTCGCGCGCCGTCGTGCCGATCGCCTTCGGGGCGCTCTTCTTCGGCTTCCACTGGCCGACCGACCCGACCGCGATCATCCTGCTGCCGGTGTCGATCCTGCTCGCCGTGTGCGTGTCCTTCGCCGGCCGGTTCATGGTCAACCTGACGGCCTTCTGGCTCACCGAGATCCGCGGCCTGGTGCTGCTCTACGTGCTCGTGGCCGGCCTGCTCGGCGGCCACCTGGTGCCGGTGCAGCTGTTCCCGGGCTGGCTGCAGGCCGCGGCCTACGCCACGCCGTTCCCCGCCATGGTCCAGTTCCCGATCGACCTGATGACCGGTCAGGCCACCGGGTTGCAGGCCGTCGGCGAGGTCGCGGCCCAGGTCGCCTGGGCCGTCGGTCTGCTGCTGCTCGGGCGACTCGTGCTGTCGCGAGCCACCCGCAAGCTGGTGGTGCAGGGTGGCTGAGGCGACGACGGCGCAGGCGTACAACGCACTGGTTCGCTCCAGGGTCGCGGCACAGGCGTCCTACCGGGCGTCCTTCGCGATCGAGCTCGGCTCGCAGGTGCTCCTGGTGCTGATCGAGTTCGTCGAGGTCTACGTCGTCTTTCACCAGGTCGACGCGCTCGGCGGGTTCGACTTCGCCGAGGTCGCGGTGATGTACGGCCTGTCCGCGGTGGGCTTCGGGCTGGCCGACATGGTCGTCGGGCACGTCGACCGGCTGCCGTTCTACGTGCGCACCGGCACCTTCGACGCGTTCCTGCTCCGGCCGCTCTCCGCCCTGGGCCAGCTCGTCACGAGCGACTTCTCGCTGCGCCGCCTCGGCCGGATCGGCAGCGGCGTGGTGGTCCTGGTCATCGCCCTGGCCGGGGCGGACGTGGACTGGACGCCGGCCCGCGCACTCCTCGTGGTCGTCACGCCGCTCGCCGGCGGGGTCATCTTCGGCGCAGTCTTCGTCGCCACTTCCACCATCGGCTTCCACGTGGTCGAGGGCATGGAGTTCGCCAACGCGTTCACCTACGGCGGCAGCTACCTCTCGTCGTTCCCGTTCAACATCTTCGGCACCTTCATCCGGCGGTTCTTCACCTTCGTGGTGCCGGCAGCGTTCGTCGCCTACCTGCCGACCCTGGCGCTGCTCGGTCGCTCCGACCCGGCCGGGCTGCCCACCTGGCTCTCGTGGAGCGCCGTGCCCGCCGCCGCCGTCGCCGCGGCCGCGGCCGGCTGGATCTGGCGGCTCGGGCTGCGGCACTACGTCGGGGCGGGCTCGTGATCGTCGAGGTGACCGACCTGCGTCGCGAGTTCGTCGTACGCCGGCGCGCCGGCCGGTTGCGTCGGACCCGCGACGTGGTGGCCGCCGTGGACGGGGTGACGTTCGGCATCGCTCCGGGAGAGTGCGTCGGGTACATCGGAGCCAACGGCGCCGGCAAGTCGACCACCATCAAGATGCTCACCGGCATCCTGGTGCCCACCAGCGGGACGGTCCGGGTCTGCGGTCTCGAGCCGGTCCGGGACCGGACCACGCTGGCCCGCCGGATCGGCGTGGTCTTCGGCCAGCGCAGCCAGCTCTGGTGGGACCTGCCGTTGCGCGACTCGTTCCGGCTGCTCAGCGCGATCCACCGGCTGCCCGCGTCGTCCTGGGAGCCGAGGCTGGCCGAGTGCGTGCAGCTGTTGGAGATGGAGCCGTTCCTCGACACCCCGGTGCGCCAGCTGTCGCTGGGTCAGCGGATGCGCGGCGAGGTCACCGCGGCCCTGCTGCACTCCCCCGAGCTGCTGGTCCTGGACGAGCCGACGATCGGCCTGGACCTTCTGAGCAAGGAGCGGCTGCGCGCCTTCCTGGTGCGGGAGCGCGCCGAGCGCGGCACGACCGTGCTGCTCACCACTCACGACCTGCCCGACATCGAGCGGCTCTGCGACCGGATCCTGGTGGTCGACCACGGCCGGGTCGCCTTCGACGGCGACCTCCCCGGACTGGTGGCCCGGGTCGGCGCCGAGCGGGTGCTCGTCGTCGACCTCGCCGAACCAGGACCGCCGCTGACCGACGTACCGGGAACGACTCTGCGCGCGGTGGAGGCAGACGGTCTGCGTCAGCACCTCGCGTTCCGCAAGGAGGACACGACGGCGGCGGCGGTGGTTGCCGCGGTCTCCGCACGGGTCGAGCTGCGCGACCTGGCGGTGCACGAGCCTGCCATCGAGGACGTCGTCCGGCGGCTCTACCTGGAGTGAGGCCCGGACCGCGCGGTATGTGCGCGCCGGTACTGCTTCGGCGATGTCCCGACCCGGGCCCGGAAGCGTTTGGCGAAGTGGTTCTCGTCGGCGAAGCCGAGGCTGGCCGCGATCGCGGCGTGCGTCATCGTGGTCATGCGGAGGAGAGCCTGGGCTGCCTCGATCCGACGGTCCAGACGGAAGGCAGCGGGGGACCTGCCGGTCGCACCCCGGAACTGTTTGCGGAAGGTCTCGTACGGCAGGCCGACAGCTGCAGCCACGCCCTGCAGGTCCAGCTCGGCGGAGAGGTCGGCGACAAGCAGCTCACGGGCTTGCCGGATCGGCCGCACCATCGGCCCGGCATCCGCGCCACTGCGCAGCTCGACGAGCAGTGCGGCGAGCTCGAGGATCTCGAGCTCGCGAGCGACGGGGGTGATCGGCCGGGTTCGGTCGGCGAACTCCTGCAGCCGCGCATGCCAGGCCTCCAGCGGCTCGACGTGCCGGACCGGATCGCTGACGTCGAGCACTCCGCCGGCAGCCAGGGCGTCGAAGATCGGCCCGTCGAAGACCAGGAACGTCTCGCTCCAGGTCCCGCTGGGAGGCGGCCCGTACCAGTGCGAGTGGCCCGGCGCCGTGATGATCGTGTCGCCGGGTGTGATCGGCAGGTGCGGGACGGCGTCGTCGAGATAGGAGCCGACACCGTCCTGGACCAAGACGAGCGCGTAGGCGTCCAGGGTTCGTCGTGGCCGGGGCAACAGAGCCGGCCCGTCGTTGACAAAGCCCATCGTCCGGGCGCGGCCCAATCGGGTGCCCACCTCGTCCTGGGAGGCGATCCGAACTGAGCCGGGCAACGTCATCGCTGACCATAATGGACCAGTCCTGCCCACCACGTCCCTTCTTCCGGCGATGCCGTCGCGGATACCGTCGACGACATGGACACCACCACCTCCGTCGTCACGGAAACCCAACAGCAGCAGTATCGCGAGGAGGGATGGTTCGTCCTCGAACGCGTCCTCTCCGACCAGCAGCTCGAGCTCCTGCGCACCTTCGCGCAGGAGGGCATGGACGAGATCGATGCCAGAATGGACGATGCCGGCGTCGACGTCGACGTTCTAGGTCTCAACCATCGCGGGCAGCGCTACTTCGCCAACGGCATGGCCAAGACCGCGCCGGAGCTGCGCGCATTCGTCTTCGGCGACCTGATGGCCGACATCTGCCGGGCCACGCTCGGCCCCAACGCCTTCCACTTCGTCGAGCAGTACGTCATCAAGTGCGCCGACCGGCAGAGCGCCTTCTCGTGGCACCAGGACAGCGGCTACGTCCACGAAGACCACGAGCCGTACCTCACCTGCTGGATCGCGCTCGACGACATCACCGAGGAGAACGGCAGCGTGTACCTGCTGCCGTACTCGCGCGCCGGCGTCCGCACCTACGTCAAGCACTTCAGCGACCCCGAGACCAACGACAAGATCGGCTATGTCGGGACCGATCCCGGTGTTCCGATGGTCGTTTCCGCCGGCAGCATCGCCTGCTTCTCCAGCGTCGTCTTCCACCGCAGCGGCCCCAACCTGACCGACCGCCTGCGCCGCGCCTACATCGTCCAGTACTCCCCGGAAGCCATCATGACCAAGGACGGCTCAGCTCCATGGGAGGACTTCCAGCCGTTCCTCGTCGATGGCACCATCGTCGGCCACTGACAGAAGGCGCGGTCTCATCCGGCTGACCCGGCTTGCTCTCGAATGAACTGGCTGGCGGACTTGGCGTCGATGCCTCGTTCCTTCAGCGGGGCGTCGTCCCAGTCACTCGCAACCAGGTCCTGCAGCAGACCGGCCCCGAAGACGGACGCCATGGCGTCGTTGGGCCTGGCCAGGAGCCGCATGCCGAGCCGCGCGACGGGTCGAGGCATGCGCTGACGCTTGAAGGAGCGGCCGGTCACCCGTTCGGCAATGGCGATGGCCTCGTTGCGGCTCAGCGCTTCCGGGCCGCCGAACTCGACCATGGCCGGCGGGTCGGGTTCGACCGCGAGGGCGGCCACGAGTGCAGCGACGTCATCGGTGCTGACCCAGCGCCTCTTGGTGTCGCCCTTGCCGAACACGGCAACCTTCCCGCGCGCGATGTCGAAGCGGCCGATCGGGGCGAGATGGATGTCTTGAAACGCGTCCGGCCGGACTATCACGGAACGCATCGACGATCGCCTCAGCCGTTGCTCCGTTGCGATCTTGGCGCGCTCAAGGGGGGTGCCCAGCTGTGCATCTGCGCCGGCGAAGGAGACGTACACGAATCGTTCGACGGACGCTTCCTCAGCCGCATCGACAAGTGCAGACATCCCGACCTGGTCGACCTCGCGGATGGACGGTCGGCGCGCGCCTCCCAACCGCCGCGCGATCACCGTCGCGGTCGCCACCACGCTTCCGGCACCGTCACACACAGCCGCAAGACTTGTGGGGTCCGCCAGGTCACCGGCAACGACCTCTACGCCCCGGCTGCGCAACTCGTCGCCATCGGATCCCGGCCGGACCATGCAACGCACCGTGTGCCCCTGCTCGCGGAGGAGCCGGACGACGCGCCCACCCAGCTCCCCTGTTCCACCCGCTACGAAGATCACGCAGACCCCCTGTGGGAACACGATCCCAACCACCTGTGTCGAGCATGCGTAGATGGACGGCCCGCGTCAATGACCTCGACGGTCAGCGGCGCCGCAGCGCCCGCAGCAGCTCACGACCCCGGCGTCGCACCGGCGCGGGCAGCCGGCGCGCCAGCCGACGTACCCACAGGGGCACCCTCCTGACCCGGGCCGCCGCACCCGCCGCAGGTCCGGCACCCCTGGCGGCCTTGGCGCGCAACTCCTTGATGTCCTTGGCGCGCATCGGCCGGTTCTCCAACGTCGGCCGGGGCCGCTTCGACCAGTCGATGCCCCGGGTCCGGGACATCGTGTCGGCCAGCATGGTGCCGTCGGCGGTACGCCGGGCCAGGGTGCCGCTGAGTGGACGGCACGGGACCGGCATGGTCGAGGTCGTAACCGAGCATCCCGGCCAGCACCGCGGTGTCCCGCCGCAGCAACCCGCTGAGCCGGCCGTCGGCCGTGTCGGTCCAGCGCGCGATCCGGGCCGGGTCGAGAGGCTCGTCGGAGCGGGTGCGGCCCTCCACCTCGGCCGCCGTCCCGCGCGCCCGGTGCACCTCGTGGAAGGCGAGGACCTGCGGCAGCCACGGCTCGCCGAGCCAGTCGAACAGCTCGCGCAGAACGGGTTCAGGGTCGGTGACGACGTCCTCGTAGCGGCACAGAAGGAAGCGGTCCCCGAGCCGGGACCCGCGCCAGACCATCTCCGTCGTCGAGCGCACCCAGTGCCGCACCCCGGCAGCCCAGGTGAAGCCGAACCGGTCGTGCAGGCTGGCCGCGACGGCACCCGGGTGGCGCACCGTGCCGACGAAGACCGCGTCGGGAAACACCCGGGCCAGGCGGTGCATGTGCCAGGTGTGGAACGGCGTCTTGTCACCCCAGCGCGTCGCACCGTGCCGGGCAGCGAAGCCGCCGTAGATGCCGCCGTAGAAGGCCCGCAGCTCGGCGTCCAGGTCGTCCCGGGTGAGCCCGAGCCGGCCGTACCACTCGGCGCCGAACTTCCAGAACGGCACGTACTCGTGCGCCAGCAGCAGGCGAGCAAGCCCGGTCTCGGGAGCGAGGGCCAGGTTGTCGTGGCTGTCCAGCACGAGCCGCATCAGCGTGGTGCCCGAGCCCATCGGGCCGACGACGAAGACCGGACCACCCCGGGACCTCAGCCACAGAGGGTTCCTCCGGGTCGCCGCGCGACCTCGTGGGAGAGCTCGGTCGAACAGGGTCTCCCACCGGTGACTGATCCGGTCGATGTCGTACTCCTTCGCGGTGGCTCTCGCCGCCTCCCCCATCCGGGCTCGACGGCCCGGGTCGGCCATCACCGCGCACAACGCGTCGGCAAGCGCCGCCCACGTCCCCGGCCGGCACCAGCACCCCGTTGGTCCCCTGCCGGACCAGGTCGGCCGGCCCGTTGGGGCAGTCGAAGCTCACCACGGGCAGCCCGACCGCCATCGCCTCGAGCAGCACCATGGGGAAACCCTCGACCCGCGAGCTCATCACGTACAGCGCCGCCTGCGACATCTGCTCGCGACAGCTCGTCGGAGTAGCCCATCAGCCGGACCTGCCGCTCGAGGCCGAGGCGAAGGATCTGCGCCAGCAACCGGCCGCGCTCGTCGCCCGATCCGTAGATATGGAGCTGCCAGTCGGGGTAGCGATGCGCGACCTTCGCGTACGCGTCGACCAGCAGGTCGAAGCCCTTCTGCCGGGTCAGCCGGCCGGCCGCGACGACGACCTTCGGCTCCCCGCGCGACGGGTACCCAGGTCCGGGGCGGCGTTCGGCACCCGCACTACTCGACCTGGCCGCCGAGAAGGGCCCGGTAGTCCTCGGCGTCGCGCTCGGTCAGCACGCTGACCAGGTCGAGCTTGGGGTAGTGCCGCGCGATCTGACGACGCAGCGCAGCTCGGATGGTTGGCGAGGAAGAGGTGCTCCTGGCCGACCCGCACGACCGACGGGTTCGCGTAGCGCGCCGCGACGAGGTTCAGCCCCGGTCGGGTCGTGACCAGCACGTCGCTGTCCAGGCGACGCAGGAACGACGCCATCCGTACGTCGGTGAGCAGGCTGAAGTTCCGGTACCGCCGTTCCGACCGGGGCACCAGCAGACTGGGCACCCGGCGGGCCCACTCCTGCGGGCCGGTGCACTGGCCGTACGGGTGCCCGGCCGTGTCGCCGTCCGGCGGGACCTGGTCGGACAGCACCCGCAGCGTTACCCGCGGGTCGATCGCGAACCGGCCGCCGGCGCGCCGTCGGTAGACGCTGACGATCTCGACGTGATGCCGCTCGGCCAGTGCGGCAGCCACGTTGTACGTCGTCCTGATGGTGCCTCCCATGGAGAAGGCGTTCATCAGAAGGAAGGTGATGTGCACGTGCGACACCCCCGTCTCGGCCGGTCCCGAGTCGTCGTTGAGTGCCACTGCAGCGGTGCTCGGACTCGATGGCCCGTGCCCTGTCGGCGTGGTGAAGTGAAGACGCAGTCGACCAGGATCCGGTTCGGCACTGGTTGGGTGGAGAATCGCGACGTGACGAGAATCGAGCTGGCGGCGACGAGCATCGGGCGGGCCGTGCAGGCCCGGATCTACCGCGAGGGAGCGTTCGGGCGACTGCCCACGGTGCCCGTGTCGCCGGAGGCGCTGGAGCGCGCCGCCCGGCGACAGATGTCACGTGCCGCGTTCGCCTACGTCGCCGGCGCAGCGGGTCAAGAGCGCACCGCTCACGCCAACACCGAGGCATTCGGACGCTGGTCGCTCGTCCCGCGGCTGATGCGCGACACCACAACGCGCGACACGTCGATCGAGCTGTTCGGCCGCCGGCTTCCGGCTCCCGTGCTGCTCGCGCCCATCGGTGTGCTCGAGATGGCGCACCGCGACGCCGACGTCGCGGTGGCCGAGGCGGCGTCGTCGCTCGGCCTGCCCATGGTGTTCTCGACCCAGGCGTCCCGGTCCATGGAGGACTGCGCCGCGGTGATGGAGGGCAGCCCGCGCTGGTACCAGCTCTACTGGAGCAGCTCGGACGAGCTGGTCGCGAGCTTCCTGTCCCGGGCCGAGCGAGCCGGCTGCGAGGCGATCGTGGTGACGCTGGACACGTCCGTGCTCGGGTGGCGGCCACGCGACCTGGACCGCGGCTACCTGCCGTTCGCGCATGGAAAGGGGATCGCGCAGTACACCAGCGACCCGGTCTTCCGACGGTTGGTGGAGCAGCGCGTCACGCACCCGGACCCGACCGCGACCCGGCCGCGGCCGACGCCCGGAGCGGTGCGGACGCTGCTCGACCTCAGCCGCGCCTATCCCGGCCGGCTCGGCGACAACCTGCGCTCGCCGTACCCGCGGGCGGCGGTGGAGACGTTCCTCGAGGTGTTCTCCCGGTCGTCGCTCACCTGGGCCGACCTCCCGTCGCTCCGGTCGATGACGTCGTTGCCGATCCTGGTGAAGGGCCTGCTCTCGGCCGACGACGCGGACCGCGCGCTGGACGCAGGGGTCGACGGCATCGTGGTCTCCAACCACGGCGGTCGCCAGGTCGACTCCGCGCTGGCCGCCCTGGACGCGCTGCCCGGGGTGGTGGACCGGGTCGACGGCCGGGTGCCCGTGCTGATGGACAGCGGCATCCGCAGCGGTGCCGACATCGTCACTGCGCTGGCGCTCGGGGCAGCCGCGGTGTGCGTGGGCCGGCCGTACGTCTATGGCCTCGCCCTGGCCGGCGCCGACGGTGTGCGCGCCGTGCTGGAGCACCTGCTGGCCGAGCTCGACCTCACGATGGCCCTCACCGGAGTGACCTCCGTGGCCGAGATCACCCGCGACCTCCTGGTCCCGTCGCGCCCCTGACCGCAGTCGGAGGTACGACGAGGGGCGGCGCCCGGACTGTCGACTGCGTCCTGGCACCGCCCCTGCGTCGTCGTACCGGCTGGTGCTACTCCTGCGTGCCCGCGGTCTCCTCGACCGGGGGCGCGTCGGGCAGCGCCGCCTTCTGCTCGCCGACGAAGGTGAAGGTCTCCTCCTCGCCCTCGCCCTCGGTGCCGACCAGCACGATCTGGCCGGCCGCACCTCGCCGAAGAGGATCTTCTCCGACAGCACGTCCTCGATCTCGCGCTGGATGGTCCGGCGCAGCGGCCGGGCACCCAGGACGGGGTCGTAGCCCTTCTTGGCGAGCAGGTCCTTGGCGGGCTGGGTGAGCTCGATGCCCATGTCCTTGTCGCGCAGGCGCTCGTCGAGCTTGGCCATCATCAGGTCGACGATGGTGATGATCTCCGTCCGGCGTGAGCTGGTGGAACACCACGATGTCGTCGATGCGGTTGAGGAACTCCGGCCGGAAGTGCTGCTTGAGCTCGTCCTGGACCTTGGACTTCATCCGGTCGTAGCCGGCATTGATGTTGCTGCAGTCCGCGAAGCCCAGGTTGAAGCCCTTGGCGATGTCGCGGGTGCCGAGGTTCGTGGTCATGATGATCACGGTGTTCTTGAAGTCGACGACCCGGCCCTGGGAGTCGGTCAGGCGACCGTCCTCGAGGATCTGCAGCAGCGAGTTGAAGATGTCCGGGTGCGCCTTCTCGACCTCGTCGAACAGCACCACCGAGAACGGCTTGCGCCGCACCTTCTCGGTGAGCTGGCCGCCCTCCTCGTAGCCGACGTAGCCGGGCGGCGAGCCGAACAGCCGCGACACGGTGTGCTTCTCGGAGAACTCCGACATGTCGAGCTGGATCAGCGAGTCCTCGTCGCCGAACAGGAACTCGGCGAGCGTCTTGGACAGCTCGGTCTTCCCGACGCCGGACGGGCCGGCGAAGATGAACGAGCCGCCGGGACGCTTCGGGTCCTTGAGCCCGGCCCGGGTGCGCCGGATCGCCTGGGACAGCGCCTTGATGGCCGGCTCCTGACCGATGACCCGCTTGTGCAGCTCGTCCTCCATGCGGAGCAGGCGCTGCGACTCCTCCTCGGTCAGCTTGAAGACCGGGATGCCGGTGGCGGTGGCCAGGACCTCGGCGATGAGCTCCTCGTCGACCTCGGCCACGACGTCCATGTCGCCGGCCTTCCACTCCTTCTCGCGCTGCGCCTTCTCCTGCAGCAGGGTCTTCTCGCGGTCGCGCAGCGACGCGGCCTTCTCGAAGTCCTGCGCGTCGATCGCCGACTCCTTCTCGCGCCGCACGTTGGCGATGCGCTCGTCGAACTCGCGCAGGTCCGGCGGTGCGGTCATCCGGCGGATGCGCATCCGGGAGCCGGCCTCGTCGATCAGGTCGATCGCCTTGTCCGGCAGGAACCGGTCGGAGATGTAGCGGTCGGCCAGGGTGGCGGCCGCGACCAGGGCGCCGTCGGTGATGGACACCCGGTGGTGCGCCTCGTAGCGGTCCCGCAGGCCCTTGAGGATCTCGATGGTGTGCGCCAGGGTCGGCTCGGCCACCTGGATCGGCTGGAACCGGCGCTCGAGCGCCGCGTCCTTCTCGAGGTGCTTGCGGTACTCGTCGAGCGTCGTGGCACCGATCGTCTGCAGCTCGCCGCGCGCCAGCATCGGCTTGAGGATGCTCGCCGCGTCGATCGCGCCCTCGGCGGCACCGGCCCCGACGAGCGTGTGCAGCTCGTCGATGAACAGGATGATGTCGCCGCGGGTGCGGATCTCCTTGAGGACCTTCTTCAGCCGCTCCTCGAAGTCACCGCGGTAGCGGCTGCCGGCGACGAGCGCGCCGAGGTCGAGGGAGTAGAGCTGCTTGTCCTTGAGGGTCTCGGGGACCTCGCCGCGGACGATGGCCTGGGCCAGGCCCTCGACGCAGGCGGTCTTGCCGACGCCGGGCTCGCCGATGAGCACCGGGTTGTTCTTGGTGCGGCGGGACAGCACCTGCATGACCCGCTCGATCTCCTTCTCGCGCCCGATGACCGGGTCGAGCTTGCCCTCGCGAGCGGCCTGCGTGTGGTTGCGGCCGAACTGGTCGAGCACCAGCGACGTCGACGGGGCACCCTCGGCGGGGCCGCCGGCGGTGGCGGTCTCCTTGCCCTGGTAGCCGGAGAGCAGCTGGATGACCTGCTGGCGCACCCGGTTGAGGTCGGCGCCGAGCTTGACCAGCACCTGGGCGGCGACGCCCTCGCCCTCGCGGATGAGGCCGAGCAGGATGTGCTCGGTGCCGATGTAGTTGTGGCCGAGCTGCAGCGCCTCGCGCAGCGAGAGCTCGAGCACCTTCTTGGCCCGGGGGGTGAACGGGATGTGCCCGGACGGCGCCTGCTGGCCCTGGCCGATGATCTCCTCGACCTGGGACCGGACGGCCTCCAGCGAGATGCCGAGCGACTCGAGCGCCTTGGCGGCTACGCCCTCGCCCTCGTGGATGAGGCCGAGCAGGATGTGCTCGGTCCCGATGTAGTTGTGGTTGAGCATCCGGGCCTCTTCTTGGGCCAGGACGACAACACGCCGCGCTCGGTCGGTGAATCTCTCGAACATCTTTTCGCTCCTCACGAGAGCGGTCGGGCAGGTGGTGCGACCGGCCGGCTCACTCCGACCGGTCACCTGTCCTTTCGCATGCTAGCCCGCACGCTGACCGGACCTGGATGGTTGTTGCGCATCCGGGACCTCCCGGACGCTCGTACAGGGAACCAACTTCCCCCGACTGGTCGATGTTCCGCCGCCGGCGTCTGCCCGCTACGCCGCCAGCGAACGCCTCCGCCGGGCCCGGCTCACCGGTCCGGGTGCATGATCGTCGGGTGCCGACCGTCCGCCGGTGCCCGCCGTCCGGGCGCGACCGCGCCCTCGCGACCGTGCTGGCCGCCTTCGCCACCGATCCGCTGCTGCGCTGGGTCTGGCCTGGTCAGGAGCGGTACGACGGGTGCGCACCCACCTTCTTCGGCCTGCTGCTGGACCTCCGGATCGAGGCCGGCGAGGTGTGGGTCGCCGGGCCGGAGGACTCCGAGGAATCAGACATGGGTTCGGTGGCCATGTGGGACCCCCCGGGCGGCCTCTACCTGCCGGCCGCCGCGGAACGCTGGGCCGAGGTGCATGCGGGCTTCACCGCCGCCGAGCGGGCGGCCTGGGCCTTCTACGACGACGCGCTGGGGGTGCCCGCGACCGCCGGGGCGCACTGGTACCTCGGCGTGCTGGCGACCGATCCCGCCCGGCAGGGGACCGGGCTCGGCCGGGCGGTCGCCACCCCGATGCTGGCCGCCGCCGACCGGGCCGGCCTCCCGGCGTACCTGGAGACTGCCAGCGACACGAACGTGGCGATCTATCGCCGGCTCGGTTTCGAGGTCGCCCGCGAGGTCGACCTGCCCGACGGCGGCCCCCGCTGTTGGCTGATGCGCCGAGACCCGCTGGAGGTGGCATGACTGAGGACGTGCTGGTGGTCGTGGCCGCCGGCCCGGGGCTGGGCCGGTCGGTGGCGCTGCGCTTCGCCCGTGAGGGGGTCGCGGTCGGCCTGGTGGCCCGGGCGACCGACCGGCTGGCGGATCTGGCGGCCGAGCTGTCCGCGGCCGGGGCGCGGTCGGTGGCGACGGCCGCGGCCGACGTCGGCGACGAGCCGTCGCTGCGCGCGGCAATGGGCGCGCTGCGCAGCGAGCTCGGGGCGGCGACGGTGCTCGTCTACAACGGCTCGGCGTACGTCGAGGGGGCACCGACGACGGTGTCGGTCGACCAGCTGCGGCTGGCCCTCGACGTCGGCGTGGTCGGCGCCCTGGTGGCGACCCAGGAGGCCGTCCCCGCGATGCGCGCCGCCGGCCGCGGGACGATCGTGCTGACCGGCAGCGTGGCTGCAGACCGTGCGTCCACCAGCGCGGCGGCAGTCGGCGTCGCGAAGGCCGCGCTGCGCAACCTGGCAATGTCGCTGCACAAGGAGCTGGCACCTGACGGAGTCCGGGCGGTGACCGTGACCATCGACGGTGTCCTCAGCGGGCCGAAGGCACTGGATGTCGACCAGATCGCGGAGCGCTACTGGCAGCTGCACTCGGCTGACGACGTGCCGGCTGCCGAGGTGCGCTTCCCCGGCTGACCCGCGGCCGGGTGACCAGCACGGCTACGGCGACAACGACCGCGCCGGCCACCGCGTCGAGGACGTAGTGGTTGGCGGTGCCGACGACCACCAGCGTGGTGCCCGCGGCGTAGATGGTCGCGGCGACCCGCAGCCACCGGTTGCGAGTGCACAGGAACACGACCCAGGCGCACCACAGCGCCCAGCCGACGTGCAGCGACGGCATCGCGGCCAGCTCGTTGGTCAGGCCGCCGAGGCCCTTCGGCGCACTGGCGTCGCTGCCCCACCAGCCGCTGCCTGACGTGGTGGCCAGCACATCGACGTACCCCGGCAGCATCCGCGGCGGCGCCATCGGCAGCAGCACGAAGCCGGCCAGCCCGGTCGCGGTCGCGAGGACCAGCGCGTTGCGGACCCGCCTGTAGCCCAGCGCATGCCGCCGGTAGACCCAGACCAGCACGGCCGGGGTGACGAGGTAGTGCAGCGCGGAGTACCAGTAGCTGGCGACCAGGGCCAGGCCGGGCACGCCGGTGAGCAGGTGGTTTGCGGACCGCTCCACGTCGAGGTGCAGGACCGACTCGAGGTGCAGGAGGTCGTGGGCGTTGGCGACCGCACGAGCCACGTCGCCGTCCGCCAGCAGCCGGGCTGCGCTGTAGCCGACGTACAGAAGGGCGAGCAGCGCCAGCTCGACGCCGGCCCGTGGTCGCAGTCGTCGCCCGTCGGTGGTCACAAGGACCAGAGTCGTGCGCGCCAAGGCGGGATACATCGGTGAGCGCCCCCGGCCGACCCTGAGTCGACCCCGACCGGTCCCCTAGCGGGCCGAACCCCGTGGCACCCGACGACGTCATCTCTCTCAGGTCGCTCAGACGGCGACCACCTGCACTGTCGCGGACGCCGGCCCGCGAACACGCTCGGCCGGCACAAACCTGAGAGGCGGTAGGGGATGACGTGTCGGGTGAAGTTCAAGTACTGGCAGGCAACGGTTGTGGGCGCGGCTGCATGCGCTCTCGTCATCGGCACGCCGATGATTCCGGTCGCGACGGCGTCGCCTGCGAGCGTCGTGACCCCCAGCGCCATCGCGGTGGGAAACACATACGGCGGCGTCACGTCGCAGGGCTTCCCGGTGTTCGTCACCATGAACGCGACGCGGCGGCAGGTCGTGCGCGCGATAGCCGCTGTCGACGCGACTTGCACCAGCGAGGCCGGCCTTACCATCCCGGACAGGTTCACGAAGGTCGCCGTGACCAAGACCGGGAAGTTCCGGGTCGTCTACGGGCCTTACACCGTGCGGAACGACGACGGCACCACGACGGACTGGCAGGGGAGGATGACAGGGGTGCTCAACGACGCCAAGACGAAGATCGCGGGCACCTGGCGGCTGATCGCGGTCTACCACGACGCGGCCGGAGCGGTGACCGACACGTGCGACAGCGGGCTGCTCACCTGGTCGGCGAAGCAGTAGTCGATCGGCCCTCTCGTTGAGTGGCGCGACCTCGTGGTATCCATCGGCGTTTCGCCACGAGATCGCGCCACTCGACGACGGAGGTGAGGCGTTCAGACGCCCGCGCGGGTGAACGTCAGATGCGTGACGCCGCTCGGCGAGGAGATTGCCTCGACCTCGTAGTCCTTCTCCAAGCCCTCCAGTCCGTCCCAGAGGCGTGAGCCGCGGCCGAGCAGGATCGGGACCACCACCACGTGCAGGTGGTCGACCAGCCCTTCGGCAACGAAGTCGCGGATCATGGTCGCCCCTCCGCCGAGGCGTACGTCCTGGCCGTCGGCAGACCCGCGAGCCGCCTCGAGCGCCTCGGCTGGCGTTGCGTTGATGAAGTGGAACGTCGTGCCGCCCTCCATCTCGATCGACGGGCGCGGGTGATGGGTGAGGATGAAGGTCGGTGTGTGGAACGGGGGGTTGGGACCCCACCAGCCGCTCCACTCGGGATCCTCGTGCCATCCGGGCGGGCCGAACTTCCCGGCACCCATGATCTCGGCGCCGATCCCAGGAGCATGCTGCCGCGAGACGGCGTCGTCGATGCCGCTCGTACCGCCGGGCTGGCCGACCATCTCGTTCCACCACCGGGTGGCGAACATCCATTCGTGCAGCCGTTCGCCGGCGTGGCCGAACGGAGCGTCGGAGCTCAAACCCTCGCCGGTGCCGAAACCGTCGACTGAGATGGAGAAGTTGTGGACGCGGGCGAGAGACATGGCGGGTCCTCCTGCGGTAGCTCGGGTCAGTCAATTCGACCCTAAGCCGGGCTGTCGCAGGTTCGGATCAGGCCTCGAGGTGGAAGACCTCGTCCAACGGCTGCATCGCCTGGTCCGGTCGCCCGTCCAGACCAACGAAGAAGCCGGCCATCTCGGCCTGCCAGCGAGCGTTGACTTCGGTCGCGTCCATCGCCGCGAGGGCGGCGGCGAAGTCGTCGGTCGTCACGACCCCCACCAGCAGGCCGTCCGGACGCAGGAAGAGCGAGTAGTCGCGCCAGCCGCTGTCGCGCAGCGCCTGCTGCATCTCCGTCCAGACGTCCGCGTGCCGCTCCCGGTACTCGGCAACCCGCGCGGGGTCGACCTGGAGGGTGAAGCAGACCCGCGGCACGGCTCAGTCCCCCAGCCGCTCGGCCATGAACGCGCGCGCGTGCGCGGCGAGGTCGCGGCCGTCGTCCCACAAGTTGCGCCAGAGGGCCAGCATCGGGGTGAGGTCCGCGCTCACGACCGCGGAGGAGAAACTCTCGAACGTGACCGGTCCGCTGTACCCGACCTCGCGCACCGCGCCGAACAGTTCGTCGAAGTCGACGTTGCCGGTGCCGAGGTACCCGCGGTGCGACTCGCCGATATGCAGGTAGCGGAACCGGTCGCCGGTCGAGTGCACCGGGTCGGCGAGGCCGTTCTCCTCGATGTTCATGTGATAGCTGTCGAGGTGCACGCCGATGTCCGCGCCGGACTGCTCGATCAGCGCGACCATCTCTCGGGCAGTGTTGGCGATGTTGGTCTCGTACCGGTTCACGACCTCCAAGGAGAGGTCGATCCCCGCCTGGGCGCACTGCTCGTGCAGCCAGGCCATCGACTCGGCCGAGTGCCGCCGGGAGGTAGCCGAGGCCGGTGCCGCGTACTTGCCCATCATCGAGTAGACGACGCCGCACAAGTGAGTGGCGCCGAACCCGTGCGCCGCCTCGACGGCCGCGGCGAGCAGGTCCCGGCCCTTGGCGACCACGGCCGGATCCTCGCTGGACACGTCGGTGTCGGCGCCGAGACCCAGCGAGCAGGTCGCCTGCATCCCGTTGTCCTCGAGCAGCCGCCGGGTCATCACCGGGTCGACCCCCCACGGGTCGAGCAGCGGGATCTCGATGATGTCGAAGCCGGTCTCCCGGCTGGACTCGATCGCCAACCGGGCGGACGGCTCGGTCCAGTCGCCGACCCACACCAGCGCGTGCACACCCAACGGGTTCATCCGGACGTCTCCTTCGTCGTTGTCCCTGCCGGCGTCGTGGTCTCTGCGCGCGGCACCCGGGCCGCGGCGGCTGCCCAGGCGGAGTGGTCGCCGGCGGGCTCGTACCGGCGTACCTGCTGGGTGGCTCGCAGCAGCCGGCGCAGACCCGGCAGGTCGTCCGGCGCGGCGCCCAGGGCGCGGGCCTGGACCAGCACGTTGCCCAGCGTTGCCGACTCCACCGGGCCGGCCTCGACGGGCAAGCCGCAGGCGTCGGCGGTGAGCTGGCACAGCAGCTCGTTGCGGGCACCGCCGCCGACCAGGTGGATGACGTCGACGTCCTGTCCCGAGAGGCGCCGGGCGTCGTCGACGGTACGTCGGTAGGCAAGCGCCAGGCTGTCCAGCACGCACCGCACGAGCTCGGCCCGTGACTGCGGCAACTGCTGCCCGCTGCGCCGGCACACGTCGGCGATCCGTGCCGTCATGTCGCCCGGGTGGAGGAAGACCGGGTCGTCCGGGTCGACGAGTGCCGTGAACGGCGCCACCCGGGACGCCTCGGCCAGCAGCGCGGGCAGGTCGGTGGTCGAGCCGTCGGCTTCCCAGGTGCGCACCGCCTCCTGCAGGATCCACAGCCCCATCACGTTGCGCAGGTAGCGCACGGTGCCGTCGACACCGAGCTCGTTGGTGAAGTTGGCCCGTCGGCTTTCATCGGTGAGCACCGGCGCCGTCAGCTCGAGACCCACCAGCGACCAGGTGCCGCAGGAGATGTAGGCGAACCGGTCGCCGGTCGCCGGCACCCCCACTACCGCGGACGCGGTGTCGTGCGACCCGACGGCCCAGACGGGTACGCCGGGGGCGAGCCCGGTCGAGTCCCGCACCTCGGGCAGCAGCTCGCCACGTCTCGTGCCGGGCTCGTGGAGGTCGGGCAGCAGGTCGCGGCGCAGCCCGACGGCGTCGAGCAGCTCGGGCGACCATTCGCGCCGCGCCACGTCCAGCAGGCCGGTTGTGGAGGCGTTCGTCAGCTCTGCCCCACCTGGTCCCGGTGAGCCAGTACGTGAGCAGGTCGGGGACGAGGAGCAGGGTGTGCGCAGCCGCCAGCTGTGCGGTACCTCGCGCGGCGGCCAGCTGGAAGATGGTGTTGATCGGCAGGTACTGCAGCCCGTTGAGCTGGTAGAGCCGTTCCGCCGCCGATCTCGGCGAGCAGCTTGGGGGCGACGCCGTCGGTGCGCTCGTCGCGATAGTGCACCGGGTTGCCCAGCAGGGCTCCGCTCTGCGTCGAGCAGGCCATAGTCGACGGCCCACGAGTCGACGCCGACACCGTCCAGCCGGTCCGTGCCGCGCGCGACCGCGCGCAGGCCGGCCAGCGCACCGCGCCCACAGCGCGAGGACGTCCCAGTGCAGCGTGCCGGCGACCCGGAC
Organism: uncultured Actinomycetota bacterium; assembly: GCA_963728425.1. Classification (GTDB taxonomy): domain Bacteria; phylum Actinomycetota; class Actinomycetes; order JACCUZ01; family JACCUZ01; genus JAVEDA01. Next base: position 128,251 of record CAVSKC010000008.1, read on the forward strand.
GGGACGGTTCGGGAACCGCTCGACCTCGGCCAGCTCGACCGACTCCGCGTCGACGCTGCCGAGCATGACCCGGCCGCTGGAGGCACCGAGGTCGACCGCGGCGACGCGGACCGTGCGCACGAGGCGACCCCTACCGGAGGAAGGCAGCGGCGACACCGGCGTCGACCGGCACGTGCAGGCCGGTGGTGTGGCTGAGGTCGCCGGCGGTCAGCGCGAAGACCGCGTTGGCGACGTGCTCGGGCAGGACCTCTCGCTTCAGCAGCGTCCGCTGGGCGTAGTAGGCGCCGAGCTCGTCCTCGGGGACGCCGTAGACCGCGGCCCGCTGCGCGCCCCACCCGCCGGCGAAGATGCCCGAGCCGCGCACCACGCCGTCCGGGTTGACCCCGTTGACCCGGATGCCGTGCTCGCCCAGCTCGGCGGCGAGCAGCCGCACCTGGTGCGCCTGGTCCGCCTTCGCGGCGCCGTAGGCGAGGTTGTTGGGGCCGGCGAACACCGAGTTCTTGCTCGAGATGTAGACGATGTCGCCGCCCATCGCCTGGGCCTGCATGACCCGCGCGGCCTCCCGGGAGACGAGGAAGGACCCCTTGGCCATGACGTCGTGCTGCAGGTCCCAGTCGGCCTCGGTGGTCTCCAGCAGCGACTTGGAGATCGACAGGCCGGCGTTGTTGACCACCAGGTCGACGCCGCCGAAGGCCAGCGCCGCCTCGGCCAGCGCGGCCGCGACCGCAGCCGCGTCGGTCACGTCCGCCGGCTACGGCGACCGCGACGTCGGCCGTTCCGATCTCGGCCGCCACCGTGCTGGCTGCCTCGGCGTCACGGTCCGCGACCACGACGCAGGCGCCTTCGGCCGCCAGGCGGTGCGCGATGGCCCGCCCGATACCTGACCCGCCGCCGGTCACGAACGCGACCCGGGTCGCGAGCGGCTTCGGCTTCGGCATCCGGGCCAGCTTCGCCTCCTCGAGAGCCCAGTACTCGATCCGGAACTTCTCCGACTCGTCGATCGGCGCGTACGTCGAGACCGACTCGGCCCCGCGCATCACGTTGATCGCGTTGACGTAGAACTCGCCGGCCACCCGTGCGGTCTGCTTGTTCGCGCCGAAGCTGAACATGCCGACGCCCGGGACGAGCACGATCGCCGGGTCGGCACCGCGCATCGGCGGCGGTCGACGTCGTCGGCGTACCGCTCGTAGTAGGCGCGGTAGTCGTCCCGGTACTCCGCGTGCAGCTCCCGGAGCCGGTCCGACGACCTCCTCCAGCGGCGTCGACGGCGGCAGGTCGAGCACCATCGGCCGCACCTTGGTGCGCAGGAAGTGGTCCGGGCACGAGGTGCCGAGCGCCGCCAGCGCCGGGTGCCGCTCCCGGGAGACGAAGTCGAGCACCGCCTCGGAGTCGGTGAAGTGCCCGACCTGCGGCCGGTCGGTGGACGCCAGCCCGCGCAGCACCGGGACCAGCGCCGCGGCCCGCGCCCGCCGCTCGCCCTCGGGCAGCGGCTCGTAACCGGGGAGGACCGGGCCGAACGGGTCGGCACGCCCGCGCTCGTCGAGGAAGGCCTGGGCGGTGCGGATGATGTCGAGCGAGTTCCGCCTCGCACTCCTCGCTGGTCGCGCCCCAGGCGGTGATGCCGTGACCGCCCAGGACGACGCCGATCGGCCTGCGGGCTCGCCCGCTTGATGGCCGCGATGTCCAGGCCGAGCTGGAACCCCGGCCGTCGCCACGGCACCCAGGCCACCCGGTCGCCGAAGAACTCCTTGGTGAGCGCCTCACCGTCGGCAGCGGTGGCGATCGCGATGCCCGAGTCGGGGTGCAGGTGGTCGACGTGCGCGGCGTCGACCAGGCCGTGCATGGCGGTGTCGATCGACGGCGCGGCACCGCCCTGGCCGTGCAGGCAGTAGTCGAACGCCGCGACCATCTCGTCCTCGCGGTCGACGCCGGGGTAGACGTCGACGAGCGCCCGCAGCCGGTCCAGCCGCAGCACGGCCAGCCCCGCCTCGGTCAGCGTGCCGAGATCGCCGCCGGAGCCCTTGACCCACAGCAGCTCGACCGTCGTGGCCGGTGACCGGGTCGGTCGACCGTGCCCTTCGCGGAGGTGTTGCCGCCGGCGTAGTTGGTGTTGCGCGGGTCGGCGCCGAGCCGGTTGCTGCGCTCGACGAGGTCCTGGACCGCGGTTGCTCGCCATCAGGCACCCCACCCGGCCTGCTGGCCGCCGACGCGCTCGGCCCGGATCCGGTCGAAGTAGCCGGACCGCTGGTAGGCCGCGACCGGGTCGGGGTCGAGCCCCATGCTCCTCGCGCAGCTCGGCCAGCAGCGGACGGACGTCGGTGTTGTAGGCGTCCATCAGCACCGCGTTGGCCTCGAGCACGTCACCGGCGCGCTGGGCGGCCGCGAGAGCCGCGCGCGTCGACCAGCAGCGCCTTCGCGGTCGCCTCCTGCACGTTCATCACCGAGCGGATGATCGCCGGGATCTTCGGCCTCGATGTTGTGGCACTGGTCGAGCATGAAGGCGATGCCGGCTCGCCGCGGCCAGGCGCGTCGCCCTGGACGATCTCGTGCATGATCCGGAACAGCTGGAACGGGTCGGCCGCCCCGACCATCAGGTCGTCGTCGGCGTAGAACCGGGAGTTGAAGTCGAACGCGCCGAGCTTCCCTGCCCGCAGCAGGAACGCCACGATGAACTCGATGTTCGTCCCCGGGGCGTGGTGGCCGGTGTCGATCACCACCTGCGCCCGCGGACCGAGCTCCAGGCAGTGCGCGTACGACGTGCCCCAGTCGGGCACGTCGGTCGCGTAGAAGGCGGGCTCGAACAGCTTGTACTCCAGCAGCATCCGCTGGTCGCCGGTCAACCGGTCGTAGACCTCGCGCAGCGCCTCGGCCAGCCGGTCCTGCCGCTCGCGGATGCTGTCCTGCCCGGGGTAGTTGGTGCCGTCGGAGAACCACAGCTTGAGGTCGCGCGAACCGGTGCGGTCCATGATGTCGATGCACTCGAGCAGGTGGTCGGTGGCCTTGCGGCGCACCCCCGGGTCGGGGTTGGTGACGCTGCCGAGCTTGTAGTCGTCGTCCTGGAAGACGTTGGAGTTGACGGTGCCGAGCGTGACCCCCTGCTCCTTGGCGTAGGCCGCCAGCGCGCCGAAGTCGTCGACCCGGTCCCAGGGGATGTGCAGCGCGACCGTCGGGGCGACCCCGGTGAACCGGTGCACCGTGGCCGCGTCGTCGATCTTCTCCTCCGGCGTGCGCGGGACGCCTTCCTGCGGGAAGACCTTGAACCGGGTGCCCGAGTTGCCGTAGCCCCAGGACGGAGTCTCGATGGTCTGCTGGCGGAGTGCGGCCTTCACGGCCTGCAGGTCGGTCATGCTGCACCTCTCGGGTGGTCGTACCGGTGGACAGGGCGGCGGCCGGTGCTCATCCGACGCCTCGGCCGCGGCGGACGCTGTAGGCGTTGAGCAACGCGGACAGGACGAGCAGGGCACCGAGTGCGAAGAGCTGGAACTGGCTGCCGTCCGAGCCCTCGAAGGCGAGCAGGATCCCGGCGTTGAGCCAGACGACGAGCAGCGCGGCGATGATCACGCCGGCCACCCGGCCGATGCCCCCGGAGATCGCGACACCCCCGAGCACCGCGATGGTGATCGCGGGCAGCGCCATCCCGCTGCCGGCGCTGCCGGCGTCAGGACGGGCGGAGGCGAACTGGGCGACGGTGACCACGCCCACGACGGCCGAGAGCAGCCCCGACGTCAGGTAGGCGAGGAAGCGGGTCCGGCGGACCGGGATGTTGGCGAACCTGGCCGCGACGTCGTTGGTGCCGATGGCGTACAGCCGCCGGCCGTACGACGACCGGTTGACCAATAGCCACACGACGATGGCCACCGGCAGCAGGAAGGTGAGCACCTGCAGAGGTAGGTCGGGAGCCACGTCGCCGAGCCCCGGCAGCGACACGCCCTGGGTCAGCGAGTGGACGTCCTGGATCGGGGTGGTCGAGATCGGCGCGTTGTCGTGGCTCATCAGAGCGACGGCTCCGAAGGCGTAGTAGGTGGCCAGGGTGGCGATCAGCGCCGGGAAGCCGAGGTAGGCGACCAGAACGCCGTTGACGGCGCCTAGGGCTACCCCGACCAGCAGGGTGACGACCAGCGCGGGCAGCACCGGCCAGTCCCAGAGCCCCACCATCGCACCGAACGCCATCCCGGACAGGCTGACGATCGAGCCCGACCGAGAGGTCGATGCCGCCGCGACCGGACACGATCACGACGAGCTCGGCCAGCGCCAGCAGGCACAGCGGCACCAGCGTCTCGAGCGCCGAGGCGAGGTAGTCGACGTCGTAGGGCGCGACCAGGTAACCCTGCCGGCCCATCACCCAGAACCAGACGACCACCACGACGAGCAGCACGGAGAGCAGGGCCACCCGCTCGGCCAGCACCAGGTCGATGAGGCGGCGCCAGCCGCTCTGCCGGTCGGGCCCGATGCGTGGGCGGTTGCTCCGGTGCGACGGTCTGTGTCGTCATGCCGTCCTCCTGCGCCGTTCCCGGACGATGTCGACCCCGACGGCGACCAGGATCGCCACGCCGATGAAGAGCTCGGTGAGCTCGCTGCGCCAGCCGAGCAAGGTGATGGCGCTCGTGACGGTCCCGACGAGCAGTGCGCCGAGCAGGGTGCCGAGCACCGTGCCGCGACCGCCCAGGATGCTGGTGCCGCCGATGACCACCGCAGCGATCACCTGGAGCTCCAGGCCACTTCCTGCGTTCTGCTGAACCAGCCCACCGCTGCCGATCAATACGCAGCCGGCGAGCCCCACGAACAGCCCAGTCAGCGCGTACGCCGCGAGCAGCCGGCGACGTACCTGGATGCCCGCCAGTCGAGCGGCGGCGGGGTCGTTGCCGATGGCGTACCAGTGCCGACCGGTCGCCCAGTAGCGCATGTAGACCCACATCAGTGCGGCAAGCGAGGATCGTGACCCACCAGGCGTTCGGGACGCCCAAGGTCTCACCTGCGCCGCCGCCGCCTATGCCGGCGAACGTGTCGGGGACGCCGGTGACCTGCTTGTTCTCGAACAGGCGCAGAGCCAGGAAGCGGAACAGGTTCAGGGTGCCGAACGTGGCGATGATCGGGTGGATGCCGCCGAAGGCGATGAGCAGTCCGTTGACGACTCCGAGTACCAGCCCGACCAGTAGCGCGACGGCGAGCGCCTCGGGAAGCGGGGCGTCGCTGTCCCGGATCAGCTTGGACACCACGACCATCACGACCGCGACGCCGCTGCCGACCGAGACGTCGATGCCGCCGGTCACGATCACCGCGCTCATGCCGATGCCGACCAGCGCGACGGGAGCGACCGAGTAGAGCAGGTCGCTGAGGTTGGAGGACGTCAAGAAGGTGTCGGTGCCGAGCGAGAGCGCGACCCAGAGGGCGGCGATCACCGCGACAAGGGCCAGCTCCTGGCCCTCGACCGCACGGGCGACCGGCCTGCGGCGCACCCGCGCGACGTCGGTCAACGCGGCCATCAGGCGCTCCTCTCCCCGGCCGGGGTCGGCGTCGCCGGCGGCGGCCGCCAGCAGGTCGGCCGCGCGGGCTCCGCGGGGGAACTCGGCGGTCACCGTGCCGCCGCGCACGACCAGCACGCGGTCGGCGAGGTGCTGCACCTCGGGCAGGTCGGCTGACACGACGAGGACGGCGGCGCCGGCGTCGGCGAGGTCGACGATGATCCGGTGGATCTCGTCCTTGGCGCCGACGTCGACGCCCTGGGTCGGCTCCTCGAGCAGCATGATCCGTGGCTGCTCGACCAGCTGACGGGCCAGCACGACCTTCTGCTGGTTGCCGCCGGAGAGGTTGTCGACCCGGGTGGCCGGGCCGGGGGCCTTGATCCGGATGCGCTTGATGAAGTCGCCGGCGATGTCGCGCTCGCGGCCACGGTCCACCCAGAGTCCCCACTTGCTGAGCAGGCGCAAGTGACCGCTGGAGATGTTGAAGGCGATGCTCTTGGTGCCGAAGACGCCCTGCACCTTGCGGTTGGCCGGCAGCATCGAGATGCCGTGCCCGACGGCATCGGCGGGTGACCGCAGCGACACGTCGGTGCCGCCGATGCGGACCGAGCCGCTGTCGGCGGGGTCGATGCCGAAGAGGGCCCGCATGACGTCGCCCGCACCGCTGCCGATCAGCCCGTAGAGTGCGACGATCTCGCCGGCCCGGATGGTCAGGTCGACATCGGCGAACTTCGGCGAGCGGCCGAGGCCGGTCACCTCGAGCACAGGCTGACCGGTCGGGGCCGGGCGGTCGTTGGTGCCGGTCTCGAGGGTGTGGCCGACCATCAGCTCGGCGACCTCACGGACCGACAGCGACTCGGTCGGCCGGCTGGCGACGACCAGGCCGTCGCGCAGGACCGTGACGCGGTCGGTGATCTGGGCCAGCTCGTCGAGCCGGTGGCTGATGTAGATGACCGCGACGCCGGACTGCTTGAGGCTGCGGACCGCGGCGAACATCGTCTCGATCTCACGGTCGGTGAGGATTGCCGACGGCTCGTCCAGGATGAGGATGCGAGCGTCGTGCGAGAGCGCCTTGGCGATGCTCACCAGCTGCTGCTCGGCGACCGGGAGGTCGGCCACCCGGACGTCGATCAGGTCGCGGTCCAGGCCGACCCGCTCGAGCAGCTCGACCACCCGAGACCGCTGCGCCCGCCGGTCGACGACGCCGGCCCGGCGGAGCTCCCGGCCGATGAAGACGTTCTCGGCGACCGTCAGCTCACCGAAGAGCTGCGGCTCCTGGTAGACGGTGGCGATGCCGGCGCCCAGGGCTGAGGTGGTGCTCCCGGTGGCGAGCGGCTGGCCGTCGATCTCGATGGCCCCCCGGTCCGCCGACTCCGCCCCGGCGATGATCTTGATGAGGGTCGACTTGCCCGCGCCGTTCTCGCCGACGATCGCGTGCACCTCGCCGGACTGCAGGTCGAGGTCCACGCCCCGGAGGGCGTGCACGCCGCCGTACCGCTTCTCGACGGCACGCAGCCGCAGCAACGGACGGCCCGCCGGACGACTGCGCTGTCTCGCCACCGTGGTGGGTCGTCGTCATGTCACTCCTCCGAGAGGGTCGGGGCCGCCGGCGCTGCGCCGGCGGCCCCAACCGCCGGCGTCAGTAGGGGAACTGGTCGACGTTCTCGGAGGTGATCCGCAGCGCCGGACCGAGCAGGAGGGTCTTCGTCGCCGCGTCGTAGCTCGCGTCCGGCACCTCCTTCTTGAGGGCGGCGTCCGGGTCGAGCGACCCACCGGTGGCGAGCTGGTTGCCGGCCCACGCGGTCAGGTAGCCGAGCTTCTCGACGTCCCAGAGGATCGCCGCGCTGGACGAGCCGTCGGCCAGGTAGGGCTTCATCGCCTGCGGGGTGCCCAGGCCGTCGGTGAAGACCTTGCCGATCTTCCCGCTCTCCTTGACGGCCTTGGCGACCGCCGGCGCCGAGGAGGTGCACTCCCCGACCAGGCCGGTGAGGTCCGGGTGGGCGTTCATCAGGTTCTTGGCCATCGACACGGCCTTGGCCTCGTCCTCACCGGCATAGACGATGTCGACGATCTGCATGTCCGGGTACTTGCTGGCCGTGTACGCCTTCTGCACCTCGATCCAGGAGTTGAGGTTGGCCGCGGTCTGACCGCAGGACACGATGGCGTACTTGCCCTTGCCGCCCATCGCCTCGGCGAGCGCGTCGACGATGGCCTGCCCGATGCCCTCGGCCGTCGCCTGGTTGACGAAGACCTCGCGCGCCGAGTTCGGCGCGTCGGTGTCAGAGGTCGCGATGTGGATGCCCGCGTCCTTGGCGTCGGTGAGCACCGGCGCCATCGAGTCCGGGTCATTGGGCGCGACGAAGAGCGTGCTGACCTTCTGCTGGATCAGCGACTTGACGATGTCGGTCTGCGCGCCGGGGTCGGCGGTGGTCGAGCCCTTGTAGATCCAGGTGATGCCCAGGTCCGCGGCCGCCTGCTTGCCGCCGGTGTTCATCGCCTCGAAGTACGGGATGCCCTGCAGCTTCGGGACGAAGGCGACGCTGACCTTGTCCTTGCTGCCGCCGGAGCCGCTGCTTCCGGTGCTCGTGGTGTCGTCCTTCTTGCTGCAGCCGCTCAGCGCGAGCGCGGCGGCAAGCCCGACGGCCAGGACGGCGGTCGCCTTCCTCGGAGCCAACATGTGGTGATCCTTTCGGTTCGCACCCGGACTGGCGGAGCGCGGAGGTGAGGGCGCACAATGAATCGTTCCAAACGATGTCGGCAAAGTTAGGAGCAGGTGAACGGATTGGTCAAGGGGTTGGCCCAAGATTTCTTGACACGTTTCATTCCGACGGTCATTGTCTAGGCTTCGACCCCTACCAGGGAGGCCAACGACGTGACCGCCGGGATCAAGGACGTTGCCGCTGCGGCAGGGGTCTCCGTCGGGACGGTGTCCAACGTCCTCAACCGGCCGGACATCGTCGCGCCAGCGACCCGCGAGCGGGTGCTCGCGGCGATCAAGCGGCTCGGGTTCGTGCGCAACGAGTCGGCCCGTCAGCTGCGCGCCGGCCGGAGCCGCAGCATCGGACTGGTGGTCCTGGACGTGGCCAACCCCTTCTTCACCGACGTCGCGCACGGTGCCGAGACCGTCGCTGACGCCAACGACACCATGGTGATGCTCTGCAACAGCGGCGAGGACCCGCAGCGCGAGCTGCGCCACCTCGAGATGCTGGAGCAGCAACGGGTGCTCGGCGTGCTCATCACACCGGTCGACACCAAGAACCCGCGAATCGAGGCGATGATCAGTCGGGGGATGCCGGTCGTCCTGGTCGACCGCAGGTCCAGCCGGCGCAACCGTTGCTCGGTCGGCGTCGACGACGTCCTCGGTGGCCGGCTGGCAGTGGCCCACCTGCTCGACCGCGGGCACCAGCGCATCGCCTTCGTCGGCGGGCCCCCCGCGCTCCCCCAGGTCCGCGAGCGACTCACCGGCGCGGAGCAGGCGGTCGAGCAGGCCGCGACCGGAGCCCGTCTCACGGTGCTCGAGACGACGAGCCTCACGGTCGCAGCCGGGAAGGTCGCCGGTGCCGAGCTCGCCGGGATGCCGACCAGCCGCCGCCCCACCGCCGTGTTCTGCGCCAACGACCTGCTCGCCCTGGGCGTTCTGCAAGAGCTCAGTCGCAGCGGGATCGACGTTCCCCGGGACGTGGCGCTGGTCGGCTACGACGACATCGACTTCGCCGCCGCGGCCACCGTGCCCCTCTCCTCGGTCCGCCAGCCGCGCGAGCAGCTCGGGCGCCGCGCGGCCGAGCTGATGTTCGACGAGGTCGCGCTCGGCCAGGCGCACAAGCACAAGCAGGTGGTCTTCGAGCCCGAGCTGGTCGTGCGCGACTCGAGCTCGTTGCGCCGTCGCCGCAGGGGGTCCTCCAGGACGCCGGCGGTCGAGGCCGCCGTCATGGGGACCTGACCGTGCGGATCGCCCTGTTCGTGACCTGCCTGGCCGACGGGCTGTTCCCGGACGTCGGCCGGGCCACGGTGACCCTGCTCGAGCGGCTCGGTCACGAGGTCGTCTTTCCGGACCGGCAGACGTGCTGCGGGCAGATGCACACCAACACCGGCTACCAGCGCGAGGCGCTCCCGCTGGTGCGCCACCACGTCGAGGTCTTCGAGCCGTACGACGTCGTGGTGGCGCCGTCCGGCTCGTGCGTGGGCTCGGTCCGGCACCAGCACGCCATGGTGGCGCGGCGGGCGGGCGACGAGGCGCTCGCGGAGCGGGCGGCTGCTGTCGCCGCCCGCACCTTCGAGCTGTCCGAGCTGCTCGTCGACGTGCTGGGCGTCGAGGACGTCGGTGCGCACTTCCCGCACCGGGTGACCTACCACCCCACGTGCCACTCGCTGCGGATGCTGCGCGTCGACGACAAGCCGTTGCGCCTGCTGCGCGCGGTCCGCGGCATCGACCTGGTCGAGCTGCCCGACGCCGACCAGTGCTGCGGCTTCGGCGGCACCTTCGCGATGAAGAACGCCGACACCTCGACCGCGATGCTGGCCGACAAGATGCGCCACGTGCTCGGCACCGGGGCCGAGGTCGTGTCGGCCGGGGACGCGTCCTGCCTGATGCACATCGGCGGCGGCCTGTCCCGGCTGCGCACCGGCACCCGCACCCTGCACCTGGCCGAGGTGCTGGCGTCGACCGAGGACCAGCCGGCGGTGAGCCGATGAGCACGTTCCTCGGCCTGCCGGCGTACGCCCCGAGAGGGGTGGGGCAGCTGCGCACCGAGCAGCCGTTCCCGGCCGCCGCCCGCGCGGCGCTCGCCGACACCCAGCTCCGCCGCAACATCGGGCACGCCACCGCGACGATCCGGGCCAAGCGCGCCAGGGTCGTCGGCGAGGTGCCCGACTGGGAGGAGCTGCGGGTCGCCGGCCAGCAGGTCAAGGCCGCCACCATGGCCCGCCTGGACGAGCACCTGGAGCGGCTCGAGCGCGAGGTCACCGCCCGCGGCGGGATCGTGCACTGGGCCCGGGACGCCAACGAGGCCAACGACATCGTCACCCGGCTGGTGCGGGCGACCGGCGAGACCGAGGTCGTCAAGGTCAAGTCGATGGTCACCCAGGAGATCGGTCTCAACGAGGCGCTGGCCGAGGGCGGCATCACGGCCTACGAGACCGACCTGGCCGAGCTGATCGTGCAGCTCGGGCACGACAAGCCGTCCCACATCCTGGTGCCCGCGATCCACCGCAACCGGGCCGAGATCCGCGACATCTTCCTGCGCGAGATGGCCGGGGTGGACCCCCAGCTCACCGACGACCCGCGCCGGCTAGCGGAGGCCGCTCGCTCCTACCTGCGGAAGCAAGTTCCTCACCGCGAAGGTCGGCATCAGCGGCGCCAACTTCGCGGTCGCCGAGACCGGCACGCTGCTCGTGGTCGAGTCCGAGGGCAACGGCCGGATGTGCCTGACCCTGCCCGAGACGCTGATCACCGTGATGGGCATCGAGAAGGTGGTGCCGAGCTGGCGGGACCTCGAGGTGTTCCTGCAGCTGCTCCCTCGCTCGTCGACCGGCGAGCGGATGAACCCCTACACGTCTGCCTGGACCGGGGTGCACCCGTCCGACGGGCCGCAGGCGTTCCACCTGGTGCTGCTGGACAACGGCCGCACGGCGGTGCTCGCCGACGAGGTGGGCCGCGAGGCGCTGCACTGCATCAAGTGCAGCGCCTGCATGAACGTCTGCCCGGTCTACGAGCGCACCGGCGGGCACGCGTACGGCTCGGTCTATCCCGGGCCGATCGGAGCTGTCCTGTCGCCACAGCTGACCGGGGTCGAGGACAACGCGTCGCTGCCCTACGCCTCGTCGCTGTGCGGCGCCTGCTTCGACGCCTGCCCGGTGCGCATCGACATCCCCTCTCTGCTGGTGCATCTGCGGGGCAAGCACGTCGAGGAGCGGCGCGCGGCATCACGCATCCCCACCGCCGAGGCCGTGGCGATGGCTGCGGCGTCCTGGGTGATGTCCGACCCGAAGCGGTTCGCCGCCGCGGAAAAGGCGAGCCGGGCCGGACGGCTGCTGGCCCGCCGCGGCAGGCTCAGCTCGTTGCCGCCGCCGCTGTCGGCGTGGACGTCAGTCGCGGGACGCGCCGGCGCCGCCGGCCGAGACGTTCCGCGAGTGGTGGGCCCGGACCCGCGGGCAGTCGTCGTGACCGCCCGCGACGAGGTGCTGGCCCGGGTGCGGGCGGCCCGCGCCGGGGCCGCGCTGGTCGAGCCGGCCCGCGACTACCGGCAGGACGGTGAGCATGCCCCGGGCTCGGCCGCGGTGCTCGACCTGCTCGAGGACCGGCTGGTCGACTACAAGGCAGCCGTACGCCGGTCGGACACCGCCAGGCTGCGGCACGCGGTGGCCGAGGCGCTGGCACGCGTGCCGGCGTGCGCCGACGGTCCGGTGCTGCTGCCGCCCGACCTGCCCGCGGCCTGGGCCCCGGACGGGCGGGCCGACGACGGCTCGCTCCCGGCGTACGAGCTGGACGGCTTTGCCGCGGTCGTGACCGGCGGCGCGGGTCGCCTGCGCCGAGACGGGGACCATCGTGCTCGACGCCGCACCCGACCAGGGTCGGCGCACGATCACCCTGGTGCCCGACGTGCACGTCTGCGTCGTCCGCGCCGACCAGGTGGTGCACAGCGTGCCCGAGATGCTTTCCCGGCTGGACCCGACCCGGCCGACGACCTTCATCAGCGGCCCGTCCGCGACCAGCGACATCGAGCTGGACCGGGTCGAGGGCGTACACGGGCCGCGGACGTTGTCAGTCGTGCTGGTCACCGACTGAGGCCGACCGGGTGGGCCGGAAGCGTCGGGGCAGGCGGTGCGCGAACGACTCGACCTGCGCGCGAATGACCTCGCCCGACGCGAGGCAGAGCCGCTCGGTGTCACGCCGGAGGGCAGCCAGCCGGTGGGCCAGGTCGTCCCCTCCGATCGTCATCAGCCACCTCCACCATGGATGAGCGCTGCGCGAGCAGCCGGGTTGCATCCCGACTCTCGTTGGGGGTTGACGCAACCGCTAGGTTGCTTTAAGTTCATAGCAACCAACCAGTTGCGATAGGAGATTCTCATGCCCATCCCGAACACGATCACCCGCACCCTCGACCTTCCGCACCCGCAGGAGAAGGTCTGGGGTGCGCTGTCCACCCTCGAGGGCCTCACCGGATGGTTCGGCAACAAGGCCGAGGGCGAGGTCGCTCCCGGCCACGACGTGCTCATGCGCTGGGAGCAGTTCGACGGGGAGCAGACCCTCGCGATCAAGGTGGTCGACCCGATGTCGGTATTCGCCTACTGCTGGGGGATCAACGGTGCCCCGGAGGGCGACCCGCGGCGGACGTACGTCGAGTTCGCGCTCGAGCCGACCGCGTCCGGGACCCGGCTCACGGTCACCGAGAGCGGGTTCGCCCAGCTGCCGGACGAGTGGCTCGAGGCGAGCTACCAGGGCAACACCGAGGGGTGGAAGGCGGAACTCGGCGAGCTGGTGGCGTACCTCGATGCGGCCTGATCCGGAGCAGGTGTCGGCCGGCGTCTTCGCGGCGCTGGCCGACACCAACCGCCGGGCCATCCTGGCCTCGCTGGCCGAGTTCGGACCGAGCACCGCGACCGACCTGTCCGGCCGGTTGTCCCTGACCCGGCAGGGCATCGCCAAGCACCTCGGGCTGCTCGCCGACGCGGGCCTGGTGACCAGCGACGCCGGCAGCGGCCGCCGGGTGCTCTACCGGCACCGGTCGGAGCCGATCAAGGTCGCGCAGTCCTACCTGGCCGCGCTGGCCGCCGACTGGGACAGCTCGCTGGACCGGTTGTCGGCCTTCCTGGCCGACTAGCCAGGCTGCGCCCCACCTGTCCGCTTGGCCGACACCTTGGTGCCATCGGACCGCGCGAATTGCTCACGACGCGACCGGCTTGGGATGCTTCGCGGATGTCTGCCCTTCCCGCGACCTTCGCCGAGGACGTCATCGACCAGCCAGCCAGGACCCAGATCGAGGTGTTCCTCGACGAGCACCGGACCGCTCTGCACGACTGCCTGGACGGGTTGACCGAGGAGCAGGCGCGCCGGTCGTTGGTGCCGTCACAGACCACTCTGCTCGGTCTGGTGAAGCACGCGACCTTCGTCGAGAAGGTCTGGTTCGACGAGGCGGTCACCTGCCGGTCGCGCGCCGAGATCGGCATCCCCGCGACGCCGGACGAGTCGTTCGTCCTCACTGACGAGGACACCATCGCCACCGTCCAGCAGGCGCACCGCGAGACGTGCGAGGCATCGCGGCGCGCCACGGCGTCCCTGGGGATGGACGACATCGTCCTCGGGAACCGGCGCGGCCCGCTCCCGCTGCGCTGGGTCTACTTCCACATGCTGCGCGAGCTCGCCCAGCACTGCGGGCACGCCGACATCCTGCGCGAGCAGGTGCTCAGCGGATGACGACGCGGTGCCGTCAGCAAGGGGTTACGCACGCGGTCGGGCGGTCCCACGCGTGAGATCGCCTCGCCCGAAACCGTGATTCCTTCGTGAGCGCACCGTTGCCCCTGTGAACGAACCCGTCGGGCAGGATGCGGGCATGGAGCTGCGCTGGGACGCCGTCGTGATCGACTGCCGTGACCCCGAGACGCTGGCCGCATTCTGGTGCGAGCTGCTCGGCGTGCAGGTGCGTGGGAGGTTGGACCAGTACATCGGGCTGACGCCGATGGCGCCCGGGATGCCGCGGCTGCTGCTGCAAGGCACCGACGACCCGCGGCCGGCCAAGAACTCGCTGCATCTCGACCTGCACGTGCCGTCGGTGACCGACCTGCCCGCCGCCGTCGAGCGCGCCGTGAGCCTCGGCGCCCGGCTGGTCGAGGAGCACGAGCAGGCCGGTGCAGTCCTGGCGGACCCTCGCGGACCCCGAGGGCAACCTGTTCTGCCTCGTCGCCGACTGACTACGTCCGGCGGCCGTGGAAGACCCAGCGGCGCAGCAGCACGAACCGCAGCAGGGTGGCCGCGAGGTTGGCCAGCACCAGCGCGGTCACCTCGACCGCCCGGGACGGGTCCGCGGTGGCATGCACCAGGGCCAGCGACCCGCTGGTCAGGGCCAGCCCGAGACCGAACACGGCCAGCCCCTGCAGCTGGTGCCGGGCCCGGTCGGCCTGGCCGCGCACCCCGAACGTCACCCGACGGTTCACGGCCGTGTTGGCCACGGCCGTGAGCAGCAGCGCCACCAGGTTGGATGCCTGCGCGCCGAGGCCGGGCCGCAGCAGCAGGAACAGCGCGAGGTAGGCCAGGGTGCTCGCCACACCCACGGCCGCGAACCGCACCAGCTGGCGGGTCAGCGTCGCCGGGACCTCGGCCGGCGGTGCGAGCGGTGCCCGACCCAGCTGCGAGCGCACGGTGTGCAGCGGCAGCCGTCCGGTCGCCAGCGCCCGACCAACTCGGGCCACCCCGCGCAGGTCGGCCACCGCCGTCGCGACCAGGTCCACCCGGCTGTCCGGGTCGTCGACCCAGTCGACCGGCACCTCGTGGATCCGCAACCCGCTGCGCTGCGCGAGCACCAGCAGCTCGGTGTCGAAGAACCAGCCGGTGTCCTCGACCAACGGCAGCAGCTGCTCGGCGACGTCCCGGCGGATCGCCTTGAACCCGCACTGCGCGTCGCTGAACCGTGCGGCCAACGTGCCGCGCAGGATCAGGTTGTAGCCGCGCGAGAGCACCTCCCGGCGCGCGCCGCGCACGACCCGTGAGCCGCGCGCCAGCCGGGTGCCGATCGCAAGGTCGGAGTGGCCCGACACCAGCGAGGCGACCAACGGGAGGAACGCGTTCAGGTCGGTGGAGAGGTCCACGTCCATGTAGGCGAGGACGTCGGCGTCCGAGCGCGACCACACGTCCCGCAGCGCGCGGCCGCGGCCCTTGTCCTGCAGGTGCACCACCCGCAGGTGGGCGAGCTCCCGGGTGAGGCCGGCGGCGACATCGAACGTCGCGTCGGTGCTGGCGTTGTCAGCGATCGTGACGCGGAACGAGTACGGCAGCTGAGTCGACAGGTGCTGGTGCAGCCGCCGGATGCTGCCCGGCAGGTCGGCCTCCTCGTTGTGCACCGGCACCACCACGTCCAGGACCGGCGGTGCCTGCACGTCGTACGCCGGGAGGCTGGGCCGTGCGGCCAGATCCGTCATGTGTCCACCCCGTCGGCGTCCGGGGTGGGCTGACCAGACGGCTGCGCCGGCCCGCCGAACTGTCCCGTTCCGGGCAGCTGGCCGGGCTGTGGGCCTGGCTGCTGGCGGAACCCGCCAGGTCCGCCGGGCTGCTGACCGAACCCGCCCCGGCCGACGCTGCCCGGCCCGGTCGTCGCACCGGTGGAGTCGCGCGCGGCCCAGGCGACGCCGCCGGAGGCGAGCACACCGACGGCTACTACTGCGGCCGCCACGGTGTGCCCGGTGCTCCAGCGCCGGGGCGCTGGGTCGCCCTCGGACAGCTCGGCCGTCGGCTGCGGTGGGCTGTCGAGGTCGCGGGTGTTCACGGAGGCTCCAGGTCGGCTCGTGGTGACTGGTTCGACCTGGAGCGTCGGGCGAGAGCCTGTGCGGTCGCTGTGACCCCACTGAGGCCCAGCCACCACCTAGCGGCTCAAGACCACCTTCAGTGCGTGGGTCTCCGCGGCGTTCCCGAACGTCTCGTAGGCGTTGATGGCCTCGTCGAGGGCGAACCGGTGCGTCACGAACTTCTCGACCGGCAGCTTCTGCTGCGCCACGAGCTTGAGCAGCATCGCCAGCGTCGTGGTGTTGACCAGCCCCATGCTGATGGAGATGTTCTTGATCCAGAGGTCCTGCAGCTCGAGCTGCACGGGCTTGCCGTGCACTCCGACGTTCGCCACGTGGCCGCCCGGGCGCACCAGCTCGGTGCACATCTGGAAGGTGGCCGGCACGCCGACCGCCTCCACCGCCACGTCGACGCCGTAGCCGTCGGTGAGGTCGAGCACCTGCTGCTTCCAGTCGGCCGCCCCGGAGTTGACGCAATGCGTAGCGCCCACCTGCTTGGCGAGGTCCAGCCGGTTCTCGTCCAGGTCGATGGCGACGATCTGGGCCGCCCCGTACAGACCGGCGGTAGCGATGACCGCCAGGCCCACCGGACCCGCTCCGACGACCGCGACGGTGTCGCCCGGCTTGACCTGGCCGTACTGCACGCCGATCTCGAAGCCGGTCGGGAAGATGTCCGACAGCAGCAGCGCCGCCTCGTCGGGGACGTGGTCCGGCAGCCGGTAGAGCGAGCTGTCGGCGAACGGGATGCGGACCATCTCGGCCTGGGTGCCGTCGATGAGGTGACCGAGGATCCAGCCGATGCCGACGGCGCCCTCGTCCGCGAGGCAGTGCGAGGGGTTGCCGCTGCGGCAGTAGGTGCAGGCGCCGCACGAGCTGATGCAGGAGATGATGACCCGGTCGCCGACCGCGTGGTTGCGGACCGCCGAGCCGACCTGGACGACGGTGCCGACTCCCTCGTGCCCGAGGATCCGGCCCTCGCTCACGGCGGGCACGTCGCCCTTGAGGATGTGCAGGTCGGTCCCGCAGATCGTGGTGGTGTCGACCCGCACGATGGCGTCGCCGACCTCGATCAGCACGGGATCGGGGACCTCGTCCCAGCTCTTGATGTTCGGACCGTGGTACACGAGTGCCTTCATGGCGTTCCTCCGGACGTGGCAGGTGCACCGAGTTGTCCACCCGCCTTCCGAGGATGTGCTGCGCGGTGCGGGGTCGTTAGGGGCTTTGGTCCCGTGCGAGGTGTGAGCACTCCCACACGCCGCCCAGCCGTCGGGCAGCGACCTCACAGGTGCGACCCCGAGAGTCCTTCCCGGAAGCACCCCGACCGCACCGCCGTACCGATGACCGGGAGAACACGCCATGACCACGCTCGCCGACGCAGCCCCGACCGCCGTCCACGACGTGCCCTCGCCCCGCCCGCCGACGCGGTCCCGTCGGCTGCTGCGCGGCCCCGACAGCGACCCGTCGTGGGGCCGGCCGGCCCTGCTCGGGCTGCTGGCCGCGACAGCGCTGCTCTACCTGTGGGGGCTCGGCGCCTCCGGCTGGGCGAACTCCTTCTACTCGGCCGCCGCGCAGGCCGGCTCGGTGAGCTGGAAGGCGTTCTTCTACGGCTCGTCGGACGCGGCCAACAGCATCACGGTGGACAAGACACCCGCGTCGCTGTGGGTGATGGCGCTGTCGGTGCGGCTGTTCGGGCTCAACGCCTGGTCGATCCTGGTGCCGCAGTCGTTGATGGGTGTCGCGACCGTCGGGCTGCTGCACGCGACCGTACGTCGGTGGCACGGCCACACGGCTGCGCTGATCGCCGGGTCGGTGGCGGCACTGACGCCGGTGGCGGTGCTGATGTTCCGGTTCAACAACCCGGACGCGCTGCTGGTGCTCACCCTCGTCGCCGGCGCGTACGCCGTGGTGCGCGCGGTCGAGACCGCAAGCACCCGATGGCTGGTCCTGGCCGGCGCCCTGGTCGGACTCGGCTTCATGACCAAGATGCTGCAGGCGCTGCTCGTGGTGCCCGCCTTCGCGCTCGCCTACCTGGTGGCCGCACCCTCGTCGCTGCGCAAGCGGATCGTCTCGGTGCTCGCGGCCGGCGGCGCGCTGCTGCTGTCGGCCGGCTGGTGGGTGGCGGTCGTCGAGCTGGTGCCCGCCTCGATGCGGCCCTACATCGGCGGGTCGCAGCACAACAGCATCCTCGAGCTGCGTGCTCGGCTACAACGGGCTCGGGCGGCTCACCGGCGACGAGACCGGCAGCGTCGGCGGCGGCGGGGCTGCCGGGCCCGGCGGCGGCTGGGGTGCGACCGGCTGGACCCGGATGTTCAACGCCGAGAACGGCGGCCAGGTGGCCTGGCTGCTGCCCGCGGCGCTGATCCTCATGGTGGCCGCACTGGTGGTGGTAGGTCGGGCCGCGCGGACCGACCGGACCCGCGCCGCAGTGCTCCTGTGGGGTGGCTGGCTGCTGGTCACCGGCCTGGTGTTCAGCTTCATGCAGGGCATCTTCCACGCCTACTACACGGTGGCCCTGGCGCCGGCGATCGGTGCGCTGGTCGGCATCGGCGCCGTGATGCTCTGGCGTCGCCGCGCACTGCCGGCGGCCGGCGCGGCGCTCGCGCTGACGGGTGCTGTCACCGCGGCCTGGGCCTTCGTCCTGCTGCACCGCAGCAGCGGCTTCGTGCCGTGGCTGGCGCCGCTGGTGCTGGTGGTCGGCCTGGCCGCGGCGCTCGCGCTGGCCTTCGTCACCTGCTTCCGGCCCGCGTCGTCGCGGCGGTCGCAGCAGTGGCGGTGCTGACGTCGCTGGCCGGCCCCACGGCGTACGCGCTGCAGACCGCGAGCCAGCCGCACACCGGATCGATCCCGACGGCGGGCCCGGCGGTGGCCGGTGCGCGCGGTGGACCCGGCGGTGCCCGGACGGCCTTCGGGCCCGGCGGGCCGACCGGCACACTGCCGCAGGGCCTGACCGGGACGCCGCAGCTCGGAAACCCCGGCGGCACGGGCGGCGGCACGGGAGGCGGCATGGGCGGGCTGCTGTCGGCCAGCTCCGTCAGCGACGCGATGCAGGCGCTGCTGGCGGCGAACGCCTCGTCGTACACCTGGGTGGCGGCGGCGGTGGGGTCGAACAACGCGTCCGGCTACCAGCTGGCCACCGGGCTGCCGGTGATGGCCATCGGCGGCTTCAACGGCAGCGACCCCTCACCGACGCTGGCGCAGTTCCAGGCCGACGTGGCGGCCGGGAAGGTGCACTACTTCATCGGCGGCGGCGGCTTCGGTGGGATGCAGAACGGCGGGTCGTCCTCGTCGTCGGACATCGCGACCTGGGTGGCGCAGACCTTCACCGCCCAGACCGTGGACGGCGTCACCGTCTACGACCTCACCGCCACCTCGACGACCTCGGCGGGCTCGACCACCTGAGCGGGAGTCGACCACGTAAAGCACGCCGGCGGACTCGACAACACGACTGCACGCGTGTTGTCGGGTCCGCCGGCGTGATGTCGTCCAGCGCCGTCAGAGACGGCGACAGTTCAGTGGGCCTTCTCGTAGGCCTCGATCACCGTGGCGGGGATGCGGCCGCGCTCGTTGACCTTGTGACCGTTGCTGCGGGCCCATTCCCGGATCTGTGCGGTGCGGTTGTCGCCGCCACCGGAACGCCGCCGGGCCGATCCGCGGCCTCCCGAGCGCCCGCCGACCTTGCGTGCGGTGCCCACGTATTGGGCCAGCGAGTCGCGGAATGTCGCGGCATTCTTGGTGCTCAGGTCGATCTCGTAGGACACCCCGTCCAGCGAGAAGGAGACGGTCTCGTCGGCACTGCCGCCGTCCATGTCGTCGACCAGGATGACCTGCACTTTCTGCGCCATGCGGCATTTCTCCTATTGCTCGGCCGGAATGTCGGACCGAGCGTAATGCAGGTATGCAGAAATACGAAATGGAATCGCTCGTACGCCGGTAATTGGCGGCCAATCGGGAGTGGAAAGCGGGGTTGCCCGGAAAGGCCGCCGTGCGAAGCCTTTTCAGCTCTCGTCTTTGTCCTCGGCGTCGGCGCGCTTCTTGATAGCCACGACGAGGGCGATGAATGCCGCGCAGACCACGATCGGGGGCGCCAGGGCGGCGATGGTGTCCACGTCAGTTCCCCTCGGGCTTGAGCAGCGGGAAGGCGATCGTGTCGCGCAGCGACGTCACCCCGGTCAGCAGCCGGATCAGCCGGTCGATGCCGAGCCCCATCCCGCCCTGCGGGGGCATGCCGAACTCCATCGCCCGCAGGAAGTCCTCGTCGAGCTGCATCGCCTCGGGGTCGCCGCCGGCCGCCTTGACCGACTGCTCGACCAGCCGGCGGCGCTGCTCGACCGGGTCGTTGAGCTCGCTGTAGGCCGGCGCCAGCTCGACGCCGCCGATGATGAGGTCCCAGGCCTCGACCAGGCCGGGCTTGGACCGGTGCGGCTTGGCCAGCGGCTTGACCGCGGCCGGGTAGTCGGTGACGAACGTCGGCTGCAGCAGGTGGTCCTCGACCAGCTGCTCGTAGAGCTCGACGATGATCTCCGCGGCCTCCCAGGACGGCTGCAGCGACACGTCGTGGCGGTCGGCGAGCTTGCGCAGAACCTCTGCCGGTGTGTCGACGTCGATCTCCTCGCCGACGGCGTCCGACACCGCCTCGAGGATCGGCAGGTGCACGCCACTCGGCCTCGAGGTCGATCTCGCCGCCGCGCCCGTCGGGCACCACGGTCGAGCCCAGCGCCCGCGCGGCGTCGAGCACGATCTCGCGGGTCAGCGTCGCCATCGTGCCGTAGTCGCCGTAGGCCTCGTAGACCTCGAGCATCGTGAACTCGGGGCTGTGCGTGGAGTCGACGCCCTCGTTGCGGAAGTTGCGGCCGATCTCGTAGACCCGGTCGAGACCGCCGACGACGAGCCGCTTCAGGTAGAGCTCGATCGCGATCCGCAGGTACATCGTCTGGTCGAACGCATTGAGGTGGGTCGTGAACGGTCGCGCGGCCGCCCCACCGTGCAGCGGCTGCAGCAGCGGCGTCTCGACCTCGAGGAAGTCGTGCCGGTCCAGCGTCGCGCGCACCGACTTGAGCACGGTGGCGCGGTTGCGGACCATCTGCCGGCGAGTCGGCGTTGACGGCGAGGTCGACGTAGCGCAGCCGGACCCGCGCCTCCGGGTCGGTGAGGCCCTTGTGCTTGTCGGGCAGCGGGCGCAGCGCCTTGGCGAGCATCGCCCAGCGGGTCGCGAGCACCGACAGCTCGCCGCGACGCGAGCTGATGACCTCGCCCTCGATGCCGACGTAGTCGCCGAGGTCGACGTCGGCCTTCCAGGCGGCGAGCGCCTCCTCGCCGACCCCGTCGAGCGAGAGCATCACCTGCAGCTCGCCGGTGCCGTCGCGCAACGTGGCGAAGCAGAGCTTGCCGCCGGTGCGCGAGAGCACGACCCGGCCGGTGACCCCGACCTGGACGCCGGTGTGCGTCGTCGGGCTCGAGGTCGGGGTGCGCCGCGCGGAGGTCGGCCAGCGTGTGGGTTCGGGGGAACGTGACCGGATAGGGGTCGACGCCGCGGTCGCGCATCCGGTCGAGCTTGTCCCGGCGTACCCGCATCTGCTCCGGCAGGTCGTCGCGCAACGTCGGCTCGCTCGGCTCGCTCACACGCCCCAGGCTACCGACCGTGTCAGCAGAGGGGCGTTGCGCTCGAAGACGAGGCGCAGGCCGATCAACGTGAGCCACGGCTCGTGGGCGTCGATGACGCTCGCCTCGTCGAGCACCAGCGGGGCCAGGCCGCCGGTCGCGATGACGGTCACGTCGTCCGGGTCGCCGTCCGGCCCGACGATCGCCGCGGCCATCCGGGTCGACGACGCCGTCGACCTGGCCGGCGAAGCCGTACAGGATCCCCGACTGCAGCGCCTCGACGGTGGATGCGGCCGATGACCGACCGCGGCCGCGCCAGCTCGACCCGGCGCAGCTGGGCGCCGCGGCCGCCCGAGCGCGTCGACCGAGATCTCGATGCCCGGCGCGATCGCGCCGCCGAGGTACTCCCCCGCCGCCGACACCGCGTCGAAGGTCGTCGCGGTGCCGAAGTCGACGACGATGCACGGGCCGCCGTAGAGCGTCGACGGCGGCGAGCGCGTTGACGATCCGGTCGGTGCCGACCTCCTTGGGGTTGTCGGTGAGCACGGGACGCCGGTCCGCACGCCGGGCTCGACGATCGACCGTCGGCACGTCGCCGAAGTAGCGCGCAGACACGTCGCGCATCTCGTGCAGCACCGCCGGCACCGTCGAGCACAGCGCGATCCCGTCGACCACATCCGGCCTGTGCCGCTGCTGCGCCAGCAGCCCGCGCAGCACGCACCGCGATCTCGTCGGCCGTGCGGTGCGCCTCGGTGGCGACCCGCCAGTGCTCGACCAGGTCGTCGCCGTCGAACAGCCCCAGCACGGTGTGGGTGTTGCCCACGTCGATCGCGAGCAGCATCACCGGCCCCGCGAGGTCCGACCGTCGCGTTGTCGATCAGCCGGGTGGTGCCGACGCGCGCCGCGACCGCCAGCAGCGCGGGACCGGTCGTGCGTCGTCCGGCACCTCGGTCAGCCCGGTCGGGCTCGACCAGCGCGAGGTAGTCGAGGCCGACGCCGGGCTCGGCGTCGAGCACGGCGCGGGCTGCCCGGCGTACGGCATCGGCGCCCTCGGCCTCGCGCTCCGCCCCCGCCGGCGAACAGCGCCCGCGACAACGTCAGCGCCACGACGATGGTCGGCGTCGGTGAGGTAGGCGTTGCGGCTCGACAGCGCGAGCCCGTCGGGGTCGCGCACCGTCGGCACCGACACGACCTCGACCGGGAAGTTGAGGTCGTGCGGCCATCCGCGAGATGAGCAGCAGCTGCTGGGCGTCCTTCTGGCCGAAGTACGCGACGTCCGGCGAGGTCAGGTGCAGCAGCTTGGCCACCACGGTCAGCACGCCGTCGAAGTGCCCCGGCCGGGACGCGCCCTCGAGCACGTCGCCGAGCGGGCCGGCGTGCACCCGCACCTGCGGCCGGCCGGCGGGGTAGACCTCCTCGACCGACGGCGCGAAGACGACGTCGACGCCCTCCTCGCGCGCACAGCGCGACGTCGGCGTCGAGCGTCTTCGGGTAGCGCGACAGGTCCTCGCTCGGCGCGAACTGCAACGGGTTGAGGAACACCGTGACGACCACGACCTCGCACCGCCGGCGAGCCACCTGGATCAGCTCGCGGTGCCCGTCGTGCAGCGCACCCATCGTCATCACGACGCCGACCTCGCCGTCGCGGTTGGCCATCGCGCCGCGCAGGTCGTCGCGGGTGTGCACCAGTCGGGTCGTCGATCGGGATCCTCCGGCCAGGACGTCGAGCAGGGCGTCCGGCCGCCTCGGGCTTGAGCAGGCCGGCCGCCAGGGCGCGGTCGGCGGTCAGGCGGGCCATCGCGACGTAGGCCGCGGCGGTGTCCGGCGACACCTCGCGCAGCACGCTGAGGTGCGCGGCGACGGTGCCCGCGTCGCCGCGCGCGACCGGACCGGTGAGCGCCGCGTCCCCGGCCCGCAGCGCGTTGTCGAGCGAGGCACCGAGCAGCGGCGCGAGCAGCCGCTCCGGCTCCTCGACGCCGCACCGGCGCAGCAGGTCCACCGACTCGTTGACGAGGGTCGCGAGGTGGTTCGACGCCGGCCGCGAGCGCCGCGTGGTAGAGCGGGCGCAGCTCCTCGTCGACCCACTGCGGGTCGGCGCCCATCTCGACGACGAGCGCCTCGGCGATCGGGCGCAGCGGCTCCGGCGCGGTGACGCCGAAGCAGGCGCCGACCAGCCGGGCCAGGTCCTCGCGCCGGCCGGTGAACGTCATCGCCGGGTGCAGCGCCAGCGGCAGCGCGCCCGCGCCGGGTGGCGGGGTCGAGCACCGCGACGCCGTACCGGCCGCTGGTGTGCACGAGCAGCTGCCCGGCCGCGATGGCACCGGCCGCCGCGAGCCCCTCGACCAGGCCGGGCAGCACGTCGTCGGGCACGGTCAGCAGCACCAGCTCGGCCGCGGCCAGCACCTGCGGCGGGGCCAGCACCGGCGTACCCGGCAGCAGCTCGTCGACCCGGCGGCGGGACGCGTCGGAGACCGCCGACACCGCCACGACCTTGTGGCCGGCCTGGGCCAGCGCCGCGGCCAGCACCACGCCGACCCGGCCGGCGCCGACGACGCCGACGGACAGCCGCGCGGGGCGGTCGTCGACCGACGGGGAGGCGCTCACAGAGGTCGTTCCAGTCCTTGCGGGGGTACCGGACGGCGCCCACCCTACGGCGTGCCGTCATGGGCGATGATCGGCAGCGTGGCGTGGACGACGTGGCGCGAGGCGACCGAGCGCGCGCTCTACGGCGAGCGGCGGCTTCTTCCGCCGGCCCGGGAGCCCGCCGTCGCAGCACTTCCGTACGTCGGTGCACGCCGGCCCCGTCTTCGCCGAGGCCGTCCGCCGCCTGGCCCGTGACGCCGCGCTGACCACCGTCGTCGACGTCGGCAGCCGGCGGCGGCGAGCTGCTCGCCGCCCTGCACGCCCGCGACCCGTCGCTCGACCTGATCGGCGGTCGACCTCGCCGATCGGCCGCCCGCCCTGCCGGCCGACGTCGGTGGCAGCACGAGGTCCCCGCCGACCGCCGGGGCCCTGCTGGTCGCGCAACGAGTGGCTCGACGACGTGCCGGTCGACGTCGTCGAGCTGGCCGACGACGGGTGGCGGCTGGTGCTCGTCGACCCGGCCACCGGCGCCGAGCGGCTCGGCCCGCCGCCCGCCGACGACGACGCCGACTGGCTGGCCACTTGGTGGCCGGCCGAGGACGCAGGCGAGGTCGGCGCCCGGGCCGAGATCGGCCGGCCGCGCGACGAGGCCTGGGCCGCCGCCGTCGGCCGCCTCAGCGACGGGCTGGCCGTCGCGATCGACTACACGCACGACCGCACGTCGCGCCCGACCGGCCGGCAGCCTCACCGGCTACCGCGACGGTCGGCAGGTGCCACCTGTCCCCGACGGCAGCTGCGACGTCACCAGCCACGTCGCCCTGGACGCCTGCGCGGCAGCCGGCATCGGCGCCGGCGCGACCAAGACGTTGCTCACCACCCAGCGCACGGCGCTCACCGCGCTCGGCGTACGCCGTGATGCCCCGCCGTACGAGCTGTCGCGCACCAACCCGGCCGGCTACCTGCGCGGCGCTGTCCCGGGCCGGGGAGGCGGCCGAGCTCACCGACCCGGGCGGGCTGGGTGGCTTCGGCTGGCTGCTGCAGGCGCGGGGCCTCAGACGGGTACCCCTCGACGCAGCTCGGCCGCCCACTCCCCCAGCCAGCGGCGCTGGCGGCGGGTGACGATCCGGGCCGGCGGATAGGCCGCGCGCACCCAGGCCACCGCCTCGTCGCGTCGAGCCCGGCCCGCACCGCGAGGGCGGCGAGCGCGGTGCCGGTGCGGCTGCGCCCGCTGGTGCAGGCGATCTCCACCGGCTCGCCGCGCGCGGCCCGGACGTGCGCCTCGACCAGCGCGGCGACCGCGGCCGAGCTGTCGACCGGCAGCCCGAGTGGCGGCCAGTCCAGCCAGATCGCCCGCCAGGTCCCGGTCCAGCCGCGAGCCACCCGGCGCCGGGACCGGCGGCCGCAGAGGTAGACGCCGAACGTGGGCTGCTGCCGCTGCCTGGCCCCGCCCAGCGCGCGCGCCTGCACGGCGACGCCGTCGGGCAGCGCGACCGACGCCATGCTCCACCTCCGCTGCGGTCCGGGCGCAGGCTGCGGTCCCGGCCCACAGGATGGACCAGCCCCGCCCACGGGTCAGCCGTTTGGCCGGACCTTGCCCATCCGTTCGGGTGGAGATCCCGGACTAATCCGCCGAGACCGGGACCGAGGAGTACCCGCGGAGCACGAACGTCGGCCGGCGCACCGGCTGGCCGGTCAGGTGCAGACCAGGGCAGCGGCGCAGCAGGGTCGGCAACGAGATCTGCAGCTCCATCCGGGCCAGCGGCGCACCCAGGCAGTGGTGCACCCCGGCCCCGAACCCGATGTGCGGGTTGGGCCGGCGGCCGACGTCGAAAGTGTCGGCCCGGTCGAACGCGGCCGGGTCTCGGTTCGCGGAGCCGAGCATCGCGGCCACCTTGCCCCCCGCAGGCACCGTCACGTCACCGAGGACGACGTCCTCCTTCGCGGTCCGCTCGAACAGCTGCAGCGGTGAGTCGTAGCGGATCATCTCCTCGATCGCGGTCCCGATCAGGGCGCCGTCCTCGCGCACCCGGGCCACCTGGTCGGGATGCGCGAGCAGGGCGACCGTGCCGTTGCCGAACGCGTTCACCGATGCCTCGTGCCCCGCGTTGAGGAGCAGGATCGCCGAGGCCACCAGCTCGTCGGCGGTCAGCCGCTCGCCGTCGTCCTCGGCCGCCACCAGGTGGCTCACCAGGTCCTCCCGCGGCGACCGCCGGCGTTCCTCGGCGAGGTCGCGCATGTACGCCGTGAACTCCGCCGCCGCGATCACGGCCCGCGCGCTCTCGGCCTCGGTGCGGCCGTACTCGTACATCGCCACGATGCCCGCCGACCACGGCCGCAGCAACGGCCGGTCGGCCTCGGGCACGCCGAGCAGCTCGGCGATCACCGCCACCGGCAGCGGCTCCGCGTAGTCCGCGATCAGGTCGAAGGACGTGAGGTCGACGTCGTCCAGCAGCCCTTCGGCGACCGACTGCACCCACGGACGCAGCCGCTCGACGTGACCGCGCGCGAACGCCGCCGCGACGAGTGACCGCAACCGGGTGTGCGCCGGCGGCTCGTTCTCCATCATCTGGTTGCGGTGCAGCAGGTTGAACGGCTCGAGCTCCTCGACCGGCGTCTTGTCCTGCCAGAGCCGGCCGAACCTGCGGTCCCGCAGCAGCCCGTTGCGCCGCCGCGTAGGTCAGCGCGAGCCACTGCCCGGTCGGCTCGTGCCAGACCAGGGGCGCCGTCTCGCGCAGTTGGGCCAGCGCGGGATACGGGTCGTCGACGAAGCCGGGATCGGCCAGGTCGAGGTCGAGCTGGCGCTCGGGGCGGGACGTCACCGCGTCACAGTAGGTGTTGCCGGGTCGCTCGGAGGGCTCATCCAGCGATCGGGGCGGGCCAGCGACCGCGACACCCGGGCCCGCTCCACCTCGGCGTCCACCAGGGCCCTGGCCTCGGCGGCCGGCCGGTGCGCCGCGCTGGCGTTGACCGGGCCCGGCGTGGTGTCCAGGTGCACGCTGGCCAGCCCGAGGCGTCGCTGCAACGGCCCCTGGCGCAGCCGTACGCTCTGCAGCTTCTCGTGCAGCACCACGTCGGTGACCCGGGTGAACCGGCCGGTGCGGGTGACCAGCACCCGGTCGTCGGCGCCGACGCCGAGCGACCGCCAGGCGATCGGGTCCAGCCAGAACGCCGAGGCCGGTACGCCGGTCAGGGGCACCGCGTCGACGTCGACCCCCGGCAGCACCCTGGCGAGCAGGGCCAGCGCCTCGGCCCGCGGGGCCACCGGGCAGAGCACCGACGCAGCGGCCTGCCCCTCACCGACGTACCCGGCGACGTCCACCTCGACCCGGCACCACCCTTGCGAGCGCCACAGCCACGGCTCGACCACCCGCACTGCCTGCACCCGGCCCGGCGGCACCGTCTGCGACCGGGTCTCCAGCAGGCCGTGCCGCAACCGGAGTCCGTCCGGAGACTCGGCCACCGTGAACCCGAAGTGCCGCACCACGGTGCCGACCGAGATGGGCACCACCGCCAGGCCGAACGGCACCGCGAAGCCCAGCAGCGACCACTCGCCGGTGACCACCGTGACGACGATCAGGCAGACCAGCGCCACCAGCATGCCGATCAGCGCGACCGACCGCAGGGTCGCCTCGACCAGCCGGCCCAGCGGCACCTCGAGCAGCACCGCCTCGGGGGCCTCGGGGGTCGAGTGGTGCAGGCCGGCGGCCCGGGCGAGCAGCTCGGCCCGCAGCCGCTGGGCGGCGTCCTCGGACAGGTAGGCCAGCGGCGCCTCCGACGACCCGCCGCCGGCTACCTCGAGCCGCAGCTCGGCCAGCCCCAGCGCGCGGGCGACGAGCGGGCGGACCACGTCGACCGCCTGCAGCCGGTCCAGCCGGACCCGGCGGGACCGCTTGCGGAGCACCCCGGTCTCCAGCCGCAGGTCGTCGTCGCCCACCCGGTAGTGGGTGTTGCGCCAGGACAGCCAGCCGTAGGCGATGCCGAGCGGGATGCTCGCCCCGATCGCGCTGAGCAACCAGCCCGTCCCGATGTCGCCGTACGCCTGTTGAAGAGCGATGGCCACCGCGGCGGCGAAGATCTTCCAGCCGCGCAGGACGGGCGTGAGCGGGTGCAGCCGGCGGAAGCCGTCACTGTCGTCGCGGTGCTGCGGGTCAGCCTCAGACACCGGCGGCGCCGGCCTCTCCCCGGGCGGCCAGGCGGTCCCGGAGCCGGGCCGCCTCGGCGGGGACCAGGCCCGGGATCTGCGCGTCGCTGGCGGCGGCCGCGGTGTGCAGCTGCACGGTGGCCAGCCCGAACCGGCGGTCCAGTGGCCCGGCGGTCACGTCGACGAACTGCATCCGGCCGTAGGGCACCACGACGAGCTGCCGGTTGAGCACGCCGCGGGTCACCAGCAGGTCCTCGGCCCGCTCGGCGTAGCCCCACGACCGCACCGACCGGCCGACGACCACCCAGCCCCAGGCCAACGCGCCCACGCCCAGGACCGCGACGATGACGGCTGCCCAGGTCGAGGCCATCGCGGCCAGCACCGTGAGGCCGACCAGCAGCACCGCGCCGGCGCCAATGTTGAGCAGCCGGCGCAGCGTCGCCAGCTTCGGCGACACGCGGACCCAGGGCTCACCGGGCGGGTCGAAGGGTTCACTCACGGCACCGACGCTACTGGCCGGTCCCTGGCGGTGCCGCGAAAGCCTGGCAGACTCGGGCCTCGTGAGGGCCTCGTGAGCAGCGGAGCACCGACCGAGCGCATCGTCGGGCTGGGTGCCGGCGCCGAGCTGGTCGGCGGCGACGACCGGCTGGCCACCCAGGACATGGTGCTCAACATCGGCCCGCAGCACCCGTCCACGCACGGCGTGCTGCGGCTGCGGCTGCTGCTGGACGGCGAGCGGATCATCACCGCCGAGCCGATCGTCGGCTACATGCACCGCGGCGCCGAGAAGCTGTTCGAGGTCCGCGACTACCGGCAGATCATCGTGCTGGCCAACCGGCACGACTGGCTGTCCGCGTTCGCCAACGAGCTCGGCGTGGTGCTGGCCGCCGAGCGGATGCTCGGCATGGAGGTGCCCGAGCGGGCGGTGTGGACGCGCACCCTGCTGGCCGAGCTGAACCGGGTGCTCAACCACCTGATGTTCCTCGGGTCCTACCCGATCGAGCTCGGCGCGATCACGCCGATCTTCTACGCGTTCCGCGAGCGCGAGACGATCCAGGCGGTGATGGAGGAGGTCTCCGGCGGCCGGATGCACTACATGTTCAACCGGGTCGGCGGTCTCAAGGAGGAGCTGCCGGCGGGCTGGACCGGCCGGGCCCGGCACGCCGTCGACGTGGTGCGCCGCCGACTGCCCGACATCGAGAACCTGGTGCTGGGCAACGAGATCTTCCATGCCCGGACCCGCGGGGTGGGCGTGCTGTCGCCGGAGCTGGTGCACGCCTACGGCGTCAGCGGCCCGATCGCGCGCGCGTCCGGCGTCG
Source organism: uncultured Actinomycetota bacterium (assembly GCA_963728425.1). GTDB lineage: Bacteria > Actinomycetota > Actinomycetes > JACCUZ01 > JACCUZ01 > JAVEDA01. The sequence continues at coordinate 157,845 of CAVSKC010000008.1, forward strand.
ACCTCGACCTGCGCCGGGACGAGCCCTACCTGGCCTACGGCTCGCTGGACGTGCCGGTCGTGACCCGGACCGCCGGCGACTGCCTGGCCCGGTTCGAGTGCCTGCTTCGAGCAGGCGCAGGTGTCGCTCGACCTCGCCGACGCCTGCCTCGACCGGCTGCAGTCGCTGCCGCCCGGGCCGGTCAGCACCCGGCTGCCCAAGGTGCTCAAGGTGCCCGAGGGATCGACGTACGCCTGGACCGAGAACCCGCTCGGGATCAACGGCTACTACCTGGTCTCCCGCGGCGAGAAGACGCCCTGGCGGCTCAAGCTGCGCTCGGCCTCGTTCAACAACATCCAGGTGCTCAGCGAGCTGCTCCCCGGCACCCTGGTCAGCGACATGGTCGCGATCCTCGGCTCGATGTTCTTCGTCGTCGGCGACATCGACAAGTAACCGCCGCGGCGCCGGAGTCGACCACGTAAAGCACGCCGGCGGACACCTCGCGACGGGTGCGCGCGTGCTGAAGGGTCCGCCCGCGTGCTGTCGCGGCGGCTGCAACGGTCGAACGGAGCCGCCGCGGGAGCCGGCCGGGTCGGGCGGCAAGTCGACCACGTATGGCAGGTGGGTCGGTACCTTGCGAGGCACACACGCCTCGGGAAGTACCCACACGCCTGCCATACGTGGTCAACGGGAGGCGGAACGGGCGGGCGGAGCGGGCGGCGCGTCGGGGGGTGCAGGGCGGCGGATCAGGCGGTACGGCGGTGCTGGGTGGGCGCCGCGGTCGCCGCCGGGTCCCGGGGCTCGGAGTCGCGGTCGGAGCGCGGGTCCAGCAGCGGGCTCTCGGGCAGGTTCGCGAGCACGGTCCAGGCCAGCCGGTCAGCCGGCGCCGGGGCCAGGGCCGGCTCCGGTACCGGGGCCGGGTCCAGCACGATCTCGGTCTCGGCCGTGTCCTCGCCGCGGTCCGGGTGGGCCAGCGCGGCCGCCACCTCGGGTCCCGTGGTCACGTCGGCCGGGTCGCCGAGGGCCAGCTGGACCAGCGGCATCTGCAGCGTGACCCAGCGGACCTCGGCCAGCTCGAGGAGCAGGAGCAGCGGCCACAACAGCCGCCGCAGCCGCCTCAGCCCGCACCCGGCCCAGCTCGTCGCGCAGCTGGGCGACAACCGACCGCAGGGCCACCACCTCCGCCTGCAGGGCAGCGGTGCGGGCCCGGTCCCGGCTGCGCACCATCGAGGTGAGGAGCCTGCGCCAGGCAGAGGGTCTACGGTGCCGTCCGGCCATGGCCCAGGACGCTACGCGCTGAGAGGCTGGCAACCATGACGCCACGCCCAAACACCTCAGATGTCACTCTGGTCACATGAGCCTCTCCCTGCTCGCCTGGCGGCGCCGGGTGCACGCCCTCTACGCCGAGGTGCGGGCGGCGACAGACCCTGCCGCCGGCCACCAGGTGTGGCGGGCCGGGCGCGACGACCTGCTGGCTCACCACCCCGACTCCCCGCTGCTGCCGGAGGACCGGCCCGGCTTCGACGGGCTGCGCGTCACGGCGTACGACCCGACGTACCGGCTGGAGGTGGACGTCGACCCCGACGTCGAGAAGCGCCGCCTCGAGGTGCGCCACGGCCACCGACGGGGTGGTGCCGTTCGAGCGGATCGGGGTGCTGCACCTGCCCGACATCGGCGACCTGGACGTCTGGTGGCTCGACTCGTACGGCGGGGGGATCTTCGTGCCGGTCAAGGACGCGCTGGCCGGCAAGGAGACCTACGGGGCCGGCCGCTACCTGCTGGACACGGTGAAGGGGGCCGACCTCGGCGGTGACGTCGACCTGGCCACCGGGCGGGGCACCCTGGTCGTCGACCTGAACTTCGCCTACAACCCGTCCTGCGCCTACGACCCGGCCTGGGTCTGCCCGCTCGCGCCGCCGGGCAACATCGTGCCGGTGCCGCTGCGGGTGGGCGAGCTCTACCCGGTCCGCGAGCCCGCCGGCGACTGAGCCACCGGCGGGCCCGCGAGTGCGCGAGCCGGGACCTCAGCCGCCCGCGAGGGCCGAGTCCGAGCTGAACACCAGCGCCAGCGCCACCTTGCCCTGCTTGAGCGCGGTCTTCGACAGCGGACCACCGGCGTCGAGCGAGGTGAAGCTGTCGAACGACAGGCCGTACTTGTCCTCCAGCCCCGGCTGGCAGAACGGGCGCTCCGGGCACTCCGGCGGGCCACCGAGCACCAGGCCGCTGGAGCACTTGCTGGCGAGCTCCGACAGCGTCTTCACGCCGTACTTGTCGGCGAACGCCGTCGTCACCGCGAAGGTGTTCTGGTCGGCCGCCTGCGACGGGTCACCGAACTTCAGTCCGACCTTGTCACCGAGCTGGGTCAGACCCTGCACGGTGGCGTCGAGGTCGGCGGAGGCGATCGGAGCGGCGTCGGCGCCGTTCTCGGCCTTGTTGATGAACTCGGTCAGCGTCCCGACGTACTCGGGAACGACCTGGACCTCGCCCTTCTCGAGCGCCTTGAGGTAGATCTCCCGGCTGGCGCCGCCCTTGACGCTGGCGTCGAAGCCGGCGGCGTTCAGCACGTCCGCGTAGATGTTCGCCAGGGTCAGGCTCTCGGAGAAGTTCGCCGGCTGGACGGCGATCTTCCCGGAGCCGCCGCTCAGGCCGTCCGCGAGGCCTTCGGCCGCCACGAAGTCCTTCGCGACGTTCGGCGAGGTCTTGTGGTCGATGTCGGTCTGCTTGTTCAGGTCAACCAGCTTCGCGGTGTCCAGCGCAGCCGACACCTTGTTCAGCGCGTCCAGCAGCGGCTGGGTCGCGGCCTTCGCGTTGACGGCCGGGATGATGTTGTCGACCGTCTGCAGCTTCTTGTCGTCCTCGAGGGCCACCAGCGAGTCGCCGGCCACGGCCTGGCAGGCCTGGCCGCCGGCCGCAGCCGAGCTGGACTTCGACGGTGTGGTCTTGGTGCCCGACTGGCCGCTGGAGCCGCAGCCGGACAGGGTCAGGGTGAGGAGGAGCAGCCCGGCTGTGCCGAGAGTGCCCAGGGCGCGATGCCGCATGGTGCCCGCCTTCTGTGTCCCGCACCGGCGCTTCACCGGTGCGCGTGTCTGGCGGGCCACGTTCTCGGACCCGCGCGTTCGCCACTACCCCAGCACGCAGGTATGACAACCGCAACCGCGCGGGTGTCACGAAACGGCGACAGACCCCCGGTTGTCCGCTTCTTCCCCACCTGCACCGGCACCTGTCACCGGCACCGCATCCAGGCCGCCCACCGCCCGACGACCCCGCGACCGGCCCGGCGTGACCTGGCGCTGCACCAGCGCCAGCACGATCTCGGTGGCCAGGGCCAGCGCCGCGACCAGGATGCCGCCGGCGATGATCTGGCCGGGGTCCTGCTGGCCGAAGCCGGTGTTGATGATCACACCCAGCCCGCCACCGCCGACCAGCGCCGCCAGGGTGGCCGTGGCGACGACCTGCACCGCCGCCGTCCGGACGCCGGCCGCGATGAGCGGTACGGCGAGTGGCAGCTCGACCCGCGTCAGCACTGCCCAGCCGGACAGTCCCATCCCGCGAGCCGCCTCGACGACGTCCGGGTCGACCTCGCGGACCCCGACATAGGTGTTGGTCAGCAGCGGCGGGATGGCGAACACGGCCAGCGCGATGATCGTGGCCCGGTTGCCGAAGCCGATCGCGGTGGCGGAGAACACCGTGAGCAGGGCGAGCGTGGGGATGGCCCGCGACACGTTGGTGACGACGACGGTGAAGCCGCCGCCACGCCCGGTATGGCCGAGCGCCAGCGCGAGCGGCATCGCGACCGCTGCCGCGATCCCGACGGCGAGCCCCGAGATGTAGAGGTGCTCCCAGGTCAGGTGCGGCACCCCCTGCGGTCCCTGCCAGTTCAACGGGTCGTTGAGCCACACGAAGGCGTCGTTGAGGCTGCTCACGACCGGCTCCTGCTCCACGGCATCAGCGCCCGGGTGGCCAGGGCGAGCAGGACGTCGAGGGCCAGCCCCAGCCCGATCGTCAGCAGCGAGGCCGTGACGATCTCGGCGTGGTAGTCGCTGTTGAACCCGCGGAAGATGAGCTGCCCCAGGCCGCCGTTGCCGACGATGACCCCGACGGTGGCGAGTGCGACGGTCGACACGGTCGCCACCCGGACGCCGGCCATGATCGTGGGCAGCGCCACCGGCAGCTCGACCTTCCAGAGCATCCGGCCCCGGCCGTACCCCATCCCGCGGGCGGCCTCGCGCACGTCGCCCGGCACGCCGTCCAACCCCGCCAAGGTGTTGCGCACGAGCACCAGCAGCGCGTACATGACGAGCCCGACCACGACAGTTCGCTGCTTGAGCCCGGTGAACGGGTAGATGAACGCGAACAGGGCCAGCGACGGGATCGTGTAGAGGACTCCGGTGATCCCGAGCAGCGGCGTGGCCAGCCACCGGAACCGGAACGCCAGCAGGGCCAGCGGGAAGGCGAGGACCATGGCGATGGCCACCGACTCGACGGTCATGATCAGATGCTGCTGCAGGTAGTGCTGCAGGTCCGCCGAGTTGTCCTGCACGTACTGCCAGCTGAACCAGGGGTTGGCGGGCTCGTCCGCGGCCAATACTCGACCTGATGAGTGCACAATGGATGCACCGTACGGAAAGGCCACGCGTGGACGCTACCCCGGAACCGATGATCCGACTCGACGGCGTCAGCAAGAAGTACGACGACGGAACGGTGGCCGTGCACGACCTCGACCTCGACGTGCCCGAGGGTGAGACGGTCGTGCTTGTCGGCCCGTCGGGCTGCGGCAAGTCCACCACGCTGAAGATGGTCAACCGGCTGATCGAGCCGACCGGCGGCCGGATCCTGCTCGAGGGCGAGGACGTCACCCACGTCGACCCGGTGAAGCTGCGCCGGCGGATGGGCTACGTGATCCAGCAGACCGGGCTGTTCCCGCACCAGACGATCGCCGCGAACGTGGCGACGGTGCCCAAGCTGCTCGGCTGGGACCGGAAGAAGGTCGACGCGCGGGTGCACGAGCTGCTCGAGCTGGTCGGCCTCGACCCGAAGACCTACGCGAAGCGCTACCCCCACCAGCTCTCCGGCGGGCAGCGCCAGCGGGTCGGGGTGGCCCGCGCGCTCGCCGCCGACCCGCCGGTGCTGCTGATGGACGAGCCGTTCGGCGCGGTCGACCCGATCGTGCGCGAACGGCTGCAGGGGGAGTTCATCCGGCTGCAGCGCGAGGTGCGCAAGACGGTGCTGTTCGTGACCCACGACCTCGACGAGGCCGTGCGGATGGGCGACCGGATCGCGGTGTTCTCGCAGGGCGGCCACCTCGAGCAGTACGACGCGCCGACCCGGCTGCTGGGCTCCCCCACCACCGAGTTCGTCGCCAGCTTCGTCGGCGCCGACCGCGGCCTCAAGCGCCTCTCGGTGACTGTCATCGAGCAGTCCGACCTCGAGCACCCGCCGGTCGTGCACCTCACCGACCGGGTGGCCGACGCGACGGCGTCGTTGCGGGCGGCGGAGGCACGGTGGGGCGTGGTGCTCGACGACGAGGACCGCTTGCACGGCTGGATCTCGGCCCACGAGACCGGTGCCGGGACCGTCGCCGACCGGGCCCGACGGATGGACGCGTGGGTGCCGGTCGGGTCCAGCCTCAAGGTGGCGTTCGCCGAGATGCTGCAGCACGACGCCGGCTGGGTGGCGGTGCTCGACGGGGACCGCTACGTCGGCGTGCTCACCCCGGCGACCCTGCACGAGGCGTTGCGCCGGTCGGTCGAGTCCGACCTCACCGGTCTCGACCCCGGGGCGGTCGAGGTGGAGACGGTCGCCACCGCCTAGGCGATCCCCGTACGCCGGGTCAGGCGCGGGCCGCGGGGATCTGCTCGTCGGTGCCGGACGGCGGCACCCGGCAGGCCCGCTCCAGCAGCAGCCCGGCCACCGAGAGGCCGATCGAGGCCAGCAGCGCCACCAGGCAGAGCACCGACCGGTCCCGGCGGGACGCGATCTCGAGCCCGGGGAGCAGCACCAGCAGGTAGCCGGCGTACAGCCCGCCGACGATCGGTCCCACGTGCGCACTGGCCTTGCCCAACACGGCCATCCGGGCCATCGACAACGGGTGCGGCCGCTTGGCCGGGTCGTCCAGCCGGGCCCGCAGCCCCAGCGCTGTGGCGAGCACCACGATCGCGAGCAGCGCGATGCCGCTCGGTGCGGTCCAGGCCAGCGGCGGCAGCACCGCACCGCGGTCCAGCATGATCTGCAGCACGCCCCACGTGACCGCGGCCACACCGAGCAGCAGGGCCACCAGCACGGGGATCCGGGTCGGTCTCATCGGCCGCCCCGCGCTGCCGTCACGAGGGCACCACCAGGTCGAGGTCGTCCCGGCGCCGGAGGCCGGAGACGTCGAGACCCGCGACCAGGTCGGCAACCCGGCCGGCACCCGGGAGCTCCGCGGCCGCGTCCACGTCCAGCCAGGGCACCAGCACGAAGGCACGCTCGCCGGCCCGTGGGTGCGGCACCTGCAGGTCGGGCTCGTCGACGACCAGGTCACCGACGGAAACCAGGTCGACGTCGAGGGTCCGCGGTCCCCACCGCACGTCGCGCACCCGGTCGAACGCGTTCTCGATCGCGAGGGCGCGCTCGAGCAATGTCCGCGGCGAGTGCGGGCCCTCGGCGACGAGGACGGCGTTCAGGTAGTCGGGCTGGGCCGGGCCGCCGACCGGGTCGGTCTCGTACACCGGTGAGACGGCGAGGACCTGAAGGTCGGGGGTGTCGGTCAGCGCGTCGACGGCTCCCTGGAGCAGCTCGAGGCGGTCGCCCAGGTTGCTACCGAGCGACAGCACCACCCGGCGTACCGGCTCTCGTGGCTCGCTCACGAGCGGCTCCGCAAAATGGTGACGGCGACGTCCTCGAACGGGACGCCCACGGGTGCCTCCGGCTTGTGCACGGTCACCTCGACCTCGTCGACACGTGGATAGGACAGGGCGAGGTCCGCGAGCCGCTGGGCCAGCGTCTCCAGCAGGTCCACCGGCTCCCCCTCCACCGCGGCCACGACCTGCTGCGGCCAGCTCGCCGTAGTGCACGGTCTCGGCCACGTCGTCGCTGGCAGCCGCCGGCCGGAGGTCGAGGTGCAGCACAACGTCGACCAAGAACGGCTGGCCGGTCGCGCGCTCCTCGGCGTACACACCGTGGTGCCCGAACGCGCGGATGCCGCGGACGGCGATGCGGTCGCCCGTCACGCCATGCCCTCCCCCATGCCCTCCGGCTGGTCGCGGGTGAGGACCGGCGAGGCGTGGTGCAGCCAGAGCCGCCAGCCGTCGGCCGTCCGGCGGAAGACGTTGGTCGCGACCGCACGGCCGCCGGCCAGACCGGCGATCGCCTCACCGGGCAACGCGTCGGGGTCGACCGGCAGGTCGGTGAGCATGTTCTCGCCACAGGTGACGACCGCGACGTCGTCGGTGACCCGGGCCTCGAGGTCGGTCAGGACGAACTGGATGTACGACGTGTTGGCCATGATCATCGACCATGACCGCAGCACCACGTCGCGACCGTGCAACGGCGACCAGCCGGGGTGGATGCAGGCCACCGAGCCGGCCTCCGGCCCGTCCAGCCAGAGCGCACTCATCAGGTCGATGTCGCCGGACTCGAACGCGTCGTAGAGCGTCTGGTTGGCGCGCAGCACTGCCTGCGTCTCCGGGTGAGCCGTCACGGCGCGGCCCACTCGTCGGTCGACGCGGCCCGGGCCGCTGCGACGACCGTCACGGCGTCGCGGGTCGCCCGCGCCTCGTGCACCCGGACCGCCCAGACGCCTGCGGCCGCAGCCAGCACCGAGACCGCGGTGGTCGCGTCCTCACGCGCCGCCGCCGGCCGCGGCACCCCGTCGCCGCCGGCCAGCAGCTGGCCCAGGAAACCCTTGCGCGAGGCGCCCACGAGCACCGGCCGGCCGAGCACGTGCAGCCGGTCCAGGTGGGCCAGCAGCGACCAGTTGTGCCCGGCGTCCTTGGCGAACCCCAGGCCCGGGTCGACCACCACCCGGTCGAGGTCGACTCCCGCGGCCGACAGCGCGTCCAGCCGCCCGCGCAGCTCGTCGACCACCTCGGTCACCACGTCGGCGTAGACGGCCCGGCTGGCCATGTCGGCGCTGTGACCACGCCAGTGCATGACGACGTACGGCGAGCCGGCGTCGGCCACGACGCGCGCCATCCCCTCGTCCGCCTGCCCGCCGCTGACGTCGTTGACGAGTGCGGCGCCGGCCTCGAGCGTCTCGGCGGCCACCGACGCGCGCATCGTGTCGATGCTCACCACCACGCCCTCGGCGGCCAGGGCGCGCACCACCGGCAACACCCGGCGCAGCTCTTCGGCCGCGTCCACCCGGGCCGCACCGGGGCGGGTCGACTCGCCACCGACGTCGACCAGGTCGGCGCCGTCGGCCACCAGGGCCAGGCCGTGCGCGATCGCGGCGTCGGCGTCGAGGAAGTCGCCGCCGTCGGAGAAGGAGTCGGGGGTCACGTTCACGACGCCCATGACGAGGGTGCGGGTAAGTCCGGTCAACGATGCCGGCAGCCCGGCCGGGCCGGGCAGCGCGGCGCCGTGCAGGGCGAGGTCGGGGCTCACCTGCGCGCGACGATGAGGCTCATGGCCTCGGCCCGGGTCGTCGGGTCGCGCAGCTGGCCGCGCACCGCCGACGTGATGGTCAGCGCGCCCGGCTTGCGGATGCCGCGCATCGACATGCACAGGTGCTCGCACTCGACGACGACGATCGCACCGCGCGGCTGCAGGATGCGCATCAGCGAGTCCGCCACCAGGGTGGTGAGCCGCTCCTGCACCTGCGGCCGGCGGGCGAACACGTCGACCAGCCGGGCCAGCTTCGACAGGCCGGTGATCCGGCCGTCCTCGGACGGGATGTAACCGACGTGCGCCACCCCGAAGAAGGGGACCAGGTGATGTTCACAGTTGTGGGTGAGGTGCCCACTTATCAGGAAGGTGGGATGCGGCTCGCACCGATAGCTGTAAACCGTGAATGGCTTCTTGCCCTCTGCGAGCACCGGCCGCACATCGAGCACCTTCACCCACTGCGACTCGATCAGCTTGGAGTTCTCGGCGTACTCGGACTTGAACCCGTGCTTGCGCATCCACGAATCCGCGACGTACAACGCCGAGGCGGCCTCGGTGCGCGGCGTGAAACGTGCACCGATGACCGTGGCGAGGTCAGTCAGGAAAGCCGTGTTCGCACTGACGATGGTCCGTGCCGATCGGTTCTTCATCCGGAATCCGTCACCGTCGGCGTAGCCGTCGAGGAAGCCCTCGAAGGTGCCATGGCTATTGAGGACGACCCGCGGGAACCGCTGCCGCATGTGGTGTGCGTCGCCACCGACGTACTGGCGGACTAGGTCGGCGAGGTAGCCGGAGACGACGCGCACCCGGAACCCCGGGGCGTCTCGGCCGAGGTAACCGGAGGGTCGTACGGTCGGCTCGACGCTGGCCGTGAAACCGGTGGACCACCGGAGCGTCTCAGCGAACTTCTTGGCGAACTCCACGTCGTTGACGACGAGCGAGACGTAGTTCTTGCCGACCGTCCCGTCCGAGCACACGGCGCCGAGCCAGTACCCGAACTCGTAGCCGTACCGCATCCGCGGACGGGTACGGCTCAGATGCCGGGGGTGGGTCCACTCGATGAAGCCACCGGCGACATCGCGGGCCTCGCGCCAGCCATCCGCGGTGGCCAACGGATGGTCCGGGGTCACCCGGAAGGTGCCACGCTCGGTCTCCACCTCGACCAGCTCGCGGACCTGGTGGCTCGAGACTTCAGTGACGGTCGTCGACCGGGTCTCGCCGAGGACAAGCGTCCATAGCTGATCTCCTGCTTTGACGTCGGCCGCGCGCTTCTGGCCGCCGACCGCGTTGACCATCTGACGGCTCGGGACGCACATCGACCGCACCTCGATGTCCTTCACCAGGACCATCTCGTCGTGGCCGAGGTCGAAGGTCGTCGTCAGGACGTCCTCGGGCTCCTGCCACTGGCCGGCGAAGATCTCCTGGTAGGCGCGGGCCACCCGATCGGGGGTGTCACGGAGACCGTCGCGGTCCGGGTTCTCACCGATGGCGACCAGCAGGTCGCGCACTGCCCGGCGTACGCCCTCGTGGTCGTACTTCGCGACCCCGCCGGTCGCGTTCGCGTCGACCACCCTGGTCAGCCCTCGAACCCCAGCGGCCGTCCCGGGACGTCGTCGGACGGCAGCGGCGAGTCGGGGACGTCGGTCGGAGCGGGGGCACCCATGCTGTGCTCCTTGTCCTGACCGTTGCTGCCGTTGGGGGACGCGAGCTCCTTGGCGGTCATCACCGGGCCGGCCTGCGGGCTGCGCTTGACCGAGCCGGTCCAGGCCGGGCGGGCCGGCCGCTTGCGGATGTGGGTGAAGACCTCGGCGACCTGGGCCTTGTCCAGCGTCTCCTTCTCGAGCAGCTCGAGCACGAGGTCGTCGAGGATGTCCCGGTTCTCGACCAGGATCCCCCAGGCCTCGTCGTGCGCCGTCTCGATCAGCCGCTTGACCTCCTCGTCGACGACACCGGCGACCTCTTCGGAGTAGTCGCGCTGGTGGCCCATGTCGCGGCCGAGGAACGGCTCGGCGTTCTCCGAGCCCAGCTTGATGGCACCGACCCGCTCGGTCATGCCGTACTGCGTGACCATCGCGCGGGCCACGCTGGTGGCCTTCTCGATGTCGTTGGCCGCACCCGTGGTCGGGTCGTGGAACACGATCTCCTCGGCCGCGCGGCCGCCGAGCAGGTACGCGAGCTGGTCGAGCATCTCGTTGCGGGTGGTGGAGTACTTGTCCTCGTCCGGCAGCACCATCGTGTAGCCCAGCGCCCGGCCGCGGGACAGGATCGTGATCTTGTGGACCGGGTCGGAGTTCGGCAGCGCCGCGGCCACCAGGGCGTGCCCGCCCTCGTGGTACGCGGTGATCTTCTTCTCCTTGTCGCTCATGATCCGGGTCCGCTTCTGCGGGCCGGCGACCACCCGGTCGATGGCCTCGTCCAGGGCGATCGCGTCGATGAGCTTCTTGTCGTTGCGCGCCGTGAGCAGCGCCGCCTCGTTGAGGACGTTGGCCAGGTCGGCACCCGTGAAGCCGGGCGTACGCCGGGCGAAGGCCATCAGGTCGATGTCGTCGGCCACCGGCTTGCCCTTGGCGTGCACCTTGAGGATCTGGTGCCGGCCCTGGAGGTCCGGGCGGTCGACCGCGATCTGCCGGTCGAAGCGACCGGGACGCAGCAGGGCGGGGTCCAGGATGTCGGGCCGGTTGGTCGCCGCGATGAGGATCACGCCGCCCTTGACGTCGAAGCCGTCCATCTCGACCAGCAGCTGGTTGAGGGTCTGCTCGCGCTCGTCGTGGCCGCCGCCCATGCCGGCGCCGCGGTGCCGGCCGACGGCGTCGATCTCGTCGACGAACACGATGGCGGGTGCGTTGGCCTTGGCCTGCTCGAACAGGTCCCGGACCCGGGAGGCGCCGACACCGACGAACATCTCGACGAAGTCGGAGCCGGAGATCGAGTAGAACGGCACCCCGGCCTCGCCGGCCACGGCGCGGGCCAGCAGGGTCTTGCCGGTGCCGGGCGGGCCGTAGAGCAGCACGCCCTTCGGGATCTTGGCGCCGATCGCCTGGAACTTGGCCGGGTTCTCCAGGAACTCCTTGATCTCGTGCAGCTCCTCGACCGCCTCGTCAGCGCCCGCGACGTCCTTGAAGGTCGTCTTCGGGGTGTCCTTGCTGATCAGCTTGGCCTTGGACTTGCCGAACTGCATGACCCGGCTGCCGCCGCCCTGCATCTGGTTGAAGAAGAACAGGATGAGGAAGGCGAGGATCAGGATCGGCAGGAAGTTGATGAGCAGCGACACCACCCACGAGGTGCGCGGCACGCTGTCGGTGTAGTCGACCGGAGGGTTCGAGTCGTTGAGCAGGTTGACGATCTCGCGCTGGCGGGCGCCGACGTAGTCGGTCTGGATCTTGGTCGCCCCACCGGCTCCCTCGACCTTGGTGCTGTTGAGGGTCAGCTCGAGCCGCTGGTCCCGGTCGATGATCTTGGCCTTCTCGACCTGGTGGTTCTCGATGGCCTTGATCGCCACCGCGGTGTCGACCTTCTTGAACCCCCCGGCGGCCGAGGAGATGGAGGTGACGAGGAGCACCCCGATGATGACCAGGGCAACCCAGAAGAAGGGCCCTCGGAAGTAGCGTTTGACGTCCATCGAACCGGGGCGGGTCGCCCCGTCCCTCCTGCCGGCTGCGGAAAAGCGTGGGTGAGTCGGACCTCGACGGTACACCGGCACCTGTGTGCGGCGTGACGCCGTCCGATCGGACGGGCGGCGTCCCGACACCCCAGCAACGCGCTGCGGAGCCCGGTTCGTTCCCGCCCTCAGGCCCTGGCGGAGCCCCTAGGCGGAGTAGACGTGCGGCGCGAGGGTGCCGACAAAGGGCACGTTGCGGTAGCGCTCGGCGTAGTCCAGGCCGTAGCCGATGACGAACTCGTTGGGGATGTCGAAGCCGATGTAGCGCACCGGGACGTCGACCTGGGCCGCGTCCGGCTTGCGCAGCAGGGTGCACACCTCGACGCTGGCGGGGCCGCGGGACCCCAGGTTGGACATCAGCCAGGACAGCGTCAGCCCGGAGTCGATGATGTCCTCGACGATCAGGACGTGCCGGCCGGTGATGTCCCGGTCGAGGTCCTTGAGGATCCGGACCACCCCGGAGGACTTGGTGCCCGAGCCGTAGGACGACACCGCCATCCAGTCCATCTCGATGTGGGAGCCGAGGGCGCGGGCCAGGTCCGCCATCACCATCACCGCGCCCTTGAGCACGCCGACGAGCAGCAGGTCCTTGCCCTCGTAGTCGCGGTCGATGTCGGCGGCCATCTCGGCCAGCCGGGCGCGGATCTGCTCCTCGGAGACGAGCACCTTCTCGAGGTCGGTGCCCAGCTGCTTCTCGTCCACGCGGTGGGGCTCCCTCATCGACTGCTGTGCGGGTGGCGGGAAAGCGCAAGCGTGCCACACGACCGGGCGGCCGCCACGCCCCCGGGGAGGTCGAGCGGGCCCTGGCCGTGCCAGTCGCTGACGAGCCGGTCCAGCTCGCGGACGTGGCCGGCGTTGAGGTCGGAGGGCGGGCTGCCGGCGTCGATGGCCGCCCGCCGCAAAACCCGGGTGCGTACGGCGGTCGGCAGTCCGGCCAGCGCCGTCACCTCGAGGCCCCCGTCGGGATCGCGGGCCTGGCTGAGCGCGAGGGCAGCCCAGTCGTCCAACGCGTCGGCGTCGGCCCGCAGCTGGTCGGCCGACCGGGCCAGGGCGGCGGCGACCCCCGGACCGAGCTCGCGCTCGAGGACGGGGAGGAGCTCCCGGCGTACCCGGGTCCGGGCGAACGCGGGGTCGTCGTTGTGCGGGTCCGCCCAGGTCGGGTGGCCGTCGGTGGCCGCCCGCACGGTGTCGCGCGGGAGGTCGAGCAGGGGTCGCCGGTAGGGACCGCGGGCGGGCGGCATCCCGGCCAGCGAGCGGGCGCCAGAGCCGCGGGCCAGGCCGAGCAGCACGGTCTCGGCCTGGTCGTCGCGGGTGTGGCCGAGCAGCACGGCGGCGGCACCGAGCCGGTCGGCGGCCTCGTCCAGGGCGCGGTAGCGGGCCGCCCGGGCGGCGCCCTCCGGCCCGCCGCTGCCGCCGACGGCCGCCGTGGCCACCTCGACCGGAGTCAGCCCGAGGTCGACGAGCTGGGCGGCCACCTCTGCCGCCCGGTCCGCCGAGCCCGGCTGCAGGCGGTGGTCGACGGTGACGGCGCCGGCTCGCAGCCCGGCCCGCGGCGCCTCGTGCGCCAGGGCGACCGCCAGGGCCACCGAGTCGGGGCCGCCGCTGCAGGCCACCAGGACCAGGTCGCCGGGCGCCAGGTCGGCCACCGCGGCGCGGACCGACCGGCGTACGGCAGCGATCTCCGGCGACGGTCCCACGCGCCAGCACGCTACCGCCGCCCCGGCCGGGCTGGCGGCCGGCGCCCCGCGACATCACGCCGGCGGACACCTCAGCACGGGTGCACGCGTGCTGCGGCGTCCGCGCGCGTGCTTTACGTGGTCGACTCCGGTCAGGCGGGGAGCTCGCGGGGGGTGACGACGCGGGCGACCCAGGCCTGGGGGTCGGCGATCTCGGTCTTGGTGGGGAGGTTGTCGGCCCGGGCCCAGACCCGGTTGAAGCCCTCCATGCCGGCCAGCTCGACGACGCCGCGGACGAACCGCTCGCCGTCGCGGTACTGCCGCAGCTTGGCGTCGACCCCGAGCAGCCGCCGGATCACCTGCTCGACCCGGGACGCCTCCTTGCGCCGGGTCTGGAACTTGGCCCGGATCGTCGCGACCGACGGGATCACCGAGGGCCCGACGCCGTCCATCACGAAGTCGGCGTGCCCCTCGAGCAGGGACATCAGCGCCGTGATCCGGTCCAGGATCTCGCGCTGGGCGGGGCTCTGCACGGCCTCTACCAGCGACCCGCCGGCGCCCTCGCCGGAGTCCGGGTCGAAGCCGTCGCGGATCGCGCCGTAGGCGGCGGCCGCCGCGGCCTTGAGCCGTTCCGCCACCGCGGCCGGGTCGACGTCGGTCGCGCCGACGAAGGCGGTGATCTCGTCCATCATGTGCCCGCGCAGCCACGGCACCGCGCCGAACTGCACCCGGTGGGTCTCCTCGTGCAGGCACACCCAGAGCCGGAAGTCGCGGGGGTCGACCCCCATCTCGCGCTCGGCCGACACGATGTTCGGCGCCACCAGCAGCAGCCGGCCGGGCTTGTCGGTCGGGTCGACCCCGTAGGGCGGGAACAGCTCGTACTGCCCGAGCACTTTGGTCGCCAGGAACGCAAGCAGCGAGCCGGTCTGGACTCCGGTCACCTTCGAGCCGACGGCGTCGGCGACCGGCGAGGAGCGCGGCTTCTTCTGCTGGATCTTCTCCACCAGCGGCTCGAGCACGGTCCGGAAACCCGAGGCGTTGGCCTGGATCCAGCCGGGCCGGTCGACGACCACCACCGCCTCGCCGCCGCCGGCCGGGGCGTCCAGCCGGGTGAATCCCGCGACGTGACCGTGCGCGTCGGCGGCGAAGTCCCGCAGCTGGCTGACGGTCGCCCGCGCTTCGGCGGCCGTCACCGTCGGGCCGGGGCTGACGAGCTTGCGACCGGTCGAGACGGCCAGGTCCCAATCGACCATCGAGGAGTTCATCGCTTCACCGTACGTCGTTGAGGGGCGGGCGCCGCGGGCAGAGACGCCGATGGCCGGGCCGGTCCTGTAGGTGGACCGCCCGGCCAACGGCACGGAGCAGGTGAGCTAGTTGAAGACGCTCACGCCGCCAGGGCCGACGAGGAACGCCACGATGATCAGGATGATGCCGAGGAGCACCTGTCCGCGGATCAAAGTGACGACACCCCAGATACCGATCAGCAACGCAAGGATCCAAAGAAGCATGGTCATGGTGTGACCTCCCTTTCGGCTGCGATGGTTCCCGCCGACGGGCCGGTCAACCTCCCGGGATGCTGGGAGTTTCGCCGGCGCCTGCGGCCGCTCCCGCGGTGAGCACGGCCGCAAACCGGTCCAGCTCGTCCCTGGCCTGCAGGGTGGCGCCGTCCGGCACCCGGTCGGCCATCACCACGAACACCGTCGGCCGGCCGCCGACCGTGGTCGTGCCGGCCAGCGCGCTGACCCCTGTAAGGGTGCCCGTCTTTGCCCGCACCACGCCGGCGACGGCTCGTGGTCGGCCGGTCGTGAAGCGCAGGGCCAGGGTGCCGCTGAAGCCGGCCACCGGGAGGCCGTCGACCAGCGCCGAGAGCGCCGTCGGCCGGCCGCCGGCGGCTCGCACGAGTAGATCGGCCAGCGTGGCCGGCGGCACCGCCGAGCCACGAGCGAGCCCGCTGCCGTCCAGCAGCACCATGTCCCCGGTCGGCACGCCGAGCGAGGCGAGAGCACCGAGCACCGCGGCGGCGCCGCCGGCGAAGGTCGCGGGCTGACCCGCCTTCACCGCCACCAGGCGCAGCAGCGCCTCGGCGAGGTCGTTGTCGCTGGTCTGCAGCGCGAGCTCGGCGAGCTCGGCCACCGTCGGCGACTGCACCGTGGCCAGCGGCTGCGACCCCGCCGGCGCCGTGGCTCGGGTGACGTCGGCCGCCACGTCGAGGCCGCGCCGGGTCAGCAGGCGGGCCAGGGCGCGACCCGCGGCCAGCGCAGGGTCGGACTCGCGCACGTCCGAGCCCGCCTGCACCCGGCCGGCGTCGACCGCCAGCGCGCTGACGGGTGACACGACACCCGAGCCGATGTAGGAGGCCGGCCAGTCGGGCGAGACCACAGGGCCGGTGAACAGCGAGTCGTCGACCGCCAGGTGCAGCCGGCCGGACGGTAGGGCCGGGCCTAGGGCGGCCATCACTCGGTCGGCGAGGTCGACCAGGCTGGCCCGCTGCGGCAGAGCCGTTGGCCGGGACGGCCGGGTGGTCAGCGTCGCGTCGCCCCCGCCGACCAGGACCAGCTGCGCCGGCCCGCCCCGCACGACGCTGGTGGTGAACCGGTGCTCCGGCCCGTAGGCGGTGAGGGCAGCGGCCATGGTCGCGAGCTTGACCACCGAGGCGGGGGTGCGCGCACCCACGGCGTCCCGGTCGTAGTCGACCTGCCCCGAGGCCACGTCCACCACGGTGGCGCCCACCGATCCGCCCAGCGACGGCGCGGCGAGCACGGCGTCCAGGGCGGCGGTCGGCAGCGCCGGCGGGGGGCCGGACACGGTCGGCTCGGGGGGCAGCACGTCCGGGGCAGCCGCCCGGGACGGGTCGAGCGGCACGGTCGGGCTCGGGGTCGGTGTCGGGTCCGCGACCAGCCCGTCGGGCAGCCGGTCGGTGAGGGCTAGTACCGCGACCGCCGCAACGGCGAGCACGAGGACCGCGGCAACCACGGCGAGCACGACCCGCCGCGTGCGGCGCCCGCCGGTGTCAGCGGCCACCGCTCACCTCACCTCGATTGGTCGCTCCGGCCCGGCGTACGGGACACTATCGACCAGCAGCGGGCAGCGACGTTGGAGGAGGCAGTCGGTGGAGTTCGACGTCCTGATCGAGATCCCGAAGGGGAACCGGAACAAGTACGAGGTCGACCACGAGACCGGCCGGCTGCGCCTCGACCGGATGCTCTTCACCTCGACCCGCTACCCGTCGGACTACGGCTTCATCGAGGAGACCCTCGGCCTGGACGGCGACCCGCTGGACGCCCTGGTGCTGCTGGAGGAGCCGACGTTCCCCGGCTGCCTGATCAAGGCCCGCGCCCTCGGGATGTTCCGGATGACCGACGAGGCCGGCGGCGACGACAAGGTCCTCTGCGTGCCCGCGACCGACCCCCGGTGGGAGCACCTGCGCGACATCAACCACGTGTCGGAGTACGACCGGCTGGAGATCCAGCACTTCTTCGAGGTCTACAAGGACCTCGAGCCCGGCAAGTCGGTCGAGGGCGCGAGCTGGGTGGGCCGGACCGAGGCCGAGGCCGAGATCGTTGCCTCCCGCCAGCGCCGGGCCGAGGCCATCGCCCGGGGCGAGCACCACCTCTAGAGCTCTAGATCCAGCCGAGCTCGGAGAACTCCGGGAAGCCGCCCTGCCAGACGCCGAACCCGAGGAACAGCAGCCCGGCGAATGCGTAGGCGGTGAGCAGCAGCCGGCCCATACCGTCCCGGGTCAGCAGGCCCCAGCCGGCCAACACCACCGACGCGCCGATGCCCAGCCACGGCGTCTGTCCCTCGACCGTGTTGGTGAAGGTCGTGAACCCGACCAGCAGCGCCAGCACATGCGCACCGATCCCGCCCCGCGGCCGCCGGTCCGCCAGCGCCACCGCGAGCGCGGCCACCACCAGGTAGAAGCCGACGTACCAGAGGTAGTGCCCGACGTGCTCGTCCCAGAGGTGCGCCGGCTCCCCGTCCCCCGCTACCGCGTTGTTGACGCTGTTCGCGGCCAGGTGGATGCCGTGCCCCTGGGTGTAGAGCACGGTCGCGAACCAGAACAGGGTCCAGTTCCCGCGGCTGGCCCCGCCTCCACGCAGGGCGCCGGCTGCCGCGCCAGTCACGACGTACGGCGTGAGCAGGTCGATCCAGTCGGCCCACCGGGTCCGGGTGTCGCCCACATCCCCGAGGTCCGCGAAAACCGTGCCCGCGTGGTGCAGGACGACGTAGCCCACCGCGAAGACGATCAGCCAGCCACCGAACGCGCGGCCGTGGTGCTCGGCGTACGAGCGGCCTGCCGGGCTCACGGCCGGGCCGCACCGAACAGGCTGCTCCGCCAGATGCTCGAGATGCGGACGTTCTCGCCGGTGTAGGGAGCCTCGATCATCTGACCGCTGCCGATGTAGAGGCCGACGTGGTAGATCGACTGGTAGTCGGAGCCGCTGGCGAAGAAGACCAGGTCGCCGCGACGCAGGTCGGACAGCGCGACCGGCTGGCTCTGGGCGTACTGCTCCACGCTGTAGTGCGGCAGCGAGACACCGCCCTGCTGCCAGGCCCGCATGACCAGGCCGGAGCAGTCGTAGCTCGACGGGCCGTCGGCGCCCCACTGGTAGGGCTTGCCCATCTGAGCCATCGCGAAGTCGATCGCCGCCTCGGCGCCGGACGCGGAGCCGGACGACGAGCCGGACGGGGGCGGGTTCGGGGCGGACGGCTCCGGTGCGCCGCCGCCGCCACCGCCGTTGCCGCCGCCGCCACCGCCACCGCCTCCGCCGGTGGCGGTGCTCTGGTCGGACGCCGGCTGGTCGGTGGCCTTGTTCGCGTCGGCGTCCCGTTGCTCCTGGTCGCGCCGGGCCTGCTCTGCCTGGGCCCGGCGGGCGTCCTCGGCGGCCCGAGCGGCCGCTTCTGCTGCGGCCTTGCGGGCAGCCGCCGCCGCGGCCCGCTCGGCGGCCAGGCGGGCGGCCTCGGCCCGGGCCCGCTCCAGGCCGGCCTGACGGGCCTGCTCCAGCCGGACCGTGGTGTGGCGGGCCGTGGCCAGCGCCCGGACCAGGGTCTGCCGCTGGGCCGCGATCTGGCCCACTGCCTGCTGCTGGGTCTCCAGCCGGGCCTCCGCGGTGGCCTTGGCGCGCTCCACCCGCTGCGCAGCGACCTGCCGCTCGGCCAGCATGGTGGCCGCCCGGTGGTCGAGAACGGTGGCGTATGCCTGGGCCGAGCGCAGGTTCTCCAGCGCGTGACGGCGGCTGTCGCCGATCGACTGCAGGGCCGCGGCGCGGCTGATCAGGTCCCGCGGCCCGGCCGCCACCAGGAACGTCGACAGCCCGCCCAGGTCGCCGCCGGAGCGGTAGGCCGCGGCTGCGAACCGGCCGAGCTCGGTGCGCGCGGTCTCGACCTGCGCCTGGGCTGCCTCGGCCGCCTGCTGGGCCTCCAGCGCCGCCTGGATCGCCTGCTGGAGGCGGAACCGGGCGCCGTTGTAGGCCTCGACCGCGCGAGCCACGTCGGTGGCCAGCCGGTCGGCCCGGACGCTGGCGGCAGCCAGCTGAGCCTCGATCTGACCCACCTGGTCGGCCTTCTGGGCGACCGTGCCCTTGCTCGCGTCGACCTCTGCCTGGCTCGGGAACACCGGGTCGCGGTTGTCGGCGCTCGCACCCGGGGCCAGCGAGGCGACCAGCGCCAGGACCAGGGCAGCCACGGCGAGCCCGCGCACGCGACGGCCGGCGGCGGGCTGGGGCAGGCAGCGACGGACGGTCTGAGCCATCCGCCGTCTCCTCTCGCCGCACCCCCTATGGGTGTCGGGTCGCGCCGCGATGGACTTGACAGTCACAACAGCCCCGCCAGGGAACACCTGTCACACCCGTGACGTCAAGTGATCCCGGTCACAACGAACCAGCGGACCGGCCTAGGGCCGGTCCGGCGGTGCCGGTGGAGCTTGGGGCAGAAGCGCCTACTGGTGGTGGTGCTCGTCCTCGGACGGCGCCTGGTCCATCGGCGCCGCATAGGCCTGCAACGCCCCCTGCAGGCGCTCGGACAGCTCCCGCATCGACGTCTCGGCCGCGTCGCGCTCCTCGCGCAGCCCGGCGACCGAGGACTTGAGGTTGCTCACCTCGGAGCGGGCGTCAGCCACGATCCGCTCCGCCTCGCCGTAGGCCTGGTGCCGCGCCTGGGCGGTCTCGCGCTCGGCGTCCGTGCGCATCTTCTGGCCGAGCTCCTTGGCGTCCCGCTGGACCTGCGCGGCCCGCTCGCGAGCTGCAGCAAGCAGCCGTTCGGCCTCCGCCCGCGCCTCGGCGACCGTCGAGTCGGCCACCTTGCGGGCGTTCTCGAGCAACCCGAGGGCCCTGCTCGTCGTGTCGGCAGCCTGCTCGTCGTCACGGACGACCTGGAGGTCGGCGCGCTGGGTGCCGGGGAACTGTGCAGTCATGGCTCGAACTCCTCGAGGCGGGCGGCACGGGTCCGCAGTCGGCCCGATGACGGGCGCCACGCTACGCCGAACATCCGCCCAGGTCACGCGCTGTCCGCGAGAGCGCCCACCGTACGAAGTCCACCCCCGGTGGCCGATGCGCGGACGGGCGGTCTGTGCTTAGGTGAGAAGTGCGCCCTGGACCCCGGCGGGTCGGTCATGACAGCCGAGCGGGTCCGGCGGAACAGCAGCCAGTACGCCTCACCCCACGCCCTCCCCCCCGGGCGGTACGGTCCATCGCCGACCCGTCGGTCTGCCCGAGCTGCGTGGAGGTCAGATGGCGCCCGACCGGATCCGTGAGCTGGTCCGGGCCGCCGAGGTGAGCCGCCCAGGGATCGACGCGGTCGCGCACTTGTGCTCGATGGCGGCCGAGGGGCTGCCGGTCGACGGTGTCGGGCTGTCGGTGACCGGCGGGCCCGGCCGGCACAGCAAGGTGACCGCCACCGACGAGGTCAGCGGCCACATCGAGGACCTGCAGGTCCTCCTCGGACAGGGCCCGTGCGTGGACGCCGTGGCGACCGGCGCCCCGGTGCTCGTGCCGGACCTGGACGCCCCGGGGGTCCGGGCGCGGTGGCCGGCCTTCCTTCCTGCCGCCTCCGCCGTCGGCGTTCGCGCCTCGTTCGCCGTGCCGCTGGTCGTGGGCGAGGTGCGGCTCGGTGCGATGGACCTGTACCGGACCGAGGTCGGTGGGCTCGGCCGGCGGGCCGAGGACGAGGCGCAGGCCTACGCGGGGGCTGCCGTCGAGCTGCTGCTCGCGGCTGCGCACGTGGAGCAGCAGGACCGGCTGCCCGCCGGGATGCGCAGCGGGTGGGCCGGGTCCAGCGCGGTGCACCAGGCGTCCGGCATGGTCATGGTCCAGCTCGACTGCGACATCGCTGCGGCATTTGCCGCGCTTCGTGCCCGGGCCTACCGCGAGGAACGACCGCTGGCCGACCTGGCCCGGGACGTCATCGAACGGCGGGTCCGCTTCGACCGGTCGGCCCCGTGACGGACCACGGCCCAGGCGAATATCCTCTCCGTGTGGGCGGGGACCGCGAGCAGCAGGTCGCTGCGGCGTTTGTCGACCTGGCTGACACGCTGGTCGATGACTACGACGTGCTCGACTTCCTGCACGGACTGGCTGAGCACTGCGTGTCGCTGCTCGACGTCGAGGCCGCAGGGCTGGTGATCGCCGACCAGGCCGGTGTGCTCCGGGTGGCGGCGAGCTCGAGCGAGCAGGTGCGGGTGCTGGAGCTGTTCGAGCTGCAGAACGAGGAGGGTCCCTGTCTCGAGTGCTACCGGACCGGCGTCCCTGTGTCGGCGGACGACCTGGACGACCCGGACGGCGGTTGGGCCCAGTTCGCCGAGGTCACCAGGACC
This sequence comes from uncultured Actinomycetota bacterium, assembly GCA_963728425.1. GTDB lineage: Bacteria > Actinomycetota > Actinomycetes > JACCUZ01 > JACCUZ01 > JAVEDA01. The sequence goes on from CAVSKC010000008.1 coordinate 179,551, forward strand.
GCCGGGTTCCGGTCGGTCGTCGCCCTGCCGCTGCGACTCCGGGACCAGACCATCGGTGCGCTCAACATGTTCCGGGTGCACGCAGGTCCGCTGACGCCCGCGCACCGGTCCCTGGGGCAGGCGCTCGCCGACGTCGCCACCATCGGCATCCTGCAAGAGCGCGGAGCACGCCGCCAGGAGCAGCTCGCTCGTCAGCTGCAGGAGGCGCTGAGCAGCCGCGTCATCATCGAGCAGGCCAAGGGCGTGCTGGCCGAGCGCCGCGGGGTGCACGTGGACGAGGCCTTCCGGGTGTTGCGCCAGTACGCGCGCTCCAAGGGTGAACGGCTGTCCGACGTCGCCCAACGGGTGATCCAGCGCGAGCTCGACCCGGCCGACCTGCCGATGCCGGAGAGGCCCCGCAACGAGCCTCGCTAGGCAGCCCCTGGCGTGGTTGACTGGTGCTCCGCCCCGGACCCCGGTGGACCACCTCGCGTCCAGGTCCAGGGGCAGCCGTGACCACCAGCGCAAGCACGTCGACCGTGGTACGACGTCGTGACGCTGCCCAGCTGGCCCGCCTGTTGGCCCGGGCCCAGTGCGCCGGCCACACCCCGCCGACGCTGGTCGAGGACGTCGAGCTCGTCGTGAGCGAGCTGGTCACGAACGCGATGAGACACGGTCAGGGCCAGATCACGATGCACCTCGAGGTGGCGCCGGACCGGGTCGTCGTTGGTGTCCAGGACCAGGGGGCCGGCCACCCATCTCCTCGGCAGCCCGACGCCAGCGACGCGAACGGGCGCGGTCTCGCGCTTGTCTCCCTTCTCGCGACGGAGTGGGGCGTCCGCCCGGAGCCCGGGGGCGGCAAGGTCGTCTGGTGCGTCCTGACCCCCGCAGTCAGCGGCTGAGGGCCTGGTCGAAGAAGCCGACGACCCGACGCTCGTACTCCTGCGGCTCCGCCTGGATGCCCGCCATGTGCATGGCGTCGGGCATCTCCCAGACCTCGGCCGACGGGCCGATGCGCTCCGCGTAGACCGGCGTCATCGTCTCCATGTTGCCGCCGTTCGGCGCCCAGATCAGCAGCGCGGGACGCGGCGCGATCTTCGGTGCCAGACTCATCAGCGTCGGCGGGGGCAGGTGGTTGGAGAACACCGCGTGTGCAACGTCCCTGGCGACCAGCCCTGGTGCGTTGAACCAGAACTCGCCGACGCCGAGCTCCTGGTACTGCTCTCTCGTCTGCCGGGTGCCGGCGCCCTCGGAGACCACCGCGGCCAGGTCGGGGTTCTCGGCAGCGGCCTGCAGCATCTCCTCGCCGCCGACCGAGAAACCGATGCCGCCGATCCGGCCGGCGTCGACGTCGGGCCGGGACTTGAGGAAGTCGACCGCTGCGTGGATGTCCGGCGTACCACCCCAGCCGAGCATGCTGCCGTCACCCTCGCTCTCGCCGACCCCGCGCCGGTCCAGGATCAGCACGCCGTAGCCGTGCCGCGCCAGCATCCGGGCGTGCGGCTGCGCCTTGGTCCGTCCGTGGAAAGCGATGACGGCGGCGCCGTTCTTCGACGGGACGTACCAGCCCGCCAGGTCGAGACCGTCGCTGGTGGTGACGGTGACGTCCTCATGCGCCGCGCCGAGGTGCGGATCCGGAACCGTGGCCACGGCGACGTGCGCGATCACGTACGCGAAGGCGACGGGGAGGACGACGAAGTTCGCCACCACCACCGCACCCACGACGCGCAGCGTCCGCCGGCCGTACCGACGGAACCAGTGACCGCCGGAGCGGCGGGACCGCCACAGCCGGACGAAGCCCAGGCCGACCAGGACGAAGCCGGCTGCGCCGGCCAGGAAGCCTGAGTAGTCGTCGCCCGAGGGTCCGACCTCCAGCGTGTAGTAGCCGGACTCGATCAGCCCGACAACGAGCCCGGACACCCCGACCAGCAGCGCGACCACGGCAGCGGCGCCGGCTCGCAGGCGCGGGTAGGCCCAGGCCGCCAGGCCCAGCAGGGTCAGCGGCACCAGCCCGCTCACGAGGTGGTCCGCTGCCGTCGTACCGCCCGGCGGCTGGACGAAGTTGTCGTCGGCCACGTGCAGCGCAACGGCCGCTGTCGCAGCCAGGAAGACGCGGTTCGTCAATGCGGGAGAGGTCATGTACCGACGGTAGGAACGGCGGGCGCCGCCGAGCAGGTGGCTGCCCGCATACCCTCGCCCGCCCGGACGAGCGGGGGGTGGGGTCAGCCGCACGGTGCCGGGGGCCACCCCCCTGTCGCCGCGACCCGTGATCGAGAATGATGACTCGATGGAGGTGCTCGTGGGTGTCGTGCGCGTCCTGGTCGTCGACGACCAGGAGCCGTTCCGCAATGCCATGGCGGCCGTGGTCGAGGTGACCGACGGCTTCGAGGTCGTGGGCGCGGTGGCATCCGGCGAGGAGTCGCTGGTGGCAGCCGAGGACCTGCGTCCCGACCTGGTCCTGATGGACGTCAACCTGCCGGGAGTCGACGGCCTCGAGGCCACCCGGCTGATCCGGGCACGCGCCGACGCACCGATCGTCCTGCTCCTGTCGACCTACGACGAGGACGAGTTCGACCACCGGAGCTCGGGCGCAGCGGCCTACGTGCCGAAGGGGTCGTTCGGCCCGGACCGGCTGGTCCAGGAGTGGGCAGCGGCGGCGGCCGAACGCTGACCGCTCGGCTCGGTCGACTGACCGTGCGGGTCGTCCACGACCGGCAACCGGACCAGGAGCCGTACGTCGCCGGGCCGGACTGCGTCGTCGGCCAGCTCGACGGTGCCACCCAGAGCCTCGACCCGGTCCTCGACCGCCGCGAGGTCCATGGCGCCGGCCGCCGCCCGGGTGACCTCGACCTGGAGATGTGCGCCAACCACGGCCAGTGACACGTGCGCGTCGCCGGCACCGGCGACGGCCTGCGTGCAGCAGAAGTACGCGGCCGCCTCGGTGCGGGCCGGGAACCGCCGTCCGGTCACCGAGGCGTCGACGTCCAGGACACCGGACCGGCCGAGCCGCGCGACGTAGGCGGACAGGGCCGGACCGAGACCGGCCCGGGTGAGGATGGTCGGGAAGATTCCGCGAGTCAGCTCGCGCAGGGCGTCCAGCGCTGCGGTGGCCCGGTCGACCAGAGCGTCGGTGGCGGGGCGGCCGCCCTTCGGCGCCGGGCCGAGGTCGGCCGCCAGCGACGAGAGCAGCGGCGTGACCTCACGCGAGATGGCACCTTCGAGCCGACGCCGCTCGGCGTCGCCCGCCTCGATCAGCCGCAGCCGGGACGCCGCGATCTGTGCGGTGCTCTCGTCGAGCATGACCACGCGAGCGGCCAGCTCGGCCTGGAGTCGGGCGTTCCGGAACGCGAGAGCGGCCTGCTCCGCGAGGTCGGTCAGCAGCCTCAGCTCGTGCGGCCGAACCGTCCGTCCCGGCCGCAGCCGCACCGACATCTCCCCGAGCCGGCCGGCCGCGTCCGAGATCGTCACCATGACCAGGGCGTCGATGTCGACCGCGAGCGGGGAGGCGCCGTCCGCAATCCAGATGCCGATCGGGAGCGGCCCGTGCTCGACGTCGAGCATGACGCGCACTTCGTGCGCGGACACGGCCTGCCCCGCGGCCTCGGCCACGGCAGGGAGCAGCGACTCCGGCGCCGGGCTGTGACCGACCCGCCGGCTGAAGTCGGACAACGCGTCGTAGGGCGCGGCCCGGGCTCCGTAGGCGAGCCGGTCGGCGAGCTTCACGACCCGGCTGCGCAGCGGCTGGAAGGCCATGGCGACGACAGCGGTCGCGACCACGGACGACCAGAACCCGTGGGACCGGCTGCCGAGCAACCCGCCGACACCGACGACCAGGAGGACGTAGCCGGTCGCCACGACCAGCGTGGACACGCCGTAGATGACCGCGCGGTTGATGATCAGGTCGACGTCGTAGAGCCGGTACCGGAGGATCGCGACGGCGAGGCAGACCGGTAGCAGGAAGAACGACACCTGCAGCGGCACAGCCGTCGCCCAGGTCTGCTCCCCACCCGTCATGCCCTCGCCCACGACCAGCGACAGCAGACCGAGTCCGACGGCCGAGGCCGCGACCACGACCCAGCGCAGCTGCTGCCTGGCCTCGCCCTCCGATCGCCGCAGCCGGATGACCATGCAGCCGACGGCAGAGAGCAATGCGACCGCGATGGCCAGCACCCCGGCCGAGATGATGGCGCTCGCCACCGTGTCGACGTTCTCCGGGTCGCCGCGCCCGGCGATCTCGCCGAACGGCTGGTTGGCCAGGCCGACGACGAACAGCAGCAGGCCGAGCACTGCAGCGGCCCCGACGTAGCGCCAGCGCCGCGAGAGGAAGTGACCGTCCGGCGCAAGCAGGAACATGACGGCCAGCCCGCTGAGAGCGAGCGGGCCGCCCAGCACGGCAGCCACCCACCCGGCCAGGTCGCCGGCCCAGGCGGGTCCCGGGCCGCCCTCGTCGACCACCCAGATGCTGTAGGACTCGGCGAGCACGGAGACCGAGGTGGTGACCCCGATGACGCTGAGCAGCCAGCCGATCGGGTGCCGGGGATACCGGGAGACGACGAGGGCGCCCATCACGGCACTGCCCAGCGCGGCGAGGTTGACCAGCGGCCAGCCGTGCACCGCGATGGTCGCCTCGGACAGCAGCGGCTGGAAGGCGGAGACGACAGCAGTGTCCGTGACGGCGCACAGGCCGCTGATGCCCACCAGCAGCCAGGCGAGGCGGGTGCGCACTCAGCCCACCAGCGCCGCGGACACCGGGGTAGCGGGCACCCAGCCGCGGACCCGGGTGCCGCCCTGCGGTCCCACCGACCAGCCGAGGCGGCCACCGAGGGCGTCGACCCGGTCACGCATGTTCGCCAACCCGGTGCCGGCCGCGACCCGCGCTGGGTCGAACCCGCAGCCGTCGTCGGACACGTCCAGCTCCAGCCGGTCGTCCACGCCGCGCAGGGTGACCGTCACCCGGTCGCCTCCGGAGTGCTTGGCCGCGTTCTGGACGGCCTCCAGGCAGCAGAAGTAGACCGCGGCCTCCACATCAGCGGCGTACCGCGCGACCTGCTCCTCGACGACGGTCACCGCGACCGGGCTGGCGCCCAGCGCGGCCCGGAGCGCGGGGCCGATGCCGGCCTCGCCGAGCAGTGGTGGGTAGATGCCGCGGGACAGGCTGACCAGGGTCTCGATCGCCGCGTCCGCCGCGGCACGCTGCTCGGCCAGGACCCGCTCGGCCCGGTCCGGGTCGCGGCTCTCGAGGGTCTGGGCGAGGCGCAGGTTGACCGCCAGGGCCACCAGGTGCTGCTGGGCTCCGTCGTGGATGTCGCGCTCGAGCCGCCGGCGCTCGGCGTCCTGGGTGTCCACCAGCCGCTCCCGGGAGACTCGCAGCTCTTCCGCCCGGGCTGACAGCTCGACCAGCCGAGCGGCGAGCTCGGCGCGCAACCGGACCCCGTGCAGGACCAGACCGGCCTGCCCGGCGAGTCCGGCGAAGAGCCGGTCCTCCACGGGGGTGAGCGGTTGCCGCTCGCGCTCCTGGAGCCGCAGGACGCCCAGGACCTCGCCGGCCAGGCGCACGGTCAGGGCCCGCCGGCCGGGCGCTGACTCCGTCCCGGGCGGGGCCGGATCGGCCTCGACGGCGGGCGGCCAGGTCGCGGCGAGGACGAGGTCGTCGTTGACCATCAGCCACACCTGCGCCCAGCACGCGCCGGTTCCGTCGGCGAGGACCTTGGCCATCCGTGCCGGCACCTCGTCACTGGCGTAGGACCCGGTGACTGCCTCGCTGAACCTGCTGAGCACGTCGTACGGCGAGGGCCGGCCGTGGTGGACGACGCGGGTCGCGACCGCCTCGAACCGGTGCTGCACCGGTTCGAACGCGAGAGCGACGATCGCCGTGGCGAGGACGGACAGTCCGAGGTGCGGTGACGACGTGTGCCCGATGAGGGCACCGCCGCCGAGCACCACGACGACGTAGACAGCCGCGACGAAGCCCGACAGCCCGCCAAGGACGAGCAGGGCGGCCTGCCGGTCCCTGCGGGAGCGCCGCCAGCGGGCGAGCAGAGCCATGGGGGCAGTCTGCTACCGGGTGCACCCGGGTGCGCAGGGTTCTAGCCGAACCCCGGGGGTGGGGCTAGCCGCACGATCTGCGCGTCAGCTGCTTGCCTCGAGGAACGCCAGGACCGCCATCACGCGTCGGTTGACCTCGCCCTCTTCGATCAGGCCGAGCTTCTGGAACACCGAGCCGATGTGCTTCTCGACTGCCCGCTCGCTCATGAACAGCGTCTTGGCGATGGTCGCGTTGTTCCGCCCCGCCGCCATGGCCTCCAGGACGGTCCGCTCCTTCTCGGTGAGCCCGAGCAGCGGCGACTTCGCTTCGTTCGCCTTGCGGGCCATGAGCCCTTCGACCACCTTCGGGTCGAGAGCCGAGCCGCCGCGGGCGACCTCGTGCAGTGCGCGCACCAGCTCGTCGACCTGGGAGACCCGCTCCTTCAGCAGGTAGCCCAGGCCGGCCACGCCGTTCTCGAGCAGCTCGAAGGCGTACTCCTCCTCGACGTACTGCGAGAGGACCACGACACCGATGGAAGGGAAGTCCGCGCGGATCCGCTTCGCCGCGTCGATGCCCTCGGTGGTGAACGTCGGGGGCATCCGGATGTCGGTGAGCACGGCGTCCGGCTTGAGCTCCGCCACCGCCTTCAGCAGCGACTGCGGGTCGGCGAGCGTCTCGACCAGGTCGATCTCCTCGATCTCGGCCATCAGCGCCGCGACTCCCTCGCGCACGAGGTAGTTGTCGTCGGCGAACACAACCCGCAAGGCCATGATCGGACTCTAGCCGCCCGGTGCGGGGCCGTCTCGGGTCTCAGCCACCGGATGTGACGGCACGCTCGAACAGGAGGTGGTCCTCCCAACGACCGGCGACCAGCCGGTGCCCACGGTGGATCCAGACCGACACCCGGGCGCTGCAGGCGGTCCCTCGGCGGATCTCCTCCAGGACGGCAACTCCCACCGGACGGCCGACGTCGGTGACCAGGAAGGCTCGGGCGTCGTGCGGCCGGCGCGCCACCAAGTGCATGGCCCAGCGGCGGGTGCGGACGTAGGTCGCCAGGTCCGAGCCACCCACGAGCTCGGGGTGGTCCAGCGTGAGCCGGGCCAGCTCGAGGACGTGCAGCGGCCGCAGCGGGGTCACGTCCACATTGCTGTCAGCGGTGTCGAAGCCGTCCGACGCAGGCAGCCAGGCCGCCGGCGGATTGGGGTTGCGGTCATGTCGGCAGGCTCCTGACTCAGGCGGCGGCGGTGAGAGTGACGTAGGTGGCGTGGTAGATCAGCCGGCCACTGGTCGGTCCCTCGCCGGCGAGCGCGACGGCGGCCGAGCCGCAGGCGCAGTGGAACTCGGCGGCGACGCCGTGGGCGGTGCGGTCGAGACCGGTCACCTGGCCGCTCCAGATGACGACCTCGTGACCGAGGGCGGGGCAGTTGATGCTGAACATCGGTGAACTCCTTCAGGTGTGGGGGAGAGCGTGGTGGGGTGGAAGCCCTGGTGCGGCCGGCGAGCGCCGGCCGCACCAGGACTGGGTGGTGCTAGACGAGCGCGGACTCGCGCTCGTCGTCCTTGCTGATCTCGGCGAGCTCGGCGTCGAGGTCGTCGTGGCCGGCACCCTCGAGGTCGATGTTCGGGAGCAGGCGGTCCAGCCACGAGGGCAGCCACCAGGCCCGGTGCCCGAGCAGGCTCATCGCCGCCGGGACCAGGACCATCCGGACCAGCGTCACGTCCAGCAGGACGGCGAGGGCCAGGCCGACGCCGAACATCTTGGTCGACGACGTCCGCGGACAGGATGAAGGCACCGAAGACCGCGATCATGATGAGCGCCGCGCTGGTGATCACCCGAGCGGTGGAGCCGACACCTTCGACGACGGCGCGCTTGGGATCGCGGTGCTTCAGGTACTGCTCGCGCACCCGGCTGAGCAGGAACACCTCGTAGTCCATCGAGAGACCGAAGAGGATGGCGAACATCAGCATCGGCGCGAGCGGCATGATCGGCACGTTCTCGTGCACGCCGATCAGGCCGGCGCCCCAGCCCCACTGGAACACGGCCACGACAACGCCGTACGCCGCACCGACGCTGAGCACGTTGAGCAGCGCCGCCTTCAGCGGGACGAGCACCGACCGGAACACGAGCATCAGCACGAGGAACGACAGTCCGATGACTGCGGCCAGGAAGTACGGCATCCGCTGCTGCAGCCGCGAGGAGATGTCCTCGACCATCGCCGTGGAGCCGGTGACCGACGCCTCGACGGTGGTGTCACCGACGGCCGCGGGGACGACGTCCGCACGAAGCCGGTCGAGCAGGTCGCGCGGTCTCGGCGTCCTGCGGTGCGGTCGTGGGGGTGACCGCCGATGATCGCGAGGTCCTTCTTCGTCCGAGAGGACAGGCTCGTCGACCGAGGCGACACCCTTGTCGGCGGCGAGACCCTCGGTCAGGTCGGCGATCACGGCCGCCGACTTCGGCGAACCGTTGGTCTCGACGACGACCGCGAGCGGACCGTTGACGCCGGCGCCGTACTTCGTCGGCCATCAGGTCGTAGGACTTGCGGGTCGTCATGTCCTGGCCCGTCGTTGCCGGCGTCGGGGAAACCGAGCTGCATGGAGAACGTCGGGATGGCCAGCACTCCGAGCACGATCGCGGCGACAGCGCCGTAGCGAACCGGCTTGGCGACGACCTTGGCCGTCCAACGGGCCGACTTCGACCGCGGGTTGTAGGCCGGCTTCTGCTTGATGAACGGCACCCGGAGGCTGTTGACCCGCTTGCCGGCGATGCCGAGCAGCGCGGGCAGCAGCGTGACGGCGGCGAGCATCGTGATCGCGACCATGAGGGCCGAGGCCCAGCCCATCATCGTCATCATCGGGATCCCGGAGACCTGCAGCCCGGCGATGGCGAGCACGACCGTGCTGCCGGCGAACAGCACCGACAGGCCGGCGGTGGCGTTGGCGTTGCCGATCGCCTCGGGGACCGGCGTACCGGACTCGAGGTTCTGACGGTGCCGGGCCAGGATGAACAGCGCGTAGTCGATGCCGACGCCGAGACCCATCATGATCGCGACGATGGTGGCGATCTCGGGCACTGCGACGACGCCGGAGAGGAGGCCGATCGTGCTCATGCCGACGAGCAGGCCGACGAGCGCGACCACGATCGGCAGGCTCATCGCGACCAGGGAGCCGAACGCGATGGCCAGCACGATGACCGCGACCAGGATGCCGATCTTCTCGCTGCCGGGGGCAGCGTCACCGGCGGCGAGACCGAGGCCCTGGTCGTACTCGACCTGGACGCCGGCGTCGCGGGCGACCTCGACGGCCTTCTCGGCGGCCTCGAAGTCCTCCGGGCCGATCTCCTGGGTGTCGAACGCCACGGTAGCGAACGCCGTGGTGCCGTCCTTGCTCACGGTCGGCCCACGCGGGTCGTAGGGATCAGCCACGTCGATGACGTGCTTGCCCTCGGCCAGCTGGGTCACTGCCTGCTGCGACGGCTGCCTTGGCGGCCGGCTCGGTGAGCCCGTCCTCGTCGTGGAAGATCACGTTCGAGGTGTTGAGGGTCTCCTGCGGGAAGCGGTCCTCGATGGCGTCGGCCGCACGCTGCGACTCGGCACCCGGGAGGCTGAAGCTCTCGTCGGGAGCACCACCGAGGGACGCGTTGAGCATGAACGCAGTCACGGCGATGAGCACCCAGGCTGCGAGAACGCGCCAGGGGTGGCGACCGGCGAAGTGGCCGATCCGGTAGAGAACGCGAGACATGGTGGGACCTTTCCTGCCAGGGATGTGGGGGTGGATCGAGCTGACGTGCTCGGTTCCTCGAAGGTAGGGAGCGCCTGGCTCAGGGCCCATGGCGTGGACCGAACGGCCACGGGGGGCAGACGCCCCGACCTGGAGGGCTGACCTCACCCGCGGGGGTGGTGACCACCCGGGCCGGCCGGGCGGTGCCCGCTGACGTCGTACGGCCCACAACATCGTCGGCGCCGGCCGGCGTTCATACCTTCGAGTCAATCGCCCGCCACCTCACCTGCTGGAGCCCCGATGAACGTCGACTCGCTGATCACGACCCGCTGTGACAACTGCGGGGACGTCGACCTGCTGGCCGAGCAGATGTGGCTGGTCGTCTCCGAGCCGCGGGAGCGCACGCACTTCGCGTTCAGCTGTCCGCAGTGCCAGGAGGTGTCCCGGCACCGGGTCGACGACGAGACGCTGGGCGTGCTGATGCAGCTGCTCCCGGTCGAGGAGGTCACGCTGCCGGCGGAGGCGCTCGAGACGCACGCGGGCCCGGCTCTCACCACCGACGACCTGATCGACCTGATGGTCGGCCTGGACGACCACGCCGCCTTCTCCGACTGCGCCTGCTGAGCGCCTGATGGCACTCGTGGCAGTTGAGCGGACGCTGGCTTCCCGACGCCCTGCTGCGGCGGTGGTGGGTGCGAGGAGCGGCCGAGCTCGGCCTGCTGGCCGGCCTCTACGGCGTCTACATGCTCTCCCGCGCCGCGATCGGCGTGCAGGTGGCGGCAGCGGAGGACCGCGGGCTGCAGATCCTGCACCTCGAGTCGGCCCTGCACCTCGACGTCGAGCAGCCCCTCAACCAGGTCGTGTCGGCGCTGCCGGCCCTCGGACTGGTCTTCGCCTATCTCTACGCGACCCTGCACTACATCGTCACGCCGGTCGTCCTCGGCTGGACCGCGACCCGTGGCCGCAGCGGATACCTGATGGCCCGCAACAGCCTGCTGCTGGCCACCGTCGCCGGCCTGGTCATGTACTGGCTGCTGCCGACCGCCCCGCCGCGCCTGCTCGACGTCGGGCTGGTGGACACGATGGCCCGGTTCAGCGGCGCCGGGTGGTGGGGCGAGGCAGCCAGCGCCCCGCGCGGCATGGAGGCTTTCAGCAACCAGTACGCCGCCATGCCCTCCCTGCACGTGGGCTGGGCCGTGTGGGTGGCCCTGTGCCTGCGCCGGCACCTCACGTCGCCGAGCGCTGCGGCAGGCGGCCTGGGCGTACCCGGTCCTGATGGCCCTGGTCGTGATGGGCACCGCGAACCACTACCTGCTCGACGTGGTCGCCGGAGCGCTGTGCGCGCTCGGCGGCGCGAAGCTCGCCGCCCTCATCTCTTCCGCCAGGAGTCCTCATGAGCACCGTCGAACCGCCGCCCCGCCCGACCACGTCGGCAGCGCGCCAGCAGGCCTGGACCCGCACCGTCCCGTCCATCCAGGGCCGCGAGCTGTGGGTGTGGCGCGTGGCCACGGTGGCACTGCTCCTGCTGGCCGCCCTCGGCACCCTCACGGGCTCGGTGGGACCGGCGATGCTCGCCCTGCTGATGGTCGGCCCGGCGGCCCTCGTCGCCGAGAGCCGCGCGAGCTGGTGGGTCCGGCGTCACTGAGCACGCACCGTGGGGTCACCTCGCGGGCGCAGGGTGCCAGCACCCGTCAGGACGAGAGCCCGCCTCCCGGGCAGCACCGGTCGTCGTGCGCCCAGCCCAATGGGTCGGCGACGCGCTAGCGCCTTTCCTTGACGTAGGCCGTCCGACGGGGGCGGCGAACCACGTCACCAGGAGCTCAGATGACCACCAGCACGACCGCGACCACCATCACGAGGTCCGCCGCTCGCGCGGCGAACGTCAGCAAGTCCTACGGCGACGGCGACGCCGCCGTGCACGCGCTCGACGACGTCAGCGTCAGCCTCGCGGCCGGTGAGTTCACCGCGATCATGGGCCCGTCGGGCTCCGGCAAGTCGACGCTGCTGCACGTGCTCGCCGGCCTCGACCGTCCGACCTCGGGCGAGATCTACGTCGGTGACACCGAGATCACCTCGCTCAAGGACAAGGCGCTCACCCTGCTGCGCCGGGACCAGATCGGCTTCATCTTCCAGTCGTTCAACCTGCTCCCGACGCTCACGGCGGCCGAGAACATCGTGCTGCCGATCAAGATCGCCGGCCGCAAGCCGGACGCGTTCTGGGTGCAGTCGATCGTCGAGACCGTCGGTCTCACCGAGCGCCTCTCGCACCGTCCGTCGCAGCTGTCCGGCGGTCAGCAGCAGCGCGTCGCCGCCGCTCGCGCGCTGGCCAGCCGGCCGCAGATCGTCTTCGCGGACGAGCCGACCGGAGCACTCGACTCGCGCTCCGGCGCCGAGCTGCTCGGGTTCCTGCGGACCGCCGTGAAGGAGCTGGGCCAGACCGTGGTCATGGTGACCCACGACGCCAGCGCCGCGGCGTACGCCGACCGGGTGCTGTTCCTCGCCGACGGCAAGATCGTCGACGAGATGCGCGAGCCCACCGCCGACTCCGTGCTCGACTACATGAAGCACCTGGGGGCCTGACGTCATGTTCGCCTCCACCTTGCGGGGGATGGTGGCGCACAAGGTGCGCCTCCTTCTCACCACCGCCTCCATCGCGCTCGGCGTGGCCTTCCTCGCCGGCACCCTCATCCTCACCGACACCATGTCGCTGGCCTTCACCCAGCTGTTCGGCAAGATCGGCGCCGGCACCGACGCCGTCGTCCGCACCGAGGCCGCCTACAAGCAGGCCGAAGGCAGCGGCCTCACCCGCGGTCCGATCTCGGCCTCCGTGCTCGACCAGGTCAAGGCCGTCGACGGCGTCCGCGTCGCCGAGGGCAGCGTCACCGGCTACGCCCTGCTGACCGACACCGAGGGCAAGGCCGTGCTCACCAAGGGCGGCGCCCCGACCCAGGGCTACAGCATGCCCCGCGACGTCACCCTTCGCGGTGACGTCAACCTGAGCAGCGGTCACGCGCCGCGCGGGCCGCACGAGGTCGTCATCGACGCCACCTCGGCCGAGAAGCACGACATCCCCCTCGGCTCGGACATCAACATCCTGTTCCGCGGCCCGACGCAGGAGTTCACCGTCGTCGGCACCGTCGAGTTCGGCGGCGAGAAGAACCTCGGCGGCTCGACCTCGGCGTACTTCGACACCGCGACCGCTCAGAAGGTGCTCGGCTCCACCGACACGTTCGACGCGATCAACGTGCGGGCAGCGGCCGGAGTCTCCGACAAGGAGCTCGCACAGCGGCTCGACGCAGCCGTGCCGGACACCGCCGAAGCAGTCACCGGGGCGCACGTCGCCAAGGAGAACTCCGACGCGGTCGCCGCGAGCTTGAAGATGGTGACGATCATGTTCATGATCTTCGCCGGCATCGCGCTGTTCGTCGGCTCGTTCATCATCTGGAACACGTTCACCATGATCGTGACCCAGCGGTCCCGGGAGATCGCTCTCCTGCGTGCCGTCGGGGCCACCCGGCGTCAGGTGCTCAAGAACCTGCTCGGTGAGGCGCTGCTGCTCGGCGTCGGCGCCTCCGCGGTCGGGGTCGCCCTCGGCATCGGGGTGGCCAAGGGCCTGAACGCGCTGATGGCGTTCCTCGGCTTCACCCTGCCCACCACCTCGACGCAGATCGAGCCCCGCACCATCTGGGTCTCCATCCTCGTCGGCACCCTCGTGACCCTCGTGGCGGCACTCGTGCCGGCCCGCAGGGCCACCAAGGTGCTCCCGGTCGAGGCACTGCGCGAGGCCACCCCCGGCTCGCGGCCGCCGTCGAAGAAGCGGCTGGTCATCGGCGCCCTGACGTCTGATCGGTGGCGTCGCTGCCGTGCTCAACGCGCTGTACGGCGACGGCAGCCCCAAGCTGCTCGGGCTCGGCGTGCCGCTGGCTCTGATCGGCGTCATCACGCTGGCACCGGTGGCCGCCCGGCCACTCGCAGCGGCGATCGGCTGGCCGCTGCGGCTCCGCGGCGTGCCCGGCGACCTGGCCCGGCAGAACGCGATGCGCAACCCGCGTCGTACGGCGTCCACGGCGACTGCTCTGATGATCGGCCTCACCCTGGTCATCAGCATGGGCGTCTTCTCGGCGTCGCTGAAGGCCTCGTTCTCCGGCCTGATCAAGAGCTCGACCAACGCGGACCTGTACCTGGCGAGGGCCAGCAACGGCTCCGAGGGCTTCAGCCCCTCGGCAACCAAGGCCGTGGCTGCCGTTCCCGGGGTCCGGGCTGCGTCGGCGATGGGCTGGGGCCAGGCCCGGATCAACGGTGCGGACATGGCGTACAACTCGCTGGACCCCGCCACCGCCGAAGAGACGTTGACCCTCAACGTCTCGTCGGGTTCGGTGAAGGACCTGGGCGCCGATGGCGTCCTGGTGGCGAAGAAGACGGCCACGGCGTCGCACCTCACGGTCGGCTCCACCGTGCCGGCCGAGTTCGCCGCCACCGGGAAGCACGACCTCAAGGTGGCGGGGATCTTCGACCAGACGGGCGGGTTCGCCGACTCGACGTACCTGATCAGCATTGCTGGCCAGGATGCGCTGGCCGGCAGTCACCTCGACAGCACCGCGCTCGTCCTGCTCGACAAGGGCGCGGACATCGGTGAGGTGAAGCAGCGGATCGAGACGGCACTGGCGAACCACCCGGACGCCAAGATCCTCGACCCAGAAGGAGTACGAGAAGGAGGCGGCCGGTTTCATCGACCAGCTGCTCACGTTCGTCACGGTGATGCTGCTGCTGGCGGTGTTCATCGCCCTGCTCGGCATCGTCAACACCTTGGCGCTGTCGGTGTACGAGCGGACCCGTGAGCTGGGCCTGCTGCGTGCGGTCGGCATGACCAAGGCGCAGGTCCGGCAGATGGTGCGCTGGGAGTCCGTGGTGATCTCGCTGATCGGAGCGGCCTCAGGAGCACTGCTCGGCATCGGCCTCGGCCTGGTGCTGGCGCAGTCGCTCAAGGACGAGGGCATCAAGTCGGTGTCCGTGCCGTGGCAGTCGATCAGCCTGTACGTCGTCGCTGCCGCGGTCGCCGGCGTCGTCGCGGCGGTCGGCCCCGGCCGGTCGGCCAGCCGGGTCGACGTGCTCAAGGCGGTGGTCACCGACTGACCGCTCGCGCGGCGGCGGCCCAGCGGAGTCCTTTCGGAGGACGCCGCTGGGCCGTCGTCGTGTTCAGGCCCTCGAGGCGTCGACGCCGTCGTGGCCGTCGACGGAGCGATGTTCTGGTTGAGGTGGAACACGTTCTACGGGTCGTAGGTGTCCTTCACCGCAGTCAGCCTGGTCAGCTTCGCGGCGGAGTAGGCCCGGCGTACGCCGTCGGCACCCTCGTCGCCCAGGACGTTGACGTAGACGCCGGAGGCGAAGGGCTCGAGCGTGGCGGCGTAGGACCGTGCGGTCTCGATGCGCACCTCGTCCTCGCCAGGGTCGGTCCACCCGGTGCTCGCGCCGAGCTCGAAGACCGTGTCGCGGTGGCTGAATGCGGTGTCGTCCTCGGGCATGTCAGCGATCGCGCCGCCGTACGCCTGCAGCCCGACTCCGGGCGCGAGCGGGCCGATGTCCGCGACGCCGACCATCGCGTCGATCACCTCGTCGGTGAGCGCCCGGAAGTAGTGCCCCTTCGTGTACCGGCGCCGCGCGTGGCCGTCCACCACGTCGTCGCGGGACTGCAGCTCGACGTACGTCAAGGGCATCGACGCGTTCGGCCGACGGCCGACCCAGGGCCCGGACGGCGGGGACGAGGGTCTCGCCCTCCTGGGGGTCGCCGACCCAGACGTAGCCGAGCGTCACGACGCCGCCGCCGATCCCCGCGGTGAACGTGGCCTGGCGCGGCGCTGTCGCGTTGAGGTCCCGCCAGCCGCGCAGCGCGCTGGCCGCCTGCTCGACCGGGAAGTCGACCTCGACGGACAGGGCCTGGGTGCCGGTGTCGTGCAGCCGGAACTCGAACTCGGTCACGACGCCGAAGTTGCCGCCGCCGCCGCGCAGGGCCCAGTAGAGGTCAGGGTGCTGGCTCTCGTCGACCCGCAGCACGTCACCGTCCGCGGTGACCACCTCGAACGACACGACGTTGTCGCACGCGAGACCGGCCTGGCGGGCCAGCCAGCCCATCCCGCCGCCGAGAGTGAGCCCGCCGACGCCGGTGTGCGACACGTTGCCGGCGGTCACCGCGAGCCCGAACTGCTGGCTGGCCCGGTCCAGCGCCCCGAGCAGGGCACCGCCCTGGACCACGGCTCGGCGCTGTCCCGGGTCGACCCGGACCGCGCGCATCGGCGACAGGTCGATCATCAGCCCGCCGTCCGGAACGGCATGGCCGGCCGCACTGTGGCCGCCGCACCGGATGCCGATCTCGAGATCGTGCTCGCGGGCCGTCCGGACCGCGGTGACCACGTCGCCGACGCTGGCGCACCGGACGATCATCCGTGGTCGCCGGTCGACGATCGCGTTCCAGATCGTCCGGGTCTCGTCGTACGTCGGGTCGCCGGGCAGCAGCACAGTGCCGTCCAGCCGGCTGTCGAGGTTCGTTCGCAGGGCGTCGTCCATGCACACCAGACCGTCGTCCGGCCGGGAAGTCATCGGTCCAGCAGAATCGACCGGCGTCCGGGACGTGGTCGGCGATAGCCACGTCTCGGACGCCGGTCGCAGTCACCGGGAGGTCCTGGTCAGCGTGCCGCGCCGGTCACCTCCGGCACGAGCTCCGGCGCGGGGCGGGGCTGCGGCACGACCGCGTCGCTCTCGAGGCTGAGGTGAGGCAGCAGCCGGTCGAGCCATCCGGGCAGCCACCAGTTGGCCCGGCCCATCAGCGCCATCGTCGCCGGCACCAGGATCATCCGGACGACGGTGGCGTCGATCGCGATGGCGGTGGCCAGTCCCAGCCGATCATCTGGACGAACGGCGAGGGGTCGGTGACGAACGAGAGGAACACGCACGACCATGATGAGCGCGCCGGAGGTGATGACCCGTCCGGTGGAGGCGAGCCCGCGGGCGACGGACTCGGCGTTGTCGCCGGTCGCCTGGTAGGCCTCGCGGATGCGGGAGACGAGGAACACCTCGTAGTCCATCGACAGCCCGAACAGGACGGCGAAGAAGATCACCGGCAGGGGCGAGGCGATCCGATAGGTGCCGTCGAGGCCGAACAGCCCACCCAGCCAGCCCCACTGGAAGACCGCGACGATGACGCCGTAGGCAGCGCCGATGGACAGCAGGTTCATCACGGCGGCCTTCAGCGGGACGATGACGGACCGGAACACGATCATCAGCAGCAGGATGGAGGCGGCCAGGATCGCGCCGATGAACAGCGGCAGGGTGTCGGTGAGCTGCTTGTCCAGGTCGAGGGTCAGCGCGGTCGCGCCGGTCACGTAGACCCCGTCGGGGGTGAGGGAGCGGATCCGCTCGAGCGTCTGCACGGTGGCGGGGTCGGCCGGCTCGGTGGTGGGGAGCGTGGGGAGCACGACGGTGTCGCCGTCGGGCTGACCCGCGGCTCGCCGACCTCTGCGATGCCGGGGTCGGCGGCGATGCGCTCGGCCAGCCCGGGGATGTCTCCGGCTGCCAGGCCGGTGCTCTGCAGGTCGGCGACGACGGACAGGGGGGCGTTGAAGCCGGGTCCGAAGCCGTCGGCCAGCAGGTCGTACGCCTTGCGCTCGGTCTGGCCGGTCGGGTTGTCGCCGGCATCCGGGAAGCCGGTGTTGAGCGACAGCGCGGGAGCGGCCAGCGTCAGGAGCAGGAGCGCTCCGGCGACCAGGTAGGGCCAGGGCCGGGCGGAGATCCGGTGGGCCAGCCGCCACCAGACGGTGGCCTCGGCTGGCTTGGCGGCGCGACGCCGGCCGACGATCCGGCCTGCGTCGATGCGGTCGCCGAGCAGCGACAGCAGCGCCGGCAGCAGGGTGATCGCGGTCGCCACCGCGAACAGCACGACGATCGAGGTGCCGAGTCCGATGGAGGCGAGGAAGCCGACACCGGTGAGCGCGAGGGCGGCCATCGCCAGGACCACGGTGCCGCCGGCGAAGAAGACAGCCGTGCCGGACGAGCCCATGGCTGCGGACAGCGCCTGCGCGTTGGCCTGTCCCGCGGTGCGGTTCTCGCGGTAGCGGGAGACGATGAACAGGGCGTAGTCGATGCCCACGCCCAGTCCGACCATGGCGCCGATCGTCGGCGCGGCGGTGGAGACCGTCAGGCCGCCGGCCAGCAGCACGATGCCGCTGAGCCCGACACCGACGGCGACCAGGGCGAGCGCGATCGGCACCAGGGCGGCCACGATCGTCCCGAAGGCGACCAGGAGGACGACGAGCGCGGCGACGAGGCCGACCGCCTCGGCGCCCGAGGACTTCTCCTCGGCGTTGAGGAACGCGGCGTCTCCGCCGAACTCGGCCGTCAGTCCGCCGGCGCGGGCCGGCTCCAGGGCGTCGACGACCTCAGCCGCGGTGTCGCGACCGAACTCGGTCGACGGCACGTCCAGCGTGATCTCGGCGTACCCGATCCGCCCGTCGGCCGAGACCCGGTCCGTCTCGAACGGGTCGCTCACGGCGGCGACGTGCTCGATCGTCGCGACCTGCGAGAGCGCCGACGGCGATGCCGGCGCGGAAGCTGGTCAGCTGCTGGCCCTCGGGGAGCAGCGAACACGGCGACCGCGGTGCCGCCCGCCACCGCCGGGAAGCGCTGCTCGAGCAGCTCCATCGCCTCGGCGCTCTCGCTGCCCGGTGCGCTGAAGTCGTCGGCGAACGCGCCGCCGAAGGCGCCGGAGAGCACCACCACGAGCGCGGCAAGGACCGCCCACACGCCGATGGTCGTCCATGGCCTGCGTGCGCTGACGTCGCCGATGCGGCGGATGAAGCGGTTCATGGTGTGCTCTCTTCGTGAGAGTCGGGTGCGACGTGGATGACCGAGACCAGCGGCAGGCCCAGGTCACGGACCTTCTGGAGCAGGCCGTGCAGCGCGGCCTGGTCGACGACCGGGCCGTGGAGGACCGTGGTGCCGTCGGTCTCGTGGGTGAGGGCCAGCCCGTCGAACCAGGCGGCCCACCGGGTGTCGAGGTGGCCCTCGAGGCGGATCTCGTACTGCCCGGCCTGCGTGCGAGCTGCCGGTCGAGGCGGGTGCCTGGCTCATGACCGGAAGGTAGGAGCGGATGTGGTGAGCGGGGATCACCAGACGTGGTGATTCAGGTGGTGATTGACTCGCAGACCGAGCCTCCGGAAGTGCCAAATGTCCCCGCCTGACGCCTGACTCCCGCCGCCGAGGCATCGGCAGCACCTGATCCGCTCGCGGCACCCAGGGTCGGGTGGGGCTTCATCGCGCTCTACACGCTGGCGTACATCAGCACCAGCCTGCTGTTCCTGGCGCCGCTGCTGGTCACGCTGGCGTTGAAGGTCAACTCGCTGGTGGGGACCGAGCAGGCTCCGAACAGCCTGTCGCTGGTGGCCGGGGTCGGCGCCCTGCTGGCGATGTTCGGCAACCCGTTCTTCGGCAGGTTGAGCGACCGGACCTCCTCCGGGCTGGGCATGCGGCGGCCGTGGATGGTCGTCGGCCTGCTGGGCGGTTCCCTCGGCGTCCTCATCGTGGCGCTGGCGCCCACCATCGCGGTGGTGCTGGTCGGCTGGTGCATGGCCCAGCTGTTCTTCAACGCGCTGCTCGCGGCCCTGGTGGCGGTGCTTGCCCGACCAGGTCCCGACCGCTCAGCGGGGTTCGGTCTCCGGCGTCCTGGGCGTCTGCGTGCCGATCGCGTCGGTGACCGGCACCTTCCTGGTCAACCTGTTCACCGGCAACCAGCTCGCCATGTTCCTGGTCCCGTGCGCGATCGGCGGGTTCTTCATCCTGCTCTTCGCCGCCACCCTGGACGACCGCCGGCTGGCCCCGGCGGACAAGCCGGCCTGGTCACTGCGGGAGTTCGCCAGCACCTTCTACATCAACCCGCGCAGGGCCCCCGACTTCGCGTGGGCGTTCGCCAGCCGCTTCCTGTTCGTGCTGGCCTACGCGTTCCTGGCCACCTACCAGACGTACTACCTGCTGGAGAAGATCGGCACCGCCGAGGACGACGTGCCGCGGCAGGTGTTCCTCGGCACCCTGGTCCAGTCCGCCGTCGTCGTCGCGGCCTCCCTGCTGGGGGGCAGGCTTTCCGACCGGACCGGCCGACGGAAGCTCTTCGTCTTCGCCGCGTCGATCGTGTACGGCGTGGCGATGTTCGTCATCGCCGTCGCCAGCGACTTCAACGGGTTCCTGGTCGGCATGGCCATCGGCGGGCTCGGCTTCGGCGTCTACGTGGCCGTCGACC
This sequence comes from uncultured Actinomycetota bacterium, assembly GCA_963728425.1. GTDB lineage: Bacteria > Actinomycetota > Actinomycetes > JACCUZ01 > JACCUZ01 > JAVEDA01. Next base: position 199,554 of record CAVSKC010000008.1, read on the forward strand.
TCGCGCTCGCCGCCGACGTGCTGCCGGACAAGGCCAGCGCCGCCAAGGACCTCGGCGTGTTCAACATCGCCGGAGCGCTTCCGTTCTCCGTGGCGCCTGCGCATCGCGCCCGCCATCCTGGCGGTCGGCGGCGGCAGCTACGGCGTGCTGTACGCGGTCGCCGGCGTCAGCGCTCTCCTCGGCGCCGCCGCCATCGTGCCGGTCAAGGGTGTGCGCTGAGCCGCGTCAGCGCCGTCGCGCGGCAGCAGGTCGAGCTCCTCGGCCCGGCGGACCGCCGCCCGACGGTTGTTCACGCCGAGCTTGGCGTAGATGTTCTTGGTGTGCGTGCGCACGGTGTTCAGGGACACCACGAGCTCCCGGGCGATGTCCGGACCGCCGAGGTCGGTGGCGAGCAGCCGGAGCACGTCCACGCTCGCGGTCGCTCAGCGGCTCGACCAGGCCCGCCCGCTCGGCCGGGCGCGGCTCGTGTCGCGCCGAGGCGGCCAGCAGTCGCTGGACGTAGTCGGTGGCGATCCCGCGCTCCGCGGCCGCCTCGAGCAGCGCCGCCATGGGTGGGCCCTCGTCGACGAAGACCCGGACGTAGCCCTCGGGCTCGGCCAGCGTCAGGGCGCGCTCCAGCGGCACCAGCGCAGCGGCGGATGTCGCCGCGCAGCTGCTGCGCGAGCGCCTGCAGCACCAGGATCTCGATGACGCTCCCGGTCCTGCCGCCGGCCTCGGCCGCCGCGAGCAGGCGCTCGCAGCAGCCCGACGGCCTGCGTCGAGCGAGGCGCGGCGCGCTCGCTCCGGCACTGGGCCAGCGAGCACCCGGGCCAGGGTGACGTGCTCGAACTCGCGCAGGTAGCTGAGCTCGTCGTCGGCGGACAGGCCCCGCTCGCGGGCCCAGCCGAGTGCGTCGGCCCAGCCGCCCCTGCGCGATCAGCACCCGTGCTCTCATCGCCGGGATCGGCCGCACGTCGGGCGAGAAGTCACCGGCGTACACCCGCTCCGCCTCGTCGAGCAGCTCGACCGCACCGGCCAGGTCTCCTTCGGCCTCCCGGACCCGGGCCATCGCGACCCGCCAGCGGTGCGGGTTCTGCGGCAGGCCCGAGGTGCTCGCCGAGCTCCTGGCTGCGCAGCAGCAGCTCGGTGGCGGCCGGCAGGTCGTCCGCGCTCGCGGTGGAGCGCGGCCATCCCGACGTACATGTCGGCCGTCCCCCGCAGGACCGGCCCGCCCTGCTCCGCGGCCGAGCCGCAGCGCCTCCTCGTAGGTGCGCATGGCGTCGCCGAGGCGGCCCTGGACGATGTGGAGGTCCGCCAGCGTGATCGCCAGGCCGAGGACGTCGGCGATGTGGCCGGCCCGCACGCATGTGCTGCCACGACTCGGCGTACCCCGCCTGCGCCGCCTCGAGGTCCCCGTTGCCCCAGGACGCGAGCCCGATCAGCGCCGACGCCGCTGCTCGGCCGAGGTGGTCGTCGGCACCGGCGAGGTCCAGCGCCCGCCGGGCGTGCGCGATGCAGCCGGCCCGGTCGCCGAGCACCAGCGCCTGTCCGGCCCGGTGGACGGCGACCGACGCCGGAAGCGTCCGGAATCGTTCCTCGTCCACGACCACCATGTCCGGCGGCCGGTCCTGAGGACCGCGGTCATCCGCCGACATGGCGTCCAGCCACCGCTCGGCGTCCCGCAGGTGCGGCTCGACGCCCTCGAACTCGACCGGTGGACATCAGCGATCCCGACGTAGTCGTTGCTGAGCACCGGCCGGACCCGGAACTGCGCGTCGGGCAGCGCCTCCAGCCAGCGCCGCAGGGTCGCCTCCTGCCGGACCCGCTGCATCGCCGGCGCCGCCAGCTCGACCAGGTCGGCCGCGCGGTCGAAGTCCGCGGCGGCCAGGGCGTGGTCGATGGCGACGGCCCGCTCGCCGTTCTGCTCGTACCAGTCGCTCGCCCGCCGGTGCAGCTCCGGGACCTGGTCGGGCTGCTCGTCCAGCAGGCGCGCCCGCAGCACGTCGGCGAACAGGTGGTGGTAGCGGTACCACCGGCGGCGGTCGTCCAGCGGCACCAGGAACAGGTTCGCCTCGATCCAGCGCCTCCAGCATGGCCTTGCCACCGCTGCCGGCCGGTGACGGCATCGCACAGCGGCCCGCTGAGCCGGTCGAGGACGGAGGTCTGCAGCAGGAAGGTCTGGACCGCGTCGGGCTGCCGGTGCCAGCACCTCCTCGACCAGGTAGTCGACGACGTAGCGGGCGTCTCCTGCGAAGCCGGCGATGAAGCCGGCGACGTCGTCCCGGCCCTGCATCGACAGCGCCGCCAGCTGGAGCGCGGCGATCCATCCCTCGGTCCGCCCCTCCAGCGCCGCCACGTCCGCAGCCGTGAGCTGCAGGCCCATCGCCCCGTTGAGGTAGGCCACGGCCTCGTCGGGGGTGAAGCGCAGGTCGGCCGCACGGACCTCGACCAGCTCGCCGCGCGCCCGCAGCCGGGCCAGCGGCAGCGCCGGGTCGGCGCGGCTGGCGATCACCAGGTGCAGCCGCGGCGGCAGGTGGTCGAGCAGGAACGCCATCCCCTCCTGCACCTCGGGCGCGTCGATGACGTGGTAGTCGTCGAGCACCAGCACGATGTCGCCGGCGACGTCGCCGAGGTCGTTGAGCAGCGTGGTGAGCACCGTGCTCGATCGGGGCCGGCTGGGGCGCCTGCAGGAGCGCGAGCGCGCTCGCGCCCGACGCTCCGGCGCCACCGTCTGCAGCGCGGCGATCACGTAGGTCCAGAAGGCCGCCGGATGGTTGTCGCCCCGGTCGAGCGACAGCCAGGCGGCGGACCGCTCGTCGGTCGGCGCGGCCGGTCCCGCCGCCAGCCACTCGGCCAGCAGCGTCGTCTTGCCGAAGCCGGCCGGTGCGGAGACCAGCATCAGCTTCGACGCCGCCCCGCGGTCCAGGCGCTCGCTCAGCCGCGGTCGCGGCACCAGACCACGTGGCGACCTGGGGAGCGTAGAGCTTCGTCTCGAGCAGGAGCGTCGGCACCACCGTCTCCTGCCCCGAGCCCGTCACGTGGCGGAGTCTAGGTTCCGCTTCCGGCGAGTCGGCGCCCCCTCGCGGTGCGCCCTGAATCAGGGGCAGGGAATCTCGGCGCGGATGCGGGTGCCACGCCCGGGAGGACTGTCGACGTAGAGGTGGCCGCCGAGAGCCTCGACGCGGTCCGCCAGCCCGCGCAGCCCCGTACCGAGCGGCGTCGGCGCCACCGACGCCGTCGTCGGAGACCGTGAGCGTGGCGAGCCCGTTCACGGGCGGACGCTGACGGTGACGCGGGAGGCGCGCGCGTACTTGGCCACGTTGGTGATCGCCTCGGCTGCGACGTAGTACGCCGCCGCCTCGACCGGGCCGGCCAGCCGCTCCTCCGGCAGCTCGGTGATCTCGACCGGCACCGGCGCACGCTTGACCAGCGCTTGCAACGCCGGGCCGAGACCACGCTCGGTGAGCACCGCCGGGTGGATGCCACGCGCCAGCTCGCGAAGCTCGTCGAGCCCCTGCGCGAGCTGGTCCTGCGCCGCGGTCAAGGTCTTGCGGGCTGCCGGCGGATCCTTCTCGAGCGTCACGCCGATCAGGGTCAGGTCGAGCGCGAGGGCTACCAGCCGCTGCTGCGCGCCGTCATGCAGGTTGCGCTCGAGCCGCCGGCGCTCGACGTCACCGGCCTCGACGATGCGCGCCCGCGAAGCGGCGAGCTGCTCGTGGGCGTCGGCGTTCGCGAGCGCCTGGGCGACCAGCTCCGCGAAGTCGCACAGCCGCTGCTCGAGACCATCCGGCAGCGGCTCGTCGGACCGTGTCGCCGCCGCCAGCGCTCCCCACAACCGGCCATCCACGGTGACCGGCGCCGCCACCGCCGCCTGGTAACGGAACGCTGCAGCGTTTCGGAGAGGTCCCCGCTCGTTTCCTGGTAGCGGTCCACGCGCTGCGGGCTGCCGCTGCGAAGCACCTTCGCGACGACGGTGTCGCCGTCGAGATCGAAGGTGCTGGCCAGAGGGAGGCTGAGCGTCGCCGTCTTCGCTCCACCACCCACGACCGTCGCCGTACGAGCGCCGTCGTAGCGCAAGACGCTTGCTCCGGGCATGTCCAGGAGCCGGGCCACCTCCTCGGTCACCTGCCCGAACACGCGGCTCGGCTGCACTCCGCTCGCGACCAGCGTGGCCACTCTGCGCAGCGCCGCCTGCTCGTCCGCCAGCGCGCGCTGGGACGCCTCGCTGGCCGCGAGCGCCTCGCCCGCCCGGGTGCGCTCGGCGGTTTCGGCCGCGAGGACCAGCGACGTGAGCGCCGAGACGGCGATGAAGAGCTGGGTCGCGAGCAGACTGTCGGTGATCGAGTCGCGCACGAACGGTCCGTCGTTCTGCGCCGTGTTCCAGACCGTGATGGAGCAGACCACGAGGATGGCCGTGGCGGCCCCGCGCGGCCCGAAGCGGACGGCCGCCCACAACAGGACCGGGAAGACGACGTAGGGCACGTCGCGCTGGGGCGACAGCTCCGCCAGCGCCACGAGCACGACGAGCACGACGATGCCCTCCACGAGTTCCCGCCGATGGAAGCCCCGGAACCCCGCGGTAGCCCAGGTGAGCATGAACGGTGCGACCACGAGAACACCGGACGCATCCCCGAGCGTCCAGGTGCGCACCACCTCCCCGAGCTCGTCCGCTGAGATCACGTCGCCCAGGCGCAACGACAGCGGCCCGAACGCAGCACTCACGACAGCCGCGACCAACGCGCAGGCGACAAAGGCGAGTACGTCGGCGACCCGCTCCAGCCCGGCTCGCCCACCGGTGAGACGGCGCATGAGCCACGCCGCGACGACGAGAGCGACGGTGTTCCCGAACGTCTGGGCCAGCACCGTCCCCAACGGCGTCGAGTAGTCGCCGAGGAACAGGTCGCCGACCACGATCGCCGGCCACAAACGGACGCCGTAGAGACCAGAACGGCGAGGCCAAGGCCAGCAGGCGGCCACAGCGCCGCCACGGCGCCATTGAGATAGGCCAGCTCGAGACCGATGCGGCCGACGACGTAGTACCCCAGCGCCACGAGCGCGAGCGTGAGCGGCATGAGCAGAATGCCCGAGCGGTCCCGCCGGCGCACGGCATCGACGAGACGTTCGCTCATAGCCTCACTGTCGACGTCGCGTGGACCTTCGGCCTGCCCATCGCTGCTACCTCCCCCGCAGTCAAGGCCGGGCCGACGGTCCTCGGGGCCCTGCTCCACCAGTCAAGCCCCAGCCCAGGCCGGCAGCAAGGGATCGGGGGCGGCGGTCCGCTGTTCTGCCATATGTGGCGGCCAGCGGCCGGGCCACCTGCGAGGGATAGGACGCGACGCGGCTGGGCGGGTCAGGCCTTGTCATAGCCCTCGGCATCGAGTCGCCGGGGCGCCGTCATGCGCCTATCGTCGCGAAGGTGAAGCGAGGAGCGACGTGGTATCGCGTTTGATCGCGCTGGTGTTGCTCGTCATTGCGGCGAGAGCTGCCGGATTCGTGGTGACGCGGGTGCATTCGTCTCAGACGCGTGGCTCCTGGTCGGAACGGGGCTCGCTCTCGCCGCCGTCACCGGCGTGCTCGCCCTCACTGCTCCGCCGGTCCGCGGGGTGCGGCGCCGCCGTAATGCTTGGGAGCGCCCCTTTGCGCGACCATCCTGATATTGCAAGCGTCGGAGTTTCGCGCGACCGTTCGGTGGGCGATGAGCGGGGTGCAGGGGCGCGCGGGCTTCTCGTCGGCCGAACGTCGAGGTAACGGCGCTGGCGGACTTTCTCGCGGCTGGGGCAGTCCATGCCCAACGGACTTGTGCTGGACGGTGAGGCAGGGATCGGGAAGACGACGCTCTTCGACGCAGCGGTGATAGCGGCGCGGGAGGACTGGTTTGCCGTCTTCTCTTGCCCCGGCAGGTGCCGAGGCGGCCTTCTCGTTTGCTGCCCTCGCCGATCTCTTGGGCCCGGTGCTGCCGGAGGGACTGGGGCGGTTGCCCGCGCCGCAACGTCGCGCCCTTGCAGCGGCTTTGCTGCTGGAGGATGTCGAGGGGTCTGCGCCGGAAGTGCGGGCGATCGCGTTCGCGGTGTTCACGCTTCTCGGCCAGCGCGGCGGCGGGCCGCTGCTGATTGCGGTCGATGACGTGCAGTGGCTCGATGCGGCGTCGGCCTCGGTGCTGGCGTTCGCGCTTCGGCGACTTGCGACGGCGCCGGTCGCGATCCTCCTCGCACGCCGCAGCAGCAGCAGAGAAGCAGCCCCGCTCGGGCTCGATCGCGCGCTTCCGAACGAGCTGCTGCGGCACCTGCGGCTCGGCCCGCTGAGTGTCGGCGCGACTCATCGTCTGCTGCGCGAGCGGCTCGGTGTCTCGTTTCCTCGACCCACGCTTGTCCAGCTTCACGAAACGTCGGGCGGGAATCCGTTCTATCCGCTCGAGCTCGGACGCGCGCTCGAGCAGTCGGGTGAACGCGCCGGCGCGGGTCAGCGGCTCACGGTTCCGACATCGCTCACAGGTCTCGTCTCGGCGCGGCTGGCGGCGCTGTCGGCTGAGGTTCGCGAGGTGCTCGAGCCGGTTGCGCTGCTCAGCAAGCCCACAGTCTCGATCGTCGAGGCGGTGGCATCTGACACCGCGACAGTACGCGGGCGGCTTGGCACAGCGGAGGCTGCCGCGATCCTGGCGCTCGACGGCGAGTCTGTTCGTTTCAGCCATCCCCTGCTGGCCGCGTGCGTCGAGGCGGAGCTCGACCTCGCCGGCGGCGATCGCTTCAGCGTCGGCTCGCGGAGCTGGTCGGC
>CAVSKC010000009.1:0-207988 GCA_963728425.1 uncultured Actinomycetota bacterium
CCAGGACGATGGACAAGATCAGGTGGTCGGTCTACTTTGCGCCCCAAAGGGGTCGAAATACTGGGCCTATGATGGATCCAAGCCGCCGGACGGACTCGAACGGGTCCCGGTCGTCGGCAAGGCAGGGTTCAGGAACGGGTCATCGGTGGGGCCCTCGCCGGCCTGCTGTTCGGCGTCGCGAGCGCGGTGGTGTTCGCCGGCGCAGTGGTGGGCGACATCCCGTCGCACTTCGTGATCGTGATCACCTTCCTGGTCGCGGGCTGGACCTTCATCGGGCTCGGTCTGGGGCTGACCGTCGGCGAGATGGTGCGGCTGCAGTGAAGCCCGGCGTAGAGGTGGCCGGCGCCGGGGTCGTCGACGAGGTGCTGGGGAAGCTCGACACCTTGAAAAGGGCCTGCCCGCCCAGCGGGTGCCGCTCGCTGTGGGGGTCCTGCTGCTGATCGGGGCCGCGTACCTGGCCAAGCCGGTGGCGTAGTCAGGCCGCTCGCTCCTGCACGGCGAACACGATGACGTTCGACTGGTAGCCGCCTCGGGCCCGGTCGTAGCCCCTGCTGCACGTGACTAGCCTGAATCTTTTCGGTCGCAGCGTGGGCCAGTACACGGCCTGCACCGGGAAGTGGCTCCGGCGGCTTGGCTCCACACGTGTCACCCGGAAGGCGACCGAGGACCCGTCAACGCGGGTGACCAGGACCCGCGCGCCCGCGCGGAGCCCCGGCCACCCCCGCGAACAGGGCCGGGCCGGCGGGCGAGTTGACGTGTCCTTAGATCGATAACTGCGCCGTGCTCACGGGGACGGGGACTGTCCCTGCGGTACCAGCCGGCTCGGCCCCAGCGAGTGGCAACCTCCACGGTGCCCCTGGCTAGACGGGGTGAGCCGCTCGAGCGGCGAGTCCACTCCGAGCGAGGGGATGCGGACGCACACCGGCTCGGGCACCGCGGCCACCCGCTGCGGTGACCGGAACGTGCGCAAGCTGTTCGGGCACGGTGACTTCTGCGCTGGAGCACTACCCGGTCCCCGCGACGATGTCCTGAGCCGCCCAGGACGTCGCGGCCAGATCACGCCCACCAGGAGAGGACCGGCGTGATGTCACCGGCGGCGGCGCCGCCCGCGCGGTGTCGGGCCGCCACAGCCGCGGTGCCGCCGCCTGCCGCCCAGGACGCCAGCCAGCGCGGCGGCGATGGCCGACATGCTGGTCGTAGCCGGCGTACGCCAGGTCGTGCGACGTGTCGTAGTCGTTGCCGCATAAGTGACTGTCGAGCAGCTGTGGTCGTGTCGGCGAGCGCAGCGACGACCGTCTGGGCGGCGACGTTGCCCTCCGACAGCGGCGCCAGCAGGGCGCTCGGCTTTCCGGGAAGTTGTCCAGGCGGGTCGTGCGGCGGCCTGAGCCGGTCGTCGTCGTCGGCGACGCCGACGAGAACGCGACAAGGGCGTCGATGTGCGCAGCCCAGACCCCGCCAAGGCTGCCGAAGCCCGGTCGCCGACGGCACCCTGCATGGCCGCGCGAACGTCCTGGTGTTCTCGTCCAGCGCCTGGGCAGCCGCTTCGCGCCGGCTGGCCGGCGATGATGGCGCGCGTGGCGTCGAAGGCGGCCGACGCCTTCTTGAGGAACTCGACCGAGACCGGAAACCAGGTTCTCGCTGGGGCTGTCGAAGGCGACCGGCGTCGCTGTTCGCCTTCGTGACCGCGGACCGGCAAGGGACTTCGCCGGCCGAACATGGCGGCGTACGCCTCGTGCCGGAACTGGAATGCGCGGGAAAGTCTCGGCGGCGTAGGCGTCAGTCGCCGTGATCATGTGGTGGATTGTTCGGCCATACTCGCCGTGATGCGTCCTCGCTCAGCTCGCCGTCGGTGGCGGCGGCGATCAGCTGCCCTAGCGGTCCGATAGAGATCGGCGCAGAGATTGCCGTCCATGCCAGCCTGTCCTGGTCGGCGACGGCCTCGCTGTAGTCGCGCAGCAGTCGGATGTGCTCCTGCGACAGCGAGCGGAACTCGGCGCCTGGTCCTCGCCGTATGCGTGGCCGATGGCATCCACCGCTGTCGTGTCGCGGTTGAGCGCCCCGGAGCAGCAGCGACTACCGGCGGCTCGTCGTCGACGGGTCCCTCATCAGGCGGATCATGAGCACCGCGTGGTGCCCGAGCACCTGCTCCAGGCGAGTTCACGCCGCCTGGCGGAGGATCGTCGTCTGCGGCCATCTGGTCGTGCTCGTGCTACCCAGAGGCACCCGCGGAGGGACTGTCGACGACTACCCGGCAGAAGCGCACCTCCTCGGCGCCACCGCGCAGGCGGCGCAGATGAGCAGCGCGGCTGCGCGTGCCACCCATGTCGCGGTCGACGCTACCTGGTGATGAAAAGTCCCCCCTGAATCGTTGGTGATCCAGCGCGGCCGGGATCGGCAGAACGACAACAAGGCCGGGCGGCCTGGTCCCACCGATGTGGGTCCGCGCGCCTGGGGCACCGACCGTCTGGGATCAGTTCGGGAGTCGGTTCGGACCGTCCAGGCTGGTGACGTCGACCGCTCGGAGGCGCTCCGGGCCGAGTCGGAAGACGGTCGCGCGGGAACGTGACACCTCGACCGTGTGAGTCCGAGCAGGCTGGCGAAGAACGAGGCCACGCTGAGGTCCACCAGGCCGTCGGTGAGCATCGTCCAGGCTCGTGGGTCAGTCGGAGGTCGACGGACCTCACGAGGCGCCGCCCTCGGGCCGGCGGGCGAGCTCACCTTCACGCTCGCCGCGTCCCGTCGCGGCTCGAGGACGTCGACCGTTCGCGTCCCGTCGTCAGGCCCGCCACCGCCAGCCCGGGGAGCGCGGGCCGCCACGAGGGAGCACGACCAGGTCCGCGGCTGGATCGGCGTCGTCCTCGATGGCGACGACCTGCCGGCTACCCAGCCGTCCTCGAGTATGGACCCAGGTCGGAGGGTGCGGCGATGAGAAGCGCGTTCCCGGCGTGGGCGCGCAACCAGCCGGCCAGCGGTGACGCCCTGCTGCCGGGTTAGCCCGGAAGACTCCGTGATCCGTCTTCGAAGCCCGCTCCTAATCCGCGACCCGGCAGCGACTGCGAACAAGAGGCCGACTCGACGGTCGCGGTCAGCACGAGGGGGAGGCGGCCGAGTCGTGAGGCGGGTCGAGGGCTGCTGGCCTGCGGCTCCGGCTCGGGGTCCGTCGCTGGCTCCGGTTCCGGCTCCTGTCGTGGCGTGGACCTCTGGCTCCGCTCGGGCTCGGGCTCGGTGCTCGGCTCCGGCTCGGGCGCTGGCGCTGGGGCGGGCGTCGGGGCGGCGACCTCGGAGGAGCGGGACTGTCGCCGGATCGATGCGAGCCGTCGTCGGGGCCATCCGACGGCGCTACGTTCCCATGAGACAGCGCCGGGCGTGCCTGGTGCTGGGCCTTCGGTGCAGCCGCTCGGGGGCGGGTGCTCGGCGCAGCGCTGGGTCGTGGCGCCGCGCCCATGATCTGGCGTACGGAGCTTCGATCTCGTCGCGCCGGCCGTCGTGTTGTGGACCTGCGCGTGTCGTGGACCTGGAGTCGTGTACCTTCGCCGCGTCTATGGCGCTGCGTCGTGTCGCGCCGCGGCGGGCGCCATCGGCCGGCTGGGCGGCCACGCGGCCCTCGTCGCGCAGCGGCCGAGTCGTTCGGAGGGAGCAGGCGCGCCGGTGCGGGCCGACGCATTCGGCTCGGGCGGACTCACGGCACCTGAACACGCCGTGTAGCTTCCCTCGTCTGGACGCGCGTCGTGGGCCTGTGCCGCCAAGGCGCTCGCGCAGGTCGATGATGCGCGATGATGCGTCATCCGCGACGGAGAGACCACCGTCTGTCGACGCTTTGCGTCGCGACGTGGTTCTCCGTCGCGGATGACGCGTGGGCGGAATCGCGCGTCATCGACCTGCGCCAGCGCCTTGGCCGCACACAGGTCCACGACGCGCAGTCCGGAAAGGGGACAACTACGCCGCGTGGTCCGCAGCTGCGTGAGTCCGCCGAGCCGATGCGTCGGGCCACCGCGCCCGCGCCGCCTCTCCCTCCCGAACGACTGGCCGCTGCGCGACGAAGGGCGCGTCGGCCGCCCAGCCGGCCGATGGCACCGGCCGGCAGCACGACACGACGCAGCGCCATGACACGACGAAGGTGCACGACACGTCCCGGGTCCACGACACGGCGCAGGTCCACGACACGACGGCCAGGCGCGACGAGATCGACCTCCGTACGCCAGTAGTGAGCGCGGCGCCACGACCCAGCGCTGCGCCCGAGGCACCGCCCCCGAGCAGCGCACCGAAGGCCCAGCACCAGACACGCCGGCGCTGTCCTCATGGGAACGTAGCGCGTGGGATGACCTCGACGAACGGCTCGCGTCGATCCAGCGACAGTCCGCTCCTCCGAGGTGGCCGCCCCGACCGCCCCGCGCCCGCCCAGCGCCAGCGCCCAAGCCGGAGCCGGAGCCCAAGCCGGAGCAGCCGGAGCCGGAGCCGGAACGAGCGCACGAGCAGGAGCCGGAACCGGAGCCAGAACGGAGCCCGAGCCGGAGCCGCCGGCCAGCAGCCCTCGACCCGCCTCGCGACTCGGCCGCCAAACCCTCGTGCTGACCGCGAGCGTCGCAGTCGGCCTAATGCTGGCAGTCGCTGCCGGACTCGCGATCAGGACGGGCCTCGAAGACGGATCAGCGAGTCTTCCGGGCTGACCCGGCAGCAGTCGTCGCAGCTGGCCGGCTGGTTGCGCGCCAACACCCGGGAAGGCACTGTCATCGCCGCACCCTCCGACCTGCGGTCCGTGCTCGAGGACAGACTGGGTGACCGGCAGGTCGTCGCCATCGAGGACGACGCCGATCCAGCCACGGACCTGGTCGTGCTGCCGCGTGGGTGGCAGCCCGCGCTGCCCGGGCTGGCGGTGGCGAGCCTGACAACGGGGACCCGAACGGTCGACGTCCTCGAGCCGCGACGGGACGCGGCGAGCGTCCAGGCTGAGCTGGCCCGCCGGGTGGAAGCGGGCGGCGCCTCGTGGGGTCCGTCGAACCTCCGACTGACCCCACGAGCCTGGACGATGCTCGCCAACGGCCTGGTGGACCTCAGCGTGGCCTCGTTGCTGCGCAGCCTGCTCCGGACTCACACGGTCGAGGTGTCCTCGTTCCCGCGCGACCGTCTCGCGACTGCGGCCGGAGCACCTGCGAGGACGGTCAACATCACCAGCCTGGACGGTGCGACACCGACTGCCGAACTGATCCAGACGGTCCGTGCCCCAGGCGCGCGGACCCACATCGGTCGGGACCGGGCCGCCCGGCCCTCGTCGTCGTTCTGCCGATTGCCGGCCAGCGCTAGATCACCAACGATTCAGGGGGGACTTTCATGACCAGGTCACGTCGACCGCAACAGTGGGTGGCGGGCGCAGCCGCTCTGCTCATCTGCGCCGCCTGCGCCGGTGGCACCGAGGAGGTGCGCTCTGCCGGGTCGTCGTCGACCAGTCCCTCCGCGAGTGCCTCCGGTGGGACGCACGAGCACGACCAGATGGCCGCAGACGATCCTGCCGGCCAGGCAGACGTGAGACTGCGCCTGGAGCAGGTGCTCGGGCACCACGCGGTGCTCATGATCCGCCTGATGCGGGGACCGTCGACGACGAGCCGACGTTCGTCGCTGCTGCTCAGGGGGCATTGGACCGCAACACGGACGAGCTGGTCGATGCCGTCGGCCACGCATACGGCGAGGACGCAGGCACCGAGTTCCGCTCGCTGTGGCAGGAGCACATCCGACTGCTGCGCGACTACAGCGAGGCCGTGGCCGACCAGGACCAGGCTGGCATGGACAAGGCGATGTCTGCGCTCGATGCCTATGCGGACCGCTACGGGCAGCTCATCGCCGCCGCCACCGACGGCGAGCTGAGCGCGGACGCCGTCGCGGCAGGTGTGGCCGAACACATCCACCACATGATCGCGGCGACTGACGCCTACGCCGCCGGAGACTTTCCGCGCGCATTCCGGTTCCAGCGCGAGGCGTACGCCGCCATGTTCGGCACCGCGAAGTCCCTTGCCGGTGCCGCGGTCACGAAGGCGAACGGCGAGCTGCCGGTCGCCTTCGACAGCCCCAGCGAGAACCTGGTATCCGGTCTCGGTCAGCTGCTCGGGGAGCACGTCGAGCTCGCCTTCGACGCCACGCGCGCCATCGTCGCCGGCCAGCCGGCCGCAGAAGCGGCTGCCCAGGCGCTCAACGAGAACACCCAGGACATCCTCACGGCCATGCAGGGTGCCGTGGGCGACCGGGCTTCGGCAGCCTTCGGCCGGGTCTGGGCTGCGCACATCAACGCCCTTGTGGCGTTCTCCGTCGGCGTCGCCGACGACGACGACCAGGCTCAGGCCGCCGCGCGAGCCCACCTGGACGACTTCCCCGGAAAGCTGAGCGCCCTGCTGGCGCCGCTGTCGGAGGGCAACGTCGCCGCCCAGACGGTCGTGGCTGCGCTGCGCGAGCACGACCAGCAGCTGCTGCAACAGGTCACCGCCTATGCGGCAACGGACTACGACACGTCGCACGACCTGGCGTACGCCGGCTACGACCACATGTTCGCCATCGCCACCACGCTGGCTGGCGTCCTGGGCGGCGAGGCCGGCGGCGCCGCGCCACGTGGCGGTGCCGACACCGGCGCGGGCGGCGCCGCCCGCCGGTGACATCACGCCGGTCCTTGGCGATCCTGGTGGGCGTGGTGCTGGCCGCAACGTCCTGCGCGGGGCCCCTCGGGACGTCGTCGCAGGACCGGGTAGTGCTCCAGCCGCAGAAGGTCGCCGTGCCCGACAGCTTGCGCACGTTCCGGTCACCGCAGCGGGTGGCCGCGGTGCCCGAGCCGGTGCGCGTCCGCATCCCCTCGCTCGGAGTGGACTCGCCGCTCGAGCGGCTCGGCCGTTCTCGCCGGGGCACCGTCGAGGTACCAGCTCACTGGGGCCGAGCCGGCTGGTACCGGGACGGTCCCCGTCCCGGTGAGCACGGCGCAGCGGTGATCCTGGGACACGTCGACTCACCCACCGGCCCGGCCGTGTTCGCAGGGGTCGCCGGGCTTCGCGCGGGCGCGCGGGTCCTGGTCACCCGCGTTGACGGGTCCTCGGTCGCCTTCCGGGTGACACGTGTGGAGCAGCGCCGCCGGAGCCACTTCCCGGTGCAGGCCGTGTACTGGCCCACGCTGCGACCGGAGCTCAGGGTCGTCACGTGCGGCGGTCGCTACGACCGGGCCCGAGGCGGCTACCAGTCGAACGTCATCGTGTTCGCCGTGCAGGAGCGAGCGCCTGACTACGCCACGGCTTGGCCAGGTACGCGGCCGCGATCAGCAGCAGGACCCCCACAGCGAGCGGCACCCGCTGGGCGGGCAGGCCCTTCAAGGCGTCGAAGAACTTCCCCAGCACCTCGTCGACGACCCCGGCGCCGGCCACCTCTACGCCGGGCTTCCGCTGCAGCCGCACCATCTCGCCGACGGTCAGCCCCAGGCCGAGCCCGATGAAGGTCCAGCCCGCGACCAGGAAGGTGATCACGATCACGAAGTGCGACGGGATGTCGCCCACCACTGCGCCGGCGAACACCACCGCGCTCGCGACGCCGAACAGCAGGCCGGCGAGGGCCCCACCGATGACCCCGTTCCTGAACCCTGCCTTGCCGACGACCGGGACCCATTCGAGTCCGTCCGGCGGCTTCAATCCGTCATCAGCCATGATGATCAACCCCTTTGGGGCGCAAAGTAGACCGACCACCTGATCTTGTCCATCGTCCTGGCGGCTCGTCCGGTCCCCAGTGGGGGTCCCCGCGCCGCCCTTAGGTTGGCACCATGCCGATCGACCTGCGCAGCGACACCGTCACCCGCCCGACCGCCGCGATGCGCGAGGCGATGGCCGCGGCGCCGAGGTCGGCGACGACGTCTACGGCGAGGACCCGACCGTCACCGCGCTCGAGCAGCGCGTCGCCGAGCTGCTCGGCCAGGAGGCCGCGCTGTTCATCCCGGCGGGCACGATGGCCAACCAGCTCGGCGTCCGGCTGCTCGTGCAGCCCGGCGCAGGAGCTGATCTGCGACGCCGACGCCCACGTCGTGCGGGCCGAGCTCGGCGCGGCGCCGCGTTCTGCCGGCATCACGACCCGCACCTGCGGCGCGGACCGCGGGCTGGTCGACGCCGACGCGGTGCGCGGCGACTGATGCGCCCGGACGCCGGGCCCTACCTGGTCGTCGACCGCCGCGGTCGCCGTCGAGAACACGCACAACTTCGGCGGCGGCACCGTGCAGCCGCTGGCCGAGCTCGCAGCGGCTGCGCGACGGTCGCCGACGACGCAGGCGTGGCCGCTGCACCTCGACGGCGCCCGGCTGTGGAACGCGCACGTCGCGAGCGGCGTCGAGCTCCCGGCGTACGGGCGACTGTTCGACACCGTGTCGGTCTGCCTGTCCAAGGGGCTGGGCGCGCCGGTCGGGTCGCTGCTCGGCCGACCGCCGAGCCGGTCGGCGGCGGCTGCGCGTGTGGCGCAAGCGGCTGGGTGGCGGGATGCGGCAGGTCGGGCATCCTGGCGGCGGCCGGGCTGCACGCGCTGGACCACCACGTCGAGCGGCTGGCCGACGACCACGCGCGAGCCCGGCGGCTCGCCGAGCTGATGGCCGAGGCGGCCCCGGGTGCGTCGACCCCGCCACCGTCGAGACCAACATCGTGGTGGTCGAGACCGACGCGACGCGGCCGACATCGTGGCCGCCTGCCGCGAGCAGGGCGTGCTGCTCAGCCTGCTCGACCGGCGGCACCTGCGCGCGGTCACCCACCTCGACGTCGACGACGACGACGTCGAGCGGGCGGCTAGCGTGCTCGGCGCCGCTGGTGCGGCGGCGGTAGCGGGTCGGCGGCCCAGCAGCGGCGGCAGCTGGCGCACCGCCGCGGCCAGCGCCCGCAGGTCGTCGTCGACCAGCGCCTGCGGCCCGTCGCAGAGCGCCTGGCTCGGGGTGCGGGTGGACGTCGACGATGATGCCGTCCGCGCCGACCGCGATGGCCGCCCGCGACAGCGGCACGACCAGGTCGCGGCGGCCGCCGGAGTGCGACGGGTCGACGATCACCGGCAGGTGCGACAGGCCGTGCGCCACCGGCACCGCGCTGATGTCCAGGGTGTTGCGGGTGGCCGTCTCGAAGGTGCGGATGCCGCGCTCGCACAGCACGATGTCGAGGTTGCCGCGCTGGGCGATGTACTCCGCGGCCATCAGCCACTCCTCGATGGTCGCCTGCATGCCGCGCTTGAGCATGACCGGCTTGCCGCGACTGGCCGACCGCCTGCAGCAGCGCGAAGTTCTGCATGTTGCGGGTGCCGACCTGCAGCATGTCGGCGTAGGAGCGCGACCAGGTCGACGTCGTGCGGCGTCGACCACCTCGGTGACCACCGGCAGCCCGGTCGCCTCGCGGACGTCGGCGAGGATCTGCAGGCCGGCCTCGCCCAGACCCTGGAACGCGTACGGCGAGGTGCGCGGCTTGTAGGCGCCGCCGCGCAGCAGCGTGGCGCCGGCCGCCTTGGCCATCTCGGCCGCCTCGAGCGTCTGCTGCGGCGTCTCGACCGCGCACGGGCCGGCGATCAGGGTGAACGTGTCGGGCCCGATGGGGACGCCGCCGACGCAGCACCGGTCGACATCTGCGGGTGGTTCGTGCGGCTGACCAGCTTGTAGGGCGCGGACACCCGCATCACGTCGGCGACGCCGGGCATGGCGCGCAGGTTCAGCCCGGCGAACGTCTCGATGTCGCCGACCAGGCCGATGATCGTCCGGGTCACGCCGCGGCTGACGAAGGCCTCGCCGCCGGCCGCCTCGACCCGCGCCACGACGTTGCCGACGTCCTCGGCGGAGGCATCCGGCTGCATGACGACGACCACGCCAGCGAGCCTACGGCGCGGGAGCGGAAACAAGGCGGACATGTCCGTCTGTCAGGATGACGCGGTGGCGGACGGGGACCATGGCGACGGCGGCGGCCTGCCGCCTGCGCAGCGCCCCGCCCACGGCTGGCCGGTGGTGCACTACGGGCCGCTCCCGCGGCTGCGGCCGGAGATCTGGGACCTGCGCGTGTTCGGCGCGACGGAGTCCGGCAGCGAGACCCGGTTCGACGCGGGGGCGTTCGCCGAGCTCCCGACCACGACGCTGCGCGGCGACCTGCACTGCGTCACCAAGTGGACCGTGAGCGACCTCGAGTGGACGGGGGTCACCGCCGCCGACCTGATGCGCGCCGCGCCGCCGGCCGAGGACGCGACGCACGTCATGGTGCACGCGGAGTACGGCTACTCGGTCAACCTGCCGCTGGACGTCTTCGCCGCCCCGGACACGCTGTTCGCGACCCACGTGCGCGGCGCGCCGCTCACTCCCGAGCACGGTTACCCGCTGCGGCTCGTGTGCCCGTCGCGGTACGCGTGGAAGTCGGCCAAGTGGGTGCGCGAGGTGGAGTACCTCGTCGGCGACCGGCGCGGCTTCTGGGAGGAGCGGGGCTACCACAACCGGGCCGACCCGTGGCAGGGCGAGCGGTACAGCTACCAGGAGTGAGGGTCAGAAGACGTAGAGGGTGACCGTCGAGCCCTTGGGCGCGCGGTCGCCGCCGCCGGGCGACTGGTTCAGGACGGTGCCGGGGCCGCCGGGCAGCTGCTGGACGGAGGGCACCAGGCCGGCCGCGGTGATCAGGCGCCTGCGCCTCGGTGACGTTCTTGCCCTTGACGTCAGGCACGTCCACCAGCGGTGGTCCCTTGGAGACCACGAGCTTGAGCACGGAGCCCTTGCCGGCGGTGCGGTTGCCCTCCGGCGACTGGCTGATGACCGTGCCCGCGGGGATCGTCTCGTCGAACTTCTCCCGCACCTGCGGCTCGAGCCCGGCGTCGATGACGGCGGCCTTGGCCTGGTCGACCGGCTGGCCCACGACGTTCGGCACGGCCACCGGCTCGGGCCCGTCGCTGATCACCAGCACGACCGCCTGGTCGCGCTCGAGCTCGACGCCGGCGGCCGGGCTTGGTCGAGATGACAGAGCCCTTCGGCGACCTTGCTGCTGTAGCGCCGCTCCGGCGTGCCGACGGTCAGGTGGTTGTCCTCGATCGTCGACCGGGCGAACTCCTCGGTGCTTGCCGACGACGCTGGGCACGGCGTAGCGCTCCGGGCCCTTGGACAGGAACAGCTCGACGGTGCCGTTCTTGTCGACATTCTCGCCGCGCCCGGGGTCGGTCGCGACGCACCTCGCCGACCGGCGCCACCTCGCTGAACCGGTGGCCCTGGACGTGGGTCGAGAGCCCGCTCTTGTGCGCCGTCGCGGCGGCCTCGGCGCTGGGTCAGCCCCACCAGGCTCGGCGTCGTGGTCTTGCTCAGCGGGACCCGCGGCAACCAGCCAGGCGGCGCCGGAGAGGACCGCTGCCACTACGAGGATCAGCAGCAGGGCCAGCGGGCCCTTGCTGCGGCGGGCCCGGGCGCCGTGGACGCCGCCGGAGGTCCCCGCCAGCGGCCCGGTGTCGCCGCGCCGGGCGCCGGTGGCGGTGCGCGAGTTCAGGTCGACGACCAGGGTCTGGTCCGGCTGGCTGGTCATCGCGGCCAGCGCCGGGCCCAAGGTGTCCAGCTCGCCCTCGGACATCGCCCGCCGGGCCGCGACCACCTCGGCGTGGAACCGCCGGGCGTCGGCCGGGCGCAGGTCGGGGTCCCGGCTGGTGGCGCGGGCCACCAGGTGGTCGAGCTCGGCGGGCAGCCCGGGCACCAGCGTCGAGGGCGCCGGGACGTCGTCGTGCACGTGGCGGTAGGCGACCTGGATGGCGGTGTCACCGTCGTACGGCTTGACGCCGGTGAGCATCTCGAACAGCAGGATGCCGGCCGCGTAGACGTCCGAGCGGGGGTCCGCGACACCGCGGGTCACCTGCTCGGGGGAGAGGTAGGCCACCGTGCCCATCAGGATGCCGGAGGTCGTGGTGTGGCTGTTGGCGCCGGTGACCGCACGGGCCAGCCCGAAGTCGGCGACCTTGACCCGGCCGTCGTCGGAGAGCAGGACGTTCTCGGGCTTGACGTCGCGGTGGATCGAGCCCGGCCTGGTGCGCGGCGCCGAGCGCGGCGAGCACCGGCTCGAGCACCTCGAGGGTCTGCCGCGGGCTCAGGTGGCCCTGGGTGCGGATCAGGTCGCGCAGGGTGCGGCCGCGGACCAGCTCCATCGCGAGGAAGACGTGGCCCTGGTCGGCGCCCTGGTCGTAGACGGCGACCACGTTGGGGTGCGACAGCCGGGCCGCCGAGTGCGCCTCCCGGATGAAGCGGGTGACGAACTCCTCGTCATCGGCCAGCGTCGGGTGCATCACCTTGAGCGCGATGGTGCGGTCGAGGCGGTTGTCGTGGGCCTCGTAGACGACGGCCATCCCGCCCCGCGCCAGACGTGGGCCGACGTGGTAGCGCCCGTCCAGCACCTGCCCCACCAAGGGGTCGCTGACAGTCGTGTCCACGGGGCGAGTCTACGGGTGGCGCGTGCCTGGTCCGGCCCGGACACGTCGTCGAGCCTCACTCGAACCGCGCCTTGAGAGCCATCACGTTGGCCACGTAGCGCCGGGTGTCGGCGAACATCCCGTTCTCCCGGACCGAGCGCAGCCCCTGGTAGTACGCGGCGACCGCCTGGCGCTCGCTGCTGGCCGAGCGGGTGAGGATCTTGAGCAGCACCACGCCCGTGGTGGCGTTGTCCGAGGGGCTGGTCGGGTCCAGCCGTCGGCCGACGACGCCGGAGATCCAGTCGGATGTGGCGGGGATCACCTGCATCGCGCCCACGGCGTTGGCCACCGAGACCACGTGCATGTTCCAGCCCGACTCCTGATAGCTGACGGCCAGCGCGAGCGCGGGGTCGACCCCGTTGGCCCGGGCCTTCGCCACGATGATGTCGCGCATCCCCGCCTGCGACGGCAGGTGGCGCCGGGCCAGCTGGGCGCGGGTGCGGTCCGCCGCGCTGACGACCGCGCTGGAGTACGTGCGCCCGGCGAAGGTGTTCCCGCCGCTGCTGGTGCTGTTCGTGCTGCCGCCGCTGTGGCCGCCGGTGCGGCCGGGGATCACGAGGGTGGCGCCCAGCATGACGATGTTCGAGCTCGGCAGGTGGTTGGCGCGGGCGATGGCGGTCTGCGCCACGCCGTACCGGCTGGCGATGCCCGAGAGCGTGTCCCCGCGCACCACGGTGTGGTGCCGTGGACCGGAGCCGCCGCCGGTGCCGGCGGCGGCCCCGGGGACCTTGAGGGCGCGGCCGGCGAAGATCAGGTTGCCGTTGCCGGGCAGCCGGTTCACCTCGACCAGCTTGGCCACCGTGGTGTGGTAGCGGGCGGCGATGTCGCTGAGCGTGTCGCCCTGCTTGATCGTGTACAGCCCCCAGCCGGGCGAGCCGGCCGTCACCAGGGCGGCGACCAGCAGCGGGGCGGCCACGGTGCGGGCCAGCCGGACGGCTCGTCGTCGGGTCGGGCGGCGGGACGGGGTCTCGGTGCGCTCGGACATGGGCGTTGATACTGCCGTGACTGGTGTGACTGGAGTGACCTGTGGGGCTTTTGTTACCTCATCGTGGTACTACACCGTTGTCATTCAGCGTGGCGGGCTGCCGCCTGGGACGCTGAGCCGGTGATCGTCGTCGTCGGTGCCGGGCTGGCCGGGCTGCAGACCGTCGTGGCGCTGCGTTCGCAGGGGTACGACGGGGCGCTGACCCTGCTCGGCGCCGAGGCCGAGCCGCCGTACGACCGGCCGCCGCTGACCAAGGCGCTGCTGGTCGGCGAGACCGACGACACCACCCTCGAGGCCGACTGGGCCGCCCTGGACGTCGACCTCCGGCTCGGCGTCCGGGCCACGTCCGTGCAGGGCCACACCGTGTCGACGGACGCCGGGGAGCTGGCCTTCGACCGCTGCGTGCTGGCCACCGGTGCGCAGCCGCGCCGGCTGCCCGGCGCGGGCACCACCCTGCGGACCAAGCCGGACGCGCTTGCGCTGCGCGCCGCCATGACTCCCGGCGCCCGGCTGGTCGTCGTCGGCGCGGGATGGATCGGCGCCGAGGTGGCCACCGCCGCGCTGGTTCGAGGGGTGCACGTCACGGTGGTCGAGGGCCTCGACCGGCCGCTCGCGGGTGCGCTGCCCGCCGAGATCGGCAGCCGCACCCTGCCCTGGTGGTCGGCCGTCGACCTGCGGCTGGGCGCCACCGTGGAGGCGGTCCAGCCGGACGCCGTGCTCCTCGCCGGCGGCGAGCGGCTGCCGGCGGACCGGGTCCTGGTCGCGATCGGCGCGCGCCCCGACGTACCGGAAGGTCCGGACCTGACTCCGGCCGGGGCCGCGGCCGTCGACCCGCAGCTGCGGACGTCGCTGCCCGACGTGTGGGCGGTGGGTGACTGCGCGGCCTGGGAGTCGGCCCGCTACGGCACCCGGATGCTCGTCGAGCACTGGGACGCCGCGCTGCACGGCCCGACGGTGGTGGCGGCCAACGTGCTGGGCGGCGCCGAGGTCTGGGACCCGGTGCCCTACTTCTGGTCGGAGCAGTGGGGCCGGATGCTGCAGTACGCCGGTCACCACCCCGCAGGGGACCGGGTCGTGTGGCGGGAGGACGGCGACCGGTGGGCCGCGTTCTGGCTGGCGGGCGACCGGCTGGTCGCGGCGCTGACCGTCGACCGGCCGCGCGACCTCGTGCAGGCCCGCCGGCTGATGCAGCGCGACGCGACGGTCGACGCCGACCGGCTCGCCGACCCGGCCGTCGCGGTGAAGGACGCCGTGGCAGGCTTTCCCGGGTGACCGACCCCCGATCCGCCGCCGACCAGGCCCACGCCGACGCCTTCGAGGCGCTGGTGCCCGCCTGGCTGACGGTCCCCGAGGCCGCGGACCTGCTCGGCGTCGCCGTCAACCGGGTCCGCCAGCTCGTCACCGACCGCCAGCTGCTGGCCGTGCGGCGCGAGCGGCGTGCTGATGGTGCCGGCGGACTTCGTGCAGGACGGCCGGGTGCTCAAGGGGCTGCCGGGGGTGTTGACCCTGCTCGCCGACGCGAGGTACGGCGACGACGAGGCGCTGCGCTGGCTCTACACCGACGACGACATCCCCGGCTCGCCGGTGCAGGCGCTGGTCGAGAACCGCGGCACCGAGGTCAAGCGGCGCGCGCAGGCGCTCGGCTTCTGACCGGTGCGGCACCTGGCCTACCTGGCGGTGCTCGCGTTCTGCCTGCTCGGCACGCTGCCGCTCGAGGTCTGGCTCGGCGTCCGGGTCTACCGCCGTCCGCGGCGGCTGCTGCTGACCCTGCTGCCGGTCGTGGCGGTGTTCTACCTGTGGGACGTCTACGCGATCGCCGCGGACCACTGGTCCTTCGACCCGGCCCAGACCGTCGGGCTGGTGCTGCCCGGCGGGGTGCCGGTCGAGGAGCTGCTGTTCTTCCTCGTGGTCCCCACCTGCGCGGTGCTCGCCTTCGAGGCGGTCCGCCGGGTGAAGGGCTGGCGATGAGCTACACCGTGTTGGCGCTGGTCGGCGTCGCGGGCGCGCTGCTGCTCGACCTGGTCGTGCTGGGCACCCGGCTGGTGCGGCGGCGGTCGTTCTGGACGGCGTACGGGATCGTGCTGGTCTTCCAGCTGCTCACCAACGGGTGGCTCACGGGCCGCGACATCGTGACGTACGACGACGGGGCGATCCTCGGGGCGCGGCTGGCCTTCGCGCCGGTGGAGGACCTGCTGTTCGGGTTCTCGCTGGTGCTGCAGACGCTCAGCTGGTGGGAGTGGTGGGGGCGCCGCGCCGCGCTCGCCGAGCCCTGACGAGGGCGGGGACGGCGACCCGGAAGCGGCGGGGGAGCGGCACGCCGACCCGGCGGTCGAGCACCTGGTAGTCGGCCTTCTCGACCGCGCCGAGGATGCCGCGGTAGAGCTCGAACGCGGTGCGGATGCAGTCGCGGCTGGTCGGGTGCAGCATGTCGATGCCGGGCTCCGCCTCGGCGTACAGCCGGCGGGTGCGGGCCACCTCGAAGGCGAGCAGCTCGCGGACCTGGGGCGGCGTCCGCCCCGGCGCGAGGTCGGCGCGGATGACGCCGAACCGGTCGAGGTCCTCCTGCGGCAGGTAGACCCGGCCGCGGCGGAGGTCCTCGGCCACGTCGCGGATGAAGTTGGTCAGCTGGAAGGCCTCGCCGAGGGTCTGGGCGTGGCCGGCGGCGCGCGGGTCGAGCGGCTCCAGGATCGGCACCATCTGCAGGCCGATCACGGCGGCCGACCCGTACATGTAGTGCTCGAGGTCGGCGTAGGTCGGGTACTCGGTGACCGTGATGTCCATCTGCATGCTGGCGAGGAACGCCTCGAACGTGTCGCGCGGGATGTCCCAGGTGCGGGCGGTGTGGATCGCGGCGGCGCTGATGGGGTGCGTGCTGCTGCCGCGGTCGAGGTCGTTGAGGAACTGCGTGCTCCAGCGTGACCAGCGCGTCGGGGTCGGGCTGGTCGAGGTCGTCGACCAGCTCGTCGGCGTAGCGGGCCAGGCCGTACAGCGCGTGCACGTGCGGTCGCTTGGCCGGCGGCAGCAGCAGCGTCGCGAGGTAGTAGGTCTTGCCGTGGCTGGCGTTGAGGCGTCGGCAGGTCTCGTAGGCCGCCCGCAGCCACGGGTCGGTGACCCCCGCCGCGTCCAGCTCCCGCCCCCTCACGGCCGTCTCGCCGTCGACGGCATCCCGGTGATCGTTCCCCGGCCCCACAGTGGACGGGTCGGATCGCCATCGGCGAGCGTCGTGTGGTCAAGCGGGCACCAGATCGGCTGCCCACTGTGGGGGCCTGGCACGATCTTGGTCGTCCACAGACGCTCGTCCGTCCCCAGTTGCTCAGCAGCACCCCCTCCCGGACGCTGCGGAGGGCCAGCGTGCTCCCTGTGGTGCAAGCCTTGGCGGCGCTCGGTGGCGCAGCATCGTGGCGGCAGCTGCGGGCGGCCGGCGTCGGATGGTGGGCGGTCTTCGTGGCCCTGCAGGCCGGCACGGTGCTGCGGCTCCGGCGCGGGGCGTACGCCCTGCCCAGCGCGGACCCGGCTCTGCGGGCCGCGGTCCAGCTCGGCGGCGTTCTGGCCTGCACCTCGGCCGCGACCAGCCTCGGGCTGCCTGTGCTGGTGGCCAGGGGGATCCACGTCATCGTGCCCCGGGGCTGGAGCCACGCCTCCCTCGCAGGAGTGCGCGTCCACCGCCGCGATCTCGACCCGGCCGAGCGGACGGATGTCGCCACCTCGTTGCTGCGAACCGTGCTCGACTGTGCCCGCGAGCTGCCGATCCGCGAAGCGCTGGTCGTCTGCGATGCGGCGCTGCGGGCCGGGCTTGACCAGGCCAGCCTCCGGGTGGCGGCAGCGCTGGCCCGAGGCAACGGGGCGGCGGCGATACGCGCTGTCGTCGCGCTGGCGGACGGCCGTGCGGAGTCGCCCATCGAGAGCTGCCTGCGTCTGGTGGCCGGTCGACTCGGAACGGTTGTGCCACAGGTCTGGATCGACGGCGTCGGCCGGGTCGACCTCGTCGTGGACGGGTGGCTCGTCATCGAGGCCGACGGCTTCGAGCACCACAGCGACCGTGCGAGCTACCGCGAGGACCGGCGCCGGGGCAACGCGCTGGCGATGCTGGGCTACACGGTGCTGCGTTTCAGCTATGAGGACATCGTCCACCACGAGGACGTCGTGGCCGAGGTCATCGCCAGAGTCCTCGCCCGAGGACCGCGATGATCGTGCCAGGGCCCCACAGTGGGCACCGGATCGCGCCGGGCGACCGTCAAATTGAGCGTGCGGCATCACACGGGGCGCCCGTGGCCGCCGGCACTGTGGGGCAGCGGCACGATCTTGGTCGAGCCGTGGACGTGCGGGCGTGGGCTGTCCCACGGTCAGAGCCAGGCGCGGGAGCGGTAGGTCGGGTCGGGGCCGAGGATCCGCTCGGCGGCCAGCCGTCCGCTGATGAGCACCATCGGCACCCCGACGCCGGGCTGGGTGCCGGACCCGGCGAACACCACGTTCTCGCCCCACAGGTTGCGCGGCCGGAACGGCCCGGTCTGCCCGAACGTGTGCGCCGCGGCGAACGGCGTGCCCCGCTCCATCCCGCGCGCCTCCCAGTCCAGCGGCGTGGTCACGTGCGACACCTCGATGCCGGCGCCGAACCCCGGCCACCCCCGCGCCTCCACCGTGCGCAACACCGACTCGAGGTAGCGGTCCCGCTCGACCCGCCAGTCCACCGGCCCGTCCAGGTTCGGCGTCGGGAACAGCACGTAGTAGGACGAGCGGCCGGCCGGCGCCAGCGACGGGTCCGACGCCGTCGGCGAGGTCACCAGGAACGACGGGTCGCTCATCAGCCGGCCGCCGAGGATCTCGTCGAACACCCCCCTCCAGGCGTGCCCGAACGAGATCGTGTGGTGCGCGTTCTCCGGGTACGCCGTGGTGGAGCCCGCCAGCAGCAGGAAGCACGAGGGTGAGTAGGTCAGGCGTCGCCGCACGGGGGCACCGACCAGCCGACGGGCCACCGGCAGGTCCGGGTTCAGCACCACCGCGTCGCAAGCGACCCGCTCGCCGGACGCGGTGTGCACCGCCACCGCCCGCCGGCCCCGCATCTCCACCCGGGTCACCGTCTCGGAGTACCGCAGCTCGACGCCGTGCTTCTCGGCCGCACCCGCAAGCGCCCGCGGAACCGCGTGCATCCCCCCGCGTGGGAAGAACACGCCGGCCACCGAGTCCATGTAGCCGATCACCGCGTAGATCGCGAGCGCGTCGTACGGCGACAGTCCGGCGTACATGGCCTGGAACGAGAACACCTTCTGGGTGCGCTCGTCGGCCAGGAACTGCGCGACCTTCGGCGCCAGCCGCCGGAAGCCGCCGATCGCCGCCAGCCGGGCGAGCGACGGCCGCACCAGGGACAGCGGTGAGTCGATGTTGCGGTCGATGAAGTCCCGCATCTCCAACCGGTACAACGACGACACGAACTCCACGAACCGCCGGTAGCCGGCCGCCTCGGCCGCCCCGCACACGAGAGCGATCTCGTCGGCCATCGCGTCGACCGACGCGTGCACGTCCAGCGCCGACCCGTCGGCGAACCGGGCCCGGTACAGCGGCGCGACCGGGTCCAGGGTCAGCCAGTCCGGCATCGACTCGCCCACGCAGTCGAGCGCGTCGGCGATCAGGTCGGGCATGGTCAGCACCGTCGGCCCGGTGTCGAACGAGTAGCCCTGGTCGGCCAGCAGACCGGCCCGCCCGCCCGGCACCGCCTCGCGCTCCAGCACCGTCACCCGGCGCCCGGCGCCGGCCAGCCGCAGCGCCGCGGACAGGCCGCCGAGCCCGGCGCCCACCACGACGACGTGGTCGGTCGGGCCGGTGACCCGCCGCATCAGCCGGTCCGGGCGGTCGCAGCGAGGACGAGGTCGCCCAG
The DNA here is from genome assembly GCA_963728425.1 of uncultured Actinomycetota bacterium. Lineage (GTDB taxonomy): Bacteria > Actinomycetota > Actinomycetes > JACCUZ01 > JACCUZ01 > JAVEDA01. The sequence goes on from CAVSKC010000009.1 coordinate 19,305, forward strand.
CACCGTGCGAGCCGGCTCCGGGACGCCCGCCAGGGCCGCGTCGGCCGTCGCGGACAGCGACGCGATCATCCGCTCGACCTCGGCCAGCGCGCCGGAGGACACCATCACCTCGCGCAGCGCCTCGACCCCCTCGGGCCCGAGGTGCCGGTCGCCCAGCCCGGCGCGCACCTGCGCGGCCTCGGCCGGCGAGCAGTGCTCGAGGGTCAGCGCGACCAGCACCGTGCGCTTGCCCTCCCGCAGGTCGTCGCCGGCGGGCTTCCCGGTGGTGCTCGGGTCGCCGAAGACGCCGAGCACGTCGTCGCGGAGCTGGAAAGCCTCGCCCAGCGCCCGGCCGTAGGTGTCGTACGTCGAGAGCAGGTCCGCCCCGGCACCGGCCAGCGTGCCGCCGAGAAGCAGCGGCTGGGCGACCGAGTACTTCGCCGACTTGTAGAGGATCACGTGCCTGGCCCGCTCGACCGTCGTCGACGACTGGGCCGACTCGAGCATGTCCAGGTACTGCCCGCACATCAGCTCGGTGCGCATCCGGTCGAACACGGCCCGGCCGCGCAGCAGGTCCGCCGGTGGCAGCCCGGACCCGGCGTACATCTCGTCGCACCACGACAGGCACAGGTCGCCGGCGAGGATGGCCCCGGCCACGCCGAAGTCCTCCGGCGAGCCCGAGCCAGCCGTGCCGCCGGTGCAGGGCGGACACCTGGCGGTGCAGCGAGGGCCGGCCGCGGCGGCTGTCGCTGGCGTCCATCACGTCGTCGTGGATCAGGGCGGCGGCCTGGAACAGCTCGAGGGAGGCCGCCACGGTCACGATCGGCTGGTCGTCGGCGCCGCCGGCCCCGCGCCAGCCCCAGTAGCAGAAGGCCGGCCGCAGCCGCTTGCCGCCGCGGAGCAGGTCGGCCAGCGCGTCCATCAGGGGCGCGAGATCCTCGCCGACCTGGTCGAGCACGTCGGCCTGGTGCGCCAGGTGGTCGTCGACCGCCTTGTCGACGCGGCTGCGCAGCCCCTCCGCGTCGAGCGGGTGCTGAGCGAAGTGCGGCGTCACGATCTGGAGCCTAGGCCGCATGTCCCGTCCCCCCGTCTTGTGGCCGGTCCGGATGCGGCCAGCCCGTAACCTGGTGCCCATGACAGCCGCTCCCAATCGTGACCCGTGGTCGCGCGAGAGCGTGATCCCGGTGCGTACGCCGACGATCGCCGAGCTGCTGGGCCAGGGGCGACCGTCGTACTCCTTCGAGTTCTTCCCGCCCAAGACGCCCGAGGGCGAGCAGGCGCTCTGGCGGGTGCTGCGCCAGCTCGAGGCGCTCCGGCCGACCTTCGTGTCGGTGACCTACGGCGCCGGCGGCTCGACCCGCGACCGCACCGTCTCGATGACCCAGCGGATCGCCCCGGACACCACCCTGATGCCGGTCGGCCACTTCACCGCCGTCGACCACTCGCTGGCCGAGCTGCGGCAGATCATCGGGCAGTACGCCGACGCCGGCGTCCGCAACGTGCTCGCCCTGCGCGGCGACCCGCCCGGCGACCCGCATGGCCGAGTGGGTCGGCGCACCCCGACGGCGTGCACTACGCCGAGGACCTGGTCCGGCTGCTCAAGGGGTCGGGCGACTTCTGCGTCGGCGTCGCGGCCTTCCCGGAGAAGCACCCGCGGTCGCCGGACTGGGACACCGACATCAAGTTCTTCGTGCAGAAGGTGCGCGCCGGCGCCGACTACGCGATCACCCAGATGTTCTTCCAGGCCGAGGACTACCTGCGGCTGCGCGACCGGGTGGTGGCCGCGGGCTGCGACGTCCCGATCATCCCGGGCATCATGCCGGTGACCAACGTCAAGCAGATCGAGCGGTTCGCCCAGCTGTCCAACGCGGCCTTCCCCGCCGACCTGGCCGAGCGCCTGCACGCCGTCGAGGACGACCAGAACGCCATGCGCCAGGTCGGGGTCGACGCCGCCACGGAGCTGTGCCGCGAGCTGCTGGCCGAGGGCGTGCCGGGGCTGCACTTCATCACGCTCAACACCTCGACCGCGACCCGCGAGATCTACCAGCAGCTCGGCCTCGGCGACGACCGCTGACCGGCGTGGACCGCGACGGTTACCTCGACGGGTGGCAGCGGCTGCACGGTGGCTACGACCCGCGCGGCAACGCCCTGGTCCGCGGCTGGCTCGCCGGTGCGTACGTCGTGGCGCGACCCTGTGCGGCCGCCGGGCTGTCGCCCGACCTGGTGACCCTGCTCGGCCTGCTGGTCGCCGCGACCGCAGTGCCCGCCGCGGCGGCGGGCGGCTGGTGGCTGCTGGTGGCAGCCGCCGTGGTGGTGCTCGCCGGCCTGCTCGACAACGTCGACGGCGCGGTGGCGGTGCTCACCGGCCGGGCCACCGCGTGGGGGCAGGTGCTGGACGCGGTGGCCGACCGGGTGGGCGACCTGGTGTTCCTCGGAGCGCTCTACGCGGCCGGCGCTCCCGGCTGGGTGTGCGTGGCCGGGGGAGTGCTGATGCTGCTGCAGGAGTACCTGCGGGCCAGGGCGGCCGCGGCGGGGATGACGGAGGTCGGCGTCGTCACGGTGTGGGAGCGGCCGACCCGCGTCATCGTCACCGCGGCGTTCCTGGCCAGCGCCGCGGCACTGGGCAGCCCGTGGCCAGCACTGGGCGCCTGGGCCTGGGTGGGGCTGGGCTGCGTCGGGCTCGGCCAGCTCGCGCTCGTCGTACGACGACGGTTGCGCTGACGGTCACTGCCCGTCGAGGCGCCATTGGATAGCGGAACGGATGCTGGGTGACCGGATCGCTATCCGATCAGCGGGAAACGCGGTCATGCGAACAGGCCGGCGGCGCACCCGGCCGTGAGCCTCAGGCCGGGCCGACGAGCCCGGCGACGATCGCGGCCGACAGGGCGACCAGCGGCAGGCCGCCGCCGGGGTGCGCCGAGCCGCCGACGAGGAACAGCCCGGGCACCGGGGAGGCGTTGGCCGGCCGCAGGAACGCGGCCCGGGCGCCGTTGGACGACGTCCCGTAGATCGCGCCGCCGGGGGAGCGGGTGGCCCGCTCCAGGTCGGCCGGCGTGCGGACCTCCCGCCACAGCACCCGGTCGCGCACGTCCAGCCCGCGGGCGGCCAGCACGTCCAGGACCCGGTCCGCGTACGACGACGCAAGGCCCGCCTCGTCCCAGTCGACCGCACCCGGTCCGGTGCCGTGCCGCGGTGCGTTGACCAGCACGAACCACGACTCGTGGTCGTCGTCCGGCCGCAGCGCGGGGTCGTCCGGGGCGCTGACGTAGACCGTCGGGTCCTGGACCGGCCGTGCGTCCCGGCCGAACACGGAGTCGAACTCGCTGTCGTAGTCGGCCGGGAACAGCACGGTGTGGTGCGCGAGCCCGGGCGTGCGGCCGCGCAGCGCCAGCAGCAGCACGACCCCGGACAGCGACGGCGTGGCCCGGTGCAGCCGCCGACGGGCCCGGCCGGCGACCGACGGGGGCAGCAGGTCGTCGTACAGCTGCGAGGCGTCGGCGTTGACCACGACCACGTCGGCGGCCAGCCGCTCGCCGTCGGCCAGCACCACCCCGGCCGCCCGACCGCCCTCGACCAGCACCTGCGCGACGGCCGCCCCGAGCCGCACGACGGCCCCGCGCAGCAGCGCCCGCTCGTGCACCGCTGCCGCTAGTCGGCGCAGCCCGCCGGGCACGTACCAGGCGCCGAACGTCTGCTCGACGTACGGCACGACCGACAGCGCGGCCGGCGCGCGGCGCGGGTCGGAGCCGGTGTAGGTGGCGTAGCGGTCGAGGAACATCCGCAGCCGCGGGTCGCGCAGGTACTGCTCGCCGAGCCCGCGCAGCGACTGCCACGGCGCCACCGTGCGCACGTCGCCGGTCCGCCGGGCCAGTCGCAGCAGGTCGCCGGCCGCCGGCCAGCGGCGACTCCAGGAACGGCACCCGGGTCAGCTGCCAGATGTCGTGCGCCCGGTCGAGGAACCGGTCCCAGTCCGACCCGGCGCCGGCACCGAGGGCGTCGTCGAGCGCGACCCGCAGCCGGGCGCGGGAGGCGTTCGGCAGGTCCAGCCAGGTCACGTCGTGGCCGTCGACGGCCGGGAAGCGGTAGCGCGCCACCGGGTCGACCGGCACCAGGTCGAGGCTCTCCTCGAGCGGCTGCCCCGTCTTGACGAACAGGTCCCGGTAGACGGCCGGCAGGGTCAGCAGCGAGGGCCGGTGTCGAAGACGAAGCCGTCGCGCTCGAAGGTCCCGAGCTTGCCGCCCCAGGTCGGCGCCTGCTCGCAGACGACGACGTCGTGACCGAGGGTGGCCAGGCGGGCCGACACGGCGAGGCCGGCCATCCCCGCCCCGACCACCACCACCCGCGCCACGGCGTGACCCTACGGAAGGCCTCGCGGCGAAACAACGCGCCGGTGGCGTAGAACTGGTGGTGTGCCCGAGCCGACCGACGACCTGAGCCGGCGCCGGCTGGCCGGCGCGCTCGCCGGTCTGCTGGCCGCCTTCGCGGCGTTGGCCGCCGCCGAGCTCGCGGCGGCCTTCGTGCGCCCGGAGGCGTCGCCGGTCGTCGCGGTCGGCGACGCGGTGGTCGACGCGACCCCGACCTGGCTGCGGGAGTGGGCGATCACGCAGTTCGGCACCAACGACAAGCACGTCCTGGTCGGGTCGATCTTTGTCCTGCTGGCGCTGCTGTCCCTCGTCACCGGCGCCTTGGCCGTACGCCGGCGGGCGGTCGGCCTCGCCGGTGTCGCGGTGCTCGGCCTGGTGGGCGCGGTCGCCGCCGCCACCCGCCCGGACGCCGAGCCGCTGGACCCGTTCCCGTCGCTGGTCGGTGCGGTGATCGGCGCGATGGCGCTGATCCTGCTGCTGCGACCGGTCGCGGCCGGCTCCTCGGTCGCCACCGACGACCAGCGCCGCCAGCTGCTGGTGACAGCCGCGTGGATCGGGGCGGCCTCGGTGCTCGCCGGCTCGGTCGGCCGGGCAATGAACGCCAGCAAGGGCAGCGTGGCGGCCGACCGCGCGGCCGTCCGGCTGCCAGCGCCGGCGACACCCGCGCCCCCGCTGCCGGCCGGCAGCGAGCTGAAGATCCCCGGGCTGAGCCCGTTCACCACACCGACCGGGGACTTCTACCGGATCGACACCGCGCTGATCGTGCCGCAGGTGTCCACCGACGGGTGGCGGCTGCGGGTGCACGGCATGGTGGACCGCGAGGTCGAGCTCGACTTCGCCCAGCTGCTGGGCCGGCCGATGGTCGAGCGGGACGTCACGCTGACCTGCGTCTCGAACGAGGTCGGCGGGAACCTCGCGGGCAACGCCCGGTGGCTCGGGGCACCCCTGGCCGCCCTGCTCGAGGAGGTCGGCGTCGACCCGCGGGCCGACATGATCCTGAGCCGGTCCCAGGACGGGATGACGATCGGCACGCCTACCGCGGTGGTGATGGACGGCCGGGACGCGATGCTCGCGGTCGGGATGAACGGCCAGCCGCTGCCCGCCGAGCACGGCTTCCCGGTGCGGATGGTCGTGCCCGGCCTCTACGGCTACGTGTCGGCGACCAAGTGGCTGGTCGACCTCGAGCTGACCCGGTTCGACCGGGAGACGCCCTACTGGGTCGCGCGCGGCTGGGTGCCCAAGGCGCCGATCCGGACGGCGTCGCGGATCGACACCCCGCGATCCGTTCACCGACCTGAAAGCCGGCCGGGTGGCGGTCGCGGGGGTGGCCTGGGCCCAGCACCGGGGCATCTCGAAGGTCGAGGTGCGGGTGGACGGAGGGAGCTGGGCGCAGGCCCGGCTGGCCGAGGTGCCGTCGGCGGACACCTGGCGGCAGTGGGTGTGGGAGTGGGCGGCCGCGCCCGGCCACCACGTCCTGGAGGTGCGGGCCACCGACGCCGACGGGGTGACCCAGCCGGGCCGGCAGCGGATGCCGTTCCCGTCCGGGGCGACCGGCTGGCACGCGGTCGAGGTGCCCGTGTCCTGACCGGCAGCCCGCGTGTGACGGCAGCCCGGCGAAAATCACCTCTTGCGTAACTCCGGCCGGAGGGCCAAGATCACGCCTTGGTAACTGGTCGTTGTCAGGTGACAACCGTCACCGCGGAGGAGACACGACCCGAGCATGGGGGTCTCCATGGTCCGCCGTCCTGCCCGCCTCGCCGCTCTCGCCGCAGTCGCCCTGCTGGCCCCGATGGTCGCCACCGCCGGAGCCGCCACGGGTGCCGCCACTGGCGACGACACCCCGGTGCTGCTGACACCCGAAGGGCGAGATCGCGGAGGAGGTCTCCGAGGCGCGACGAGGCCGGCGACTTCGCCAAGCTGCGGGACGCCTACTTCGAGACCCGGCTGCTCGCCGGCGACGAACCCCTGACCGTGGAGCACGCCGCGCAAGCTGCGCCGCAAGGCGCATCAATGCCGCCACCGACCTGGGTCGGGTCAGCACTCTGGCGGCAGCGGCGACGGTCGGCGGCCCGTGGGCCAGCATCGGCCCCGACCCGACTGTGCAGGTCGGGCCGGACCACCAACACGTTCCAGGCCGTCTCCGGCCGGATCGGCGCCCTCGCCGTGCGGAACGACGGCACGATCATCCTGGGGGCGGCCCAGGGCGGGGTCTGGACATACGACGAGGCCAGCGGCACCTGGACTTCGCGCACCAACGACACCGACACCCAGTCGGTCGGAGCGCTGGCGATCGCCCCGTCCAACGACAACATCGTCTACCTGGGCTCCGGCGAGGGTGCGCTGTCCGGTGACAGCTACTACGGCGACGGCGTCTACAAGTCTGCCGACGGCGGCCTGACGTGGAGCCACGTCTCCGGCAGCTTCTTCCAGGGCAACTCGACCTCGGACATCGTGGTCGACCCCAGCAACGCCGACCACGTCTACATCGCGACCCTGCGCGGGCGCGGCGGCATCCGCCGCACGACGCCGCCGAGCTCGCAGCCCTACGGGATCTGGGAGTCCACCGACGGCGGCGCCAGCTGGACGCTGCTGAAAGGCACCACGAGCGAGTTCGCCGGCGCGACCGACCTGGTGATGGACCCGCTGGCGCCCAACATCCTGTGGGCGTCGTTCTGGGGTGACGCGATCTACCGCTCGACCAACGGTGGCAAGTCCTGGTCGAACGCCGAACGGCAGCCTGCCGCAGGGGCAGTTCGCTGGCCGCGGGCCACCCGATTCTCGCTGGGCATCTCGCACCTGCCCGGCGCACGACCCGCGTGCTCTACACCGGCTTCGACTACTTCGACAAGAAGGGCAACTACCACCCCAGCTCGCTGTGGCGCAACGACAGCGGCGGCATCGCCTGGAAGCACCTGCCGACCGGTGGACCCGGCCACCGACCCCGACAGCATCCTCGACTACTGCACGCACGCAGTGCTTCTACGACAACGTGGTGTCGCCGGACCCGGCGAACCCGGACATCGTCTACGTCGCCGGCTCGTACGGCTACGACCAGTCGCCGCAGTCGGGCGGGATCTACCGCAGCACCGACGGTGGGCAGACCTGGAAGAGCCTGGGCTACGACCTGCACCCCGACTTCCACGCGCTCGCGTTCGAGCCGGACGACACCAGCCACGTCGTCATCGGCAACGACGGCGGCGTCTGGCAGTCGCAGCAACCAGGGCGGTCGGCTGGCCGGCGCGTGCGCCGCTGTCCGCGACCGACTGGGAGAACCTCAACGGACAGGTCAACCCGGCGACCGCCGCTCTCGTGCACTCGACCGGCCTGCGGATCACCCAGTTCACCAGCATGGCCACCGTGCCCGACGACTCCCGGGCAGTACTGGGGCGGCACGCAGGACAACGGCACCCAACGCAAGTCGACTGCGAACGCTCGCTGGTTCGACCAGCCCAGCGGTGACGGTGGCCAGGTGCTGGTCGACCCGAACAACGGCGGCTACGTCTTCGGCACCTACTTCGGCATCTCGCCGTACCGCTTCACGCCCGACACCGTCGGCTTCTTCTTCGGCAACGAGGTCATCGACGGCGGCATCGACACCAACGACCGGGCCGAGTTCTACGTCCCGTGGGTGATGAACAAGGCCAACCCGAACCAGCTGTTCCTCGGCACCTACCGGCTGTACCGCACCGACAACGCCGAGGCGGAGTCTCGGCGGTGACGTGCACTGGGACGCCGTCAGTCCGGACCTGACGACCGGCTGCACCGGTACTGCACCCAACGGCGCCCGCGGCTGCTTCATCTCCGCGATCGGCGTCGCCGACGGCGGGGACGCGGTCTACACCGGGTCCGACGACGGCAAGGTCTTCGTCAACGCGCACGCAGTCAGCGCCGAGGACCCGACGCCACGGCTGGACCGACATCACGGCGAGCAACCTGCCGAACCGGCCGGTCTCGCAGTTCGCGGTCGACCGGTCGAACTGGCGCATCGCCTACATGTCGTACGCCGGGTTCAGCGCGGCCACGCCGGGCAACTCCGGCCACGTCTTCAAGACCGTCGAACGGCGGCCAGACCTGGACCGACGTCACCGAACGGTCTGCCCGACTCGCCGGTCAACTCGATCGTGATCGACCCGGCGTTCCCGGACACGCTCTACGCCGGCACCGACATCGGCCCCTACGTCACGCACCAACGGCGGCGCCTCGTGGGCCCGGCTGGGCACCGGCTTCCCGAAGGTGTCCGCCTGGCAGCTCGACTTCGACTCGCGGCACCGGGTGCTCGTCGCCGGGCACCCACGGCCGGGCGGCGTACCAGCATCGGTGACTCGGCGCAGGCGCCTGCGCTGATCGTCTCCAAGGACGACGCGGGCAAGCCGGTCGGACCCGGACACCGACCTCGACTACACGATCACGGTTCGCAACATCGGCAACGCCGACGCGACCGGGGTCAGCATCACCGACCCGGTCCCGGACCACACGGCGTTCGTGTCGGCCTCGGACGGCGGCACCGCGGCAGGCGGGACCGTGACCTGGTCCGGGCTGACCGTCCCGGCCGGCGGCAGCGTCGATGTGCACCTTCACCGTGCACATCGACCCGGCGCTGGACGCGTCGGTCACCGAGATCGTCGACGACGGCCTCGTCGTGTCGGCGCAACGGTGGCTTCGGCACCACCGGTAGCCCGCACACGACGGCGATCTCGCCTGCGTACGCGTGTGCAGGCGTCACCGGCCGACCCAGACCGGTGGCGCCCGGGTCGGCCAGTCGGCGAGCTACGACGTGACGCTTGACCAACAACGGGTTCAGCGACGACACGTACGACCTGTCGGCGACCGGCACCTGGGCAGTCGGCGGTCTACGCCAGACGACTGCACGACGCCGTTGCTCGACGACCGCCGTCGCGTCGGGTGACGACCGTCGAACGTCTGCGTGAAGGTCGACGTCCCCGCCGGCGCGGCCGACGGCGCCACCAGCGACACCACGCTGACGGCGACCTCGCAGGGCGACCCGTCGGTCTCCGCGCAGGCGACGATGACGCACGATCGCGGTCGCGAAGGCCACGCTGCTGGTCGACAACGACAACGAACGAGCCGGACGTCGCGTCCATACTACCAGGCCGCGCTGACCGGGGCAGGGGAGGACTTCGCCACCTGGGACCTCGCGAGCCAACCCGGAGCTGCCGGAGAGCTACCTCAGGGCGCACACAACGTGGTCTGGTTCACCGGCAACTCCTACCCGGCGCCGATCACGCCGCTACGAGTCGGAGCTGGCCGCGTTCCTCGACGGCGGCGGACGGCTGTTCATGTCGGGCCAGGACATCCTGGACCAGGCGGCAGGGACCACGGCGTTCGTCCACGACTACCTGCACATCAACTGGGACGGATCGGAGGTCCAGAACGACAAGGCCACGGACAGCGTGCACGGCGTCGCGGGCAACCCGGTGACCGACGGGATCGGGACGGTCCCGATCGACCACAGCGTGCTCGGCGCGGCGTTCGAGGACCGGATCACACCGATCGCACCCGCGACGCCGGCGTTCACCGACGACCAACGCCCCGCCGGACAACATCGACGGGCTGACCGTGGCCGACGGGCCCTACAAGGTGGAGTTCCTGGCGTTCCCGTTCGAGGCCTACGGCAGCGCCGCGCAGAAGGTCGACCTGATGACCCGGACGTTGGACTGGTTCGGCGCGCCGTGAGGAGGCGGCGCGTGACCTGACCATCACCCAGCGTCACCGAGGGGCTCCGTTCGTGCGAACGGAGCCCCTCAGCTCTTTACAACACTCACGCGCTGTGTTCGGATCCGTCCGTCACATGATCCCCTGCATCCTGCGTCGAGAGGGACTTACCCATGTTCGAGGGACTGTCGTCGCGAGCGTTGCGCCTGGGGGTCGTCGCTGCCGCGGCCACCGCCCTGGTCGCCTCGTTCGGTGGCCCGGCCGATGCCGCGCCGAAGAAAGCGAAGGCGGGCAACGACCAGCGCTCGGTCGGCGCCAACTACAACCACGGCAAGCCGCTGCGCTTCTCCGCCAAGCTGTCCGACAAGGGCGGTGCGCAGGAGGGCGGCGCCGTGGTCGGCACGGTGCGCCAGTGGCCGGCCCTCGACGACGAGAACGGTGTGATCTACACCAAGCGCTACCGGCTGCGCGGCGTGGGCGACCACATCGAGATCTGGGTGGCCGAGAACCTCGCCTACCCCGCCGGTGACTGCCGCAACACGATCGACGGCGGCGCGCCGATCACCGTGACGGACGCCCAGGTCAACGGGTTCATCCACGAGTTCGACTCGAACATGTACCCGAAGGAGTCCGAGGCCTTCTCGGTGGCGCCGGACCGGGACGGCTCCAACACCAAGCTGAAGAAGCTCTACACCCAGTTCTACGGCCTGCCGAACCGTACCTACTCCGGCCACGGCGACCGCACCGTCACGCTGATCGACAACGTGCGGGACTCGAACTTCTACCGGCCGCAGGACCCGGACGGCAAGACCTACATCGGCGGCTTCTTCTACTCGGTCTTCAACGAGATGACCAACCGCAACGTGATGACGATCGACTCGTTCGACTGGAAGCACCGCACCGGGACGTTCGCCAGCCAGGTCGACGACTCGACGAACCCCGAGTACGTGGCTTGTGGCAACGAGCTCGGACGCGCGTTCGGCAACAAGCGCGGCCCGGACTACGAGGGCACCTTCGCCCACGAGTACCAGCACCTGCTGGAGTACTACGAGGACCCGGACGAGGTGAACTGGGTCAACGAGGGCCTTTCGGACTGGGCCCAGACCCTCACGGGCTACGTCGACCCGCAGGTCGACCCGGCCGACCCGACCGCTGACAGCCACCTGGCGTCATTCCTCGGCTTCGGCGGCGAGACGTTCGGCGGCCCCGAGCAGTCCATGACCCGCTGGGAGGACCAGGGCGCCGCCGAGATCCTGGCCGACTACGGGGCGGCCTACTCGTTCATGCAGTACCTGTGGAGCCACTTCGGGCAGGACGCCTTCATGTCGGCCCTGCACACCGAGAACGCCGGCGGCCTGGTCGGGCTGCAGAAGGTGCTGGACGACAACGTCACGAACCCGCCGAAGGCGCTCGACGTCATCCACGACTGGCTGGCGTCGATGGCGCTGGACGCCGCGATCGAGGACGGCAGCGTGCCGACCGGCGACGCGGCCGCACTGTCCACCGACTCGATGCGGGCGAAGATCAACTGGGCCTCGCCGCAGGCCTACGCCTCGCCCGGTGCCCCGACCAACGGCGGCGACTTCGTCCCGCTCGGCGCCGGCTCGGTGACCTTCAACGGTCACGGCGGCTACGACCCGGCCCCGGTGGAGTGGACCACGGACGGCAGCCGGCTGTACTCCGGCAAGGGCGACAACCTGGACCGGGCCATCGTCCGGACGGTCAACGTCCCGGCCGGCAGCCCGACCGTGTCGGTGGGCCTCCAGTTCGACACCGAGCCCACCTGGGACTTCGCCTTCGTGCAGGTGTACGACACCGCCACGAAGACCTGGGTGAGTCTCGAGTCGCCGGGCAACACCACCTCCGGTGCCGACCCGCAGGCCGACCCCCGCGTGGTGGCCAACCTGCCCGGCCTCACCGGGACGGGGGGACCGGCGGTCTACGACTACACCGTGCCGGCCGCCTACACAGGCAAGGACGTCCTGCTCGCGGTCCGCTACATCACCGACTCGTCGGTGCAGGGTGACGGTGTCTGGCTCAGCTCGCTGGCCGTCGGCGGGCAGGCCGTGCCCGACGCCACCACGCTCAGCAGCTGGCAGTCGCTCACCCAGGCGGTGCCGGTTCCCGTGGAGAGCTGGACCGTGCAGGTGGTCGGCTACAACGCGACGCAGTCGGGTCGCGCCTTCATGACGCTGACCACCCAGCCGAACGGGTCGTCGACGGGCAGCATCAACCCGGCGACGGCGCTCGGCTTCACGCCGACCACGCTGGGTGCCATCGTCACGGCGAACGACAGCAGCGAGATGGTGGCCGACTACGGCCGCTACGAGCTCGCGGTGAACGGCGTGGTGCGGCCGGGCGGCTGACCGGGCGATGCTGCGCTCCCGGGTCAGCCCAAGGGCTCGACCCGGGAGCGCAGCACGCACAGCTCGTTGCCCTCCGGGTCGGCGAGCACCACCCAGTCGACGTCGCCCTGGCCGATGTCTGCCCGGGTCGCGCCGAGGGCGATGATGCGCTCCACCTCGGCCTCCTGGTCGCGGTCGGTGGCGTTGACGTCGAGGTGCAGGCGGTTCTTGGTCGTCTTGGGCCCGTCCGGGGTGCGCACCACAAACACGGTGGGGCCGGACCCCGCCGGGCCGGTCAGCTGGCGGTACCAGTCGGTCGGGCCGTCGGACCGGTCGGTCACCTCGTAGCCGAGCACGGCGGCCCAGAAGTCGCCGACCAGCACATGGTCCTGGCAGTCGATGACGATCTCGGTGAGTCGGGCCGCCACGGGTCCTCCGGGTATAGGTGCGCCGTACGTCGGTGGGCGCCCGACGCTACCGACGGGCCCCGACGGGGCGGCCGCGGGCCGTGAGCGTGCCGGCCCGGTGCCCGCGCACCGAGGCGGCCACAGCGCGCCGAAGACGGCCACCGACGCCGGGTGCGCGAGCGAGTCCGGCCAGACCCGTGATCCGGTACGCCGGGCGGCGACCGCCCGTCCGGCCACCCCTGCTGCGTAGCCGACCAGGCCGACCCGCGACCCGCGCAGCGCCGCCAGCGGCGGCAGCAGCGTAGGCGACGCGCGAGCCCGCCGACCACCGCGGCCGCGCCGGCGGGCGAGCCGAAGGCGGACCACAGCGACTTCGCGTAGCCGTCGCGCAGCGTCCGGCCACCCGTCGTACATCCGGCAGGTCGCCAGCGCGGTGCCGTCGACCACGCCGCCGCGCCCGCCGGCGGGCTTGACCGCGCGCAGCAGCGCGACGTCCTCGAGCATCTCGGCGCGGACCGCGCCGTGGCCACCGGCGCGGCGGTAGGCCTCCGCGTCGACGACCAGCAGCTGGCCGTTGGCCGCCGCCAGCGACGGGCGGGCCGACCGCTCGGCGACCCGCAGCGGCAGCGTCGTCAGCCAGGACCACTGCAGCAGCGGCTGCACCAGCCGCTCGGCCGGGGTCACGGCGAGCTGGCGGGGGTAGGGCGACACCAGGTCGAGCGCGGCCCACCGCAGCAGTGCGACCGACGCGGCGCACCGCGTGCGGCGCCAGCACCACGTCGGCGTCGACGAAGACCAGCACGGCCGCGTCGTCGCCGGCGGCCTCGCTGGCCAGCTGGGGGCAGGCCCACGGCTTGCCCCACCAGCCGGCCGGCAGCGGCTGCCCCGTCGACCAGCCGCACCCGCGGGTCGGCGCCGGCCACCCGGCGTACGACGTCGGCCGTGCCGTCGGTCGAGCCGTCGTCGAGCACCAGGACCCGGAGGTCGCGCACGCCGGTCTGGGCGAGCAGCGACCGCAGGCACGGCTCGACCCGGCGCGCCTCGTCGCGCAGCGGGAGCAGCAGCGCCACCGGCTCGGCCACCGGCGGCGGGTCGGGGGGCGGCACCCGCAGCCGGCGCGGCGTTCCAGGCCGCGTGCACCGCGCCGGCGACGGCCAGCGCGGTGCCGAGGCCGGTCAGCCGCGGCTCACGCCCGGTCCTGCCACAGCGACCAGACGTAGGGCAGCACCAGCAGCCCGAGCAGCGACGCCGCCGACGAGCGCGACCGAGGCGGTGCCGAACCAGAACACGTTGCCGAGCACGTAGCCGAGCCAGGTCCAGACCAGCAGCGTCGCGGGCAGCGACTCGTCGGCCGGCCGGTGCGGGTCGTCCCGGGGGAGCAGGGCGGTCAGCACCAGCATCATCAGGGCGCCGACGAGCAGCCAGCCGGCGAAGTTCGTCAGCGGGATGCCGTCACGCCGGGCAGCGCCGGCGTCGGGTCGGCCCAGGTCCAGTGCCCGTCGCCGACCATCTGCGGGTCGAGGAAGACGTCCCAGGCCATCAGCCCGAACGCGCCGACGCGGCACGACCCAGCGGCGGGTCAGCCGGCGAGCCGCCAGCAGCACCGGGTAGGCCATCATCGTCCAGGCCAGCGGCACGACCAGCGGGACGTCGAGCACCTCCGGCCCCAGCGTGCCCGCGTAGGGGTAGTCACCGAACGGCAGCCCGGTGCGCACCCCGACCGCCTCGGCCGCCAGGCCGCCGCCGGCGGTCACGACCACCAGGCCGAGCGCCCAACGCGCACCCCGGTGCACCAGCGCGTGCAGCACGCAGGTCGAAGCGAAAGCCACGACAGTGGCGATGGTCACGCGGTCGCAGCCACGCTCCGTCCACCAGCGGGTAGGCGATCTCGAGCCCCACTGTGGTACCTGCCCGCGAGCCAGGCGAGCCCGACGACGCGGCCGGCGACGGTCGACGCGTGCGCCTCATCGCCACCGCCGCCGGTTCGCCAGGACCACCCGGGCCGCCGTGCGCCCGGACGCGCCGAACACCCCGCCGCCCGGGTGGGTCGACGCGCCGGTGAGGAACAGCCCGCGCACCGGCGTACGGTAGCCCGCCAGCTCGGGCAGCGGCCGGTAGGAGAACATCGAGTCCAGCCCCATCTCGACGTGCATGACGTTGCCGCGCCGCAGGCCGAGCTCGCGCTCCAGGTCCAGCGGCGTCTGCACGTGCAGGTGCTCGATCGTGCTGGTGAAGCCCGGGGCCGCCCGCTCCACCTGCGCCACGATCTTGTCGGCCTCCCGCTCGGCGATGTCGTCCCAGTGCTCGCCGGTCGACAGCTCGTAGGGGTGCCACTGCGCCCACACGCTGACGTTGTGCCGGCCCGGCGGTGCGATGGTCGGGTCGAGCGCGCTGAACGACATCACCAGCACCGCCGGCTCGGTGGGCGTGCGGCCCGCGACGAACTCGCCGTACGCCGCCCGGAGGTGGGTGCGGCTGGGCGCCAGCAGCTGCATCGCGCCGTACGCCGGGGCGCCCGCCATCGCGGGATAGGCGGGCAGTGCGGTGGTGCCGAGCCGGACCACCATGCCGATGCCGTTGCCGACCCGCACCGCCGAGGTCGCGCGCGCCAGCAGCGCCTCGTCGCCGAGCAGCTCGAGGGTGGTCAGCACGTGGCAGCCGGCGACCACGGCGCGAGCCGCGAGATGCTCGCCGGAGCCGGTGGTGACGCCGGTGACCCGGTCGCCGGAACGGGTGATGGCCGCGGCACCGTCGCCGAGGCGGACCGTGCCCCCCAGCCGCCGGAGCCGTTCGGCCAGGGCGACCGTCAGCGCGCCGCTGCCGCCGACCGCGCGACCGGGGGCCCGGCTGTGCAGCAGCGCGCTCCAGCCGACCAGGTCGGCGGTCGCGACCTCGTGCGTCGGCGGCCCGGACTGCGCGCCGAGCCAGGCCAGCGCGGTCTTGAGCCGCTCGTCCCCGAAGTGCTCGTCGAGCAGCTGGTCGGCCGGCTGCAGGAACTGCCGGGACATCTCCAGCCCGCCGACGCTGCTCGCCTTGCCGGCGCCCCACAGGTGCCGCCCCAGCCGGCCGGCGGTGGGCAGGTCCTGGAAGGCCGCGAACACGGCCTCGTTCCGGCCGGCCCAGTCGGTGACGAAGGCGCGGTAGGCCTCGGCGTCGCGGTCACCGCACAGCGCCGCGATCGAGTCGCAGGTCGCGTCGAGGGAGACGTGGAAGGTCAGCGCCTGCTGGTCACCCGCCGCGAGGTCGCCGAACGGCGCGAAGCCCCACGGGTCCATGTCCAGGTAGGTGAGGCCGCACTCGGCCAGCCGCAGGTCCTCCACGATGCCGGTGTGCCGGACCATGATGTGCGCGCTCGAGCCGCGGTCCACGGCGTACCCCGGCCAGCGCTCGACCGTGCTGACCGCACCGCCGAGCACGGTGTCGCGCTCGACCACCTCGACGTCGAGCCCGGCCCGGGCCAGGTAGCAGGCCGCCACCAGGGCGTTGTGGCCGCTGCCGACCACGATGACGTCCCGGGCTGCCACCCGCGGGAGCCTACGGCGAGGTCACGGCACGGCGGAGGCGAGGACCAGCCCATGCTGGTCGAGCGCCTCGGCCCGCACCAACCGCACCGGTGCCCGGCCGCTGCTGTCGACGAAGGCCGGCACCTCGTCGTGCGCGACCGGCACTTCGGTGGCGGACCCGTCCCGCCAGGACAGCCGCACCACCGACGTGCCCGAGGGCGCCACGCCCGCGACGCTGCTGTAGCGCCGATCCGCCGCCAGCAGCAGGTGGAGGTCGCCGTCCACCGGGGCGCAGGCTGGGTCGAACGGGTTCCAGGTGACGTAGGCCGGTCCGTCCCACCAGCTGCCGACGGTGAGCCGGCAGGCCGTGCTGCCGTCGGTGCGCACCTGCACCGGTTGGCTGGGCGGCCCGGCGCTGGACGTCACGACCCGTTCCAGCGTCCGCGGCACGGCCGGCCCGAGCAGCGACCCCGCCGGGATCGTGTCGACGATCGCCCGGCCCTGCGCGCAGCACCCGGACCCGGGTGACCGACTCGGGCGCGGTGATCGGCACCAGGGCCAGTCGGTCCTCGGCGAAGACCGACGACCGCCGCACCCGCTCGCCCGGCACGCTGCTGGTGGCCTCGACGGTGTCACCGACGCCCGACGGGGTGAGCACCACCAGCAGGCTGGCGTCGCCGTCGCGCGCCGGCAGCGTGATCAGCGAGGAGTAGGACGGGAACTGCCCGGATGTGCCGCTCACGGCGGCCGCCCCCGGGCGATCCGACTCGAGGGTCGCGCTCCCGACCCACACCGACGCCGTCCGCCGCTCGCCGGCCGCCCAGCAGCACCACCACCCGGTCCGAGCCGGGCACCCGCGCGCTCACGACCGGTGCCGTGCTCGAGTCGCCGCCCGCGGCCGCGACGACCCGGCCGACCATGTCGTCGGTGAGTGGCACCTGCAGCCAGGCCGGCTCGGGCCGGGCCGGGGCAGTGGTCGTGGTGGTCGAGGGCTGCTCGACCGGCGCGGGGGCCGCATCGTCGGCCGGACCGCGAAGCACCGCCGCGCCCACCGTGACGACCGCGACGACGCCCACGACGACGGCACCGGCACGCAACCGTGCGGTGCGCCTCCGTCGGGCGGTCTCGCGCAGGGCGGCACCGCCCACGGGCAGCATGCCCACGTCGGCGGCCCGCGCCGCCAGCTCGGCCCGGACCCGGGCCTCCAGGTCGGCGGTCACGGCTGGCCCTCCTGGTCGATCCGCGCGCGCAGGCTACGCAGTGCCTTGGCCCGCTGGCTCTTGACGGTGCCGGTCGAGCAGCCGAGCGCCTCGGCGACCTGACCGTCGGACAGGTCCTCGTAGTAGGAGAGGACGACGACGGCACGCTGCCGCGGTGGCAGGGTGGCGACCAGGGCCCACACCTCGTCGTCGCGCGGGTCGGCGTCGCTGCCGGGACGGTCCGGCGGCTCGGCCACCAGCCGCTCGGCGCGCCGGGACCGAAGCGCCCGCCACCGGCTCACCGACGCGTTCACCAGCATCCGGCGCACGTAGGCCCGCGGCTCGTCGGCCGCCGAGACCCGCGACCAGCGCGACCAGGCGCGCACCAGCACGTCCTGCGCGAGGTCCTCCGCCGCGCCGCGGTCCCCGGTCAGCAGGTAGGCCGTGCGCAGCAGCCGGCTGCCGAACCCGGCCACGAAGGTGTCGAACTCCTCCGCGTCGCCAGCCCCGGCCGACGCGATCTCGTCGCGGGCAGCCCGCCCTGCCACGACCTCGTCCATCCCCGCCTCCACACCTATGGTGACGCCTGCGCCGCCGTGCGCGGGTGCCACCTTCCGGTCAGGGGGTGCGGCCGTCGAGGGTGCCGTCGACCGCGAGCACCGCGAACCGGGCGAAAAGCTCCTCGGAGTACCACCCGACCTCAGCCGTGCGGCGGACCGCCTCGACGTGGGCCGGCCGGCGGTAGGCGAACTCGGTCACTGCGGCGGGGGAGTCCCACAGGCTGAAGGTGCCCTGCAGGCCGATCGGTGCCTCTCCGACGCCCACCGCGAGCCGCAGGCCGGCCGCGGCATGCAGGTCCGCCGACACCGGGGGCACGGCCCGCCAGAAGGTGACCATCCGGCGGGCCCGGATCCGGGCCCTGGTCAAGGCCGCCACCGGCCCGTCGTACGCCCGGTCCGGCTCAGGGGCCCCGAACGGCTCCCGGCCGGACCACTGACCCCGGCTCGTCAGGGGCCGCAGGTCGACGCGGAGCCGCTCGTCGGCGATCCGGCCCCAGCCGCGGGCCACCGGGCCCGCCTCGAACGCGGTCGCGTCCGCCGCTTCGTCCCAGGTGGCGAGCAGCCCCCAGCGGTTGCGGTCGGCGTCCCGTACTGTGAACGTGCGGCCGTCGCCGGTGCCGAGCAACTTGGCGAAGCGGAGGCCCGCTGTGCGGCCCAGGAGGCCCCGGTCCCCGGCCATCCGGAGCAGGGCCATGGGGACCCGTACATCCGGCACTGTCCACAGGTGCATTGTCACCAGATCGGGCACCGGATCCATTCCAGCCACCTTACGGATGTCAAGATGGGTCGAAGACCCGCCGAGGTGGGTAGAGGAGACCAAGACTCCCCGCCGTGGCACCCCCGACCACGACGGTCGACTCACCCGGAAGCCCGTGCCTTGACCGCAGAGACCTTGACGACGCCCGCCCGCAGCCGTGTCAGCGCTAAAACCCGCGCCGCCCGGTGGCTGATGGCCGCTGGTGTCCTCGTTGCGCTCGTCGTGTCCGTCTGGAGCATGCGCCGCGTGCCGCACGCCTCCTGGCAGCCCGCTCTCCTCGGCCTGGCCCCCTGGGTCGTCGGCAAGTACCTGCTCTGCCCGCTGCGCTGGCACGCGCTCTCCTGCAGCGGCCGAAACCGGCGCTGGCACCTGCGGGTGTACGCCGAGAGCGAGCTGCTCGGCCTCGTCTCGCCGGCGCACCTCGGTGCCGACCTGTGGCGGATGCACCTCCTGCAGAGGGTCGGCATGAACCGCGCGTCCGCGCTCGCCGAGGTCGCGCTCGACCGGCTGATCGGGGCGCTCGGCCTAGCGGTCTTCGTCGTTGTGTCCGGGGCCACGCTGCCGCTGCGCGTGGTGGCCGCCGCTGTCGGCCTGACCGCCGGCGTGCTGATCGTGCTGCGGGTGGTGCGCCGCTTCAAGCCCGGGATCTTCGCCGGCCGGCCGATGCCGCCGCTGTCGGTCGTGCTGCGCGGCGTCGCCATCTCGATCGCCTACCAGCTGACCATCATGGGCATGCTGATCGGCACCGTGGCCGCGATGGGCGAGGTCGTGCACCCACTCGCCCTGCTCGGCGTGTTCGGCGCCAGCCAGGTGGCGGGCATCCTGCCCGGCGTCAACGGCGCCAGCCCCCGCGAGGGGGCCCTGGTCGTCGGTCTCGCGTCGGTCGGGGTCACCTGGCAGGCGGCACTGGGCGCCGTGGCGCTGACTGCGCTGCTCGCCTGGGTCCCCGCCCTGCTCATCGGCGGGGCGGCCTTCCTGGTCCGCCGGTTGCAGCGCCCCGCGCTCGTCTAGCCACCTAGGCTCGCCCTCGTGACCGAGCCTCGGATGCTGGCTGTCGCGCACCGGTCCGGGAACACGGTGGCCGGCCTGCGCGCGGCGCTGGACGCCGGAGTGGACCTGGTCGAGGCCGACGTGCACGCCTACCGGGGCCGGCTCGAGGTCCGCCACCTGCGCTCGATGGGCGGGCTGCCGTTCCTGTGGGACCGCGAGGGCGTCGTGCGCCGTCGCCCGCACCACCGGCTGGCGCTGGCCGAGCTGGTCGAGGCGCTCGGCGACGACCACCGGCTGATGATCGACCTCAAGGGCGTGCACCCGCGGCTCGCGCCGAAGGTGGCGCAGCTGCTGCGCGAGGCCTCGCCCGGTCGCTCGCTCACGGTGTGCACCAAGGCCTGGTGGATGCTGGACGCGTTCGACCTCCCGGTGCAGCGGGTGCTCTCCGCGGCCTCCCGCCGCGGGCTGCGCCGGTTGCGGGCCCGGGTCGACGCCGCCCCCGTCCACGGCGTCTCGGTGCGGCTGTCGCTGCTCACGCCCGAGGTCGTGGCCGACCTGCACCGGGGCACCGACCTGGTGATGGCCTGGCCGGTCGACACCCCCGAGGCGCTGGCGCAGGCCCGCCTGGTCGGAGCCGATGCCGTGATCAGCAAGGACCTCGACCTGCTGCGCGGCGTGCTGACGGACCGATGACGGGGGCGGCGTGGGAGGACGACGTCGGCCTGGTGACGCTGCCCGGCGGCCCGCGCGTCCGCGGCCGGCGGCTCGCCGACCCGTCCAGCCCGGCCGACTTCGCCCTGCTGCTCGCCGACGGCCCGCCTCCCGCCTGGTCGCACCGGCGGATCCGGTGGCCGGACTTCTGGATCCCCCTCGACCGTGCCGACGCGCTGGACGCCCTGCACGAGGCGCACCGCCGCGCCCACGCCGGCGAGCGGGTCGAGGTCGGCTGCCGCGGCGGGGTCGGGCGCACCGGGACGGCCCTGGCCGCGCTCGCGGTGCTGGACGGCCTGCGGCCGGACCAGGCGGTGGCCTGGGTCCGCGCGGGCTACCACCCGCGGGCCGTGGAGACGCCCTGGCAGCACCGCTGGCTGCGGCTCGTGCACTGAGCGGTCCGGAGGAGCCGGACGGGGTCCGGCTCCTCCGGGCGCCTCACGGGGCGCAGGCGTTCGGGTTGTCGAAGTGCCCCGGCGTGCTCGGGTAGGCCGAGCCCGAGCCGTGTGCGTTGTCGGCCGCCCGGGTAGACCAGAGCGAGCTCGACGAAGGCCGACGTCCCGGCGGTCGTCACGTCCGACTGGTCCTGGCCGGCGCCCTGCGCCGCACGCCCACGCTGCAGGAAGTCCTGCACGTCGGGCTGTGCTGACGCACGTCGTTGAAGCCGCCGTACGCCGCGTTGCAGTGCGTGTACAGGTTGTAGGCGCCGTTCCAGTCGAGCAGCCGGTCACCCGCGTTGGGGCCGTTGTCGCCTGGTCGCCCTGCAGGACGTCCCGGTCCCAGCCGCCGTACTGCCAGTCGACGCCCTGGTGGTGCTGGTTGTTCGCGGTCGTCGGCGTCGTTGCATGTCGGTCATCTCGAACCACGAGCACGGGTCGACGGTGGTGGTCGTTCCCTTCTTGCCGCCCGGTGAGGTCGACCGGCCAGGCGGCGGTGGTGCAGCCGGTGCCCGGCGCGTAGCTGCCGCGGGGCCGCCAGTCGAGATGTCCGAGCCGTTGGACCCCGGCGAGCGACGCTGCGGACGTGCCGCCCTTGCCGCCGAAGATGTAGTCGAGTCACTACCGGTCGTCTCGCCGGCCGCGTTGTGCGGCGCCGGGTCGAAGATGCCACCCGGGTAGCAGTCGGCGCGCTGGCCGCGGTGTCGACGACTGGCGTCGCAGCCCTTGCCGCCCCAGAGCACGTCGGCGCCGTCGTCGCCGAAGACCGAGTCGCCGCCGCTGTCACCGTTGGCGAGGTCGTCGCCGAAGCCGGCGTGGATCGAGTCGTGACCCGTGCCGCCGCGGATCCGGTCGTCGCCGCCCTCGTGAGCCGGGGTGCGGCATGGCCGGCTGGGTCGCCGGACCCGACGAACGCGTCGCCGTTGACGTCGTGCAGCAGGTCCGTCACCCGGATCGACGCCGCCCGACGTTGAACCCGTCGAACTCCACCTTGGGCACCTGCGTGACCGACATGAAGAACGTGGTTGCTGCCGGTCTGGTACAGGTCCCTCACGCCGCCGCGGTCACCGAGGATCGCGTCGTCGCCGGCCTCGCCGAAGAGCGTGTCGTCGCCCAGCTCGCCGAAGATGTCGTCGTCCTGCGTTGCCGCCGCGGATCACGTCGTTGCCGTCCTGCCCGTAGAGGAAGTCGTCGCCGTCGTCACCGAAGAGCGTGTCGTTCGCCGACGCGAGGGCGACCTCACAGGTCGCTTGCGCCGTGCGTGCAGAACCGCGGTCGTCGGTGCGCTCTGCGCCGGGTCCTTGTGCCGCACCTTCGCGGCGCCCGCCGGCGGGCTGGCGGGTAGCGGATGGCGTAGATGCGGTCGGTCAGCGGACCGGGAGGCACCGGGTCGGACGGCTGGATGCGTGACCCCGCCGCTCTGGATGTCGCGGACCAGGTGCCGTTGTCACCGAGGACGAAGTCGCTCACGCCGTCGCCGTGGATCTCGTCCCCGCCGTCGCGGAAGCCCGGCTGGGACTAGCCGCCGATGAGGTCGTCCTGGCCGTCGGGCCGGCCGTCCGCGTCGAACCCGCGCTGGACACCGAGCCCGGCCACGTCGCCAGCCGGCACGGGTGATCCCGGCGTCGGCCAGCGGACAGGTCGCCGTAGATCGGTCTCGCCGGCACCCTGACCCTCGGCGTAGTCGTCGTCGCTGCCGCCGGAGATCGGCGTCGGTCGCCGTCCTGCCCGAGCAAGACGTCGACCCCGGCCTGCCCGGACAGCAGGTCGCCGCCGAAGCGGATCGAGCTGGGCGGGTAGCTGAGGAGCCCGCCGTTGTACAGGTCGAGCAGCCGCAGCGCGCCGTTCCTCGATCTGGCCGCTGGCGGACCGACCGGAAGGTGGCAGGTCGTTGAACGGCGCGACCCGGGTGACGAGCGCGTTGTCGCCGGTCGCCACGTCGTCGCCGCCCTGGCCCCAGACCACGTCCGCGGCGTCCGGCTGGCCCTGGGCGCGTCGCCCCGGCTGCCCGACTTGATCGACGACGAGCCGCCGACCAGGTCGTCGGAGCCGTCGCCGCCCTCGACCCAGTCCGCGTCCGGTCCGCCCTCGGCGTAGTCGCTGGCGTCGTCCGGCGAGCAGGCGGTCGGTGCCGCTCTGACCGAGGATCACGTCGGCGCCCTCGTTGCCGTGGACGAAGTCGTTCCCGGACGTGCTGGCGGTCGGGGTGTCGCCGAGGTCGTAGAGCTGGACCGCCCGCTCGGTGATGCCGCGGTTCTTCGTCAGGTCGCTCGTGGTCACACCTGCCTGGGCGCGGAGCAGTGCTCCGTTGTCGCCGAGCACCACGTCACCCTCGGTGCCGCCGCGGATGATGTCACCGGCGTCCAGCTGGCCGACCGTCGTCGCGCCAGCACCGCTGGACGGGGTGAACTCGCCGCCGACGATGTCGTCCTGGCCGGCGTCGCCGTCGATGGTGTCGGTGTCCTGACCGCCCTCGAGGTAGTCGTCGGCGCCGTTGCCGTGGATCCCGTCGTTGCCCCGCTCGCCGAGGACGACGTCGGTCGCGCCGTCACCGGTGATCATGTCGCCGCCGAAGTTGCCGGTGGCAGCCCCGATGCCGAGGTCGAGCAGCGTGATGGAGCGCTCGCTGGTCAGGCCACGGCCACGGGTCAGGACCGAGCCGAAGCCGGCCCCCACCTTCGCGAGCTGCGCGTTGTCGCCGGCGATGACGTCGTCGTCGTCGCCGCCGGAGAGGATGTCCCCTGCGTCGGGACGGCCTACACCCGGGCTCGCCGTCTCGCTCGAGCCGCCGATGATGTCGTCCGGCTGCGCCTCGCCGTACAGACGTGGTCGCTGGCGTTGTTGCCCTCGATGTAGTCCGGCCCGTTGCCGCCGAAGACATCGTCGTCCTCGAGGCCGCCGTAGGCCTTGTCCGTCCCGTCGCCGCCGAAGATGGCGTCCTTCCCGCCGCCGTCGGGGACACGCTGGTGTCCCCAGGTCGTCGGGGTAGGTCGGTCGGGTCGGGCTTGGCGTTGTCACCGATCAGGACGTCGTCGCCCTCGTCGCCGTAGATCCGGTCGCCCGTGTCGTCGGCCGCTGCCTTGGTGGTGCCGCCGACGATGACGTCGTCACCGGCACCGCCGGTGAGGAGGTCGGCGCCCTCGTTGCCCTGGATCCGGTCGGCCTGGCGCCGCCGTAGGCGGAGTCCTGCCCGGTGTTGCCGTAGAGCTGGTCGGCACCGGCCTCGCCGTAGAGGTTGTCCTTGTCGCTGCCGCCGTAGACCAGGTCGTCGTCGTCGCCGCCGAAGACGTCGTCGTCACCGGCGTTGCCGCACGCGATGTCCTCGTTTCCGAACATGAAGACGTGGTCGTCCCCGCCGCCGGCCTGCACGGTGTCGACACCGGAGCCGCCGAGGATCAGGTCGGCGTTGTCCTGGCCACGCGACCGGGCCGGACGTGGTGGGGTGCTCGGGCGGTTGCTTCGAGACCGGGTCGGACTGCCGCGCGCAGCGCGTCGATCTCGTGGTCGCCGAAGATGGTCGCCGGCCCGTCCACGCCGTAGATGCGGTCCTTGCCGCCGCCACCGACGAGGGTCTTCTGCGAGACCGGCGGGGTGATCGGGTGAAGGGTCACGCGCGGGCGAGGCCGGCACCCTCGTCGGTCAGGACGTCGTGCACCGGGGTGTCGCTCGGACACCTCGGCCGGTCTCGGCGACCAGGTAGTCGTTGCCCGGCCCGCCGTAGAGCTCGTCGGTCGCCCAGCTCCGCCGATGAGGACGTCGTCGGCGCCGCCACCGTAGGCGGTGGCCGTCTGGCGACACGGCCGAGTGCGTCGTCACGAAGTCGCTGGCGTTGCAGCCGTACACCGTGTCGGAGCCGGTGCCGGTGTCCACCGCGTTCTGGTCGCTCGCCAGGTCACCGGAGCCGATGGTGTGTCTCGCCCGCCCCGACGTCGTCATCGTCGCTGTCGTCTTGCGGCCGGTGAAGATCGTGTCCGCGGCGCTCCCGCTCTTGATCCGGTCGCTGCCGGCCCCGCCGACGATCTTGTTGGCGCCTGGTAGCGGTAGAAGCCGTGGTTCGCGATGCCGGCCAGGTCCGCCTGCGGGTTGTCGTTGGCGGTGCCGATCTTGTCGTCGCCCTCGTTGCCGTAGAGCGTCGCGCCGCCGAGGCCGGCCGCGATCTGGTCGGCGTCGCCGCCGCCCGCGTCGCCGCCGGGGTTCCTCGGCTCGATCGACATCGTTCGGGTCGAGCGGCGCGGTGCAGGCTCGACGGCGCCCGCCCTCGGCTGGCGTCACGTTGACCGTGCCCTGGGCGTTGAAGACCAGGCGCCTTGTCGCCGAGCACGGTGTCCTTGCCGTTGCCGACCGTGAGGCGTCCGGCCCGAGGCCGCCGGAGACCAGCGCTGTAGGCGCGGTGGCCGGGTCGAGGCTGAGGTCGGTGCGCTCGAGGGTCGTGACCTGGTCGGCGCCGGCACCGGAGTCGACGATCGCCGCTCCCCACCCCGGTCCGGATCACGTCGTCGCCGGATCCGGTCCGGACGACGACCTTCTTCGAGAACGGCGTGTTCTTGTCGCCGCCGTTGAACGTCACCTGGAGCTTGCCGTCGTAGCCGTCACCGTCGAGCACGACCGTGGTGATCGCGCCGCCGTCGTCGTCGAAGTCCTCGCTGATGCCGAGGGCCGTGACGGTGACCTTCGCGTTCTCGGCCGTCTGGGCGACCTTCGGGCCGGCCCCGTCCGGGTCCGGGACCCGGGCTTGGCCGGGACCTGCCGGATCACCCAGATCTCGTCGGCGTCCGGGTTCGGTGCCTTGCCGTCGAACGGGTAGGCGCCGCTGTAGCCGGGGGCACGCTGGGCCTTGCCGCCGAACTTCCCGGCGAACAGGTAGAGGACGTGGTCCGCTGTGCCACCGAGCTTCGGCGGCGGTGGTGTGCAGTCGGGTTTGAGGTCGAAGTAGAGGATCATCACGTCGACCAGCGTGAAGTCGAAGGACACGCTGAACGGACTTATGCCCAACGTGATGAACACCTTGATGAACACGGACAGCTCTCCGCCCACGTTGAACAGGCAGATGGGATTGGTCAGAGCTGTGGCCAGGAACTCGCCGAACCGGAACTTGCCGTCGTTGTTGGGGTCGTTCCAGTAGAAGCTGATGGTCAGCTTGATGCCGCCGACCACACCGACCTCGATGATGACAAGACTGACCGAGCCCCTGCCTGCAGGTGGCCCTCGAACTGCACGACGGGCAGCGGCTTCCCGGTGTTCGTGTCGGTCGTGTAGAAGAACAGGCTGTCGAGGATCTTCGCGTCGACCTTGCCGGCCTCGATGGCCGTGCGGATGCCGTAGGTGTCGAAGCCGGCCACGATGCGCAGCGTGACCGAGGCGCCGCCGCCGATGACGATGTTCACCGGCGGTGGTGCGTAGACCGGGCCGAACGACTGCTGGAACTCGAAGCCCAGGGTGAGCGGGCCGGAGTCGAACTTGACCAGGTCGACGTCCTGACCCACGAGCACACCGAAGATCGACGACGGGTTGTCGAGGAACGGGAAGCTGAAGCCGGGGTGCTCGGCGTCGGCGCCGTTGGCGTCGATCGGGCCGTTGGTGGAGTGGTCGTTGACCTGCGACTTGACGTTGTTGTGCAGGTCGTAGGACGGATCGCTGTCGTTGATCAAGCCCTTCGCGGTCGCCGGGTTGGCGTCCTGCGCGATGGCCTTGTTCGTGACGAGCTGGAAGCTGCCCACGGTGATGCAGGGAGAGGGGTCGGGACTGCAGTCACCCTGCAGCGACTTGACCAGGTCCCTGATGTTCTTCAGGACGTCGAGGAACGGCTGGATGTCCGGCCCGCCGGCGAGCGTGCTGAAGGCCTGGGCGAGCGAGGCGATCGTGACCGGATCGCCGCCCACCGCCTCGGAGAGGTCACTGATCACGGGGATGGGTTCGAACAGCGTGTCGATGACCGGCTGGACCGGCTTGAAGACGTCGACCACCTGCTGGATGATCGGCTTGATCGCGTTGCCGAGGAACTGACCGGCGTCCAGCTTCACGTTGTTGAACGCGATCTCGAGGTTGCCGATGTCGCTGGGGGCGTCGCTCGTCCATCCCCAGGTCAGCAGGAAGTCGGTCGAGATGCCCGGCAGGGCGGAGCCGTCGCCGGGCCGCGCGGCCAGGTGCCAGTCGATCGCGACGTCGGCGTTGAGCGTGGCGCTCACGTGGTCGAGGACGTCCGGGCTGATCAGCTCGTCGAGGGTGAGCTTGCCGTCGGAGTCGTGCAGGTCGACCGAGAAGGTGCCGACGAACTCGGGCGTCGTGTCGTCGTTGTTCGTCTCGTTGATGTTGATGAACGCGATCCGGGCCTGGACGTCGGGCACGTCGAGCTCGGCGCCGACGCGGAACTCGGGCTCGTCACCCTCCTGGGTGTCGACGTAGAAACCCTTCGACGCGGTCCAGCGCGACCTTCACGTGCAGCCGCCAGCCGACGGAGGCGTGGATCGGGTCGGTGGCGTCGGTCGCCTTGAGCGACAGACCCGGGATGCCGAGGTCCAGCGGGAGGTCGGCGCTGATGCAGTCGCCCTGGCTGCCGGGCAGCGACGGGTCGTCCTCGCAGCCCTTGGCGGTCGGCTTGCCCTGGCCGATGTTGAGCTCGAGCGAGACGCCGGTCACCTCGTCGGCCGGCGTACTGTCCGGGCACGGCGAGGAGGAGGGCGCGGTGTCCTCGAACGCCGTCCCTGCTGCCGTGTCCTGGTTCTTGTCCGTGTACGTCGTGACGTTGCCGACGTCCTTGAGCTCCAGCCAGTCGCCACCGTCGACGCTGCGCAGCACGCGGTACCCGGTCGCCCGGGGCACGGCGGCCCAGGTCAGGCCGATGTTGTCGGTGTCGTTGAAGTCTCCGAGCGCCGCGTGGTCGATGGCCGGGCTGGACGCCGGACTGGTCGGGCCGTTGGCCTTCTCGCCGTCGACCGTCGTGTAGCTCACGATCTTGTACTCGTACGACGTCCCCGTACCCGTCCCGTTCTTGGTCGCGGTCGGTGCCGCCGCAGCTGACAGGGGCGTGGTACAGGTGATGTCGAGCTTGAACAGGGACCCGACCGACGGGAGCGCGGGCTTGACCTTGGTCGTCACGAACGTCCGGATCGCGGCCGCGTCGGTGTTGTTGGGGACCGGGCCATTGAAGACGCCCTCGAGCTCGGTGCGCACACCGCCGAGGAAGTCGGCGCCGGCCTGCAGGTCCTTGCCGATCAGCGGCAGCTTGCCGTCGAACGAGGCCGTGCGCAGCGAGTTCTCGGCGAACTCCAGGTAGTCGGAGAAGCCGTCGCCGAAGGTGAACAGGTTCAGCGCGGCACTCGCGAGCGCCGCCCCGAGCCCGTCCGGGATGACGAACCGCGGGTTGCCGCCGTCGAGGTCCGGCCCGCCGATGTTGAAGGTGTCGGCCAGGTCGTTGTCCACGATCGGCAGCCGCACGATGAACTTGTTCAGGTTCGGGTCGGCGTTGATCGGGCGCCGTTGAGGTAGGTCGGGAAGACCGCGCAGAGGGCGAGCGGGTCCGACCCGCTGGGTGCCCCGTCGCAGGCGACGCCGTTGCCGTTCACCGCGACGTCGAGCCCGGCCACGAAGGCGGACAGCGACTCCGGGTCGGTGTCGGTGGTGTTGCTCGAGGTCGACGCCCAGGCCGGCCTTCAGCTGCGTGCCCGCGGGGTTGTTGGTGTCCGGGTCGCCGAGCGAGACCTTGAACGGTCCGAGGTTGGCGCTCATCCGCAGCGTGTCACCGCCGTCGACCGAGACCCCGGCCTTCACGTTGGACTCGGTCGGGTCGATCTGGAGCGCGGCTCCTGGGTTGCCGAACGTCGAGGGGTCCAGCGGGATCAGCAGCGAGAGGTTGATCTCGCCGGTCGCCGAGACGTCGAGCAGGCCCTGGCCCGAGACGCCGATCAGCGAGCGGTCGGTGCCGGACGGCAGCTGGAACGACAGGTTCATCGGCGTCTGGCTGGTGTACTGCCGGGCCCAGTGCAGCTTGAGCTTGAGGGTGTCGGGGGTGCCGTCGATGACCTCGAAGGTCGCGTTGCTGCCGGTCCCCAGCTTCTGGGAGAGGGTGTCGAGCATCGCCTGCAGGCTGTTGCTCGACTGGTCGGACAGCGTGTTGATCAGGCCCTGCAGCTCGGAGTCGATCGTGTACGCCGAGCCGTCGGCCGGCTGTGGCATCAGGGCCGGCTTGAGGAGCAGGACGTGCGGCATCCCGTCCGGGACGCCCACGATCGACGACTCCTGCGAGCCCACGTGCACCTTGCGGCCGACGTAGGACGCGTCGAAGGACTTGCTGGGGTCCGTCAGTGTCGACCCGTCGGTCATCGCACCGAAGGCGACGCCGGCGCCGCCGCCGGACACGCCGGAGCCGATGACGTCGTTGAACGACTTCCCGACGAGCGGGATCTTGGTGTCCAGCGCGCCGGAGCCGGGGAAGCTCCCGATGGTCGCCTGCAGCGCCTGCAGGTCGCCGAGCAGCGCACCGAACAGCGCCAGCGGGTTGTCCGGGTCGAAGTTGAAGGTGCCCAGGTCCCCGATCGACGCAGACGGCGTCACGGTGAAGGTCGCCGGCGCACTGATCTGCGGCATGGTGATCTCGACGCCGGCGGAGGGGCTGGTGCCCCCGAAGAACTTCGGCGCACCGGGCACCTCGACGGTGAGGTTCGCGTAGGCGTGGCCCTTGACCTCGAAGCCCACCAGGTCCGAGAGGGTGGTGGGCTGCTCGCGAGGGCGTCCGTCAGCTCGGTGACGAAGGTCGGGAACGGGATGTCCCCGTCGGCGTCGGCGGCCGGCAGCGGCTTGAGCGCGATCGACAGCAGGTGGTCGTCCGCGCCGCGGGTCCCGACGCAGTGGCTGTCGAGCCCGGGGGAGTTGGTGCACTCGGTGAGGGTTCCCTTGACCTTGACACCGAGGAAGCCGACGGTGGCGTCGACGTCGACGTTCGTGGTGATCGGGGCGTCGGCCGTCAGCAGGTTTGCGTTGCTGGTGTGCAGCATGATGCGGTCAGCGGTGCGGGGCAGGGACGTGATGAGCTGGGTGATGCCGTTGGCGGTGTAGGAGTACGGGCACGCCGCGGTGCCGCTCGTCGGGTCGCAGTCGCTTGTGTCGGGGTCGCGCAGGTCGAGCACGATCGGCAGGTGCAGCGCGAAGCTCGGCGTGACCTTGGCCTGCGCGGACTTGGCGTTGGCGTTCTTGATCGCTCCGTTCGCGTTCTGCTCGAGCGCGTTGCCGAGCTCCACGGCGCCGATCTTCGGGTCGGCGGCCGCGATGCTGTAGGTGGTGCCGTTGGCCGGCCGGCCGCCGTTCCAGTACACGGTGGGGGTCGGGTTCTGCGCGCTGGTCACCGGTGCCGGGTCCAGCGTCAAGGTGTCGCCGCTGACGGTCTTGACGAGTCCGCTCGAGGTGCCGGCCACGACCTGCCGACCGACGAGGGCCTGGGTGAAGGTCTTGCCGCTGTCCGTGAGTTCGGTGTCCGTGTAGGTGGCGGTCCCGCTGAGCGGAGTGCCCGCGGGGTTGAGGTCTTCCGGGCTGCCCGCAGCGCGGGTGAGGTTCAGCGAGAAGCTGACCTTCCGCTTCGCCGCGTCGTAGACCGCGTCCGCCACGTCGACGTGGGTGTCGCCACCGATCGCCTCGAGGTCCTTGAGCAGGTCCTGCAACGACGCGAACGTCGGCAGCCCTGGCTTCGGCGACGCGGGAGTCGGCTCCGGGACGTTTGCGGCGAGGTACTCCGTGATCGCGCCGACGGCGCCGACCGCGTTGGAGAAGTCGCCGCGCATGAACGGGAGCCCGGCGCCGACCGAGTTCTGCAGGGCCATCACCGTCGACGCTGCCTGTGCAAGCCCCTGGGCGAGGTCCCGGGTGGACAGCGTGAGGAATGCCTTGACATCGTCCAGGGTCCCGCTCGTCACGGTGACCTGCGGGTCTCCCGTGGTCAGGTCGGCGGCGGTGACGGTCACCGTGACTTTGGCGTCGCCCAGCGAGATGGCGGGGCTCGGCCGGCCGATGATCTTGAGCAAGGCGTCGAACGAGCCGCTGGTCATCGTGGTGGTGACCAGCCCGGCGCCGGCCCCGGCTGCCGCGAGCTCACCGTCGTCCGCGAACCCGCCTGGCTCCTCGAACGCCAGCCGACCGTCGTTGTTCGGGTCGCCCCAGGACGAGGCCAGCGACGCGGCCAGGTGCAGCGTGCTGCCGGTGTCCAGCTCGATGCCGAGGATGCCCAGGCCGGCCTTGACGTTGAGCGGGCTCGACAGCACGGCGTCGGCCCCGATCGTCATGCTCGGCGTGGAGCCGGTGCGGGTGATCCAGGTGGCGCCGTTGCTGCTGTCGTAGTTGAGGATGAACGTGCTGTCGAACGTCAGGGTGAGGTCGACCCCTCCCTCGGAGGCCAGCGAGAACTGCGGGCTGTCGTCGTGGATGTCGAGCTTGGCGGTCGTGACCGTCCTGGTCGCGTGCATGCCGAGGGTCACCGAGTCGACGGTGCCGACGGTCGACTTCGACGCGGTGAAGGACACGTGCCTGTTGTGGCTGATGTCGTCGCTCTTGCCGTTGATGGCGCCGACGAGCCCGTCGACGTCGGTCGCGTTGCCATAGCCCGGCTCGAGCACGCTGGTCCGTGCGGTCGCGAGCAGGTCGCTCAGGCGGATGCCGGCGTCGCTGCCCGGTGCGACGTCCAGCGTCTTCAGCGGTTGCCCGAAGGCGCCCACCCCGGCCAGACCGGGGACGAAGTTCTCCAGCCCCGTGATCAGCGTGCGCAGCGCGTCGGACTCTGCGTCGGCGGCCTGCGCGGGCCGGACCGGGATGGAGACCGTCACGTACGCGATCAGCGTCGCGACGGCGGTCATCAGCCCGATCAGGGACCTCGACCGGCGGGCGTGCCGGCCAGTGGTCGGGATGCGCAGGGAACGGATGCCGGACATGCGGGCCCCCCAAGGGCGCGACGCAGCACAGCAGGGCGTGCAGGACCTACACCCCGAGCATGGCCACGCAGCCAAATCACGACGGTTGTCGGCGGCCTCCTCGTCGGCTGGCCGTCGTCGTCGTGGCCCCACCCGGTCGGTGGGACGGCACCATGCATAGACCCGCAAGTGAAGATCATCAAGACCGAGTTCATGCCGACGCGGCCGGACGTCCGACTCTGTCCCGGTTCGCTCGCCGACCTTGGCCAAGGTTTGACCGAACGGATGAGGTCACCCGAAACAGCGGTCAGCGACGGGGGAGGATGGCGCAATGGTGACGGGTCTTCAGGCCAACGTCGTCGTGGTCGGCTCGGGCATGGGCGGCGCGACCACGGCACTCGCGCTGGCCCGACGCGGTGTGGACGTGCTGCTGCTCGAGCGCGGTGAACGGCTGCCCCGCGAGCCGGAGAACTGGTCGCCGCGCGCGGTGTTCGTGGACCGCCGCTACAAGCCGGCGGAGACCTGGCTGGACGGCCGCGGCACAGCGTTCCGGCCGGGCGTGCACCACGTCGTGGGCGGCAGCACCAAGGTCTACGGCGCCAGCCTGCCCCGGATGCGTGAGCAGGACCTGGGTGCGGTCGAGCACCTCGAGGGCACCTCGCCGGCCTGGCCGTTCACCTATGCCGACCTCGAGCCGTTCTACGCCGAGGCCGAGCAGATGTACCGGGTGCACGGCACGACCGGCGAGGACCCCACCGAGCCGTGGCGGTCCACGGAGTACCCGTTCCCCGCGCTCCCGCACGAGCCGTACGTCGCCGACCTGGCCGACCGGTTGCGCACCGCCGGTGTGCACCCGAGCGCCAACGCGATGGGTGTCGACCGGCGCCCGGGCGGGACCTGCGTTCGCTGCCGGACCTGTGACGGATTCCCCTGCTACGTGGGGGCCAAGAGCGACGCCGAGACGTGCGCGGTCGACCCTGCGCTGGCGACCGGCAACGCCCGGCTGCTGACCGGCGTACGAGTGAGGAGGATCGTGACCGACCGCACCGGGCGGCGGGTCGACCACCTGGTGGCGGACGGTCCGGACGGAGCGATGGAGGTCCGCGGGGAGCGGTTCGTGCTCGCTGCCGGTGCGGTGAGCTCGGCGGCGCTGCTGCTCGGCTCCGCCGACGACCGGCACCCGCGTGGGGTGGCCAACTCCTCGGACCAGGTGGGGCGCCGGTTCATGATGCACAACAACGCGCACGTGGCCGCGGTGGACGTGCACCGCCGCAACGACGTCGTGTTCCAGAAGACGCTGTCGGTCAACGACTGGTACCTCGACGGCGGCGACGGCTGGCCGCTCGGGTCGCTCCAGCTGATCGGCAAGGTGCAGGGCGTGATGATGAAGAGCTGGGCGACGAAGGTGCCGCTGGCCGTGCTCGACCGGGTGGCGGCGCGCAGCGTCGAGTGGCTGGTGATGGCCGAGGACCTGCCCGCGCCGGAGAACCGGGTCACGGTCTCGGCATCGGGGGTGGTGACCACGGCCCGTGACGCGGTGGGGACCTCGACCCACCGGCGGCTGCACCGACGGGCGAAGCGGTTGCTGCGGGACGCCGGCTACGACCTGGTCGCGACCCAGCACTTCGACATCAGCATGAACAGCCATCA
Organism: uncultured Actinomycetota bacterium; assembly: GCA_963728425.1. Lineage (GTDB taxonomy): Bacteria > Actinomycetota > Actinomycetes > JACCUZ01 > JACCUZ01 > JAVEDA01. Next base: position 52,769 of record CAVSKC010000009.1, read on the forward strand.
GTGCGGCACCGTGGTCTGCGGCTCCGACCCCGCGACCAGCGTGCTCGACCCGTGGTGCCGGACCTGGGACGTCGAGAACCTGTGGGTGGTCGACGGCGGGTTCTTCCCGTCGTCGTCGGCGGTGAACCCGGCGCTCACGATCGCCGCCCAGGCATTGCGGGTGGTGGCCGAGTCGGACCTGGCCGGCTAGCAGGGAGTCGTCATGCACAGGAGCCCGGTAGTCGCCACGCTCGCCGTCCTGGTCGCCGGCTGCACCGGGGGCGGTGACGCCACCACCGCGGGCAGCCCGTCGCCGACCCCGTCCAGCTCGTCGTCGTCGAGCGCTGAGGTGCCCGCACTTGTCGGGGAGTGGCAGCGGCTCCAGCGCTGCTCCGAGCTGGTGGGACTCCTGCGGAAGGCGGGCATGCAGGCCGCGGTGCCCGAGATGCTCGCCGAGGACGGCTGGGTCCCCGGAGTCGAGGATCCCGGCCAGATCGACGACCGCCACCCGTGCCGGGGTGCGGTCGCCCGCAAGCACTCGCACTTCTTCACCGCCGACGGCCAGTTCGGGTCGCGCGACGCGACCGGGGAGCAGGTCGACGACGGGCAGTACCGGCTTGTCGGGGACGACCGTTTCATCATCGGGGCCGGCGACGGGAACGACGTGACCTTCCACTACACGGTGACCGGCGACATGCTCCGGATAACGCCCGAGATCCCGGCCTGCCGGCCGGACTGCTTCCCGGCCGTGTGGAGCGTCGCGGTCGCGTACGACGGCTACGCCTGGCAGCGGATCGAGAGATATCTGTTGAGGTCCGCTCGGGCGAAGGAGTGCTGCCGCGAATGAAGATTCTGGTCGGGGCCTGGCCCGGGTACGGGCACCTGCTGCCGATGGTCCCGCTGATCCGGGCGGCCCAGCGGGGCGGTCACGAGGTGGTCGTCACCTCCGGCAGCGACATGGCGGGGCTGGTCGAGAACCTCGGTGTCACCGCGCACGCCTCCGGGCTGACGCTGGCGGAGTCCTACGCCCGGCTGCCCGAGGGCGTGACGGTCAGCGAGCTGCCGCCCGAGGAGCAGCCGCTGTTCGCGGCGCGGAACCTCTTCGGCGCCGGCGCGGTGGACCGGGCCCGGGACGTGCTGGACCTGGTGGACACGTGGCGACCCGACCTGGTGGTGCACGACACCCTCGAGCTGGGCTCGGCGACGGCGGCGGCCGTGCGCGGGATCCCGCAGGTCACCCACGGCTACGGCCCGACGGTCCCGGGCTCGACGTACTTCGCGGCGGCCATCGGGTCCGCGATCGCCGAGGGCGGGCTGCCGGACCCGATCGCCGAGGTGCTGGCCGCGCCGTACCTGGACATCTGCCCGCCGAGCCTGAGCGGTTCCGAGCCGAACCCGTGGCCGTCGACGCATCCGCTGCGCCCGGACGCCGGGGAGGCCGATGCGGGGGCGTTGGACGGGCTGGACCTGTCGGCGCTGCCGCACCCGGACACGGTCTACGTCACCCTCGGCACCATCATGAACCAGGCACCCGGCGTGTTCCGCGCCGTGATCGAGGGATGTGCCCGCTGGCCGGTCAACCTGGTCGTGACCACCGGACCCGGCGTCGAGCCGGCGCAGCTCGGACCGCTGCCGCCCGCGGTGCGTGACCGCCGAGTTCGTGCCGCAGGCCGCCGTGCTGCCCGTGTGCCGGGCCGTCGTGTCCCACGCCGGAGCGGGCACCATGCTGGGCGCCCTCTGCCACGGCCTGCCGCAGCTGTGCCTGCCGCAGGGCACCGACCAGCCGTTCAACACCGCAGCGCTGCTGCCCACCGGAGCCGCGCTCGCCCTGCAGCCGGAGGAGATCACCCCGGACGCGGTGGCCGAGGCCCTCGGCCGGCTGCTCGAGGACGCGTCCTTCCGGGAGGCGGCGACCCGCCTGCGCGCCGAGATCGAGCAGATGCCGGCCGCCGACGTCGTCCTGGACGAGATCCTGGCCCGGCTCGCGGCCTAGCCGGGCGGGTCAGGCGATCGGCGACTGCCAGTCGTCCGGCGGGTCCTCGCCGACCCGCCCGTCAACCGCCTCGCGGAGCAGGTCGGCGTGCCCGGTGTGCCGGCCGTACTCCTCGACCAGGTCGAAGATCAGCCGGCGCAGGCTTGCCGGTTGGCCCCCAGGCCCGGAGAAGTGGGCGAGCTGGTCGAGCCCACCGTCGGCCAGGGCCGCGCCGAGCCGCGCGCGGGACCGCGCGACCGCGCCGTCCCAGAGCGCGTAGAGCTGCTCGGGGGTGTCGTCGGCGGCGGAGGTGAAGTCCCAGTCGGTGACTGCCGTCCCAGCCGAAGGCGTCCCACGGCGCGCCGAGCGGCTCCCCGCGCAGCTTGACGGTGAAGGCGTAGTCCTCGACGAGCGGCGAGGTGCTTGAGCAGGCCGCCGAGGGTCAGCGAGGAGGCGCCGATGCGGGCCTGCAGGCCGGCGGCGTCGAGGTCGCCGGCCTTCCAGCGGAAGGTCGTGCGGAGCCGGTCGAGCGCACCGGTGAGGTGCTCGAGCTCGGTGCCGGCGAGAGGCGGTTCCCACCCGGGGGCTGTCCACAGGTCGTTACTGGTGGTCATGGCGGGGACCGTAACCGCCGTTGCGGACGTTCCGCGTCCGGAACTGCGCGGGCCTTCGAGGTCAGTCGGCGCCGACCTCGGCGGGCTGGCCGCCGGTGATGCGGAGCAGCTCGGCGTACGTCGTGGGGAAGACCGTGTGCGGGTGGCCGGCCGCGGCCCAGACCTCGTCGTAGCGCTCGAGCTCGGTGTCGACCAGGGTGCGCAGCGGCTCCGGGTGGGCGATCGGCGCGACCCCGCCGATGGCGAAGCCGGTGTGCTCCCGGACGAACTCGGGGCTGGCGCGGTCGACCGAGGCGGCGCCGACCAGGGCGGCCACCTTCGCGGTGTCGACCCGGTGGCCACCGGAGGCCATCACCAGCAGCGGGGCGCCGTCGGCGGCGAAGACCAGGGAGTTGGCGATCTGGGCGACCTCGATGCCGAGCTGCGCGGCGGCCTGGGCCGCGGTGCGGGCGGCGTCGTCGAGGGTCCGGACCTGCCCGCCGGCACCGAGCTCGGCCAGCCGGGCGATGACCCGGATCACGCTGGGGTGGCTGTGCATCGCGCCGAGATTAGCCCGGCTCGCCGAAAGGCTTGACGCGCTGTCCGAGGGTGGGGCTACTGTGGGACCTGTTCGAACACCTGTTCGATCACGGGTGGGACGCCCGGCACCGTGGACTCGACCCCCGCGGTGCCGGGTGGCCCGGCACACAACACCAGGGAGGCACCGATGAGCCGGCGGTACGACGATCCGGTCGAGGTGCGCCGTCGTGACGACGACCCGGCCGAGTTCCTCTGGCGGGGCCGGTTCTACGCGGTCCGGGAGGTGCTCGCGCGCTGGGTCGAGACCGGCGCCTGGTGGCAGCGCCCCGAGGCCACCGCCGGCGAGCGGGAGGTCTGGCGGGTGGAGGCCAGCCGGGGCCGCGACCACGGTGCCGGGATCTACGACCTGTGCTTCGACTGGACGGCGGGCGGCTGGACCCTGCTGCGCGCGCAGGACTGAGGGGTGGTCCCGATGACGACAGCGTCCTGCAGCGCCGGCCGCCGGTGGTGTCTGCCGCCCGCGACCTGCTCGGCACCGCCCGCCACGACCTCGCCACCGCGATGGTGACCACGGTCGGCACCGAGCGCTACGCCGCGGCCCACCTCGCGGCGCTGCGCACCGCCGCCGCCGTGCTCGCGGTGCGCACCCGGCCGGCCGCCACCAAGCGGCCCCGCAACGTGTGGTCGATGCTGCCGCAGGTGGCGCCCGAGCTGACCGAGTGGGCGGCGTTCTTCGCGGCCGGCGCCGGCAAGCGGGCGGCCGCCGAGGCCGGCCTGTCCCGGGCGGTCACCCCGCGCGAGGCCGACGACCTGCTCCGCGACGCGCAGACCTTCCTGGCGCTGGTCGAGACCACCCTCGGGCTGGCCCACCAGCCGGTCCTGCCGCACCTGGCCGACCGGGCCGGCTGAGTGGCCGCACCCGGCTCCGGCGATCCCTTCGTCCACCTGCACGTGGCGTCCGGCTACTCGCTGCGCCACGGCGCCTCGCACCCGCACGTCCTGGTCGAGCGCGCCGTCGAGCACGGCATGGACACCCTCGCGCTCACCGACCGCGACGGCCTGTACGGCGCGGTGAAGTTCGCCCGGGCGGCCCGGTCGGCCGGGATCCGGCCGGTGCTCGGCGTCGACCTCGCCCTGGAGCCGACCGGGCTGCTCTCGCCGCCGCGGATGGTGCACCCGTCGCTGCGGTCCCGCACCAACCAGCCCGGCCAGCCCGGCCAGCCCGGCCGGGCCCACCCGGCGCGGGGCGGCGCCACCGTCGACCCGCGGCACCCGCGGGTCACCCTGCTGGCCCGGGACAAGCCCGGCTGGGCGGCGCTGTGCCGGCTGGTGTCGGCCACCCACCTGCGCGGCGAGCGCGGGAAGCCGGTGAGCACCCTGGACCTGGTGGCCGAGCACGTCCGGGCCGCGGCCGCCGCCGGCGGCGGCCTGCTGGTGCTGCTCGGACCCGGGTCCGAGGTCGGCCGGGCCCTCACCGCCCGCCGGCCGGACCTGGCCCGGGCGGTGCTGGCCCGCTGGCAGGAGGTGGTCGAGCCGACCGACCTGGTGCTCGAGGTGGTCTCGCACCGCGGTCCCGACGACCAGCCCCGGGCCGCCCGGATGCTCGGGCTGGCCGTCGAGGAGCGGCTCACCGCGGTGCTCACCAACGCGGTGCGCTACGCCGACCGCTCCGACGCCCCGACCGTCGACGTGCTCGACGCGTCCCGCCGGCTGGTGCCGCTGGACCCCCGCCACCTCGACCGGGTCAACGCCGAGGGCTACCTCAAGTCCGGCAAGGAGATGGCCGCGGTCGCCGAGGAGGTCGCCACCGCCGCGGGGCTGGACGGGAGGGCGGCCCGACGGCTGCTCGCCGCGACCCGGCGGGTCGCCGACCGGTGCGCGGTCGACCCGCGGGCCGACCTCGGCATGGGCGAGGTGCACTTCCCGGACCTGGACGTCCTGGGCGGAGCAACGACCAGCGACCCGGTGGCGGCGGCGCAGGCGATGCTGCGGCAGCGCTGCGAGGGCGGGCTGGGCCGACGGGCGATGGCCGCCACCCCCGAGGTGCGGCGCCGGCTCGACGACGAGCTCGCGGTGATCGAGTCGCTCGGCTACCCGTCGTACTTCCTCACCGTGGCCGACGTCGTCGACCTGATCCGCGGCATGGGGGTGCGGGTCGCGGCCCGCGGCTCGGGCGCCGGCAGCCTGGTCAACTACCTGCTGGGCATCTCCGGTGTCGACCCGATCCGGCACGGCCTGCTGATGGAGCGGTTCCTCTCGCCGCTGCGCGAGGCGCTGCCCGACGTGGACATCGACGTCGAGTCGGCCCGGCGTACCGAGGTCTACGAGCAGATCCTGGACCGGTTCGGCGGCGAGCGGGTCGCCTGCGTCTCGATGATGGACACCTACCGGGTGCGGCACGCGATCCGGGACGTGGGTGCTGCCCTGGGCATGCCGCCGGGCGAGATCGACCAGATCGCCAAGGCGTTCCCGCACATCCGGGCCCGCGACGTGCACGAGGCGCTGCGCGAGCTGCCCGAGCTGCGGGCGTCGCGATTCCAGGGATCGGGGGCGGCTCGTTAGATCTCTTGTTCCGGCTGGTGGCCCGGCTCGACGGGCTGCCCCGGCACGTCGCGCTGCACCCGTGCGGGGTGCTGCTGTCGGACACCACGCTGCTCGACCGCACCCCGGTCGAGGCCAGCTGGCTGGGCTTCCCGATGAGCCAGTTCGACAAGGACGACGTCGAGGAGCTCGGCCTGCTCAAGCTCGACGTGCTCGGCATCCGGATGCAGTCGGCGATGTCGCACGCGATCCACGAGGTGCGCCGGGTCGACGGCTCGCCCGACGACCCGCTGATCGACCTGGACGACCAGACGCAGGTGCCCCTCGACGACCCGGACACCTTCGCCCTGATCCAGTCCACCCGCACCCTGGGCATGTTCCAGATCGAGTCGCCGGGACAGCGCGAGCTGGTCGGCAAGTTCGGCCCCGAGACGTTCGGCGACCTGATCACCGACATCTCGCTGTTCCGGCCGGGGCCGGTCAAGAGCGACATGGTCACGCCGTTCCTCAAGGCCCGGCAGGGCTGGGCCGAGCCCGAGTACCTGCACGAGGACCTGCGCTACGCCCTCGAGGACACCTGCGGGGTGGTGGTCTTCCACGAGCAGGTGCTCGAGATCATCGCGACCTTCACCGGGGTCACCCTGGCCGAGGCCGACGAGGCGCGCCGGGCGATGGGCAGCCCGGACGGCCAGGACGAGGTCGAGGTGTGGCTGCGGCCGCGTGCCTTCGCCCGCGGCTACGACGTGCCCACCGTCGACAAGGTCTGGGAGGTGCTCAAGGCGTTCGCGTCGTTCGGGTTCTGCAAGGCGCACGCGGCGGCGTTCGCGCTGCCGACCTACCAGTCGGCCTGGCTCAAGGCCCACCACCCGGCGGCGTTCCTCGCCGGGGTGCTCACCCACGACCCCGGCATGTACCCGAAGCGGCTGATCCTCGACGACGCCCGCCAGTTCGGCATCGAGGTGCTGCCGCTGGACGTCAACCGGTCCGAGGCCACCTACCGGGTCGAGCGCCTCGACCACGACCACGACGACGACGACTCGACGGCCACCACCAACCCTCCGCAACTGAAACGTTCGGCGGCCGACAGGTCCGGTTCGGCGCGCCGAGCGTTTCGTCGACGGGGTACGGCATCCGGCTGGCGCTCGCGGAGGTGAAGGGCATCTCCGAGGCGGAGGTGGCCCGGGTGGTGGCCGGCCGGCCCTACGGCTCGCTGGCCGACTTCTGGCACCGGGCCGGGGTGGCCCGCCCGGTGGTCGAGCGGCTGGTGCTCACCGGCGCCTTCGACGCGCTCTACGCGCTGGGGTCGGTGGTCACCGGCCCGTCCGGCCGGCCCGGCCGGCTCACCCGCCGGGACCTGCTGCTGCAGGTGGGCGAGCTGGACCGGTGGTCCCGGGCGGTGTCCCGCGGTGTCCGCGCGAGCACCCGGTCCCGGCGTACGACGGGGGCGGGCCGGTCCCGACCACCGAGCGGGGGGCGCAGCTCGCGCTGGCCGCGACCAGCGGCGAGTCGCTCACCACGGTGGAGCGCCCGGACGTGCGCACCCTCGCGGCCCGCCAGTCGCAGGCCGCGCGCCCGGTGGTGGCCGCGCCGGTGCAGCTGGCCCTCGACCTCGGCGACGCCCCCGGGTCGGTCGAGCCCAGCGGGCTGCCGGAGATGACCGGGGCCGAGCGGGTCCGGGCCGAGCTCGAGGTGCTCGGGCTGGACGCGACCCGGCACGTGGTCGACTTCTACGAGCCGTTCCTGGCCGCGCTGCGGGTGACCCGCGCCCCCGACATGGTGCGCAGCCGCAGCCAGGCCGAGGTGCTCGTCGCCGGGGTGAAGGTCGCCACCCAGACCCCGCCGATCCGGTCCGGCAAGCGGGTCGTGTTCGTCACCCTGGACGACGCCCGCGGCCCGATCGACGCCACCTTCTTCGAGGACGCCCAGGGTCCCTACGCCGCGACCCTGTTCCACTCGTGGCTGCTCGTCATCCGCGGCCACGTCCGGCGCACCGGGCCGCGCGGGGTGTCGATGCGGGCCACCGGCTGCTGGGAGCTGCCCGAGCTGCACGCCGCCTGGCTGGCCGGCGGGCTGGACGCGGTCGCCGCTCTGATGGCCGCCAGTGGGCCGGTCACCGACCGCTCGGTGACCGGGGCGGCCGAGAGCCGCTCGACCCGGCCGGTGATGACCCGGCCGCCGCTCGGTGGCGCCGCGGAGGTCTACGAGCCGCGCGAGGTCGGGAAGGCCGGGTCGGCCGGTGGCATGGGGCGGCCGCGGCGGGTGCTGGTGCACGCCAGCGGGTTCCGCCAGTCGCCGTACGCCGACATCAAGACGCCCGGCGAGTCCGGCGACGACGCCCGGGCGGCGGCCCGCAAGGAGGCGGCGAAGGCGCCGCGCAAGCTGTGGCACTCCAGCCCGGGGAGCTCGGGGGGATGACTAGCCTGGCCGGGTGCCGACCTCCCGTGCCGACGAGACCGCACCGCACCGCACCGCCCGCACCGCCGTGGTGTGGGACGTGCTGCGCGAGGTGGCCGGCGGCTCCCCGCCGCTCGACGTGCTCGACGTGGGTGGCGGCACCGGCGGCTTCGCGGTGCCGCTGGCCGCCCTCGGGCACCGGCTCACCGTGGTCGACCCCAACCCCGACGCGCTGGCCTCGCTGCAGCGGCGGGCCGGCGAGGCCGGTGTCGAGGTCCGCGCCGTCCAGGGCGACGCGGCCGGCCTGCTCGACGTGGTCGGGCCCGGCAGCGCCGACCTGGTGCTCTGCCACGGCGTCCTGGAGCACGTCGACGACCTGGCCCCGGCCGTCACCGCGCTGGTCGCGGTGCTGCGACCCGGCGGCACCCTCAGCCTGCTGGTCGCCTCAGCGCAACGCGGTCGTGCTCGCCCGGGCGGTCGCCGGCCGGTTCGCCGAGGCGCGGCACGCCCTCGACGACCCGGACGGCAGGTGGGGCGCCGGCGACCCGCTGCCCCGCCGGTTCACCGAGCCCGGGCTGGCCGCGCTGCTCGGCGACGCCGGGCTGCGGGTCGAGGAGGTGCACGGCGTGCGCACCGTCGCCGACCTCGTCCCCGGGGCGCTGGTCGACTCCGAGCCGGGCGCGGCCGACGCACTGGTCGACCTGGAGACCGCGACCGCGGCGCTGCCGGAGTTCCGGGCCCTGGCCACCCAGCTGCACGTCCGGGCCAGCAAGGTGTGACGTCGCCGTGAACGATCCGATGACATTGGTCCCGCTCCGCCTCCGCTCGTCCCTCGCTCTGGACGTCGCAGGACGCCGATGAGCCGCAGCCAGCAGCTGGACCGCCCCGGCCCGCCGTCCGGACCTCCGGGCGACGACGCGGGCTGCACCGTCCTGCACATCGACATGGACGCCTTCTACGCGTCGGTCGAGCTGATCAGCCGGCCCGAGCTGAAGGGCACCCCGGTCATCGTCGGCGGCGGGTCGCGCAGCGTGGTGCTCTCCGCGACCTACGAGGCCCGCCGGTTCGGCGTCCACTCCGCGATGCCGATGACCCGGGCCCGCCGGCTGTGCCCGCAGGCGACCGTGGTCGAGCCGAGCCACGGCCGCTACTCGCGGGTGTCCGCCGGCGTGATGGAGATCTTCCGGTCGGTGACCCCGCTGGTCGAGCCGCTGTCGCTGGACGAGGCGTTCCTCGACGTCGCCGGGGCGGTCCGCCGGCTCGGCCGGCCGAGCGAGATCGGCCAGCTGATCCGCGACCGGGTCGCCGACGAGCAGGGCATCACCTGCTCGGTCGGGGTCGCGACCACCAAGTTCGTGGCCAAGCTGGCCTCCACCCGGAGCAAGCCGGACGGCATGCTCGTCGTGCCCGCGAGCGGGGTGGTGGCCTTCCTGCACCCGCTGCCGGTCGGTGCCCTGTGGGGCGTGGGGGAGAAGACCGAGAAGGAGCTCACCCGGCTGGGCCTGCACACCGTCGGCGACATCGCGCACACCCCGCGCAGCACCCTGGTCCGGGCGCTCGGGCAGGCCGCCGGCTCGCACCTGCACGCCCTGTCCTGGGGCCGGGACGAGCGCCGGGTGGTGGCCCACGAGCCGGACAAGAGCATCGGCGCCGAGGAGACGTTCTCCCGCGACGTCGACGACCCCGACGTCGTACGCCGGGAGCTGCTCCGGCTGGCCGAGCGGACGGCCGCCCGGCTGCGCACCGCCGGCCTGGCCGGCCGCACGGTCAGTGTGAAGATCCGGTTCGCCGACTTCACCACCATCACCCGGGCCCGCACCCTGCCCGAGCCCACCGATGTCGCGGCGGTCCTCTACGCCACCGCCCGCCAGCTCTACGAGGCGCTCGGTCTGGACCGGGCCCGGCTGCGGCTGGTGGGCATCCGGGTCGAGGGCTTGGTCGAGTCCGAGTCCGCGCCGCACCAGCTGCTGCTCGGCGAACGGGCCCAGGGCCGCCGCGAGGTCGAGCAGGCCGCCGACCGGGCGGCCCGACGGTTCGGCGACGGGACCGTGCGACCGGCCAGCCTGGTCGATCCGGACCGGTCCACAGGGCCACGTGAATGAACGGGTTTGCCGACCGGGTTTCATCGGGCCGCTCGGGCGCATATCCTTTCCCTTGACGGCCGAGGAGGCCGTGAGCAGTTCTGAGTGACGCGAGGAGGAGTCCGTGCCGCTCTCCGAGCACGAGCAGCGTCTGCTCGAGCAGATGGAGCGGGCGCTGTATGCCGAGGACCCGAAGTTCGCCTCCTCCCTGCGTGGACGCGACCCTCGCAGCAACTTCCGCCGCCGTGTTCTGCTCGCTGGCACCGCCTTCATCGTGGGTGTCGTGCTGCTGATGCTCGGCCTGGTCACCCAGCTGATCGTGGTCAGCATCGTCGGCTTCGTGCTGATGCTGGCCAGTGCGTTCTTCGCGGTCACCAGCTATCGCGCGGTCACCGCCGCCGCGCAGCTCGGCGTGGTCGACCCCAGCGGGGTCCGCCGACCGGCCGCCACCAGCGGTGGCGGCCGCCGTCAGCGCGGCTCGGCCGGCGGCCCGGGCTTCATGGCCCGGATGGAAGAGCGCTGGAACCGCCGCCGCGACGAGAACGGCCGCTAGCGCGCTCTGCTCCCCGTGATCGTGAGGGGAATGGACACTCCGGAACGACCCATTCCCCTCACGATCATGGTTCGGGCTGTCAGGTGCGGCGCAGGCGCAGCCGCAGGGTGACCCGGGCCACCGTGCGGTCGACCGCGTCCAGCGCGTCGGCGGTCTTCTCCGACAGCGCCGTGGACACCGCGCGGGTCGACCGCGGCAGCAGCCGGGCCCGCCAGCGCTCCCACCGGCCGGCGCCGTCCGACAGCGCGGCCCGAACCTCGTCCACGTCGGCCCGCAGGTCGCCGACCGGTGACATCTCCGGCGCGTACCTCGCCCGCTCGACCGCGGCGGCCACCCGGTCCAGCGCGTGCACCGGTTCGCCCACCAGGTGCCGCGCGGCCACCAGCCGGACCGCGCCGCGTCGCGGCGGGTCGGCTGGGTCCCACTCGTAGCCGTGGTCGATCAGCGTGTCGTGCAGTTCGGCCCAGGCGGCCAGCGCGTGCTCGGTCGGCGTGCCGGGTTGGCGCCAACGGTGCCGGCGCACCAGCAGCCGGGTGACCGACGGCACCGCGAGCAGCACCAGGGCAACCAGCGTGAGCACGAACGGGAGCACCGGGACCCGGACCGGCCCGGCACCCACACCGCCGCGCCCGTTCTTCGGGGTCTGGTCCAGGATGTCCGTCCGGTCGCGGTTCGTGCTGCCGCCCGGCCCGGCGGTCGAGCTCGACCCGGGCGTGGGCCCCCCGCTCGCCGGGTCGGTGGGCTGGTCGCCACTGGGCGCCGCCCGGGCCCAGCTCGGCGGCTGCGACGCCGGCCCGCCGGGGGTGGGCTCGAACGGCACCCAGCCCGAGCCCTGGAAGAACAGCTCCGGCCACGCGTGCAGCTCGTGCAGGCCGACGACCTGCTTGCCTTGGACGGTGTGACCGAGCGCGAAGCCGACCGCGACCCGCGCAGGGATCCCGAGCTGGCGCGCCATCACGGCCATCGTCGAGGCGAAGTGCACGCAGTAGCCCTGCCGCGTCTGCAGGAAGGCGAGGATCGCCTGGGAGCCGTTGCCGTCACCGACCGACGCGTCGACGGTCTGGTTGTAGGTGAACTCGTTCGGGTCGCGCAGCCAGGTCTGCAGCGCCAGCGCCTGGTCGTACGCCGTCGGCTGGCCGGCGGTCACGTCGCGGGCCTCGGCAAGCACCCGGGGGTCGATGTCGCGCGGCACCTGCAGGTACTTGCGCAGCGACGACGGTGCCCGGGGCGCGGTCCGCAACGCCTCGGGGGAGTACGTCACGTCCAGTGCCGACACCTTGTAGGAGACCTGCCGGGTCGAGCTGTTCTCGCCGAACACGTTGAACGTGGCGGGGTCGTAGAGCCAGGTGCCGTCGATGTCGGAGACCTTGCGGGTCGGGTAGGGCAGCGGCAGCCAGGCCTGGGAGAAGTCGAAGATCTCGATCGAGTAGTGGCGCAGGTGCCGCTCGGTCGCCCCGCCCAGACCTGGCGGCAGCGGCAGCCCGTCCTCGGCGTCGTTGTCGTTGCGCGACACCTCGAGCGAGCTCGGCTGCCACTTGGCGCCGGTGAACTCGTCCAGCCCGACCATCCGCAGGTACGTCGGCTTGCCGCTGTACCGGATCACCGGTGTGTCGTCGCCCTGCCGCAGGTTGTCGCCGAGGTCGATGATCGGGTTGAAGACCGCGACCGGTTCGCCGCCCCCGCCACGGCCGAAGCCGCCGCTGCCGAAGCCGATCGACGAGACCGTGAGGTCGGGCAGCACAGCCGGTACGACGAGGGCGAGCCCGAGTGCGGTGGCTCCCACCCGGCGGCCGACCTGTCCGAGCGGGCTCGGGTCGACGTCCGGCTGCCAGTTCTCCCGGGCCACGCTGAAGCGCATCGGTCGGCCCCAGCGGCTGACCCGTTCGCGGGACTCGGCCAGCAGCAGGGTCAGGAACGCGATGCCGGCGATCGCGAACGCGACCCAGCTGACGCCCTCGGGCGCGACGGCGGTCGGCACGGTGTAGAGGACGAGCAGCGGCAGGCCGGCCAACGCGGCCCGCCGCCAGGTCACCGCCAGGGTGTCGACGACCAGCGCGATCAGTCCGACGCCGGCGACGGTGAGCAGCTCGATGCCGGGGGACACCCCGATCGGTGCGGCGTACTGGTTGATGTCGTCGCGACCGGCCGAGGCCAGCTTGCCGAGCTGGTCGACCGATCCGGTCGTCGGGATGACTCCGAGCCAGGCCTGGTCGTTGCCGTAGCGCCAGAGCAGGTACAGGGCCAATGCGGCGAGGCCGCCGAGCGGCACCGTGCTGCGCGACGCCGACAGCCGCCGGGCCACCTCGCAACCGGCGCCGACGACCAGGACACCGAACGCGGTCGGCAGGAACCAGGACCCGATCAGGAACGTCGGCCCCAGGCAGATGGACGCGGTGATGGTGGCGAAGGCGGCCGCCACCGGCATCCGCAGCGATCCACTCATGACCTTCATGACAGCCCCGAGATGGCCATGGTGCGAGCCGACGCCGACCCGTGCCGGCCGGCGTCCTTCCACAGGTCGGGCAGTGCGTCGCCGGCGCGGACCCGCAGCACCCGCCAGCCCGACGCCCGCAGCAGCTCGCTCGCGCCGTCCACCTCGGCCGTCGACACCCGGGCCCGGCCGGGCGTCAGGTTCCAGGTGCCGGTGTCCAGCACGATGGCGATGGCCGCGGTCGACCCGTGCCGGAGCCGGGCCAGCAGCCGGGTCTCCTCGAGGTCGAGGCCGCCCAGCACCGCGACAAGCAGTCCCTCACCGCCGCCGCGGCGCAGCGCCGCGCTGGCGTCGCGCAGGCTGGTGTTGTTCGAGAGCTGCAGCACCGCGAGTGCGTCCAGCAGCGAGCCCTCGTAGTCGCTGCCCACGCCGCTCGCGTCGTGCGCGGCGCTCGCGACGTTCGCTCCCGTGTCGGTCAGCAGCCGGACGTGGTAGCCGTGCCGCACCAGGTGGACGCCGACCGACGCCGCGGCCGCGACGGCCCACTCGAACGACGAGCCGGGGCCCTCGCCGGCGTGCGCGGTGGACCGCGTGTCGAGCAGCAGGGTGCAGCGGGCCTGCCACGGCTGCTCCTCCCGGCGCACCATCAGCTTGTCCAGCCGGGCGGTGGAGCGCCAGTGCACCCGGCGCAGGTCGTCGCCCTGCCGGTACTCGCGGATCCCGGCGTCGTCCTCGCCCGCACTGGCCAGCGACCGGGACCGGCTCTCGCCGCTGCCGGTCCACTCGCCGGACAGCGCCACCACGGGCAGCTGCTGCACCGGCGGGGTGACGACGAGGGTGTCGCGGGCGCTGAACGAGCGCTGCAGCTCGCACATGCCGAACGGGTCGGTCAGCCGGATCGACAGCGGGCCGAGGCTGTAGCGGCCGCGCACGTCGGACCGGACCGCGTAGGTCACCTCGCGGCGGCCGCGCGGCTCGACCCGGTCCAGCACGAACCGCGGCCGGGTGCCGAGCACGTACGGGACCTTGTCCTCGACCAGCAGCAGCCCGGTCGGCAGCCGGGAGATGTTCTCCAGCCGCAGGGTGACGCTGGTCTCCTGGCCGGCGGCGGTCGCGGCCGGACCCGAGGCGGCGGCGCGACGACAGCCGGTACCGGGTGCGCGCCACCACCAGCGCGCTCACCAGCGGCAGCGCGAGCAGCAGGATCGCCGACCCGCAGCAGGTCGCTTCTGCGAGGTCGCGACCGCCGCGACCAGGACGCGCCAGCCCGGCGGCGACGAACGAGCGTCCGCGGGTGGTCAGGCCCTGGAGCGCGTCCGCGCACTTAGCCGCTCGCTTCCGGTCGCCCGGCGGGTCCGCTCGTCGGGCAGCGGCACCGAGGCCACGATGTCGGCCACGATGTCCTCGGTGGACGCGCCGGCCGATCTGCGCCTCGGCGGTGGGCAGCAGCCGGTGGGCGAGCACGGCGACCGCGAGGTCCTGGACGTCGTCGGGCAGCACGTAGTCGCGGTCGTCGAGCGCGGCCGCGGCGCGGGCGGCGCGGACCAGGTGCAGGGTCGCGCGCGGCGACGCGCCGAGCCGCAGGTCGGGGGAGTTGCGGGTCGCGGTGACCAGGTCGACGGCGTAGCGGCGTACCTGGTCGGAGACGTGGATCTTGCGCACGGTCTCGATCATGCTTGGCGACTCGGTGGCGTCGGCGACCGGCTCGCAGGTCGTCCAGCGGCGAGCTGCGCCGTGGGTGTCGAGCATCGCGAGCTCGGCCTGCTCGCTCGGGGTAGCCCATCGAGAGCCGCGCCATGAAGCGGTCGCGCTGCGCCTCGGGCAGCGGGTAGGTGCCCTCCATCTCGATCGGGTTCTGGGTGGCGATGCACCATGAACGGCAGCGCGAGCTCGTAGGTCGTCGCCGTCGACGGTGACCTGGCGCTCCTCCATGCACTCGAGCAGCGCCGACTGGGTCTTCGGCGAGGCCCGGTTGATCTCGTCGCCGACCACGATGTTGGCGAAGATCGCGCCGGGCTTGAACTCGAACTCGCGCCTCTCCTGGTTGTAGATCGACGACGCCGGTGATGTCGCTGGGCAGCAGGTCGGGGGTGAACTGCACCCGGCGCACCGAGCAGTCGATCGAGCGGGCCAGGGCCTTGGCGAGCATCGTCTTGCCGACGCCGGGGACGTCCTCGATCAGCAGGTGGCCCTCGGCGAGCAGCACGGTGAGCGCGAGCCGGACGACGTCGCGCTTGCCCTCGATGACGCTCTCGACGGCGCGCCGGATCCGAGTGGTGGTGTCGGCCAGGGCAGCCAGGTCGGCCTTGCCGGCACCCACCGGTCGGTCTGCTGTCGTGCTGTCGGTCGTCTCGCCCACTGTCACCGGGTCCTCCTTGGCTCACCTGCCGGACCGCTGTGACGCGCGTCCCCTGTCCAGCGGGGAGTCTTACATCTTCAGCGCCCTGAGGGTGGGCCTCGTGATAACGATCTCCTTACGTCTCGCCGGCGCCCGCGTGCGGTGCCCGCTCGCAGCGACCACGAGGGCGGCCACCGCGGCAGTCAGACCGGCGAGGACCAACGGAACCGAGGGTACGACGTCCTGGGCACCCGTGACGGCGACGATTGCGCCGGCCGTCGGTCGCGAGCCAGGACCGGCGCCAGCCGCTGCGGCCACGGCTGCGGGTCACCGTGACCGCGCCGCCGGCCGCCCGGGCCTCCTCGGCGGCGGCCAGCGCGGCCAGCAGCGCCATCAGCAGGCCGGCGGCCAGCACGACCTGGGCCGGCCGGACCGACGACGCGTCCAGCGCGCCGGCGAGCAGCACCGTCACCGTCGTGGCGGCCAGGGCCACGGTGCCGGCCAGCGGGCGCCGGATCGCCGCCGCCGCGACGCAGGCCGCCAGCGCCAGGCGGCCGCGACCAGCACCGGCCGGCTCGGGTCCGGCAGCGCGGCCACCGCCGAGGACGGCCAGCCCGGTGCCGAGCACCGCCAGCCCGCTGCAGGAGGGTGCGGAGCACCGTCACGGCCGGCCCCCGGGACGGGCGGCCCGCATCGCGTGCACCAGCCCGCCGGTGAGCTCGGCCTCGCCGTCCCAGTCCAGCACGGCGACGCCGAGGCTGCCGAGCTCGAGGGTGAGGGCCTCGCGCTGCATCCGCCAGGTGCGCACGGCCAGGGCCGCGTCCTTCGACCTCGGCGGCACCTCGGGGAGGCGGTCAGGACGTCGATGACCAACGGCGCGAAGCCGCGCTCGAGCAGTCAGCCGGACGGCGTCCAGCGGGCCGTCGTCGAGCAGCGGGGTGAGCAGGAGCCACGAAGGCGCGGCGCGGCAACAGGCCGCGCGGCAGGTGGCCCAGGCCGTAGCCGACCGGGCCGGCGTCCAGCTCGGACCGGTCCGGCCGCACCGACATCAGCGCCTCGGTCACCCGGTAGAGCTGGCGCGGACCGGTGGCCGGGGTCAGCCAGCGCAGCGGGCCGCCGAACGTGACCAGCCCGACCCGGTCGTGCGAGCGCAGGTAGGTCTGGACCAGCCCGGTCGCGGCCCGCACCGTGAGGTCCAGGCTGGACCGCCCCGGCTCACCCGCGTCCAGCTCGGTGTCGAGGACGAGCACCAGGTCGAAGGCCCGTTCCGCGGCGTACTGCCGGACGAACAGGTCCCCGTGCCGGGCCGAGACCCGCCAGTCGACATCCCGCTGCCGGTCGCCGTGCGCGTACGGCCGGACCCCGGCGAACTCCACGCCCGACCCGACCGCCCGGCTCGGGTGCTCGCCCAGCGGCGCCGCCAGCTCGATGGGGCGACGGCCCGGGCCAGGGCAGCCGCCGCGGGGTAGACGACCAGGTCGCCGACCTCGACCGTGGCCCGGGCCAGGTACGCCCCGCCGCCGGCGTGCACCCGCAGCCGGACCGGCCCCACCCGGTGCCGGCCCCAGCGCCCGGGCACCAGGGTCCACCGGGCCGCCGTCTGGCGCGCCCTCCCGGCTCGCGCCCAGGTAGGTCAGCTCGGGCCAGGGCGGCGCCACCGGCTCGGCCTGGACCCGGTCGCACCCGTCGGCCCGCACGGTCAGGACCAGCTCGACCTCGTCGCCCTCCACGCAGCGGGTGGTCGACAGGGCCACCGACACCTCGGCCCCGGTCGGTACGCCGGACCGCGGCACCCCCACGAGCAGGACCAGCGGCACCACCGCCACGACGAGCAGCTCGCCGTGCGAGGTCACCACGGCCAGGCCACGGCCAGCCCGGCCACCATCGCCAGCCGCCGCAGCCGCGGCGGTCGGGACGAAGTCCAGGCGGATCGGGTCGAGGTCCATCGTCAGCGGGGCACCTCGACCGAGCCCAGCAGGTCCTCGACGACGTCGGCGGAGGTGACCCGGCGTACCCAGAGCTCGGGGCGCAGCGAGATCCGGTGGGCCAGGGCCGGCACCGCGACTGCCTTGACGTCCTCGGGAGTCACGTAGTCGCGGCGCTCGAGCACCGCCTGGCCGCGGGCCAGGGCGACCAGCGCCAGCCCGCCGCGGGGGCTGGCGCCGAGGGTGACCTGGGGGTGGGTGCGGGAGGCGTGCACGAGGGACACGACGTAGCGCAGGACCGAGGCCTCGACCTGGACCAGCTCGAGCGACTCGCGCATCGCGATCACCGTGTCGGCGTCCACGACCGGCGACAGCGTCGGCGGTGCCCAGCCGTGCCGCAGCCGTCGCTGCAGCAGCTCCTGCTCCTCGTCCATCCCGAGGTAGCCGAGGGAGACGCGCAGCAGGAACCGGTCGAGCTGGGCCTCGGGAAGCGCGTAGGTGCCCTCGTACTCGATCGGGTTGTCGGTCGCGAGCACGACGAACGGCTGCGGCAGCGGCCGGGTCTCGCCGTCGCTGGAGACCTGCTCCTCGGCCATCGCCTCGAGCAGCGCCGCCTGGGTCTTCGGCGGGGTCCGGTTGATCTCGTCCGCGAGCAGCAGCTGGGTGAACACCGGGCCGGGGCGGAAGTCGAACCGGCTGGTCCCCGGGTCGAACACCGAGATCCCGGTGATGTCGGCCGGCAGCAGGTCGGGGGTGAACTGCACCCGGCGGAAGGACAGCCCGAGCGCCTCCGAGAAGCAGCGGGCCATCATCGTCTTGCCGAGGCCGGGGACGTCCTCGAGCAGCACGTGCCCCCGGCCGAGCACGCCGAGCAGCACCAGCTCGAGGGCGCGCCGCCGCCCGACCACCGCCCTCTCGATCTCCTCGATCACGCCGGCCGCGAGCCGAGCGGTGTCGGCGGCGTGGGCGGTCGGGTCAGGGGATTCACAGAGACTCCAGTCGGTCGACGATGCGGGTCAGGGTCTCGAGGTCGACGCCCGGCGGCTGGCCCTGCCGGGCCACCTCGCGCCGGGTCGAGCCAGTGCCAGAGGTCGTCGCCGACCAGTGCCCGGGCGGCCTCCGGGTCGGCGGCCAGGTCGACCCGGTGGTGATCGGCCAGCCGCGAGGACAGCAGCTGGACGAGCACCGGCCGGGTGACCAGGTCGTAGTGCCGCGGCGACACCGACGCCCAGGACAGGGCCTCGGAGACCTGACGGTAGGAGCGGAACGGCGCGTTCTCGACCGGCGGGCCGGCCGGCCGCGGTGCCGGGGCGGCGGTGCGGCAGGCACCCGGAGCAGGGCGACCGTCGCGGCCACCACGGCCAGCAGCGACAGCGCCACCAGCAGCCCGGCCAGCC
Source organism: uncultured Actinomycetota bacterium (assembly GCA_963728425.1). Taxonomy (GTDB): domain Bacteria; phylum Actinomycetota; class Actinomycetes; order JACCUZ01; family JACCUZ01; genus JAVEDA01. Next base: position 71,513 of record CAVSKC010000009.1, read on the forward strand.
GCGAAGGCGCTGACAGCGACCACCACGAGCACCACCGCGAGCGCCGAGCGCGATCCGCATGCCCCGGCCGGGGTGCTCGTCCTCGTCCTGCTCGTCCGCGCCGCGGTCGGGCCAGCCGGGCTCAGCCACGGCGGGCCGCCAGCTCGCCGCGGACCCGGGCCAGGCAGTCGAGGGCGCTGCGTCGGGCGTCCTCGCCCATCGGGTGCTCGCTGAACCGGGCCTCGCGGAACAGCTCGGTGAGCGTCCGGGCCGGCGCGCCGTCGACCAGCCCGGCCGACGACCGCACGGTCGAGCAGCTCGGTGGCGGTGTCGGACCGGCGGGCCGCGCGGCCGCGCCGAGCCAGGCCGCCGGACAGCTGACCGGCCATCGCCGCGTACGCCGCCAGCACCGCCGCCCGCGGGTCCGCGTGGCGGTGCAGGCCCTCGTCGGCGGCGTCGACGGCGGCCACCAGCAGGTCGACCTCGTCCTGCTCGTGCGCTCGTCGAGGTCCTCCTCGCCGGCCGGGTCCGGCCTGCGGCGCGCCGCCCAGCGGGTGGCCAGCGCGCTGGCCGCCAGCACCAGGCCGACCAGCACCAGCACGGTCCAGCTGGTCCGGGTGTCCGGGCCGCCCGGCGTCGGCGCCTCGTTGCGGGGCGGGTCCTGCCGGGGCCGGGGCGGCGTCGGGGCCTCCGGCGGGGTGAGCCCGGACACGACGTAGAAGGCGGCCGCCGAGCGCGGCGAGCACCAGCAGCGCGAACAGCAGCCGCAGGTGCCACGGGATCGGCTCGCCCTCGGGCTCGGCGTGGTCGTCGTCGCCCGGCCGCGGGGCCGCCGTGCGGCGCAGCCGCTTCAGCATCCGGCGCGCGATCGCGATCAGCACGAGCGGCAGACCGTCCCGAACAGCACCCGGGCCCAGCGCACCTCGACCGGCTCGGCCAGCTGCTCCCAGTCCAGCCCCTGCCGGGCGCGCAGGGCGACCGCGGCCACGCCGAGCAGCGCCACGACCGCGACCGCACGCAGCCGTGGGTCGGGTCCCCGACCGCGCGGCGCCGGATCCGTCACGGCGGCCATCCAACCAGCGCCACCGGCCCGTGCCCGGCCCGGCGGCAGCCGTGACCGAAGTGCAGCGGCGCGCAGCCGGAGCCGAGCGGCGGGTCGGCGCCAGCGTGGCCGGGCGGGGTAGCGGCACTGGGCCGAACGGGGGAGATCGGCGCGCCGGGGGAGAGTCGGGCCGAATTGGTTGACGGTGGAGTGAAGTGGGGTACTGTGGGGCGCAGTGGGGGACAGGTCCGGCATTCGGGTGTGGGGAGGTGGGTCGATGTGGCGCAGCCTGGCGACGACGAGCGCCCCGTCCACCACGCGCCCGTCCGCGCCGCCGTTCCTCGGCACCCACCAGCCGCGGCTGGACGACAAGGGCCGGCTGTTCCTGCCGGCCAAGTTCCGCGACGACCTGGCGGGGGGCCTCGTGATCACCCGCGGGCCAGGAGCGCTGCCTCTACGTCTTCCCGGACGCCGAGTTCGCCCGGCTCTACGAGCGGATGCGGCAGGCGCCGGTCACCAGCAAGGCGGCCCGCGACTACCAGCGGGTGTTCCTCTCCGGCGCCTCGGACGAGACGCCGGACAAGCAGGGCCGGGTCACCGTCCCGCCGGCCCTGCGCGACTACGCCGGGCTGACCAAGGACTGCGTCGTCATCGGCGCCGGCACCCGGGTCGAGGTCTGGGACGCCGAGGCCTGGGACACCTACCTCGCCGAGCAGGAGGCCGCGTTCGCCGACCTGTCCGAGGAGGTGCTGCCGGGCCTGATCTGATCGCGACCTGCCGAGCGACGCGACCTCCAGTCGTGCGGCGAGGTCTCCACCCGCTCCGTCCGCTCCTGGCGCCCCTTCCCCGGCGCCAGGCACGCGGCTCCCGCCGGAGCGGTTGGAGACCTGGCCGCTACGACCGCATCACCAGCCAGCACCGCAGCACCGCACACGTTCCATGAAGGGTCGAGATGGACACGCCAGCGCCGGGACCGCAGGAGGCCTCGGCCGCCCTGCTCGCCGCCGAGATCCGCCCCAGCGCGCTGCTGCTGGGCGGCGCCCTGGGCCTGATGGGCTGCTTCGCCGTCGCTGCTGCTCCTGCTCACCGCCGCGGCTCGGCAGCTGACGGTGACCGAGGCCCGCAGCCCCGCGCACGTGCCGGTCCTGCTCGACCGCATCGTGGCCCTGCTCGGCCCCGCCGTCGACGCACCCGGCGCGGTCGTCGTCGACGCCACCCTCGGCCTCGGCGGGCACAGCGCGGCGCTGCTCGAGCGGTTCGGCGCCGCTGCGCCTGGTCGGGCTGGACCGCGACCCGCAGGCGCTGGCGATCGCCGCCGACCGGCTGGCGCCCGTACGGCGAGCGCGCCACCCTCGTGCACGCGGTCTACGACGAGCTCGCCGACGTGCTCGTCGCGAGCTCGGGGTCGGCCGGGTCCAGGGCGTGCTGTTCGACCTCGGCGTCTCCTCGCTGCAGCTCGACGAGGCGGCCCGCGGCTTCGCCTACGCCCAGGACGCGCCGCTGGACATGCGGATGGACCAGAGCCGGGGCATCACCGCGGCCGACGTCGTCAACACCTACCCGGCCGGCCGAGCTGGCCCGGGTGCTCCGGGAGTACGGCGAGGAGCGGTTCGCCCGCCGCATCGCCGACGCGGTCGTGCGCGAGCGGGAGCGGGAGCCGTTCACCGGCACCGCGCGGCTGGCCGAGCTGGTGCGCGCCGCGATCCCGGCGGCGACCCGGCGCACCGGCGGCCACCCGGCCAAGCGGACCTTCCAGGCGCTGCGCATCGAGGTCAACGGCGAGCTCGACGCGCTGGCGCGGGCGCTGCCCGCCGCCGTCGACGCGCTCGCCGTCGGCGGGCGGATCGTCGTGCTGTCCTACCACTCGCTCGAGGACCGGCTGGTCAAGCGGGCCCTGGTCGCCGGTGCCGACGAGCACCGCGCCGCCGGACCTGCCGGTCGTGCCGCCCGAGCACGCAGCCGGAGCTGCGGCTGCTCACCCGCGGCGCCGAGGCGGCCGAGCGACGACGAGGTCGCCGCCAACCCGCGGGCCGCCTCGGCCCGGCTGCGCGCCGCCGAGCGGCTCCGGGACGCCGCATGAGCCCGTCGCACCGTCGCCGCCACGGCGCCCGCGACGGCCGGTCCCGCGCCGCGCCGGCGTCCCGCCGGCCGGCGCACGGCCGGCCCGCCGCGGCCGCGGCTCGCCGCTCGTCCCGCCGCTCGCGCCCGGCGCGCCGCGCGCGCCGTTCGTGGTCCTGGTCGGCACACTGCTCGCGGCGGGGCTCGCCGGTCTGCTGTTCCTGCACACGGCCCTCGCGGAGGACTCGTTCCGGCTGCACGACCTGAAGGCCCGCTCCGCCGTGCTCACCGACCGCGAGCAGGCCCTGGAGCAGGAGGTCGCGCTGGAGGCCTCGCCGCGGCGGCTGGCGGCGCGGGCGAGGCGCTCGGCATGGTGCGCAGCGAGAACCCGGCGTTCATCCGCCTCTCCGACGGCACAGGTCCTCGGCAAGCCCAAGGCCGGCGTCGCCCCGCCGCCGCCCGCCGGCCCCGACGCCCGACGCCGACCGCCCAGCGCGACGCGACGCCGTCGCGCGACCGGCGACGCCCGAACCGTCCGCTCGACCCCCGCGTCGCGGCCGGTGACCGCTCGGTGACCAGCCGCCGCCGGCCGCCCGCGCCGGCCGGCCGCGCCCGGCGACGCCGCGCCGCGTGCCGGCCGGTCGCGGCCGCCGGCCCGCGGCCGCCGACCCGTCCGCGCGCCGCAGCCGCGCCGCCGGCCGCCGTCGCCGCTCGTCCCGCCCCGCCCGGCCCGCCGGCTCCGGCTGGCCGACCCGGCCGGCGGCTGCGCGGCGCCGTCGTCGTGCTCGCCTTCGTGCTGTCGCTGTTCGGCGGCCGGCTGGTGCAGCTGCAGGCCTGGACGCGCCGCGTACGCGGCCGAGGCCGAGCAGGGCCGGCTGCGCACCGTCGACGCTGCCCGCCGCGCGCGGCGCCATCACCGACCGCAACGGCGTCGCGCTCGCGACCACGGTCGGCCGCCGTGAACATCACCGCCGACCAGACGCTGGTCGTCGACCCGGCCGCGACCGCGGCGGTGCTCGCGCCGGTGCTGCACGATGGACGCCGCCGTGCTGCGGACGAAGCTCACCGGCGACGCGCCGGTTCGTCTACCTGGCCAAGGCCGTGACGCCGGCGACCTGGCGCAAGGTCCGCGACCTCGACCTGCCCGGACCACCGACATCGAGGGCCTGCCCGGCATCTTCGGCGAGCAGACCAGCAAGCGGGTCTACCCGGCCGGCAGCGTCGGCGCGAACGTCGTCGGCTTCGTCGGCGCCGACGGGCAAGGGCCTCGGCGGGCTCGAGTACGCCCTGGACAGACCGCTGGCCGGCACGCGACGGCGAGGCGACCTACGAGCTGCGGCGCCGGCGGCCGGCGGATCCCGAGCGGCGTCGACACCGAGCGCGACGCGGTGCCCGGCACGGACGTCGCGCTGACCATCGACCGCGACATCCAGTGGGTCGCCCAGAAGGCGATCGCCAAGGCGGTCGCAGCAGACACGGCGCGCAGAGCGGCACCGTCATCGTGATGGACCCGCGCACCGGCGACCTGCTCGCGCTGGCGACCGCGCCGACGTTCGACCCCAACCACCCGGCGGCGCGCCGGCCGAGGCCCGCGGCAACCGCGCCGCTGACCGAGGCCTACGAGCCGGGCAGCACCGGCAAGGTGATCACCGCCGCGGCGCTGCATCGAGGAGGGCGTGGTCACGCCGGCCACGCCGATCACGGTGCCGAACCGGCTCACCGGGCCGGCAAGACGTTCAAGGACTTCGAGGACCACGACGACCCAGCAGCTGACCTACGCCGGCGACGCTCGCCAAGTCGAGCAACATCGGCACGATCCTGGCCGCCGAGCGGCTGGGGACCTGCAGACGGCTCTACCCCTACCTGCACGCGTTCGGCATCGGCCAGCCCACCGGGCTCGGGCTGCCCGGGCGAGAGCCCGGGCGCTGCTCGCCGCCGACGAGTGGTCGGCGACCAGCGGCTACACGATCGGCGTTCGGCCAGGGCTACTCGGTCAACGCGGTGCAGATGGCGTCGGTGTTCGCGACCATCGCCAACGACGGCGTGCGCGTCGCGCCGCGGCTGGTCGCAGCCACGCACCGACGACCGACGGCACGATGCAGCCGACGCCGGCGCCCGGCAAGCGGACGCGGGTCGTCAGCGCGACGACCGCGCGCACCGTGCGGCTGATGCTCGAGACGGTGCTCGGCGAGGGCGGCACCGCGCCGCTGGCGCGCGATCCCCGGCTACCGGGTCGGCGGCAAGACCGGCACCGCGCAGCGGTTCGACCCCGACTGCGGCTGCTACCGCGGCTACACCATGTCGTTCATCGGGATCGCCCCGGCCGACAACCCGCGGCTGGTCGTGGCGGTCACCCTGCAGGCGCCCAAGCTCGGCCATCGGCGGCGGCGTCACGGCGGCCCGGTGTTCAAGGAGGTCATGTCCTTCGCGCTGCAGTCGCTGCGGATCCCGCCGACCGGCACGAAGCCGCCCAGCGCTGCAAGCTCGCAACGACACTGACCGGTAGCCTCGCTAGCCGTGTCCGCACCCGCCCGGACCGCCTCGCTGCGGCCGGCGCCCGGCGAGCTCCCGCCGCGGAGCGCTCGCCGACGGTCGCCGACCAGCTCGGCACCGTGGTCCTGCCGCGCCGGCGCCGAACCGGCCGACGACCGGTCGTGACCGGCGTCGACCCACGACTCGCGCGCGGTGCGGCCCGGCGACCTCTACGCCGCGCTGCCCGGCGCACGGCGCACGGCGCCGACTTCGCCGCGGCGCGCGCCGCGCGCGCGGCGCGGTCGCCGTGCCTGACCGACCCGGCGGGCGCGCCGCAGTCCGCGGCGGCCGGCCTGCCGGTCCTCGTCGTGGCCGACCCGCGCGCGGTGCTCGGGCCGCTCGCCGCCTGGGTCTACGGCGACCCGGCCCGCGACGCTGCACGTGATCGGCGTGACCGGCACCAACGGCAAGACCACCACGGCCTACCTGCTCGAGGCCGGGCTGCGGGCCGCCGGGCACGCGGACCGGTCTGGTCGGCACGATCGAGACCCGCATCGGCGACGAGGCCGCTGCCCAGCGTGCGCACGACGCCGGAGGCGCCCGACCTGCAGGCGCTGCTCGCGGTGATGCGCGAGCGCGGCGTCGAGGCGGTCGCGATGGAGGTGTCCAGCCACGCGCTGGCGCTGGGCCGGGTCGACGGCACGACCTTCGACGTCGCCGTCTTCACCAACCTCGTCCGAGGACCACCTGGACTTCCACGCCGACCTGGAGGACTACTTCGCGCGCGAAGGCGACGCTGTTCACGCCGGAGCGCAGCCGCGGTCGGCGTGGTCAACGTCGACGACGCGTACGGCGAGCGGCTGGCCGCCGACGGCCGAGCGATGCCGGTGGTGACCGTGTCGCCGAGCGGGCGCGACGGCGCCGACTGGCGGGTCGAGAACGTCGAGCGTCGGCCGGGCGGGCAGCACGTTCCGCCTCGGTCGGTCCCGGCGGCGTCGAGCGTCGACGCGCGGCACCGCGCTGCCGGCGACTTCAACGTCGACAACGCCGCGCTCGCTGTCGTCGCGCTCGTGCAGCGCGGGCGTCGACCCGGACGCCGCCGCGGCCGGGCGTCGCGCGCCTGCGCCGGCGTGCCGGGCCGGATGGAGCGGGTCGAGACCGGGGCCAGGACGGTTCCTCGCCCTCGTCGACTACGCGCACACCCCGGACGCGCTCGAGCGGCTGCTGACCGCCGCTCGCGGCCTGACTCGCCGACGGCCGGGCGGCGTCGTGCGTCGTCCTCGGCGGCGGCGGCGACCGCGACCCGGCAAGCGGCCGGCTGATGGGCGAGATCGCCGCGCGCGGCGCCGACGTCGTGGTGCTGACCAACGACAACCCGCGGTCCGAGGACCCGCTGGCGATCCTGGCGGCGCTCGCGGCGCGGCGCGGCCGCTGCGCGGTGCCGGTGCGGCGACCGGTCGAGGTGCGAGCCCGACCGGCGCGGCCGCCATCGACGACGGCCGTCGCGCTGGCCGAGCCCGGCGACGTCGTGGTGGTCGCGGGCAAGGGCCACGAGCAGGGCCAGGAGGTCGCGGCGTGAGGTGCACCCGTTCGACGACCGGCGCGGTGCTGCGCGAGGCGCATGGCGGCGGCACGCACGATGATCGCCGCTGACCGCTGGCCGAGATCGCGCGACCGTCGGCGGCGCGCTGCACGGCGGTGGCTCCGCGGCGACGGCGCTCGTGACCGCGCCCGTCGTCGTCGACTCGCGGCTCGGTCCGAGCCGGGCGGGCTGTTCGTCGCCGTCCCGGGCGAGCACATCGACGGGCACGAGTACGCCGCGGCCGCGGTCGGCCGCCGGCGCCGCCGGCGTGCTCGGTCGCCCGGCCGGTCGCCGGTGCCGCACGTCCTGGTCGACGACACGGTCGCCGGCGCTCGGCCGGCTCGCCCGCGCGTGGTCGACCGGCTGGCGGCCGACAGCGCTGGTGGTCGTGGGCTCACCGGCTCCGTCGGCAAGACGAGCACCAAGGACCTGCTGGCGCCGGTGCTCGAGCCGACGGCGCCGACCGTCGCGCCGGTCGGGTCGTTCAACAACGAGATCGGCGTGCCGCTCACCGTGCTGGTCGCCGACGAGTCGGCACCCGCCACCTCGTGGTCGAGATGGGCGCCCGCGGGGTCGGGCACATCGCGTACCTGTGCGAGATCGCGCCGCCGCGCATCGGGGTGGTGCTCAACGTCGGCGCCGCCCACGCGGGGGAGTTCGGCAGTCGCGAGGCGACCGCCCGGCGCCAAGAGCGAGCTGGTCGAGGCGCTGCCGCGGCCGCCGACGGCGGGGTGGCGGTGCTCAACGCCGACGACCCGCTGGTCGCCGCGATGGCCGGCGGCACGCCGGCGCGGGTGGTGACGTTCGGGCTCGGTCGGACGCCGCGGACGTGCGGGCCGAGGACGTCGCGGCTGGACGACCAGCCGGGCGGCCGCTCGTTCACTGCTGCGCGCCGGCGACCCGAGCCGGTCGAGGTCGCGCTGCGGCTGCACGGCGCGCACCACGTCGCGCAACGCGCTGGCCGCCGCCGCCGTCGCCCTCGAGCTGGGGGTCGCGGCCGGCGAGGTGGCCGCCGCCCTGGCCAGCGCCGACCCGCGGAGCCGGTGGCGGATGGAGGTCGTCGAGCGCCCCGACGGCGTCACCGTCGTCAACGACGCCTACAACGCCAACCCCGACTCGGTGCGTGCCGCGCTGGAGGCCCTCGTCGCGATGGCGAGCGGCCGGCGGACCTGGGCCGTGCTCGGCGAGATGCGCGAGCTCGGCGCGGCGTCCGCCGCCGAGCACGAGGAGGTCGGCAGACTGGCCGCGCGGCTCGGGCGTCGACCGCCTCGTCGTCGTGGGCGACGGGCGCGCGCACGGCGGTGCACAGCGGCGGCGTCGCCGAGGGCGCCGTCGACGGAGAGGAGACCGTCGTCGTGGCCGACGTGCCCGCCGCCCTCGCGCTGCTGCGCGAGCAGCTGCGGCCGGGCGACGTGGTGCTGGTGAAGGCCTCGCGGCAGCCGGGCTGCGCTGGTCGGCGAGCCGTGGCCGAGGAGGCTGCGCCGGATGAGGCAGGTCCTGCTCGCGGCCTCCATCGGCCTGATCGTCCGCTGTTCGGCACGCCGGTGGCGATCCGGCTGCTCGTCCGGCGCGGCTACGGCCAGCTGATCCGCGACGACGGCCCGACCTCGCACCACACCAAGCGCGGCACGCCGACGATGGGCGGCGCCGTCATCATCATCGGCACGCTGCTCGGCTACTTCGGCGCCCACCTCGTCACCTGGCGGGACGTCGACCGTCTCCGGCCTGCTCGTGCTGTTCCTGATGACCGGGCTCGGCATCGTCGGCTTCCTCGACGACTACATCAAGGTGGCCAAGCAGCGCAGCCTCGGGCTGCGGGCGCTGGGCCAAGCTGGTCGGCCAGATGGTGGTCGCGGTCACGTTCGCGATCCTCGCGCTGCAGTTCCCGGACCCGGCCGGCTTCACCCCGGCGTCGACCGAGATCTCGTTCATCCGGGACACCGGCCTCGCGCTGGGCGGCGTGCTGTTCGTCGTCTGGGCCTACGTGATGATCGCCGGCACGTCCAACGGGGTGAACCTCACCGACGGGCTGGACGGGCTGGCCACCGGGACGTCGGTGATGGTGTTCGCGTCCTACGTGCTCATCGGCATCTGGCAGTTCGGCAGAACTGCCTGCCCCGGCGCCGCGCACAAGTGCTACGAGGTGCGCGACCCGCTGGACCTCGCCGTGGTCGCCGCCGCGGTGATGGGCGCCTGCTTCGGCTTCCTGTGGTGGAACGCGTCGCCGGCCAAGATCTTCATGGGCGACACCGGCTCGCTCGCCCTCGGCGGCGCGCTGGCCGGGCTCGCGATCATCACCCGCACCGAGCTGCTGCTGGTGCTCATCGGCGGCCTGTTCGTGCTCATCGCGCTGTCGGTGATCGTGCAGGTCGGCTTCTTCAAGCTGACCGGGAGACGGGTGTTCCGGATGGCGCCGCTGCAGCACCACTTCGAGCTGGTGGGCTGGGGCGAGGTCACCATCGTCATCCGGTTCTGGATCATCGCCGGGCTGCTGGTCGCGCTCGGGCTCGGTGTCTTCTACGCCGAGTGGGTCACGGGCGCGGGGGCGTGAAGCTCGACGGCACCCGGGTCTGCGTCGCCGGGCTGGGCGTCACCGGGCCGTCGGCAGTGCGGGCACTGCTCGCGCAACGTGCGCACGTGGTGGCGGTCGACGGCCGCGACGGCGACCGGGAGCGTGCCCTGGCCGACGAGCTGCGCGCCGCCGGTGCCGAGGTCCGGCTGGGTGACGGCGACACGCTGCCGGACGGCGTGGCCCTCGTCGTCACCTCACCCGGCTGGCGGCCGGACGCGCCGCTGCTGGCCGCCGCGGCCGCCCGGGAGGTCCCGGTCTGGGGCGAGGTCGAGCTGGCCTGCCGGCTGCGCCCGCCCGGTCAGGAGTGGCTCGGCGTCACCGGCACCAACGGCAAGACCACGACCGTGCAGATGCTCGCGTCGATCCTGCCGGGCGGCCGGCCACCGCGCGGTCGCGGCCGGCAACGTCGGCTTCCCGGTCCTGGACGCCGTGCTCGCCGACCCGCCGTACGACGTGCTCGCGGTCGAGGTGTCGAGCTTCCAGCTGCACTGGACGTCCACGGTCGAGTTCGTCGCCGGCGCGGTCCTCAACATCGCGCCCGACCACCTCGACTGGCACGGGTCACTGGAGGCGTACGCCGCCGACAAGGCGCTCGTCTGGCGCAGCGACTGGTACGCCGTCTACAACGCCGACGACCCGCTGGTGGCCGCGATGGCGCAGCGGGCCGCGGACCGGCAGGACTTCACCCTCGAGCCGTCGGCGGACCATGCTTCGGTCTGGCCGGGGACTCGCTGGTGGACCGCTGCATCGGCACCGACCCCGACGAGACCGTCACCCGGGCGGGCGGCGGCGTGGAGCTCGCCCGCGTCTCCGACATCCCGGTGCCGGGCTCGCACAACGTCGCCAACGCGCTGGCGGCGGCCGCGCTGGCCCGCGCGCTGCACAGCGCGACGGGTGGCCGGCTCGCGGTGCACCCGCAGCACGTGCGCGACGGGCTGCGCGCGTTCGACCCCGGCGCGCACCGGATCGCTCACGTGGCCACGGTCGACGACGTCGGGTACGTCGACGACTCGAAGGCGACCAACCCGCACGCCGCCGCGGCGTCGCTGCAGGCGTTCGCCAGCGTGGTGTGGGTGGCCGGCGGGCTGGCCAAGGGCGCGACGTTCGACGAGCTGGTGCCGGCGCGGCCGCGCGGCTGCGCGGCGTCGTCCTGATCGGCCGGGACCGGGCGCTGATCGCGGAGGCACTCGCGCGACACGCGCCCGAGATCCCGGTCGTCGAGGTCACCGGCACGGACACTGGTCCGATGCAGGTCGCTGCAGTGATGGACGACGTCGTGCGCGCCGCCGCGGCCCTCGCGCGCCCCGGCGACACCGTGCTGCTCGCGCCCGCCTGCGCGTCGATGGACATGTTCCGCGACTACGCCGAGCGCGGCGACGCCTTCGCGGACGCCGTGCGCCGGCTGCCCGGCGGACCGCCCGCAGTGACCACGATCACTTCCGACCCGGGCCTGCGCGCGCCGGCCGGCCCGAGGGCTCCGGCCGCCGAGGCGCCGGTCTCGCTGCTGCAGCGGCCGGCCACCCCCTACTACCTGCTGCTCGGCGCCAGCACCCTGCTGCTGGTGCTCGGCCTGGTGATGGTGTTCTCGGCGTCCAGCGTCGTGGCGTTCGCGTTCATGGACTCCTCGATGGCGATCGTCAGCAAGCAGGCCATGTGGGTGGTGATCGGGCTGCCGCTGACCTGGTGCGCGTCCCGGCTGCCGCCGAAGCTCTGGCGGATGGTCGCCTACCCGGCGCTGGTGACGTCGCTCGCGCTGCTGGTGCTGGTCGTCGTCGCGGGCACCGAGGTCAACGGCAACAAGAACTGGCTGGACTTCGGCGGGCCGTTCCGGATCCAGCCGTCCGAGCTGGCGAAGCTGTCGCTGGTGCTGTGGGGCGCCGACCTGCTGGCCCGCAAGGAGCGGCTGCTCGGCCAGTGGAAGCACCTGCTGGTGCCGATGCTGCCGGTCGGCGGCCTGATCCTGGTGCTCGTCCTGCTCGGCGGCGACCTCGGCACCGCCATCATCATCGCGGCCGTGCTCGGCTCGCTGCTGTGGGTGGCCGGGGCACCGATCCGGCTCTACGCCATGGCCTCGGTGCCGGCGCTGCTGGTCATCACCTGGATGGTGAACACCCGGTCGACCCGGATGTCGCGGATCACGGTGTGGCTGCACCCGGACCAGGCCGACCCGCTCGGCAACGGGCTGCAGGCGCTGCACGGCAAGTTCGCGCTGGCCTCGGGCGGCTGGTGGGGCGTCGGCCTCGGCGGGTCCAAGGAGAAGTGGGGCGCCCTGCCGGAGGCGCACACCGACTTCATCTTCGCGATCATCGGCGAGGAGCTCGGCCTGGTCGGCACCCTCGCCGTGCTCGGCCTGTTCGGCGTGATCGGCTACGCCGGGCTGCGGGTCGCGCTCGAGGCCACCGAGCCGTTCGTGCGCTACGCGGCGGCGGGGATCACGGCCTGGGTGATCGTGCAGGCCCTGGTCAACATCGGCGCGGTGCTCGGGCTGCTGCCCATCACCGGTGTGCCGTTGCCGCTGGTGTCGTACGGCGGCTCGGCGCTGGTGCCCACGATGCTCGGCCTGGGCATGCTGCTGTCCTTCGCCCGGCCGCGCGGCGTCCGGCGGCGGCGTCGCCTGCTGCGGCGGCTGGCGCGCCGGCAGGCGAGGTAGGGCGTGCACGTCGTCGTCGCCGGGGGAGGGTCCGCCGGCCACATCGAACCTGCCCTGGCCTTCGCCGACGCGGTCCGCCGCCGCGACCCGTCGGCCGAGGTGACGGCGCTGGGCACCGAGCGCGGCCTGGACACCCGGCATCATCCCGGCCCGCGGCTACCGGCTGGCGCTGATCCCGCCCGTCCCGATCCCGCGCCGACCCGGCCGCGACCTACTGGCTGTGCCCGGCCGGCTGCGGGCCGCCGTGGCGGCGGCGGCCGACGTGCTGCGCGAGCCGCGGGCCGACGTGCTGGTCGGCTTCGGCGGGTTCGTGTCCGGGCCCGCCTACCTGGCGGCCCGCCGCCTCGGGGTGCCGATCGTGGTGCACGAGGCCAACCCCCGGCCGGGCTGGGCCAACCGGCTGGGCGCCCGGCTCACGCCGTACGTCGCCACGACCTTCCCGGGGACGCCGATCCGGCACGCCCGCCAGCTCGGGCTGCCGATCCGGCGCAGCATCGCCACCCTGGACCGGGCCGCCCTCCGGGGCGAGGCGCGGGCGACCTTCGGCCTGGACGCCGACCGCCCGACGCTGCTGGTGACCGGCGGCTCGCAGGGCGCCAAGCGGCTCAACGACGCGGCGTCCGGGGCGGCGGCCGGGCTGCGGGCCGCCGGCGTGCAGGTGCTGCACGCCACCGGCACCGCGCACACCGTGGCCGTCGAGGACGCGGCGGCCGGCGCACCGCCGTACGTCGTGGTGCCCTACCTGGACCGGATGGACCTCGCGTACGCCGCGGCCGACCTGGCGCTGTGCCGGGCGGGGGCCAACACGGTGGTCGAGCTGACCGCGGTCGGGCTGCCGGCCGCGTACGTGCCACTGCCGATCGGCAACGGCGAGCAGGAGCTGATCGCCCGCCCGGTGGTCGAGGCCGGCGGCGGGCTGCTGGTCGACGACCCGCAGTGCACCGCCGCCTGGGTGCAGGCGACGCTGACCCCCCTGCTCACCGACCCGGAGCGGTTGGCGACGATGGGGCGGGCCGCGGAGAGCAGCGGGCGGCGGGACGCGGACGAGCGGCTCGTGGACCTGGCGCTCGAGGCGGTCGCGGCCGGACGCACGGGGCGAGGAGGGAGGCGGTGGTGAGCGGCGTCGAGGTCGCGCGCGCGGACCTGCCGGTGCCCGCCGAGGACCTGGGCCGGGTGCACTTCATCGGCATCGGCGGCGCAGGGATGTCCGGCATCGCGCGGATCATGCTGGCCCGCGGGCTGCCGGTGAGCGGCAGCGACGCCAAGGACTCGGTCACGCTGGCCGCGCTGCGGGCGCTGGGCGCCGTGGTGCACCTCGGGCACCGCGGCCGAGAACGTCGGCGCGGTCGACACCGTGGTCGTGTCCACTGCGATCCGGGAGTCCAACCCGGAGCTGGTCGAGGCCCGCCGGCGTGGGCTCGCGGTCGTGCACCGGGCCGGCGCGCTGGCCTCGGTGATGGTCGGGCGCCGCGCGGTCGCGGTCGCCGGGACCCACGGCAAGACGACCACGACCTCGCTGCTCACCGTGGCGATCCAGCACTGCGGCGCCGACCCGTCGTTCGCCATCGGGGGCAACCTCAACGAGTCGGGGGCCAACGCCCACAACGGGTCCGGCGACGTGTTCGTGGCGGAGGCCGACGAGAGCGACGGCTCGTTCCTGCTCTACTCGCCGACCGCGGCGGTCGTGACCAACGTCGAGCCGGACCACCTCGACCACTACGGCACCGCGGAGGCGGTGGCTGCCGCCTTCGACGCGTTCGCCCGGCGGGTCGAGCCTGGCGGCTTCCTGGTGACCTGCGCCGACGACCCGGGTGCCGTCGCGCTGGCCGCCTCGGCCCGCCTGGACGGCGTGGACGTGCGCACCTACGGCGAGGACCCGCACGCCGACCTGAGGCTGGTCGGGCTGCAGACCCGGGGCCTGGGCAGCTCGTTCGAGGCGGTGCTCCTGGGCCGGCGGCTCGGCCACGTCGAGCTGCGGATGCCGGGCCGGCACAACGCGCTGAACGCCGCGGCCGCGCTGCTCACCGGGGTCGGGCTGGGCTTCCCTGCCGACCGGCTGCGGCACGGACTGGCGAGCTTCACCGGGACGCGCCGGCGGTTCGAGCACAAGGGGACCGAGGGCGGCGTCCGGGTGTTCGACAGCTACGCCCACCACCCGACCGAGCTGGCCGCCGACCTGGTCGCCGCCCGCGAGGTGGTCGCCGGCGGCCGGGTCATCGTCGTGTTCCAGCCGCACCTGTTCAGCCGCACCCAGGCCTTCGCCGCCGCGTTCGGCACCGCCCTCGGGCTGGCCGACGAGGTGGTGGTGATGGACGTCTACGCCGCCCGGGAGGACCCGGTGCCCGGCGTCACCGGCGCCCTGGTGGCCGCGGCCGTGCCGCTGCCGCCGGCGCAGGTGGTCTTCGAGCCGTCCTGGTCGGCGGTCGCCGGGCACCTGGCGGACCGGGCCCGGCCGGGCGACGTCGTGCTCACCTGCGGGGCCGGCGACGTGACCATGATCGGGCCCGAGGTGCTGGCCCGGCTGGGGGCCCGGGAGTCGTGACCGTCACCACCGACCTGGGCGACCGGCTGGCCGCCCGCGGCCGGGGCCGCCGCAAGACCCGGCTCGCGGTCACCGCCACGGTGTTCGTGCTGCTGCTGCTCGGCGGGCTGGCCGGCTGGCTGCTGCTCGGCACCGGCGTGCTGGGGGTGCAGGACGTCCGGGTCACCGGCACGTCGCTGCTCGACCCGGCGGAGGTGCGCTCGGTGGCGGCCATCCAGCCGGGTGCCCCGCTGGCCACTCTGGACACCGGCTCGGTCGCCTCCCGGCTGTCCCGGCTGCCGGCGGTGCGGACCGTCGAGGTCACCCGGAACTGGCCGCAGACCGTCGAGATCCGGGTGCACGAGCGGGTGGCCGCCGCCGTCCAGGCCCGCGGACCGGCGTACATGCTGGTGGACCGCACCGGCGTGGCGTTCGCGCCGGTCGACCGCCGACCGGCCGGGCTGCCGCTGGTGAGCGCGCCGGTCGACGCCGGCGCCCCGGCGCTGCGGGCCGCGCTGGACGTGCTGGAGCAGCTGCCGGCCGCCGTGCGCGACCAGGTGCGCCAGGTGCGCGCCGCCAGCCGCGAGGACGTCGAGATCCGGCTGAGCCGCGGCCGCACCGTGCTGTGGGGGAGCGTGGACCGCGGCGCCCGCAAGGCGGCCGTGCTGGCCGTCCTGGTCACCCGCAAGGCCACGGTCTACGACGTGAGCGCCCCCGACGCCCCCACCACCCGCCGCTGAGCGCGCGGCCGTCGACCACGTATGGCAGGCGTGTCGGTACTTTGCGAGGCGCAGGAGCCTCGCCAAGTACCCACCTGCCTGCCATACGTGGTCGAACGGCGGCAGCACGGGAGGCGGTCGGAGAAGTCGGTACGGCGTGTCGAGGGCTCGGTCGTTGAACCGGCCCGGTGGCGGACCTAACGTCCTGCCTCAACCTCGTGGTTGACATAACTATAAGGCTCAACTTGAGGGTGAGGGTTCCGGGACCTCCGGGATGTTCGCGACCACCGGCCTGAGCAGATCTGGTCCGAAGGAGAGGCACCGACGTGGCAGCACCGCAGAACTACCTCGCGGTCATCAAGGTCGTCGGCATCGGCGGCGGCGGCGTGAACGCCGTCAACCGGATGATCGAGGTCGGCCTCAAGGGCGTCGAGTTCATCGCGATCAACACCGACGCGCAGGCGCTGCTGATGTCCGACGCGGACGTCAAGCTCGACGTCGGCCGCGAGCTCACCCGCGGCCTGGGCGCCGGCGCCGAACCCCGAGGTGGGCCGCAAGGCCGCCGAGGACCACGCCGAGGAGATCGAGGAGGTCCTCAAGGGCGCCGACATGGTCTTCGTCACGGCCGGCGAGGGTGGCGGCACCGGCACCGGCGGCGCGCCCGTGGTGGCCCGGATCGCCCGCTCGCTCGGCGCGCTGACCATCGGCGTGGTGACCCGGCCGTTCGGCTTCGAGGGCCGGCGCCGGGCCAACTCGGCCGAGACCGGCATCGACGAGCTGCGCGACGAGGTCGACACCCTCATCGTCATCCCCAACGACCGGCTGCTGTCGATCTCCGACCGGGGCATCTCGATGCTGGACGCGTTCAAGTCCGCCGACCAGGTGCTGCTCCAGGGCGTCTCCGGCATCACCGACCTGATCACCACGCCCGGCCTGATCAACCTGGACTTCGCCGACGTGAAGTCGGTCATGTCCGGGGCCGGCTCGGCGCTGATGGGCATCGGCTCCTCCCGCGGCGACAACCGCGCGGTGGAGGCCGCCGAGATGGCGATCTCCTCGCCGCTGCTCGAGGCCAGCATCGACGGTGCCCACGGCGTGCTGCTGAGCATCTCCGGCGGCTCCGACCTGGGGCTGTTCGAGATCAACGAGGCGGCCCAGCTGGTCGTCGAGGCCGCGCACACCGAGGCCAACATCATCTTCGGTGCGGTCATCGACGACGCCCTCGGCGACGAGGTGCGGGTCACCGTCATCGCGGCCGGCTTCGACGGCGGCACGCCGCGGCGGGCCATCCCCAGCCCGGCCCGGCGGGCCGAGGCCGGCGAGGTGCCGGCCCGCGCCGACGCCACCGGCACCTCGTTCGAGCGGTCCACCGACCGCGCGGCCGAGCGGCCGGACCGCGAGCCCGAGCCCGCGATGGCCGGCAGCCGCACGCCCGGCGACCGCTCGATCGACCTGCCGCGCGAGCCGGCGCACGCCGCCCGGCCGACCCGCACGATCGTGTTCGACGACGAGGGCGACGACCTCGACATCCCGGAGTTCCTCAAGTAGGAGGGATCCCGGGCGTCACTAGGCTCGCGGCATGCTGCGCCGCACCGGGTCGATCGCGGGCGCGCGCTACGCGTTCACCGACCGGTACGGCGGCGCCAGCACCGCGCCGTACGCCGAGCTGAACCTCGGCGACCACGTCGGCGACGACCCGGCGGCGGTTGACGACAACCGCCGCCGGCTGGCGGCCGCGGTGGAACTCGACCCGGCCCGGCTCGTCCTGATGCGCCAGGTGCACGGCCGTGCGGTCGCCGTCGTGGACGGTCCGCAGGACCCCGCGGCACCGCTGCCGGAGGCCGACGCGCTGGTCACCACCAGCCGCGGCCTCGGCCTGGTGGTGCTGGTGGCCGACTGCGTGCCGGTGCTGCTGGCGGCCCGCCGCAGCGACGCCGTGGCGGTGGCGCACGCCGGCCGCCGCGGGCGTCGTGGCCGGGGTCGTGCCGGCCACCGTGGCCGCCATGCAGGAGCTGGGCGCCCGGCCCGGCCGGGTCGTCGCCGTCGTCGGCCCGGCCGTCTGCGGGCGGTGCTACGAGGTGCCCCGCGAGCTCGCCGACCAGGTGACCGCGGTCGTCCCGGCGGCCGCTGCCACCAGCGCGACCGGCACCCCCGCCCTCGACCTGCGGGCCGCCGTGGTCGCCCAGCTGCTCGCGGCCGGCGTCGAGACGATCGAGGCCGACCCGTGGTGCACCGCCGAGTCGCCGGACCTGTTCTCCCACCGCCGCGACGGCGTCACCGGCCGGTTCGCCGGTGTGGTCGTGACATGACCAGCGGGTACGACGAGGGGCGGCGGGCCGAGATCGCCGCCAACCTCGACCGGGTCGAGGCCCGCATCGCCGCAGCCTGCCGGGCCGCCGGGCGGGACCGCGCCGAGATCACCCTGGTGGCGGTGACCAAGACCTTCCCGGCCGACGACGTCGGGCAGCTGGCCGCGCTCGGCGTGCGCGAGGTCGGCGAGAACCGGGCCGCCGACGCAGCCGAGAAGGTGGCTGCCTGCCGGGAGGCCGGGCTCACCGACCTCACCTGGCACTTCGTCGGGCAGGTGCAGACCAACAAGGCCGCCCTGGTCGCCGGCTGCTGCGACGTCGTGCACTCGGTCGACCGGGCCCGGCTGGTGACCGCGCTGGACAAGGGCGCCGCTGCGGCCGGACCGCCGGCTTCGGGCGCTGGTCCAGGTCGACCTCGCGGGCACCGACGGCCGTGGCGGGGCGGCGCCGGCCGACGTACCCGCGATCGCGGCCGCCGTGGCCGAAGCCGAGCACCTCGACCTGGCCGGGGTGATGGCCGTGGCGCCGCTGGACGAGGACCCGAGGGAGGCCTTCGCGCCGGCTGGCCGAGGTGGCCGCAAGCCCTGCGCCGGGAGCACCCGGGCGCCGTCGTCGTCTCGGCGGGGATGAGCGGCGACCTGGAGGCCGCCGTGGCCCGCGGCGCGACACACCTGCGCGTCGGAACCGCGTTGCTCGGTTCGCGGCCCCCGCTCCGGTAGCGTCGGCGGCGGGTCAGTACATGGTCGAACCAGGCGGTTCGTCCACCCCGAGCGGAGGGCAGTCAGGCATGGCCGGCGCGATGCGCAAAGCAATGGTCTACCTCGGCCTCGTCGAGGAGGACGACCGGTACGACTACGAGCAGTACGACGACTACGACGGTGACGGCGAGGCCGACGGCTACGACGCGGCGCGGTCGCAGCGGCGACGCACCGGACGGCGCGGCGCCACCGCGCTGCGCGAGGAGCGCCACGGCGCCGTCGCGACCATGCCGGACCGACGTCCGTCGGCGCAGGCGCGCCCGTTCGACCGGATCACCACGATCCACCCGCGCACCTACAACGAGGCCAAGCAGATCGGCGAGAGCTTCCGCGAGAGCACGCCGGTGATCATGAACCTCTCCGACATGGACGACTCGGACGCCAAGCGACTGGTCGACTTCGCGGCCGGCCTCGTGTTCGGCCTGCGTGGCACGATCGAGCGAGTGACGAACAAGGTCTTCCTGCTCTCGCCGGCCAACGTCACGGTGACAGCCGAGGACAAGGCGCGAATGGCGGAGAGTGGCTTCTTCAACCAGAGCTAAGGCTGCCGTCGTCCAGCCCCGCGCGAGCAGAACTGAGGCCGGTGCACCCGACGATCGTCGGCCAGGTGCTCGATCATCGCTGCTCTGGCTCTTCTTCTTCCTGCTCATCGCCCGGCTGGTGCTCGACTACATCCAGATGTTCGCCCGGTCGTGGCGCCCGACCGGCGTGCTGCTGGTCGTGGCGGAGATCGTCTACACGATCACCGATCCGCCGCTGAAGGCGCTGCGCCGGGTCGATCCCGCCGCTGCGGATCGGGGCATCGCCCTGGACCTGTCATTCCTTGTCCTGGTGGTCCTCGTGCAGATCTGGCGATCGTCCGCTGGCGCTGCGTCATGACCGCCCGCTCACGCGATCGGTGCCGTGTACAGCACGGCTCGCGACCGGCCCGACGCCGCGTGCCCGGCACGCGGCGCGATGAGTCCCGACCGAGCACGACCGAGCGCGACCGAAGCCGAAACCACTAGCGAGGAGACTCGACGCCATGCCGCTGACCCCCGAGGACGTGGCCAACAAGCAGTTCACCAGCACGCGGCTCAAGCCGGGCTACGACGAGACCGAGGTCGATGAGTTCCTCGACGAAGTCGAGGCAGAGCTGACCCGCCTCTACCGCGAGAACGACGAGCTGCGCTCCAAGCTCGCGGCCGCCGGCCCGGCGCCGAGGGTGGCCGACGCCGGCGGCGCAGGCCCCGGCCGCCGTCGACCCGAACCCGGCCCTGGCCCGCGAGAACGACGAGCTGCGCCAGAAGCTGGCCGCCACCCAGCGCCAGCTGACCGGCGGCCAACCGCCCGGCCGCGCAGGCCCCGCGCCCGGCCGCCCGCAGGCAGCGCCCGCCCGGCGGCGCCGTCGGAGACGGCCACCGGCATCCTGGCGCTGGCCCAGCGTACCGCCGACGAGCACATCTCCGAGGCCCGCACCCAGGCCGACCGCATCATCGGCGAGGCCCGCACCCGGGCCGACCAGCTCAAGCGCGAGGCCGACGACAAGCACCGGCAGATGATCGGCTCGCTGGAGAACGAGCGGGTCACGCTCGAGCGTGAGGTCGAGAAGCTGCGCACGTTCGAGCGCGAATACCGCAGCCGGCTGAAGTCCTACCTCGAGGGCCAGCTGCGCGAGCTGGACGGCGCGCACGACCTCGGCGCCGGCCGGCAGGGCGGCGGCGGCCAGGGTGGCCCGCCGGCCGCAGGGCCAGCAGCCCGCAGGGCCAGCCGACCGGCCAGGGGCGCCGCCCGCAGCCCGTTCTCCCCGGGTGCACCGGTGGGCGGCGACAGCGCCGGCCAGCGGTCCACCGCGGCAGCACGGCGACGAGGCGCGGCGACCGGACTGACCAGCGCGGCTGACCCGCACGCCGAGACGGCACGACGCCGGTGAGCCGGGGGCTGGCCACCGGCGGCCGCCGTGCACCTCCGGCGGGATCGGGAGGAGTGTCAATGCTGCCGGCGGCTGGCCAGTCGGCGGAAGGGGTCGCGGGCCGGCGGTGCCGGCAGCGTGACGCGGCTGCCGTCGGCGGCCAGCCCGCCCAGGGCCAGGACCGTCGTGAGGATCGTGAGGGGGGACGCCGGCGTCGACGCCGGCCTGGGTCACCATGGCGCGGTAGATGGTCACGTAGTGCTTGGTGGGGGTGTCGTAGCTCCAGTCGACCGAGCCGAGGTGCAGCGCGGTGCCGTGGGTGCCGTTGGGGCCGTTGAACGGACCGTCCCAGACCTGGATGCCGGCCGGGCCGGCGGCGAACGGCCCGCCGTGGCTGACGTCGTCGCGGTTGGCGGCGGCGAGCAGCTCGCGGGTCTCGCGCTCGGCCAGCACCAGCGCGGGGCGGACGTGGCTGGACAGCGCCGGTACGGCGACGGCACCGTCCTTGAGGCGCAGCCCGTTCGTCGCGGCCCGCCGAGTGGTACGACCTGGAGCGCCACCGCGACCTCCTGCGCTGTCGGTCCGGTCGTTCGAGGCGGGTCGCCCTCCGGTTCTCGGCTGTCTGCGCAGTATCGGCTGCGCCCCCACCCGACTTCACTAGGCCGTTCGGGTGAGTGCTGTAACGCCACTTCCGTACGCGCGGAACCGGGCAGCGTTGACCCGCGTAGACCGAATCTTTGCCGGCGGTCGCACTCACTGCGCCGAACGGGTGACGGAGAACGCCAGGCCGAGGTCGGTGTCGCGAGCCGGCCACCGCGTGCGGTCCCGCCGCAGACCTTCGCTCGTACGTCGCCGCGAGCACCTCGTCGGCGATCAGTCGCGGCGTGCTCCCGATCGCCTCGGCCAGCTCGCCGGCCGCCGACCCAGCCAGCGCGATCCGGTCGGTGACCTCGAGCCCGGCGGTCTTGCGGGCCTCCTGCACCAGGCGCACCACCTCGCGGGCCAGCCCGGCCCGGCGCAGCTCCGGGGTGATCGTGAGGTCGAGCGCGACCGTCTCGCCGCCCTCGGTGGCGACCGCCCAGCCCTCGCGCGGCGTCTCGGTGAGCATCACGTCCTCGGCGCGTCACGTCGACGTCGCGCGCCGTCGACCACCACGGTCGCCGTCGCCTCGGCCCGCAGCGCGGCGGCCAGCGCGGTCGCGTCGGCCGCCGCGACGGCGGCGGCGACCGTCGGGGTGTCCTTGCCGAACCGCTTGCCGAGGGCGCGGAAGTTGCCCTTGGCGCTGCGGTCGACGAGCTCGCCGGCCAGCTCGCTCGAAGCCGACCACGTTGAGCTCGTCGGCGACCTGCGCGCGAGCTCGTCGGGCAGCGCGGCCCAGCCGGGCGCCGCCGACCAGCGCCCGGCCGAGCGGCTGGCGGTCGCGGACCTTCGACTCGGCCCGGGCGGCCCGGCCGAGCTCGACCAGCCGACGTACCAGGGCCACCTGCGTCGGCCAGGCCGTCGTCGACCAGGCGCGCCGTCGACCCGCGGCCAGGTGGCCAGGTGCACCGAGTCCGGCGGCGCCGGGCTGACCGGGCGCACGACGTCCTGCCACACCCGCTCGGTGATGAACGGCACGATCGGCGCGAGCAGCAGCGTCAGGACGTCAGGCACTCGTGCAGGGTCGCGAGCGCGGCCGGGTCGCCGTCCCAGAACCGTCGCCGCGACCGGCGGACGTACCAGTTGGACAGGTCGTCGATGTAGCTCCGCCAGCAGGCGCCCCGCCCGCTGCGTGTCGAACGCCTCGAGCGCGGCGGTCACGTCGTGCACCAGCCGGTGCAGCTCGGAGAGCAGCCACCGGTCGAGCACCGGCCGGTCGGCGCCGTCGGGGACCGGCGTCGCCTAGCGGCGACCAGTCGTTGGCGTCGGCGTAGAGCGTGAGGAAGGACGCCGTGTTCCAGTAGGTCAGCAGCGTCTTGCGGACGATCTCCTGCAGCGCCGCGTGCCCCACCCGCCGCTGCAGCCACGGCGACCCGCTGGCGGCCATGAACCACCGCAGCGCGTCGGCGCCGTGGTCGTCCATCAGCGGCATCGGCTCGAGGATGTTGCCGAGGTGCTTGCTCATCTTGCGGCCGTCCTCGGCCAGGATGAGCCCGAGGCAGAGCGACGTTCTCGTACGACGAGCGGCCGTGCACGAGCGTGCCGACCGCCATCAGCGTGTAGAACCAGCCGCGGGTCTGGTCGATCGCCTCGCAGATGAACTGGGCCGGGAAGGCCTTCTCGAACTGCTCGACCGAGCCGGCCGCGTGCGGGTAGCCCCACTGGGCGAACGGCATCGAGCCGGAGTCGTACCAGGCGTCGATGACCTCGGGGACCCGCCGGAACGTGCCGCGGCACGCCGTCGCGCAGGTGAAGCGTGACGTCGTCGACGTAGGGACGGTGCGGGTCGAGCTCGGACAGGTCCTGCCCGGCGCAGCTCGCCGAGCTCGGCCAGCGACCCGACGCAGACGCAGGTGGTCCTCGTCGGCTCGCACCGCCAGATCGGCAGCGGCGTGCCCCAGAAGCGCGACCGGGACAGCGCCCAGTCGATGTTGTTGTGCAGCCAGTCGCCGTAGCGGCCCCACTTGATGTTGTCCGGGTACCAGTTGGTCCGCTCGTTCTCGGCGAGCAGGGCGTCCTTGACCTGGGTGGTGCGGATGTACCAGGACGGGCAGCGCGTAGTAGAGCAGCGCCGTGTGGCAGCGCCAGCAGTGCGGGTAGGAGTGCTCGTAGGCCTGGTGGCGGAACAGCACGCCGCGTCTCGTCCAGGTGCTTCGACCAGGGCCTGGTCGGCGTGCTTGAAGAACACGCCGCCGACCAGCCGGACCGACGTCCTCGAAGTGCCCGTCCGGGCGCACCGGGTTGCACGACCGGCAGCCCGTACTCGCGGCAGACCGCGAGGTCCTCGGCGCCGAACGCGGGCGCCTGGTGCACCAGCCCGGTGCCGTCGTCGGTCGTGACGTAGTCGGCCAGCACCACGAAGTGCCCGTCCTCGGCGTCCGGCCAGTCGAGCAGGTCCAGCGGCCGCTGGTAGGTCCAGCGCTCCATCTCGGCCCCGGTGAACCGGTCCTGCACGGCCCAGCCCTCGCCGAGCACCTGCTCGAGCAGCGGCTCGGCGACCACGAGCGTCTCGTTGCCGTCGGTCGCGGTGACGTAGGTGACGTCGGGCCGGACCGCGACCGCGGTGTTCGAGACCAGCGTCCACGGCGTCGTGGTCCAGACCAGCAGGGCGGCCGTGCCGGCGTACGGGCCGCTGGTCAGCGGGAACCGGACGTAGACCGACGGGTCGACGACGGTCTCGTAGCCGCCGCCTGGCCGAGCTCGTGGTCGGACAGCGCGGTGCCGCAGCGCGGGCAGTAGGGCGCGACCCGGTAGGCCTGGACGAGCAGGCCGCGGTCGAAGATCTGCTTGAGCGACCACCACACGCTCTCGACGTAGGCCGGGTCCATCGTCCGGTAGGCCTGCGAGGTGTCGACCCAGTAGCCCATCCGCGGTCGTCATGGCCTCGAACTCGTCGACGTGCCGGAGCACGGACTCGCGGCACTTCGCGTTGAACTCCGCGACGCCGTACGCCTCGATGTCGCCCTTGCCGTTGAAGCCGAGCTCCTTCTCCACCGCGATCTCGACCGGCAGGCCGTGGCAGTCCCAGCCGGCCTTGCGGACCACGTAGTGGCCCTGCATGGTCTTGAACCGGGGGAACACGTCCTTGAAGACCCGGGCCTCGACGTGGTGCACGCCGGGCTGGCCGTTGGCGGTCGGGCGGGCCCTCGTAGAACGTCCACGGCTCGCCGCCCGCGGTCTGCCGGACGCTGCGCGCGAAGGTGTCGTGCTCGGCCCAGAACGCGAGGACGTCGCGCTCCATCGCCGGCAGGTCGACCTGCGGCGGCACCGGGGTGTACCGGCTGGTGGGTCGGGCGTCGGTCACGGTGCTCCTTCGGCTCGGGTGACGCTGGCCGAAGGGACGAGACCCGTGGGTCCCGCGGTACCACCCTCCTTGGCCGCCGGTGCTGCTGGTGTTGCTGGCGACCCGCTCCGTTGCGCGCCAGCTGCCGGGTCTAGTGACCTGCTGCGCCGGGACGGGTCCCGGGCACCAGGCGTTCTTCCGGCGGCTCCGGGGTGATGGCCCCCTCCACGCCTGCTGGCACTCGCGCTCAGGGTACCGGGCCGGCCGCGGGCACCGCCGCCGGATATCCCGCCACCGGCTCGGCCGGGACCCGCACGGTCAGCCGGGTCGTCGGGGTGTCCCTCGCGACGCTGCGCGGAGCACCGACCCGCCCAGGGTCTCGACCCGGTCCCGCATCCGCTGGGTGGCGCCGTCGGCCGTCCGCGTGGCCGGTCATCGTCAGCACCAGGTAGCCGCCCTCCCGACGCAGGGCGATGTCCACCGGCGGCGCGAAGTCGCGGACGCCTTCGGCGACGCAGAAGTAGGCGGCCGCCTCCACCCGGCCGGCGAAGCGTGCTCCCGCGGCGCTGTCGTCGACGACCAACGTGCCGCGTCCCCACCTGGTCAGGTGCGAGGACAGCGCAGGTCCGAGGCCGGCTCGCGCGAGCTGGGTGGGGTAGACGCCGCGCGTCATCTCGCGCAGCGCCTCGAGGCTGGTCACCGCCGCGTCGACGAGCTCGGTCAGCGAGTCCGTCCGGGCGCCGGTCTCGTCGTCGGCGAGCGCGTCGAGCTGCGGCGGGCAGCGTGACCAGGTGGGCGACGACGTCCTCGCGGACGACGGTCGACAGCCGGGCCCGCTCCTCGTCGCGGGCGTCGATCAGCCGGCGGCGGGACCGGTCCAGCTCGGCACCCTGACGGTCCGCCTCCGCGACCCGGCCGGCCAGCTCGGCCGACAGGCCGGCGTTGCGGAAGGCCAGCACCGCCTGCTCGGCCAGGCGGGCCAGCAGGTCGCGCTCGTGGTCGCGCAGGCCGCGTCCTCGGGCCGGCATGACCTCCATGCGTGCACAGCCCGTCGTCGCCCACCGGGATGGTCGTCCGGGCCGCCGGGTCGCTGACCTCGCCGGAGAGGCGGGCGTGCCAGCGGCGCTTCCCGGGCCGGCCGGCCGGGGATCGTGAAGCGGACCACGACCTGCTCGCGCGGACACCGCCCTGCCGGCCGCCTCCGCGACGGCCGGCAGCAGGGTCGTGGGGTCGGGCGCCTCGCCGAGCACCCGGGTCAGGTCCGAGAGGGCCTCGTACGGCGCCGCCCGGGTCCCGTAGGCAGCGCGGTCCGCGAGCCGGACCACCCAGGTCCGCAGCGGCTGGAAGGCCAGCGCGACCAGCACGGTCGCGAGCAGCGAGGGCCAGAACCGGTCCGCGACCTGCCGCCGATCAGGACGACCAGGGCCACGTAGCCGGCCGCGGCGAAGCCGGTGGCCAGCGCCAGCAGGACCGCCCGGTTGACGATCAGGTCGACGTCGTAGAGCCGGTGCCGCAGGACGGCGACGCCGGTGCAGACCGGCAGGCTCGCGTAGGCGAGGAAGAGCAGGAGCGGCAGGAGAGGGGGAGGACTCGTCCACGTCGGTCAGGACGGCCAGGCGTGAGGATGAGGACCAGGACCGCCGCCATGAAGGTCGCCGACGCCGCGATCCAGCGCAGCTGCAGGCGTTCCTCGCCCTCGGCGCGGCGCAGCCGTCGCACCAGGGACACGGCGCCGGCCAGGGTGGCGCCCGCGACGCAGAAGGCCGCGGCGTTGAGCAGGATGTCGGACGCGGTGCTGAAGTGTGACTCGCCGGTGTAGGTGAAGGCCATCGGGTCGGTCGCCAGCACGCCGGCCGTGTTCAGGACCAGTGCCAGGACCACCAGCCAGAACGCGGGCCGCCACCGCGAGGACAGCAGGTGGCCGTCCGGCGCCAGCAGGAAGATCGCCGCGACGAAGGCCAGGGCCGGGGTGGCGTTGACGAAAGCGGAGAACCATTCGGCCCAGTGACCGAGGGCCCGCGAGCCCCAGCCGTGCCCGGTCAGGATATGGCCGGCGAACGCGTCCGCCAGCGATGCCCACCGAGGTGGCGAGCTGACCGACGGCGAGCAGCCAGCCGATCCGGTGCCTGGGGTACCTGGCCACGATCAGCGCCCCGAACAGCGCCCCGATCACGCCGGCGACGGAGATGATCGGCCAGCCGTTCTCGATGGTGCGTCGGCTCAGCAGGGCCCGCTGGTCCACCAGCACCAGCGTCTGGGCCACGACGCAGACGACCGTGAGCCCGAACATGGTCCAGGCCAGCCTCGGGCGCCACATCTCAGGACTCCCGCTGGGCGGGCATCGAGGTTCGCCGCCGCGACCGTCGCCGTCATGGTCGTCCCGGATCCGGGTCGGGACTCGAGGCTCACCGTGCCACCGACCGCGTCCAGCCGGTCCCGCATGTTCGACAGCCCGGCCCCCGCGTTGGCCACGGCCGGGTCGAACCCGGCACCGTCGTCGTGGACGCGCAGCCGCAGCACGGCTCGCTCCGGCCCGATCCGCTCCAGCCGGACGTCGACGCGCTGGGCGCCGGCGTGCTTGGCCGCGTTCTGCAGCGCCTCCAGGCAGCAGAAGTACAGCGCAGCCTCGACCTGGCGCGGCTGGCGCGGAAGCTCCTCGGCGTCGATCCGGACGTCGACCGGGCTGGTGACCGCGGCAGCGCGCAGGGCCGGCACCAGGCCCTCCTCGTCGAGCAGCCGGGGGTACATCCCGCTGGACAGGGCGACGAGCGTGTCGATCGTCTCGGTGGCGGCCCGGGCCTGGGCCCGCAGCTGGGCGGTGGCCCGCGCGGGCGCGCTGGACGCCAGCGTCTGGGCCAGGCGGAGGTTGACCGCCAGCGCCACCAGGTGCTGCTGCGCGCCGTCGTGGATGTCGCGCTCCAGCCGGCGCCGCTCGTCGTCCTGGGTCTGGACCAGCCGCTCGCGGGAGGCGCGCAGCTCGTCGGCCCGCTCGGCCAGCTCGGTGAGCCGCTGGGCCAGCTCGGCCCGCAGCCGCGCGCTGCGCAGGGCGAGCCCCGCCTGGGCGGCCAGGCCGGCGAACAGTCGTTCCTCGACCGGCGTCAGCGGCGGCCCGGTCGCCCTCCTGGAGCCGCAGCACCCCGAGCAGCTCACCGCCGTGGCGCACCGGCAGGGCTCGCCGGCCCGCCGCGGAGGCGTCCAGGGCGCCGTCCCGGGGCTCGGGCGGCGAGCCTGCGTCGGCGGCGCCGGTGGCCGAGGGCGGCCAGGTGGCCGCCGGCACCAGCCGGTCCCCGACCGGCCAGCCAGACCTGCGCCCAGCGCGCGCTGGTCCCCTCGGCGAGCACCCGGGCCATCCGTTCCGGGAGCTGGTCGGCGGGGTACTCCGCGGTGACGGTGGTCCGAGAACAAGCTCAGGACGTCGTACGGCGAGGCGCCGTGACCCAGGCGCCGGTGCACGGCGGCCTCCAGACGGCGCTGCACCGGCTCGAACCCGAGCGCCACGATCACGGTGGCGAGCACGGACAGGCTCAGGTCGGGGGAGTCCGTGCGCCCGACCAGCGCACCGCCGCCGAGGACCACCACCAGGTAGACCGCCAGGACGAACACGGCCAGGCCAGCCAGGACCAGGATCCGCTCCCGCCAGCTGTGCAGCCAGCGGTCGAGGGGTGTGCGGGCTGCCATTCCCGCAGTCTGCTCCGCCCGGGCGGAGCGGACGAGGGGCGCTGGCCGCTGCCCTGGGGTGGGGCTGGCCGCACGCGGCCCGGTCAGAAGGGGAGCCGGCGCCCGGTGGGGGTACGCAGGTCGAGCGGCGCCGGCACGGGCCGCGTGGTCCGCTTGGTGATCTGCTGCTGGCGCATGGTTCCGACCTCTCGTGTGGCTCCGACACCTCGAAAGTAGGCAGCGGCGCCGGCCCCGGCGATCGGGCCAGCCCCCGAGTTGGCGGGGGTGTCCGGCACCCTTCGCGGGGGTGGCTACCCCCAGGCCGGGGCTGGCCGCACCCCCCGGGACCGGACCGACGACGACGGGCCCCGTCACCTGGGTGTCAGGTGGCGGGGCCCGCGATATTTGTCGGGGGAGTGACCGGTCGTCAGTGGCGATGCGCCCGGAGGCGGGCGAGCCGACTGCCTCGGGCGTTCTGCGTGTCGAGGGTGCTGACGATCTGCTGGGCGAGTGCGGTGCTGAACACGGTGGGCTCCTTCGGCGGCGGTCCGGCGCTCCTGCCGGCAGCACTGAACCTAGGAGCCGGGTCGGGCGCCGGACACGGGGCAAGCACCACATCTGAGGGGTGCTGGCACCCCGCCCCGCCTAGGGTTGACCGAATGCGACGACCGGGTACGACGGGCGCAGCGGGCCTCGTCCTTGCCTTGCCGCTGGCCTTGCTCCTGGCGGTCGCCGGGTGCGGCGGCGGCGACGACCCAGCTGCTGCGCCGTCCCCGTCGGCGTCCGTCGGCTCGTCGTCGCCGTCGGCCAGCTCGTCGGTGAGCTCGCCCGCCGCTGCGGCGGCGCCCCGGGTCTACGTCGCGGTCGGGGCCAGCGAGACGGCTGGTGTCGGCGCCGACCACCCCCGCACCGAGGCCTGGCCGCGGGTGCTGCACGACCGGGCTCTCCCGGGCACCCGGCTGGTGAACCTCGGTGTGCCGGGGGCGACGGTCCAGGACGGGCTGACCGAGCAGCTGCCGCGAGCCCTGGCAGCGGACCCGGACGTGGTCACGGTCTGGCTGGCGGTCAACGACGTGCTGAACCTGGTGCCGGTCACGGACTACGAGGCGACTTTGCGCAGCCTCGTGCACGCCCTGCGGCGGGGCGGGCGGACGGAGGTCCTGGTGGGCAACGTGCCCCCGCTGGACCGCCTTCCGGCCTACCGGACCTGCCTGCCTGGCTCGCAGGTGCCGGGGGTCTCCTGCGTGCTGCCCCTGGTGCCGACCCCGAGGCAGGTCCGGGCGTTGGTGGCGGAGTACAACGCGGCGGTCGCGCGGGTGGTGGCGGACGAGGGCGCCGTGGCCGTCGACCTCTCCGGCGACCCGGGCCGGTCCCTGTCCGCCCTGACCGCGGACGACGGCTTCCACCCGAGCACCAGGGGCCACCGGGTGATCGCGGCCGCCTTCGCCCGGGCCCTGCGGGAACACTGAGCAGCAGGTCAGCGTCCTGCCGGGCGGCGCGCCCATTTGTTCGTGGCCCCGCGGCGACCTATCCTTCCGCACACGATTCGTGACCTTGATCACGACGCCGAAGCAGGCGAGGGGGCCGACATGGCTGACCAGGGCACGAGCGCGACGAAGGCAGGTGGTCGGGTGCGAGGCGCCGTTGCCGCAGCCCGTGACGCCGTCCGCCGTCGTACGTCGTCGCAGGTCAGCGCCGCGGCCGGCCGTCGGGGCGGCACCCTGACGAGGAAGTTGTCGGGTGCCAGGTCCGCGCCGGCCCGCAAGGTCCCCACCACCCCGGTGACGGCGAAGAAGACCCCCACGTCGAAGGTCACGGCCACCAAGGCCAGCGCGAGGAAGGCCGGCGCGACCAAGGTCACCGCCAAGAAGGTCGCACCGCCGCCAAGAAGGCGACCGCGAGGAAGGTGACGGCGAAGAAGGCTGGCCGGCCGAAGAAGGCGGCGCCGGCCAAGAAGGCCGGCCGCGAAGAAGGCGGCTCCGGCGAAGAAGGCGGCCGCCGCGCAAGAAGGTCGCCACGAAGAAGGCCGCCCGCCAAGAAGGCGGCCGCGAAGAAGGCGGCGCCGGCCAAGAAGGCCGCCGCGAAGAAGACCGCGCCGGCCAAGAAGGCGCCGCCGGCGAAGAAGGGCGCCGCCAAGCAAGCCCCGCCGGCGAAGAAGGCGCCGGCGAAGAAGGCCGCGCCCGGCCAAGAACGCGGCGTCGACGACGAAGGCCGCCAAGGCACCGACGCCGAAGACAGCCCCCGCGGGCGCCCCCGCGCCGAAGGCTGCGCCGGCTCCCGCCGCCGCCCCGCCGGTCGAGACGCCTGCCCCGGCCAAGGCCGCCGCGAAGGCGCCCGGTCGCAAGCGCGGCAGCTCGGCCCCCGCGAGGTGGTGGTCCGGACCCCTCAGTCGGACGTCTCCGCAGCGCGCCGGGCACCGGGGTCGACGACCCCCACGTCCGAGCCGCGGGCGCTGGTGGTGCGCGCCGACGAGGACCCGTGGACCAAGGCCGAGCTGAACGAGGTCCGCGAGGCGCTCCAGGACGAGGTGCGGCGGCTGCGCGACGAGCTCGACATGGCTGAGCACGAGATCGACGACATGCTGCGGGACTCCGGCGACGGCGCCGGCGACGATGCGGCCGACGCGGGCTCCAAGACCTTCGAGCGCGAGCACGAGATGTCACTGGCCAACAACACCCGTGACATGCTGGTCCAGGCGGAGCGCGCACTGGCCCGCATCGACAACCGCACCTACGGCATCTGCGAGAACTGTGGCAACCCCATCGGCAAGGCGCGTCTGCAAGTGTTCCCGCGAGCGACCCTGTGCATGACGTGCAAGCAGCGGGAGGAGCGCCGCTGAGCGAGCGGCGACGATGGCGGCCCGGCCGGCGGGTCGCGGCTGGTCCTGCTGCTGGCGGTCGCGGCAGCTGTCCTGCTCGCCGACGTCCTGAGCAAGGCCCTCGTGGTCCGCGAGCTCAGCGACCGCGAGCCGGTCACGTTGCTGGGCGGCCTGCTCACGCTGCGGCTGGTGCGCAACCCGGGCGCCGCGTTCGGCTTCGCCGAGGGCCTCACCATCGCGTTCACGGTGGTCGCCGTGGCTGTCGTGGTGGTCATCCTGCGGCTGTCCCGGCGGCTGCGCAGCACGCCGTGGGCGGTCGCGCTCGGACTGGTGCTCGGCGGCGCGGTCGGCAACCTGGTCGACCGGATCTTCCGCGCGCCCGGGCCGGGTCGCGGCCACGTGGTCGACTTCCTGGAGCTGCCGCACTGGCCGGTGTTCAACCTGGCCGACTCCGCCATCGTGAGCGGCGGCGGTCCTGATGGTGCTGCTGTCCGCTCGCGGGTTGAGCTACGACGGCACCCGGACGCACGGCTGACCGGGCCGGCAGCTCGCCGGGCCTGCCGGGAAAAATTGAGGTAACCGACCGGCCCCTGCTGCGTCTTGTGTGGTGTGACCGAACGGGGATCAGGCAACTCGGGCCAAAACAGAACAAAATCGTCTGGATCGGGACATCGCGAGGGGTGACGGGACTTCACCCGGCCGTTACCCTGCTGATGCCCCGCGATGGACACGGACCTTCGTCAGGCGGCCCGTCGACCAGTGCGAGGGAGGGGGAGCATGACCTCGGTAGTTCCCGAGCGCGATCTTGCGCGCCCCGAGCTGCGGCTGGCTGCCCCCGCCACCTGGTCCGGCGTGGAGGTCGTCAGCGACACCCGATGGCTGCGCCGGCTCGGCCGCCGGCTGTTCCTGCTGGACGCCGTGCTCGTCACGATCGCCGTCGCCAGCACGCTGCTGATCAGGTACAACCTGCTCGACCGCAACCTGGTCATCAGCGACGGCACGCTGTCCACATGCTCGGCCAGCTGCCGTTCTTCTCCGAGGTTCGGCCGGCCCACGCCGGCTGTCCGTCTACGTCCTGGTCGGGCCGGTGCTGGCCCTGGCCTGGACCGTGCTGCTGGTCTTCACCCGCGCCTACGACGGCAAGGTGCTCGGGGTCGGCGGCGACGAGTACCGGCGGGTCGCGCGGGCCAGTGTCTACTTCTGGGGCCTGGTCGCGATCGCCAGCTACATGGCCAAGTTCGAGCTCTCCCGCTTCGTGCTCGCGATGTCGTTCCTGCTCGGGACCTTCCTGCTCCTCGGCGGCCGGTGGGGTGCCCGCAAGCTGCTGCACCGCGCCCGCCGGCGCTCCACCCGCTGGTCGCACCGGGTCCTCGTGGTCGGCGGCCGCGAGGAGGTCGACGCGCTGGTGGCCGAGCTCGAGCGCGAGCCCTACGCCGGGCTCAAGGTCGTCGGCGCCTGCATGCCTCCCGGTGACGCCGTCGAGGGCTCCTCGGTGCCGGTGGTCGGCTCGCTGACCAGCGTCCCTGAGGCCGTGGCCAAGCTGGGCATCGACACCGTCGCCGTGACGGCCTCCCGGGGGCTGACCAGTGGCGTGCTCAAGCGGCTCGGCTGGGACCTGGAGGGTGCCGGCGTCGACCTGGTCGTGGCCCCGGCGCTGACCGACGTGGCCGGCCCGCGCGTGCACGTCCGGCCGGTCTCCGGCCTCCAGCTCCTCTACGTCGAGCAGCCCGAGTTCACCGGCCCGACCTGGGCGATGAAGGAGGCCTTCGACCGGGCGCTCGCGGCGGTCGCGCTGCTCGCCCTGAGCCCGCTGCTGGCGCTGATCGCGCTGACCGTGCGGCTGACCAGCCGCGGCCCGGTGATCTTCCGGCAGGTCCGGGTGGGCCGCAACGGCGAGGTCTTCACGGTCTACAAGTTCCGCACCATGGTGGTCGACGCCGAGCGGCACCTCAGGCCCTCTGGGAGCGCAGCGAGGGCAACGAGGTCCTGTTCAAGATGAAGTCGGACCCCCGGGTGACCAAGGTGGGCCGGCTGCTCCGCCGGGGGAGCCTGGACGAGCTGCCGCAGCTGGCGAACGTCGTGCTCGGCAGCATGAGTCTGGTCGGGCCGCGCCCGGCACTGCCGAACGAGGCGGAGCGCTACGGCCGGTCGACGGCCCGCCGCCTGCTCGTCAAGCCGGGGATCACCGGTCTCTGGCAGGTGAGCGGCCGGTCCGACCTGTCCTGGGAGGACAGCGTCCGGCTGGACCTGTACTACGTCGAGAACTGGTCGTTCGCGGGCGACATCCAGATCCTCTGGAAGACGTTGTCCGCGGTCGTCCGCGGCCACGGCGCCTACTGACCTGATCGCCTGACCGGACCGCGGTCAGCCGACCGGCTCGTGGCACGCGCGCCGGGGAGGGCTGGCTGCTGACGACGTCCGGTTCGGTCGGGTCGTAGGTGGCAGCCGCAAGCGCCACGGCCAGGAACAGCGCGGTCGAGTGCGTGAGGGCTGCGACAGGAGCACGGTGCCGAGGACGACCGCTGTCGGTGCCAGGGCAGCGCTGCGCTGGCCACTGAGCAGTGCGGGCCGGACGAGTGCCAGCAGCCCGAGCACGAAGGCGGGGACTCCGTAGACCGCGATGGCAGCGACCATGTTGATGGCCCCGTTGGCAGCCTCGCGTGCCGAACAGGTCCTGCCCCCAAGGGTGGCGGCTGATCGCCGTCAGGCCCCGCGCCATGGCCGATGTCCGGTCGTCGACCGACACCGCGTTGAAGTCGAGCTTGGCCTGGTAGCCGAACACCGGTGCGTACCAGGCCACCCAGGCGGCAGCCGCCAGCCCGAAGACGCCGATGAACCGCCTGAGGAAGACCAGGACACTTGTTCGGTCCGTCCTGCAGCAGGAAGCGCGCGGTCACCCACACGACGAGGAAGACGCCGAAAGCCTGCAGTCGACTGGGTGCCGAGCAGTCCGGCGATGAGCAGGGCCTTCCAGATGCGCTCGGTTCCACCCGACTCGCGGCAGCATCGAACCAGGCCCAGCCGAGGAATGCGCCCATGATCCCCGGCTCGCGGGCGAGGCCGAGGAACCGCGGGATGCCTCCGATGGAGACGGTGGAGTAGGTCGGGGTGAACGGCGCGTACAACGGCGCGGCCCGTCCCTCGTAGCCGGCCGGGATCTGCGCCAGGACCCCGAACTGGTAGCCCTGCAGCCGCCACAGCAGGTACGTCGTCGCATAGGAGGCGCAGAGGACCAGCAGAGTGCCGAGGAGCCCCTTGAGGACCATCGTTCGCCGTTGCGGTGACCGCAGCACGACTGTCGCCGCGACGACGATCACGGGCACCGTGAGCCAACCCCGAGCGGTGTCGCCCACGGACAGCGAGGTGTGGATCGCCAGCGACAGCGTGATCCAGGCCCACAGGGCGCAGGTCCACAACGCGAGCGAGCGGCCGGCCCGGTCGGTCCGCACCCGCCGCTGGTCGTCGCGTCCAGGCGAGCAGACACGCGCCGAGCGCGAGGGCGGCGGCAACCGAGCTCAGCCGTTCGCCGAGGATCATCGGCCGCATCATGGGCACGGCGGCGAGAAGCAGGATGGCGCTGCTCGCGGCGGGGACCCGCAGGGCGAGCAGGACCGCAGGGACGGCAGCAAGGGCGCCGAGCCCGAGCAGCGGGTTGAAGGACGCCGCGACGGCCACGACCACGGTTGCTGCGCCGGCGCCGGCGGCGTAGCGGAGATCTGCGCGGGTCAGGGTCATGTCGGTAGGCGCCGCTGCTCTTGACGACCGCGCGGAAGGTCCGCCAGAGGATCATCAGGTCGGTGGCGAGCGACCAGTTCTCCACGTAGTAGAGGTCGAGGCGTTCGCTCTCCTCGTACGAAGGTCCGACCGGCCGCTGACCTGCCACAGGCCCGTCAGGCCCGGCTTGACGAGGAGCCGGCGCGGTAGGCCAGGTGTACAGGCCGACCTCGTTCTGGACCTGCGGCCGTGGGCCGACCAGGCTCATGTCACCGTTCAGCACGTTGAGCAGCTGCGGCAGCTCGTCGAGGGAGAAGCGACGCAGCGTCTTCCCCGCCCGGGTCACCCGCGGGTCGTCGGTCATCTTGAACAGATCGGTCCGTCGTCGGCCGTCGTCAGCGCATCGAGGCGCGCTTCGGCGTCCACCACCATGGTGCGGAACTTGTAGCAGGTGAACGGCTCGCCATCCAGCCCGATCCGGCGCTGCTTGAACAGACCGGCCCCGGCCCGCTGAGCTTGACGACGACGGCCACCGCCACCAGCACCGGGAGCAGCAGCAGCGTCAGGACGAGGGCGAGCAGCCGGTCGAAGCCGCCTTCGAGCGCCTTCCGCGGTCCGGTCAGCTCGGGTTGGGCGATGTGCAGGAGAGGCAGGCCGTCCACCGGCTGGATGTGGATCCGGGGGCCCGCGACGTCGACCAGCGCCGGCGCAACCACCATGTCGATGTCCGGCTCGCCAGCTCCCAGGAGAGGCGCTCGAGCACCTGGGCCGTGAGGCCGGCGACCGCGGTCACCGCCACCGTGTCCGCGCCGGTAGCGTCGATCGCGGTGGTCGCCTGCGTCAACGACCCCACGACCGTGACGCCATGGACGTCCTCGGCAGGTGCGCCGCCGGAGACGCACACGCCGACGACCTGGTAGCCGGACGCGGCGGAGTGCTGCAGTCGTGCCACCAGGTCCTCTGCGTGCGCCCGGTCGCCGAGCACCAGAACCCGGTGCGACCAGGTCCCGGTCCGTTCCCGCGACGACGCGCAGCCAGCGCCGGGCCGTCCAGCGCGCGATGAAGAGCAGCAGCAGGCCGACGGGGAACGCCACCGCGACGAGCTTCGGGCCAGCTCGATCTTGGCGACGTAGCAGCCGATCGCGACGACCGCCCACAGCTTGGGCCGACGAGGCACCCACCCGGCGGAACTCTTCCGAGCCCCTGCCCACCAGGCTCGAGTCGTAGCAGCGGTTGAGGACCAGGACGCCCAGCCAGGCAACACCCAGGATCGTCGACACGACTACGTAGGAGAAGGCGGGGGTGTCCGGCGCGCCCGACACGATCCGTCCGATCCCTCCGCCGGGGCTGACGAGCAGGGCGAGGCTGAGGGACGCGGCTATCGAGGCACCGTCCAGGGCCAGGAGCTGACCCCGGTAGGCCTTCTGCCAGCTCCTGGCCAGGCGCGGGGGAGCGACGTCGTGGTCGTGGTGGGCGCCTCAACCATGGTCGGCACCCGTCAGTGCGTGGTCCAGGTCGCGGGCGAACCGGTCCCCGTCGTGCTCGAGGATCTCCGGTACGTCGATCCAGCCGGCCCAGTGCGCTCTGCTTCGACCATCGCCTGTCTCAGCGGCTCGCGGCCAGGCGCGCAGATGAAGACGCCGGTCCATCCCGTGCAGGGATGCCGCCACGCCGCAGTTGGAGGTGACGACGACGTGCATGCCGCTGGCCAGCGCCTCGTTCGCCACCAGGCCCCACACCTCCTCGTGGGAGGCGAGAACCAGCAGTGCGCGACCGCGTAGAGCTGCGTCAGACCCGGTCTCGGACTGATGGCCGACGAACTGCACGCTCCGGTCGAGCCCCAGCTCCGTCGCGAGGTCCCGCAGCGCTGGTTCAAGCGGACCCCGGCCCGCGACCGTCAACGAGTCACCGTCCTGCCGGATGCCGCGAAGGCCGTGATGATCTCGGCGATGTTCTTCCGGTCGATCAGCTGGGCCGCGACGAGATAGCCGATGACCTGCGGCCGAGGATCGTCCGCCGTTCGCGACGCGTGAGCCGCTCGTCGCCGCATGGAAGCCGACGACATCCACGACGTTGACCGACTCGACGATCCGGCCGCGGTCGACCCCGTGGGACGCCACCGCGGCCGACGCGGCTGGCCCCGGCGTCACCACCGCATCGACGCCCCGCATGAAGGTGCTCCGGGCCGCAGCGATGATCCCGCGGGAGTGCCGGATGCTCTGGCTGTTCCCCTCGTAGAACAGGACAGAGCGGATCCGCCGGCGGCGCGCCGCTCGTTTGATCTGCCGAGAAGGCGGGCGTCTCCCAGGCTCCTTGCAGGACGACGGCCTCGATCGTGTCGAGCTGGACCTGCCAACCGCGCCGCAGCATCCACAACGCGTCCTCCCGGTAGCGGGGGCCGAAGGCGGGCAGCAGCACCTGGTCGAACGACGGCTCGTCCTTGATCTGCCAGTCCCTGATCACGCCATGAGGGTGCAGGAAGGCCACCCGCAGCTCGTGCTCCTTCGCCACCGCGCGCCAGATCGGGTAGCGGTAGGGAGCAGGGGCCCGGGCGACCCAGAGGACCCGCATCAGGCCTCCACCTTCGCCGTGATCGCCAGCTTGCCGATCCAGGTCGCCAGGAAGTACAGCGAGGCGGCGGCGAGCGTGGCGGTGACCACGTCGCCGCCGAGCAGGGGTGCGAGGCCGAACATGACGACGTGCACCTCGAGGACACCGGGCAAGGACCGCAGCCGGTGGCTCGCGGTGCGCCGGTTCCAGCTGCCGCTGTCCGCGCTGATGACCGACGCATCCTCGACCACCGGTGACGGAGCGAGCGCCGAGGCCACGCCGACGGCGATGCAGGCCCCGATGAGCCACAACGGAGAGCCCGCCGGGACACCGAGGCTCAGCGTCAGTGCCGCGAACAGTCCCATGTCGGCGGAGTAGTCGAGGGCGGCGCCCAGGGTCGACGTGCGCTTCGTGAGGACGCGCCAGCTTTCCGTCCACGCCGTCGAGGAGCAGCCCGATCGACGTAGGCAGCGCGCCCCGAGCGCCAGGCGATCGTCGGCGAAGGCGGCGATGGCGAGCAGGCGCCATCCGATGCTGATGACGCTGACGATGGTCGGGGTGAGTCCCACTCCGGCGCACAGCCGCGTCAACGGCACCGACAGGTGGTCCAGCACCAGGACGTCGAGCCAGCTGTCCCGCGGCTTGAGGAAGTCGTCGCGGCGGATGACGGGCACTCAGAAGTCGCTCACTTGATCCGCACCCAAGGGTTCCCGCAACGACTGCGTCAGCCGGGACCGTCCCGCGGATGACGCTGCCGGCGCCGATGATGGCTCGGTCACCGACCCGAGCTCCGGGCAGCACGATGACGCGGGCCCCGATGAAGACGTCCGCGCCGATGACGACCTCGTCCTCTGCCCGCGTCTCTGGCAACGGGGCATACCTCCTGGCCTCGGGTGTGAGCGGGTGGAAGTTGGTGTCCATGATCAGGCAACCACGACCGACCATGGTCCTGGCGCCGATCTCGACCCGCCGCGCGGCGGCGATCGTGCTTCCGCTGAGGCCGACATCCGGCCCGATGTGTATCTCTGCCGTGGGGGTCAGCGTCCGCAGGTGGACGGGTTGGTCGAGGTATAGCGGGTTGGCCGTGCGTGCGGACACCAGGGCGGCGCGGGCGTCGATCGTGATGACGCTCCCGGCGTGCCGTCGGACGCTGGGCCAGCCGACGAGGCGGACCGCTGCGCCCATCGACGACGCCGCGCCGGCCGAGCATGGCCCGACCGGCCAGCGTGCAGGCCGACGGTGCGCAGCCTGCGCACCGAGACGCGTGGCGTCATCGGCTCGTTCCGTCCGCGGAGGTGGTGCTCGGCACCGGGACGGCGTCCGTGAGCCGGGCCTGTCGGAGCCGGCCGTCGCCACAGTCCCATCAGGCTGGACACGAGGAGGACCTGGACCAGGAGAGAGCCGCCTGCGGCGCCCGTCTGACCCGAACTCGTGGCTGAGCAGGAGCACCACCGGGATGTTGAGCAGGCTCAGGCCAGCCATCAGGTAGCCGACCGGCAGGTCCCGCCCGGAGGTCTGCAGGTAGTACGGTCAACGGCTGGTTGACGGCGACCAGCAGGACAGCCACGCAGTAGACGACGAGGGCGCCGCCGGCGGCGCGGTAGGCGGAGCCGAACAGCAGCTCCATCAGGGAGCCGGAGAGGGTCATGGGGATGACGACCACGGCAGCGACCAGCGCCACGCAGAGCCAGACGGCGTGCCGGGTCAGCCGCCGCCGCGCGCGGTCGGTGCTCAGCGAGCTCAACGTGGGCAGGAGCACATAGCCGATGTTCACCGGGACGAGGATCAGGACGGCGAGCAGCCGGTTGGCGGCCGCGAAGTAGCCGGCGGCCGTGGTGCCGGCCGCCACGGCCACCAGGATGACGTCGAGGACCTGCAGGTCGCTGAACACCGCCGAGAGCCCCAGGCCTCGGCTGCGGGCGTACCAGCGGCGCAGGGAGAAGCCCGCCTCCAGGCTGCCGACCCGTGCTCGGCCACGAGCTGCCACCGTGCGCTGCGCAGGCCGCCAGCGCGGACGCGGTGACCAGCGAGACCGCCAGCACGACCGAAGGGCGGCCCGACAGCTGTAGACGAGGGCGGCCACGACGAGAGCCGTGACCCGTTCCAGCATCATCAGGGAGGACAGGAGACCGAAGGCGTGGACGCCACGGAGTGCCGCCTGACCGGTCTGCGCGATGCCGAGCGTGCCGACGTACAGACCGAGTGCCGCGATGCTTGCGCTTCCCGTGAGGGTGTAGGCAACGGCGATCCACACCGGGACGACGACGGCCAGGATCCGGGTCTTGCTCACGAGGAAACAGACGTAGAGGTTGCGCGGAGCACCGGGGCTCGCGAGCTCGCGGGTGAGCAGCTGGTTGCCGCCGAAGTCCACCAGGTCGACCACGATCACAGCGACCCCGACCGCTGCGACCGTGGCACCGAACGACGAAGGCGCCCCGGCCCGGGCCGCGATCAGGTAAACGCCGGCCAGCGCGAGCTGACTGACCACCTGAGCCACGGTGGTGAGACCCGCCGAGCGTGTGACGGCTCGCAGGCCTCGTTCGGGACTCACCGGACACCGAGCAGCTGGCGAGCAAAGGCGGGCCCGGAGTCGACGGCCCTGGCCGTGCGTGGCGGCGCGGCCAGGGCGTCGGCGATCGCGGTGCTCACGTCCTGCGACGACAGGCTCGTGGCGATCACGCCGGCCCCGTGCCGGGTGAGGAATGCCTCGACCTCGCGGTTCCCGGGGCTGCCCACGACGGGTGTCCCGGCCGCCGCCGCCTTGAGCACGATGCCGCTCGAACCGGTGTTGGCGTAGAGCGCGAGCACGGCGTCGCTCGCGAGGATGTACCGGTCGAGATCCGCGTCGGAGAGGTACTCGTCCCGCAGGAGGACGGCCGACCGGGCCGGCGCGTCCAGTGACGCGATGAAGGCTCGCGCCGTGTCGTCCAGCTGACCGACCAGCAGCAGCCGGATGGACCCGTGGCTGCGGAGGACGCCTCCGAGCGCCGATCGATAGTTCTTGCGTGCGGTGATCGCGCCGGCGATCGCGACGAATGTCTCGTCAGCGGGCAAGGACAACGCTGCGCGTGCGGACTCACGGGTGTCGCCAGGTCCGCATCGGAACACGGTGGGATCGACCACCGGGACCACCGGTCCTTGCAGTGGTGCCTCCGCGTCCATCACCAGGGTCCCGACGGTCACGGTGGGAAGGGTCCGGGCGCACAGGACCGCCAGCGCGAGCTTCGCCCGGAATACCAGCCGCGATCGAGCCGTGGTGCCGGGCGAGTGTCGCAGCAGCAGCAGCCGCACCCGACCGGGTCGGCGGCCGCGGGCGATCGAGCCCACGAGTCGGGCGACGACCAGAGATCCGACCACCTGGGCGAGGTGCTTGTCGGCGTCCGGCAGGACGACCTCGCGTTCCCGGCGCAACATCGAGCGGAGGTGGTGGTGTGCCGTCGAGCCGTAGAAGTCGACCGTTACCTGATCGTCCGGCAGGCCGGAGAGGTGCTCGCGCAGCGCGGGGTGGGTGCGGGCCGCGTCCGGCAGCTGCACGGAGACACGTCGCTGGGTCGCGACCAGGGCGTCGCAGAGCAGCCGGACGTACCACAGCCGGTGTCCCGTGAACTGCTCGAGGAAGATCGTGACAGGTGGCTGCGGCATCGAGTGGTCGGCGGATGGCACGGGTTGAGTCTCGGCGCGATGCCGCGTGGCCCTGAGGTGCGGCGTGGTCACGGTCCCCTCATGCCTGCTGCGGGAGCGCCGACTTTGCATGCTCAGGCCAGCTCCCCGGTGACGCGGCGCGGCGGACCACCCCGGTTGGATCATGGATAGGGTTACTGCACACTACCGACAGTTAGCCCGAACCAACGCAACGTGCCACGCGTGGCGGGTACGCGGGTGCGCGGGGAAGGGCCAGGTCGCCGATGTCGAGCTCGCGCACCGGCCGTCGGCTGGTCGTCGTCACGCCGTACTACGCCCCCGAGCACTCAGGTACTGCGCCCTACGTCACGGCGGTCACCGAGCACCTGGCCCGGACCAACGACGTGACCGTCCTCACCGGCGTCCCGCACTATCCCGAGTGGCGGATCCGCGAGGGACATCGGCGGTGGCGGGTCGAGGAGCGCAGCGAGCACCTCCGGGTGCTGCGGCTCTTGCACTACGTCCCCTCCCGGCAGACCGCACTCCACCGGGGGTTGTACGAGCTGAGCTTCGCCGCCCGTGCGCTCGCAGCCGGTGCGCGTGGGAGCGTCGATGTCGTCCTCGCGTTCGGGCCGCCAGTCCTGTCGACCGCGGCCGCGCAGGGACTGGCCCGTCGCCACCGGGCTGCGTTCGGTGTCGTCGTCCACGACCTCGCCGGGCTCGGCGCCCGGGAGAGCGGCATCGCCGGTGGCGCCCGGGTCGCGAGGCTGGTGGGGGCGGTCGAGGGTCGGACCCTCCGGTCAGCCGATGGGATCGTGGTCCTGCACGACCGGTTCCGTCGTCCGCTCACCGAGCAGCTCGGGGTCGACGACAGTCGCATCACGGTCATCCGGAACTGGGTGCACATCTCGGAAGAGTCGACGAGGTCCTCAAGGCAGACCCGGATTCGGCTCGGCTGGGGAG
This sequence comes from uncultured Actinomycetota bacterium, assembly GCA_963728425.1. Lineage (GTDB taxonomy): Bacteria > Actinomycetota > Actinomycetes > JACCUZ01 > JACCUZ01 > JAVEDA01. The sequence goes on from CAVSKC010000009.1 coordinate 113,311, forward strand.
ACGAAACGGTGGTGCTGCACACCGGGAACATGGGGCTGAAGCAGGGCCTGGAAAACGTCATCGATGCCGCCCGGGTCGCCGAGGGCCGCGGTGACCGGGTCCGCTTCGTGCTGATGGGGGATGGCAACCAGCGCGAGACCCTCCAGGGGCTCGCGGCCGACGTGCGCACGATCGACGTCGTCGACCCCTTGCCCCACGCCGACTACGTGGCGGCTCTGCGGGCGGCCGACGTGCTGCTCGTGAACGAACGGGAAGGGATGGCCGAGATGAGCGTGCCGAGCAAGCTCACGTCGTACTTCTTCGCCGGCCGACCCGTTGTGGCGGCCACCGACCCCGACAGCCCGACGGCCAGCGAGATGCGGGCGTCCGGGGCCGGCCCCATCGTGCCCGGCGGAGACCCGAAGGCTCTGCTGAGCGCGATTCTGGCGCTGACCGCCGATGCCGCGCTGGCAGCGACCCACGGCGCGGCGGCCCGCAGATTCGCGGACGAGCACTTCGATGCCGAGAAGGCACTCGCGCGTTACGACGCGTGGATCGACCGAATTGTGGCGGCTCGCAGATAGTCTGTCGCCGACCCGACCGCCGACCGACAGGGCATTCGTGGACCTCCGTGACTACGCCCGCACGCTGCGGAAGCGCTGGGCGCTCGTCGTCCTGTGCGTGCTGCTGGCCGTCGGCGCGGCCGCCGCCGCGACCCTGGCGACCGCCAAGACCTACACGTCGTCGACCCAGCTGTTCGTCTCCGCGCGGGACCAGAGCGGCGCGATCAGCGATGCCTACCAGGGCGGCCTATTCACCCAGCAGCGGGTCAAGTCCTATGCCCAGGTCGCCGACTCGCCCGCGGTCACCGACCAGGTGGCCGACCGGCTCGACATCCCACCGGCCGAACTGGCCGGCAAGGTCACTGCCGAGGCGCCGCTCGACACGGTGCTGCTCAACATCACGGCCAGCGACAGGTCGCCGAAGCAGGCCCAGCGCATCGCGGCCGCAGTGGCGGACGAGGTCGTCTCGCTCATCCCCACCCTCGAGACGCCGGCCGGGGCCAGCGGGACACCCGTCAAGATCAGTGTCATCAAGCAGGCGTCGCTGCCCAGTTCGCCGTCCTCACCACGGCCGAAGATCAACCTGGCGCTGGGACTGCTCGTGGGGCTGGCGCTCGGCGTCGGAGCGGCCGTGCTGCGGGAGACTCTGGACACCACCATCAAGGGCAAGGAAGACCTCCGGCTGCTCACCGACGCCACACCCCTGGGTGTCATCACCAACGACCCCGACGTCAGCAAGCGACCGCTGGTCGTGCACGTCGACTCGCAGTCACCCCGGGCCGAGGCGTTCCGACAGCTGCGCACCAACCTGCAGTTCGTCGACGTCGACCACCCGCTGAGAACGGTGGTCGTCACCAGCCCGAGCGCGGAGGAAGGGAAGTCGACCACCTCCTGCAACCTGGCCATCACGCTGGCCCAGGCGGGTCTGCGGACGATCCTGGTCGAGGCCGACCTCCGCCGCCCGCGGGTGGCCGACTACATGGGCCTCGAGGGCGCGGTCGGCCTGATGTCGGTGCTCAGCGGCCTGGCCACCCTCGAGGACGCCTTGCAGCCCTGGGGACGCAACGCGATGTGGGTCCTGGCCAGCGGGCCGCTGCCGCCCAACCCCAGCGAGGTCCTCGGCTCGCACCAGATGGCCGACCTGCTGAAGTCGCTCGACGACCGCGGCGGACGTCGTCGTCTTCGACTCGCCGCCGCTGCTGCCGGTCACCGACGCCGCCGTGCTGGCCCGGCTCACCGACGGCGCCGTGCTGGTCGTGCGGCACGGCAGCACCCGGAAGGAGCAGGTGACTCGGGCCCTGGAGGCGCTGCAGAACGTCGACGCCAAGCTGCTGGGCACCGTCCTCAACCGCGCGCCCGCCAAGGGCCCGGACGCGGACAGCTACGGCTACGCGCCCGGCTACTACTCGACCCGGGGGAGGGTCATGCCGCCGGGGCAGGCGACGCCCACCGTGATGCCGGGACGCCGGGCCAAGGCCAAGCGGGGCATCATCCGCCGCTGAGCCCCAGGTGCTCGAGCCTCAGCGCCCGCCCAGGGTGAGGGCGAACACCACCAGGACGGCCACGCCGGCAGCGAGCAGGACCAGGCCGACGACCTGCATCCAGTCCCATACGGTCCGGTCCGGTGCCGGGTCGGCCCGGGGGAGCACGTTCGGCTCTACGGGCGCCTGGAAGGGCGGGATGTCGTCAGTGGGCACGACGACAGGATGTCAGGGTTCAGGCCAGGATGCGCCGGCGGCTTCGGGCCACAGTGATGAACAGGGTGCCGGCGAGGACCAGGCCTAGACCGGCCCACAGGGTGGTGAGGTCGGCGCCGGTGTGCACCAGCGCTCCCTCGGAGACGTTCTGGTCGGCCGCTGCAACGTCCTTGCCGGCGACCACGAGGGCCACGCTCACGGTGCGCATGGTGCCGTCGGCCGCCCGGCCGCGGGCTGACACAACGTAGCTGCCGGCTTCGGTGAGGGACACGCGGACGGTGGCGGCGCCGTTGGCGTCCGATGTGACCTGGCAGGACGCGCCCACGGTGCACGGCGCGGAGGCCAGGCGGAACGCGCTGGGCGTGATCCGGGCCGCGGTGCCGGTGGCGAGGCCGAGGCTGCGGGTGTCCGGACCGTTCGGCCCACCGGTGACCGTGATGGTGATCGGGGTGTGGCCCGAGAAGCCGCGGAGGACGAGGACGGTCACGCCGGGCGTGACGACGGTGTTCTGCGTCACAATCACCGGCGGGCGCTTCGGTGGGTAGTCGGCGGCCGCAGCCGGCGTTGCCAGTGCGACGGCACCGAGCAGGGTGAAGAGCAGCGTGGCAAGCAGGCGTCGTGCAGACATGTGAGGGGTCCCAAAGGTTGTGTTAGGTCATGCGTCCGACCTCATGGAGTCTCGGCACGACTTTCGATGACCTTGAAGCGTCAGACGGCAAATCCGATTATTTTGCCCGCGCCGAACCTGCAGTTGGTGCACCCGCACCAGCGCGAAACGCTCTCAGCAACGCGCGAGAGCCACCTCGGCGGGAGGCGCGGAGGTGGCCAACGGCTGGTCGACCACGACGGCCTTGCCCCGCGGCGGTCGGGGCGTGACCAGGTCCAGCGTCAGCGTGCGGGTCTGCCCCGGCTGGATCGCCACCTCGAAGCCGAAGGCCGGATGGCCACGCTCGGCTCCCACCGAGGCATTGCCGGGCTGCCCGTCGACTTCCGCCGAACGCAGCAGGCTGCCCCGCGTCGTCAGCACGTTCACCAGCAAGTAGTCGGTGCCGCGCGGCAGCCCTGCCAGCAGGGCCGGCCCGCCCTGGGTGCCGGGCTTCGGCGCGACGTACTCGGGCAGGCCGGATCGCGGCGCGGTGTTGGTCAAGGTCACAACGACCTTGCTGGCCTGACCCTCCGGTCCGCACCCGCTCGACGTCCAGGACACCGTGCGCCGGAGGTAGTAGTCGAGCTTGGCGGCGACCCCGCTGTTGACCACGACACCGAGCAGCGGCGCCGCGGTGTCCGGGACCACGCCGGACAGGGCGGTCCGGGCCAGCGTGCTCTGCTCGCCGGGCCGGGCGGAGTAGACGAGCAGCCGGCGGTCCCGGGCGGCGTGCGCCAGCTCGTCCGCGAGGCGCTGGGGGTCGCCCTGGCCGCTGAGGATGCCGTCGAAGACGGCGCCCGCCACGGACTGCAGGTACTGGTCCCGTTCGTCGTTCTCCTCCAAAGTCGGATATCGCCGGTAGACGTCGCTGAGCATCAGCGAGGCCGCGTTGTCGGCCGTGATGTCTTCCCCGTCGGGCAGCTGTACCGGACCGGTCGCCTTCAGCAGGTAACCCAGCGCCACCGGGTCGGTCGCGACCACGCCGTCCAGCCGCTTGCCGTGCTGGCGTTCCCAGGACGCCAGCCAGATCTGCGCTCCGTACGGGAAGTGCGGCGCTGGCGTTGGCGTTGACCCACAGCCGCGGCGCCTGGCCGTAGAGCTGGGCGAAGTCGGGGCCGAGGTCGACCGGCAGCCGGGGCGGGTCCACGAGGTCGCTGTTGCTGCCCAGCGCCCGCAGCCGCACCTCGCCGTCGTCCGCCTCGAGGATGCCGTAGGCACCCAGCAGCCCACCGGTCCCGCGCACCTCGGCGTTGGTCTGGAAAGCCAGGAGGTACCGCCGTGGCCCGTCGGCGCCGAGCATGGGCGGGATCAGCCGCGTCGCCTGCTGCCCTGCGCGCGTCGTCGACACCAGCTCCGTGACGTCGCCGCGCAGGTCGGACACGGCCGACCGGACCTGCGGCACGAGTCCCGCGGTCTCGATCGCGCCGACGTCGCGCTTGACCCGCAGGCTCCGGGCGAGCGCGGCAGCCAGCGCGGGCTCGGCGTCGCTCAGCGGCTGCAGCGCTGATGCGGTCGCCGCCCGTGCGCAGCTCCTCAGGTCGCAACGTTGCAGCGACCCCGACCAGCGGAGGCAGCACCTGCCGGGCGACGTCGTCGACGGACACCGTCACCTGCCGCACGGCCGACAGGTCATCGCCGTACGCCGGGAGATGGGCCGCCAGCGACCACACCGGGCCGCCCGTCCGGGAGCGCGCAGCCGCGGTGTGCTGCTGCAGCTCGGCCACCAGGGACGTGGTGCGGGCGGTGTCTCCATCGAGCACGGCTGGTCCGCACCTGACCGACTAGCGGCTGCGCGTCGTCCAGCTCGTGCTTGGCGCTCATCCCGGTCCAGCCGAGCCAGGCGGCCGCGGCGAGCAGCAGGAGCACCAGGGCCGCCACAACGAGCAGTGCGATCCGCCAGGTCCGGCGGGGACCGCCGCGAGGCCGGTGGTGCCGCCTGGGTCCGGCGGACCGCTGGCCCGTCACGGCGTGCCGCGCGCTCCGCGGCGACCGCCTCGGCCAGCGCGGGCTCGGCCGCGGCCGCGAGCAGCCCGGCCGTCGCGCCGGCGGCCTCGTCAATCACGTCGGTGGTCCGCCGGTGCACCGCGGGCGGGGAGCCGTAGGGGTCCTCGACGTCGAGGTCGTGCCGGTCGTCCGGGCGCACGCTGCCCCGGCGCGGCAGCGACCTCGCGGACGACGGACTCCAGTCGGGCCCGCGGGTCCGAGCCGGTCAGGGCGTCGAGGTCCACGAGGTCGGCCAGCCAGGCCAGCTCGCGCATGGTGAAGGTCCGCCGGGCAGCGCTCGGGTCCAGCCGTACCACGTTCGCGCGGTGCTTGCGGTTCGCCGTGATGACGAGGTCGCGCGGCCTGCACGAGCTCGGCGTCGAGCCGCCGCGCCGCGAAGCCGTCCGGGTCGCCACCGAGAGCGGTGAGCGCGGCGGCGGAGTCCGCGTCGATCGGTTCGCCGACCAGCCCGCGCACGCCCGCGCTCTCGACCTGGATCAGCTCGGACTCGCGTACCCAGCCGGGCCGCCAGGTCGCGGCGGAGCAGCCGCTCGGCGACCGCCGACCGGCAGATGTTCCCGGTGCACACGTAGAGCACGCGGAACGGCCGGCCGGGGGTGGACACGCGGCGAGTCTAGGTAGGGGGCACGGCCGGTCGGTGCCTCCGCGGAAGTCAGCGATACTCAGTAGGTGACGGACCGACGTACCCTCCCCGTGCCCGACGGCCTCGCCGGTGAGCGGCTGGACGCGGCGCTGGCCCGCCTGTTCGGCTTCTCCCGCACCAAGGCCGCCGAGCTGGTCGGGGCAGGCGACGTGCTCGTCGACGGCAGCCCCGGAGTCAAGTCGGACCGGGTGCAGGCCGGGGCCTGGCTGGACGTGACCATCCCGCCGCCCCCGGGCGCGCCGCAGATCGTGGCCGAGCCGGTGCCCGGCATGGTCGTGGTCTACGACGACGACGACCTCGTCGTGGTCGACAAGCCGGTCGGGGTGGCCGCTCACCCGAGCCCCGGCTGGTCCGGGCCGACCGTCGTCGGCGGTCTGGCCGGCGCCGGCTACCGGATCTCCACCAGCGGGTCGGCCGAGCGGCAGGGCGTCGTGCACCGGTTGGACGTCGGTACCAGCGGGCTGATGGCCGTGGCCAAGTCCGAGCGGGCGTACACCGCGCTCAAGCGGGCTTTCAAGGAGCGCACCGTCGACAAGACCTACCACGCGCTCGTCCAGGGCCACCCGGACCCGCTGCGCGGCACGGTGGACGCGCCGATCGACCGGCACCCGAGCCACGACTACCGCTGGGCGGTGGTGGCCAGCGGCAAGCCCAGCGTCACCCACTACGAGACGCTCGAGGCGCACCGGGCCGCCAGCCTCCTCGAGATCACCCTGGAGACCGGTCGGACCCACCAGATCCGGGTGCACATGGCGGCGCTGCGGCACCCGTGCGTCGGCGACCTGACCTACGGCGCCGACCCCACGCTGTCCGCGTCCCTCGGCCTGAGCCGGCAGTGGCTGCATGCGGTCCGGCTCGGCTTCGAGCACCCCGGCACGGGGGAGCGCCTCGAGCTCGCCAGCGCCTACCCGGACGACCTGGCCCGGCGCCTGGAGCGGTTGCGAGCCGAGGCGTGACGGCGATCCGCCTCGCCGGCAGCCCGGAGGAGGTGGCCGCGGCCTACGCCGTCCGCGCCGACGTGTTCGTCACCGAGCAGGGTGTGCCCCCCGAGCTCGAGCTGGACGAGCTCGACGCGCACCGCCGACCACTTCGTGGCGTACGACGGGGGGCTCTCGGTCGGCGCCGGCCGCCTCGTGGTCGAGGACCCCGGCTTCGAGGGAGCGGACCCGGCGCTGGGCGAGGTCGGCCACCTCGGCCGGCTGGCGGTGCGCCCGCAGGCCCGGGGCACCGGGCTGGGCGTCGCGCTGGTCCAGGCCATCGAGGCTCGGGCCGCCCAGCGCGGGCTGCGGGTGGTGGCCCTGTCGGCCCAGACCCAGGCACTGGGGTTCTACCAACGGCTTGGCTACACGGCGTACGGGCCGGAGTTCGACGACGCCGGCCTGCCGCACCGGTGGATGACCCGCGTCCTCGGGTGAGGTCCGTCACTCTGAGTGACTGATCCCTGGCTGGTGGTCGGCAACTAGGCCTGACGGACGAAGGCGAGGATCTCGTCTCGGTGACCGGGTGAGCACGCTGGGTTTCCCTTGTGCTGCAACGGGTTCGATTGTCCTGGTCGTTGACGGCAGGGCGCCGGCGGCCGAGCACACTGAGTGACATGGCACGAGGACTGCTGCGCAGAGTCAAGGCCTCGCGGGGTCTGCTTGCCGGGACCCTGGCAGTGGCGATGCTGCCCGTGCTGGCCCTGGTGCCGGGTCCGGCGTCGGCTGGGGTCCGCAGCCCGAGCGATGCCGCGCGCGCGTTCTCGCTCCAGCGGATGGCGGAGGCGCCGTCGGCGCGGGGGCGCTGGGACCCCTGCACGGTGATCGGCTACCGGGTCAACAGGGCGCTGGCCGGCCCCGGAGCCGTCCGCGACGTGCGGGAGGCCGTCCGTCGACTCAGCGCCGCGACCGGGCTGACCTTCGCCTACCGCGGGCGCACGACCCTGGTGCCGCAGGCCGACTGGGGCCGTGCCGACTATCCGGCCGACACCCAGGTGATCGTCGCCTGGGTCCGGCCGTCCGGGACCACGTTGTGGCCGGAGGGCACGTTCTCCGTCGACGGCCGGGACGTCGTCGCGGGGACCGGTGGCGCCTGGCACGTGCACGCGACGGACAGCTCGGGCCGGCTGTGGGGCCGCTACACCCGCGGCTTCGTGCTGCTGAACGCCGGGGTGTCGCTCCCGGCCGGCTTCGCCGCAGTCGGCCCGTCCGGAGCCCGTGGCCGGGAGATCATGCACGAGCTGGGGCACCTGGTCGGGCTGGACCACCCGCGGCTGGCGGACCCGGACCAGATCATGTTCCCCGAGCTGACCCGCCGCCCCGGCAACTGGGGCAGCGGGGACCTGACCGGGCTGCGCCTGGTCGGGGCGAACGGCGGCTGCCTGCACGACCTCTGACCCCTCCCAGAAATGATCACGGTTCCGTGATCGTTGGTGGTCGACCGCGCTGAATTCGGCGCGGTACGTGGGTGTTCACCGCGGTAGGCCGTGATGGTCGTTGTGAGGCGGCACTGCATCCCCGGCCGCCGCTCCGCAGCCGTGCGAGGCGCGCGACCCGTCACGTAACGGTTCCGTCATCTCGGCCGCGTCCGGCTCATGAGCCGGTGTGGTTGCAGCCGACGATGGACTGTCATCGCCGGCGCCACCACTGGGGACCACATCGTGCGCCTGCTCGCCCGCCTGCTCGTGACCCTGCTCGTCCCCGCCGCTAGGCTTCTCGCTGGCCGGCCCGGCCACGGCGGCGGTGGCGCCCACCCCCGGGGCGCGGCTGACCGGCGGCGACATCTCCTGGCCGAACTGCCCCAAGGGCATGGGCATCCCCAGCCGGCGCAGCCCGGGCAACCCGCTGCCGCTCGCGTCGGCCACTTCGCGGTGATCGGGCTCACCAACGGGCCGGGGTGGTTCCCGAACCCGTGCCTGGCCGAGCACGTGGCCTGGGCGAAGGCGCGCGGGGTGTGGACCGCGGCCTACTCGATGACGACCTACCCGACTGCGGCGCAGCGCTCGGCGTACGGCGCGACCGGCCCGTGGTCGGCGGCGACCCGGGGCGGGCGGCTGCGCAACGCCGGCTACCAGCAGGCATGTTCAACGTGGCGTCGATGCGGACCGGGGGCTCGACGTGCCGTTCGTGTGGGTCGACGTCGAGCCCTACCCGACGCACCCGTGGTCGCGCGGACGTGCTGGCGAACCGGCAGGTGGTGCGCGGCGTGGTCCGGGCCTACCAGGACCAGGGCTACGGCGTCGGCTTCTACTCCTACGACAACGGCTGGCGGGCTGTCGTCGGCTCGTGGCGCAAGCCCGGCTTCCCGGCCTGGGTGCCGGTCGGCCCGGTGTCGAACGGGCTGGCGGTCGCGTCCCGGCGGTGCGCGGCGCCGTCCTTCTCCGGCGGACCGGTGCTGCTGGCCCAGTGGGTCCAGGACTCGCGGGACCGCGACGTCACCTGCCCGCTGCTGCACGGGCGGGCCGCCGCGCCGCACCCGCTGACCGCGCTGCTCGGGACCACGCTCCGCCGGGGCGACTCCGGGCCGGCCGTCAGGTCGCTGCAGCAGGCGATGCTGATGCGGCCGGAGTACGTGACCGGACGGTTCGGCCTACGCACCGAGCGGGTGCTGCTGGCCCTGCAGCGCAGCCGCGGGCTGCCGCCGACTGGGGTGGCCACCGACGTCGAGTTGACCATGCTGGGTGCCGGCACCGTCGTGCCCGGCCTGCCCAACCGGCTGGCCGACCTCTTCACGCCGTACTGACCGCCGATTCAAGATCATTTGGGCCGCAACGGCGCCTATCACGGCCTTCATGGCCTCCGATGTGGTCCAGACGATCTTCGCACGGCCTCGTCCCCAGCCGGGGGAGCTCGGTTCGTCGTCCACAGCCGGCTCGCGCGCCACCCGTGGCCGGTCTGCCCGCGCCCAAGCTGGGGCGATGCCGCGACGTCCGCGCGTACCTCCCGCCGCCGCGCTGCGTGGTGCGGTGCGGCTGAGTGACGCCAAAACCCTGGGACTGACACGAGACGAGCTCAGCTCGCCCCGGTGGCACCGCTTCGGGCCAGGCGTCCGCGCCCACGGCAGCCTCGACCCGTCAGACCCGGACGTGCGGATCGCGGCGCTGCTGCAGACGCTGCCCGCCGGAGCCGTCCTCGGCGGGTGGGCGTCCCTGCACCTTCAGGGCGTCCCGTGGCAGGACGGCAGGACCGGTCTCGGTGGCCGCAGCCTGCGCCCGATCCTGGTGCACGTCGGTCCGAGCGGCCGGCTGCGGCAGCGGCCCGGCTTGGTGGTCGACCGCTCGCACCTCCCCGATGCGGACGTGGTCGAGGTCCGAGGCACCCGCGTCACGGCCGTGACGCGCGCGGTCTTCGACGAGATGTGCCGAGGCGGGACCGAGGAAGGGATGGTCGCGGGTGACGCCGCATGCGCCGTCCGGCTCACTAGCCGCGACGAGATGATGGCCTATGTCGCGGCTCGCCCTCGCGCTCGAGGCGTCCCTGCGGCGCGCACGGCGGCAGCGTTGTTGAGCCCCTACGTCCGCTCGGCGCCGGAGAGCCGGTTGCGTTACGTCTGGGTCGTGGAGGCCGGGTTGCCGTCGCCGGAGGTGAACATCGGGCTGGCGGACGCCGCGGGCATCGTCCTGGGTGAGCCGGACCTGCTCGACCGGGAGGCCGGCCTGGTCGGGGAGTACGACGGCGCCGACCACCGGACGCTGGCCCGGCACACCGCTGACAACGCCCGTGAGGAGGGATTCGAGGGGGTCAACCTGACCGTCGTCCGGGCCACGTCGTTCGACCTCTGGCCGCGGCGGCCAGCGCTGGTTTGCCGGGTGCTCGACGGTCGGGCCCGGGGGCTGGCCCGGGACCGAGGCCGCGACGGATGGTGGACCCAGGTGCGTGGAGCCTGACGTGATCATCTGGACCGTTCCGGCGGTCACGAGGCGGCCGGTGACCGCCGCACCGGCCCAAAGGATCTTGGGCACTGACGCCGACACGCCGAGGGCGCTGGGGGCTTCCCGACACGCCCGGGGTTGTCCTCGCCCGCACCTAGACTCGGCCCCGTTCACCACGGAGCACGGCAACACCCGGAGGCACCTCCCAGCATGGGATCCAGCGACTCGTTCGTGCACCTGCACACGCACACCGAGTACTCCATGCTCGACGGCGCCGCCCGCCTGACCGACCTCTTCGCCGAGGCCTCCCGGATGGGCATGCCGGCCCTGGCGATGACCGACCACGGCAACGTGTTTGGCGCCTTCGACTTCTGGAAGAAAGCGACCGCCGCCGGCATCAAGCCAATCATCGGCGTAGAAGCATACGTAACACCGCGCACCCACCGCAGCGACCGGACCCGGGTCAAGTGGGGCCAGGGCGGCGGCGACGACGTCTCCGGCGGCGGCGCGTTCACCCACATGACGCTTGCTGGCCGAGAACACCGCGGGCATGCACAACCTGTTCCGGCTCAACAGCCGGGCCAGCCTCGAGGGTTTCTTCTACAAGCCCCGGATGGACCGCGAGCTGCTCCAGACGTACGCCGGTGGGCTGATCGCGACGACCGGCTGCCCGTCCGGCGAGGTGCAGACCTTCCTGCGGCTCGGCATGTACGACGAGGCGCGCGCGGCTGCTGCGGAGTTCCGCGACATCTTCGGCGAGGGCAACTACTTCCTCGAGCTGATGGAGCACGGGCTCGAGATCGAGTCCCGGGTCCGGGCCGACCTGCTGCGGCTGGCCAAGGACCTCGCCCTGCCGATCGTGGCCACCAACGACCTGCACTACACCCGCAAGGAGGACGCGCCGGCGCACGAGGTACTGCTGTGCGTTCAGTCCGGCTCGACGATGGCCGACCCCAACCGGTTCAAGCTGGACGGCGACGACTACTACCTCAAGTCGCCCGCGGAGATGCGCCAGGTCTGGCGCGACCTGCCCGAGGCCTGCGACAACACTCTGCTCATCGCCGAGCGCTGCGAGGTCTCGTTCGCCGAGGGCGAGGGCCGGTACATGCCGCGGTTCCCGTGCCCGCCGGGGGAGTCGGAGCAGTCCCTGTTCGTCAAGGAGGTCGAGCTCGGCCTGGCCCGGCGCTACCCCGGCGGGGTCAGCGACGAGGTGCGCAGCCGGGCCGAGTACGAGACCGAGGTCATCTGCAGCAAGGGCTACGCCGGCTACTTCCTGGTGGTCGCCGACTTCATCAACTGGGCCAAGGACAACGGCATCCGGGTGGGCCCGGGCCGCGGGTCCGGAGCGGGCGCCATGACGGCGTACGCCATGGGGATCACCGACCTGGACCCCCTCGTCCACGGGCTGATCTTCGAGCGCTTCCTCAACCCGGAGCGGATGTCGATGCCCGACTTCGACGTCGACTTCGACGAGCGCCGCCGGGGCGAGGTGATCCGCTACGTCACCGAGAAGTACGGCGACGACCGGGTGGCCCAGATCGTCACCTACGGCACCATCAAGGCCAAGCAGGCGATGAAGGACTCCGCCCGAGTGCTCGGCTACCCGTACGCGCTGGGCGACCAGCTCACCAAGCTGATGCCGCCCCCCGTCATGGGCAAGGACATCCCGCTCGGTGGCATCTTCGACCCCACCCACAAGCGCTACTCCGAGGGCGGCGAGTTCCGGGCCCGCTACGAGTCCGACCCGGACGCGAAGCGGGTCGTGGACACCGCGCGCGGCCTGGAGAACCTCAAGCGCCAGTGGGGCGTGCACGCCGCGGGCGTGATCATGTCCAGCGAGCCGCTGCTCGACGTCGTCCCGATCATGAAGCGGGAGCAGGACGGGCAGATCATCACCCAGTTCGACTACCCGAGCTGCGAGGCGCTCGGCCTGGTCAAGATGGACTTCCTCGGCCTGCGCAACCTGACGATCCTCGACGACGCTCTGAGCAACGTCGAGGCCAACCGCAGCCAGAGCATCGACCTGGACGCGCTGAGCAAGACGCTCGACGACCCGGCCACCTACGCGCTGCTGTCCCGCGGCGACACCCTCGGCGTGTTCCAGTTCGACGGCAGCCCGATGCGCGCCCTGCTGCGGCTGATGCGCCCGGACAGCTTCGAGGACATCTCGGCCGTGGGCGCGCTCTACCGCCCCGGCCCGATGGGCGCCGGCTCGCACACCAAGTACGCGCTACGCAAGAACGGCCAGGAGCCGATCACGCCGATCCATCCCGAGCTGGCCAAGCCGCTCGAGGACGTGCTCGGCGCGACCTACGGGCTGATCGTCTACCAGGAGCAGGTCCTGCTGATCGCCCAGCAGCTGGCCGGCTACACGCTCGGCAAGGCCGACCTGCTGCGCAAGGCGATGGGCAAGAAGAAGCGCGAGGTCCTCGACGCGGAGTTCGTTGGCTTCTCCGAGGGCATGGCTGCCAACGGCTACTCGATGGCGGCCATCAAGACGCTGTGGGACATCCTCGTCCCGTTCTCCGACTACGCGTTCAACAAGGCGCACTCCGCGGCGTACGGCCTGGTGTCCTACTGGACGGCCTACCTCAAGGCCAACTTCCCCGCTGAGTACATGGCCGCGTTGCTGACCAGCGTGCGCGACGACAAGGACAAGTCGGCGCTGTATCTCAACGAGTGCCGCCGGATGGGCATCAAGGTGCTGCCCCCGGACGTCAACGAGTCGGACTCCAACTACACCCCCCGCGGCACCGACATCCGGTTCGGGCTCTCGGCGATCCGTAACGTCGGCGAGAACGTCGTCGCCTCGATCGCGGCCACCCGCGAGGCCAAGGGCCGGTTCACCGACTTCTACGACTTCCTGCGCAAGGTCGACCCGGTGGCCTGCAACAAGAAGACCGTCGAGTCGCTGATCAAGGCCGGCGCCTTCGACTCCCTCGGCGACCCCCGCCGCGGCCTGCTCAACGTGCACGCCGAGGCCATCGACTCGTTCATGCTCACCAAGCGCAACGAGGCGCACGGCCAGTTCGACCTGTTCGGCTCGGGCGACGAGGACGGGCCGTCCGAGATCACCGTGACCCCGGCGATCCCGATCGGTGAGTGGGACAAGAGCGTGCTGTTGCAGTACGAGCGGGAGATGCTCGGGCTGTACGTGTCCGACCACCCGCTGTTCGGGGTCGAGCACCTCCTCACTGCTGCCACCGACTGCTCGATCGCAGCCCTCACCGGCTCCGACGAACGCCCCGACGGGTCGCACGTGACCATCGGCGGGTTGGTCAGCGGGCTGCAGCGCAAGGTGACCAAGAAGGGTGACGTCTGGGCGATCGCCACCATCGAGGACCTCGAGGGCGCGATCGAGGTCATGTTCTTCCCCCAGACCTACCAGTTGTTTGCGACCTCACTGGCCGAGGACGCGGTCGTGATCGTCAAGGGCCGGCTGGACCGGCGAGACGACGTGCCGAAGCTGATCGCCACCGAGCTCTCGCTGCCGGACCTGTCCGAGGGACCGCGCGGCCCGGTGGTCATCTCGCTGCCCGTGGTGCGCTGCACCCCGCCGGTGGTCGAGCGGCTCAAGGAAGTGCTGGGCACCCACCCGGGCGCCACCGAGGTGCACCTGCGGCTGCAGGCTGCCTCCCGGACCACGGTGCTGCGCATCGACGACGGGCTGCGGGTCAACCCCAGCCCGGCCTTGATGGGCGATCTCAAGGCGCTGCTCGGCCCCGCCTGCCTCGGCTGAGCCCCGTCCGGAAGTTGAGCCCGCAGACTCAGGGCACTGGCCGGTCCGACCGATATTGTCGGTCAGACGCCGGCGCCGCCGGGCGCACCGCTGGGGGGCCATCGCCATGAGCACGGACGACCAACTCGGCCAGCCGGCCGCGAACCCGCCGTCGTGGTCGTACGACTCCGTCGGCTGGCGGGCCAGCACCGACGTGCTGGCCAGCGAGCCGGAGGCGCCGCCCAAGCGCGCACCGTGGGCCCTCGTCGGCGCCGCGGGGGTCCTGGTGCTCGCCCTGGTCGGCGGCGTCACCTACGCGGTCGGGGCGCTCTCCGGCGGCGGCAGCCAGCCGGCCGACGCCCTACCTTCCGGCGCGTTCGCCGCGGTGACCCTCGACCTCGACCCCTCGGCGGGGCAGAAGCTGGACGGCTTCCGCTTCCTGCGCAAGTTCCCCGCCCTGCGGGACAAGGTGCCGGTGAACGGCGACCTGCGCGAGGTCATGTTCGACGCGGTGGCCGACGACGCCGGCTGGGGGAGCGTCGACTTCGACAGCGAGGTCGCGCCCTGGCTGGGCATGCGGATCGGCGCGGCCGCCTATCCGCCGGCCACGAGCGCGGACGGTTTCCCGCAGCCGACCTTCGCGGTGGCCCTGCAGGTCAGTGACCAAGGCGCCGCGGAGACCGGCCTCGATCGGCTGGCGGTGGCGTCCGCCCGCAACGGGACTCCGCGCCCCGGCTGGGCGTTCTCCGGCGACTACGCGGTGCTGGCCGAGACCCAGGCGATCGCGGACCGGATGGTCCGCGAGGCCGAGTCGTCGTCGCTGGCCTCCGACCCGCACTTCGCCACGGACGTGGCGGCTGCCGAGGACGGCATCCTGCTGGCCTGGGCCGACATGGGAGCTGCCGGCAAGGCGCTCGGCGCCGAGAGCCTCCTGGGTGGGCCGGTCTCCGGCGTCCTGGGCGGTGCGGCGGGCGCCAGCGGGCGATCCACCCTGGTGGCCAGGTTCGACGGTCCGGACGTCTTCGAGGTCGTCGGCCGGGCGACCGGCACCACCACGGCTGGCTGGTCGTCGCACCCGGTCACCGGCCTGGCCGAGCTGCCCGCCTCCAGCGTGCTGGCGTTCGGCCTGGCCGACGGCAACACCCTGGTCCCGAAGGCCTACGACTCGATGCGGCAGAGCTTCGGCAAGCAGGGGCAGGACCTCGACGACGCCGTGACCAGCCTCGAGCACGACTACGGCATCAAGGTCCCCGACGACATCGCGGTCCTGTTCGGCGACAACCTGGTGGCTGCCCTCGACGGCACGAAGTCCGACGGAGATCCAGCTCGGCGCCCGCGTCAGCACCGACGTGCCGAAGGCTCAGGCCGTTCTCGACAAGGTCGAAGCCGCAATTCGCGACACGGGCGGCGACGTGCCCGTCGTACGCCGGGAAGCCGGCAACGACCTGGTCATCGCGTCGACCGACCGGCAGGCCGACCGGCTGGCCGCATCTGGCACCCTGGGACAGGTGCCGGCCTTCCAGCGAGCCCTGCCCGATCTCGGTGACGCCGACGTCGCGGTGTGGGTCGACCCCGGCGGGCTGGTCGACTCGTTGTTCGGGGGCGACGGCGTCGATAGCACGGACCCGAACCTCGAGCCGATCGACGGCATCGGGGTCACGGTCAGCAGCGGCAGGGGCGATGGCCGCGAGGGGACGGCGACCTACCGGTTCCGGCTGGTGGCGCACTGAGCACCGGTCCCGTCCACGCGCTGCGCACCGCCGCTCTGGTCGCTGTCACCTCGACGCTGGCCGGGCTGCCGGTCGGAGTCGTCTGGTGGCTGCTCGCGCCGCTGCCGCAGGTGGTGAAGCGGGCCGACGGGCTCTACCGGGCCGGCGAGGGGGACGAGTCGTCGGTGGCCGCCGACGGGTGGTTCGCCCTGACCGCGTTGGTGGCCGGCGTGCTGGTGGCCGTCGTGGTCTACCTGCGCACCCGGCCCGGCCGGCTCGGTCCCCTGCTCGGGCTCGTGGTCGGGGGCGGCCTCGGCTCGGTGGTCGCCTGGCGGACCGGCGCGATGCTCGGGCCCGACTCGCTGGTGTCGACCGCGGCCGGTCTCAAGGTCGGCGCGCGGTTCGAGGGACCGCTCGACATCTCGGCGTACGGGGTGCTGCTCGCCTGGCCGCTGGGCGCCGTGATCACCTACTTCGCGGTCGCAGCCGGCGCCGAGGTGACCGCCGACGAGCCCGACCTGGAGCCGCTCAGCCCGGTCGACCCAGCGGCGCCGTACGGGCCCCGCTGACCCGCAGCAGGTCGGCGGGGGACAGCCGCACCTGCAGCCCGCGCCGCCCGGCGGAGACATAGACCGCGGCCAGCCCCAGCACCGACTCGTCGATGACCGACTCCATCCGGCTGCGCTGCCCGAGCAGGCTGATGCCGCCGACGACGTACCCCGTCGCCCGCTCGGCGTCGGCCGGATCGGCCATCGCGGCCTTCTTCGCCCCGAGCGCGGCGGCCAGCGCCTTGAGGTCCAGGCTCCCGCTCACCGGGACCGCGGCGGTGACCAGGCGCCCGTCGACCCGGGCGACCAGCGTCTTGAACACCTCGTCGTGCGACAGGCCCAGCGCGTCGGCTGCTTCACCGCCGTACGACGGTGCGCCGGCGGCGTGCTCGTAGGGATGCAGGGTGAACTCGACGCCCGCCTTGGTCAGCGCCACGGTCGCCGGGGTGCCACCGCCGCGGGCAGCCTTGCCGGGGCTCAGCCCGGGCTCGCCGGGATGCAGGTGGCCGTCACGGACGCCGAGCCTACGGGCCGGCCTCATCCTGAGCCCTGCACTTCCTTGATCATGCAGTTCCGGTGATCCCCAAAGTTGCATGATCAACAGGGAAGGTGGGGGGCGCTGACCTGCGGCGTTACCCAAGATCCCCAGAGTTGCATGATCAACGCGGGGTTGATCATGCAACTCTGGGGATCTTGCATCCTGCGAGCCTGGGGATCCTGCTCGGCACCTGGACGGGCCCCGGCGACCCCAGGCCCGTTCGTAGACTCCTGGACGTGATCAGCCGAGTGGACCTGCGGGGTGCCGGGCCCGGCGCGAGCTACCGCGACGTGCTGCCGCGGGCCGCGCTGGACGTCGAGGTCGCCCTCGACGTGGTCCGCCCGATCTGCGAGGACGTCCGGCTGCGCGGCGCCGAGGCGGTCCGCGAGTGGACCCAGCGGCTGGACCGGGTCGACGCGGCGACGACCGCGGGTCCCGCCCGAGGCGCTGGCCGCCGCTCTCGACGCGCTGGACCCCGCCGTCCGGGCCGCGCTGGAGGAGGCCGCTCGCCGGGCCCGCGCGGTGCACGAGGCGCAGCGGCGCGACGGACGCCGACGTCCAGGTGTCCCAGGGCGGCACCGTGACCGAGCGCTGGGTGCCGGTACGCCGGGTCGGGCTGTACGTGCCGGGCGGCCTGGTGGCCTACCCGTCGAGCGTCGTGATGGACGTGGTGCCCGCGCAGGTCGCCGGCGTCGGCTCGCTGGCCGTCGCGAGCCCGCCGCAGCGGGACAACGACGGCCTGCCGCACCCGGTCGTGCTCGCGGCCTGCGCCCTGCTCGGCGTCGACGAGGTGTACGCGGTCGGCGGCGCCCAGGCGGTCGCGATGTTCGCCTACGGCACCGACGACTGCCGGCCGACCGACCTGGTGATGGGTCCGGGCAACGTCTACGTCGCGTCGGCCAAGCGGCTGCTGCGCGGCGTGGTCGGCATCGACTCCGAGGCCGGCCCGACCGAGATCGGCGATCCTGGCCGACGACACGGCCGACGCGCGGTTCGTCGCCGCCGACCTGGTCGCCCAGGCCGAGCACGACGTCAACGCCTCCTGCCTGCTGGTCACGCCGGACGAGGCCCTGCTGGACAAGGTCGACGCCGAGCTCGCCCTGCAGGTGCCGGCCACCCGGCACCGCGATCGGGTCGAGACGGCGCTGCGGTCCCAGTCGGCCTACGCGCTGGTCGACGACCTCGAGCAGGGCCTCGCCGTCGTCGACGCGTGGGCCGCCGAGCACCTGGAGGTCCTCACCCGCGACGCCCGGGACTGGGCCGACCGGGTCACCAACGCCGGCGCCGTGTTCGTCGGACCGTGGTCGCCGGTGTCGCTCGGCGACTACCTGGCCGGCTCCAACCACGTGCTCCCGACCGGCGGCACCGCCCGGCACACCGGCGGGCTGTCGGTGCAGTCGTTCCTGCGCAGCGTGCACGTCGTCGAGTACTCCCGCGACGCGCTGGCCGAGGTCGCGCCGCACGTCGACGCCCTCGGCGGCGCCGAGGACCTGGCCGCGCACGTCGACGCGGTGCGGGCCCGCATCCCGCGATGAGCCCGAGGACACCGTGACCGAGGTGGACGCACTGCTGCGCCCCGACCTGCGTGGTCGGACCCCCTACGGCGCCCCGCAGCTGGACGTCTCGGTCCGGCTCAACACCAACGAGAACCCGCACCCGCCCTCGCCGGAGCTCGTCGCGGAGCTGTCCGCCGCAGTCGGCGAGGCGGCCCGGGCGATGAACCGCTACCCCGACCGGGACGCGCTGTCGCTGCGCGCCGACCTCGCGGCCTACCTGACCCGGAGCACCGGGCAGCCGCTCGAGGTCGAGCAGGTCTGGGCGGCCAACGGTTCCAACGAGGTGCTCCAGCAGCTGCTGATGGCCTTCGGCGGGCATGGCCGGACCGCGCTCGGCTTCGACCCGACGTACTCGATGCACCGCCTGATCACGGAGGGCACCGGCACCGCCTGGGCCCCGATGCCGCGGCTGCCCGGCTTCCGGCTCGAGCCGGAGCAGGCCGCGCTGGTGGTCCGCGAGCACGCGCCGGACGTCGTCTTCCTCTGCTCGCCCAACAACCCGACCGGGACCGCGCTGGACCTCGACGTGGTCGAGGCCGTCTATGGCGCGACGCGGCCTGGTGGTCGTCGACGAGGCGTACGCCGAGTTCTCGACCCGTCCGTCGGCGGTCGCCCTGCTGCCGGGCCGGCCCCGCCTCGTGGTGACCCGGACGATGCCAAGGCCTTCGCCTTCGCCGCGGCCCGCCTCGGCTACCTGGCGGCCGACCCGGCGGTCGTGCAGGCACTGCAGCTCGTCCGGCTGCCCTATCACCTGTCGGTGCTCACCCAGGCCGCCGCGCGCGCCGCGCTGGCCCGGGCCGACGAGCTGCTCGCCTCGGTGGCCGCGGTCGTCGAGCAGCGGGACCGGCTGCTGCGCGAGATCCCCGCGATGGGGCTCGAGGTCGTCGAGTCGGACGCGAACTTCGTGCTGTTCGGCGAGTTCGGCGACCAGGCGGCGACCTGGCAGGGTCTGCTGGACCGCGGCGTGCTGGTGCGCGACGTGGGCCTGGCCGGCTGGCTGCGGGTGACCGCGGGCACCGAGGCCGAGACCACGGCGTTCCTCGAGGCGCTGCGCGAGGGACTGAGCACGACCGAGACGAGCGAAGAGGTGGACGCGTGAGCAGGTTCGCGAAGGTCGAGCGCGAGACCAAGGAGTCGCAGGTCCTGGTCGAGCTCGAGCTCGACGGGACGGCAGCACCGACATCGACACCGGCGTGGCGTTCTTCGACCACATGCTCGCCCAGCTCGGCAAGCACGGCGGCTTCGACCTGACCGTGCGCACCCGACGGCGACCTGCACGTCGACCCGCACCACACCGTCGAGGACACCGCGATCGCTGTCGGCCAGGCGCTGCGCGAGGCGCTCGGCGACAAGGCCGGCATCCGCCGGTTCGGCGACGCGCTGGTCCCGCTGGACGAGACGCTGGTGCAGGCCGCCGTCGACCTCTCCGGCCGGCCCTATGTCGTGCACACCGAGCCCGAGGTGGTCGAGCTGATCGGCACCTACGACACGACCCTGACCCGGCACATCTGGGAGTCGTTCACCGCGAGCGCGCAGGTCTGCCTGCACGTCCGGGTGCTCGCTGGCCGCAACGCCCACCACGTCGTCGAGGCGCAGTTCAAGGCCGTCGCCCGGGCGCTGCGTGACGCCGTGGCGCTGGACGCCCGGGTCACCGGCGTCCCGTCGACCAAGGGCTCGCTGTAGCAGTCTCGGTCGAGCCGGACGGCGACCGCCCCTCGGGCTGGCTGCTCTCCGTCGACGGCACGCCGCAGTCGCACGTCGACCTCGCCGACCCGACGTACCTCTCGTTCGAGTACGTCCGCCGGCTCGGCCACGTGGTCGACCTCGCCGCCGAGGCGGGCGCGCCGCTGCGGATCGTGCACCTCGGGGCCGGCGCACTGACGCTGGCCCGGTACGTCGGCGCGACGCGGCCAGGTTCGCGCCAGCGGGCGGTGGAGGTGTCGGAGGAGGTGGCCGCCGCCGTGCGCACGACGCTGCCGCTGGCCCGTGGGCTGAAGGTACCCGTGCAGGTCGCCGACGCCCGCGAGGCGCTGGCCCGGCTGCGGGACGGCTCCGCCGACCTGGTGGTGCTGGACGTCTTCGCCGGCGCCCGGACGCCGGCGCACCTCACCTCGGCCGAGATGTTCGCCGAGGTGGCCCGGGTGCTGGCTCCCGGCGGCTCGCTGGCCGCCAATGTCGCCGACGGGCCAGGGCTCGCGTTCGCCCGCGGGCAGGTGGCGACCGCGGCCTCCGTGTTCGCGCACGTCGCGGCTGCCGCGGAGCCCGCCGTCTGGCGCGGCCGACGGTTCGGCAACCTGGTGCTGGTGGCCGCGGGGGTGCCGCTGCCCACCGCCGCGCTGGCCCGGCGCTGCGCCGGCGACCCGGTGCCGGCCCGGGTGGTGGCCGGCGCGGACCTGGACCGCTGGGCGGCCGGTGCGGCCGTCGTCACCGACGCGACCGCGGTGGACTCGCCGGAGCCCCCGCGCGAGGTCTTCGGCCGCCGCTAGCTGCACTACGCCGTCCGCCGCCACCCGCCGTCCGGTCGGCCAGGTCGGGCGAACGGACGATCTCGGGTGGCCGGGCGGCCATTTCGGGACTCATCGTCTCCCGCTGGGCCGTGACGTCGACCAGTGTGGCGGGCATGCAGACCCGTGCCGGTGCCGTCACGACCGCGTCGGTCCTGGCGCGCGGAACCGTCCCGGACGTACGGGCTGCCGTCGTCCGGCTCGGCCGCAAGGCCTGGCTCGCCCCCGCCGGCGCCGGCTGGGTGCTGGTGCTCCCCGAGCGCGCCGAGAACTCGGACCAGCTCGACCCCTACGACCTGGTCGGCCTCGGCCGGGGGCTCACCGACCGCGGCGTGTGCCAGGTGCTGCTGCTCAGCGTCCGGCACGGCCTCGGGGTCGCCCAGCTCGTCTCCCGGCGCGAGGAGAGCGCCTTCGTCGGCTGGCGCGGCGAGGAGTCCGGCCACCAGGCCGCGTCCCGGGCCGAGCCGCACGCGGTCGGCTTCTGCGCCCGGATCGGGGTGCCCGAGCGGGCCGAGCTGCTCGAGCTGCTGCTCGAGGACGTCAGCGGCACGCCGGAGGACCGGCTCGGCGACCTCTGCCGGGCGCTCGGGCTGACCACCGTCGGACTCGGCGCCACCGCCGACGACCTGGCCGACGAGCGCCTGCACCTGCCCGGCGTCGAGCGGCTGCACCGGCACGGCTGGCTGGCCCGCCACCGTGGGACGCTCCGGCTCCGTCGGCGGCGCGCAAAGTAACCTCGGGGGCGTGACCAGCCCGACCGTCGTCGTCCTCGACCACGGGTCCGGCAACCTGCGCTCGGCCGAGCGGGCGCTGGCCCGCGCCGGGGCGACGGTCACCGTCACGGCCTCCTACGACGACGCCCTGCAGGCCGACGGGCTGGTCGTGCCCGGGGTCGGTGCGTTCGCCGCATGCATGGCCGGGATGCGCCAGGTCCGTGGCCCCGAGCTCGTCAGCCGCAGGCTGGCCGGTGGCCGCCCGGTGCTGGGCATCTGCGTGGGCATGCAGGTGCTGTTCGACTCCGGCGACGAGCACGGCGTGGTCACCGACGGCTGCGGCGAGTGGCCGGGCACGGTCGAGCGGCTGGCCGCCGACGTCCTCCCGCACATGGGCTGGAATACCGTGACCGCCCCCGAGGGCAGCCGTCTGTTCGCCGGCCTGTCGGGGGAGCGGTTCTACTTCGTGCACTCCTACGCCGTACGCCGGTGGCAGCAGCCGCCGCCGGAGCCGGTGGCAGCCCCCGTGGTCACCTGGGCCGAGCACGGCGAGCCGTTCGTGGCCGCCGTGGAGAACGGACCGCTCTCGGCGACCCAGTTCCACCCGGAGAAGTCCGGCGACGCGGGCGCCGAGCTGCTGCGCACCTGGGTGCGGTCCTTGTGAGCCGGGAACGAGCCCGGCGGCGGGAGGAGCGCGAGCGGGCGGCGGCTCGCGAGCGTGCGGTCCGCGAGCGCAAGGCGTCCCGCGCGGCTCGCCGCCGCCAGTCCGCCGCCGCGCTGCGGGGGCGCCTTCCCCGGCGTACCCGCTATCGCGGCCAGCAGGGCCTGCTCGCCCGCCGGCGCCGCGCCCAGAACTCCCTGATCGTCCTGCTCTTCCTGGCCGCCGAGTCGATCGTCTGGCTGATCTGGCCGGATCCGTGGGTGCGCGCCGCGGCCGCGATCCTCGGGCTCGCCTCGCTGCCCGTCCTCGTCACCCTCACCCTCGACCGGAGGTCCCGCCCGTGACCAGCACGACCACCGAGCGCCTGGTGCTGCTGCCCGCCGTCGACGTCGCCGGCGGCCAGGCGGTTCGCCTCGTGCAGGGCGCCGCCGGCAGCGAGACGTCCTACGGCGAGCCGCTGGCCGCGGCCCTCGCCTGGCAGGACGCGGGCGCCGAATGGGTGCACCTCGTCGACCTCGACGCCGCCTTCGGACGCGGCGGGAACCGCGAGCTGCTCGCCGAGGTGGTCGGCAAGCTCGACGTCGCCGTCGAGATGTCCGGCGGCATCCGGGACGACGCGTCCCTGGAGGCGGCGCTGGCCACCGGGTGCGCCCGGGTGAACATCGGCACCGCCGCGTTGGAGGACCCGGACTGGTGCGCGTCGGCGATCGCCCGGTTCGGCGACCGGGTGGCCGTCGGCCTGGACGTGCGCGGCACCACGCTCGCCGCGCGCGGCTGGACCCAGGAGGGCGGCGAGCTCTTCGAGGTGCTCGCCCGGCTGGACCGCGACGGCTGCGCCCGCTACGTGGTCACCGACGTCGGCCGCGACGGCACCATGACCGGCCCCAACCTCGACCTGCTGCGCGACGTCTGCGCCGCCACCGACCGGCCGGTGGTCGCCAGCGGCGGTGTGTCGTCGCTGGCCGACCTGCAGGCCCTCGCGACCCTGGTGCCGGTCGGAGTCGAGGGGGCGATCGTCGGCAAGGCGTTGTACGCCGGGGCGTTCACCCTGCAGGACGCGCTTGCCGAGGTGTCGGCATGACCGCCCGCCGCAAGGTGTCCAGCGGGGCGCCCTGGGAGTCGGTGGTCGGCTACTCGAGAGCGGTCGCGGCCGGCGACAACATCTGGGTGACCGGCTGCACGTCGATCGTCGACGGCGAGGTCGTGCACGAGGGCGACCCCTACGAGCAGACGGCGCAGGCGATCCGCAACATCGCCTGGGCGCTGGGCCAGCTCGACTCGTCGCTCGAGGACGTCGTACGGACCAGGATCTTCGTCACCGACATCTCCCGCTGGCAGGAGTACGGCCGGGCGCACGGCGAGGCCTTCGGCGAGATCATGCCCGCAACCTCGATGGTGCAGGTGTCCGCGCTGATCGACCCGCGGATGATGGTCGAGGTGGAGGCGGTGGCCTACAAGCCGGGGTCCGGCTGGTGACCTCGACCGGTCTCGCGGTGCGTGTCATCCCGTGCCTGGACGTCGACGCCGGCCGGGTGGTGAAGGGGGTCAACTTCACCGACCTGCGGGACGCCGGCGACCCGGTGGAGATGGCGACGGTCTACGACGCCGAGGGCGCCGACGAGCTGACCTTCCTCGACATCACTGCGTCCTCGGGTGCCCGCGAGACGACCTACGACGTCGTACGCCGGACCGCCGAGCAGGTGTTCATCCCGCTCACGGTCGGCGGGGGAGTGCGCACGGTGGACGACGTCGACCGGCTGCTGCGCGCGGGTGCCGACAAGGTGGGCGTCAACACGGCCGCGGTCGAGCGGCCCGAGGTGATCGCCGAGATCTCGCGGCGGTTCGGCTCGCAGGTGCTGGTGCTCTCGGTCGACGCGCGGCGGGCTGCCGGGGCAGCCCAGCGGCTTCGAGGTGACCACGCACGGCGGCCGGCGCTCGGCCGGGCTGGACGCGGTCGCGTGGGCAGCGCAGGCCGCCCGGCTGGGGGCGGGGGAGATCCTGCTCAACTCGATGGACGCCGACGGCACCAAGGCGGGCTTCGACCTGGAGCTGATCGCGGCGGTGCGATCGGTGGTCGGGGTGCCGATCGTGGCCAGCGGCGGCGCGGGGGCGGTGGAGCACTTCGCGCCGGCGGTCGCGGCTGGCGCGGACGCGGTGCTGGCCGCCAGCGTGTTCCACTTCGGGCAGCTGCGGATCGGCGAGGTCAAGGACGGGCTGCGGGCGGCCGGGGTCCCCGTCCGCTGAGGCCGCGGTCGCGCGCAAGAAACACGGATTCACCGGCCGAGCGCGCGTTCCCTGAGCGTGGAGGCGGGCGCCAGTCCTCGATGAATCCGTCTCTTCTTCGCGGCCAACGGGCTGCGGGCGACGGGGCTCCCCGTCCGATGAGCTCACGGCGGTGCCGTCACGAAGGAGAAGCGCGCGAGCATCGTCCTGGTCGAGCGCGACAGCGAGCCCTGCGGCTCGTGACTCCTTCGCAACGGCACCGCCTGGGAAGCCAGGCCCCGTCCACTGTGGTCGCGGCGTACAGGAATCGCGGTCCAATGCCTGCGGCCCCGCTCAGCCGGCTGTCCAAGCGTCGGTTGGAGCGCGATTTGTGTTCGTTACAGGTCGTGAGGCGGCTGCGGTTGCCGCCGTGAGAAAACCGGACATATCGCCGTCAGACGTTTCCGCGGAAACGCTTTCCGGCGCGCCCGGCAGCGTCGCTTCGTCAGGCGGCGTGCGGTGAGCGCCACCGGCTCCGGTGAGCTGCGAAGCACCCGCCCCGGGCCCTACGCGCCTACCGTGACGGGAGACCCGCCCGTGGGGTGTCGAGGGAGGTCCCGTGGACAAGACGTACCTGCTCTGCATGGTGATCGGCCACCGGTACGAACGGTTGCGCTACCCCGACAGCCCGGACGGCTACTTCATGCGTTGCCGACGCTGCCGTCACGAGCGGGACGACGGCGAGGCGGACGACCGGATCGCGACCGGACGCGGTCCGCGCTGAGTCCTCAGACCGACAGGTCTGCTCCGCGCAACGCATTCACCGCGGATGTGTCGCCGGTGACGGTGACGTTCGCATGCTCGCGGCGGCCGAAGGAGTAGAGCAGCAGCTCGAGCGGTTCGCCCGAGATGGTGGCCGGACTGCCGCCGGAGCTCGCGACCAGCGGCGGGACCTCCGGCCGGTCGGTGCGGCGGAGCTCGACGCTGTGCCCCAGCCCCCTATAGGACAGCGGGGCGCGGGCCGCGAGCGCCTTCCAGATCGTGTCTTGCACCTTGCGTGGGAGTTCCCGCGGCCGCCACCCAGGCTGCGCCCTGCGGACGTCCTCGTGATGCACGACGTACTCGGTGGTGTTGGCGAGCTTGTCCACTCCGGGGAGGGAGAACAGGCTCAGCCGGCCCGGACCGGTGCGCACCCGGTCGACGAGGGCGGAGTAGTCGCCCTCGGCGTACGAGTCCTGGACCGACTTGGTGTGGCCCGCGAATGCGTTGATCGCCACGCCGGGCAGCGTGTCCGGACGACGCTCGCGCACGGTGAGGTGAGCGGCCAGGTCGCGCGTGGTCCAGTCGCCGCAGAGGGTGGGCGCGTCCGGACCGAGCTGGTCGAGGAGGTCGGCGAGGGCGGCGCGCTCGGTGCGGGCGAGTGATGTC
Organism: uncultured Actinomycetota bacterium; assembly: GCA_963728425.1. Taxonomy (GTDB): domain Bacteria; phylum Actinomycetota; class Actinomycetes; order JACCUZ01; family JACCUZ01; genus JAVEDA01. The sequence goes on from CAVSKC010000009.1 coordinate 139,269, forward strand.
ACCACCTGATCGTAAGGTGGCCCGGTGACCGGCAAGGACGACACCCTGCGGCGCGGGCTCGCCCTGCTGGGGCGGGCCGTGCGTCACGAGCCGCGGATCTTCGCCATCGCGGTGGGGGGCAGCGCGGTCTACGGGATCATGACCGTGGGGTCCGCCTGGGTGCTAGGGCGGGTGACCGACCGGGTGGTCGAGCCGGCGTTCCGGACTGGTGAGACGACGACAGGGGCGCTGGCCGCGGCGGGGCTCGCGATCCTCGGGGTAGCGCTGCTCAAGGCGGCCGGCATCGTGGGACGGCGGCTCGGCGCCGGCGTGATGCAGTACCGCCTGCAGGCGCGCTACCGGCGTGCGGTCACCAAGCAGTACCTCCACCTGCCCCTGTCCTGGCACCAGCGCCACCCCACCGGCCAGCTGCTGTCGAACGCGAACGCCGACGTCGAAGCCGTGTGGTTCCCCATCGCGCCGCTGCCGATGGCGGTGGGCGTGCTGGTGATGCTGTTCGTGGCCGGTGTCGCGCTGGTGCTCACCGACCCTGTGCTCTCGCTGGTCGGGTTCGCGATCTTCCCGCTGATCTTCGTGCTCAACGTCGTCTACCAGCGCCGGCTGTCGCCGCTGGCGACGCGGGCGCAGCAGCTGCGGGCCGAGGTCAGCGGGGTGGCGCACGAGTCCTTCGACGGTGCGCTGGTGGTGAAGACGCTGGGCCGGGAGCCGGAAGAGACGGCCCGCTTCCGGGCCGCGGCCGAGGAGCTGCGGGACGCGCAGATCCGGGTCGGCTACGTACGGGGGATGTTCGACCCGGTCCTGGAGGCGTTGCCGAACCTCGGTGTGCTCGCGGTACTTCTCGTCGGCGCGTCCCGGATCCAGTCCGGCTCGATGGACGCCGGCGACCTGGTGCAGGTTGCGTACCTGTTCGTGCTGCTCGCCTTCCCCGTCCGGGCGATCGGCTGGGTGCTCGGCGAGCTGCCTCGCTCGGTCGTCGGCTGGGACCGGGTGTCGCGGGTGCTCGAGGCGACCGGCGGGCTGGCGTACGGGACCGTGGGGCTGGCCGACGTCGACGCGCCCGCGTCGCTCGACGTCCAAGGAGTCGACTTCTCGTACGACGATGCGCCGGTGCTCCACGGTGTCACGTTCTCGGTCGACGCCGGCCGCACCATCGCCGTCGTGGGACCGACCGGGTCCGGCAAGTCGACACTCACCACCCTGCTGGTGCGGCTTGTGGACCCTGCCAGTGGGGAGGTCGTGCTCGACGGTGTCGACCTGCGGGCAGTAGCGCGTGGGGGTGTGGCCGGTGCTGCGGCAGTGGTGCCGCAGCAGACGTTCCTCTTCGACGACACGGTGCGGGGCAATGTCACGCTGGGGTTGGACCTGCCGGACTCGGCAGTCCTGCATGCGCTGACGGTGGCCCAGGCCGACCGTTTCGTCGCGGCGTTGCCCGAGGGTTTGGACACCCGGATCGGTGAGCGCGGCATGACGCTGTCCGGTGGGCAACGGCAGCGGCTGGCCCTGGCGCGGGCGATCGTCCGCTCGCCGAGGCTTCTCGTGATGGACGACGCGACCTCGTCGGTCGACGCGCGGGTCGAGGCCGCGATCCTTGCCGGGCTGCGGGCCAGCGGTGGCGCGGACGATGCACCGACGGTGGTCGTGGTGGCCTACCGCAAGGCGACGATCGCGCTCGCCGACGAGGTGGTCTACGTGGAGCATGGCCGGGTCGTCGACCGGGGCACCCACCTCGAACTGCAGGACCGGTGCTCGGGATACCGGTCGCTGATCACGGCGTACGAGCGCGAGGACGCCGAGCGCGCGGCGCTCGCGGCAGACGAGGAGACGTCGCCGGTCGGATGATCGTCGGCGCCGGCTGACACCTCGCGTGGCCGTCGTCTCGGGCCGCTCGCTGGTCGTCGCAGCCGTCACCCCAGCCCCAGAGGTCGCCGACCCGCGCCTGGCCTGTGGATAGGGGTCGGGAGCGGGCGGGATGTCCGGTTATGATCCCCGATCATGCGCGCGCCGACGGGGACGTTGCTGCGGGCGGGGCTGACGGCGATTGTGAGCCTCGCTCTCGTCGCTGGGTGCACCGATGACGCCGAGCCGGGGACGCTCAAGACCGCCACCGCGACACCAACATCGACAACGGCCGCGCCGACGCCCACGACGCCCGAGGCTCAGATCGAGGCAGCCGTGCGCGCCTACTACGCAGAACTCACGCGCGGCGGCCCGAAGCGGTGACTCCACAAAGCTCCGGACGATGACGACAACGTCGTGCCCGTGTTATCGCCCTGTGCGTGTGATCAAGCAGAACCTGGAACGGGGCTACGTCACTCCCGACGCCAATTTTCAGGTCGTGAGCGTTCGCGTGCATGACGTCGAGAGGGGAGTGGGGCTCGCGGAGGTCCGTACCACGGAGGCCGCCGTACGACGTCCTCAACGGCGACAAGAAGGTGATCGGGCATGTGGATGCCCGCGAGAACTTTCGTGATCTGTCTTTGGTGCAGCAGGAAGCGGGGGACTGGGTGATAGCCAATCAGTTTGATCTGTTGGGGGATCCGTGAGCACGGGCGATCGCAAGCATCCTGGCGTTGGACTGGCGCTGGTGTCGGATACCGATCGGACCAGCGACGGCCGATGGCTGCCCTTCCTGGGACTACACCTGTCAGCCGAGCACCGAAGGCGATCAGGACCACGGCGCCGTCGTCACTGAGGGGGTGCAGTTCCCGGGGGTTGATCACAACAGTCCGGTCGGTCACGCTACGGCTGCAGAATGCGACCTGCACCGACTGCGAGTGGACGGTCTCGCCGGCCTGTCTGGCCAACGGGCCGGAGAACGACGCGCTCTGCATGATGGCGGTGTCCTCGTGTCCGGGCCCGGCGATCCTGATGCGCGTGTACCTGCGGCACGGCACGGGGCCGTGGCAGCTGATCGACACGATCTGCCTAGGGCCAGGTCAGCGGCCCACCTCGGTGGCTGACGTCAGTGAGATCGTCCGGGAGCGGGTGGTCAACTACCTGCCCGACGCGGCTCCGTCGTTCCAACCGGCGCAAGGCGGAGTGGTGAACCTGCCGACCATCTTCGCCGCGGGCGAGCCGGCCTCGATCCAGACCGAGTCCTTCGACGTGCTCGGCTTCACCGTGGTCGTCACGGCGAAGGCGCGCTGGGAGTGGACGTTCGACAACGGCGTGACCAAGCCGTTCGACAAGCCGGGCGGCGCCTACCCGAACGACGACGTCGCCTACACGTACGGCGACCCCGGTGGCCGCGACGTCAGTGTGACGACGTACTGGGACGCGTCCTTCACCCTCGACGGCGACGGCCCGTTCCAAGTGCCGGGCGCCGAGATCTCCAAGACGGCCGGTCCGATCACTGTGCCGGTGCGCCAGGCAAAGTCCGAGCTGGTAGGCGGCTGAACGAGCCGGGTCCTGTGGACAGTCACAGACCTTGATGCGCTGATCCCTGCAAGGCTTGAGGTCATGCAGGTCAAGGTCGATGGGGGCGCACTGACTGCGTCGGGCTCGGTCATCCGGGCCATCGGTACGCGCGTCGATTCGTATGCTGCCCGCATCGATGGCCGGTCGCGGCTGGTCAGCGGCGACCTCGACGACGATGTCGGAGCTGCGTTGGCCACGGCCAGTGCCGAGCTCGCCCGCAGCGTCGAATCACTGTCAGCCGGCTACCGCGACTACGGCCGCGCTCTCATGCAGCTCGCCACCCGATACGCCGAGCTCGAGCGGAGCGTGACGGTGCCCCGCCGATGAGGGACACGCTTGAGCACGTGGGGCCGGGTCGCTGGCTGCTGCCACCGATGCCGACCGACGATTCCGATGCGCTCCAGCGGCTGGCCGCTGACTGGCGCGAGCTTGCCGCGCTGCTCGACGCGGAAGCGCGGCGGGCCTCGTCGGTGATCGACCAACTCCGCCGGGACTGGCAGGGGCCGGGATCGCTGGCTGCACCGACAGCACTCCAGCGGCTTCTCGATGACACCGGCACGGTGTGCAGCGCGCTCCGCGACGCAGCTGATCAGGTCCAGGCGCTTGCCCTCGCCTTGCGGCAAGCCCGGGACCAGCACGACTGGTCGTGGCGGAAGGTCACCGCGATCGGAGCAGTGGTGGTGGTGTCTGCGGCGGCCATTGCAGTGACGGTCGGCAGCGCGGGGGCTGCCTCGCCCGGTGCGGCTGCGGCGGAGAGCGCTGTCGTCGGGGCAGCTGCGGCGGAGATGGCGGCGGCATCAGCCACGGCCTTGGCCGCCAGGGCGGCGGCGGCCCGAGCGCTGCTCGCCGTAGCGCAGCTGGCACGAACGGTCCAGACGGTCCGCGCCATCGTCGTACCGCGGCTTGTGCTTGCCTCGATGCAGGCACCGGTCTGGATCGAGACGCCGATCGGCGCAGGTGTCACCAGCGGGGCCATCGCGGCCGGTCTCGACATGGTCGACGGCGAGGAGGACGGGGTCGACTGGCTCTCGGTCGCCTTCACGGCCCTCGTCGGAGCCGGCGAGGTCTACGCCATCTCACCTGGTCGTTCCCGCGGCTTCCGACCCTTGGAGGCCCGCGACTATCGATCGCATGTCCGACCACGCGATCAGGGCACGAACTGATCCGCATCGATCGAGCTGCGTCACCCAGACGTCCTCGGAACCTTCATCGCCGAGCCTCATCAGCTGAAGACCACTACAAGCGCGCATGACCTGCTCGGCTGTGAACCGGAACTACAACCGCGCAAATGCAGCTGCTTTCGAGACTGCGTTCCGTCGTTTCGTTGGTCATCGGATGAGACGTGCGTATCGAGGGACAAGTGGCGTGGGCGAGCCGGCCGTCTTCTACGCCGACTACGACACCGCGTCGTGGTGGTATCTGCCGACCTGGCGGAGCGTTCTGGTCTCTGTCAGGTTGACCCAGTCCACAGCGATGGCATCTCTGGTACGAACGTTCTCTGGGAGGTCACTGATGGCACCAGGGAGACCAAGAGGCGGTCGAGCATGTCGACCTCGTGCGCCGTTACGTGAACCGAGAGATCACGGCCGACGACTTCGTCGAGCGAATTCCTCGACTGGCGCGAGATCGCTGGATCGACGCGCTCGGCAACCGCCTCAGCGAGTACGAAGGCCTGCTGAACGACCTGATGTTCGACGTCGACAAGCACAACGCCTACGACGACCTGCGCGATCCGGACGAGTTCGACGACGAGGATCTCCGCGTCATCATGGCCAGACGGCTCCGCGACTGGGACGCCGGGACGTACGTGACCCAGTACGAGTGACCGACGGGCAGATCCCCGCTCAGCCGCGGACCGCGAAGCCCTCTCCGACCGCAGCGGCCAGCTCCTTGTAGGCGTCCATCGTCTCCGCGTCGAGCTCGTCCAGTTCGAGGACACCGCCGGCCTCGAGGTGACCGTCGTACGGGATGGTTACCACGGCCCGGCACCGCGCGGCGAAGTGGTCCTCGAGCTGCATCACGTCGACGATGCCGCCGCCGGGGCGAACCGACGAGATGACGACCACGGCGTCCTTGGCCAACTGCTCCATGCCGTGCGCCTCGAGCCAGTCGAGGGTCGCGCTGGCGCTGCGGGCGCCGTCGAGGCTGGCCGAGCTGACCACGACCAACGACGTCGCCAGGCCCAGGACTCCCCGCATCGCGTCGTGCAGGAGGCCGGTGCCGCAGTCGGTGAGGATCAGGTTGTAGAACCGCTCGAGCGTGTCGACCGTGTTCCGGTAGTCCTGCTCGCTGAGGGCGGACGACGCGGACGGGTCGGCGTCGGACGCGAGCACCTCGAGCCGGGTCGGCGACTGCGACGTGAACGCCCGGACGTCGCCGTAGCGCGTCACCCGGTCGCGGGCCTCGAGCAGGTGCCGGACGGTCGCGCCGGACTGGCGGGGCACCCGCTCGATCAGGGTGCCGCGGTCCGGGTTCGCGTCCACGGCGATCACCCGGTCGCCGCGCAGGTTGGCGAACATGGCGCCCAGCGCGGCGGTGGTCGTGGTCTTGCCGACACCGCCCTTCAGGCTGATCACCGCGACCCGGTGGCAGCCGATGACCGGCGTGCGGGCCCGCTCGATCAGGTCGGCGCGGCGGCGGTCCGCCGGTGAGAGCCCGAAGTTGATCCGGCCACCGGACACCGCGAGCACCCGCTTGCGCCAGCCGCTCTGCGGTCGGGGCTTGCTGCTGCGAAGAATCGTGGCGGCCGTCAGCGTCTCGGCCTGGTTCTGCGCGCTGCCGAGCGGCACGGGCGGGATGTCGAAGGTGGGCGGGGTCTCGACGGCGGTCCGGTCGATCGCGCGCACGGCGGGCGCCGGCGGCGTCGGCACCGGCGGCGGCGCATACATCGGCTCCGGCGCCAGCTCCGCCGGGGCCGAGTGCCGCGGCGGCTCCACCGGATCGACGGCCTCCGGGTACGCAGTCTCGTGCATCTGCGGCTGGGCACCGGTCAGGTCCACCACGAATGACTCGGTCGAAGGCCCCAGGTCGTACGCCGGGGTGCGCCCGGTCTCGTCGACCTCTTCCTCGGCGACCTCGTCCATCAGCCAGGACGGCTCCGGCGCCTCGGGCCAGCTGTCATCAAGGCTGGTGTCGGCGGTGAAGATGCCATGGCGACGCTCGGGGGGCGGCGAGTCGTATTCGCTCATGGGCCACCAGCCTAGCGAGAGACCGAGCCGGCGCCGCCCAACGCACGGCAAAGGCCGTCGGTGCGGTGCGGCAGAGTGGACCCCGAGATGACGACGATCACTGACGCGCGGCGCACCCAACTAGGAGCCTGGGCCACGCTGCGCCGGGGCCTGGCGCTGTCGCCGGAGTTCCGCGCCGGCCTTCCTGTCACGCTGCTGCTGGCCTTCGGCGCCACGGTGGGGCGGGTGCTGGTGCCCATCGCGGTCCAGCAGACGATCGACAACGGCCTGATGGGGCCAGGCGGGCCGGACCTCGCCCGGGTGCGCGCGGCGGTGCTGCTCGCCGCGGTGGCCACCGTGCTGACGGCCTTCGCCGCCTACCGGCTCAACGTCCGTCTGTTCCGCACCACCGAGAGGGGCCTGGCAACCCTGCGGGTGCGTGCCTTCCGCCACGTGCACGACCTCTCGGTCCTGACCCAGAACGCGGAGCGACGCGGGTCACTGGTGTCCAGGGTGACCAGCGACGTCGACACGATCTCCACCTTCATGCAGTGGGGCGGCCTGCTGATGGTGGTCAGCTTCGGCCAGCTCCTGGTCGCGACCGCCCTGATGGCCTATTACTCCTGGCAGCTCACCCTGCTGGTCTGGCTGTGCTTCCTGCCGCTCTTCCTGCTCATGCGCAGCTTCCAGAAGCGGGTGTCCGCCGCCTACGGCCTGGTCCGGGAACGGGTCGGCGACCTGCTCGGCGCAGTGTCCGAGTCGGTGGTCGGCGCCTCAACGGTCCGCGCCTACGCGATCGAGGAGCGCACCGGCCGTCGCATCGACGGCGCCATCGAGCGCCACCGCTCGGCCGCGACCCGGGCGCAGGCGCTGGTGGCGCTCACGTTCTCCACCGGCGAGGTGGTCGCAGGGCTGGCCAACGCCGCGGTCGTGGTGGTCGGCGTCAAGCTCGGCATCGGCGGCAACCTCACCCTCGGTGAGCTTCTCGCGTTCCTCTTCCTCGTCACCTTGTTCGTCGGCCCGGTGCAGATCGGCACCGAGGTGCTCAACGAGGCGCAGAACGCCATCGCCGGCTGGCGTCGCGTCCTCGGCGTGCTCGACACACCGGCCGACGTCGCCGACCCGGGGGATGCCGGCCGGACGCTTCCTCGCGGGCCGATCGACGTGCGCTTCGAGAACGTCTCGTTCGCCTACCCCGGTGGCCCCACCGTGCTGGAGGGCGTCGACCTCGTGCTGGCGCCGCGGTCCCGGGTCGCGGTCGTGGGGGAGACCGGGTCGGGCAAGACCACGTTCGCCAAGCTGCTGACCCGGTTGATGGACCCGGCCGGTGGTCGGGTCCTGGTCGACGGCGTGGATCTGCGCGAGCTCTCCTTCGCCTCGCTCCGGGCCCGGATCGTGATGGTGCCGCAGGACGGCTTCCTGTTCGAGGGCAGCATCGCCGACAACGTGCGGTTCGGCCGGCCGGCCGCCAGCGACGCCGAGGTCGAGCTCGCGCTCACCGAGCTCGGCCTGCTCGACTGGCTCGAAGGCCTGCCGCACGGTCTCCAGACCGACGTGGGGCAGCGCGGGGAGCAGCTCTCGGCCGGCGAGCGCCAGCTCGTCGCGCTGGCCCGCGCCTACCTGGCCGACCCGGACCTCCTCGTCCTCGACGAGGCGACCAGCGCGGTGGACCCGGCCACGGAGGTGCGCCTCGCCCGCGCCCTCGAGGGGCTGACCCGGGGGAGGACGGCGCTCACCATCGCGCACCGCCTGTCGACCGCCGAGGCCGCGGACGACGTGCTGGTCTTCGACGCCGGTCGGGTGGTCGAACGTGGCCGGCACTCGGACCTGGTCGGCGCCGGCGGCGTCTACTCGCGGCTGCACGCGTCCTGGTCGGCCCAGCAACGGTCCCAGTGAAATGGTCAACGTGAAGCGGTCACAATGACCGGGTGACACCGACCTCATCGCTGGATCCGGCCGTGGCGGCGCGCCTGACCCGCAACGCCCAGGGCCTCGTCGTCGCGGTCGTGCAGCAGCAGGGCACCAACGAGGTGCTGATGGTGGGCTGGATGGACGACGAGGCGCTGCACCGCACCCTGACGACCGGCCGGGCCACCTACTGGAGCCGCAGCCGAGCGGAGTACTGGCGCAAGGGCGACACCTCCGGCCACGTCCAGCACGTCCGCGAGGTGCGGCTCGACTGCGACGGTGACGCCCTGCTCGTCGTGGTCGACCAGGTCGGCCCCGCCTGCCACACCGGCGCGCACACCTGCTTCGACGCCGATCCGCTGCTCGCCGGGGAGTAGTCCGCGGCGCACCCAGCACCGGCGTACCCAGCACAATGGCCGCCATGGCCCCGACCGCGATGGACCTCGACGAGTTCCGCGAGCTGGCGCGCGACCGACGGGTGATCCCGGTGACGCGCCGGTTGCTCGCGGACGCCGAGACGCCGCTGAGCGTCTACCGGAAGCTGGCCGGGGGGCGGCCCGGAACCTTCCTGCTCGAGTCGGCCGAGCTCGGCGGGGTCTGGTCGCGCTACTCGTTCGTCGGCGCCCGGTCGCACGCGACGCTGACCGAGCGCGACGGGCAGGCCTGCTGGATCGGTGAGCCCCCGGTCGGCGTCCCGACCGACGGCGACCCGCTCGAGGCGCTCCGGGCGACGGTGGCAACCCTGCACACCGAGCGGCTGCCGGACCTACCGCCGCTGACCGGCGGCCTCGTCGGCATGATCGGCTACGACGCCGTCCGGCGGCTCGAGCGGGTGCCCGAGCTGACCACCGACGACCTGCACGTCCCCGAGCTGGCCATGATGCTCGCCACCGACCTGGCTGTCCTGGACCACTCGGACGGCTCGGTGCTGCTGATCGCCAACGCCGTCAACTACGACGCCACCGACGAGCGGGTCGACTGGGCCTACGCCGACGCGGTGGCCCGGCTGGACCGGATGACGGCGGAGCTCGCGGAGCCGGCCCCTGCGACGGTCGCTGCCTTCGAGCCGGCCGAGCCGACCTACCAGCGCGGCCGTACCAGTGACGACTACCGGGCCGCGGTCGAGCGGGCGAAGGAGGAGATCCGGGCCGGCGAGGCGTTCCAGGTCGTCGTCAGCCAGCGCTTCACCGTGAGCACCGACGCCGACCCCCTCGACGTCTACCGGATGCTGCGCGCAACCAACCCGAGCCCCTACATGTACCTGCTCCGGTTCGACGGCTTCGACGTGGTCGGGTCCAGCCCCGAGGCTCTGGTCAAGGTGGCCGACGGGCGGGCGATGATGCACCCGATCGCCGGCACCCGCTGGCGCGGCGCGACCCGGAGGAGGACGCGGCCCTGGCCGCTGACCTGCTCGCCGACCCCAAGGAGCGCGCCGAGCACCTGATGCTCGTCGACCTCGGGCGCAACGACCTCGGCCGGGTCTGCGAACCCGGCAGCGTCGAGGTGGTCGACTTCATGTCGGTCGAACGGTTCAGCCACGTCATGCACATCGTCAGCACCGTGGTGGGGCAGGTCTCGCCAGGTCGCACCGCGTACGACGTGCTGGCGTCCTGCTTCCCGGCGGGCACCTTGTCCGGTGCTCCCAAGCCACGGGCGATGGAGCTGATCGAGGAGCTCGAGCCCACCCGTCGCGGCGTCTACGGCGGCTGCGTCGGGTACCTCGACTTCGCCGGGTCGGCCGACACCGCGATCGCGATCCGCACCGCCTACCTGCGCGACGGCGTCGCCTACGTCCAGGCCGGCGCGGGCATCGTGGCCGACTCCGACCCGGCCGCCGAGGACCAGGAGTGCCTCAACAAGGCGATGGCCGTGCTCCGCGCGGTGGCCACGGCAGGAGCCCTGCGACCAGCACGGCCGCCGTCATGACACCGACCGGCATGACCCCACGTCGCGAGATGGCGGTGGCCCTCGGCCTCGTCGTCGTCGGCGCGGCCCTCGCCCTGGTCGGGGGCTCCCGGTCGACGGGGGCACCACCCGGCGTACCGGCTGCGCCGGGCACCACGTCCGGCTCCGGGTCCGCCACGGCGCTGGCGCTGGTGGCGCTCGCCGGTGCCGGCGCCACCCTGCTCGTCCGCAGCTGGGCCCGGGTGACGCTGGCCGTCGTGCTCGAGGTGGTGGCCGTCGGGCTGGTCGCGACGGGCCTGACCCCGACCCGCTGGGCGCCCCTGGCCGGCGGGGTCCTGGTGGGGCTCGGCGCCGCCGCGGTCATCCTGCGGGCGCGGCACTGGCCCCAGCCGCGATCCCGGTACGACGCCCCCGCCGGCGCCCGGACGGCGGCGCCCCGCGACACGTGGGACGCCCTGGACCGCGGTGAGGATCCCACCGCCTGACCGGTGCTGGCACAATCTCCGGCGTCAGCGCACCAGCAGTCGCCCCACCCGAGCAGCGAAGGACGTCACCATGTCGGCAGCCCACGGGAACACGCCGGCCGCCTGGACCGCGGTCAGCATCATGTTCGTCGGCTTCCTGGTCAGCGGTCTCGCTCTGCCGTTCGAGCTGCCGTGGCTGTTCTTCGTCGGCCTCGGCGTGGTGGTGCTCGGCGCTGTGGTCGGCAAGGTGATGTCGATGATGGGCATGGGTGGCGACCAGGACCACACGACCGACAGAGGGGGATCCACCGCGTGAGCGACTCCGGCAGCAATCCGCCACCCGACCCCAACGAGCCGCCCCGGCAGCCGGAGCAACCGGGCGGCCAGCCGAGCCAGCCCGGGCAGCCCGACTGGAGCGAGCCGTCGCCCGGCCAGCCGCCGTACGGCGGTCAGCAGCCCTACGGCGATCAGCCCCAGTACGGCCAGCCGCAGTACGGCGGTCAGCCCCAGTACGGCCAGCCGCAGTACGGTGCCCAGCCGCAGTACGGCCAGCCCTACGGCACCCCCTATGGCCAGCCCGGCGGGACGCCGCCGGCCAACTACCTGGTCTGGGCGATCCTCACCCTGCTCTTCTGCTGCTGGCCGCTGAGCATCGCCTCGATCGTGTTCGCCGCCCAGGTGAACAGCAAGTACGCCGCCGGGGACATGGCGGGTGCCCAGGAGTCGTCCCGCAAGGCGAAGCAGTTCGCGCTCTGGTCGGCGATCGCGGCGTGCGTCATCTACGGGCTGCTCATCGCGCTGTTCATCGTCGCCGCGGTCGCGGGAAGCAACAGCAACACGTGAGGCGGTGGTGACGGCGAGCACGCTGCCGGCGACCGGGACCGGACGGGTCCGCGCGCTGCGGGCACCGCTCGCTGCCGCCGGCGCCGCGCTTGCCGCCACCACCTACGTCGGGCTGGTCGACCCGAACCAGTCCGGGCACTACCCGACCTGCCCCTTCCTGTTCATCACCGGCTACTACTGCCCGGGGTGCGGGTCGCTGCGCGCCGTGCACGCGCTGACCCACGGAGACGTCGGTGCTGCCGTCGGGCTCAACGTCGCTGACGGTCGTCGGCATCGTGTTCGCCACCGCGATCTGGGGCCGGTGGATGCTGCGCTCGCTGGCGAGGACAGCCGCGCACTCGGGTCGCCCCGGCGTGGACCCTCTACCTGGCGCTCGGCGTGGTCGTGGTGTTCTGGATCGTCCGCAACCTGACCGTTGGCGAGGCCCTCGCTCCCTGACGGTTAGGCTGATCCGGACCGAGATCGGCTCGACAGGCGAGGGGACCCACCGAGTGAGTGTGCTCGACGACATCCTGGTCGACGTGCGCGCGGACCTGGCCGAGCGCCAGGCGCGGGTCAGCCTCGACGACCTGAAGGCGCGCGCCGAGGGCCGGCCCGACTGCCGCAAGTCGCCGCTGCTCCGGGGCGAGGGCGTCGCCGTGATCGCCGAGGTGAAGCGGTCCAGCCCGTCCAAGGGAGCGCTTGCGGCGATCGCCGACCCCGCGGCCCTGGCCGCCGACTACGAGGCCGGCGGTGCCGCCATCATCAGCGTGCTCACCGAGCGGCACCGGTTCGGCGGCAGCCTCGAGGACCTGGTGGCGGTGCGGCGGGCCGTCGACGTCCCGGTGCTGTGCAAGGACTTCATCGTGTCGAGCTACCAGCTCTGGGAAGCCCGGGTGCACGGGGCCGACCTCGCCCTGCTGATCGTGGCGGCTCTCGACCAGAACGCGCTGGTCTCCCTCGTCGAGCGGGCCAAGACCCTCGGTCTCACCCCGCTGGTCGAGTGCCACACGGTCGAGGAGGTGTCCCGCGCTGTCGACGCGGGCGCCGACATCGTCGGGATCAACGCCCGCGACCTGCGGACCCTGCAGGTCGACCGCGGCGTCTTCGCGGCTGTCGCGCCGCACGTCCCCAGCCATGTGATCCGGGTGGCCGAGTCCGGCGTCCGCGGCCCGCACGACGTCATCGAGTACGCCCGCGACGGCGCCGACGCCGTCCTGGTCGGCGAGTCGCTGGTGACCGGCCGGGACCCCCGCTCCGCCGTGGCCGACCTCGTCGCGGCCGGGGCGCACCCCGCGCTCAAGCACGACCGCTGACGGAGGCGTCCCGATGACCTACAGCAGCGACGTCCCGGACGCCCGCGGGCACTTCGGCACCTACGGCGGCCGGTTCGTCCCCGAGGCGCTGGTGGCCGCACTCGACGAGCTGACCGCCGCCTACGAGAAGTGCCGGCACGACAAGGCTTTCCAGGCCGAGCTCGCTGGGCTGCACGCCACCTACACCGGCCGGCCGAGCCCGGTCACCGACGCTCGCCGGTTCGCCGAGCACGCCGGCGGCGCCCGGGTGCTGCTCAAGCGCGAGGACCTCAACCACACCGGCTCGCACAAGATCAACAATGTCCTGGGCCAGGCCCTGCTGACCCGCGACATGGGCAAGACCCGTGTCATCGCCGAGACCGGTGCCGGCCAGCACGGTGTCGCCACCGCCACGGCCGCGGCGCTGCTGGGCCTGGAGTGCGTCGTCTACATGGGCGCCGAGGACACCCGGCGGCAGGCACTCAACGTCGCCAGGATGCGGCTGCTCGGCGCCGAGGTGATCGCCGTGGAGGCGGGCAGCCAGACCCTCAAGGACGCGATCAACGAGGCGATGCGCGACTGGGTCACCAACGTGGACCGCACCCACTACATCCTCGGCACCGTCACCGGGCCGCACCCGTTCCCGGCGATGGTCCGCGACTTCCAGCGGATCATCGGCGACGAGGCCAAGCTGCAGGTCCTCGAGCTCACCGGCAGGCTGCCGGACGCGGTCGTTGCCTGCGTCGGCGGCGGCTCGAACGCAATGGGCATCTTCACCGCGTTCCTCGACGACCCGGACGTGCGGCTCTACGGCTTCGAGGCCGGCGGCGATGGCGTCGACAGCGGCCGGCACGCGGCCCGGATGGCGGGCGGCTCGCCCGGTGTGCTGCACGGCACCCGTACCTACGTGTTGCAGGACGAGATGGGCCAGACTCTGCCCTCGCACTCCATCTCCGCAGGCCTCGACTACCCCGGCGTCGGTCCCCAGCACGCCTACCTGCACGACACCGGCCGGGCGACGTACGCCCCGATCACCGACACCGAGGCGATGGACGCGTTCGCGCTGCTCTGCCGGACCGAGGGCATCATCCCGGCGATCGAGAGCGCTCACGCGCTCGCCGGCGCGATGAAGGTCGGCCGCGAGCTCGGCCCGGACGCCACCCTGCTCATCAACCTGTCCGGCCGGGGCGACAAGGACGTCGACACCGCCGCGACCTGGTTCGACGTCGTCACGGACGAGGAGCTGGTGCAGTCGGCCACGGCCGTGGTCGAGCAGGACCCGCAGGACGCGTCCGGGGAGGGCTGGTGACCTCGCCGGTCAGCCGGCTCGACGACACGCTCGCTGCCGCCCGGGCCGAGAACCGCGCCGCGCTGGTGGGCTACCTGCCGGCCGGCTACCCGTCCGTGCAGGGCGGCATCGACGCGATCGTCGCGATGGTCCGCGGCGGCGTCGACGTGGTCGAGATCGGCCTGCCCTACTCGGACCCGCTGATGGACGGCCCCGATCATCCAGCGCGCCGTCGAGGCGGCGCTGCAGCGCGGCACCACGACGGACGACGTCCTCACCACGGTGCGTGGCGTCGCGGCGACCGGCGCGCCGACTCTCGTCATGAGCTACTGGAACCCGATCGAGCGATATGGCGTACGCCGGTTCGCTGACGCCATGGTCGAGGCGGGCGGTGCGGGGGTGATCACCCCCGACCTGACGCCGGACGAGGCGGGGACCGAGCCCTCGGACTGGCTCGGCGCCACCGACGCGACCGGGCTCGGCCGGGTCTTCCTGGTCGCCCCGTCCTCGACCGAGGACCGGATCCGCTGGACGACCGAGCAGTGTCGTGGCTTCGTCTACGCCGCCTCGACGATGGGCGTCACCGGCACCCGCACCTCGGTCAGCGACGCGGCGGGCACCCTGGTCCGCCGGGTGCGCGCGGTCAGCGACCGGCCGGTCTGCGTCGGGCTCGGTGTGTCGAACGGCGACCAGGCGGCCGAGGTGGCGTCCTTCGCCGACGGCGTCATCGTCGGGTCGGCCTTCGTGCGGGCCGTGCTCGACGCGGCGTCGCCCGAGGAGGGGCTGGTGGCGGTCGAGAAGCTCGCGGCCGACCTGGCCGACGGGGTGCGGCGCGGCCGATGACCAGCGTTCGGCTAGCCGTCGCAGTGGCGGCGGTGGCGCTGGTTGCGGGCTGCGCGAGCGGCGGCTCCGACACGACCATCAGCGCCAACGGCGAGCCCGGCTGGCACGGCACCGGCGTCACCAAGGGCTACCCGCTGCCGGACCTGCCGTTCACCGACACCGAGGGCCAGCAGGTCACCCCCACGGAGGTGGCGCGGACGCCGGTGACCCTGGTCTTCTTCGGCTACACGCACTGCCCCGACATCTGCAACGTGGTGCTCGCGAACTTCGCCTCGGCCCTGCGGGGCGCCTCTCCCGCCGTGCGCAAGGACGTCCGGCTCCTGTTCGTCGCGACCGACCCGGCGAGGGACACCCCGGACGTGGTCCGCGAGTACCTGGACCGGTTCGACCCGACGTACGAGGGCCTCGTCGCGCCGGTCGGCACCGTCGAGAAGGCGGCCAAGGCGCTCTACATCAGCTACGAGAAGCCGGACGGCTCCCAGGGAGGCAACTACATGGTGTCCCACGGCACCTACACGACCGGCTTCCTGGACGGGTCGGCGCGGGTGGTCTGGTCGGCGGACACCAGCGTCGCCGACCTGCGCGCGGACCTCACCCGGCTGGCGCGGCTAGCCTGAGCAGGAGATGACTCCCTTCACGATCCCCAGCCCGTCCGAGGGTGTCTGGCACCTCGGGCCGCTGCCGCTGCGTGCCTACGCCCTGTGCATCATCGCCGGCATCGTGGTGGCCGTCTGGCTGGGCGAGCGCCGCTGGGTGGCCCGCGGCGGTCGCGCCGGCGACGTGACCGAGGTGGCGACCTGGATGGTGCCGTTCGGCATCATCGGCGGCCGGATCTACCACGTCATCACGTCGCCGGAGGCCTACTTCGGCGACGGCGGGCACCCGGTGCACGCCCTCTACATCTGGAAGGGCGGCCTCGGCATCTGGGGCGCCATCGCGCTCGGCGGGGTGGGCGCCTGGATCGGCTGCCGGCGCCGGGGCATCCCGCTGCCGGCCTTCGCCGACGCGCTGGCACCGGGGATCGTGCTCGCCCAGGCCATCGGCCGGCTCGGCAACTACTTCAACCAGGAGCTCTTCGGGAAGGCCACCGACGTGCCCTGGGCGCTGGCCATCGACGTGGCGCACCGCCCGCAGGGGTCCCTCGGGCAGCCGACCTACCACCCGACCTTCCTCTACGAGCTGATCTGGGACGTCGGCGTCGCGGGGCTGGTGATCTGGGCCGACCGGCGCTACCGGCTCGGCCACGGCCGGGCCTTCGCCCTGTACGTCGCGGCGTACACCGTCGGACGCGGCTGGATCGAGGCCCTGCGGGTCGACCCCGCACACTCCTTCCTCGGGCTGCGCCTCAACGACTGGACCAGCCTGCTGGTCTTCCTCGGTGCGGTCGTCTACTTCGTGGTCAGCGCCCGGTTGCGGCCCGGCCGGGAGACGCCGGAGGAGCTCGAGGCGCTCCGCGTCGACCACGCCGTCCCGCCCCCGGACGACGCAGCCCCGACGACACCCCGCCGCCCGCCCGACCGATCGAGGACGAGGTTCGATGAGCAGCGAGTCGACCGAGCAGCAGCAGGCGCAGCAACAGGCGCGGGAGCGAGCCGATCGAGAGGCGATGCGGATCCAGCACGAGCACTCCGACGTCACCGGCGGCTGGCTGCGGCCGGCTGTCTTCGGCGCCTCGGACGGCCTGGTGTCCAACTTCGCCCTGATCGCCGGCGTCACCGGTGGCACCGACGACTCCAAGGCGGTGCTGCTGGCCGGGCTGGCGGGGCTCGCCGCCGGCGCCTTCTCGATGGCGGCGGGGGAGTACATCTCGGTGCGCTCCCAGGCCGAGCAGGCGCTGGCCGAGATCGAGCTCGAGCGGCGCGAGATCGAGCGCAACCCGGCCGGCGAGGAGCGTGAGCTCGCGCAGATGTACGTCGCGAAGGGGCTCGACCCCGAGCTGGCCCGCGAGGTGGCAAAGCAGCTGTCCCGCGACCCGGTCCAGGTCCTGGACGTGCACGTCCGGGAGGAGCTCGGGATCGACCAGGCCGACCTGCCCTCGGCCCGGCTGGCTGCCGGCTCGTCGTTCGCGTCATTCGCGGTCGGGGCGTCCCTGCCGGTGCTGCCGTACCTGTTCGGTGCCACCTCGATGATCCCCGCGCTGCTGCTCACACTCGCCGGGCTGTTCCTCTGCGGCGCGTTCGTCACCAGGCTCACCCCCCGGCCCTGGTGGTACGGCGGTCTGCGCCAGACCGCGGTCGGCGCGCTCGCCGCCGCCGTCACGTACGGCGTCGGCACGCTGGTCGACGCCTCCGGCCTGACCTGACGCGCTCCGTCCCGGACTGCCTCCCGGCCCCTGCTCCGTCCGGGTGAGGGCGCTCAGGTGCATCCGCACCAGTGCCGATCCCAGGTAAAGGACAGGTAAAACCTCGGGTGGGGGAGTAACGGTGTCAGGCAACACAACAGAGCAGGGGGCCCGCACGGGCCGCAGCACGGACCGACCGCATCGACGCGGCTTGGCACCGTGGGCAGTCGTGCTGGTGGGGCTCGGGGCCCTGGCGGTGCTGGCGGCGTTCCTGCCGGCCGGCCCATCCCGATGGCTGCCGGCCGTGGCGGGCGTCGTGGCGGTGCTCGCGGCCGCCGAGGGGGTCCTGCTGCAGGCTCGGGCAGGTGGTCTGCGCGGCGGCGCCACCCGGGACCCGCTCGTGCTCCTGCTCGGCGGGCTCTGCCTGACCGTGGCCAGCGAGGTGCTCCGGTCCAGCGGTACGGCGGCACCGGGCTACTCCGACGCGGTCGCCCTCACGGCGTACCCGTTCTTCCTGGCCGGCCTGGTGCGGCTCACCCGCACCCGGCTCAAGGAGGGGGCGCTGGACACCCTCCTGCTGGCGGCGATCATCCCCGCAGTGGTGCTGGCGTTCGCCTGGCTGCCGCTGGCCGACGCGATCGGGCGCTGGTCGTCCCACGAGGTCGAGAAGTCGTGGCGGACCGCCGCGTTCCTCATCGTCGACGTGCTGGCGGTGACGATCATCGCCCGCCTCGCGGTCACCTTCCGCGGCAAGCCGATGGCCTACCAGCTGCTGGTGGGCGCGGCCGGCTGCTTCCTCGGCGCGCACGTGTCCCGGGCGGTCGGGGAGATCACCGGCCTGGTGCCGGCCCCGCTGGGCTCGCAGACGCTGCTCATCGTCGGCTTCGCGTTGTTCGGTGCGGCAGCACTGCACCCGTCGATGCGCCGCAATGACGCTCGCACCCGGGTCGTCATGCTCGGTCGCTGGCACGTCAGCCTGCTCATGCTCGCGGTGCTGGTCGGACCGACGTACGCAGTGGTGCGCTACGCCGATCGCGGCAGCTGGGTCCTGGTGGTCGCCGTCGTCCCGGCCGTGGTGTCCCTGCTCGTGGTCGGGCACCTGTCCCGGATGATCTCCGAACGCCAGCGGTTGGAGTTCACGGCCAGCCACGACGCGCTGACCGGGCTGCCCAACAAGGTGAACTTCCATGACCGGCTGGCCCTGTCCCTCGGGCGGGCCGACGACGGGGTGGGCGTGCTGTTCCTGGACCTGGACCGCTTCAAGGACATCAACGACGGCTACGGGCACGACGCCGGCGATGACCTGCTGCGCCAGGTGGCCCAGCGGCTGCAGGACTGCGTCCGCGAGGGTGACCTGGTGGCCCGGCTCGCCGGCGATGAGTTCGCCGTGCTGCTGCTCGACGGCACCGACGACTCGCGGGCGACCGCTGTCAGCGAGCGGATGCTGGCCAGGTTCACCGAGCCGTTCCGGCTGGGTGATCACTCGGTGCCGGTCAGCCCGAGCATCGGGGTGGCCCTGTTCCCCCAGCACGGGAACGACGTCGAGGAGCTGATCCGCAACGCGGACTCAGCGATGTACGCGGCGAAGGCGGCAGGCCGCAACACGGTGGCCATCTACCGCCCGGGCATGGAGACCCAGGCCAACCAGCGGCTGGTGGTCGAGGAGAGCCTGCGGGAGGCCATCGAGGGACGTCAGCTGGCCCTGCACTACCAGCCGAAGCTGGACGCCCGCACCGGCGCCATCGTCGGGGTCGAGGCGCTCGTCCGCTGGGACCACCCGGTGCACGGGCTCATCCCGCCGACGGCCTTCATCCCGGCAGCCGAGCAGTCGGGGCTGGTGGCGCCGCTGGGCACCTGGGTGCTGACGACGGCGTGCCGGCAGGCAGAGGAGTGGCGTCGCGCCGGCCACCGGGACCTGCCCGTCTCGGTGAACCTGTCGGCCCGGCAGTTCGAGCTGCAGTCGGTGCCGCTGGTCGTCGCCAGCGCGCTGCGCGCGTCTGGCCTGCCCGCCCACCTGCTCGAGCTGGAGCTGACCGAGAGCATCCCGATGGACCGGGACGGAGCCGTGGCCGTGGCGCTGCAGGAGCTCGACGAGATGGGGGTCCGCTGCTCGATCGACGACTTCGGCACGGGCTACAGCAACATCGGGTACCTGCACGAGTTCCCGATCACCTCCGTGAAGCTGGACCGGTCGTTCGTGCGCACCGTCGACGGCCCCGGGAGCGACTCGCCGATCGTCCGCGGCGTCATCGCGCTGGCACACAGCCTGGGCCTGCGGGTCGTGGCCGAGGGAGTCGAGACCCGCCACCAGCTCGGGTTCCTGCAGGAGCACGGCTGCGACGAGCTGCAGGGGTTCCTGTTCAGCCCGGGGGTGCCCGCCGGCGCCATGTCGGCACTGCTCGTGGGCGGCATCGGCCGGGGCGCCGACCCCTGGGCTGGCCTGCCGTGGCAGGCCGTCAGCGACGAGCCCGAGTGGGACGAGAAGAAGCTCCAGGAGGCGCTCTGGGCTACCCGCGGACAGGAGTTGCTCGAGGACGAGGAGCAGGACGTGCGGGGGACCAGGGTCGTGGTGATGGGCACCGCGAGCGGCTTCATGGTGCTTCCGACCCTGCTCGGTCTCGGGTCGGCCGGTGGGCTGCCGCCGCAGGTCCAGACTCGGGTGACGGCTGCCTTCGAGGCCACGGGTGTGGTGACGGCGCTCGACGCGACGCCCCCCGTGGAGGGCACGGTGCTGGCGGCCGGGACCGAGCGGAAGCGCCGGGACCAGCACGCATCCCGTCCCGGCAAGGCGGGCGGGTCCAGCCACCGCGCCGGACAGGCACCTACCGCCGATGACTCGGTCGAGCCGGTTCGGGAACCGACCCCGGTCGCCGAGCCCCGGTGCACCCGGGCATCGGCGCCCCGCCGGTCGACCCCGGCAACGCCATCGCGACTCCACCGGTGGACCCGGGCAAGGGCAAGGGGAACGGGAACGGCAACGGGAACGGCAACCCGCCGGTCGAGCCGGGCAACGGCAACAGCAATGGGAACGGGAACGGCAACGGGAACGGCAACCCGCCGGACGACCCGGGCAACGGGAACGGGAGTGGCAACGGAAACGGCAACGGCAGCGGCAGCGGAAACGGCAGCGGAAACGGCAACGGGAACGGTAACGGAAACGAGAACCGCGACCGCAGCGTGACCCCGCCGGTGGACCACGGGAACGGGAACGGGGCTGGCAATGGCAACGGCAACGCCAACGGCAACGCGAGCCAGCAGGCAGTCGTGCTCCCGCCGACTCCGGCCCCGGTCACCGAGCCTCCCGTCGACCCGGGCAACGGGAACCCGCCGGTCGACCCGGGCAACGGGGACCCGCCGGTCGACCCGGGCAACGGGGACCCGCCGGTCGACCCGGGCAACGGGGACCCGCCGGTCGACCCGGGCAACGGGGACCCGCCGGTCGACCCGGGCAACGGCAACGGGAACGGACAAGCCGCCGGTCGACCCGGGAAACGCGACCGGCAACGGCACCCCGCCGGTCGACCCGGGCAACGGGGACGGGAACGACAACGTGAACTGAGGCGGCGCCGGGGCTGGCTCCGCCTGACCACCTGTAGCGCTGATAGCGGCACCGCTATCAGGGCTACAGGCCTGCGGGCAGGGGCACGGGAGCGTCGGCGACCTCTGCTGAGGACGACGCGCCGTTTCACATGCCGGAAACATGACGCACGTCTGGGGCGGCTGTCCCGATATGCTGCGGGCGCGTACCGCAGGGCCAATGTCGTCCCTCGGTCGGTGACTGCGCTGATCCCCGGATCGGCTCATCGACGAGGAAGGGACCGTCTCCCGTGCCCGCACACCCGTCCGGAGCAGGGCCCCAGGCACAAGGGCTCTACGACCCGGCGTACGAGCACGACGCCTGTGGGGTGGCGTTCGTGGCCACGCTGTCCGGGGTCGCCACCCACGAGATCGTCGACCAGGCCCTGACGGCCCTGCGCAACCTGGACCACCGAGGCGCCTCCGGCGCCGAGCCCGACTCCGGTGACGGCGCGGGCATCCTCACCCAGCTGCCGGACGCCTTCCTGCGAACGGTCGTCCCGTTCGCGCTGCCCGACAAGGGCGCCTACGCGGTCGGCACCGCCTTCCTCCCGGACGACGACGCGGCCGAGTCCGCGGCCCGCGCGGCAGTGGAGGCGCTCGCCGCTGAAGAGGGCCTACGGGTGCTCGGCTGGCGCGACGTGCCCACCACGCCGTCGCTGCTCGGCCGGACGGCCCGCGGGGTGATGCCGAGGTTCCGGCAGCTGTTCGTCACCTCTGCGACCGGCGGCGTGTTCGGCCTGGCGCTGGAGCGGATGGCCTTCTGCCTGCGCAAGCGGGCGGAGCGCGAGGCCGACACCTACTTCCCGTCCCTGTCGGCGCGCACGATCGTCTACAAGGGCATGCTCACGACGGCGCAGCTGGAGCCGTTCTTCCCGGACCTCTCCGACCGCCGGTACGTCACCGAGCTGGCCCTGGTGCACTCACGGTTCTCCACCAACACGTTCCCGTCCTGGCCGCTCGCCCACCCCTACCGGCTGATCGCGCACAACGGCGAGATCAACACGGTCAAGGGCAACCGCAACTGGATGGCGGCCCGGGAGAGCCAGCTGACCAGCGACGTGATCCCCGGCGACCTGACCCGGCTGGCGCCCATCTGCACGCCGGGGGCCAGCGACTCGGCCTCCTTCGACGAGGTGCTCGAGCTGCTGCACCTCGGTGGCCGGTCGTTGCCGCACTCGGTCCTGATGATGATCCCCGAGGCGTGGGAGAACCACGCCGAGATGGACCCGGCGCGCCGGGCCTTCTACCAGTTCCACTCGGCGCTGATGGAGCCCTGGGACGGCCCCGCCTGCATCACGTTCACCGACGGCAGCCTGATCGGTGCGGTCCTGGACCGCAACGGGCTGCGGCCCAGCCGCTACTGGGTGACCGAGGACGGCCTGGTCGTCCTCGCCAGCGAGGTCGGGGTGCTGGACCTGGACCCGGCCACGGTGGTCCGCAAGGGCCGGCTGCAGCCGGGCCGGATGTTCCTCGTGGACACCGACCGCGGCCGGATCGTCGACGACGCCGAGATCAAGTCCGAGCTCGCCGCCGAGGCGCCGTACGACGACTGGCTGCACGCCGGCCAGCTGCACCTCGACGACCTGCCCGAGCGCGAGCACGTGGTCCACACCCACGCCAGCGTCACTCGCCGCCAGCAGGCCTTCGGCTACACCGAGGAGGAGCTGCGCCTGCTGCTGACCCCGATGGCCCGGTCCGGCGCCGAGCCGATCGGCTCGATGGGCACCGACACGCCGGTCGCGGTCCTCTCGACCCGGCCGCGGCTGCTGTTCGACTACTTCAGCCAGCTCTTCGCCCAGGTCACCAACCCGCCGCTGGACGCGATCCGCGAGGAGCTCGTCACCAGCCTCGGCGTCGCGATCGGCCCGGACCAGAACCTGCTCACCGCGACGCCCGCGCACTGCCGCCAGGTGGTGCTCAGCTTCCCGGTCATCGACAACGACGAGCTCGCCAAGATCCAGCACATCAACCGGGACGGCGACCTGCCGGGCTTCGCCACGGCCCGGATCCGCGGCCTCTACCCGGTCGCCGGTGGGGGACCGGCGCTGCACAACGCCCTCGACGACATCTTCGTCGAGGTGTCCGAGGCGGTCGCCGCGGGCGCCCGCTTCATCGTGCTGTCCGACCGGGACTCCGACGCCGACTGGGCACCGATCCCGTCGCTGCTGCTCACCGCTGCCGTGCACCATCACCTGATCCGGCAGAAGACGCGCACCCAGGTCGGCCTCGTCGTCGAGGCCGGCGACGTCCGCGAGGTGCACCACGTGGCCCTGCTCATCGGCTACGGCGCCTCGGCGGTCAACCCCTACCTGGCGATGGAGTCCGTCGAGGACCTGGCCGCGCGCGGCCTGGTCGCCCGTCGAGCCGGAGCAGGCCGTGCGCAACCTGATCAAGGCGCTCGGCAAGGGTGTGCTCAAGGTGATGTCCAAGATGGGCATCTCGACGGTCGCCAGCTACCACGGTGCGCAGGTCTTCGAGGCCGTCGGGCTCGACCAGGTCCTCGTCGACCGCTACTTCACCGGGACGTCGAGCAAGCTCGGCGGCATCGGGCTCGAGGTGGTGGCCGAGGAGGTCGCCCGCCGGCACGAGGTCGCCTACCCGCGCAGCGGGGTGCGGCCGAGCCACCGCACCCTCGACGTCGGCGGTGAGTACCAGTGGCGTCGTGAGGGCGAGCTGCACCTGTTCAACCCGGAGACCGTGTTCCGCCTGCAGCACTCGACCCGGGCCCGCCGCTACGACGTGTTCAAGCAGTACACGAAGGCCGTGGACGAGCAGTCCGAGCGGCTGATGACCCTGCGCGGCCTGTTCGGCTTCAGGTCCGAGCGCCCACCGGTGCCGATCGAGGAGGTCGAGCCGGTCGAGAGCATCGTCACCCGCTTCAGCACCGGCGCGATGTCCTACGGCTCGATCTCGCAGGAGGCGCACGAGAACCTCGCGATCGCCATGAACCGGCTCGGCGGCAAGTCCAACACCGGCGAGGGCGGCGAGGACAGCGACCGGTTCACGCCGGACGACAACGGCGACCTGCGCAGGTCGGCGGTCAAGCAGGTGGCCAGCGGCCGGTTCGGCGTGACCAGCGAGTACCTGGTCAACGCCGACGACCTGCAGATCAAGATGGCCCAGGGCGCCAAGCCCGGCGAGGGCGGCCAGCTGCCCGGCCAGAAGGTCTACCCGTGGATCGCCCGGACCCGGCACTCGACGCCGGGGGTCGGCCTCATCTCGCCGCCGCCGCACCACGACATCTACTCGATCGAGGACCTGGCCCAGCTCATCCACGACCTCAAGAACGCCAACGACCGCGCCCGGGTGCACGTCAAGCTGGTGGCCGAGGTCGGGGTCGGCACGGTCGCCGCGGGTGTCAGCAAGGCGCACGCCGACGTGGTGCTCATCTCGGGTCACGACGGCGGCACCGGTGCGGCGCCGCTCACCAGCCTCAAGCATGCCGGTACGCCGTGGGAGCTCGGCCTCGCCGAGACCCAGCAGACGTTGCTGCTCAACGGGTTGCGCGACCGCATCGTCGTGCAGACCGACGGCCAGCTCAAGACCGGGCGTGACGTCGTCATCGCCGCGCTGCTCGGCGCCGAGGAGTACGGCTTCGCGACCGCTCCGCTGGTGGTCAGCGGCTGCATCATGATGCGCGTCTGCCACCTCGACACCTGCCCGGTCGGCGTCGCGACCCAGAACCCCGAGCTGCGCAAGAAGTTCTCCGGCAAGCCCGAGTTCGTCGAGACGTTCTTCACCTACATCGCCGAGGAAGTCCGCGAGCACCTGGCGGCCCTGGGCTTCCGCAGCCTGGACGAGGCGATCGGGCAGGCCGAGGTCCTCGACACCAGCCGTGCGGTCGAGCACTGGAAGGCGCACGGCCTCGACCTCGCGCCGGTCCTGCACGTGCCGGACCTGCCGGAGGGCACCCCGCGACGGCGTACGACGGTGCAGGACCACGGCCTGGTCAAGGCCCTCGACAACGAGCTCATCACCAAGGCGGCCGACGCGCTCCAGCAGGGTCAGCCGGTGCAGTTCGAGGTGCCGGTCCGCAACGTCAACCGCACCGTCGGCACCATGCTCGGCGCCGAGGTCACCCGGCGGTACGGCGGCGCCGGGCTCCCGGACGGCACCATCGACATCACCCTGACGGGGTCGGCCGGCCAGTCCTTCGGCGCCTTCCTGCCCCGCGGGATCACGCTCCGGCTGGTCGGCGACGCGAACGACTACCTGGGCAAGGGCCTGTCCGGTGGCCGCCTGTCGGTCCGCCCGGCGCCGACCGCGTCGTTGGTGGCGGAGCGGAACGTGATCGCCGGCAACGTCCTGCTCTACGGGGCAACGGCCGGCGAGGTGTTCGTCCGCGGACTCGTGGGGGAGCGGTTCGCGGTCCGCAACTCCGGCGCCACGGCGGTCGTGGAGGGGGTCGGCGACCACGGCTGCGAGTACATGACCGGCGGTCAGGTCGTCGTCCTCGGTCCGGTGGGGCGCAACTTCGCGGCCGGCATGTCCGGCGGGACGGCCTACGTGCTGGACCTGCACGCGGCCCGGGTCAACCGCGAGATGGTCGACCTGGACGGGCTGGACGCCGAGGACCGGGACGTGCTGCATGCCCTGGTCCAGCGGCACGTCGAGCACACCGGGTCGGCCGTCGGCGCCGGGCTGCTCGAGGACTGGGGCGCGAGCGCCGCGCGGTTCACCAAGGTGATGCCGCGCGACTACAAGAACGTGCTGCTGGTCCGGGCGAGGTCGCTCGAGGCCGGCTTCGGCGAGGACAGCCAGGAGACGCTGGACGCGATCATGGAGGCATCCCGTGGCTGACCCGAAGGGCTTCCTCACCACCCCGAGGCGCGAGCTGCCGACCCGCCGCCCGGTGGACGTGCGGATCCTGGACTGGAAAGAGGTCTACGACCAGCAGGACGCCGGTCAGCTGAAGCGGCAGGCCGGGCGCTGCATGGACTGCGGCATCCCGTTCTGCCACGACGGCTGTCCGCTGGGCAACCTGATCCCGGAGTGGAACGACCTGGCCTGGCGGGACGACTGGCAGGCCGCGATCGAGCGGCTGCACGCGACCAACAACTTCCCGGAGTTCACCGGGCGGCTGTGCCCGGCGCCGTGCGAGGGCTCCTGCGTGCTGGGCATCAACAGCGACCCGGTGACCATCAAGCAGGTCGAGGTCTCGATCATCGACCGGGCCTGGGACGAGGGCTGGGTGCAGCCGCAGCCGCCGGAGCGGTCGACCGGCCGCACGGTCGCGGTCGTCGGGTCCGGACCGGCGGGGCTGGCCGCTGCCCAGCAGCTGACCCGGGCGGGGCACACGGTGGTCGTGCTGGAGCGGGCCGACGCGGTCGGCGGCCTGCTGCGCTACGGCATCCCCGAGTTCAAGATGGAGAAGCGCCAGCTGGACCGTCGGGTGGAGCAGATGCGCGCCGAGGGCACCCGGTTCAGCACCGGTGTCGACGTCGGTGGCGACATCAGCGCGGACGCGCTGCGGGCGAGGTACGACGCCGTGGTGCTGGCGATCGGCGCGACAGCGGCGCGGGACCTGCCGGTGCCCGGACGCGAGCTCGAGGGGGTGCTGCAGGCGATGGAGTACCTGCCGCACGCCAACCGGGCTGCGCTCGACCCGGCGTACGAGGTGCCCGTGTCGGCCCAGGGGAAGCACGTGATCATCATCGGCGGCGGCGACACCGGCGCCGACTGCCTGGGCACCGCCCACCGTCAGGGAGCCGCGTCGGTCACCCAGCTCGAGATCCTGCCGCGGCCGGCGGACGAGCGGCCGAGCACCAACCCCTGGCCCACCTGGCCGCTGATCTACCGCACCTCGAGCGCGCACGAGGAGGGTGGCGATCGGGTCTACGCCGTGAGCACCAACCGGCTGGTCGGGCGACGACGCCGGCCGGGTCGCGCAGCTCGAGCTCGTCGAGGTCGAGATGGTGGCGGGCCGGTTCGAGCCGGTGGCGGGCACCGAGCGGGTCATCCCGGCCGAGCTGGTGCTGCTGGCGATGGGCTTCCTCGGCCCGCAGCAGCCGGGACTGGTCGAGCAGCTCGGGGTCGAGCTGGACCCGCGCGGGAACGTGGCGCGTGACGGTGACTTCATGACGTCCGTGCCGGGGGTGTTCGTGGCCGGCGACGCGGGCCGCGGGCAGTCGCTGATCGTCTGGGCGATCGCCGAGGGGCGGGCGGCGGCCGCCGGCGTCGATTCCTGGCTGCAGGAGAGCAGCTCGACGCTGCCGCGCCCGATCGAGCCGACTGCACGGCCCCTGAGCGTCTGACGGAGCGGTCCGCACCCGGTGTGTGTCGCCGCAATGACCCTCCGTAGTTGTCTGTGACAACCACTTCTCATCCCCTTCGCAAAGTGTTACCAAGGCATCGACAGCCTCGGGGTCCCGTATGAGAGGAACGTCACGTGCGTCGACTTCTTGCCGTTGCGACCGGGGGCGCCGCGGCCCTGGCCGCCGGCCTGCTTCCCGTTACCACCTCCACCGCGGCCTCGGCGGCGGACCCGGTGGCCTGCCAGCGCCCCGCGCCGGACAACCGCGTCTCCACCCAGCTCCACTGCTACACGCCGAACGACATCCGGGCCTTCTACGGGCTCGGCCCGCTCAACGCCAACACCACCGACGGCGCCGGTCAGACGATCGTGCTGGTCGACTCCTACGGCAGCCCCACCGCCGCCGAGGACGCAGCGTTCTTCGCCCAGACGTTCGGCGGCCCCGCGCCGGACGTCGACGCGGTCTTCCCGCTCGGCAAGCCCGACTACAAGCACGCGACCGGCAACGGGAGCGGCACGTCCGGTCCGACGTCCGCAGCCGGCTGGGCCGGTGAGGCGAGCCTGGACGTGCAGTGGGCCTACGCCATCGCGCCGAAGGCGCACATCGTCCTGGTCGCCACACCTCCCGCCGAGACCCAGGGCGTGCAGGGTCTGCCGAACCTGATGAAGGCCATCGACTGGGCCGTCGCGACGTATCCGGCGGGTTCGGTGTTCTCGATGTCGTTCGGCACCAGCGAGGAGGCGTTCGCGGGCTCGTCGGTCCGGCAGCAGTTCGCGAAGTTCGACCAGACCTTCCAGCGCGGACTCGCCAAGCACGACACGTTCTTCTCCTCGTCGGGCGACGACGGCTCGCTCGGCGTGAGCCGTGCGCACCACCAGACCGCGACGGTCGACCACCCCTCGGTCAGCTACCCGAACACGTCCCCGTACGTCACGTCGGTCGGCGGGCACCCAGGTGCAGTCCGGCTGGACCTGGAACCCCACGTCAGACGTGCCGTTCAACCCGGACGGCAGCCGCACGGCCGCCTACTGGTCGTGGACTCCCGGCGGCAGCAGTGAAGCCGTCTGGAACGAGACCTGGGGACCGATCGGCACCGGCGGTGGCCTCTCCAGCGTCTACGGGCGCCCTGGCTTCCAGTCGAGCGTTGCAGGCGTGGTGGGCGACCACCGCGGCGTGCCCGACCTGGCCTGGAACGCTGCGGTCAACGGCGGTGTCCTGGTGTGGCACACCTACTTCCCGGAGATCTCGGGCACGGCGTGGGGTGTGTTCGGCGGTACGTCCTCCTCGTCGCCGCAGGTGGCAGCGCTGACTGCCATCGCCAACCAGTCGCGCGCGACAGCTGGCAAGGCCGGCATCGGCAACCTGAACCAGGTCATCTACTCGCCCGGGTTCGCCAACGCCACCACCTTCAGCGACATCACCGCGCACACCTACGGCACCGCTGCGAGTGGCGTCCTGCAGGACAACCGGATGTGGGAGTTCGCCGCTGACGGCTCGGTCCACCCGGGCGCGGTGCCCGGCTACCCGACAACCGTCGGCTACGACCTCACGACGGGTTGGGGCAGTCCCAAGGCGGCCGGTTACATCGCCGGCCTCACCGCCGCACCGTGAGGTGACGCGCAGCCGCTGAGAAGCGCCACGACGGTCGGCCCGGAGGATGTCTCCGGGCCGACCGTTCGGCGTCGGGTCGAGGTGTTTTGGTCCCGCGCACCCGGGCACGCGACCGACGTACCCGAGTGCAAGGAGTGATGCCGTCATGGCAGCCACGCTCAACGGCAAGACGATCGCCTTCCTGGTCGCACCGGAGGGCATCGAGCAGGTGGAGCTGACCGAGCCCTGGCAGGCGGTGCAGGACGCCGGTGGCACGCCGCGACTCGTGTCGACCGATACCGGCACCGTGCAAGGGTTCCAGCACCTCGACAAGGCGGACACGTTCGACGTGGACGACACCGTCGACGGGAAGTCCGCCGCCGACTACGACGGGCTGGTGCTCCCGGGCGGTGTGGCGAACCCCGACTACCTGCGCATGCAGCCAGCCGCTGTCGCGTTCGCGAAGTCGTTCTTCGACGCCGGCAAGCCGGTGGCGGCCATCTGTCACGCCCCGTGGACGCTGGTCGAGGCCGACGTGGTGCGCGGTCGTCGGATGACGTCGTGGCCGAGCGTGA
This sequence comes from uncultured Actinomycetota bacterium, assembly GCA_963728425.1. Lineage (GTDB taxonomy): Bacteria > Actinomycetota > Actinomycetes > JACCUZ01 > JACCUZ01 > JAVEDA01. The sequence goes on from CAVSKC010000009.1 coordinate 168,657, forward strand.
AGACCGACCTGCGCAACGCCGGCGCCGACTGGGTCGACGAGGAGGTCGTGGTCTGCGAGAGCGGGCCGAACGTGCTCGTGACCAGTCGCAAGCCGGACGACCTCAAGGCCTTCTGCGGCGAGGTCGTCGACCGGTTCGCCGCCGGGTGAGCCGAGTCCAGCAGGCGGACCCGTCAGTCGCCGCGCACCCCCCGCAGCCGTAGGCTCGGGGGGTGCGCCGCGCCAAGATCGTCTGCACCCTTGGTCCTGCCGTGTCGAGCGAGGCGCAGATCCGTGCCCTGGTCGATGCGGGCATGGACGTCGCTCGCCTCAACCTCTCTCACGGCGACTACGCCGACCACGAGCAGGTGTACCTGAAGGTCCGGCGAGCCTCCGACGCGACCAAGCGCGGCGTCGCGGTGCTCGTCGACCTGCAGGGACCGAAGATCCGGGTCGGCTCGTTCGCCTCCGGCCCGGTGACGCTGGCCAACGGCCACGAGTTCACCATCACCACCGACGACGTCCCCGGCGACAAGAACATGGTCGGGACGACGTACGCCGGTCTGCCCGGCGACGTGCGCCCGGGCGACCGGTTGCTCATCGACGACGGCAAGGTGGCCCTGGAGTGCATCCGGGTGGACGGGCTCACGTGTCGTCACCAGGGTCGTCGAGGGCGGTCGGGTCTCCGACCACAAGGGCATCAACCTGCCCGGGGTCGCGGTCAGCGTTCCGGCCCTGTCCGAGAAGGACAAGGAGGACCTGCGCTGGGCCCTGCGCCTGCAGGCCGACCTCATCGCGCTGTCGTTCGTCCGCAGCGCTGCCGACGTCCTCGACGTCCGCGCGATCATGGACGAGGAGGGCGTGCGGCTGCCGGTCCTCGCGAAGATCGAGAAGCCGCAGGCCGTGGACAACCTGGCCGAGATCGTGGACGCGTTCGACGGCATCATGGTGGCCCGCGGCGACCTGGGGGTCGAGCTGCCGCTCGAGGACGTGCCGCTCGTGCAGACCCGGGCGATCGCACTGGCCCGCCGGGCAGCGAAGCCGGTCATCGTGGCCACCCAGATGCTCGAGTCGATGATCGAGGCCTCCCGACCCACCCGGGCCGAGGCCTCCGACGTGGCCAACGCGGTGACCGACGGCACCGACGCGCTGATGCTGTCCGGCGAGACCAGTGTCGGCAAGTTCCCGATCATCGCGGTCGAGACGATGGCCCGCATCATCGTCAAGATGGAGGAGAACGCCCTCAACACGATCCCGCCGCTCGGCGGGCTGCCTCGCACCAAGGGCGGGGCGATCACCAAGGCCGCCGCCGACGTCGGCGAGCTGCTCGGAGCTCGCTTCCTGGTGGCGTTCACCCAGAGCGGGGACTCGGCCCGGCGACTGGCGCGGCTGCGGTCGCCGATCCCGTTGCTCGCCTTCACGCCGGAGCAGGCGGTGCGCAGCCAGCTGGCCCTGGTGTGGGGTGTCGAGACCTTCCTCACCAGCTACGTCAAGCACACCGACGAGATGGTCCGTCAGGTCGACCAAGCGTTGCTCGGTGCCGGCCGGGTGGCGCGCGGCGACCTCGTCATCATCGTGGCCGGCAGTCCGCCTGGGATCCCGGGGTCGACCAACGCGATGCGGGTGCACCGGATCGGCGACGCCACCGCCCAGGTGGCCGAGGGGTACGCCGAGTAGGAGCCCTCAGGTCAGCAGCACCCCGACGGTCCAGGTGCCGAGCATGAGGACCGCGGTGGCGAGCTCGATCAGCATCCCGATGCCGACGGCGCGCAGCACCGCCCAGGTCGAGCGCCAGGCGGTGCCGGGGTTCTGCAGCCGGACCAGCTCGGCCAGGTAGACAGCGCCGACGCCACCGACCACGACCCCGACGACGGGGATGAGGAAGAACCCGGCGATCCCGCCGAGTGCACCGAGCAGCAGCGTCGTGCGCGGAGCGCCGGCGCCGGTCGCGGACCGGGCCGGCAGCACGTACTTGGCAACCGTGCCGACGACGAGCAGCCCGGTGAGCAGCACGCCCACGACGATGCGGGACGCCCCGCCGCCGTCCAACCACACCCAGACGATCCCTGCGGCCCACACCAGGAACAATCCGGGAAGGACGGGTACGACGACCCCCGCAATGCCGACGACCATCACGACGGCGATGAGCAGCTCTCCGAGTGCCGGCACGCCCGCGAGGTTACGCGGCGAGATCGTGGCCCTGCCGCCCTCTGTGGCAGGGTGAGGCGATGTCGACGTTGCTCGAGCAGTACGACCACGCGCTCACCGAGTTCGACTCGCGGGTGTCGCAGATCGGTGCCGACCAGTGGTCGGCGCCCACTCCTTGCGCGGAGTGGACCGTGCGTGACCTGGTCGCTCACATGGTGGACGAGTGCCGCTGGGTTCCCTACCTCCTCGACGGCGGCAGCCCGGCCGCGGCCGGTGACCGGTTCGCCGGGGACCCGCTCGGCGACGACCCGGCAGCCGCCTGGCGGGAGCAGTCGGCCGCGGCACGAGCGGCGCTGGCGGCGGACGGGGCTCTCGACCACACCGTCACGGTCTCGTACGGCGAGATCAGTGCCCGGGACTACCTGTGGCAGCTGACCGTCGACCTCACGGTGCATGCGTGGGACCTCGCGCGGGGGATCGGCGCCGACGAGCAGCTCGAGCACGAGCTGGTGCGGCGCATCCACGCCGAGACCGAGAAGGACGTCGAGACGCTGGCCGCGTCCGGCCGGTTCGACCCGCCGGTGCACGTCCCCACGCACGCCGACCTGCAGGCCCGGATGCTCGGCCTGTTCGGTCGGCGCGCCTAGCCGGAGGTCCGGCCCGACTGCGCGGGGACGGCCGTGGGGTGAGCCGGGTGCTGCCGGTTCCAGCGCTGCAGCCAGCCGAGCAGGAGCTCCGGCGCCATCGGTCGGGCCACGAAGTAGCCCTGGGCCACCTGGCAGCCCATCGACTGCAGGCGGTCCCAGGCGAGCTTGGTCTCGACGCCTTCGGCGACCACGTCCAGCGCGAGGTTCCGTCCGAGGTCGACGATCGATCGGACGATCACGGCGCTGTCCATGTCGCTGCCGAGTGCGGCGACGAAGCTGCGGTCGATCTTTAGCTCCTGGACCGGCAGCCGGCGCAGGTTGGACAGCGACGAGTGGCCGACCCCGAAGTCGTCGACCGAGAGACGCACCCCGAGGGTGCGCAGTGCCTGCAAGGAGCGCACGGCCAGCTCCGGGTCGGCCATCACCGTGCTCTCGGTGATCTCGAGCGTCAGGAGCCGAGCGGGGACGTCGGCCTCGACGAGCAGCTGGCTGACGGTCGCGCACAGGCCGGGGTCGACCAGGCTGCGCGGCGAGAGGTTCACGGCGATGCTGACCTCCGTGCCCAGGTCTCGCCACTCGGCACAGCACTGCAGGGCCAGCCGGAGGACGTGCACGGTGAGCTGGTGGATGAGGCCGGACCGCTCGGCGAGGGGGATGAACTCGTCCGGGAACAGGACGCCCCGCCTGGGGTGGTCCCACCGCGCCAGCACCTCGACAGCTGCGGTCGTTCCTCCGGTGAGGCTCGCCTTCGGCTGGACGTGGATCCCCAGGTCGCCCAGGTCCAGAGCGTCGCGCAGCTCCGTGATCAGGGCCAACCGGTCGGGGCTCGACGTGTCGCTGTCGGACTCATAGACCTTGACGCCACCGCCGGCGCTCTTCGCCCCGTACATGGCGACGTCGGCGTACCGGAGCAGGCCGGTCACGTCCGCGGCGTGGAACGGAGCGAGCGCAACGCCGATCGAGGCACCGACCTGCACCGGGATGCCGTCCAGAATCGTCGGCGGTCGCAGCGCAGCGAGCACCCGGGCGGCGATGTCCCGAGCCTCCAGAGCGTCCGGGCAGTCTGGCACCATCAAGGCGAACTCGTCGCCACCGAGCCGGGCGACGGTGACGCGAGAACCGGCGGCGTCCACCGTCCGGCTGGCGACGGCCTTGAGGAGCTCGTCGCCGTGCTGGTGGCCCAACGTGTCGTTGACCTCTTTGAACCCGTCCAGGTCCATGATCATGATTGCGCAGCCGCGAGACTGCTCGCGGCCGATGGCCAGCAGCTCGTCGACGGTGTCGTTGCGGAGCAGGACGCGGTTGGGCAGCCCGGTGAGAGCGTCGTGCAGGGACTCGTGCCGGAGCTGGTCGATCAAGCGGCTGTTCTGCAGGGCCATCCCTGCGTGCGCGGCCACCGTCTCCAGCAGCCGCATGTCGCCGTTGTCGAAGCTGCGGACGTCGCCCATCCGGTCCGCGACGGACAGGGTGCCGACGATGCCCGCGTCACCCCGCAACGGGACCACGATGGCCTCGCGCCAGCGCCGCAGCGACAGGTAGGCGCGGTGCGCCGGGATTCGGGTCCCGCGCGGCATCATCAGGGGTTCGAGCTCGTCGGCGCCGGATGGTGAGCCGGGTTCGGCCGGGTCGACCAGGACGTTCTCCCGGAGCAGGCGCCCGCTGGGGCTGAGCGCGATCCGGACCACGCTGCTGTCCTGGCCGGAGAAGAAGCTGATCTCGGCGTGCTCGCTGCGCAACAGCTCCTTCGCCTGGGTCAGCACCTGGCCGAGCGTCTCGTTGATCTCCGGTGTGCTGGTGACGGCCTGGCTGAAGCGGTAGAGCCGCTCGAGGCTCAGGTGTCGATCGCTCAGGCGCGAGTAGGCCTGGTAGCCCACGACCAGACAGACGCCCGCGGCGGCTGCCGGGAGAGCGCTGAGCGGCGAGCGGTCGTAGGCGTAGGCGACCACCAGCGCCACCGTCGAGACGGCAAGGGCGATGGCCGGGTACACGGCGACGTCCGCGAGGATCGAGCGACTGAGCGACAGCTCGTGCAGACCGATGACGAGCTGGGTGGTGAGGCCGTCGAGCAGCGCGGCAGCCGCGACGGCGAGGTAGCAGGCCACGATCCAGCGCCAGCCCAAGATGTGGTCACCGCCGAGCACGAGCTGATAGAGGGTGACGCTCACCAGTGCGTCGGCGGTCTTGAGCGCGATGTTGTAGGCGAGCTTGATGCCCCGCTGCCTGCGGTGGATCAGGTAGGCGGTTGCGGCACCCAGGACGAGCGCGCCGATGAGCAGCGTGGGGGCGGCAAAGGTGAGGCCCAGGACCAGCGGGATCTCGCTCAAGGCGACGGTCTGCGCCTCGCGCTTCACCTGCACGTGCAGGACGTAGACCTCCGCGAGGCCGAACATCACCGTGAGCAATACGAAGGTGACGGCCGGGTGCCAGCCGGGCGTGATGGGGTCCGCGTCCAGGAGACGCGCGAGCGCAGCGCTCAGGCTGATGAGCGCGCCAATGACGCCCACGACGGCCCACCAGCTGGCGGGTCGCCGGGGTGCTCCCGGGGTCCGGGCACGCTTCACGATCATCACCTCCCCCCACAACCATCGGCGGCCGGCGCGGGACATTGAGCCCGCGCCGGCCGTCGACTTGTCTCAAGCGTGCCTTCGGGTCGCCTCAGCCCCAGGAGCCCGTGGCCCAGGACGAGCCGGCCCAGGACGAGCCGGCCCAGGAGGAGCCGGCCCAGGAGGAGCCCGCCCAGGAGGAGCCGGCCCACGAGGAGCCGTCCCAGACACCGGTGGCCCAGGACGAGCCCGCCCAGGACGATCCGGCCCAGGAGGAGCCGGCCCACGAGGAGCCGGCCCACGAGGAGCCGGCCCACGAGGAGCCGGCCCAGGAGGAGCCGGCCCACGAGGAGCCGTTCCACGTGCCACCGGTCCAGCTCGTCTCCGTCGCCTCCTGCGCAGCGTGCAGCGTAGTGCTGTACGCCTTGCCGAAGATGTCCTTCTCACCGGAGAGCGTGACGCCGTTGAGCACCAGCTTGGCTGCGCCGCGGGCACCGTCGAGGCTGCCCGTCCCGGTCGAGAGCGGGAACACCTGCCTGGCCGCCGGGGTCGGGGTCCAGATCGCCGATGTTCACGTTCACCAAGCCGTTGCCCTGGGCCTGCTCGTCGGCCGCCGGCAGCGTGGTCGCGGTGCCGGTGAGCAGCGCCTTGACCTGGTCCGGCGTCATCGACGGGCGCTGCTGGAGCAGCAGAGCCGCCGCGCCGGACACGACTGCGGCCGCCTGCGACGTGCCGCTGCCACGGAAGTAGCGGCCCTCGAACGCCGCCGTACCGCCGTACTGGGTGTCGATGTAGGAGCCCGGGACACGCAGCCCCTGCAACGACTTGCCGGGTGCGACGACGTCGGGGTTGCGAACCCCGTCACCTCGGGTGGAGAACGACGGGATGGTGTCGTCCCCGATCGACGGGGTGCCGCCACTGTCCTCGGCGCCGACCGACAGCACGTACGGGTCCTGCGCCGGGTTGAGCAGCTTGCCGGTGCCGGTGCCGTCGTTGCCGGCGGAGACCACGACCACGATCCCCTTGCGCCACGCCACCTCTGCGGCGTAGGACAGCGGGTCGAGCAGGTAGCTCTGCATCGACGGGGTGCCGAACGACAGGTTCAGGACCCGGATGTTCATGCCCGGGTCCTTGCGGTGCTGGACGACCCAGTCGATCGCCGCGATCACCTGGGACACGTCGGTGTTGCCGTGGGCGTCGGCCACCTTGAGGCTGATCACCCGAGCGTTCGGCGCGACGCCGTTGTAGGTGTCGGACAGCGATCCGTTGGACAGCGTCCCGTCGTTGCCGGCGATGATGCCCGCCATGAACGTGCCGTGACCGAAGGTGTCCAGGTAGCGAGTCCCGTTGTTCTGCGACTCGAAGGACAGGTCGGGTCCGTTGACCACCTTGCCGGCGCCGTCGAGGCCCGCGACCGGCGTGACGCCGGAGTCGATCAGGGCCACGTCGACACCGTTCCCGGTGAGACCGGACGACCAGGTCTTGCGAGCACCGATGACCTGCGCGACGTTGTACATCGAGCCGGCGTCGGCGCTGGCGCTGTAGCCGGAGCCGAGCAGCTGCAGCGGCGAGTCCGGGGTGACCCCGAGGACGCCGGCAGTGGATCGGAGAGCGTCGACCGCGGAGGCGGGGATCCGCACCACGGCGGCACCGAGGCCGCCGAGTCGGTGCTGGACGGTGCCGCCGAGCGACTGCACGCGAGACGTGACGGCAGCCATCGCTCCGTCGTCGACACGCAGCACGTAGGACTGCTGCGCGGTAGTGCTGGCCGGGGTACCCCCGAGCGTCCCGCCGCCGCACAGCGGGATGGCGAGCAGCAGTGCCACCACAGCCGCAAGGGCGGCCGGGCGGGTGCGCTGCATCGGTGCGGCTAGGTCCATGACGTACCGGGCCTGTTCTGGACGGCGCGCCCCGGCGGACCGAGGCAACCCGTCGACGTCGTGTCGGGCATGGCAGATGTTCCTTCCGGAATGGCCGGGGGAGGGACCGACCGAGCTGCGACTTCACGTGACTATCCCGTTACCGTCCGTGTTGTTACCGGTGCAGGCAAAATCGTCACCCGTTCGGCCCACGGTGGGCACTCGATCGGCCCCGGACCTTTCGGACAGTGACCGGGGTGTCCGTACGCCGGGAGCCGGCCGCCCGCCTCAAGATCGTTCCCAGGCCCCACAGTGCACCCGTCGCACCGAGGCTTCGCCGGCGGGCCCCCGCTCAGCGCGGAACCGACCGGGCACCACTGTGGGGCGGGGGCACGATCATGGTCACCAGCGAGAGGTCAGCCAGCGGGGTCCGACGCACACGGCACCCAGCGGCGTCACCCGGTCGCGCAGCCCGCGGTCAGCCGTGACCACGAGCACGTCGGCCCGCCGACGGGCCGGGTCACCGTCGTGCGCTGCGCGCTGCACCGCGGCCACCACCTCGTCGTCGCCCGACCGGCTCGCGACGGCCACGGTGACGCCCGGTGGTGCGTCCTCGTCGCCGACCCCGCGGGCCGCGCCCTCGACCACCACGACCACCTGCGGCCAGCACCGGGTCAGCGGAGCCGCGCCGAGCCCCTCGGGCAGCTCGTCACCCGGCACCCCGTCCAAGACCAGCGAGCCGCAGGCGCTGATCAGCCGGCGAGCGGCACCGGCGCGGTCGCGCCACCAGCCGTCCGGCCGGGAGCCCACCACGTTCGCGGCGTCGACCACGACAGTCAACGGGTGCAGCGCGTCCCGCAGGATCGGCCAGGAGGCCGCGAAGCCCGGGTGCAGCGGGGACTGCCGGCGGACTCGCCTCCGTCCAGCCGGTCGACCGGGACCCAGGCGACGTCGATGCTCTCCCCGCCGGTCGGCCGAGCCTCGGTCGACGCGTCGGCGGCGGCCAGCGCGGTGGCGTACGACCAGCCGCCGTGCGCATCGTCGTACCGGCCGTGGACCTGGACACCGACCGGCGAGAGCCCGCCCTCCTCGGCGGCCTCCCGCAGGGCCGCGTCGACGGCCGACTCGTCGCTGTGCCGGGCGCCGCCGAGCAGGCCCCAGGTGCCGCCGTGGTGGCTCCACGTCGCGCGGTGCTGCAGCAGCACCTCGTCACCGTCGCCGGTCGTGGTCGGCCGGTGCAGCAGCAGCCCGGCCGCGCCGTAGATCCCCCAGTGCTGGTGCCCGAGGTCGCAGGTGACCCAGCCGTCGCCGTCGCCGCGGCCGTCGGGTCCCGTCACGGGTTCGAGACTGCCATCCGCTCGGCGTCGAAGAGCAGCCACCTTCCCCGGGGACGCCGGGGCTATCCCGCCAGCTCGAGCCGATGGCAGGCTGTCCGGATGAGCCCCATCCGTCCCGTCGTGTGCGGCATCGTCCCGCCGTACCTGCTGGAGAACATCGCCCGACGGGGCAGCGAGCGGCAGCGGGCTGCCGCCACCCGAGCCCTCGCGCTCGACCTGGTGCATCGCCAGGCCCGCACCGCGGGGCGGCCCACGGTCACCGTGACCACGCCGGCCGAGGACGGACCCCGACGCACGGTCGCGACCGCGGACGGCAGCGAGACGTTGCCCGGTCGGCTGGTGCGTTCCGAGGGCGAGCCGGCGACCGGCGACGCCGCGGCCGACGAGGCGTACGACGGTCTGGGTGCGACCTACGATCTCTACCTGTCGGCCTACGACCGGCACTCGGTCGACGACGCGGGCCTGCCGCTGCCGGCCACCGTGCACTACGGCCGCGACTACGACAACGCGTTCTGGGACGGCGAGCGGATGGTCTTCGGCGACGGCGACGGCGAGCTGTTCCTGCGGTTCACGATCGCCGTCGACGTGATCGGTCACGAGCTCACCCACGCGCGTGACCGAGGCCACCGCCGGGCTGGTCTACCAGGGCCAGTCCGGCGCCCTGAACGAGTCGGTGTCGGACGTGTTCGGCTCCCTGGTCAAGCAGACGGGTGCTCGGTCAGCAGGCGACCGACGCCGACTGGCTGATCGGCGCGGGGCTGTTCACCGACGGCGGTGCAGGGCGTGGCGCTCCGGTCGATGCGCGCACCCGGCACGGCGTACGACGACGACGTCCTCGGCCGTGACCCGCAGCCCGACCACCTGCGCGACTACGTCGAGACGTCGGACGACAACGGCGGCGTGCACATCAACTCGGGCATCCCGAACCACGCCTTCTACCTGGCCGCGACCTCCCTCGGCGGCGCGCGCGTGGGAGGTCGCCGGCCGGGTCTGGTACGACACCCTGGTGTCCGGCGGGCTGAAGCCGGATGCCGACTTCGCGACCTTCGCGGCCGCGACCGTGCAGGCGGCCCAGGCCAGGTTCGGGACCGCCGAGGTGCTGGCCGTCCGGTCCGCCTGGGATGCTGTCGGGGTCACGGGCTGAGACCAGGAGACAGGTGGCCAGGATCGAGATGGTCCGCAGCGGTGGTGTCGCGGGTCGGCGGGTGCGGGCATCGGTCGACACCGACACCGACCCCGACGGCGACTGGTACGCCGGTCAGCTGGCCGTGCTGGACCTGCCGGCGCTGGCGGCCGTGGCATCGGCCGAGCCCAGCCCCGACCGCTACCAGTACGTCCTGTCGGTCCAGGCCGACGACGGCTCGAGCCACCGGCTGGAGCTTGGCGAGGCCGGGCTGCCCGACGCCCTGCGCCCGCTGGTCACCCAGCTCGAGTCGCGGGCCCGGGCGCACTGACGCGTCAGCGTCAGCGGGGAGCGGTGAGGCCCGCCTCGGCCTGACGCTCGTCGATCCAGTCGTCGATGGTCGCCCACCAGGCGAACAGCCAGTCGATCCGTTCCTCCTCGCCGATCGGCACCTCGGCTGCGGGCACGATCCACCAGCGCATCTGGATCTCGCGGTCCATCGGCAGCTCGCGCCAGACGTCGAGCACCGTGACCATGTGCTCGACCCCGGTGTGCGCCACGAACACGACGTCCGCGTCGCGGGCCTGGGTGAGCGCCGCGATCACGCCACCGGGCTTGGGAGCCATCACGTGCTTGAGCTGCTCGGCTTTCTGCGCCTCGTCGATGTGGCCCTTCCGGCGCAGCCGCTCGATCGCCCGCTTGCGACGGTGCTCGGTGACGTTGCCGCCCTCCGGGAAGATGACGAACGCGTCGTTCGCGTCCAGGTTGCGGCTCAGCTCGCCCACCTGCTCCACCACCCGGGCGCCGTCCCGACCAGGGTCCGGACGGATGAAGCGGTTCGGCAGCCGGTTCAGCAGCACGTCGATCGCGGGGTCCCACTGCAGGGTGTCCTTGAGCACGATCCGCGGCTCCCGCGCGTACCAGTTCAGCAGCGCGTGCACGACGAGGAAGGAGTCGCCCGGACCCGCGTGCCGGCTCAGGATCAGCAGCGGCCGACCGTCGTACGACGTGGGCGGCGGCCCCTCGACCGCGACCCGCACGTGCAGCACCCGCTGGCACTCCCAGAACAGGATCTGCAGGAACCACTGCACCAGCACGTAGTGCGCCCGCTGGAACCGCGGCGACCGGATCCGCCAGCCGAAGCCGCTCCCCACCCACAGCCCGAACAGCGCGACCAGCGCCACCGACTCGAGCAGCAGGTACAGCAGGACCATCCAGAGCAGCCGCAGCGCCCGCCACCGGCCGGGCAGGACGGTGGCGAGGGCCACGCCGACGAGTAGCAGCACGGGCAGCCCGGTCACCGCCACGGCCGTCGAGCGCCAGCATCGCCGGCGCCAGCACCAGCCGCCGGACGAGCACGGGCGGCAGCATCAGCGGGTCCGCTCGGGGGCGGTCGCGAGGTAGTCCGCGGTTGCCCGGTGGGCGGCCGCGATCCGCCGCTGCACCGCGCCGAAGTCGCGGTAGCGAAGAGACGACAGGTCGCCGTGCCGTGGTGGCTCGTCGGCGCCGGTCGGCAGCACGTGCACGGTCGCGTCCGGCGGCAGGGTGGCCATGTCGCGGGCGAACCGGTGCCGCCGGGCGATCTCGAACGCCACCGACGCGACCTCCCACGGCTTGGTGGGGGCGACCAGCGGCCGGTCGATCCGCCCGACCTGCAGCACGTAGAGGGTCCGCGCGCCGAGGGTGAGCGCCCGCTCGATCGGGATGGAGTTGACCAGCCCGCCGTCGAGGTAGGTCTCGGCGCCGATCGCGACGGGCGGCAGCACGCCGGGCACGGCACTGCTCGCCAGCACCGCCTCGACCAGCGGTCCGGTGGTGAACCAGTGCTCGGCCGCGCGCTCGATGCTCGCAGCCACGCACTGGAAGGGCACCGCCAGGTCCTCGATCAGCCCGTCGCCCAGGTGCTCGGTGAGCAGGGCTCGCAGCGGCTCGTTCGGGTGCACGTGGGTGCGTGCCCGGGCGATGTGACCCATCCGCTTGAGCGGCGCCGCCGGCGTACAGGCCGCTGCCGGCCAGCCCGAGCCAGACGCCGCGCAGCGCCTCGACGGCACCGGGACTCGGGTCGGCGGCCACCGCGGCCCCGTTGATGGCGCCGACCGACGTACCCACCACGACATCGGGAACCACCTCGGCCTCGAGCAGCGCCTGCAGCATGCCGACCTCACCCGCGCCGAGCAGCCCACCACCGCCCAGGACGAAGGCGACCCGCGGCGTACCCATCAGCCGATCCTCTCAGCCCGTCCCACGGGCCATGTCCAGCAGCCGGTCGAGCACGGTCGAGTCGCTGCGCAGCCCGTCGTGGCCCAGCTCGCTGGTGACCCAGCAACGCAGGTTGCCGACCCGCTCCGCGGTCTCCACCGAGTAGGTGTGCTCGACGTACATGTCGTCGCGGTAGACGACCGCCCCGACCGGCACCTCGTTGTCGGCGAGCACGTCCCGGTCGTAGAGCATCGGCCACATCTCGTACGCCGCGAGCAGCTCGGCCGCCTCACCCAGCGGGGCCAGCGCCCGGGTCCCGTGCACCAGCGCCGGGAGCACCATCTCGCCGGTCGGCAGCAGCGGGCGGGCGTCCGGCGAGAACTCCGGCAGCTCCGCGCCGACCCGCTGGGCCGACCAGCGCGACGCCTCGCCCTGGCAGTAGATCGACTCGTGCAGCAGGGCGTAGAGCGGCCCGTCCACGAACGAGGTGGCCGCCTCGACGCCCGCGAGGAAGTCGTCGGCCAGCTCGGCACCGGCCCACGCGGACTCGAGGCGGTAGTGGACCTTCTCCAGACCGTCCGAGACCCCGAGCCCGAACCCGAGCGACTGCAGCCGCGGCACCGTGAGCCGGTCGCCGGAGGGCAGCCGTACGTCGGTCCCGGCCACGTGGTCCGCGATCGCGTCCAGCCGCGCCGCGTCGCCGGGGTAGCGGTGGACCAGCCGGTCGTAGCGCTCCCGGACCCGGGCGTAGGTGGCCCGGTAGACGTCGTCCGGGCCGCGGTCCAGCGGCGGCAGGCCGCCGGCGACCAGGACCAGGTCCAGCCCGCGCGGCGCCAGCGAGAGATAGGTGAGGGCAACGAAGCCCCCGTAGCTCTGGCCCAGCAACGACCAGCGGGTGTCCTCGCCGAGCAGCGCCCGCCGGACCAGCTCCGCGTCGCGGACGATCGCGTCGGCCCGGAAGTGGGTCAGGTAGCGCGCCTGCTCGGCCGGCCCGCCGCGGGCCAGCAGCGTCTGCCGGGTGGCGGGCGTCGAGCGGCCGGTGCCGCGCGGGTCCAGCAGCAGGACCCGATGCTCGGTCAGCGCCCGCCCCAGCCAGCCGGACCGGTTCACCGGCCGGGTGGAACGATGACCCGGCCCGCCCTGCAGGAACAGCAGCCAGGGCAGCTCCTGGTCCCGCTTGCGCGGTGCGACCACCTCGCGGGCGAACAGCGTGAGCTGCTCGCCACCGGGGTCGGCGTGGTCGAGCGGCACCTCGACCTGGTGCTCGGTCAGGACCAGGCCGGGCAGCCGGTGGGTGGCGCCACGCATCCCCCGACCGTAGGCCCCAGCTCACGAGGCTGGCAGGCTGCGGAGGATGACGGTGACGGTCCGGCGGGTGACCGAGGACGACTGGATGCTCCTGCGCACGATCCGGCGGGAGATGCTCGTCGACACCCCGCAGGCCTACCTGGAGACGGTCGCCGACGCGGACGCGCGCACCGAGGCCGAGTGGCAGTTCCGCGCGCTGCGCGGGTCGAGCGGGCCGACCGACCTGGCCCTGGCGGCCGACGACCCGGAAGTGCCGGATCGGTGGGTGGGGTACCTCGCCTGCTTCGTCGACGCCCCCGGTCAGGGTCACGTCGTCAGCGTCTACGTGGCGCCGAGCCACCGGGGCACCGGGCTGGCCGGCCAGATGATCGACGGCGTGGTCGGCTGGGCCCGCGGTGAGGCGGCGCTGGACCGGCTGCACCTGCACGTGCACGAGGACAACGCCCGGGCTCGGGCGTTCTACCGCCGCTACGGCTTCACCGAGACCGGTGGCGGGTTCCCGTACGACCTCGACCCCACCAAGACCGAGCTCGAGATGGCGCTGCTGCTTGACTGAGCACCATGCTGCCCTGGCGAGCCGACCTGGCCGGACGACTGGAGGAGGGGGTCGTCGACTCCGCGCTGCTGCGGGACAACCCGCTCGGCGACCCGCACGAGCGGCCGGTGTGGGTGTACCTGCCGCCGGGCTACGACGAGCAGGACCAGCGGTACCCGACGGTCTACGTCATCCAGGGCTACACCGGGCACGTGGCGATGTGGGCCAACCGGATGCCGTTCCGGCAGCCGTTCCTGGAGACCGCCGACCAGGTGTTCGCCGACGGCAGCACTCCGCCCTGCGTCGTCGTGTTCGTCGACGCGTGGACCTCCTACGGCGGGTCGCAGTTCGTCGACTCGCTCGGGACCGGCCGGTACCACTCCTACCTCTGCGACGAGGTCGTGCCGTGGGTGGACGCGCGCTACCGGACCCTGGACGCTCCCGCCTCGCGCGCCATCAGCGGCAAGTCCAGCGGCGGCTTCGGCGCGATGATCACGCCGATGCTGCGCCCGGACCTGTTCGGGGCGCTGGCCACCCACGCGGGCGACACCCTCTACGAGCACTGCTACCTGCCGGACTTCGCCGACGCCGTCCGGCACCTGCGTGCCTACGACGGCGACATCTGGCGGTGGTGGGACGACTTCCACACCCGCCCGTCCTTCACCAAGGCCGAGGACGCGTCCCTCCTCACCGCCCTCGGCTGCTCGGCCGCCTTCTCCCCGGGCGACGACGGCCGTCCGGTGCTGCCGTTCGACCCGCGCAGCGGGGTGGTGCGCGAGGACGAGTGGGCCCGCTGGCTGGCCTGGGACCCGGTCCGGATGGTCGACCGGTACGCCGACGCGCTGCGCGGCCTGGGTGCGATCTGGATCGACGCGGGGACCCGCGACGACTACCACCTCGACCTGGGCGCGCAGGCGTTCCGGGACGGGCTCGCGCGGATCGGCGTACCGGACGACCGGGTGTTCTTCGAGCTGTTCGACGCCACCCACGCCGCCATCGACTACCGCTACCCACTGGCCCTGGCCTGGCTGGCCCAGCGGCTGGCCCGCTGACCCGGTTCAGAGGGGTAGCGGGCCGGGGGTCCCCAGCAGCAGGCCACGGCCCACGGTGGCGCCGAGGGCCAGTGCCTCGGCCCGCTGACCGGCGCTGTCGACGCCCAGCGCCATCACCTCGGCGCCCACCGACAACCCCGCCTCGAGGAACGCCGCGACGGCCGCCGAGCCGCGCCGGCCGGACCGGGACAGGTCGACCTGGACGACGTCGGGACGGACCAGGTCGACGGCGTGCAGAGCGTCCCGCTCGTCGGCGACGTCGGCCAGCACGATCTGCCAGCCCCAGCCGCGCATCTCGGCGACGGCCTGCTCGAGCAGCCGCAGGTCTGCCAGCCCGTCGTCGTGCACCTCGGCCGCGACCGCCAGGGCCGCGCCGGCCGCGGCCGAAGGAGACGGCCAGCCGCGGCGGGCAGGCGCTGAGGTAGGTCTGGGGCTCGGGCGTGAGGTGCACGGTCTCGCGCACGCCGGCCAGCGACCGCCCGGTCGAAGACGCAGGGCACCGGAAGGCCCAGTCCAGCCGCTCGACCAGGCCGAGCGAGGCGGCCTCGCCCAGCAGCGCGAGGGTGTCGGCCAGCTCCGTGCCCGGCCGACCGCGGCCGGTGGCCTTCCAGCCGACGACGGCGTTGTCGGTGAGGCGGCGGACGGGCTGCGAAGTCGGGGCCGAGCTGGGCAGGATCGTTGATCAGCTCTTCGACCAGGGCCCGGGTTCGCCGGGTGCGGTCGAGCGCAGTTACGAGGCTCGGGGTCTCCACGCTCCGGCATCGGCAGCCGGGCGGCCGACTTGAGTCCACCCGGTTCGTCCGGGGTCGGGTAACGTCCGTCCCGCAGGCGCTGCGACGAGGAGGTCCACATGACGATCGTGGTGGGCTACGTGCCCCGGGCCGAGGGTCGTGCGGCGCTGCGCCGGGCGGCCGAGGAGGCGCGGCTGCGCAAGACCAGGCTGATCGTCATCAACTCCAGCCGGGGTGGCCCGCACCTCGACGACGAGGACGCGGTCGAGCACGAGCGCGAGCTCGCCGAGGTGCGGCAGCGGCTGGACGCCGAGGGCATCGAGCACGAGGTCCGCCAGCTGGTCCGCGGCCTGGACCCGGCCGAGGACCTCATCGCGGTGGCGAACGAGACCGGCGCCGACTTCATCGTGATCGGGCTGCGCCGGCGCACCCCGGTGGGCAAGCTGATCCTCGGCTCGAACGCCCAGCGCATCCTGCTCGAGGCCCCGTGCCCGGTGCTCGCGGTCAAGGCGGAGGAGTAGCGCATGGCCACGAGTCCGCCACCGATCGCGATCACCGGCGAGCCGGCCGCCGACGCCCTGCTCGACGCGGGACCCGTTCGCGCTGCTGGCCGGGATGCTGCTCGACCAGCAGTTCCCGATGGAGCGGGCCTTCGCCGGCCCGCAGAAGATCGTCGAGCGGCTCGGTGTCGACTCCCTCGACCCGGCAGCGGTCGCGGCCCTCGACCCCGAGGAGTTCGCGGCGCTGTGCGCGACGCCGCCCGCGGTGCACCGCTACCCGGGCAGCATGGCCGGCCGGCTGCAGGAGCTGGCCCGGCTGATCGTCGAGCAGTACGACGGTGACACGGCCGCCCTGTGGACAGGAGGCCACGACCGGGGCCGACCTGCTGGCCCGGCTGCGGGCGCTGCCCGGCTTCGGCGACGCGAAGGCCCGGATCTTCGTCGCGCTGCTCGGCAAGCAGCGCGGCGTCCAGCCGGCCGGCTGGGAGCAGGCGGCGGGCGCCTACGCCGAGCCCGGCTCGTTCCGCTCGGTGGCCGACGTCGTCGACGCCGAGAGCCTGGCCAAGGTGCGGGCGTTCAAGCAGCAGCAGAAACAGACTGCTGCGACTCGCTGACTGTGCGTAAACGGCGACCGGAGGGGCGTGCCCCGGCTAGCCTCGGATCGGACGCGCAGCGACGTGACCGAGGGGACTGAGGAGTGGCTGAGCGGGGTCAGGCGCCGGAGCCCGACGTCGATCTCCTGACCTCCGACACCGCACTCCTCGAGACCCTCATCCTGCAGGCCCCGGTGGCCTTCGCCTTCTACGGCCCAGACCTGCGCTACCGCCGGATCAACCGGATGCTGGCCGACATCAACGGGCTGCCGATGGCCGACCACATCGGCCGGCGCCCGGCCGAGCTGCTGGGGGACCTCGGCGTCGCGGTCGAGGACCGGCTCCGGCAGGTGCTGCGCACCGGCGAGGTCGTCAGCGACGACAACTTCAACGCGCTGTCCCCGGTCACCGGCGAGCTGCGTCACTACCAGTCCCAGTGGTTCCCGGCCCGGGACGTCGACGGCGCCGTGTTCGGCATCGCGGTGCTGGTCTCGGACGTCACCGACCGGCGCCGCGCCGAGGTCGCCCTGCGGCGCAGCGTCGAGCGCACCGAGCTGCTCCAGCAGGCGACCGCCGCACTCGGCGAGGCCCTGACCGTGGCCGACGTACGCCGGGTGGTGGCCCGCACGGCGCCCACGGCCACCGGAGCCCGCACCGCCGAGGTGCTCGATGGGACCCGACTGGCAGCGCCTGCTGACCGCCGCACCGGACGGGGGGACCCGGCTCGCGGTGCCCCTGGTCGTCTCCGGGGGCGCCATCGGCGCCCTGGTGCTCGACTACGACGACCACCAGCTCGAGGCCGAGGACCCGTTCGTGGGTGCGCTCGCCGGCCAGTGCGCGATCGCCCTGGAGCGGGCCCGGCTCTACGAGCGGGAGCGGTCGACCGCGGTCACCCTGCAGCGCAGCCTGCTGCCGGACCGGCTGCCCGACGTGCCCGGGCTCGAGCTGGCGGCCCGGTTCCGGGCCGGCTCGATCGACGCCGACGTAGGCGGCGACTGGTACGACGTGTTCTCCCTCCCGGACGGCCGCCTGGTGCTGGTGGTCGGCGACGTGATGGGCAAGGGCGTCCGGGCAGCGGCCGGCATGGGCCGCCTGCGCTCCGCGCTGCGAGCCCTGGCGCACGCCAACCCCCTGCCGGAGGCCGTGCTGTCCGGCCTGGACCGCGTGTTCACCGCCACCGAGGACGCCGACCAGATCGCCACCCTCGTCTACCTCCTGGTCAACCCCGTCGCCCGGCGGGCCGCCGTGGGGGGAGCGGGGCACCTGCCGCTGGTGCTGCGCCGGGCCGGCCAGGCGCCCGAGCTGGTGGACGCCGGCTCCGGCTCCACCCCGCTGGGCTGGCCGGAGCCCCGGGCCCAGCGCACCCTGGAGCTCGGCCCGGGGGACCTGCTGCTCGGGCTGACCGACGGGCTGGTGGAGCGCCGCGGCAGCGACCTGGACGCCGGCCTGGCCCGGCTGCTCGAGGCGGTCGGGACCGCCGACGAGACGCTGGACACGCTGGTCGAGCGGGTCGACCAGATGCTGCTGCCCGACACGCCCGGGCGGGACGACGCGACCGTGCTCGCGGTCCGATTCAGCACCTGACACGGGTCCCGGGACGCGCCCGGATCTGCGCAGGTCTGCCGCTCCGTGTCACAATGTTGTGTTGCGACGCCACGAGCTCAACGGTCCGGGCGCCGCACCACCCCAGACACCTGCCCCGGGCTGCAGCACGCCCGGGACGCCACGAGAGGTAGTACGTGTCGGACACGGTTCACCCGCACCCGCCCGTGATGGTCGACGCCGAGGGCACGACGCCCGTCGGCAGCCGGAAGACCGTGGCCGCGGCGACCGCCGCCAAGCGGGCCACGACCACCAAGAAGCTGGCCGCCCCGGCCAAGAAGGCCGCCACCAAGAAGGCGGCTACCCCGGCGGCTGCCGCCAAGAAGGCGGCCCCGGCTCCGGCTCCGGCCAAGAAGGCCAGCAGCAAGAAGGCGGCGCCACCCGCGGCCGCGGCCAAGAAGGCCGCCGCGAAGGACGAGGCGACGCCCGCCGACGCCGTCGTCGACCCTGCGGCCGCTGAGGAGCCCGCGGAGCCCACCGAGCCCCCGGAGGGCGAGGAGGACGCGTCGTTCACCCTGTCCGACGAGGACGAGGAGGACGCCCCGGCCCAGCAGGTGGCCACCGCCGGTGCCACCGCCGACCCGGTCAAGGACTACCTCAAGCAGATCGGCAAGGTCGCCCTGCTCAACGCCGAGCAGGAGGTCGAGCTCGCCAAGCGGATCGAGGCCGGCCTGTTCGCCGAGGAGAAGATCAACGGCGGCGAGAAGTTCGCGCCGAAGATGAAGAAGGAGCTCGACTGGATCGCCGAGGACGGCCGCCGGGCGAAGAACCACCTGCTCGAGGCCAACCTGCGCCTCGTCGTGTCGCTGGCCAAGCGCTACACCGGTCGCGGCATGCTCTTCCTGGACCTGATCCAGGAGGGCAACCTCGGTCTGATCCGCGCCGTCGAGAAGTTCGACTACACCAAGGGCTACAAGTTCTCGACGTACGCCACCTGGTGGATCCGGCAGGCGATCACCCGCGCCATGGCCGACCAGGCCCGCACGATCCGCATCCCCGTGCACATGGTCGAGGTCATCAACAAGCTGGCCCGGGTGCAGCGGCAGATGCTGCAGGACCTCGGCCGGGAGCCGACCCCGGAGGAGCTCGCCAAGGAGCTCGACATGACGCCGGAGAAGGTCGTCGAGGTGCAGAAGTACGGCCGCGAGCCGATCTCGCTGCACACCCCGCTCGGGGAGGACGGCGACAGCGAGTTCGGCGACCTGATCGAGGACTCCGAGGCGGTCGTGCCCGCCGACGCGGTGTCGTTCACCCTGCTGCAGGAGCAGCTGCACTCGGTGCTCGACACGCTGTCCGAGCGCGAGGCCGGCGTCGTGTCGATGCGGTTCGGCCTGACCGACGGCCAGCCCAAGACGCTGGACGAGATCGGCAAGGTCTACGGCGTGACCCGCGAGCGGATCCGCCAGATCGAGTCCAAGACGATGTCCAAGCTGCGCCACCCGTCGCGGTCCCAGGTGCTGCGCGACTACCTCGACTGACGTCCAGGACGCATCGGCATCATCCATGCAGGTCCTGAGCAGCGGCCTGACCGGGGCGACACGCCACGCCGAGTAGCGCTCTGCGGCAGCAGCCCCGGGCCGACGGAGGACCGGGGTGGTGCCACCTTCGCGGGTTGGAGGAAGGGACCGGCGCCGCCACACGACGGCGGCGGCGCCGGTCGGCCGCCACGCGCCCCCCGCCCCATGCCCCCAGGGGCTCCCGCACGCTGGCGCCCTGGCTGGGCTGCCCTACGTCCCGGGCCGCAAACACTGCCGCTCGAACGGGGGCTCGAAACGCCACGGGGCTGGGAGACTACTCGCGGGCGCAGCCGGGGCAGCGGGGCGCGTGGTAGGGCTTGTCGACCCGGATAAGCGCCCGCGCAGACGGAGGCTCGTAACCCACGGCAGAACCTGCAATGCGATGGCATGGACTAGAGCCCGGCGCCCCAACCGGGGGGGCGATTGAGGCGCCGGGTGATTCGGGTGGCGCACTAGGGCCCCCGGCTCTATGCGCGCAGGATGCCGAGGATGGCGTAGAGCAGGTTGGTGAGGATGCCGCTCAGGCCGGCGGTCGAGGACGTGGTCGGCAGCGCGGAGGTGGGGTTGGCGGCCCGGGTGGCGCTCATGTTCACCGGCATCCGGACCCGCCCGGCGAAGTCCTGGGTGGCGCCGCTCTTCTTGGTCAGCGTGCCGGAGAGCCGGCCGACCGCCTTCAGGTGACCGTTGCGGTCGACGAACTTGATCACCTTGTACTTGCCGGCGAAGGTCGCGCCCTTGTTCGTCTGGCCGGTGACCTTGCTGGTCTTCAGCGTCCCGAACTCGTTGGTGATCTTCTGGGCCGAGGCGGCAGGGGCACCGCCACCACCCACGAGCCCAGCCAATGCCAGGGTGATCGCCATCGCGAGAACATGGGCAGAGCGCCCGAAGAAGCCAGCCGGCCGCACGTTCGGCGTGGAGGCGTGTACGGGTTCGCTGTCCGAGCAAGGTGGAGTAGTCAAGGTCGTGCCTTCCGATCGAGTCGTGCAATGGCCCCCGCGTAGATCACCTCCCACGGGGGTTCACCCAGGGAGACCGACCTACGGGCGCGGCATGACGCGGTTCCTGGTCCCGGAAATGCCGAAATGGGCCCGGAGTCAGCCTCATGTTCTGACGGCCAAGTGGTCTGGCCCCACGGCCAGCGCGGGACGGCAGGGTCCGGTGGGCGACTTGACGGGCTGGTTTCTGACGTGGACGTCGGGGAACGCCGCGACCTGACGCCCGGTCTCGCGTCATCGCGGCCAGGTGACGGCGTCTACCAGGTGTCACCTGACACAGACCTGCTGCCGCTGGAGACCGACGTGAGTGCCACTACGACCCCTCTGCGTATCGCCATGGTGGCCCCACCGTTCTACCCGATCCCACCCAGTGGGTATGGCGGCATCGAGGCGGTCGTAGCCCAGCTGGCGGACGGCCTGGTGGATCGTGGGCACGACGTCACACTCATCGCGGCCCGGGGATCGCGGACCAAGGCACACCTTCTCACCACCTTCGACGAACCCCAGTGGGAGAGGCTCGGCCGTGCGGAGCCCGAGCTGCTGCACGCAGCCCGTGTCTCCGAGCATCTCGCTGACCTCCGACCGGACCTCGTCCACGACCACTCCGCCGCCGGCCCGGCCTTCGTCCGGGACAGGTCCGTGCCGACCGTGGTCACGTCACACGGACCGGCCACCGGAGACTGGGGCGAGTACCTCGAGGCCGGCGGCGACGGTATGTACCTCGTGGCGATCTCACAAGCACAGGTCGACCTGACACCCCAGCTGCCATGGCGAGCAGTGGTTCACAACAGCCTGGAAACCCGAGAGATCCCCTTCCGGGCGGAGAAGGAGGACTACCTCGTCTGGCTGGGCCGGATGTCCCCGGACAAGGCGGCGCACCTGGCCATCGAAGTCGCGCGCAAGGCCGGCCGGCGCATCGTCTTGGTCGGCAAGTGCAGCGAGCCGGACGAGCAGGCTTACTTCGACGCCGAGGTGCAGCCCCGGCTCGGCCCGGACGTCGAATACCACGGTGAAATCGGGCTGGACCACAAGTACGAGCTCCTCGGTGGTGCGGCCGCCTTCCTGTTCCCCCTGCAGTGGGAGGAACCGTTCGGCATGGTGCTGATCGAGGCGATGGCCTGCGGCACGCCGGTCCTGTCGCTGGCCCGGGGCGCCGTTCCCGAGGTCGTGGTCGATGGCGTGACCGGCTTCGTGCGGCAGGAGGCCGACGAGCTGGTCGAGACCGTTCGAGGCCTCGATCAGATCGACCCACGTGCCTGCCGCAAGCATGTCGAGGACAACTTCGGCCCGGACCGCATGGTCAGGGGGTACGAACAGGTCTACGCGGACTGCCTCCGCGACGCCGCGGCCGCCTCGACCCCGCAGGCCGCAGCGCGAGAGTCGTGACGCAGAACGCGACCGCCCGGGCAACCCGGGTTTGATGCGTCGCGGTACGGGGCACACCGGCTCGAATGACTGGATGGTCGTACGCCGGGGAGCCGGCCGCACTCGGCACCGCTGGGGTCACCCTGGTCGAGGGCTCGTCGTTCTGCGTCTGCGATCCAAGCGGGGACATGCGCGACGGAAGCCCGCAGGGCGTCTTCTTCCGCGACACGCGGATCATCAGCCGGTGGCGGGTGACCCTGGACGGGGAACCCGTCGAGACGTTGGCGGTGCTCACCCAGGAACCCTGGCGGGCCACTTTTGTGGGCCGCGCAGCGCCACGCCCGGGCCGGGTCGAGAGCACCCTGCTCCTACGTCGCGACCGCTACGTGGGGCAAGGGATGCGTGAGGACCTCACCCTGGAGAACCTGGCCGGAGAGCCGGCCGCCGTGCGCGTCGACATCTCCTGCGACGCCGACTTCGCCGATCTGTTCGAGGTCAAGGAGAGTCGAGTGCCGACCCGGCGCCGCCCCGAGACCGGCATCCTCGACGGCGCCCTGCGCATGGTGCGCAGCTATCCCGGGCTCGGGAGCCGTCGCGGCGTCGTCGTCAGCTCCGAGGATGCCACGGCATCCGCCGACGGCCTGTTCTTCGACGTCGTGGTGCCGCCCCGCGGTCGGTGGCAGAGCTGCCTGCAGGTTGTCCCGATCATCGATGACCACACCCTCAGCCCCCGGTTCCCCAGCAGCCAGCCGCTAGCGGAAACCGGCGCCGCCCGGCGGGCCCAGGCCTGGCGGGACAAGGTCCCCGTCGTCGAGACTGCCGACCCCGGACTGGCTCGCACCTTGCAACGCAGCCAAGTGGACCTCGGCGCGCTGCGCATCGTCGATCCCCGAGCAGCCTGACGTCGACGTCGTCGCCGCGGGTGCGCCCTGGTTCATGACGCTGTTCGGTCGGGACTCGCTGTTGACGTCGTACATGGCGTTACCCCTCGACCAGGGGCTCGCCCGGGGGACCCTGCAGACGTTGGCGCGGCTCCAGGGCCTGCGGGACAATGCCGCCTCGGAGGAGGAGCCCGGTCGAATCCTGCACGAGGTGCGCTTCGGTGCGGAGCCCGCTCTCGCCCTCGGCGGCCAGTCGGTCTACTTCGGGACCGCCGATGCGACCCCACTGTTCGTCGTCCTGCTGGGTGAACTGCGCAGGTGGGGGCTGGACCAGGACGAGCTGGACCGGTTGCTACCGCACGCGGACCGTGCCCTGGAGTGGATCGTTGACCGCGGTGACCGCGACGGCGACCTGTTCGTGGAGTACCAGCGGGCCACCGACCGCGGCCTGGCGAACCAAGGATGGAAGGACTCGTGGGACGGCGTGACGTTCGCAGACGGGACCGTCGCCCGCGGCCCGATAGCGCTCTGCGAGGTGCAGGGCTATGCCTACGCGGCGTTCCTGGAACGGGCGGAGCTCGCGGCCGAGAAGGGTGACGACGCGACGTTCGAGCTGTGGACAGACCGGGCCGCCCGGCTGAAGGAGGCCTTCAACTCTCGCTTCTGGCTGTCCGAGCAGGGCTATTTCGCGCTCGCGCTGGACGGCGCAAAGCGCCCGGTCGACTCGCTGGCGTCCAACATGGGCCACTGCCTGTGGAGTGGCATCGTCGACGACGAGAAGGCCGCCGCCGTCGCAGAACGCCTGCTGAGTCCCGAGATGTTCAGCGGCTGGGGGGTGCGGACCCTGGCCAGCACGATGGGTGCCTACAACCCGATCAGCTACCACAACGGCTCGGTCTGGCCACACGACAACGCCCTGATCGCCGCTGGACTGATGCGCTACGGCTTCGTGACTGAGGCGCAGCAGGTGGCGATGGCCGTCCTCGCGGCGGCCGACGAGTTCGGTGGCCGACTGCCGGAGCTCTTCTGCGGCTTCGACCGAGCGACCTACGGCCGGCCGGTGCCGTTCCCGACTTCCTGCTCGCCACAGGCGTGGGCCTCGGCCACGCCGGTGC
This sequence comes from uncultured Actinomycetota bacterium, assembly GCA_963728425.1. GTDB lineage: Bacteria > Actinomycetota > Actinomycetes > JACCUZ01 > JACCUZ01 > JAVEDA01. The sequence goes on from CAVSKC010000009.1 coordinate 192,685, forward strand.
ACATGCTTCGGACGCTTCTCCGGTTCGACCCGGAGCTGCCCCGCGGAAGGGCGTGGTTGTCACCGGCAATGCCTGAGCGCTTCCCGGATCTGACCCTCCACCACCTGCCGCTGGCCGGCTCCTGGATCGAGCTGGAGTTGGTTGGCGGACTGGTGCATCGGCTGGACGGCGCCCCCCCGGACCTAGAGATCGTCCCCGAGCCGCGTGTTCTCGGTGCCTCGCGCCGCTAGCTGGACCCCCTCGGCCTCAGCGCCACCGGAGCGGCCGACTTCGAGTCGTCGGCGATGCCCGTTGGCTTCCTCATTGACCTGCGCGCAGGATCGCGGCAGCTAAACGCCGGCGGCAGGCACAGCTCTGTTGCTTCCCGGTGCCCCCAGCTCATCCGACTCGGTCCATGGCGAGCCTTCCCTGGGGCCGCGATGGGGAGCAGGATTGTCCCATCGGCGTGGACTCGATCGAGGCGGGATGTCAATGACGACGAGCGCGCACTTCACCGGCGAGACAGCTCCGTGCGGACGCACCGTGGACGGTGATCACGTCCGGGACGAAGACGAGGACGGGTTCCTGCTGGACCGCATGAAGTACGCCTGCGGCTGCCAGGTCACCCGCAGCACCTACCACGACGGAGGCGTCAGCCTGCGGATCGTCGACCACCACGGAAAGGTCCGCACCGACGAGCACTCGTCGATGCACGAGGCTTGAGCCGCGCCATGCCCGCGGCGTACGACGTTCTCTTGGTCGGTGGCGGGGGCGCGGGCCTGCGCGCGGCCATCGAGATAGGTCGAGCGCATCCGGAAGTGCGGCTGGCCATCGTCTCCAAGGTCTACCCGATGCGCAGCCACACCGTGTCGGCCGAGGGCGGAGCGGCCGGTGTCATCGCTGCAGACGACACCCTCGAGGAGCACGCCTACGACACCGTTTCAGGTGGCGACTGGCTTTGTGACCAGGATGCCGTCGAGATGTTCATCGAACAGGCCCCCAAGGAGTTGCTTCAACTCGAGCACTGGGGTTGCCCCTGGAGCCGCCAACCGGACGGGCGCATCGCTGTGCGTCCCTTCGGCGGCATGAAGAAGATGCGCACGTGGTTCGCCGCCGACAAGACCGGCTTCCACATGCTGCACACGCTGTTCCAGACGTCGCTGCGCAACGACAACGCGACCCGCTACGACGAGTGGTTCGTCGCCTCGCTGCTCGTCGATGACGGTCGCGTGTGTGGTGTGGTCGCGATCGACCTGATGTCGGGCCGGATCGAGTCCATCACCGCGAAGGCGGTCATTCTCACGACCGGCGGCTGCGGCCGGGTGTTCCCCTTCACCACTAACGCGAACATCAGCACCGGTGACGGCATGGCGCTCGCGTACCAAGCCGGCGCGCCGCTCAAGGACATGGAGTTCGTGCAGTACCACCCCACCGGGCTGCCGATGACCGGCATCCTCATCACCGAAGCGGCGCGCGCGGAGGGTGGCTGGCTGGTCAACAAGGACGGCTACCGCTACCTGCAGGACTACAACCTCGGCAAGCCTGATCCCAAGCCGGTGCTGCGGAGCATGGAGCTCGGCCCTCGGGACCGGCTGTCGCAGGCGTTCGTCCACGAGGTGGAGAAGGGAAGGACCACGGACACGCCGTACGGTCCGATCGTCCACCTCGACCTGCGCCACCTCGGCGCGGCGACGATCGACGCCAAGCTGCCGTTCGTGCGCGAGCTGTGCCTGCGGTACCAGAAGATCGACCCAGTGACCGAGCTGGTGCCGGTGCGACCGGTCGTGCACTACATGATGGGCGGTGTCAGCACCGACATCGACGGCGCGACACCGCTGCCTGGCCTGTACGCCGCGGGCGAGGTGGCCTGCGTCAGCATCAACGGCGCCAACCGGCTCGGCTCGAACTCACTGCCCGAGTGCCTCGTGTTCGGCGCCCGGGCCGGCCGCGCCGCCGCCGAGTACGTCGCCTCGGCCGCCGAGCCGGGCCCGGCGATCGAGGCGCAGGCGGCGGACGAGATCCGCCGGCTGGAGCACATGCGCCGCAACGACAACGGCGGTCGCGAGCGGATCGTGGACATCCGCACGGAGATGCAGGACACCATGGAGGGAGGCGCCGGCATCTACCGCGACGGGGAGTCACTGGCCAAAGCCGCAGAACGGCTGGCGGTCCTCCGCGACCGGTCTGCCTCGATGGGGGTGACCGACCACAGCCGTACGTTCAACACCGAGCTGCCCGCCGCCCTGGAGGCGTCGTTCATGCTCGACATCGCCGAGAGCATTGTGCACAGCGCTTTGCGACGGGAGGAGTCCCGCGGCGCGCACCAGCGAACCGACTTCCCGGCGCGCGACGACGAGCGGTTCCTAGCGCACTCGCTCGCCTACCGCGATGCGACCGGCGAGCCGCGCGTGGACTACCTGCCGGTGACGATCACACGATGGCCGCCCGGCGAGCGGGTCTACGGGAGGTGAGGCACCTGATGTCGAAGTGGATCAAGCTCGAGGTGATGCGGTACCGGCCGGAACGCGAGTCCGAGCCGACCCTGCAGGACTACGTGATCCCCCTCCACGACGACTGGGCGGTCCTGGACGCCCTCAACCACATCAAGGACCGCGTCGACGGCACGTTGTCCTACCGGTGGTCGTGCCGGATGGGCATCTGCGGCAGCTGCGGGATGATGGTCAACGGAGAGCCGAAGCTGACCTGCGCCGCCTTTCTCACCGACTACGCCCCGGGACCCGTTCGGATCGAGCCGTTGCAAAACTTCCCGGTGATTCGCGACCTGGTCGTGGAGATCGGTGACTTCCTGCGCAAGCTTCCCAAAGTGCTGCCATGGATCATCCGAGACTCGGAGACGTCCGCCGCCGAGGGCGAATACCTCCAGACACCAGATCAGCTGGACGACTACCAGCAGTACAGCATGTGCATCAACTGCATGTTGTGCTACTCGGCGTGCCCCGTATACGCGCTGGACCCCGGATTCATCGGACCGGCGGCAATCGCACTTGCCCAGCGCTACAACCTGGACTCACGGGACCAGGGCTCGCGGGCCCGGCTCGACGTGCTCAACCAGGATGACGGGGTGTGGGCCTGCACGTTCGTCGGCGAATGCACGAGTGCGTGTCCCAAGGGCGTCGACCCGGCCGGCGCGATCCAGCGATACAAGCTGACGGCGGCAGCGCAGTCGCTGAAGGCGTTCCTGCTCCCGCGAGGCTCCCGGTGAGCGCGCCGCCCCCGCCGTACACGGAGTTTCACCCACGCTGGTACCGCCCCCGCGTCTCCACCTGGTGGTTCTTGAAGCGGCGTGCGTACGTCGCTTTCATCCTGCGCGAGCTCAGCTGCGTCTTCGTTGCCTGGTCCGTGGTCTTCCTGCTGCTCCTCAGTCGCGCCGTCGGCGCCGGGACGGCGGAATACGCGGACTTCCTCGACTGGGCGGACACCCCTTGGGTCGTCGCACTCAACTTCGTGACGTTGGCCTTTCTCGTCTACCACGCAGTGACGTGGTTCCAGCTGACGCCGAGAGCCATGGTCGTGAAGCTGCACGGGCGGCGGCTGCCGGGGTCGGCCGTGGCTGCATCCGCATTCGGCGGATGGGTCGTCGTGTCCATATTCGTGGCCTGGTTGCTGCTGAGCGGCTGAGGGGAGTCGAGGTGACAAGACGCTCGGTCGAGCCGCTGCCATGGCTTCTGTTCAGCGCCGGCGGAGTGGCGGCGGCGATGTTCCTGCCGGTGCTCATGTTCATCTTCGGGGTGGCTGTGCCGTTGGGGTTGGTCTCGGCGCCCGGCTACGACCACCTCCATGACGTCCTTGCGTCGCCGGTCACGATCCTGGTCGCATTCGGCGTCCTGACGCTCTCGCTCTTCCACTGGGCCCACCGGTTCCGGTTCACGCTGTACGACGGGCTGCAGATCAAGCACCTCAACGAGCTGGTGGCTCTGCTCTGCTACGGCGGAGCTGTCGTCGGCTCGGTTGTCACGGCTTTTGTGCTCCTGCAACTGCTCTGAGAGCCAGCTGCCCCGGCGCTGGGCAGGAGTGCGCCATCCGCAGGCAATACCTTGATCCCATGCCAGCGGGCGCACGCAGGTCGCCGGCCATCGACCTCGAGGTCGGCGACCGCGACGTGAGGATCACGAACCCGGGCCGGGTCTACTTCCCGGCCACCGGGGCGACCAAGCTCGACCTGGCCCGCTACTACCTGGCCGTCGGCGATGGCATCGTCAACGCTCTCCGGGAGCGGCCCTGCATGCTGCACCGATTCCCCACCGGGGTCGACGGTGAGAAGGTCCACCAAAAGCGGCTCCCGGCCGGAGCCCCGCCATGGGTCGAGACGGTGCGCGTCTTCTTCCCGCGGTTCAGCCGGACGGCCGACGAGCTGTGCGTCACCGAGCTGGCCAGTGTCATCTGGGCTGTCCAGATGTCGACGGTCGAGTTCCACCCCTGGAACAGCCGTCGGGCCGACACGGAGAAGCCCGACGAGTGGCGGATCGACCTGGACCCGATGCCGTCGTGTGACTTCGCGAGAGTGCGCCAGGTCGCGCACGTCGCCCATGAGGTGCTCGACGCGCTGGGCGCGACCGGCTGGCCGAAGACCAGCGGCGGCAAAGGGCTGCACATCTATGTGCGGATCGAGCCGCGTTGGGGGTTCCAGGACGTGCGCCGGGCGGCTCTGGCGTTCGCGCGTGAGGTGGAGCGGCGTGCACCTGACCTGGTGACGACGGCGTGGTGGCGGCGCGACCGCGACCCGCGGGACCTCTTCATCGACTACAACCAGAACGCCCGCGACCACACCATCGCGTGCGCCTACAGCGTTCGCGGCAACGCGCTCGGAACGGTTTCCACGCCGGTGGAGTGGAGCGAGATCGACGATGTCCTCCCTGACGACTTCACCATCGCGACAGTGCCCGCGCGGTATGCGGACAAGGGCGACCTGCATGCCGGCATCGATGACGCCGTCTTCGACCTCGAGCGCCTACTGGCCTGGGCCGACCGCGACGAGCGGGACGGCCGCGAGGCGCCTCCAGGGCAGGAGGGCTGACCTGGCGGGCACAGGCCGGCACGGGTCAGGATCGTCGCCCCGTCTCCTCGATCCACTCGGCGAACCGCTCCCACTTGACCTCGCGGCGGTACCGCTTCGCGCCCTTCGGCCACCACTCGAGGCTCCCCTTGGAGATGTGCAGCTCGCCGAGCTTCTCGAGGTCGCCGCTCGGCGTACGCCGGTTGCTCTCGACGACGAACTCCACGTTGGAACCGCCGATGTCGAACTCCGGGACGCTCATCCGGACTCGGTGACTGGCCATGGGGTTCCTTCCTGGCTGGGATCCGTGAACGTGCTTGGTGACATGAGGATGGCCCAGACCACGACGCGGCCGTAGGGTCGGGGCATGACCACCCTCGTCGTGGTGCTTGCCACCTGCTTGTTCGCCTGGTGCGCCGTTCTGATGCTCGCCCGTTGGGCCGTGCGTGCCGCCCGCCGTGTCGGTGTGCGGCTCTCGGACCGGGCTCGCAGCTCAGTGCTCGCTCACGGGACAGGACCGGCTGCCGAGGCCGCACGGCTGCGCCGGGACATGGACCGGGCTGTCGCCGGCGCTCGCCGCGCGTTGACGGCAGCGGCCTCGGTCGGTGCCCCGACAGGGGATGCCCGGTCGCTGCTGGCCCGGCTCGAGCTCGCTGCTCGCTCGGTCGACGGCGAGCTACGGGTCATCGAGGCGCACCCCGACTCCGCCCGGCTCCGCCCGGCCATGGCCGGCCCTCGCGAGCGGGCGGCGCTCGTTCGGTCCGCGGCGGCGGAGCTGGTCGACGGGCTGCTGGCCGCCGCCGGGCACGACGCTGACGACCTCGCGCTGCTGCATACGGCGTGCGTGATCGAGGCCGAGGCGCTGCGAACGAGCGGCCGCAGGGCTGGGTCGAGCGTCTGAGGGGGCGACTACTTGGGCTGAGGCAGCAGCCGTAGTGTCGTGCCCTTCAGGTCCCGCGCGAGGCCTTGACTGACAAGACAGCCGATCACACCGCTGTCCTCGATCACGACGGTGCGACCGCGCACGGTGAAGGTCAGCGGCAAGAGGTCGGTAACGCCGCAGCCGGCCGGACCTTGCGTCATGGTGGCGCGCCCGGGTCCGTCACGGCGGAACCTGACGGCGTAGTCGGCGACGGAGGTCCCTTCAAGGTCCCCTACGGTGCCGGCGTTCCAAATCCCCGTCCCGTCGGCGCGGACGACCATCCGGACGGTGGACGTAGCGCCGGGCTGGGTCCGCTCGACGGTTCCCTCGAGGATGCCGACCGGCAATCCCGACGGTGACAAGGTGACCCCCGGCGACGGTCCGACCGGCAGGGCCCGCTCGTGGTCGCGCAGGTCGGCGATCACGAACGGGGCCGCGACGGCCGCAACGATCACGGCTGCGGCCACCACGATGACCGTACGACGTCGCATCGCCTGACGCCGCTTGGTCACGTGCGGCGCCAGCTTGGCCCGCCCACGCCGGACGTCGATCGCTACCTGGTCGACCTCGTGCAGGCCGACGCCGAGGAGTCGCTCCACCCGCTCCAGGCGCTCGAGCTCGCCGGTGCTCATGCCGATCCCTCCAACAGGTCCGCCACCGCGTGCAGCCCACGCGAGGCGTGCGTCTTCACCGAGCCGGCGCTGATGCCGAGGGTCTCGGCGATCTCGGCCTCGGTCGCGTCCTCGTAGTAGCGCAGCACGAGGACCTCGCGCTGCCGGCGCGGCAGCCCACGCAGGGCGATGACCACCGCCTGGTGCTCGAGGTGCAGCATCGCGATCTGCTCGGCTGGTGCACCGTCCAGGTCGGCCAGGCTGTGGCTCTTGGCCCGGGACACCCGCAAGCGGCGCATCCTGCTGCGGCTGCCGTTCACGACGCTGGTCCGGAGGTAGAAGAAGGCGTCGTCGGTCCGGCGGACGTGGTTCCACCGCCGCTCCAGGCCGGCGAAGGCGTCCATCACCACGTCCTCGGCCTCGGTCGGATCACCGACCAGCGCCCACGCCAGCCGGACCAGGTGCGCGTAGTGGATCTCGAAAACGGCTGCCACCCCGGACGCACGGTCGCTGGGGAGCTCGTGAGCCGAGACGTCTCTCGCCCCCGGCTGCACCGGAAAGTCGGGCGCTGCCGTGCTCCTGGCGGGCACACGGGTCACAACCATCAGACGCCTAGGACGAGCCTGCGTTGACACGACTATCGCACTGATTCCGGTGTCAACGCATCGGAGCCTGTCGCGTCCTAGGCATGAGCTGCGACCCATCTCGGAGAGCGGCCGGTAGGTCTGGAGGACAGGTCATGCATCGTCCGGTCACGTTCATCGGAATCGCCGTCGCCGCCTTGGTCCTTGGCGCGGCCCCCTCCGCTCATGCCGCCAACCCCCAGGTCCACCGTTTCATCGAAACGGGGTCCTTCACCGACCCTGACTACTGCGGAACGGGGCAGGCCGTGGCGGTCAGCTTCGAGGTGCTTGTGGTCGAGTTCCTCGCGCCCAACCAGGACGTCGACGTCGCCCAGGTCGCTCAGGGGAGGTTCACGCTTACGAACCCGGAGACCGGCGCGACGGTGCAGAACCACTTCGCCGGGCCTTTCGTCGGTCGCCTCTCCGGTGACCCGGCGGGCATCCACACCCTCGAGTACACCTCGCCAGGGCTGAACGAGCAGCTTCGGCTCGAGAACGGACGAGTCCTGAGCCTGGACGCCGGCTACCTCACGTTTCGGGATACCTTCGACGACGAAGAGTTTCTGTCCGGGGAGATCGTGGTCAGCCACGGCCCTCACCCGGACACCGAGACCGACTTCGCCCTCTTCTGCGAGCTGACCTCGACCGCGCTGGGGCTGTGACCTAGGCACAGTCCCGGCTCACGGATCGGCCCCACACGCCGCGCCACAGCGCCAGGTAGAACACCCGGCTCTGTGTCTCGCCGGCGACCCGGGCGCGGGCCCGGACGTAGAGGCCGTCCGGCCAGTCCTCGCCACCGCACTGCAGCCGCAAGGCGACCTGCCACTCGGCCACGGTGCCGTTGTCGATGATCAGCGAATGGTCGATGCTGCGCAGGTCGGCGACGGGGCCCCGGCTCCGCAGGTCGAGCAGGGTCACCGCCGTCCCCGTCGCGTTGGTGACGGAGATGCCTCCCTCGATGGTCGCCAGGTCAGGCCGGTACTCGACGTGGGTGACCGTCGAACCCGAGCCCAGCACCAGGACCAGCTCTGGCGGGGGAACGCTGCTGCCTGCGGGGTCGCGGTCCCACCAGTGGGTGGCGAACGCGGTGAGGATCACGGCGGCCAGGACCAGGGGCCAGGTGGGGCGGGGGATGGGCCGAGGCGGCGCGCGACCGCCCGTCGAGATCTCGTCCTGGTCGCGGTCACGCCGTGCCACGCCTCGACTATGCCCGCTCCGGACCGGCCAGGTCGCCGCGCAGAGACGCCGCTCGACCGGGGGAATTGGCCGCCTTGTGGGGTTATGTGCTGTGATGTGGGTCACAGACTCCCGAGGAGGCCGCGATGTCCCGCGCAACCCTGTCCCTGCGGCTGCTGGTCGTCGGTGCCACGGCCGCCGCCCTCGCCCTCCCGACGGTCGGTGCGGCGGCCGGCGAGTCCGCGTCGTCGGTGACGGCGGCGGGCCTCAACGCCGCACCGGGGTCCGAGCTCACCGAGACCAGCCGGCTCGCCGACCGGCGTTCGCTGGTGGTCGGCGACCGGGCCTACGCCATGAGCACGGCCGACACGCTCTACCCGGCGGCCGGCTGGCACATCCGCGGCGAGATGGGCGGGGTCTGGACGCCGCCGATCAAGCTCGTCGACGGCGTCTGGTTCCGGCTGGCCGACAAGTGGCTCGGCGACCCGGACGGCGCCCGGCGCGACCCGGACGACGGCAGGCTGGGGCTACACCCGCACCGACTTCGCGAAGGTCGACCAGGTGTCGGTGCAGCGCACCGACTTCGTGCCGGACGGCACCCGCGCCACCCTGGTCGGGCTCACCCTCACCTCGCCGCAGCCGCGCACGGTGCCGGTCGCGATGGACGCGCACTCCGAGCTGATGTCGGCCTACCCCTGGGGCTGGACGACGCCGAACGCCGGCACCTTCAACCTTCAGGACACCGGCTCGTACGCCGGTGGCGCGCTGCGTCTTCCGGGACACCGGCACCCCACCGGTCGCCAACGCGAGCCCAGCACGACTGGGCGGCCCTGGTCGCCGGCAGACCGGCCGCCCTCCTCGCACGAGCTCGGCCCGGACCACCGCGGCCCGCAGGACCCGGCCGTCGTCTGTCCCGCCGACGGCCCCGCACCCACGACCTGCGACGACGGCGCCTTCGGCAAGGGCACCGGTGGCCAGCTGCGCTGGCAGGTCCGGCTGACGCCGAACCAGCCCACCACCCTCTGGTTCGCGGTCGCTGGCTCCGACCAGGGCGTCGGCGCCGCGCGCGCGCAGCTGACCAAGGCGCTGGCCGACCCGGCGGACGCCCTCGGCGCAGAAGGTCGCCGCGCGGCAGCAGATCGCGTCCCGCACCACCGTCGACCTGCCCGGTGACCCGCTGCTGGAGCGCAGCGTCGCGTGGAGCAAGCAGAACCTCGCCGACTCCGTCCAGGAGGTCGCACGACCTGCAGCTCCGGCCGGTCAAGGAGGGGAGCCAGTACCCAGCCAGCCAGGGCCACCTCGCCAGCGCCCGCTGGCTGGGTGCCGGCTGGCCCGACTACCCCTGGCTGTTCGGCACCGACGGGGAGTACACCGCGTTCGCCGCCGTGGCGATGGGCAAGTTCGCCGACATCGAGGCTCACCTGCGTGCCCTGCGGGACGTCAGCGTCGTGGTCAACGGCGACAGCGGCAAGGTGGTCCACGAGGTCATGCCGGACGGCTCCATCTACTACGGCACGCTCGACTCCGCGGGCAACACCGACGAGACCTCGAAGTTCCCGAGCGCCGTCGCCCTGGTGTGGCGGTGGACCGGTGACAACGGGTTCCGCGACGACCTCTACCCCTTCGCGGTGACGGAACATGAAGTACGTCGTCGGCCAGCTCGACAAGGACGGCGACGGCTGGCCGGAGGGCCTCGGCAACGTCGAGCGCTCCGGCATGGGCGTGGAGAAGCTCGACAACACCGTCTACACGATCCGCGGCCTGCGTGACCTCGCGGACCTGGCCGCCAGCAAGGGCGACGACGAGACCGAGACCTGGGCCACCGACCAGCGCCGCGGCAATGGAGGCGGCCTTCGAGAGCGCCTGGTGGTTCGGCGGGGACACCGACCAGTACGCCGACTCGATCGACGACCCGGCCGACCCGGCCAACGACAACACCAAGATCCTGCAGCGGCACTGGATCGGCGTGACCCCGATGGACGCCGAGCTGGTCCGCCCCGGCCAGGTGACCCGCCCGCTGGCCACCGACGCGCACGGCCAGCAGGCGCTGGCGAAGCGGCAGGAGGCGTGCTACTCCGGCGAGTTCGGGCTGTTCCACACCGGCACCGGCCCGACCTCGGCCGCCGGCGGCAACCCGGGCCCGAGCTGCGACAGCTCGGTGTCCTCGGTGCAGAGCGAGCGGTCGATCTTCTCCCTCAACACCGGGATCATGGCGGTGGCGGAGGGCAACTTCGGCCGCCTCGGTGCCGACCAGCAGCAGCGCTACACCACCGGCAACGCCCGGATCCAGCTCGACCCCGACGTCTGGGAGATGCCCGGGCGCGATGCCGGAGATCGCGCCCAGCCCGGACTTCCCGGCCAACATCGGTCGGCCGCTCTACGACCGGTCGATGGTGCTGCAGGCCTGGGGCGCCTACGGCATGCTGTGGCCGGTCGTGCACCAGCAGCTCGGCGTCAGCCCGGACCTGGGCCGTGGCGACCTCACGGTCGTGCCGCAGGTCCCCGGCGGCCAGCACCGGGTGGCCGGCAGCAACATCCGGCTCGGCGACGGGTCGGTCGACGTCGCCGCCGAGCGGACCGCGTCCACCCTGACGACGACCGTGACCCGGCACGGCAGCACCCACCTGCTGATCGGCCACGTGCTGCCCACCGGGGCGACCGTCGACTCGGTGACGCTGAACGGCGACCCGACGGCGTACGACGTGCGGCAGACCGCTCGCGGCAGCGAGCTGGTCGTGAACGCGGGCACCGGCACGGGCACGAGTGCGCTGGTGGTCACCCTCGCAGGCTGAGGCGGCGGGCCGCCGAGACGAGCCGCTCGATCCGTAGCGCACGGACGACGCCGGCCGGGGGAACCTCCGGCCGGCCGGCCCACAGCTGGGCTGCGACGGTGCCGTAGCGCACCAGGCCCAGCTCCGTGCACGCCAGGTCGGCCCCCCGGCGTACCGACTTGTAGGCGGTGTAGTCGTCGAAGCAGACGATGCCACGGTCGGTCAGGTGCGGTCCGAAGCCGCGCGCGTCGGCGAGCACGCCCCGCTTGCTGTGCCAGCCGTCCACGAAGAGCAGGTCGACCGGGTCGTGCCAGTCGGCTGCGACCTCGGCGGACGGCGCGACCCGGACGTCGAGCAGCCCACCGATCCCCGCGGCCTGCATGTAGACGCGGAACAGGTCCAGCGTCGGGATGGTGCTGATGCCCAGCGCCCGCATGTTCTGCCGGTCGCCGGTGTGCGGGTCGATCGCGACCAGCCGCGCCGCGGGCACGTCGGCGTGCTGCAGGGCCAGGCCGAGCAGGGTGGTGCTCCGGCCGAGGTAGCTGCCGATCTCGACCACGGTGGCCGGGCGCGCCTCGTGCACCACCGCCCAGAACACGGCGGCCTCGGTCTCGCCGAACCAGCCCGGCACCCGGTGCGCCGTCCCCCAGGCGTCCTCGAACCCGTGCAGCGATCCCAGTGCGGCGTCCCGTTGCAGGCTGCGCAGGCCGGCCCGGGTGGCGGCTCGGACGGCCCTGCGCGCGCGGGCGAGTGGAGGGGGCACGCGCCGAACCGTAGCGGGGTCGACGGCGTCAGCAGTTGTCGACCGGCCGCACCGACACCAGATCCGAGAGTGCGACCGTGAAGGTCTGACCGGCCACGTCGACGACCAGGTTGCCGGCGTCGGCCGGCCGCAGCACGCCGCAGGCGACCGCGGTGCCGGTGCGCACCTCGACCAGCGCCTCGCTGGACCCGCCGCTCGCGCTACCGCTCGGCCACCACGCGGCACTCGTCGCCACGGCGAGGCAGGCCACGGCGACGAAGGTCACCGCGATGCCGGCGCGCAGGCGGTGGCCGGTGTGCCGCAGCTCGTCGGCGGGGGACTGGGTCGCGTGCCCCGCGCCGCCGTACACCGGCCACGCGGCACTCGCGACCAGCACGGTCGCGGAGCACGCCAGCACCAGCGCGGTCAGCACGAGCACGGAGGACAGGTCCTGCACCCAGCCGGGCCTGCTGTCCGACCCGCCGCCCTGCAGCGCCCCGCAGAGCCCGATGAACCCGAGCACGGCGAGCTGGACGCCGTGCCAGCCGCGGGCCGACCCGCGCAGCTCTCGAGGTCGTGCGGCGGCGTCGCGGAGCGTCGCCGCCAGCGTGCGTCACCCGTCGACCCAGAGCAGGCCGAGCCGGCCGATCGTCCCCGGCCCGGCGATGCCGTCCGCGTCGCTGCCCGTCCAGCCGCGCCGACGCTGGAACGACCGCCACCGACTGGCGGGTGTGCCGCCCGTAGTAGCCGGTCGGCCCGTTCTCGAACTCGAAGCCGCGTGCGATCAGGGCGACCTGCAGGTTCCACACGCTGTCGGAGTCGTCCTGCGCGAAGCGCATCTTGCTGCCGTAGACCTCGCGGCCCTGCCGGTACGTCGGTGGCGTCGTCCTTGCTCCTGCACCGGCAGCTCGCCGCCGGGGCAGGCCGAGATCCAGCCGCGGTAGGGCAGCCGCCACCTGCTCGGGAACACGTCCCACCGGACCCGGTCGATGTGGCCGCGGCGGAGGATGTCGTTGGACCACACGAAGCCGCCGTTCACCGCGAAGACCGCGTGGCCGAACCCTGGTCCCGGAAGCCGTAGTAGGCGATCGACCCGGCCGGCGGCGGGCTGGACGTGTGCCGCTGCTCAGCGGGGATCCGGTTGAACGCCTCCCGAGCCGACGAGCCGAACGACGGCGCGCCCACGCACTGCCGGGAGAACATCTGGCACATGTTGTGCCAGCTCGCGGAGCCGCTGCGGTGCTGCTGCTGGGCGAACTCCTTCGCCTGGCCGTAGGTGCGCATCAGCGGTGGTCCCCGACCGGCACGTTCGGCAGCGGCATGCTGTCGTCGTCCTGCACCACGTCGGCGTCGTCGACGTCCTCGGTGAGGTCGATGGGCGGCGGCTGGTACTCCGGCTCGGAGTCGGCGGCAGCTCGATCGTCACCTGCGTCGCCGCTGCTGCCGGTGGCGCCGGTGGTGTGCTGCCGTTGCTGCGGCGCGTACTGCGGCGGGACCGCGGATCCGCGCCGGCGCGGGCTGCGCCTGCTCGGGCGCCGCGGCGATGGCGGTCGCCGTCGCCGTGGGCACCGGGCGGAGCGTCCTTGCCGGGCAGGCCGTCGAGCAGCGTCTGCGGCCCGCGCGGTCCAGCGAGTAGGTGAACACCTGCTGCGCGTAGCCGAGCACCAGCGCGTACGCGAGGATCTGCTGCTGCGAGTCCAGCGCCGACAGCCCCGGGACGAAGTCGCCCTGGATGGCGACCAGGCCGAGGATCGCGGTGAACGCGCCGAGCGGCACCTTCAGCAGCGCCAGCGCGACCGGCACGTCGTACGGCGTGGACGTGCCGCGCAGGTTGCGGATCGACATCGCCGCGGCGAGCGCGCCGCCGAGCAGGCCGAGCAGCGCGACGACGACGATGTCGTTGCCGCTGTGGGTGGCCGAAGTCCGTGCCGGTCGGGCAGTTGAGCAGGATGTGCCGTCCGGGTCGCCGCCCGTCCGCGGGGAAGCACAGCGGCATGATCGACGGGTTGGTCCAGACGACGACGATCGTGATCGCGACAAGGACGGCGATGCACAGCGCCAGCAGCAGGATGATGTTGCGGAAGCTGCGCAGCCGCTCGTGCTGGCGGTCCAGCGCGTCGTAGCTGTCCTCGATGGCCCGGCGCAGGAAGGCCCGCTGCCGGGCGAGACGTCGACTGCGCGAGCCGCTCGAGTCGGCCATGCCGTCGCGCGGGTCGTCGCGGTGCATCGTCTGCTGCGTCCGGGCCAGCGCCGCGGGGATCTCGGCCGCGATCTCGGCGTCGTCGTACACGTCGACCATCTGCGCCCGTGCAGCGTGCAGGTTCTGGTATCGCGGCCTCGACCAGGGCGCCGCTCCACCAGTCGCGACACCGGTCCGGGCGACGGGTCGACGCCGTAGGCCGCGTCCTCGGCCTTGTCGCAGCAGCCGGCGTACGCCGTCAGCGGCCGCCTGCTGGTCCGGGCTCAGACCCTGCGCGACCGCGACGTCCAGCCGCGTCTCCAGGACCTGCACGCCGACCGCGACGGTCGGCACCCGACCTTCCTGTGCGGGGTCTTGTCGGTCATCGGCTCTCCTTCGTCATGTCCGTAGGTCGTCAGGGCCCGGCGCAGCCCGGTGCGGCCAGCCGGGCCAGCGCGCCGGCCCGGTCGAGCCGCCGTGCGCGCCGACCGGCTCGGCGGTGGACAGCGCGCGGGCGGCGTCGAGCGGGCCGAGCCGCAGCGTGCCGGTCTCCCCCGTGCTCGCGCTGAACTCGACCGTCGTGGCGTCGGCCCAGGCGTCCAGGCCCTCGTCGTCGGCGAGCTCGCGGCCGGCCTCGACGTCGACCCATCGGCCCCCGACGCGGGCCCGGGCCCGGTAGACCAGCGCGTCGCCCTCTGCTCCAGCCGGCCGTCCGGCCAGCGGCACCCGGCCGCCCCACGGGTGCGTGGTCCACGTGGCCGACGACCCGGGCCGGTGCCGGTCGGCCGCTCGTCGAGGGCAGCTCCGCCGTGACCTGCAGCGTCAGGTCCTCGCCGCCGACCGGCCGCGCAGGCGTTCGGTCAGGCGTACCCGACCGGCGGCTCGGTCATGGCCGTGCAGGTGGCGTCCTGCGGCGACGCCGTCCGGGCTCGCCTCGTCCAGGTAGTCCCACGCGTCCCGGTAGCCCATCGCCATCAGCGTGTCGGTGCTGATCCGCCCGGCGTAGAGCTCGCTGTCCAGCGGCAGCGGGTGCTCCGGCCGCACGACGTGCAGCCGGAACGACCGGCCGGCCGCGCGGGCGGCGTCGAGCTCGGCGAACAGCGCACCGTTGGCACTCATCTCGATCATGTGCACGTACTGCTCGAGCGGCCCGTCACCCCAGTACGGCGAGTTGCCGATGCACCAGACCAGCCACACCTCGTCGGCGCCGCGGCGCAGTGCCTCGGTGACGTTGGCGTCCTTGACCCACACCGCGTCGGTCCAGACCCGGTCGCCGCGCCGCAGCGG
>CAVSKC010000010.1:0-297227 GCA_963728425.1 uncultured Actinomycetota bacterium
CTGGGCGCCGTCTCGCCCACCAGGCTGCCGGGGACCTCCGACTTGCCGGTCTGCACCGGCGCAATGGGCTGCTCGAAGCGGTAGACGGTGAGGCCCAGGATCTTGCTCCGAGCCCTTGTAGGTCATCGGATAGGCCTTCTTGGCCGTCACGTCGAAGAACTGGTAGGTCTTCTTCTTGGTGTGGAACGGGAACTTGTAGGAGAGCCCCTTGTGCTTGGCCGCCTTGCCGTCGACCGCCTCGCCGCAGCAGTTGACCGCCTCGCCGGTCTTGCGGTCCCACGCCACGCGGTCGGTGGACGCGTTGACCAGCGAGCCGTCGGCCTTCTCGATGAGCACCGACTCGTCCCAGACGCCGACGTCGTCACTGCTGGCAGCGACGTCGCCGCGCAGGGTGCGGTGGGCGGTGAGTGCGACGCCGTTCTCCTCGGTCAGGGTCGCCGGGTTGAAGACGGTCCCGGTGCCTGTCGCGAAGCGTCTCGGCGAACTGGTCGATGGGCGTGACCAGCAGGGCCGGCAACACGTAGAAGCGCAGCGACAGCGCCAGCACGATGAGGAAGACACCCAGACCGACAAGCAGGAAGCCGATGCCGCGGCGCATTGCGTTTCTCCCTATCAAGCTCGGGCGGGTCGGCGCAGGTTACCAGCGGGTTACACCGGCGGCCAATCATGCCGCTGCGACCGCCGGTAGCCTTTGATCCGGCCGACCGGCCGGAGCGCTGGCTGCCCGGGTAGCCTGTCCGCCCGCCATCGCGCTCCCGAGAGGCCACGCATTGACGTCCACCACCACCGCCTCACGCAGTGACGCGGCCGACGCCACGGCTCATGAGGAGATTCACTGGCTGGTGCGCCGGCCGACGCTCACGGCGGCGGCGCTGCTCATCGTGGTCCAGGTCGCCGTCCGCGCCAGCCTGATGCGCGACTCGTTCTTCATCACGGACGACTTCATGCTTTCCACCCGGGCCTACGAGTCGCCGTTGGACCTCAGCTACCTGACCCGCGTGCACACCGGCCACTTCGAGCCGGTCGGCTTCCTCTGGGTCTGGCTGATCGCGCACGCCGCTCCCCTGTCGTGGGGGCCGGTGGTCCTGGTTGCTGCGTGGTCCAGCTGCTGGTCAACCTCGCTGTGCTGCGGCTGCTGGTCACCTTGTTCGGCGAGACACCGCGCATCCTCATCCCGCTCGCGCTGTTCTTGTTCTCCGCGCTGACGCTGCCTGCCTTCCTGTGGTGGTCGGCGCACATCCTGTGGTTGCCCTCCAGCTCGCGACGGCGATGACGATGACCTACCACGTCAGGTGGTGGCGGGAGCGGCGGCGGCGTGATCTGGTCCTGGCGGTCGCCTGGCTGGTCTTCGGCTACTTGTCCTTCGAGAAGACCATCCTGCTCGTCCCCTTCCTCCTCGTCTTCAGTCTGGGTGTCCTGGCCGAGCGCCGTCGGGCCCGCGACTGGTGGCCCACCGTGCGGGCCAGCGGGCCAGTGTGGGCGGGCTACGCGCGGCCACCGCCGCCTTCCTCGGCACCTACGTCGTGCGCGCCGGCCAGGCCACCGATGACACCTCGAGGCTGTTCCTCCCGGGCTCGGTCAGATCAGCGAGTTCACCTATTTCTCGGTCCTGCGGACGCTCGTCCCCGGCATCTTGGGCGGGCCCTGGGGCTGGGCCGACTGGGGGCAGGGCGGTGCCTTGACGGACTCCCCGCAGATCCTGGACTGGCTGTCCTGGGCGGGGTCCTTCTGCTGGTCGTCGGCACCGTGGCTGTGCGCCGGCGCGCCAGCGGCGCCTGGTGGGCCCTGGCCGTCTACGTGCTCGGCTCGCTGGCGACCCTGGGCTTCACCCGACTGCCGCTTGTCGGCACCATCCTTGGGCTGCAGACGCGGTACATCGCGGACGCGCTGCTGCCGGCGATCGTGGTGATCGGTGTCGCGATCTGCCCCCTGGTCGGCGAGCGGGACCCGTGGCGACCGCCGCCGGGCTGGGCGGACTCGTGGCGCCGCCACCAGCGGACCGCATTCGCCCTGATCGCCGGAGCTACGGCCATTGCCTGTGTCGGCGGCGTCGTCTCGACGTACGCCTACAGGGGTTACGCAACCGACCCGCGGACCAAGGGTTTCCTGCGGCGGCCAAGCGTCACTTCAGGCCATGCCGCCGGAAGGTCAGGTCTACGACTCCAACCTGCCGGCGCCCATCCTCGGCGGGTTCTTCGGCGAATACGACCAGGCGACCCGCTTCGTGGCACCGCTCGTGACGCGCGAGGTACGCCGCGACCTGTACTCGCGGACGAGGTGGACGCATCCCTACGTCTTCGACCAGGCCGGGAACCTGCGTCCCCTGGTGGTGACCGGCACGGCGACCTTCCCGGCCCGCGGACGGCTGCGGGTGGCGCATCACGCCAGGGCAGTCACGTCGGGTCCCCCTGGCGGGCCCGGTCTTCGACTGGCCCTGGTCGGTTAGGGTGGGCTACATCGCGTCCACAGCCGGCGAGGTGACGGTGACGCTCGGGAACGGCGAGCGGAAGGTCCCGCTGCGGAAGGGACTCAACCAGGTCGTGTTCCAGCTGACCGGGGCCGACGACGCGCTCGGGTTCCGCGACCTCTGTCCAGGGACGGTGCTGTGCGTGGGCGACGCGCAAGTCGGCAACCCGGCCCCGTCGCCGGCGCCGTGACCGCCCCCGTCGACACGCACCCGGCCGCCGACCGGCCGGCCGGGCAGCACACTTTCCCGCCCTGGACGCGGCCCGGGCCCTGGGCGCGGCAGCCGTCGTGGCCACCCACGTCGCGTTCTGGACCGGGCGATCAGCTCGAGGGACCCTTCGCAGCGACGCTGTCCCGGCTGGATGTCGGAGTCGCGATCTTCTTCGTCCTGGCCGGGTTCCTGCTGGCCCGCCCGTGGCTGTACGCCCGGCGCTGGGAGTTGCCCGGCCGCTGGTGCGCGGCTACCTCTGGCGACGGGCGCTGCGCATCCTGCCGGCGTACTGGCTGGTGACCGTCGTCGCGCTGCTCGCCGTCCCCGACAACCGCGGGACGGTGGGCCCAGCGACCTGGCTGCACCACCTCACCCTGACCCAGATCTACGGGCTCGGCTGGCAGCGCCACGCCCTGACCCAGACCTGGAGCCTGGCCACCGAAGTCGCCTTCTACCTGGCACTGCCTGCGCTGCTCGTGCTCGTCCTCGGCCGGGGACGCCGCTGGGACATCGGCCCCACCATGGTCGTCCTCGGCGGCCTGGCTGTCCTCGCCCCGCTGTGGCACCTCGCCCTGCCGACGCTGGGCCTGGATCCCCGGGTCGCCGGGCAGTGGCTGCCCGGCTACCTCGGCTGGTTCGCCGGGGGGATCGGCCTGGCGGTGCTGGAGGTGGACGGAACCGGAGCCGGCGGCCGCCGTCTCGTCGCCGTCGGACGGGAGCTGGCGCGCTCTCCCTGGGCGTGCTGGGGACTGGGCCTGGCTGCGTTCGTCGTGGCCACCACACCGCTGGCCGGTCCCCGTGACCTGTCGACGCCGACCGAAGGTGCTGCCGCGGTGAAGAACGTGCTGTACCTGGTCGTGGCGGTCGCGTTCCTGCTACCGCTGACCGTCGGCCATGCCGACGGCGGGCGGGTCAGGGCGGTGCTCGCGTCCCGGCCGATGGCCTGGTTGGGCCAGCGGTCCTACGGCGTCTTCCTGTGGCACCTGCTCGTCCTGGAGGTCGCGGTCCGGCTGCTGCACCAGGAGCTGTTCACCGGCAGCTGGCTGGTGACGTTCGTCCTTCACTCTCGCTGGCGCGGTGGCGGCGGCGGCCCTGACCTACCGGCTGCTGGAGTCGCCCGTCATGAGGCTCCGGTCCCGCGTCCCTGCGTACGCAGCGGGGGCCAGCGACAGCCAGACGGCGACCAGGCTGACCACGCAGAGGCCCTGGGACCAGCCCGAGCCGGCGGCGTAGCCGCTGCCTGGCCACGGGTCGAGCGCCAGCGCGAGGCCACTGAGCCCGAACCCTGCCGCGGCGAGGCCCACCAGACCGCGTTCGATCGAGAGACTCGGCTGCCGGCGGGCGAGCCAGCGGGCACCTGCCGCGGCTCCGACACCGAGCAGCAGGGTCCACGGACCTGTCGCGACGACAAGCAGCACCAGCAGCACGACCCACGCTGCCGACGCCAGGCCGCCTTCCCGCGTCGGCGGCGGACCGGCAGCCGCGCGCGGTCGCGGGCAGGCGCCCACCAGCAGCACCAGCGCCGCGACCGCCCCGGCGGCGAGTCCCCACCGGTAGACGCGGTCCGGGGCGAACCGGACGTCCACCGTGCCGGCCGGCCCGGCAGGGAGCAGGAACCCCTGCTGCCACCCGTCGATCGTGAGCGCCCGGAGCGGCTCGCCGCGCACCGAAGCGACCCAGCCGGAGTTGTGGCTGTGCCGCAGCCAGAGGATCGACGGTTCAGTGCGTGCCGCGACCCGCACCCGCTGCACGTTGCCGCGCGCGGAGGTCGTGACCCGCACCGGCGTGACAGCCGTGCCGGGCGGCTCCGCCGCAGCAGCCGGCGCGAGGCTGAACGACGCCACGTCCCACCGAGCCGAGTGCCGGGCCTGAATCCTGGTCATGCCCCCACCGAGGGTGACCACCCCGGGTCCGTCGCACGACGAGAGCTCGACCGGGCGGCCGCTCAGGACGTCGTCGTAGGACACCGGCCCGCCGGTCCGCACCAGCCGCCCGGCGACGTCCAGCACCGGCCCGTCTCCGCACCGGACTTGGAGCGTCGCACTGGTGCGAGGGCCTACCACCGGCCGGCCGGACCATCGGAGCTCACTGAAGCCCACGGGCAGCAGGTCGCTGGCCCGCGCGTACGGGTCGAACGTCGACGCCAGGGTCACCCCGGTGAACCGGATCGTGAGGTCGCGCACCGTCATCGGGCGCGGCAGGGTCGACTCTGCCACCGACACCGACCGCCGCCACCTGACGCTGTCCGCCGGACGAGAGTTCGACCTTCTTGGGGAACGACGCGGCCAGCGTGGCTCCGCGCACCAGCTGGACGGAGCGCAGGGTCACCGGCTCCGGCCAGCTGAGATGGAGCCACGGTCTGCGGTCGCCCGGCGCGGCTCGCCAGCTCGTGCCCTCGTCATCGTCGACCAGTGCGCCGGCCCGACCGGCAGCACCGGCGTCCGCCGTGCTCGACGCCGCGACCGTCACCGGGGCGCCGGTGTCGAGCCAGGCGTCCAGAGCCGGTCCCGGACGTGATGACGCGTTGACCGTGGTCCGGTAGGTGCCGGCCGGGAGGACGGTGGTCCGGTCCAGGGACCCGCCCTCCTCCGGTCCACGAGACACCGCAGCCGAGCACAGCCAGGTGCCGACCAGGGGGTAGCAGTCTGGGCGCTGGTAGCCCGAGTCGGCCACCAGCCACGGCTGACCACCGCCGACTGCTGTCGGCATCACCAGGGTTCGCGTGGCCTGCAGACCATCCACCCTGACCTCCGCCAGGCCGAACGCAGCCAGGCTGCCGGCAGGGACAGCGGAGATCGTGAGCCGCCGGGTCCGGCCGGCAGGCAGAGCGACGTCGGTCCAGTGGTCGGGCATCGCCTGCACGGTCACCGTGCCGGCATCGGTCGTGACCCGCACGTCCGTCGCGGAGCCAGCTGCGGTCGCCGTGCGCAACCGCACCGAGGCAACCGGCCGGGCACCGTCGAAGCGCACCGTCCAGGCTGCCCGAGCGCTTGCCCCCGGGTCCGAGCGCCACGCCGTCGTGACGTCGCCGTCGAGCGCTGCCCACGGGTTGCGGTCCCGCCGGGAGCCGGCCACCGCGATCGCGTCCGACCACGACGACGACGCCGTGACCGACCGGACGCCGACGGCGGCCGCAACAGTCTGGTGCTTGTCCCAGCCGCTTGCGAGGTAGTCCGGTGCGGCCCCGCCGGCAGTCAGCGCATCGGCCCGGGTCAGTGTCTGCGAGACGTTGTCCGCCGATCGACCAAAGAACACCTCCCGGCGGCGCAGGCCGTCGGTCAGCACCGTCGGCGCGCCTGCTGCGCCGGGCAGCTGCCCGGCGTCGGCCGCGAGCACTGCCGGTCGGTCGCGCAGCCAGTGCTGCGACGCCAAAGCCAGCAACGACTCCGGGCCGCCCGCGACCACCAGGGCATCGCGGCGGGGAGCGACAGCTGCCGCGCCGTCCCAGCCGGCGACCTCGAACACCTCGACCGCGCGGTAGGGGACGTCGAGGCCCTCGTCGACGTACCGTCCCGGCGCGTTCCCACCCCCGACGACCGGCCCAAAGTGTCGGACCGGCCGGAAGCCCGGCGACCCGACGATCGTCTCGTGCACGAGCAGGGGCCGCTCGCTGCCGGCGCGGCCGTACTCGAGGTCGTTTCGCAGCACGACGTACCGGACGCCGGCTCGGCTCAGGTACTCCGCCAGCCCGGGGGACGGCCGCCCGGAGGACACCGCCTCGTCCACCGCGTCCAGGAACCGGATGCCGCCTGCCGTGGTCAGGGGGACGGCGTCGCGCACCGCCCAAGGTCGGTCGTCCAGCGCCTGCAGCGGCTCGTCCCGGGTACTCCCCCAGTAGTAGTCGCCGAACGACGAGGCCGGCAGCAGCAGGCTGGTGCCCTGTCGGTGCCCGAGCCAGTCCGCGGCGTCCCGCCAGTAGCCGGGGATCGACCGGTACGGCGCCGGAGCCGGCAGGGTGAAGGCCAGGACGGGGATCGACACCCCGACCAGGGCTGCCGCGGCGGTCAGGACGACGACCGGCCGACGGACGACGTGCCCACGGTCTCCGACCGGGCGCCGGAGCAGGTGCTCGAGCAGGAACGCGCCGGCCAGCACGAGCGGCAGTCGTAGCACCACGTCGAACTTGTGCACGTTTCGCAGCGGTGCGAGGGCTGCGTCCATGAGATCCCGGACGTCCCCGGCGAACAGGCCCGAGAACGTGCCGGCGTGCCCGGCGGTCACCAGGGCGACACCCACGCCGGTGGTCAGCGCCATCCACCGACGCTCCCGTGTGCCGCTCCATGCCAGCGCGGCGAGCCCGAACCCCGCAACGACGACGGTGTCGACGATGACGACCGGGTTCGTCACCAGCGTCCAGCCGCCGGGCAGCGCCGGCCCGTAGCTGCCCGTGACATAGGCGAGCCAGGCCGAGGTCCCGCGGAGGGTCTCGACCAGCGCGGTCGGACCGGTCGTGACGTTCGCGCTCTCGATGTAGGAGAGGAAGTCGGGGCTGTACCGGCCGAGCAGCAGCAGTGGCAGGACCCACCACGCGGTCGCGAGCGCGACGCCGACCGTCCACCAGGTCATCAACCGCCGGCGGCGCGGCCCGCGGGATCGGGTGAGGAGCCACAGCACCGCGGGAGGCAGCGCCGCCGCGGTCGCCACCGCGTTCACGCCCCCCATGCACAGGACCACGGCGGCCGAGCGAAGCCCGGCGCGTCGCTCGTCGCCGTCCTTCGAAGCCGCCACCAGCGGCACGAGAACCCATGGGGCGAGGCACATCGGGAGGATCTCGACCGAGGTCGGCCCCAGCCCGGTCAGGAGCCGCGGGCTCAGCGCGAACGCCAGACCGGCCGCCACCCGGGCGAGCTCGCTCCTGACGCCCAGCAACCCGGTGAGCCGCACGACCCCGGTGAACGCCAGGCAGACGAGAAGACCCAGCCACAGGCGTTGGGCCACCCAGCCGGGCAACCCGAGCGAGTGGGCCAGCCCGAAGAAGGGCCCCATCGGGAACAGGTAGCCGTACGCCTGGTTCTGCACCTGCCCGAAGAACTCGGTCGGCTCCCACAGGTGCAGCGTCCGGCCCAGGAAAGCCCACGGGTTTTGGGTCAGGTCCAGCTTGGTGTCGGCGATCACCAGGCCCGGGGCCTGCTTGAACATCAAGGCCGTGAGCAGGGCGCACACGGCCAGCAGCTTGGCCCGCCAGCGGACTCGTGCCCCGTCGACCGGGGTGGCTCCGGCCACGCCGGGGTGGTCGCGACCCGACGAGGTCGTGGCGCCCGCCACCGCGCTCATCGCTTGCGCAGCACGAGCAGGAGGTTCCACACGGCGACCTCGCGAACGCCAGGGATGCGCACGACCCACTGCGCCCAGGACGGGTGGTACCGCGGCTTGGCGGCGAGCACCTGGACGGCGGCGCAGTGTCGGGCCCAGGACAGCGCGTCGGCGACCCGCACCACGAACAGGCTCTCGCCGAAGCGGTTCTTGGGCTCGTGGCCGCGGCGTCGGAGGTAGCGCCGGCGGGCGTAGTCACCGCCGAGGTAGTGCCAGGGCGCGGTCTCGTGGCCGCCGTTGGGCGCGAACCAGGAGTTGTACGAGAGGTACACCAGACCGCCCGGCCGGGTCACCCGGACCATCTCCTCGGCCATCCGCCAGGGGTCCGGCACGTGCTCCAGCACGTTGGACGAGTAGCACACGTCGACGGTCCCGCTCCGCTACCGGCAGCGCGCATCCCGTCTCCGATCACGCTGCCGGGCTGCGGGGTCGCCGCGGGCCGCCAGCTCGCCCACGTCCGCGCTCGACCGGCAGGTAGCGCGCTCCGGCCGCCCGGAACGCGGTCGGCGAAGTAGCCCGGGCCCGCCACCGACGTCGAGCACGGTGCTGCCGGCCAGGTCGGTGTAGCCGCTGAGCTGGCCGACCGAGTCGGCCGCGAGCAGCTCGTAGAAGCCGGTCCGGGTCGGTCTGCTCCACCCGGAACGCGCGGAACAGGTCGACCGACCGTCGCAGGGTCTCGGCAGGGGGCAGGCGGCACTGCCTTACGGTAACTGTCCGCACGCCCGCCGCCTCAGCTGAAGGACCCGAGCAGAGACATGACCGAGACGATGCCGCAGCACGCAGGACAGCGGCGTGTCCTGGTCATGAACTGGCGGGACGTCGCCCATCCCGAGGGCGGCGGCTCCGAGCGCTACGTCGAGAGCGTCGGCCGCCGGCTGGCCGCCTCGCGGGCTGCGACGTGACGCTGCTGTGCGCCGCCCACGCCGGGCCACCGCGGGATGGAGCGAGCGGGACGGCGTCCGGGTGCGTCAGGTCGGGCGGCCGGCTGTCCGTCTACCTGCGCGGTCTGCTGCACCTGCTCCGGCACCGCTACGACGTCGTGGTCGACGTGCAGAACGGCATGCCGTTCTGGAGCCGGCTGGTCGCCCGCGGACCGGTCGTCGTGCTGGTGCACCACGTGCACCGGGAGCAGTGGCCGGTCGTCGTCGGCCCGGTGGCGGCGCGGATCGGATGGTTCCTGGAGTCGCGGGTCGCGCCGCTGGTCTACCGGCGCTGCCGCTACGTGACGGTCTCCGAGCGCGACCCGCCGGGACCTGGTCGCCCTCGGCGTCGCAGCCCGAGCGCATCGACCGTCGTACACAACGGCACCGAGGCCTGGGCCTTCCCCGACGCGACCCGATCCGCTACGCCGCGCCTGTCCGTCGTCGGCCGGCTGGTGCCGCACAAGCGGGTGGAGCACGCCGTGGACGCGGTCGCTCGGCTGGCCCCGCTGCCCGACGTACAGCTGGATGTCGTCGGGCACGGCTGGTGGGAGGACGAGATCAGGCGGTACGCCGGCGGAGCTGGGCGTGCTGGACCGGGTGCACTTCCACGGCTACGTCAGTGACGAGCGCAAGCACGCGCTGCTCTCCGCGTCCTGGGTCCATGTCTGCCCGTCGCTGAAGGAGGGCTGGGGGCTGGTGTGCGTCGAGGCGGCGCGGCACGGCGTCCCGACGGTGGCTTACCGGGCGGCCGGCGGGCGTCGTCGAGTCGGTGCGGGACGGCCGGACGGGTTACCTGGTCGAGGACCTCGACGGGCTGGTCGACCGGATCGCGACGCTGATCGCGGACGCCGACCTGCGGCGCGAGATGGGCGAGCATGCGCGGGAGTTCGCCCACGGCTACTCGTGGGAGGCGACCTCGCAGCGGTTTACAGCGGTGCTCGACGCGGAGTCCGGACGGCTGGGTCAGCGCTCGCCGTAGACCACGAGCGGCTTGTCCACCGGGTCAGGCGTCTGGCTCTGCGAGGAGACGAGCCCGAAGGCCGTACCGACGGCCAACGCAACAGCCGCCACCCCGGCGATCACAGCACCCACCAGCGGACCCATCAACACTCCCTGTCAGCGACGACCGTGCGCAGAGCGTAACAGCGGGGTGCTCGCACCGGCCGCCTTTGCCCCCGGCCGACGACGGCGGATCGCGTCCAGGACGAGGGCGCCCAACGCCCCGAGGGCGAGGCCCGCCGCAAGCAGGTCGGCGACCACGACGATCGCCCTGCCGGCTGGGCCGCCGACGAGCCCCGGGGACGCCCCCACCGGACCGGAAACCCTCAGCAGCACGAGGCCCTTCGCCCGGACCACCGGGATCGTGCCTGAGAGGTCCGGCACCCGACCCGGCTGGTCGGACTGGACCAGCACGAAGCGGATCCCGAGACTGCGCAGCATGTCCACGGACAGGTCGCGGCGCGCGAGCGCCCGACCCACAACGGCTGATCGGGGGTCCTCGGCCGCCAGGACCGTCCTGCCCACCACGAGCCGGTCGTCGACGACCGATTCTCGCGGGAAGAACCGCGGGGCCGGGTCGAGCACCGTCCGGCGCCCGTTCCAGGCGTAGCTTCGGAAGGCGCCCCACGGGAGGACGAGAAGGTCACCCCCGGCCGGCTCGGCCGCCACCTCGGCCCGCACTCTGGACCACGCGTGAGGGTAGGAGACTGCGTCCAGCCTGCCGCCCGCCCCCCAGGCGAGGTCCGGCAGCAGCGCCACCTGCACAAGGACGACGGCCGCCATCAGGGTCCGGCGCGACGCCAGGTCGGGGACCAGGCGGCCGAATCGTTCGGCGCCGCAGCCGGCCAGGACGGCGACCAGCGGCACGGCGAGGGCGACGAACTTCTGCCCGTCCCGGAGCAGCGCCGCGCCGGGCATCTCCGCGACCATCCAGCCGAGGACGGCTCGACTTGGCGAGGTCGTGCCGACCAGCGACACGGTCCAGCCGACCGCGGCCATCGCGAGCAGCGTCCGCGTCAGGACAGGGTCGCGCCGCCAGAAGAGCGCGGGCGCCAGCCGCCGCGAGGGTCACCATCAGCGCCAGAGCCAGCAGTGCCAACGGCGTGGTGCGGCTGTCGGGCACCACCGCCGCGTTCCACACCCCGCCAAGGCCCAGCACAGTTGGCAGCACGCCGCCAGCGACCTCGGCCCGGGCGGCGAAGGCCGCAACTGCTGCGTCGTCGGATCGATCGGCCGAGGCATGCAGCAGGCCCGGTAGCCACCACGGCGCGTCGAGCACCAGCCATCCGAGCAGCTGCGGGCCGGTCCGCCGCCAGTGCCGGGTCGATGCCGCAGCACGGCGGCCCCAGGACCACCAGACTCACCAGGCCGCCGGTCGGCGTCACCGCACTCACCGCCAGCAGCACCAGGACGGGTGCCAGCCGACCGCGGCCCTCACCGTGACGACGTACCGCGCCCACCAGCCAGGGCAGCGCGCCGTAGCCGATCAGGAGGCCCCAGTGGCCGAGGACCAGCCGCTCCGCGACGAAGGGGTTCCACACAGCCGCGGTCGCAGCCACCAGGCGTGGCAGGAGAAACCTCGTCGGGACCAGGGCGGCCGCCCCGCAGCCGGCCGACACCAGGGCACCGAGCAGCAGCAGCTTCTGCAGCAGCGTCGCCGGTACCAGGACCGACAGGCCGGCGGTCAGGGCGTCCAGCGGGACTGCGCGTGGGAGCTCAGTGCCGAGCCCGAGCTGGCTCCAGGCGAAGCTCGGAACGGGGACGAAGACCATGTCGTAGCTGAGGACGAAGCCCGGCGCCAGCGCAGGGCCGAGGATCGCCGCCGCCAGCACGCAGACCCAGGCCGGGACCAGCCACCGGCGCAGCCTCTCGATGTCCCCTCCTCTGCTGCCGAGCGCGGGCTAGGGTGTCCCGGACCAGGCCGGCGCCCAGCCTACGACCGGCTCGGCGGTGCGGAACTCGTAGACACCATGGACCACACTCCCGGCGACCGAGACGACCTGCCCCAGGTGCTCGACGCCGTCCTTCCGCCGTCGGTCGCGCGCGGCGCGAGTGGTGCGACCTGGGTCGCCGTCGCCATGGCCGGCGCGAACGCCCTGGGCTACCTGCTGAACCTCGTGGCCTCACGGGTCCTCGGCCCGACGGCCTTCGGGGCGCTGGGCGCCCTGCTCGGGCTGGTGCTCATCGGCAACGTGGTCGCGCTCGGGCTGCAGACCGTCACCGCCCGGGTGCTCGCGAGCAGCCCTGCCGACCGCGGCTGTTCCGCCGGAGACCTCTACCGGCTGGGGCTCTGGAGTGCTGCTGCCGTGACCGGCATCGGGCTCGCCGCGGCCCCGGCCGTCGCCCATCTCCTGCACCTGCAAGACGGGTGGTCCGCCTGGGTGCTGCCACTGGTCCTGGGTCCGCTCACCATCACCGGGGTCCAGCTGGGGCTGCTCCAGGGCGGCGAACGGTTCCGCCGCCTCGCCGCCCTCTACCTGCTGGCGGCTGCGGGGAAGGTGGGCGGCGGCCTCGTGGGGCTGGCCGTCGGGGGCAGCGTCACGTCCACCATGGCAGGGACGGCGCTCGGAGCACTGCTCAGCGCGGCAACGGGTCAGGTGCTCGTCCGCGACCAGCTCGTCTCGCCGGCGCGCGGCCCGGTCACCGGCCACCTGTCCGAGCTGCTCTGGGCGACGCACGCCCTGGCGGTGCTGTTCATGCTGACCAACGTCGACGTGCTCCTCGCGCGACACTTCCTGCCGGGGCCGGAGGCAGGGCTCTACGCCGTCGGCGCCGTGGTCGCGAAGGGTGCCTTCTGGCTGCCCAGCTTCGTGGCCGTGGTGGCGCTGCCGGCGCTGGCCGACCAGCAGCGCCGCCGCCGGGCCGCCGGCCGGGCCATCGCGGCCGTCACCGCGTCCGGTGTCGCCTTCACCGCTTTCTGTGCCGCATTCGGCGACTTCGTCGTCACGGTCGTGGGCGGCTCCGCCTACGACGCGCTGGCGCCACGGGTCTGGCTGTTCGCGGCGGCCGGCTCGCTCTACGCCATGGCGCAGCTCCTGCTCTTCTCACGGCTCGCCACCACCGACCGCCGGGCGCTCGCCGCCGTCTGGGCAGCGCTGGCCCTGCTCCTCGTGCTCGTGATCGGCTGGTGGCACCAGTCCGCGACCGAGATCGTGGTCTGTGTCTTGGTGGCCTCCTCCGCCGTGGTGGCTGCGGGACTCCTGGCCGAGCTGCACGAGCACGGCCGATGGAGCCCCGGGTGACGGTGGTGCCGGCGATGGCTGAGCCGCTGTCAGCCGGTCGCGGCTGGCCATGGTGTCGGGATGTAGGCCGTGGTGACGGAGTCGTCCCCGGGGAACGCCGCAGTCGCGGCCGCCGCACCGGGCACCCGACCGTCGCGGACCCAGCCGTCCAGCAGGTCGATCACGCCGACCCGCTGTGACGTGGTGAAGTTGCAATGCCCGGCGCCGTACGGCGCGCCGGTGTCCTCCGGGTAGGTCGCCGGCGGCGTCGTGTAGAGCTGCACAAGTCGCCGGTGCGGCCCTTCGCGGCATAGACCCGGTCCTTGAACACCGCCTCGTTCTGTACGAGTACAAGGGGGTCGGCCGTGGTGTGCAGGGTGATCGTGGGGTCCTGCAGGTCGCCGTCCGGGTTGCCCATCGTGTCGAAGGTGGATCGCGCCGCAGGGTCGGCGGTGACCCGCTCGACCCGCGTCCAGCTTGGCAAGCAGCTTGTCCGTGGCGCCGCTGGACACAGTCTCGATCAGCGACCGCTCGGCATCGCTGACCCGGGCCGAGTAGTCCGTCCCGTCGTTGCCGGAGGCGTTGCCGCCGACCCGCTGCTCGATCTCGTAGCGCCCGTAGGTGCCGTAGCCCAGAGCGGTCAGGATCGACTCCGCCTTGGCCCGGACCTGGGACTCGATCGTGGCGCCGTCGTAGGTCTTGGTCTGGCTCGGGGCGTCCACCAGGGCTGCGGTCAGCAGGATCGCCGGGACGCCGTTCGGCACGTCAGCACCCGCCTTGGTGATCGCGTCGTAGGCACCCTGCCAGTTCGCCACTGCCTCGTCATGGCTGGCGAAACCGGTCAGCTTGAGGTCGGGGTAGATCAGCGTCTTGACGGCGTAGGCGACGTCGAGCGCCAGGTCGAGGTTGAGGTTGCTGCCGCCGAGAACTCCGCACAACGGCGCCGCGCCGGAGACCCACTCCGGGTGCTTCTCGGCCAGCGTCTCGGTGATGAGCCCGCCGAGCGAGTCTCCCCACACGTAGACCCGGTCCGGCGTACCGATCTTCTCGGTGAAGAAGGTGTGCAGCGCCTCGTCCGCGGCGACGCCGTCGAGCACGTCCCAGCCGTTGGTCTTGAACGCCGAGCCGGCCAGCGCGTAGCCCTTGTCGAGCAGCGCACTGGCGACCTCCTCGGTGGCCGCCGGTGCCGGGTCGGTGTTGACGGGTTCGAAGTCCGGCGGCGAGGGCTCGGCCTGCCGGTAGCCGTGGGAGTAGATGAGCAGGGTGCCGTTCCACTTGTCCGGCAGCTGGATCTCGTAGGCC
Source organism: uncultured Actinomycetota bacterium (assembly GCA_963728425.1). Classification (GTDB taxonomy): domain Bacteria; phylum Actinomycetota; class Actinomycetes; order JACCUZ01; family JACCUZ01; genus JAVEDA01. Next base: position 14,436 of record CAVSKC010000010.1, read on the forward strand.
GCGCCGTCGATGTCACCGGTGCACTGGACCTGGTCGCAGGACTTCAGCGGCACGTTGTTGCTGGTGGACTGTTGCTCTCTTCGCGACGGTCACGGCCTCGGGCTCTCCCGCGCAGCCGGCCAGGGCGGGCACAAGGATGAGTGCGAGGAGCGCGGCGCCGGTCGCGGCACGCCGGGTCACGGTGGTGGTCACGGGCGGTGAGTCTGCCACGCGGCGGGTCGCGGCGAGGGGAATCAGGAGCCGGATGGCGCGGTGGAGCAGTCGGTCGGTGTGGGAGACGGCGAGGAGTCCGTGGGGGTGGGATCCGGCGTCACCGACTCGGTCGGCGTCGGGCTCGGCGTGGCCGTGTCGGTGGGGTCGCCGGTCGGTGTGTCCGTCGGGCTGGGTGTCGCGCACGGGTCGGGCTCGGTCGGAGGATCCGACGGGGCGGCGGTGGTCGTGCTCGGTCGGCGATGGCGCGGCGGCCGACGTGGTCGCGTCGGTCGGCTGCGAGCCCCCAGCCGGCGCGGCCGACGGCGGTGCGGCTCGACCCGGACGGGTCCCCGACCGTCGCGGGCGCCTGCGTGACGCCGGGCGCCGGCAGGACCAGCACCGCCGACGGGCCTTCACCTGCGCGCTCCCCGCCGGACGGCCGCTGGCGGTCGCCGTCGGCGACCGGCAGCAGGTCGGTCGTCAGCGGCACGCCGGTGGCGTAGGCGTCCGCCCAGGCAAGCACCAGGTCGACGTAGTCCCACGAGTGGTTGTAGCTGAAGACCGCGCTGCGCCGGTCCTTCTCGTCGCGCAGGTCGCGGTCCCCGGCGCAGAGGTACGACGCGGTCGCCATCGCCGCGTCGTCGACGTCGGACGGGTCGGCCTTCCCATCGCCGTCCCCGTCGCGGCCCCAGACCTGCCAGGACGACGGGATGAACTGCATCGGCCCCACCGCCCGGTCCCAGGTGGTGTCGCCGTCCCAGCGGCCGCCGTCGGTGTCGGCGATGGCAGCCACGTCGCCCACGCCGTTGAGCTCCGGCCCGAGAATGGGATTCAACGTGCGGCCCTTGCGGTCGATCGCGCCGTTGTAGGCGTGCCCGGACTCGACCTGCCCGATGCCCGCGAGCAGGCTCCACGAGACGTGGCAGGCCGGGTCGGAGCGCCCCAGGTCGTTCGCGGCGTTGCGGTAGGCGAGCAGCACCCGGGCCGGCAGGGCGGTGCCGGAGACCCGGATCGGCACGCCCCGGCTGCCGTCGTCCTCGCCCTGGGCGGGGCCGTCGATGACCTGGAGTGTGGTGCCGGTCGGCGGGTGCGCGCCGAGCAGCCCGAGGGCCGCGTCGTCGGGCCCCGCGGCCGGGGCCGGCACGGTGTGGGTGCGCACCATGCTGTCGTCCGGTCCGAGGGTCAGCTGCGCCGCCGTACTGCCCAGCAACCCTGCGAACAGGGTCGGCAGACCGGCCGCGAGAGCGGCGGCGGCAGCCAGGCCGGACGTTCGTGCGCGCATGGGTGGAGCGGACCTTCCCCGTCGTGTCGTCCTGCGACCGTACGACGCGGACGGGCCGGGCGAAACCGGTACGCAGCAAACGATTCAGACCGTCGTCGCCCGCTCACTCTGCGTTCACCGCAACCCGTGGACCATCCCCCAACCCCAACCCCTAACCCCCCAACTTCCGCCGTTGATCATGCAACTTTGGGGATCTTGCACATCCGGCCTGGCCAGCGAGCCCGATGTCAGAGTCGATCATGCAACTTTGGGGATCTTGGTCCACGGCCGCGAGGCGGCGCTGACTCGCCGCCTCACGTCGACCCGACGGGTCGTGTCGGCTCGGCGCCCGAGTGCGGCGACCGACTCGAGGGTGCACCCCAAGATCCCCAAAACTGCATGATCGTCGCCAGGCGGATGGCCCGCTGAGCAGCACCGATGGACCAAGATCCCCAAAGGTGCATGATCAACGGGGAAGGGTCTTGGGGTGCGTGTGGGTGCGGTGTGGCTGCGTGTCGGGGGCGGGGCGGGGGTGGGGGCGTCAGTGGCTGGCGTCGTGCCAGGTGCGGCCGACGCCGACCGAGACGTCGAGGGGCACCCGCAGCTCGTAGGCGGCGCCCATCTCCCGGCGTACCAGGGTCTCGACCGCCTCCCGCTCCCCTGGCGCCACCTCGAGCACCAATTCGTCGTGCACCTGCAGCAGCATCCGGCTGGCCAGCCCCTCGGCCGCGAGTGCCCGGTCGACCCCGAGCATCGCGACCTTGACCAGGTCCGCGGCGGAGCCCTGGATCGGGGCGTTGAGGGCCATCCGCTCGGCGATCTCGCGGCGCTGCCGGTTGTCGCTGGTGAGGTCCGGCAGGTACCGGCGGCGCCCGAGCACGGTCTCGGTGAAGCCGGTCTTGCGGGCCTCGGCGACGACGTCGCTCAGGTAGTCGCGGACGCCACCGAAGCGCAGGAAGTACTCGTCCATCAGGCCCTTGGCCTCGTCGGTGCCGATCGTCAGCTGGCGGGACAGGCCGAACGCGCTGAGCCCGTAGGCCAGCCCGTAGCTCATCGCCTTGATCTTCGCCCGCTGCGCGTGGGTGACGGCACCGGGCTCGACCCCGAACACCCGCGACGCGGTGAACGCGTGCAGGTCCTCCCCCGAGTGGAACGCCTCGATCAGCGCCGCGTCCTCGGACAGGTGCGCCATGATCCGCATCTCGATCTGGCTGTAGTCGGCCGTCATCAGTGACTCACCGGCCGGCCCCACCACGAACGCCTCGCGGATCCGGCGTCCTTCCTCGGTGCGGATCGGGATGTTCTGCAGGTTCGGGTCGGTTGAGGACAGCCGACCGGTCGCCGCGATCATCTGGTTGAAGGTCGTGTGAATGCGGCCGTCGTCGGCGACCGTCTTCAGCAGCCCGTCGACAGTGACCTTCAGTCGGGTGGCGTCCCGGTGCCGCAGCACGGCCTCGAGGAACGGGTGCCCAGTCTGGGCGAACAGCGCCTGCAGCGCGTCCGCGTCAGTGGTGTAGCCGGTCTTGGTGCGCTTGGTCTTGGGCATGCCGAGCTCGTCGAACAGCAGCACCTGCAGCTGCTTGGGCGAGCCGAGGTTGATCTCGCGACCGATCACCGCGAACGCCTCGTCAGCGGCGTCCTTGACGGCGCCGCCGAACTGCGCCTCGAGGGCGGCCAGATGCTCGGTGTCGACCGCGATGCCGGTGCGCTCCATCCCAGCCAGCACCCGCACCAGCGGCAGCTCGAGGTCCCGCAGGAGCTCAGTGGCCTCCTTGTTCGCGAGCTCGGTGTCGAGGGCGTCGGCCAGCTCGTACACGGCGCGGGCCCGCAGCACGTCGGACTCCGCGGCGGCGGTGTCGTCCCCGCCGTCCAGACCGAAGGCGAGCTGCCCGCCGCTGTCGCCGTCCTCGGCCCGCAGTTCGCGGCGCAGGTAGCGCAGCGCGAGGTCGGCGAGGTCGTAGCTGCGCTGGTCGGGCATCGCCAGGTAGGCCGACAGGGCCGTGTCGCTGGTCACGCCGCGCAGGTCCCAGCCGCGCGCGGCGAACGCGAGCGACGGGCCTTTCGCGTCGTGCAGCGCCTTGGGTGCTGTCTCGTCGGCGAGCCAGCCCGCCACGGCCAGATCGTCGCCGGGGTCGAGGTCCTCGGGTGCGAACCAGCCGCCCTCCCCGTCGGCGGTCGCGAGCGCGACGCCGGTCACGTCGCCGCCACCGGCGCCCCAGAACCCCGAGATATGTACGCCGGTCCGCGCGCCGCTGCGCGCGTGCGCAGCCAGCCACGGCGCGACCTCGCCGGGCCCCAGCAGGGTGAAGGTCACCTCGAAGCCCTCGTCCGCCTCCGGCGTCGCCGCCTCGACGGTGGCGTAGAGCCGGTCCCGCAGCACCCGGAACTCCAGGGTGTCGAAGACGCGGTGCACCTCGTCGCGCTCCCAGTTGGTGCGCACCAGGTCGCCCGGCATCACCTCTATCGGGACGTCGCGGACCAGCTCGGTCAGCTGACGGTTCTGAACGACCTGGGCCAGGTGGGCGCGCAGGGCGTCGCCGGCCTTGCCCTTGACCTCGTCGACCCGGGCGACCAGCTGGTCGAGGTCGCCGAACTCCGCGATCCACTTGGTCGCGGTCTTCTCCCCCACGCTCGGGATGTTGGGCAGGTTGTCGCTCGGGTCTCCGCGCAGCGCGGCGAAGTCGGGGTACTGCGCCGGGCTCAGGCCGTACTTCTCCTGCACCGACTCCGGCGTGAAGCGCCACATGTCCGAGACACCCTTGCGCGGGTAGAGCACGGTGACCCGGTCCGACACGAGCTGCAGCGCGTCGCGGTCGCCGGTGCAGATCAGGACATCGAAGCCCTCGCGCTCGGCCCGCGCCGTAACGGTCGCGATGACGTCGTCGGCCTCGTAGCCCTCCGCCTGCAGGGACGGGATCCGCAGCGCCTCGAGCACCTCCTTGACGAGATCGACCTGCCCGCCGAAGTCGGTCGGGCTCGCGGTGCGGTTGGCCTTGTAGTCGGCGAACAGCTCGGAGCGGAACGTCTTGCGGGACACGTCGAAGGCGACCGCGACGTGGGACGGGTTCTCGTCCCGCAGCACGTTGATCAGCATCGAGGTGAAGCCGTAGACGGCGTTGGTGGGCTGCCCCGTCGTGGTCGAGAAGTTCTCGACCGGCAGGGCGTAGAACGCGCGGTAGGCCAGCGAGTGACCGTCCAGCAGGAGTAGCCGGTTCCGGGGCGGGTCGGTCTTCGCGTTCACCTGATCGAGCCTAGTGCGCCGTCCCGACAGGGCGTTCCGGCCCGTTGCCTACGATCGGCGCATGGCTACCACACCCGACTCCCCCGTTCCGCTGGACATGGCCAACGTGATGGCCCGGGGAACCCTGATGGAGCGGATGGGGATCGTGTTCACCGAGGTGAGCACGGACCGGCTGGTCGCCACCATGCCGGTCGAAGGCAACACTCAGCCCTACGGCCTGCTGCACGGCGGGGCCTCGGTGGTGCTGGCCGAGACGCTCGGCTCGTTCGGCTCGGTGCTGCACGCCGGACCGAACCGGGTGGCGGTCGGCATCGAGATCAACGCGACCCATCACCGGGCGGCCCGGTCGGGGTCGGTGACGGGCACGGCCACCCCGCTGCACCTGGGCTCGACGATGGCGTCCTGGCAGGTCGAGATCGCCGACGAGCACGGTCGCGCCGTGTGCACCTCGCGGATCACCTGCCTGCTGCGCGACGCGGCACCCGGAGCCTGACGGCGGTACCGCTCTCCCGGCGTACGCGATCGGTCCGGGCCCTACCGAGGCGAGTGGTGCTCGACCGCGCCAAAGTCACCGCGGTCGACCAGCAATGATCACGGAACCGTGATCGTTTTGAGCTGAGGAGCAGGTGCCCGTACGGCGGTCAGTCGCCGACGCGGGCGACGGCGGCCCGGACCCGGCGCAGCGAGCGACGGCGGGCCAAGAGGTTGTCCGTCACCGAGCCGGCGCCGGTGGGGGCCAGTCGCCGCCGGAGCACGCTCACGGTGGCCGACCGCCGGACGACCACCGGGCCGAACCCGAGCCGGGCGTAGAACCGCTGGGTCTCACGCATCTGCGGCAGCACACTGGTGATCACGTGCTCGGCGCCGACCTCGTCGGCGAAGGTGACCGCGGCAGCCAGCAGCGCCTTGCCGACACCCCGGCGCCGGAACCCGTCCTTGACGTGCAGGTAGTGGGTGTGCACCGACCGCTGCTCGAACAGCGGCGCAAAGGGGGCCGCGGTCAGCAGCATCATGCCGGCGACCTGACCGTCCACCTCCGCGACCAGCGCCCGGGCGGCCGGGTCCTCGGCGATGGCGGTCAGCCGCTCGCGCAGGCCGGCAGCGTCCGGTCCCGGGATCAGCCGCTCCATCCGTCCGCCGATGTCCCGCAGCTCCGCCCAGAGCTCCAGCAGGGCGGGTACGTCGTCGAGCGTGGCTGCTCGGACACACACGGCCGGACGCGTCACTGGCCCTCCATCGCCTCACGGGACGCACCGCGGGTGCGCTCCTGGTCCTCGACCCGAGAGACTGCCCCGCACAGCCGCGCCGGACCTTACGCCAGTCAACTACCTCCGCGCGAGATGATCAGCCAAGAAAGATCGAGACCCGGACCCCGAGCCGACCCGGAGGTGGCCCATGTTCCGCGGTGCCGGCACCCTGCTGAACGTGACGACGGTGCTCGTCGGCTCGGGCATCGGCGTGCTCCTCGGGAACCGGCTGCCCGGGCGCACCCGCGAGGTCGTCACCGACGGTCTCGGCCTGGTCACGCTGCTGGTGGCGGCCACCAGCGCCGCCTCGGTGCTCGACCCGGACCTGGCCGACACGGTCGGGACCAGCGCGCCGGTGCTCATCGTGCTCGGGTCGGTGCTGATCGGCGGGATCTGCGGGTCGCTGCTGCGGGTCGAGGACCGGCTGGAGGGGATGGGCGACGCGATCCGGCGCCGGGTCCCGCACGGACGCGGCGGCGACCGGGACCGCTTCGTCGAGGGGTTCGTCACCGCCTCGCTGGTGTTCTGCGTCGGCCCGCTGACGATCCTCGGGTCGCTGGACGACGGGCTCGGCCGCGGCATCGACAAGCTCGCCCTCAAGGCGACCCTGGACGGGTTCGCCTCGATCGCCTTCGCGGCCAGCCTCGGGTGGGGTGTGGCGGCCTCGGCGCTGGTGGTCCTGGTGGTGCAGGGTGCCCTGACCCTCGTGGCCGCCCTGCTGGGCGATCTGCTCCCTGACGCCCACCTGGCCGCGCTCACGGCGACGGGTGGTTTGCTGCTCGTGGGAGTGGGCCTCCGGCTGCTCCGGATCCGGTCTGTCCCGGTTGCCGACCTCCTTCCCGCCCTGGCCGTCGCGCCATTGCTTGTGGCGATCGTCGCCGCGCTGCGCTGACGTTCGCTAGGTTCGTCCCCGCCGGGACCAACGGTGGGCACTATGCTCCCCGGCGACCGGTGAGCCGACCTGCCTGCCCCCGACCGGAGGTGCCCTGGTGCGCACGAGAGTCGCCTTCTTCCTGGCGGCGCTTGTCTCCGCCCTCGTCGTCGTGCTCGGCATGGGTGCCGGCGCGGCCCAGGCGGACGGCGAGTCCATCTTCGGGTTCCTGTTCCAGACCAAGAAGGGCGAACGGGTCTCCTACGAGGGTGTCGACGTCAGCGTCAAGGGGCCCAAAGGGTTCACCGGCCAGGGGACGAGCGACAAGACCGGCCGCTGGACCGTCGACGTGCCCGGCCCGGGCACCTACACGGTGACCATCGACACCGAGGGCCTGCCCAAGGGCGTGAACCTCACCGACGAGAGCAAGAAGTCGCTGAAGGTGCCGGTCCTCGCCGACCAGGACAAGCCGGTGATCTTCCCGCTGGGCAAGAGCACCCGGGTGGTCGAGAGCAAGTGGAGCCAGGCGGCCCAGCTCACGGCAGAAGGCTTCCGGTTCGGCCTGATCATGGCGCTGGCCGCGGTCGGGCTGTCGCTCATCTTCGGCACCACCGGGCTGACCAACTTCGCCCACGGCGAGCTGGTGACGATCGGTGCGCTGCTGACCTGGTGGATCAGCACCGGCAACCTGCCGTTCCTCCCCGACTTCGGCGGGCTGCAGTTCTTCCCGGCAGCCGCGATCGCGTTGATCATCTGTGGCCTGCTGGGTTGGGCCAACGACGCCGCCCTGTGGCGCCCGCTACGCAGACGCGGGACCGGGTTGATCGCCGCCATGATCGTGTCGATCGGGCTGGGCATCTTCCTGCGCTACTTCTACCTCTACCTCTTCACGGGCAACACCCGGCAGTACCCGGACTACCAGGGCGCCAAGGGCATCGACATCGGTCCGATCAACCTCGCCGCCGTCGACTACTGGTCGATGGCGGTGGCGATCGTCGTGCTGCTGGCCACGATCCTCGCGCTGCTGCGGACCCGGATCGGCAAGGCCACCCGGGCGGTGTCCGACAACCCGGCCCTGGCCGCGGCGTCCGGCATCGACGTCGACCGGGTGATCCGGGTGGTGTGGATCAGCGGGGCGACGCTGGCCGGGCTGGCGGGGGTCCTGCTCGGGCTGGCCCAGGGGATCAACTTCCAGATGGGCTTCCAGATCCTGCTGCTCATCTTCGCCGCGGTCACGCTGGGCGGTCTCGGCACGGCGTACGGGGCGCTCGTCGGCAGCATCGTGGTCGGGCTGTTCCTCTCGGTGTCGACCCTGTGGATCCCGGTCGAGCTCAAGAACGTCGGCGCACTCGGCATCCTGATCGTGATCCTCCTCGTCCGGCCGCAGGGCATCCTCGGTCGAGCGCAGCGGGTCGGCTGAGGCGGAAGGGAGCGCACCCATGGACTGGACCCGGATCATCATCAATGCCCTCGAGGCGTCCATCGGCCTGCAGACCGTCGTCTTCGCCCTCGCGGCGATCGGCCTCAACGTCCACTTCGGCTACACCGGCCTGCTGAACTTCGGGCAGTCCGGCTTCCTCGCGGTCGCCGCCTACGGCCTTGCGGTCACCGTGGCGACGTTCGACCTGCCGATGTGGCTCGGCATCATCTTCGGCCTCGCCGGCGCGGTCGTGCTGGCCCTGCTGCTCGGCATCCCGACGCTGCGGCTGCGGGCCGACTACCTCGCCATCGTCACGATCGCGGCAGCGGAGATCATCCGGCTGATCGTGCGCTCGGTGACGTTCGAGGAGACCTTCGGCGGGTCCGACGGCCGGCAGGCGTTCGCCGGCGGCTTCTACGACCTCAACCCCTACCCGGTCAACGAGTACAACATCGGCCGGTTCGGCTTCAACGAGCGGCAGATGTGGATCCTCACCGTCGGCTGGATCCTGGTGGCCCTGTCCTGCCTGGTGGTCTTCCTGCTGATGCGCAGCCCGTGGGGCCGGGTGCTCAAGGCGATCCGCGAGGACGAGGACGCGGTCCGCAGCCTCGGCAAGAACGTGTACGCCTACAAGATGCAGAGCCTGATCATCGGCGGCGTGCTCGGGTGCCTCGGCGGCTTCGTCTACGCGCTCGGTCAGTCCTCGATCCAGCCGGACATCTTCGGCACCGACACGACGTTCTTCGCCTACACCGTCCTGATCCTCGGCGGCGCCGCCCGGGTGGCGGCCCCCGTCGTGGGCGCGATGATCTTCTGGGTGATCCTGTCGCTGAGCGACAACATCCTCAACGAGGCCATCGACGCCGGCTACATCTCCAAGTCGGTCATCACCACTACGCAGGTCGGCCAGTTCCGGTTCATGATCGTCGGCGTGCTGCTCATGGCGCTGATGATCTTCCGGCCACAGGGGATCTTCGGCGACCGGAGGGAGATCGCGCTCGATGCCCGCTGACAACGACCACGAGACCATCGGGAGCGCTGAGGACACCGTGACCACGCAGGAGGCCGGCAGCCGCCGCGGGCAGAAGGACGCAGCCGCGGCTGCACTCGCCGGAGTCGACCACCAACCAGGCGCGGCCAAGCCCGACGCCATCCTGGTTGCCGACGGCATCGTCCGGCAGTTCGGCGGCCTGCGCGCCGTCGACGTCGAGCACGTCGAGATCCAGCGCGGTGCGATCACCGCCCTGATCGGCCCCAACGGTGCCGGCAAGACGACGTTCTTCAACCTGCTCACCGGCTTCGACCAGCCCGACGAGGGCACCTGGTCGTTCGGCGGCCGGCCCTTGAAGGGCGTGGCCGCGCACAAGGTGGCCCGGATGGGCATGGTGCGCACCTTCCAGCTCACCAAGGCGCTGTCCAAGCTGACCGTGATCGAGAACATGCGCCTAGGAGCGACCGGCCAGAAGGGCGAGAACGTCTTCACGGCCCTCTTCCAGGCTCTCTGGGGGGCTCAGGAGCGGGAGATCACCGAACGGGCCGACGACCTGCTGGCCCGGTTCAAGCTGGACACGAAGCGCGAGGACTTCGCCGGCAGCCTTTCCGGCGGGCAGCGCAAGCTGCTCGAGATGGCCAGGGCGCTGATGGTCGGCCCCGAGATAGTGATGCTGGACGAGCCGATGGCCGGGGTGAACCCCGCCCTGACCCAGTCGCTGCTCGGCCACGTGAAGGACCTCCGTGAGGACGGCATGACGGTGCTGTTCGTCGAGCACGACATGGACATGGTGCGGGACATCTCCGACTGGGTGCTGGTGATGGCTCAAGGCAAGGTGATCGCCGAAGGTCCGCCGGACGCCGTGATGGGCGACCAGCGGGTCATCGACGCCTACCTCGGGTCGCACCACGACGCGCCGCTGACTGAGGAGGACGAGCAGCTCGTGCTCGCCGAGGCCGAGGAGGCTCTCGAGCGGGAGCGCGCCGAGGCCGAGAAGGAGAACCAGTGAGCACCCAGGAACCCGGCGCCGATCAGCCGACCGACGAGGCACCAGCAGCGGCCAGCCACGAGCTCTCGCAGGAGGGCCGCCAGGCGCACGAGGCCGGCGCGAAGGACTCGCTGCTGCGGGCCGACAACGTGGTCGCCGGCTACGTGCCGGGCGTCAACATCCTCAACGGCTGCGACCTCTACGTGAACGACGGCGAGCTGGTCGGGATCATCGGGCCCAACGGTGCCGGCAAGTCCACGCTGCTCAAGGCGATCTTCGGCCTGATCAAGGTGAGCTCCGGATCGATCACGTTGCGCGGGGAGAACATCACCGGGCTCAAGGCCAACCGGCTGGTCGCCCAGGGCGTCGGCTTCGTGCCGCAGACGAACAACGTCTTCCCCAGCCTCACCATCGAGGAGAACCTGCAGATGGGGGTCTACCAGGCCCCCAAGAAGTTCAAGCAGAGCTTCGAGTTCGTCACCGGCCTGTTCCCTGCGCTGGGAGACCGGCGGGCCCAGCGGGCCGGCTCGCTCTCCGGTGGCGAGCGGCAGATGGTCGCGATGGGACGCGCGCTGATGATGGAGCCGTCGGTGCTGCTGCTCGACGAGCCCTCGGCCGGCCTCTCCCCGGCCCTGCAGGACGAGGTGTTCGTCCGCACCCGGCAGATCAACCGGGCCGGCGTCTCGGTCATCATGGTCGAGCAGAACGCCCGCCGCTGCCTGCAGATCTGCGACCGCGGCTACGTCCTGGACCAGGGCCGCAACGCCTACACGGCGTCCGGCAAGGACCTGGCCAAGGACCCCAAGGTGATCGAGCTCTATCTCGGCACCCTCGCCAAGGCCTGACCGCGCCGCCCAGTCGCGTTGGCGGCTGGACCCCCGAACCCCGGAGTGGTGGGTTACCGGGGGTTTCCTGGCCTGTCAGCGCCCACGGAACCCACCAGTGCGCGGCCTCCGGGGCCGAACATGACGAAGGGCCCGGCCGTTGCGGCCGGGCCCTTCGTCATGCCGTGCGATCAAGCGCTGACCCGATCGGTCAGAGCTTGCCCTCCTTGGCCTCGAGGAAGGAGTAGTTGTTGTCGGCGCCGAACTGGTAGATGCCGATCGTCGCCTCGCTCGGGTCGCCCTTCTCGTTGAACTCGACCGGACCGCTCACGCCGTCGTAGTCGATGTCCTTCTTGTCGTTGAGAAGAGCCAGGCAGTCCTTGAACGAGGTGCACTTCTCGCCACCGGCGCTCACGTCCTGCATCTTGGAGGCGATGGACGCGCCGCTGTCGTCACCGGCGGCCTGGGCGGCCAGGGCAACGAGGACCGTCGCGTCGTAGGACTCAGCCGCGTACGCGAACTGGTCCAGCTTCGGGTCGACGGTCATCAGACGGGCCTTGAAGTCGTCAGCGGCCTGCACGCCGGGGAGCGTTCCCTTGACACCGGTGAGGGTGCCCTTCGGGAAGTCCTTGCTGTAGTTGGCCATGTCGCCGTCGACGAGGTAGATCTTCTTCTTGTCCGGCCCGATGCCCTGCTTGACCAGCTCGGGGATGATCTTCTTGGCCTCTTCGAAGGAGATCAGGATGATCGCCTCCGGGTCGGCCGCCTTGATCTTTCCGACCTCCGTGTTGAAGGACGCCGCCTTGGGGTCGTAGACGACCTTCTCCACGACCTGGCCGCCGCCGCCCTCGAACGACTCGGTGAACGCGTCGCCGAGACCGGTGCCGTAGGAGTCCTGCAGCTGCAGGATTCCGACGGTGGTGTTGCCGTCGGCCAGGATCAGGTCACCGTCGACCCGGCCCTGCAGGATGTCCGACGGGGCAGTCCGGAAGTACAGGCCCTTGTCGGCGTAGTCGGTGAGCTCGGGCGAGGTGTTCGCCGGCGAGATCTGCAGCACCCCGGCACCGGTGATCTTGTCGATCACGGAGAGCGAGACGCTGGATGACGCGGCGCCGATGATGGCGTCGACGTTGTTCGAGAGCAGTCGGTCGACCGACTGCGAGGCGGTGTCGGTGGAGGTGTCACCGGAGTCGGAGTTGGTGACCTCGACCTGCTTGCCGTTGACACCACCGGCGTCGTTGATGTCCTTCACTGCGAGACCCACGCCGGCGAACTCCGGCGGGCCGAGGAAGGCGAGCGACCCCGTCTGCGGCAACAGCGTGCCGATCTTGAGCGTGCCGTCGCCCTTCGCGCCAGCCGGCGCGGACGCCGAGCCGGACTTCGTGGGCTTGTCACTGGTCGAGGCCGTGTCGCTGCTCCCACCACAAGCGGTGAGCACCAGACCAGCGACACCCAGGACCGCGGCCGACCGCCAAAGCGGGGTGGGGCGGATCATGAACCATCTCCTTCGAAAGGGACCGCGGCCCATGGATAGACCGCGCAGGCTCGCGCCTGACGCAGGGAACCTATCGAACCCTGGCGGCCGGATGCGCCCGTTCGTGCCCATCAGACGCAGCGTCGTTGTCAAGTCGTGACCTGATCTCGCCGAGCGAGCGCCGCGGTGACACACCGATACCGGACAACGGGGGACATCCGTCAGGCTGGGCCGGGTACCGCAGGTGGTTGTAGTTCGGCCACCACTAGCTCGGCGACCTCGCGCATCGTCATCCGCCGGTCCATCGAGGTCCGCTGGATCCACCGGTACGCGGCGGCCTCGTCCAGGCCGTGCCGAACCTGCAGCGCCCCCTTCGCCCGGTCCACCAGCTTGCGGGTCTCCAGCCGCTCCCGCAGGTCGGAGACCTCGCGCTCGAGGGTGGTCAGCTCGTCGTACCGGGCCATCGCCATCTCGATCGCCGGGACCAGGTCGGCCTTGGTGAACGGCTTCACCAGGTACGCCATGGCGCCGGCCGCCCGGGCCCGCTCGACCAGCTCGCGCTGGGAGAAAGCGGTGAGCATCACGACCGGCGCGGCCCGGGCCGCCGCGATCTGCTCGGCCGCGGAGATGCCGTCCAACCGGGGCATCTTGACGTCCAGCACGGCCAGGTCCGGACGGTGCTCGAGCACCAGCGCGACGGCGGACTCGCCGTCAGCGGCCTCCGCCGCGATCTGGTAGCCCTCCTCCTCGAGCATCTCGCGGAGATCGAGCCGGATCAACGCCTCGTCCTCGGCGATGACCACCCGGCGCCTCGCGTCGACCACCGTCCGACCCTATCGGTGGATGACATGATGATCGCGCGCCCCGATAGGCCAACTGGCAGAGCCAACGGTCTCAAACACCGTCCAGTGTGGGTTCGAATCCCACTCGGGGCACTCGAGGCATCGCGTGATCATCCGCGGCTACGGTCGGCCGCCGCGGCTGCCGATGAACCGACGTGGACCTCGCCGCAGCCAGGCGCCGGGCCGCGGCGTTGCTCGCCGCGGTGGCACTCACCGGCACCCTGACCTCCTGTGCGGCACTGACCGCCGCCAGCGCTCCCCCGGGCGAGCGCCCCGGCGTCGACATCCCGTCCCGGCCGCCCATCGAAGCCGCGTCGGCGCCCCTCGGCCGGCCGGCCGTCGCCCCCGGTGGGACCGGCGGCTACAGCTTCCTCGCGACGCACCCCGACGGGACGCCCGTCGCCTTCGACCCGTGCCGGCCGATCCACGTCGTGGTCCGGCCGGACCGCGAGCCGCCGGGTGGCCGGTCCCTCCTGATCACCGTGCTAAGCGAGCTCAGCGCGGCGACCGGCCTGCAGTTCCTCGACGACGGCGTCACGACCGAAGGCCCCGACCCGGCCCGGCGGGCGTTCCAGCCGGAGCGGTACGGCGACCGGTGGGCACCGGTCCTGGTCACCTGGTCCGACCCGACCGAGACCTCGATGCTGGGCGACCGGATCCTGGGTCGGGCCGGCCCCGACCCGTTCGGCACCGGTGCCGACCAGCGCTACGTGAGCGGCATGGCGGTCTTCAACGGCCCCGCCCTCACCCGCCAGCTGCAGTCCGGCGACGACGCCAAGGCGCGGGCCGTGCTGCTGCACGAGCTCGGCCACCTGGTCGGGCTCGGGCACGTGACCGACCCCTTCCAGGTCATGTACGACACCAACAGCTACCCCTTGGGCCGCTACCACGCGGGCGACCTCCGAGGTCTCGCGGAGCTCGGGCTGGGGCGCTGCTTCGCCGACCACTGACCAGCTCGGAGGCCGTGTGAGGATGGGGGGATGGACCTCGGCTTCGCCGTCCCCCAGTCCGGGTCGTGGGCCACACCCGCGAACCAGGTAGCCCTGGCCCACCGGGCCGAACGGCTCGGCTACGCGTCCCTGTGGGTCTTCCAGCGCCTGCTCTACCCGGCCGACGTGGCGAGCGCCGACGACCCCCGCCGCTGGCCGCCGGTCTACCGCAGCGTGCACGACCCGCTGATGACCCTCGCCTTCCTCGCGGGGCAGACCGAGCGGGCCCGGCTCGGGGTCGCGGTCCTGAACATGCCGTGGTTCTCGCCGCTGCTCCTGGCCAAGCAGGCCGCCACTCTCGACGCCGTCTCCGGCGGCCGGCTGGACCTCGGGCTGGGGCTCGGCTGGGCCGCCGAGGAGTACCGCGCCACCGGCGCCCCGACCGACCGGCGCGCGGCCAGGGCCGAGGAGTTCGTCGCCTGCCTGACGGCCTGCTTCGCCGACGGGTTGGTCGACTTCCACGGGGAGTTCCACGACGTTGGGCCGGCCCTGGTCGACCCCAAGCCGGTGCAGCGCCCCCGGCCGCCGGTGCTGCTGGGCGGCGGCGTCGAGGCTGCCCTGCGGCGAGCCGGGCGAATCGCCGACGGCTGGATCAGCAGCAGCGGGCAGGACCTGGCCTCGATCGGCTCGGCCGCCGCTGTCGTGCGGGACGCCGCGCGCGACGCCGGGCGGGACCCCGACGCGGTGCGGATCGTGACCCGAGGCGTGGTCCGGGTCCGGCCGGGCGGGGCCCCTGACCGGCGCCCGCTGACCGGCTCCCTCGACGAGGTGCGCGCCGACCTGGCGGTGCTCGCCGAGCAAGCGGTCACCGAGGTGTTCCTGGACCTGAACTTCGACTCCGAGGTCGGGTCGCCGGACGCCGACCCGGATCAGGCGGTACGCCGGGGGCTCGAGGTGCTGGAGGCGCTGGCGCCGTGAGCGGCGGGGCCGACGACGGCTCGCGGCCCGGCCAGGTGGTCCGGCGCCGGGCGCTGGTCAGCGGCCGGGTGCAGGGCGTCTTCTTCCGGGACAGCAGCCGTCAGCAGGCGGCCCGCCGGGGTGTCGCCGGCCTGGCCCGGAACCTGCCGGACGGGCGGGTCGAGGTCGTGCTCGAGGGCCCGCCGGACGAGGTGGCCGCCGTGCTGGCCTGGCTGCGCCAGGGACCGGCGTACGCCCGGGTGGAGACGGTCGAGGTGACCGAGGAGCCGGTGGAGGGTCTGCGCGGGTTCGAGATCGGCTGAACGCACCGCGCGGCCCCACCCCGACAGGGTGGGACCGCGCGGACTTCGGAGGGGTGCGGGTCAGCCGAGGTGGAGGCGCTGCCCGGGACGGATCAGGCCGGGGTTCGAGCCGATCGTGGCCTTGTTGATGCGGTACAGCTTCTGCCACCCACCGGGGACGTCCCGGTTGCGGGCGATCGCCGAGAGGGTGTCGCCGCGGCGGACCACGTAGACGTCGCCGGAGGCATGTGCCTTGCGGTGCTTGCCGCGGTTGGCGCGCTCGGTCTGCACCCGGTTGTCCTCGGCCCGCGTCTCGGCGCTGGACTTGGTGGAGTCAGCCGTCGGGGTGTCGGCGGTGCTGGTCTGGTCACCGCTGAGCCGGGCCTTGATGGCCTCGGCGGTGGCGAGGGCCTCGCGCTTCTCGTCGCCACCCAGGCCGAGCCGGCTGCTGCAGGCCGGCCAGGGGCCCCAGCCGCTGCTGTTGAGCAGCTTGGAGGCGATCACGATCTGCTCGGCGCGGGTCGCGAGGTCGGCCCGGGAGGCGTACTTCTCGCCGCCGTAGCCGTCCCAGGTGCCGTCGGCGAACTGCAGGCCGCCGTAGTAGCCGTTGCCGGTGTTGATGCCCCAGTTGCCGCCGCTCTCGCAGCCGGCCAGGCGGTCCCAGGCGCTCGTGGCGGCCGAGGCCGGCGAGGCGCTGGCGGCGGCCAGCGGGATCGCGACCACCAGGGGCGCGGTCGCGAGGCCGAGTGTGCGGGTGTGGTTGCTGGGCTTACGGTGTCGCCCGCGGCCAGAGGTGCCGGACCGCTTCTGCGCGCGCTGCTGCGCCATAGGTCAATCCCTCTCGCCGCCTGCGAGGTGAGCTGTCGGGTTCGGGCGAGAGAGTGCCCGGCCGCATTGCTGCGGCTTCACCCCGAGGATGCGGGACCGGCCGGTGATCGGTGCAGATCACCACAGGTCGCCACACCCGAAGGTGGTTCCCCCACTCCTGCCCACTGGTCTCAAACCGTCCCCCTGACGGCGGGCAGGATTCGGCGGGCCGTCGGTGGGACCGCGCGGCGCGCGGTCGAGACAGGGTAGAGGGACAGGTCAGGGATCGGCAAACCGGCGCTAGGCCAACCGGGGGACGGCGCGGCGACGCTGGGCGCGATGATGGGCACCGTGAGCGACCACCCCTCCGACCTGCGGGTCCGCGCCAGCCTCCTGGTGCCCGGCGGCGAGCTCCGCTGGCGGTTCTCCCGGTCCTCGGGGCCGGGCGGGCAGTCGGTGAACACCACCGACAGCCGGGTCGAGCTCTCGTTCGACCTGGCAGCGAGCTCCGCCCTCGGCCCGGTGCACAGGGAGCGCGCACTGGCCCGCCTGGCCGACCGGCTGGTCGACGGGGTGGTCACCGTCACCGCGTCCGAGCACCGTTCGCAGCTGCAGAACCGGCGGGCCGCCCGGGCCCGGCTGGCAGCGCTGCTGCGCGAGGCCACCGCTCCCCCGCCCCGGCCACGCCGCCCCACCCGCCCGTCGCGGGCGTCCCAGGAGCGGCGGATCTCGGCCAAGAAGAGGCGCGGCGAGACCAAGCGGCTGCGCCGCGGCGAGGAATGACCGGGACGGCTACTCGGTGGGCAGCTCGGCCAGCGCCGCCTCGGCCAGGGCGATCTCCTGCTCGATCATCCAACGGGCGCCGCGCAGGCCGCGCAGCCCGAACCGGTCCCGGATGGCCACCACCAGCTCGGCGACCCGCGGATCGATCTCGTCGGGCGTGCCGCTGGTGGCCTCGGTCATCACGTGCTCCCCGTCATCCGTGCCTGCGGTCCGTGCACAAACCCTAGCGATGCCGCGCGGTTCAGCCGTCGACGGACACGTCGAGAGTCCGCTCGTGCCCCGCCCTCCGCGGCCAGGAACCGCCTCGTCGGCCCCGACCGGCAGGATGCGGGGGTGACACGCGCCACGACCACCACCGGTGACATCGTGGCCGCCCTGCGCGCCGCCGGCGTCGGGGCCGGGACGCCGGTCGGCGTGGCCTGGTCGCCGGACGGCGTCGGGCTGGCTCACGGTGACGCGCTGCTCGCCTGCCCGGGCGACGGCGTCGATGCCGTACGTCGGGTGCTCGAGGCGCTGCGCCCGCGGCTGGTCTGGTGGTCGGCCCGCGACGCCACGGCGCTCGTGCACGCCGGGGTGCGCGTCCCGTCGTCCTGGGACCTGGCTGCGAGCCACCGCCTGCTGCACGGCGGGTCCGACCGCGACCCGGCCCTGGTCTGGGCGGCCGCCCGCGGTCTCGACCCCGCGCACCGCCCGCGGACCGGCCAGCTGGACCTGCTGGCCGGCGGGCCGGCGCCGGAGTCGGCCGACGACCCGGTCGACCCGGCCGAGCCGGTGCGCCCGGACGGCCACCTGCGCCCGGGCTGGGCCGAGCACGGTCCCCCGACGCCGGAGGCGGCGGCCCGCTGGGCTGCCGCCGCGCTCGTCGTGCAGGCCGAGCACCAACGGGAGCTCGGCCTGCTTCCCGACACCCGCCGCTCCCCGAGCATGCCTGCCCTCGCCCTGCTGACCGCCTGGTCGGAGTCGGCCGCCGAGCTCCTCGCGGTCGAGCTCGGCGTCCGCGGGCTGCCGCTGGACCGGGCCACCGCGGTGCGGCTCATCGAGGAACGGGTCGGCCCGCGACCGGTCGACGCCGCGACCGCGGCGGCCGCCCGGGCCCACCGGGACGACGCGGTCCGCGCCCTGGTGCCCGGGGCCGAGGACGTCGACCTGCGCAACCCGGCCAGCGTGCGGGCCCTGCTCGGCCGGGTCGGCATCGACGTGCCTGACACCCGGTCCTGGCGGCTGGAGCCGTTCCGCGGCACCCACCCGCTGGTGGCGGCGCTGATCGACTGGCGCAAGGCCGAGCGGATCGCCACGACCTACGGCTTCGGCTGGCTGGACCGCGACGTCGGGCCGGACGGCCGGCTGCGCGGCAGCTGGACCGGCTGCGACGGGGCGGCCGGCCGGATGACCGCGTCCGCCGGGCTGCACAACCTGCCGGCCGAGCTGCGCCCGGCCGTGGCCGCCGAGCCCGGGATGGTGCTCGTGCGGGCCGACCTCGGCCAGGTCGAGCCGCGGGTGCTGGCCGCCGTGTCCGGCGACGACGCGCTGGCGCGGGCGACCGCTGACGACGACCTGTACGCGCCGGTGGCCGCCAGGCTGGTTGTCGACCGACCGACGGCGAAGGTGGCGGTGCTCGCCGCGATGTACGGGCAGACCTCCGGGGCGGCCGGGGAAGCGCTGCGCGGGCTGGAGCGGGCCTATCGGGTGGCGATGGGCTACCTGCGGGCCGCGCACGAGTCGGGGGCTGCCGGTCGCGACGTCACGACGTACGGCGGTCGGCGGGTCCGGATGTGGCCGCTGGCTGAGCCGGTGGACCCCGCGGCGACGGCCGCCCGCGGCCGGTTCGCGCGCAACGCCGTGGTGCAGGGCGCCGCGGCCGAGCTGTTCAAGATGTGGGCGGTGTCGGTGCGCGCGGCCTTGCCGCCCGGTGCGGAGGTCGTGTTGTGCCTGCACGACGAGCTGCTGGTGCACGCGCCCGAGCAGGACGCCGACGAAGTCGCCGCTCTGCTGCACGACGTGCTGGGGTCGACGGCCGCGCGATGGGCGGCCGGCAGCGGCGTGCGGTTCGTGGCGGACGTGTCAGTGGTCCGCCGCTGGTCGGACGCCAAGGGCTGAGCCGGCCCGTCCGAAGTGGACCGGCTGGGTGGCACCACAGGTCGTGCCGAGCCGGTCCGCTTTGGCAACCCCGAAGTGGACCGGTTGGCGTCATGGGCAGCAGTCCCCATGCCGGTCCGCTTGAGCAAACAGGTGGTGGCCGGACCCGAAGTGGACCTGCTTGAGGGATGTGCAGCAGGCCGCTTCCCGGTCCGCTTGCGCACCGCCCAGCGCGCGACGGGAGTGGACCGGCTTGCGTGACGGAAGGCAGGCCGCTTGCCGGTCCGCTTGAGCCAACACGTGGTCACCGGACCCGAAGTGGACCGGCTGGGGGACACCACAGGTCGTGCCGAGCCGGTCCGCTTCGGGTCGAGCGACCAGTCGAGAGACTGCTAGACGCGCTCGATGAGGTGGCCGCGAGCGGCCAGCTTGTCGTGGTGGGCGACCCGCTTCTCCTCGAACCGCGACGCCGCCTGGTCCAGCTCGTCAAGGGCTGCCTGCAGCTCGTCGCGCGCAGCCTCGCCGTCGGCGTCGAGCCCCTCGAGGTCGAAGACGCCCCACGCGCGCAGCACCGGTGCGAGCACGTCGTCGCGGTGGATCCGCAGGTCGTAGATGCCGGACATCGCGATCTGCACCGACTTGCGGGTGAAGTTCTCGATCGAGTGGCCGGGCATCTCGAACGTCTTCACGACCTCGGTGATCGCCCGCATCGTCTGGCTTGGCGCGACCTCGAGCGCAGCGCCGAGCAGGTTGCGGTAGAAGAGCATGTGCAGGTTCTCGTCCAGCGCGATCCGGGCGAGCAGCTGGTCGCCGATCGGGTCGCGGGTGATCTTGCCGGTGTTGCGGTGCGAGATGCGGGTGGCCAGCTCCTGGAAGGACACGTACGCCAGCGACCGCAGCAGGTCGTCGTGGTTGGCCGACTCGAAGCCGGCCGCCATGTGGGTCATCCGGGCCCGCTCCAGCGCTACCGGGTCGACCGCCCGGGTCACCAGCAGGTAGTCGCGGATCGCGATCGCGTGGCGACCTTCCTCGGCGGTCCACTGGTGCACCCAGGTGCCCCAGGCGGCGTCCCGGCCGAAGACGGTCGCGATCTCGTGGTGGTAGCTCGGGAGGTTGTCCTCGGTGAGCAGGTTGACGATCAGGCTGGTGCGCGCGACGTCGGACATCTTCGAGTCGCCGGGCTCCCAGGCCTCGCCGCCGAGCACGCCGTCGAAGTCCCGGCCCTGGCTCCACGGCACGTACTCGTGCGGCATCCACTCCTTGGCCACCTTGAGGTGGCGCTCGAGGTTCTCCTCGACGACTGGCTCCAGCTCGCGGAGCAGGTCGGTCTGGCTGAGCTTCGAGGCAGCGGGCTTGATGCCGACGACGGTCATGAGGCCTCCGGGTGGGACGACGGGTGCGGATGATCGTAGTTACGGTTACGTACCCGTAGGTAGCCACGGTAACCCAGGTCGGCCCGGCCGGACAGTCCCGGCGTGTCGCTGCGCTCAGCGGCGCTCAGCTGCCGGTGGTCCGGGTGGTCATCAGGTCGCCGACCACGATCCCCTCGCGCAGCGCCCGGACCAGGTCCGGCAGCGGCTGCGGGCGGCCGAACAGGTAGCCCTGGCCGAGCGTGCAGCCGGCCTGGCGCAGCCGCTCCAGCTGGGCCGGGCGCTCGATGCCCTCGGCCACCACCTTGAGGTCCAGCGCGGCACCCATCACGAGGATCGCCTCGACCAGGGCAAAGGCCCGGGGGCTGGAGTCGATGTCCCGGGTGAAGCTCCGGTCGATCTTGAGCGTCTCGACCGGCAGGTGCTGCAGATAGCCGATCGAGGAGAAGCCGACGCCGAAGTCGTCGATCGCCAGGCCGGCCCCCAGGGCGCGCAGGGTGCGCAGCGCGTAGTCGGTCTCGGCGTCGTCGGCCACGACGACGGTCTCGGTCATCTCCAGGAGCAGCCGGTTCTCCCCCAGCGCCGTGACCGCCTGGCCGACGAGGTCCAGGAAGCCGGGGTCCCGCAGCTGGTGCGCGGACATGTTGCAGCCCATGGTCAGCGGCCGGCCGGCGGCCAGGGCCAGCGAGGGCGCGTCCTCGACCATCCGGGCCAGCACCCGCTCGCCGAGCTCGGAGATCAGGCCGCTCTCCTCGGCCGCCACGATGAACGAGTCCGGGGCCACCAGGCCGTCGGGGCGCTGCCAGCGGACCAGCGCCTCGACGCCCGCGACCCGCCCACGGGCCAGGTCGATGATCGGCTGGTAGTGCACGACGAGCTCGGTCGAGATGCCGCGCCGGAGCGCCTCGATGAGCTCCAGCCGGCGGACGTTCTCCTCGCGCAGCGACGGCTGGTAGACGAAGAACCGGTCCTTGCCCAGCGCCTTGGCCCGGTACATGGCCATGTCCGCGTTGCGCAGCAGGCCAGGGGCGTCGTCGCTGCGGTCGGCCACGGCGACCCCGATGCTGGCGCCCACCACCACCTCGTGGCCCATGACGTGGATCTCGCGACGCAGCGCGACGAGCAGCCGCTGGCACAGGATGTCCAGCTCGCCGACACCGTCCACGCCCTCGAGCAGCACGGCGAACTCGTCGCCGCCCAGCCGCGCCACCGAGTCGACCGCGCGGACGCAGGCGACCAGCCGGGCGGCCACGATCTTGAGCAGCTCGTCACCCTCGGCGTGGCCGAACCGGTCGTTGACGCCCTTGAACCCGTCCAGGTCCAGGAACAGCACCGCCAGGGTGGTGTCGTTGCGCCGGGCCCGGATCACGCCCTGCTCCACCCGGTCCAGGAACAGGGTCCGGTTCGGCAGCGAGGTGAGGGCGTCGTGGCGGGCCAGGCGACCCATCTCGTCGGTCAGGCTGAGCCGGGCGAAGGCCTCCTCGCCCACCGTGGCGAGCGCCTCCAGGGCCTTGCGGTCGCCCTCGACCGAGGCGCGGGCCCGGTTGACCGCGGGCGCGACGAGCCACATCGTCTGGTCACCCGCGCGGACCCGGGCGCCGATCTCCTTCGGCAGCGGGCCTTCCTGGCGGAGGTCGGCGAACCGGCTCGCGACCGCCGCCCGGGCGTTGTCGCGCAGCACCGTCTCGAGCTCGCTCGCCGACTCGACGACCTGCGCCTCGGCGGCGGCGTCGAAGAGCGCACTGAGCCGTCGGCGGTGCTCCCGGCCCCGGGACAGCGCCCGGGTGGCGACCAGGATGGTGAACACGGGGACCGCGAGCAGCAGGATCGCCCAGGACGGCAGGCTGCGCTCGACCAGCGCCGCGAGGTAGCCGAGGCTGTCGATGGCCACGAACACGCCCAGGGCGGCCAGCCCAGTGCTCTGGCGAAGCTCCCCACGCAGGGGGGTCCGGTCCTCGAGCGCGAGCGACACGGCAGAGACCAGGTAGTCGAACAGGAAGAAGGCGGCGCAGCCGAGGGCGACCGCGCTCAGCTCGCGCAGGGTGCTTGCCCCGAGGTCGCCCACCCAACGCATCACTGCGAGGGCCACGAAGCCGGACAGGATCCCCAGCCCGACGTTGAACAGGCGGACGTCGGTGCGCTTGGTCTTGCTGACCTGGGACAGGGTCTGGCCGACGGCCCAGATGCCGAGCGCGCCCGCGCCCCCGTGGAAGCAGACGAGGAACACCAAGACTGCCGAGTCGAAGCCCACCTCGATGCCGCTGGAGGAGCGGTTGAGCACGAGGGGGAACCGGCTCATCAGGGCGGTGACCGGTGCACCTATCAGCAGCGCCACCGTCCACTGCATGTCGAGGTGCCCGCCGAACAACAGGTCGCCGAGAGCGACCACGCCGACCAGCCCACCCGCGACCATGATGGTGACGTCGAAGATCCAGCTGACGGCTCGCTTCGGTTGAGCCCCGGGCACGCTCACGCCTCGTCCCTCCTCCTGATGGACCTATCGGCACGAGTCATGAGTCAGTAAAGCCGACCCGCTGGTCCGGGCGGGGGATGCGCGCCGCCGCCGAGGCGGGCCGACGCAGCGCCGCTAGCGCTGGCCCACGGCGACGTAGTCACGTTCCGGGCTGCCCACGTAGACCTGCCGCGGGCGGCCGATCTTGGTGGCCGGGTCCTCGATCATCTCGCGCCACTGGGCGATCCACCCGGGCAGCCGGCCGAGGGCGAACAGCACCGTGAACATGTGGGTCGGGAAACCCATCGCCTTGTAGATGACCCCGGTGTAGAAGTCCACGTTCGGGTACAGCTTGCGGGACACGAAGAAGTCGTCGGAGAGGGCGACGTCCTCGAGCCGCATGGCGATGTCGAGCAGCGGGTCGTCGACCCCCAGCTTCTCGAGGACCTCGGTGGTCGCCTTCTTCACGATGGCCGCGCGCGGGTCGTAGTTCTTGTACACGCGGTGGCCGAAGCCCATCAGCTTGACGCCGGGCTCCTTGTCTTTGACCCGGCGCACGAAGCCGTCGACGTCGTCGCCGTCCTCGTGAATGCCCTGGAGCATCTCCAGGACGGCCTGGTTCGCCCCACCGTGGAGGGGACCGAAGAGCGCGTTCACGCCGGCCGACACCGAGGCGAACAGGTTGGCGTTGCTCGAGCCGACCAACCGCACGGTGGACGTCGAGCAGTTCTGCTCGTGGTCGGCGTGCAGGACGAAGAGCATGTCGAGCACCCGGGCCATGGTCGGGTCCACCTCGTACGGCGTGGCGGGGACCCCGAACGTCATCCGGAGGAAGTTCTCGACGTAGCCGAGCTCGTTGTCCGGGTACAGCAGTGGCTGACCGACCGACTTCTTGTAGGCGTAGGAGGCGATCGTCGGCAGCTTGGCCATCAGCCGCACGGTGGTCATCTCGACGTGCTCCTGGTCGAACGGGTCGAGGCTGTCCTGGTAGAAGGTCGACAGGGCGCTGACCGCGGACGAGAGCACGGCCATCGGGTGGGCGTCCCGGGGGAACCCGTCGAAGAACCGGCGCAGGTCCTCGTGCAGCAGCGTGTGGCGGCGGATCCGGTCGCTGAACGCCTCGAGCTCGGCGTCCGTCGGCAGCTCGCCGTAGATCAGCAGGTAGGACACCTCGATGAAGGACGACTTCTCGGCGAGCTGGTCGATCGGATAGCCGCGATAGCGAAGGATGCCCTCGTCGCCGTCGATGAACGTGATGGACGACGCGCAGGACGCGGTGTTGACGAAGCCCGGGTCCAGCGTGACGTACCCGGTCTCCTTCAGCAGCGCGCCGGCCTCCAGGCCGGACGGGCCGTCGGTGGCCTCGGTGACGGGCAGCGGCAGCGATCCGCCGGGGTGCTTGAGCTCGAAGTCGGCCATGGAACGGTCACTTCCCTTCGGTGGAGAGGCGCACACCAGTCTCGCAGAGCCCCGCGGGTCAGGGCTCGATCACGGTCACACCGGCCGGGAATCCCGGCTCCCCCATCGCCGGGAGGGCCGCCGCCGCCTCGTCGAGGGTGATCGTGCGGGTCACCAGCAGGTCGGGACGCAGCCGGCCGGACGCCACCAGCCGCAGCATCGCCGGGTAGTCGTGCGCGGCCATCCCGTGGCTGCCCACGATCTCCAGCTCGTGAGCGATCACTCGCGCCATCGGCATCTGCGGGTGACGGTCCCCGGTCGGGCTCGGCGGCAGCAGGCCCACCTGCACGTGCCGCCCGCGCTTGGCCAGGCTGCGCACCGAGGCGGCGGCCGTTCCGTGACTGCCCAGCGCGTCCAGCGACACGGCGGCACCGCCACCCGTGGCGGCCCGGACGGCCCGGGCCGGGTCGCCGGTCGAGGCGTCCACCACCTCGGTGGCGCCGAAGCTGGCCGCGAGCGCGAGCGCCTCCGGAGCGACGTCGACCGCGACCACCCGGGCGCCCGCCGCGACCGCGATCATCACCGCAGACAGCCCCACCCCGCCGCAGCCGTGCACCGCCACCCAGTCGCCAGCGCGCACCCGGCCCTGGTGGACGACGGCCCGGTACGCCGTGGCGAACCGGCAGCCCAGCGCGGCCGCCGTCGCGGCCGAGAGGTCGTCGGGCAGCGCGACCAGGTTGACGTCCGCGTGGTCCAGGGCGACCAGCTCGGCGAAGGACCCCCAGCCGGTGAAGCCGGGCTGGGTCTGCCGGTCGCAGACCTGGTGGTCGCCGGCCAGGCAGGACGGGCAGGAGCCGCAGGCGCAGACGAACGGCACGGTCACCCGGTCACCTACCGCCCAGCCGGTGACGTCGCCGCCGACGGCGACGACGGTCCCCGCCAGCTCGTGGCCCGGCACGTGCGGCAGCGCGATGCTGCGGTCGTGACCGGCCCACGCGTGCCAGTCGCTGCGGCACAGGCCGGTCGCCTCGACCCGCACCACGACGCCATGCGGGGCGACCGCCGGGTCGGGCACCTCGCGGATCGTGGCCGGACCGCCGAACTCCTCCAGGACCAGTGCGCGCACCGGGCGAGGCTAGCGAGGTGTTCATGGCGACCGTTCAGACGGCTCACAGCCTTCGTCCAGGATCCGGGCGCACCGTGATGGTCATGAGCGACCAGACCCACACCCTCCCGCCGTACTCCCCCGACGTCCCGCCGCCCGCCGACCCCGGCGCCGGCAGCGCAGACCCCTGGCGCGCCCAGGACCCGTGGCGCGCGCCCGATCCGAACGGGCTGCCGCCCGCGCCGCCTCCCCCGCCCGCGGGGCCGCAGGGCGGGGACCGGCGTCCCCGGCGCGGCGTCGCCCTGCTCTCCGCGGTCGCGCTCGCAGCCGGCCTGGTCGGCGGCGGCGCGGGCGCCGCGCTGACCGCGACCCTGGACGACAACGGGACCACGGCCACCACGCCCGCCAGCAGCGGCACGTCGCTGCAGGGAACCAGCGGTCAGACCGCCGCGCCACCGGCCGATGGCTCGGTGGAGGCGGTCGCCGCCGCGGTGCTGCCGAGCGTGGTCTCGATCGAGGTCACCACGGCTCAGGGCGGCGGTGAGGGCACCGGGATCGTGCTCTCGTCCGACGGTCTGATCCTCACCAACAACCACGTCGTGGCGGAGGCCGCCTCAGGTGGCGGCACCATCTCGGTGACGCTCAACGACGGCAGCACTGCCTCCGCGAGCATCGTCGGGCGGGACCCGGTCACCGACCTGGCCGTGATCAAGGCCAAGGGCGTCAGTGGTCTCACCAAGGCCACCCTCGGCAGCTCGGCCGACCTCGCCCCCGGCGAGCAGGTCGTGGCGATCGGCTCGCCCCTGGGCCTGCAGGGCACCGTCACCAGCGGCATCGTGAGCGCCCTGAACCGGCCGGTCCGCACCGGTGACGCGACCGGCACCGAGAACGCCAGCACCGTCATCGACGCTATCCAGACCGACGCCGCGATCAACCCCGGCAACTCCGGCGGCCCGCTGGTGAACCTCCAGGGCGAGGTCGTCGGCATCAACAGCGCCATCGCCAGCCTCGGTGCCAGCGCCGGCGGCCAGTCCGGCTCGATCGGCCTCGGCTTCTCGATCCCGATCGACCAGGCGCGGACCATCGCCACGGAGCTCATCAACACCGGCTCGGCCACCCACGCGCAGCTCGGCGTGAGTGTCCGGGACGCCTCCACCAACGGCAGCTCGACGTTCTCCGACGGTGCCGCCGTGGCCGCGGTCACAGCCGGCGGGGCGGCCGAGAAGGCCGGCCTGGCCGCCGGCGACATCATCACCAAGGTCGGCAACCGGTCGGTCGACAGCGCGGACGCGCTGATCGCGGCCATCCGGTCGCACCGGCCCGGTGACTCGGTGGTGCTGACCTACACCCACAACGGCACCCGAACGACCACCAAGGTCACCCTCGGCAGCGACGCCGCGAGCTCGTAACCAGCTCAGACCCAGGTTCGCCTCGGCAGGTGCTGCCGGGGCGAACCGGCGTGTCGCAACCCGGTCGCCAGGGAACGATGGCCTACAACTGGGAGCAAGGCCCCTCGAAGCATGAGTTCGAGGGGCTTTTCGCTGTCCGCGGCAGCCGCGCAGGTGATCGTGGCGGCACCACGTCGACAGGGGTGGTGACCTCACCGCGATCCGCCAGGTCGCACGGTCGTCGCGTCGGCGTACGACGACCAGTCTTCGAGGTGTTGCGAAAACACCGACCGAGACTGGAGAACGCCCGCCATGACCATGCTGCTGGACGCCACCACGCTCGCGCCGGCCACGCCGGCCCCGACCATCTACTCGGCCCACCACGGCGATCCGCCGAAGCTGACCCACGAGCAGCTGCTGGCCACCCACGCCGAGACGCTCGCGGCGGCGCGCCGCCGCTACTCGCTGGCCGCCCGGGTGCTGTTCTGGCAGATGGACCTGCTCTACGGCCGGGCCAAGACGGTCGAGAAGGCGCTGGTCCTCGAGATCGTCGCCCGGGTGCCCTACCAGACCTGGGAGAACGCCTCCTACAAACGGATCACCCGGGTGCACCGGCGCACCGGCCTGGCCCTGCGCATCTGGGACCGGCTGCGTGAGTTCCGGGCCCAGCAGGACAACGAGCAGTGGCACATGCTGATCATGGCCGAGCTGGTCGAGAAGTCCGGGCGCAAGGCCGGCTGGCTGCGGTTCCGGTTCCTCCCCCAGCTGATCGCGATCGGCTGGTGGCACTTCTGCTGGGTGCTCTACGCGGTCAAGCCGGCCTGGAGCCACCGCCTCAACGCCGACTTCGAGGACCACGCCGAGCACACCTACGCCGAGATGGTGGTGGAGAACCCGGCGTACGAGACGACGCCCTGGGACTCGGCGCTCTGCGGCGAGTACGGCAGCTACGCCACGCTGGCTGACCTGTTGCGCCAGGTGAGCCACGACGAGCGCTGCCACAAGCAGGAGTCCGAGCAGCACCTGCTCGAGCCCAGGGTCCGCTGAGGGCGGACGCCGCGGCGGGCCGGGGCACCCGGTGCGAGGATGGTCGGGTGCTCGACCCCCGTGACCTCTATGTCCGCCACGGCGCCGGCGCCACTGCGGGCACCGATGCTGGCGCTGGTGCCGGCCCGGTGCTGCTGCACGCCCTGACCGGCTTCGTCGACGCCGGCCAGGCCGGCCAGCTCGCCCGGGATCACCTGCTCGAGACCCTGGAGCACCGGGCGCTGGCCACCTTCGACGTCGACCAGCTGCTCGACTACCGCTCGCGCCGGCCGCCGATGATCTTCGAGGCGGACCACTGGGTGTCCTACGACGACCCTGCCCTGGTGCTGCACGAGATGACCGACGCCGCCGGGCACCGCTTCCTGCTGCTGGAGGGCGCCGAGCCGGACGTGCAGTGGGAGCGCTTCATCGCCGCGGTCACCGGGCTGGTCGAGGAGCTGGGGGTCCGGGTGACGATCGGCGTGCACGGCATCCCGATGGGTGTCCCGCACACCCGGCCGACCTCGGTCACCGCGCACGGCAGCCGGCCCGAGCTGATCGCCGGGCGGGAGCCGTGGATCGGCACCGTGCAGGTGCCGGGCAGCGTCATCAACCTGCTGGAGCTGCGGCTCGGGCAGGCCGGCCGGGACGCGATGGGCTTCGCGGTGCACGTGCCGCACTACCTGGCCCAGGCCGAGTACCCCGCGGCGGCCGCCGCCCTGATCGACAACGTCGCCGCCACCACCGACCTGGTGCTGCCCACCACCGCGCTGCACGCGGCGGCCGAGCAGACCCGGTCCGAGCTGGACGAGCAGGTGGCCGCGTCGCCGGACGTGGCAGGGGTGGTGACGGCGCTGGAACAGCAGTACGACGCGTACCTCGCGACCCGGGGTGAGCAGCCGGGCGGCGCCGACCTGCTGGCCGGCCGGCGTGGCTTCCCGACCGCCGACGAGCTGGGTGCCGAACTGGAGCGGTTCCTCGCCGACCGGTCGAAGGGTGGCGACCAGCCGGAGGCCTGAGGCGGGCCGGTCCGTCAGGGCCGTCAGGCCAGTTCCAGGGACGCCGGGCCGGGAGCGCCTCACGGCGCGGGGCCGCTCGAAGCGGCTTCAATTGGGACCCGGGGCTGCCGCGGCCCGGCGCCCTGGTGGCCCCGGAGGGCCGCTGACCATTGTAGTGGGCGACGCCCCGGTCAGACGAGGTTCTGTCCCCGCCAGAGCACGGCCGCCGCCTCGAGGTCCTCGGCGGTCTGCAGCAACGACGAGGACGACCTGGTCAGCGCGTTGGCCGCCTCGGGATCTGCCGGCTCGACGTCGTCGGCCCGGGTCACCCGGCCGGCGACCACGACCCGGCAGAAGGCGCCGGCCCGTTCCAGGGCCACCGCCAGGTCGCCGGCGAAGACGCCGTGCAGCACGGCGTCCAGCAGCGCCCGCAAGGCCTCGGGGGTTGGCGGCTCGGCCACCCCGGCGATGACGTGCGGGACCGGGGCGGCGGACCGGCCGGTGGCGAAGTCGAGGGCGGCCGCGACGGCGTCCCGCTGGACCCACTCGCGCAGCACGTAGAGCCGCCAGAGCGCGCCCGGCAGCGACCGGGGCGGGCGCTGGGCCCACAGGTCGGCGATGGTGTCCAGCCCGACCTCGTCGACCAATGCGACCAGCCGGGCCTTTGCCGCCTCGTCGGAGGTGGCCCGGCCCGACTCCACCAGCAGGCTGGCCGTCGCATGCGCGGCCTCCGCCAGCGCCGCCGGGTCCGGTGCGCCGCCGAACGTCTCGAGGGCCACCTTCCCCAGCAGGGCCGGGCGTCGGGGTCGTCGCTCGTCCACCCGCCGATCCTCCCACCCCGTGCACCCGGCCGCTCCTGTGACACGGCCCGGCTACGGTGGTCTCCCGTGCCGTCCCGCCCTCTGCTCGCCGTCGTCGCCGCCGCCCTCGGGCTGGCAGTGGTGGCCTCGGCACCCGGTCCTGCCGATCGGGTCGTCGACGTGGCGACCGTCCGGCCGGACGTGACCAGCACCTCCGCCGCGGCAGCCGCGACAACGACAACGACGACCACCACCGGGTACGCCGGTGCCGACCCCGCCTCGTGGACCACCCGCCGGCTGGCCGCCCAGCTGGTGTTCTCCTGCGTCGACCTGGATGACCTGGACGCCGCGCGCCGGCAGGCGGCGGCGGGCATCGGTGGCATCACCCTGCTCGGCTCGGACCCGCCGCGGCACCTGCGGGCCCGGCTGGCCGGGGTGCGCCGGTCGGCACGCACCGCGGTGCTGCCGTTCGTCGCCAGCGACGAGGAGGGCGGCACGGTGCAGCGGCTCCGCGAGGTGA
Organism: uncultured Actinomycetota bacterium; assembly: GCA_963728425.1. Taxonomy (GTDB): domain Bacteria; phylum Actinomycetota; class Actinomycetes; order JACCUZ01; family JACCUZ01; genus JAVEDA01. The sequence goes on from CAVSKC010000010.1 coordinate 44,698, forward strand.
TCTATCGGCTGCCGTCGGCGCGCACGATGGGTGGCTGGGGGCCGGCCCGGGTCCGGCGTACGGCCCACGACTACGCACTGCGGATGCGTCGACTGGGCGTTCGGATGGACCTCGCGCCGGTCGCTGACCTAGCCGTGCCCGGCGCCTACATCGACTCGCTGGGCCGGGCGTTCTCGGGCGACCCCGACGCCGTGACGGCCCGGATGCCGCGCCTGGCGGCTCGGCATGCGCGACGCCGGCGTCGTGACCGTGCTCAAGCACTGGCCGGGGCACGGCTCGGCGAGCAACTCGCACACCGGGCCGGCCCGGGTGGCTCCGCTGGCCGACCTCGAGGAGCGCGACCTGCTGCCCTTCGACCGCGAGCTGGCCGACGGTGCGCCGGTCGTGATGGTGGGTCACCTGCTGTCGCGGGGCCTGACGGTCGACGGCGTGCCGACCAGCCTGTCGCGGCGGGCGCTGCACTACCTGCGCCGCTCGGCCGGGCGGGACACCGTGCTCGCTGACCGACTCGTTGGCCATGGCGGCGGCCAGCTCGTCGCTGGGCATCAGCCCGGTGCGCGCCACGGTGCGGGCACTGAAGGCCGGAGCCGACTGGGCGATGGCCTGCGACGCGCATCCGCTGCGGGCCGCCGCCGCGGTCCGCCGGGCGCTCGCTGACGGCACGATCCCGCGCGACCAGGCCGACGCGTCGGCCCGGCGGATCCTGGCGTTGAAGGCACGCTGGGGCCTGGCGCCGCGCGGCTGAGCGCGACGTGGGTGACCGGGGACACAGCTCGATCGGTCGGGTCGCCACCCCGCCGCTGGTAGGCTGAGCGCTGTACTTCGGTGACCACCTGGTCACCACTCCCGCGGGCGAGTTGCCCGCGTGGTCGTTTTTCGAGACGTGCTCCCGACAGCAGCCGCTGGCGGTGCAGCCCTCGAGGTGCGGCCTCAACACCGCATCGGAGCACCTCCTTGTCCTCGTATGCCTCTGGCCGTCGGCCGTCCGGCCGCACGTCCACCACCCGTTCGTCGGGTCCCCGTCCCAACCGCTCTGCCGGCCCGCGCCGCAGCGGCGGTAGCAAGCCCTCCGGCAAGGTCGCGGCCCGTTCGCGCCGAGCAGGCCGCTGACCGCGAGCTGACCGCCTGGTTCGAGAAGGCCGCGGCCGAGAACCCGGTGCCGACCGAGACCTCGTTCGGCAAGCTCGGCCTGTCCCAGGAGCTCGTCACCGCGCTCGAGCGCCGCGACATCCGCACCGCGTTCCCGATCCAGGCCGCGACCCTGGCCGACTGCCTGTCCGGCCGCGACGTCCTCGGCCGCGCGCAGACCGGCTCCGGCAAGACCCTGGCGTTCGGCCTGCCGATGCTGACCCGCCTGGCCGGCCGGAAGTCCGCGTCGAAGACCCCGCGCGGCCTGGTGCTCGTGCCGACCCGCGAGCTCGCGGTGCAGGTGCGCGACGCGCTCGAGCCGCTCGGTCACGCCATCGGCGTCAAGACCGTCGCCATCTTCGGCGGCGCACCGCTCGGCCGACAGATCGCCACCCTCGAGCGCGGCGTCGACCTCGTCGTCGCCACCCCGGGCCGGCTGCTCGACCTGATCGAGCGACGGTCCTGCGACCTGTCGAAGATCGAGGTCACCGTGCTCGACGAGGCCGACCACATGGCCGACATGGGCTTCCTGCCCGACGTCAGCCGGATCCTCGACATGACACCGGCCGGCTCGCAGCGACTGCTGTTCTCAGCGACCCTCGACGGCGCCGTCGGCAAGCTCGTCCGCCAGTACCTCACCGACCCGGTCGCCCGCGCCGTCGACCCGGCCGAGTCGCACGTCACCACGATGGAGCACCGCGCCCTGGTCGTCCGCAACGAGCAGAAGATCGACGTGCTCGCCGAGATCCTGACCCGCCCGGCGCGGACCCTGCTGTTCGTGCGCACCAAGCACGGTGCCGACCGGCTGGTCAAGCAGCTCGACCGGCTGGGTGTCGCCGCCCAGGCCATCCACGGCAACCGCAACCAGGGCCAGCGCCAGCGCGCGCTGGACGCCTTCTCCCGCGGCGAGTCGCGGGTGCTGGTGGCCACCGACGTGGCGGCCCGCGGCATCCACATCGCCGACGTCGACCTGGTCGTGCACGCGGACCCGCCGAACGACCACAAGGACTACTTGCATCGCTCCGGCCGCACCGCGCGCGCCGGTGCCTCGGGTGTCGTCGTCTCGGTTCTCGCGCACGACCAGCTGCGCGCAGCCAAGCACCTGTTCGGCCGAGCCGGCGTCGACGTCACCCCGGTCGACGGCTCCCCCGGCAGCGAGTCGGTGCGCGAGCTCGCCGAGTCCGGCGAGCCGGTCGTGGTCACGGCTCCCGCTCGTCCGGAGCGCTCACCCCGGTCGCCCGGCAACGGCTCCTCGACGTACGCCGGTGGGCGCGGCAGCGAGGGGCCGCACCGCCACCGTCGCAACGGCCGCCGTCCCGCCGGTGGTCGCCGGGCCGCCTGACCGGCGTACCGCAGCAGCTGCGGATCTTGAGGCGGCACACCCGGAGCCACACCGCGTGCCGCCTCAAGATCGGGGCGGGCCCGCCGCAGTTCTCGAGGCAACGGATACGCATTCGGTCACCCAGCCCCCGAACCCGCATCCGATCCGGCAGAACCAGCGCGCGGTGCACTGCACCAGTTGCGGATCATGAGACGACACGCCGCCTTCACCCTGCGGGCCGTCTCATGATCGGCGCGGACCGCCGCCAATCAGGCGATCGGCAGGTCGAGCTCGAACCACACGACCTTGCCGGCGCCGTGCGGCGAGGTGCCCCACCGGTCGCTGAGGGCGTCCATCAGCGGCACCCCGCGACCGGACTCGTCGAGCAGGTCGGCACCGGCCGGCACCGGGCCGCGTGAGGTCTCGTCGGACACCTCGACCCGCACCCGGTCGGCGAACCGCCACAGCTCGAGGTCCACCCGGCCGTGGGTGTGGCGCAGCGCATTCGTGACCACCTCGGAGACGAGCAGCACCGCGGTCTCGCGCCACTCGGCCAGCTCAGGGCCGGCCACATGGGCAGCGATGAAGTCCCGAGCCGCCCTAGCCGCCCGGGGGTCCCGCCGGTCGATCGAGGTCCGGGCCGGCACCGGGCGGGCCTCCGCGGGCAGGCCTTCGTGGCGCACCACCAGCATGGCGATGTCATCGGAGCGGTGGTCCGGGTCGACGGCCGTCCCGATCAGCATGTCCGCGAGCAGCTCGAGGTCGTCGGTGGCGGCGGCGGCCAGCGTCCGCAGCACCGAGGCCAAGCCCTCGTCGAAGGTCCGGGCCGAGTCCTCGACCAGCCCGTCGGTGAACAGCACCAGGGTGTCGCCACGGTCCAGCGTGATGACGCCCGATGCGTACTCCTCACCCTCGACGACACCCAGCGGTGGCCCGACCGGAGCCTCCAGCACCGAGGTGGCGCCGGCGGTCGTGCGCCGGACGGGCGGCGGGTGACCGGCCAGCACCAGCTGGGTCTGTGACGAGCGCAGGTCGACCGAGACGATGGCGCAGGTGGCAAACACCCCGGGGTCGAGGTCGACCATCAGCCGGTTGGTGCGGGACATCACCGCGGCGGGCTCGTGACCCTCGGCGGCGTAGGCCCGCAACGCGTTGCGCAGCTGCCCCATCACGGCGGCGGCCTGCATGGTGTGGCCCTGCACGTCGCCGATGACGAGGGCGACCCGGTGGCCGGGCAGCTCCAGAGACGTCGTACCAGTCGCCGCCGACCCCCATGCCGTCGGTGGCGGCCAGGTAGCGGGCGGTGGCGACCAGCCCCTGCGGGCGCGGCAGCGCGCGGGGCAGCAGCTGCTGCTGCAGCTCGGCGGCCAGCGTGCGCTCGTGGTCGCGCAGCCGGGCTCGGGCGAGGGTCTGGGCGAGCAACCCGCTCACACTCACCAGCAACGAACGTTCGTCCGGCGGGAAGTCGCGGGGCAGGTCGAAGCTGACCGTGAGGCTGCCGAGCGCTCGGCCCGACACCGTGAGCGGGAGGAACGCCCAGGCTTGCTTGCCGGTCGCCTCGACCAGGTCCTCGCGGCCGGGGTACTTGCCGTAGTACGCGGCCCGGGACGGCAGGAACAAGGGTTCCCTGGTCCGCAGCACCTCGGCGATGGGGAGGTTGTCGTCGGGGCTCAGCACGTCGAGCATCTCCACCGCCGGCTCCGAGTAGCCGGAGTGACCGGACAGCTTGAGCCGGTTGGACTCCAGCAACGACACGAGCATCCCGGTCGCGCCGAAGGCCGGCAGCACCATCGTGGCAACGACGTCGATGACGTCGGCCAGGGTGTCGGCCTCGGACAGCGCGGCGCTGTAGGCGAGTACCGCGCGGGCCTGGTCCGGCCGGGTGTGGGCCCGCTCGCGCTCCAGCTCCGCGGCTCTGGTCGCCGTGACGTCGGTGGCGAAGAACGACAGCCCGTCCTGGTGCGGCACCACCCGGACCTGGAACCACCGGTCGGCCTCGACGACGTACTTGGTGAACACGTCCGGCGTCCCGGTGCGCGCGGCCTCGCGGACCAGCGGCTCGTAGCCGGGAGTGGCCAGGTGCGGCCACACCTCCCACAGGATCCGGCCGGATGCCTCGACCATCGGCCCGACGAAGACCTCGGCGTTCCGGTTGACGTAGGTGACTCGCCAGTCGGAGTCGACCGAGAGGAACCCGTCGGCCATGTGCTCGAGGGCGCGGGCCACCGTGTCCTTGGCCAGCCGTTGGTCGCTGGAGTCGCGGGCGACCCCGAGCATCCGCTCGGCCAGCCCGTCGTCGCCCGGCTCGACCCGGCCCCGGGCCTCCACCCAGCGAACCCGGCCGTCCGGCAGCCGGACCCGGTACTCGGCCTGGTACTCGCTGCAGGTGTCCAGCGCGGCGGCGACCGCCGCCTCGACCTCGGGTGCGTCGTCCGGGTGCAGCGTGGCCCAGAAGGACGCGACCCGGTGGTCAAAGGTCGCGGGGTCGATCCCGAACAGCCCGCACATCCGGTCGTCGAAGACCAGGTAATCGGCGCGGACGTCCCAGTCGAACCACCCGACGTCGGCCGCGGCCATCACCAGGTCGAGGTGGTTCGGCAGCGGCTCGGGGTCCTCGCCGGGTAGGTGGAGCAGCCCGTCGGACACCGTGCCTCACCTCCCCGCGCGAGCAGTCCCGGAAGTCTGCCACGCTTGCCGCCATGAGCACCGACCCGCGAGCGGGCCAGCCCGCCACCGCTGCCGACCTCGTCGACGTCGCCCGCCTGGTGACCGCCTACTACACCGGGCACCCCGACGTGGCCGAGCCGGCGCAGCAGGTGGCCTTCGGCACCTCAGGGCACCGCGGCTCGTCGCTCGACCCGCCTTCAACGAGGACCACATCGCGGCCACCAGCCAGGCGATCTGCGAGTACCGCGCCGGGGCCGGTATCGCCGGCCCGCTGTTCCTCGGCCGCGACACCCACGCGCTCTCCGAGCCCGCGTGGGCGACGGCGCTCGAGGTCTTCGCGGCCAACGACGTCACCGTGCTGGTCGACAACCGCGACCGCTACACGCCGACACCCGGCCGTGTCGCACGCGATCCTGCGGCACAACCGGGACCCGCACTGGCCGCGAGCGCGCCGACGGCGTCGTCGTCACCCCGTCGCACAACCCACCCCGCGACGGCGGCTTCAAGTACAACCCGCCCGACGGCGGCCCGGCCGGCAGCGACATCACCGGCTGGATCCAGGACCGCGCCAACGAGATCCTGCGCGGCGGGCTGACGCGACGTACGCCGGGTGCCGCTGGCGCGGGCGCGCGCGGCCGACGACGACGTCGACCTACGACTTCCTCGCGGCGTACGTCGACGACCTGCCGTCCGCCCTCGACCTCGACGCGATCCGGGCCGCGGGCGTGCGGATCGGCGCCGACCCGCTCGGCGGTGCGAGCGTCGACTACTGGGCGCGCGATCGCCGAGCGGCACAAGCTCGACCTCACCGTCGTCAACCCGCTGGTCGACCCGACGTGGCGGTTCATGACCCTGGACTGGGACGGCAAGATCCGGATGGACTGCTCGTCGCCGAACGCGATGGCGTCGCTGGTCGGACGATGTCGCAGGTGACGATCTGGTCAGGCGCCGTTCGATCGCGACCGGCAACGACGCCGACGCGGACCGGCACGGCATCGTCACGCCGGACGCCGGACTGCTCAACCCCAACCACTTCCTCGCGGTGGCCATCGACTACCTGTTCACGCCACCGCGACGGCTGGGCGGCCGACGCGGCGGTCGGCAAGACGCTGGTCAGCTCGAGCATGATCGACCGGGTCGCCGAGAGTCGCTCGGCCGGCGGCTGGTCGAGGTGCCGGTCGGCTTCAAGTGGTTCGTGCCCGGCCTGCTCGACGGGTCGGTCGGCGTTCGGCGGCGAGGAGTCGGCGGGCGCGTCCTTCCTGCGTCGCGACGGCAGCGTCTGGACCACCGACAAGGACGGCATGCTGCTCGTGCCTGCTCGCCTCGGAGATCCTCGCCGTCACCGGCTCGTCGCCCGAGCGAGCGCTACCGGGCGCTGACCGAGCACTTCGGCGACCCGGCGTACGCGCGGGTCGACGCGCCCGCGACGCGCGAGGAGAAGGCGGTGCTGGCGTCGCTGTCGCCGGAGCAGGTGACGGCGACCGAGCTCGCGGGCGAGCCGATCGTCGCCAAGCTGACCGAGGCGCCGGGCAACGGCGCCAAGATCGGCGGGCTGAAGGTGACCACCGAGTCGGCGTGGTTCGCCGCGCGGCCGTCCGGCACCGAGGACGTCTACAAGATCTACGCCGAGAGCTTCCGCGGGGCCGAGCACCTGCGCGCAGGTCCAGGCGGCGGCGCGCGAGGTGGTCTCGGCCGCGCTGGCAGGGTAGGGACCGGCGCATGCAGCTGCGGATCATGACCGAGCCCCAGGAGGGCGCGACCTACGACGACCTGCTGCGCCGTGGCCAGGAGGCCGAGCGGCTCGGCTTCGACGCGTTCTTCCGGTCCGACCACCTCCAGCGGATCGGCGACGGCGACCCTGGCCCGGGCTCCACCGACGCCTGGGCCGTCGCTGGCCGGGCTGGCCCGGGACACCACGCCGATCCGGCTGGGCACGATGGTCTCGTCGGCGACCTTCCGGCTGCCCGGACCGCTGGCGATCGCGGTGGCGACCGTCGACGCCATGAGCGGCGGCCGGGTCGAGCTCGGGCTCGGGCAGCGGCTGGTTCGAGACCGAGCACACGTCGTACGGCATCCCGTTCCCGCCGGTCGGCGAGCGGTTCGACCTGCTCGAGGAGCAGCTGGCCGTCGTCACCGGGCTGTGGGCGACCCCGCCCGGCGAGACGTTCTCGTTCCGCGGTGACGCACTACACGCTGACCGACAGCCCGGCGCTGCCGAAGCCGGTCCAGTCGCCGCTGCCGGTCGTCATCGGCGGCAAGGGGAAGCGGCGGACGCCGGCGCTGGCGGCGCGGTTCGCCGCGGAGTACAACGTGCCCGTTCGACACCCTGGATGAGTCGCGGCTGCCTGCTTCGACCGGGCCCGGCGGGCCTGCGAGGCGGTCGACCGCGACCCGGCGTCGCTCGTGCTGTCGGTCGGCGCAGACGCTCGCGCGTCGGCGCGGACGAGGCGGAGGTACGGCGGCGGGCCGCCGGCCGGCGGCGACGAGCCGACGAGGTCCGCGGTCGACGGCCTGGCGGGCACCCCGGGCGAGGTGGTCGACAAGATCGGCCGGTTCGCCGAGCTGGGGGCGAGCCGGGTCTACCTGCAGGTGCTGGACCTCGCCGACCTCGACCACCTCGGTCTGGTGGCCGCCGAGGTGGCCCCGCACGTCTGATCCGGTCCAGCCCGCATGTGACATATCTCACTATACTGGGTGTAGGACAGTGAGCCATGAATACCCTCTCGCGCAGGATCACGACAATCGCCGCGGGGGCGGCGCTGACCATGGCGGTCGCCGGCGGCGTGGTGGCCGGCACCCAGTCGTCGGACGAGGAGGCACTCGCCCCGACCCGGCAGGCAGCCAGCGCGTCCATCGAGGACAAGGTGGCCGCGCTGGTCAAGCAGATGACCACCCAGGAGAAGCTGCAGCAGGTCACAGCTGCTGGCCGACTGGCAGGCAGCGACGCCGAGGCCAAGGCGGGCGTCGGCTCGGTGTTCAGCCAGGTCGACCCGGTGAAGATCAACCATCTGCAGCACATCGCGGTGGAGCAGTCCCGGCTGCACATCCCGATCCTGTTCGCCTTCGACACCATCCACGGGTACCGCACGATCTTCCCGATCCCCCTCGGCGCGGCGAGCTCGTTCGACCCGTCGATCGCCAGGACGACGCCACCATCGGGGCCCGCGAGTCGGCGACAGTGGGGCTCAAGCAGGTCTACAGCCCGATGGTCGACGTCTCGCACGAACCACGCTGGGGCCGGATCTCCGAGGGCGGCGGCGAGGACCCGTACCTCGGGTCGGCGTTCGCCGCGGCCCGGGTCAAGGGTGACCAGGGCACGGACTACTCGGCGACGGACAAGGTGGCCGCGAGTCGCCAAGCACTTCGCCGCCTACGGCGCGCCGGAGGGCGGTCGCGAGTACAACACCACCGACATGTCCGAGTCCACGCTGCGCAACCTCTACCTGCCGCCGTTCAAGGCCGCGGTGGACGCCGGCGCGGACACCGCGATGTGCTCCTTCAACGCGATCAACGGCGTCCCGGGCTGCGCGAACCACGACACCGAGACCCAGATCCTCAAGAAGGAGTGGGGCTTCGACGGCTTCGTCGAGTCCGACTACACCGCGGTCGCCGAGCTGCGGGCCTGCCCCCGGGTCAACCCGACCGGTGGGCCGTGCGGCCACGGCGTGGCGGCAGACGGGCCGTCCGCGGTGCGCTGGCGCTCAACGCCGGCACCGACTCCGAGATGGTCAGCACCAACGTCCGCGACTTCGGCGAGCAGCTGCTGGCCCAGCACCGGATCCGATGTCGCCGGCTCAACGACGCGGTCCGCCGCATCCTGCGGGTGAAGTTCCGCGCCGGCCTGTTCGACCACCCCTACGTCGACCTGACGAAGGCGACCGACCCGGCCAGCTTCCTCACGCCCGAGCGACCGCGGCCGCCGCACCGCAAGGCGCGAACCGCTCGATGGTGCTGCTCAAGAACGAGGGCGGCGACGCTGCCCTTCTCGACCGGCCAAGAAGACCGCCGTCATCGGCCCGCTCGGCGACGACCAGCACGACATGCTCGGCCCGTGGTGGGGCCAGGGCAAGGACGAGGACGTGGTCTCGGTCTACACGGGCATCAAGGCGCAGATCCTCCACGGCGACGTTCACCCAGGGCTGCACCCGGGCGAACATCGAGCCGCCAGCCGACGACGACACCACTGACGTCTGCAGCGAGGCCGACATCGCGGCCGTCACGGCCGCGGCCACGAGCGCCGACCAGGTGGTCCTGGCTCTCGGCGAGACCCGGGAGATGAGCGGCGAGGCCGCCTCCCGCGGTCCGACATCGGCCTGCCCGGCGACGAGCAGAAGCTCATCGACGCGATCAAGGCGACCGGCAAGCCGTTCGTCGTGGTGCTGTTCAACGGCCGGCCGCTGACCCTCGGGGACGCCATCGGCGGCGTCGCCGGCGATCCTCGAGGCCTGGTTCCCGGGCGTCGAGGCGGGCAACACCGTCGCGGACGTCGTGTTCGGGACGGTCAACCCGGGCGGCAAGCTGCCGGTCAGCTTCCCGCGCAGGGTCGGCCAGGTGCCGATCTACTACAACCACGAGCCGACCGGGCGGCCGTGCGACGCCGGGTCAGAAGTACAACTCGCGCTACCGCGACATCGCCTCCTGCGACCCGCTGTACGACTTCGGGTTCGGCCTCAGCTACACGACGTTCGACGTGTCCAACCTGACACTCGACCGCACCTCGGTGTCCAAGAACGGCACCGTGACGGTGACGGTGGACGTCACCAACACCGGGTCGGTCAAGGGTGACGACGTCGTCCAGCTCTACATCCACGACCCGGTCGCCAGCATCTCGCAGCCGGTGCGCCGCTTGCGCGGGTTCCAGCGGGTCACGCTGGCTGCCGGGGAGACCGAGAAGAACATCACCTTCCACCTCGACAAGAGCGACTTCGGCTTCTACGACAACAAGGGCAGGTTCGTCGTCGAGCCCGGCTGAGATCGAGGTGTACGCCGGCGACTCGTCGACCGCCGACCTGACGAAGTCCTTCACGGTCCGGTAGGCAGGAGGAACCAGCCGCAGACCAGGGGCGCGCAAGGAGCCCCTCAAGGATCCCCAGAGTTGCATGATCAACACCGGCGTTGATCATGCAACTCTGGGGATCTTTCTGTGCCGCCGCGACACGCCGACACGACCCCCGGGGCTTGATGACTAGTTTCTCCACTGACATACTTCTCAACATGACGGCGCGACAGGTGACCGGCGGCGGTGCGGCTGTACCGGCGTACCCACCTGGACCTGATGCGCTCGGTGAGCACCGCCTGTCGCCGCGGCTGACCTCCGCCGCCCGCTTCCCCCGCGACCCGAGGACCCGCCATGACAGTTGCTACCGCCCTGCCCACTTCCCCGCCTCCGCAGCTCGCGCCGGGTCGGACCCGTCCGGCTGCACCACCTGGCCCGGCAGCTCGCCGCCCGCACCGACCTGTGGCGCCCGCACGTCCGGTTCGCCCATGCCAGCCGATGGTCGGTCCGGGTCGCCGTGACCGACGACTACGAGGCCTGGCTGCTCACCTGGCTACCGGGGCAGTCGACCGGCCTGCACGACCACGGCGGCTCGGCCGGCGCGTTCACCGTGCTGTCCGGGGTTGTCGAGGAGTCGACCCTCCCGCCGACGCGCTCCCGCGGCCCGGCCGCACTGGTGCACCGCACCCTCACCGCCGGCCGGGTCCGGGCGTTCGGCCCCGACTACGTGCACGACGTGACCAACAGCGGCGCCGAGCCGGCGGTCAGCCTGCACGTCTACGCCCCCGCGCTGGACACCATGCGGCACTACGTGCTGGACGACCAGGGCCGGCCGCAGGTCGTCTCGCTCGAGCGCAACGGGACCGACTGGTGAGCGCCACCTCGCCGCTGTCGGTGGTCGACCTGCTCGCGTCGGCCCGGGCCGGGCTGCTCCGGCTCGACCCGCGTCGCGCCCAGCGGGCGTGGCAGGCCGGTGCGGTCCTCGTCGACATCCGGCCCGAGGCCCAGCGGGCCGAGGAGGGCGAGGTGCCCGGCGCCATGCTGGTGGAGCGCAACGTCCTGGAGTGGCGGTTCGACCCGGCCAGCGACGCCCGGCTGCCGCTCGCGTCCTACGACCTGCACGTGATCGTGCTCTGCTCGGAGGGGTACACCTCCAGCCTGGCCGCGGCGGCGCTGCAGCAGGTGGGTGTCCGGCGGGCCACCGACGTGATCGGCGGCTTCCGGGCCTGGCGGGCGGCCGGGCTGCCCACCACGGCCGGCGGCGGCACCAGGCCGGCCCTCGTCCTGGTGCCCGAGCCGGCCGGCTCGCCCGACGACCGCGACGGGCTCGACCTCGCCGTCGACACCGACCAGCGCCGGGCCGTCGTCGAGGGTCGTGAGATGGAGCTGACCCGGTTGGAGTTCGACCTGCTCGCGCACCTGGTCGCGGCACCGGACCGGGTGCACACCCGCAGCGCGCTGCTCACGAGCCTGTGGGACGGCCGGCACGGCGGCAGCCGGACCGTCGACGTGCACGTGCACCGGCTGCGCAGCAAGCTCGGCGACCGCACCGGTCGGGCGCTGCAGACCGTGCGGGGGGTGGGCTACCGCTGGTCGCCGAGGGCGGCCCGCTCGGCCTGACCGCTCGCGCCCTGGCTGGTGAACCAGCGGGCCAGGGCGCGACGGTCGAGGCAGCCGGACTTGGCGAGCACCCGAGCCACGTGGTGCTCGACCGTGCGGGTCGACAGGTGCAGCCGCCCGGCGACCTCGGCGTTCGTCGCGCCGCCTGCCACCAGCTCGAGCACGTCCATCTCGCGGCTGGTGACGCCGTGCACCGCGGCCCAGCCCGGGACCTGGCTGTCGCCGCGGCCGCGCCGCACCGAGACACCTGCCGCGCCGCAGCAGCTCGCGGCAGGTGCGCGCCAGCTCCTTGTCCCCGGCGGCCTCGAGCTCGGCCAGGTCGGCCCGCAGCCGGGTCACCGGGTCGCCCCAGCCGTCGGCCAGGGCCGCCTCCAGCACGAGGAGTCGCAGCAGGCGGGCCCACCAGTCGGCGCCGGTGGTCAGGCGCTCACCCTGGGCCAGCAGCGCCATGGCCTCCTCCCCGTCGCCGGACCGGCCGGCGACCACGGCCTCGGCCATCCGCAGGGCGCCCTCGTTCAGGGAGCGGTGCACGGCCTGCGACCCCCGCAGCTGCACAACAGCGGCGGCCGGGTCGGCGTCCTGCACGGCCCGCAGCACGACCCAGAGCCCCCACACGCAGACCGGGGCGCCGGCCGGGTTGCGACCCAGGCTGGCCGTGGCCGCGTCCAGCTCGGCCAGCGCCTCGCCGTACTCGTGCGCGAGCAGTGGCCGGACCGCGTGCACGGCCCGCGCCAGCCCTTCCTTGTCGTCGGGGCCGACGGCGTCGCCCACTGTCGCCAGCACCCGGCGCGCGGCCGGGTCGTCGCCGGCCATCGCCAGCGCGAACGCGGCAAGCAGCGCCGACGTGTCGTGCACCCACGGCTGCCCGATCCGGGTGCCGAGCTCGGCGTTGGCGGTGGCGCGGGCCACGGCCGGCGTCGGCCCGTCCCGGGTCAGCTCGGCCTCGGCCAGCACGATGTCGATGTCGGCCACGGTGCCGGGCATGCCGACGGCCTCGGCCAGGTCGCGTGCCTCGACCAGCCGGGGCGACACGGCCCCGTCGTTGAGCTCCAGGGTTCCGAGCGAGTGCAGCGCGCGAACCCGGCGGGGTGTCAGCCCGTGCTCGGCGGCAACCTGCGCGGCCCGGCCGAACCACTGGCGGGCAGCCGCCTGGTCGCTCGCCCGGGCGCACCGGCCGGCCACCTCCAGCGCGGTGCAGAGGTCTCCCGGGTCGACCACGGGCGACCCGGAGGCGTCGGCCGCGGCCACGACCGACTCGGCCAGCGCCGCGGCGTGGGGCAGATCGCCGGACCCGAACAGCACGTCGGCGCGGATGGCGTCGGCGCGCGGGTCGTGGCTGCCGTCTCCGGCCCCGGCGCGGTCCAGCAGCGCGAACGCGCCGGCCCAGTCGGCCGACTCCACGGCCGCCTCGGCCAGGGTCAGAGCGAGCGACGCGTGCGCGGCGCCGGCGAGCGAGTCCAGCGACGCCGACCCGACCGAACGGGCCTCGGCCAGCCGGCCCTGCAGGGTGAGCAGTCGGACCAGGTCCTCGGCCACCGCCGGCCGGCCGCCGAGGGTGCCGGCCCGGCGTACCAGGGACTCGGCGGTGCCGAGCTCACCCCGGTCGGCGGCAGCGCGGGCGACGGCGACCAGCGCGGGCACGGCCCGGTCCGGCCGACCGGCGTCCGCCCAGAGGTGTGCGGCCCGCCGGCGAGCCTCGTCGTCGCCGCGCCCGTCCAGCCGGTCGGCGATCCGGGCCGCGATGGCGGCGCGCTCAGGAGGCAGCAGGGTCGCCAGCACGGCGTCCCGGGTGAGGGCGTGCCGCCAGACCAGCCGGGCACCGTCGGAGGAGAGCAGGTTGGACTCCACCCCGGCACGCAGGACGCCGAGCACCGCCGGCTCCCCCACGTCGACCACTTCGGCCAGCAATCGGTGGTCGATCTCGTCGCCGGCGACGGCCGCGGCGAGCAGCACCTCCGGGCCCGGCACGGCCAGCCGGTCCAGCCGGTCGCCCACCAGCTCGGCCAGCCCGGCGGGGACCTCGAGCACCAGCTCGCCGGCCCGCAGCCAGCCGTCGGCGGTCAGCTGCAGGACACCGCGCTCGACCAGCCCGGTGAGCAGCTCCTCGACCAGCAGGGGCAGCCCGTGGGCCGCGCCGAGCAGCGCGTCGACCACGTCGTCGGGCAGCGCGGCCCCCGCGCAGTCGCGCAGCAGCCGGGCACCGGCGCCGTCGTCGAGGCGGCCCAGCTCGACGACACGGGTGCCTGTCCAGGTGGGGCGCGGTGTCGGCTCCCCGGTCCGCCAGCTCCCGGCGACCAGCACCGGCCGCGCGGACAGGCCGGCCGAGAGCCGGTCCAGCAGGTCCAGCGTCTCCGGGTCGGCGGCGTGCAGGTCCTCGAGGGCGAGCACCACCGGCCCGTCGTACGACGTGGCGAAGAGCGCGAGCAGCCCCTCGGCCAGCACCAGTGCTGCGTCCGGTGCGGCCGCGGGCGCGCCCGGCTCGGCCCAGCCGGGTACCAGCCGGGCCAGCGCGGCCCGGAACGGGCGCAGCGCCGGCGACTCCGGGAACGGCCGGCCGCGCCACCCGTCCAGGACGGCCTCGCTGACCGCCCGCAGGCTGCCCCCGCCCGGCGCCGCGCGACCGGAGAGGACGGTGGCGCCGAGGTCGCGGGCCCGGGCGCGGACCTCGGTGAGCAGCCGGGACTTGCCCACTCCCGCCTCGCCGGTGACGAGGAGCAGGCCGCCCTCACCCCGCACGGTGGCGGCGAGGGCCGCCTCGACCTCGGCCAGCTCGGTGGCCCGGCCCACCAGAGCATGAGCACGCAGGTCGGCCGGCACGAGGTCAGTGAACCTCAGCCGGCCGCACCGCCGCCAGCACGTCGGCGGCGGACGGCAGCGCGGCCAGGTCGAGGGCGATCGACCGGGCGGTCGCGGCGAAGGACCCGTCGGTCAGGACCTGCTCGACCGCCGGCGCCAAGGTCGTGGCCATCTCCCGGGGGTCGACGACGAGGCCGGCTCCGGTCGCGGCGACCCGTGCCGCGTTGTGCATCTGGTCGGCGAACAGCGGCACGACCACCGTCGGCAGGCCTCGGGTGAGCGCCGCCATCGTCGTACCGGCGCCGCCGTGGCACACCACCGCGTCGCAGGCCATCGCGACCTGCTGGGGCAGGAAGCTCTCCACGTGCACGTTGGCGGGGACCGGACCCAGCGAGGCACGGTCCAGGCGCCCGATGGTGAACAGGACGTCTGCGTCGAGCCGGCCGAGGCCGGCCAGCATGGCCCCGAAGGCGGGCGTGGCGAAGTCCATCGTGCCGGCCACGCTGCCGAGCGTGGCGTAGACCTTGGGCCGGCCGGCGCGGGCGCGCGGCGCGGGCACACCGGCGGGCAGCGGACCCTCCGGGTCCTCGTGCCGGTAGACGGTCGTGTCGGCGGGGACGTCGTCGGCGCTGCGCCACATGAACCGCGGGACCGGCGTGACGAACCGGGTGGTGGAGTGCTTCCACGGCACGTCGCCGATGGTGGGCAGCCCGGCCTCGGCGCGGAGCGTGTCGACCTCGTCGGCAATGACCTGGTGCGTCATGTCGGGCAGGCCCATCGAGGTGATGCCGACAGAGACGTGCCGTACGCCGGCGAGCTCGGCCGCTATCTGGCCGGCGAACTCGGCGACCTCGCTGACGACGAGGTCCGGCTGGAACTCCTCGATCGCCGCCCGGGTGTCCGCCAGCGCGGCCCGGGCGCGCAGCCGGGCGAACAGTCCGGCGATCACGTAGGTGTTGGGCTCGGGCTGGCCTCCAGGGCGGCCCAGAACCGGCCGAGGTCCTGGGGAGCGGGCTCGGCGGTCGGCACCGCGTCGAAGCCGAGGTCGGTGACGCTGGCCAGGCCCTCCGGCCCGATGGCGATCCGCACCTCGTCGCCGGCCGCGCGGGCGGCCCGCGCGAGCGGGACCAGGGGGTAGAGGTGGCCGAGGCCGGGGGTGCTGGTGAACAGGACGCGCATGGTCTTCTCCTCGAGCAGGACAGGATGTCGTGCTCAGGAGAGTCCGCCCGGCGGGGTGCCCGAGGGATCGGTGCCGGCCACCTAGTTAAGGCGTCGGCTCTTAGGTAGTGAACTCCAGGAGGTCCGCACAGAAGTCGCGGTCCGAGAAGTCGCTGTTGCCTGTGGATGCGCGAACGAGCTGGAACGAGTCGGGCAACCTCGACGTCATCGCTGGGGTCACCGGGAGTGCCCATGTAGTCGAGGTCGATGGAGAACCGGATCTCACCGGGGTCCTTGAGCACCAATTTGCCGTCGGCATCGTAGAAGCGGGAACCACCGGCGGCGAACGTGGTGATGGTGATGGTCCCGTCGCCGTTGTCGACGATCGTCTGGTCCTTGCTGGTGGCTGCGAAGATGTTGGTGAAGGTGCCGCCGATTCGAGGTTGGTGGTCACGACGGTGCCGTGCACGCTCTCCCGGTAGTACGGGAACGGTGACGAGCCGCGCTGGTTGAACAGGAAGTTGCCCGAGACGTCCCCGCTGTCCTGGGCCGGGAAGCCGCAGTCGTCGTAGACGTCGCCGGTGAACACGTCGTGGAAGTGGCCCTTGTCGATCGGCGCGGCGGCGGCCGGAGTTCCGGCCGCGACCGCGGCTGCGATGGCCAGCCCAGCGATGACTAGTACAGAACGTCCCCTCATGGCCCCTCCTGGCGGATGCGACAACCGATTTGAATGTGCCCGTGTACCAGCAAGGTGGCGATAGCCAAAGATGAGGATTTGCTGCCTGTGCCCGAACCCGGACCCTGCGTGACAGTCACTCCTGGTCGGCCCGTGTCCGGGGCCTGTGGTGGAGTGGCCCGGTGACCACGACACCCAGCCGCTCCCCCGGCCGCCCTCGCCGCGGAGGCGCAGGCCCTGCTGGGCCGGCTGGTCGGCGACCCGACGGCGCAGTTCCGCGACGGCCAGCTCGAGTCGGTCGCGGCGCTGGTCGAGGGCGGCGAGCGGGTGCTCGTGGTCCAGCGCACCGGCTGGGGCAAGTCGGCGGTCTACTTCGTCGCCACCGCGCTGGTCCGGGCCCGCGGGGGCGGCCCCACGCTGATCGTGTCGCCGCTGCTGGCGCTGATGCGCGACCAGGTCGACGCCGCCCGGCGGGCCGGTCTGCGCGCCGTGACGATGAACTCCGCCAACGCCGACGAGTGGGCCGAGGTGACCGCGGCGCTGGCCGCCGACGAGGTCGACCTGCTGCTGGTGAGCCCCGAGCGGCTGAACAACCCGCGGTTCCGGGACGAGCAGCTCCCCCGGCTGGCCGAGGCGACCGGGCTGCTCGTCGTCGACGAGGCGCACTGCATCAGCGACTGGGGCCACGACTTCCGGCCCGACTACCGGCGGATCCGCGACCTGCTCGCCGACCTCCCCGCCGGGCCGGCCGGTGCTCGCCACGACGGCGACCGCCAACGCGCGGGTGGTCGACGACGTCGTCGAGCAGCTCGGCGCCGGCGGTGCGCCGGTGCGCACGGTCCGCGGCTCGCTGGCCCGCGACAGCCTCCGGCTCGGCGTGCTGTCGCTGCCGACCGCCGACGCCCGGCTCGGCTGGCTGACCGCCCGGCTCGGCGAGCTGCCCGGCAGCGGCATCGTCTACGCCCTGACGGTGTCGGCCGCGGAGGACACCGCCGCGCTGCTGCGCGAGGCCGGCCACGAGGTCCGCGCCTACACCGGCCGCACCGACCCCGCCGACCGGCTCGAGCTCGAGCGCGACGCTGCGCGACAACCAGGTCAAGGCGCTGGTGGCCACCAGCGCGCTCGGGCATGGGCTTCGACAAGCCCGACCTCGGCTTCGTGGTGCACCTCGGCGCGCCGGCGTCCCCGGTCGCCTACTACCAGCAGGTGGGTCGCGCCGGCCGCGCCACCGAGCGGGCCGACGTGCTGCTGCTGCCGGCGTCCGAGGACCGCGAGATCTGGCGCTACTTCGCGACCGCGTCGATGCCGCGCCGGCCGACGCCGACGCCGTGCTCACCGCGCTGGCCGAGTCGTCGCCAAGCCGATGTCGACGGCCGCGCTGGAGACGGTGGCCGACGTCCGGCGGACCCGGCTCGAGCTGCTGCTCAAGGTGCTCGACGTCGAGGGCGCCGTGCAGCCGGGTCAGCGGGGGCTGGGTCGTCGACCGGCGCGGGCTGGACCTACGACGAGGAGCGCTACGCGCGGGTGGCGGCGGCCCGCGACGCCGAGGCCGCGTCGATGCTCGACTACCATCGGCACCGACGGCTGCCGGATGCGGTTCCTGCAGGAGGCGCTCGACGACCCCGGCGCCGCCGACTGCGGTCGCTGCGACCGGTGCGCCGGCGCCTGGTACGACGCCACGGTGCCCGACGGCGCGGTGCAGGCGGCCACCCGCACCCTGCGCAAGGTGGGCGTGCCGGTCGAGCCGCGGTCGCAGTGGCCCAGCGGCATGTCCCGACTCGGCGTCGCGCGGTCCGGTCGGATCAGCGCCGACGAGCAGGTCGAGCAGGGCCGCGTGGTCGCGCGGCTCACCGACCTCGGCTGGGGCCAGCGGCTGCGCCAGCTGCTGGCCGAGCAGGCGCCGGACGCGCCGGCCGACGACCGGCTGCTGGCCGCCTGCGTCGAGGTGCTCGCCGGCTGGGGCTGGGACCGAGCGGCCGGTCGCGGTGGTGGCGATGCCGTCGCTGCGCCGGCCGCAGCTCGTGGCCTCGGTCGCGAGCCACCTCGCCCCGCTGGGCCGGCTGGAGGACCTCGGCGCGCTCGACGCTGACGACCGCAGGAGCCCACCGGCGGCCCGGGCGGCAACAGCGCGTTCCGGCTGGCCGCGGTGCACGACCGGTTCACCGTGCGGCGGCGGACCTGGCCGGCCGGCTGGCCGGGCTGGACGGCCCGGTGCTGCTCGTCGACGACCTGGTCGACTCGCGCTGGACCATGACCGTGGTGGGCGCGCTGCTGCGGCAGGCCGGCGCGCCGGGTGTGCTGCCGTTCGCCCTCGCCGCCGCAGCCTGACCGCACCAGCGGTCACTCCGGCTGGTTGTCCTTCGCGCCGCCGACCCGGAACGGCTCGGTCAGCCCGGCGTACATCAGGTGCGCGACCAGGCCTTGCGCGGCGTGCGGCAGGTTGTGGCAGTGGTCCATCCAGATCCCGGGGTTGTCGGCGACGAACGCGATGTCGTAGCTGTCGCCGCTGGCCACGTCGAGCGAGTCGATCCACCACGGGCTGCCGGTGGCCTTCACGCCGTTCCGGGCCAGGACCACCGCGTGGTGGCCGTGCAGGTGCATCGGGTGCACCGCACCGCTGTGGTTCTCCAGGTGCATCTGCACGATGTCGCCCTCCTCGACGACGAACATCGGCACGTCCGGGAAGAGGTGGCCGTTGATCGACCACCAGAGGCCGGGACGGCCGTCGACGAACCCGGGCCGGCGCCCGATCGAGTAGCGGAACCGCCGGTCCGGCTTGGTCGGGTCGAACCCGAGCGGCGCAGGGGTGCCGTAGGTCAGCAGGTCGACCAGCCGGGTCGGCTGCGGCGCTGCCGCCGGTGCGCCCGACCCGACCACGAGCGCGCTCGCTCCACCGAGGTCGACCCGCGCCGGTGCGGTGACCTCGAGGTCGACCCGGCCGCCGGCGGTGAGCCGCACCGCGCGGCCGGACACCGGCGTCGGGCCGTGCAGGTCGTAGCCGTCTACGGCGAGCACCCGGTAGGGCGAGCCTGACGTCCAGACCGTGGTCGCGCCGTTGTCGGTGTTGACGACCCGCACCCGCACGGTGGCACCGTCCGGTGCGTCCGCCGGCACGTCGCCGGAGGCGCCGTTGACCGTGGGCTTTCCGTCGTAGACGTGCAGCACGGCGAGCTGGTCGATCGGGGCGGACGTGGCCGGTGCCGGTGTCGGCGGCTTCGGCGTCACGATCAGCGCCCCGAACAGCCCGCCCTGCACCTGCGCGTGCGAGACCTGGTGCGAGTGGTACCAGTACGTCCCGACCTGGTCGGCAACGAACCGGTAGGTGAACGAGCCGCCGACCGGCACCGCGTCCTGGGTGACGCCGGCCACCCCGTCCTCGGCATTGGGGACGTCGACGCCGTGCCAGTGCAGCGTCACGCCGTCCGGGACCGAGGCATTGACCAGGCGCACCTCGACCAGCTGGCCCTGCACCGCGTGGATCACCGGGCCCGGCGAGGTGCCGTTGACCGTGTAGCCGTCGACCTGCTCACCGGACGCCAGCCGGAACCGCTGCTTGCGCACCGTGAGGGTGACTCGCACGTCGGCCGGCCGGTCCGGGTCCTCGACCAGGGTCGCGATGCTGCGGCCCATCAGGTCGTGCTCGGTCATCGTGCTCGGGCCACCGCCGTAGTCGGCGTAGCCCATGTCCATGACCGAGTAGGTGCCCGGCACCAGGCTGGCCTGCCAGAACCACCCGACCGGGCGAGCACCGCCACGGCTGCGAGCAGGGCGACCAGCAGCCGCCGGCGCTCGGTCGTCAAGCTAGACGGCCACCGTGGTGTCGGCCGGCGCGGCCACCGTGGAGGCGGCCCGCGCGGTCATGAACGCTCCGATGAAGATGGCGAACGCGTTCAGCACATGGAACACGACCACGAACGGGACGACGTGCGAGAAGATCCCGAGGAAGATCTGCAGGGCCACCAGGCCGAACAGGATCGCCGCGCGCTTCACGCCGTCCGGCACCTTGGCGAAGAACGACACGATGAGCAGCAGCAGGACGAGGATCGGGATGATCAGCGTCCCGTTGATGCCGTGGATCATGAATCCGCCCACCCCGGGGAAGTCCGCGATTGTCGCTGTCCATGACCTGCTTGTTGAGCACGCCCGCCGTCGTCCTCCACCCACTTCCCCAGACCGGCGATCGCGTAGGCGATGGCCATGCCCTGCACGAGCACCTCGATGCTCAGCAGGTAGGCGAGCACGCGGTAGACGTTGCGCATCGACTTCTCCCCTCGACGGACAGCAGCAGCCAAGTAGTAGAGGTTGGTCAAGGGCGAGTCAAGCAGGTTGGGGGTGTCGGGGGGCAAAGATCACGCAAGTCGGGTGAACTCGACCGAGACGAACAGCTCGCCGCCGCCCGGCCCCGAGTAGACGCCCCGCAGCGGTGGCACGTCGTCGTAGTCCCGACCCCGTCCCACGACCACGTGGTCCGGGCCGACCCGGCGACCGTTTGTGGGGTCCCATGCCTGCCAGTCGCCGGCCCACCACTCGACCCAGGCGTGGCTCTCGCCGCGCACGGCCTCCCCCACCGGCAGGTCGGCCTGCGGCAACAGGTAGCCCGACACGTACCGCGCCGGCACGCCGAGGCGGCGCAGCACGCCCACTGCCACGTGCGCCATGTCCTGGCAGACACCCTTGCGCACCGCCCAGGCCTCCTCGGCCGAGGTGTGCACGCCGGTGGCGCCCGGCACGTAGTCCATGACCTCGCTGACCCAGGTGCAGACCCGCTCGCCGGTCGCCGCCGGGTCCAGCCCCGCAACCAGGTCGCGCACCTGCCCCATCGCCGGCTCGCCGGGCTCGGTCCGCGGCGTCGGCCCCAGCAGCTCGGCGTACCGGTCCAGGGTCGCGGGCGCGCGCAGCGCCTCCCAGCCGACGTCGCTACCGGTCGGCGCCGGCGGCGCGAAGGTCTCCACCACCGAGCGCGCCGTCACCGTGAGCCGGTCGTGCGGCGGCCGGACGTCGAACGCCGTCACCTGGGTGCCCCAGTAGTCCCAGTATCGGTACGTGGTCGCCTGTGGCGACACCTCGATCCGGGCCTCCAGGGTGGTCTGCCACGGCGTCGTGAGCGGCGTCATCCGCGCCTCGTTGTACGACGTGACGACCGGCCCCGGGTAGCGGAACCCAGTGCTGTGCACGATGCCGAGCCGGGCTGCGGTGCCGGCCGCGACCGACGGGAGGCCGTCACGAGACGGCCTCCGACACCCAGGCCGTGGTGGCGCCGCGCGGGAAGAACCGCGCCGCCACGTCGTCGCTTGCCTGCGAGCAGGCCCGCTGGATCTTCTCCATCTCGGCCGGCAGGTCGGCCAGCAGGTCGGCGGCGCCGCGGTACTCCAGCCCGGTCCGCACCCGGCCCAGCCGGCGCCGTGCTCCCTCCGCGACACCGACCCGGCCGGCAGAGGGCTCCAGCGCCTCCAGGCAGGTCTCGGCCGTCGTCAGAGCGGCGAACACCGACCGTGGGAACAGCCGATCGAGCAGCAGGAACTCGGCGGCCTTCTCGTCGCCGGTCGCTCCACGATAGGTGCGCAGGAACGCCTGGTAGGCACCGCACGAGCGCATCAGGTGGGTCCACGACGGGCCGCCCTCGATCGCTCGCATCGCCACCAGGCGCGCGGTCATGTCGGCCCGCTCCAGCGACCGGCCCAGCGCGATGAAGTGCCAGCAGTCGTCGTGGCTCATCGTCGCGTCGGCGACGCCCGCGACCATGGCCGCGCGCTCCCGCACCCAGGTCAGGTAGCCGTGCACGCTCACGCCCTCGCGGCGCATCTCGGGCAGCGCGGTCCAGGTGGTGTTGATGACCTGCCACATCTCGGTGGACACCGTCTCGCGGGCCCGCCGGGCGTTCTCCCGCGCGGCGCCCAGGGAGCCCACGATCGAGCTGGCGCTCTCGCGGTCGTCGACCAGCCGGGCGACCACCTGGCGCCGGTCGACCCGGTCCGGCACTTCCGCGGCGCCCATCACCGACAGCAGCGACCGGCAGGCCGAGCTCTCGTCCACCCAGGAGTCCTCGAGCAGCACCTGCAAGTGGGTGTCCAGGATCCGTGACGTGTCGTCGGCCCGCTCGACGTAGCGCCCGATCCAGAACAGTGCCTCCGCGATCCGGCTCAGCACGGCTGGCCCTGCTGCTGTTGCTGCTGCTGTCCTGCCATGCCGCCCTCGGCCTCCACCGGGCCGACGTCCGGGGTCAGGCCCCGGGCGGCCAGCGGCGACGTCGACGTGCTCGACGTCACCGTTGTACGCCGGTCACCGCCCCGGCCTGCGGTGCCGGGCGGCGGGTCGCCGAGCACCCAGGTGTCCTTGGACCCGCCGCCCATCGAGGAGTTGACGATCAGCTCGCCCTCGGGCAGCGCGACCCGGGTCAGGCCGCCGGGCAGCACCCAGACCTCGGTGCCGTCGTTGACCGCGAACGGCCGCAGGTCGACGTGCCGCGGCCGCAGCTGATCGCCCACCAGGGTCGGCGCGGTCGAGAGCTGGACCACGGGCTGCGCCACCCAGCCGCGCGGGTCGGTGCGCACCTGCACCCGCAGCGCGTCGAGCACGCCGGGCGCCGCGTGCGGACCGATCACGATGCCCTTGCCGCCGGAGCCGTCGACCGGCTTGAGCACCAGCTCGTGCAACCGGTCCATCGCCTCCTCGCGGTCGGCCGGCTCACCGAGCCGGAGGGTGCGCACGTTGTCGATGACCGGCTCCTCGTGCAGGTAGTAGCGGATCAGGTCCGGCACGTAGGTGTAGAGCAGCTTGTCGTCGGCCACGCCGTTGCCGATCGCGTTGGCCAGAACGACGTTGCCGGCCCGCGCCGCGTTGACGAGACCCGGCGAGCCGAGCACCGAGTCGCGGCGGAACTGGACCGGGTCGAGGAACTCGTCGTCGACCCGGCGGTAGATGACGTCGACCGGCCGCTCGCCGTCGGTCGTCCGCATCCTCACCTTGTTGCCCACGCAGAGCAGGTCGCGGCCCTCGACCAGCTCGACGCCCATCGTGCGGGCCAGCAGGGCGTGCTCGAAGTACGCCGAGTTGTGCGCGCCAGGCGTCAGCACGACGACCACCGGATCGTCGACACCCTCGGCCGCGGCGGCTCGCAGCGCGGCGAGCAGCCTGGCGGGATAGTCGGAGACCGGCCGGATCCGCTGGGTGGCGAAAGCCTCGGGGAACACCTGGGCGACCGCCCGCCGGTTCTCCATCACGTAGCTCACCCCGGAGGGCACCCGGACGTTGTCCTCGAGCACCCGGAAAGCGCCGTCGGCGCCGCGCACCAGGTCGATGCCGGCCACGTGCACCCGCACTCCGTTCGGCGGCTCGAGCCCGGCGACCGCGCGCTGGAAGTGCTTGCTGGTGGTGACGACCGAGCGCGGCACCACGCCGTCGGCGAGCACCTGGGCGGTGCCGTAGATGTCGGCGAGGAACGCCTCGAGCGCCTTGACCCGCTGGGCGACGCCGAGCGCCAGGCCGTCCCACTCCTCGGCGCCGACGACCCGCGGCACGATGTCGAGCGGGAACGGCTGCTCGACGCCCTCGTAGTCGAAGGTCACGCCGCGCTCGAGGAAACCGCGGGCCAGCGAGTCGGCGCGGGCCCGCAGGTCGCCGCCGGACAGCGGACGTAGCGCCTCGTGCAGCGGCTCGAACGCGCGTCGCGGGGCGCCGTCCGCGGCGAACATCTCGTCCCAGGCATCGCCGAGGCGATAGCCCTCGAAGAGATCCGCCATGGGCCGGAGCGTACGTCCGGAAGTGCTCGGCCGGGTCACACCGACGTTTCCGGCGGGTTTCGTAAGACAGCGGCTTCCCCTGCGACTGGAAACACCGGCGAAGCACGCGGCTGCCAGCATCGTGGGGATGGACGGTGTCACGCAGCTGCGGCCCGGGCCCGCGACGGTCGCGGACGTGCCGCTCGAGGTGCGCGCCGTGCACGGCTATCGGCGCGCCTACCGGGTCGCCGGCGCAGGGCCGGCGGTGCTGCTCCTGCATGGCATCGGTGACTCGTCGCAGACCTGGCTGGACCTGATCCCGCGGCTGGCCCGCGACCACACCGTCATCGCGCCCGACCTGTTGGGCCACGGAGCGTCGGACAAGCCACGGGCCGACTACGCGGTCGCCGCCTACGCCAACGGGATGCGCGACCTTCTCGGGGTGCTGGGGGTCGACCGGGTCACCGTGGTCGGGCACTCGCTCGGTGGTGGGGTGGCCATGCAGTTCGCCTACCAGTTCCCCGAGCGCACCGAGCGGCTGGTCCTGGTGGGCGCCGGCGGCGTCGGCCGCGAGGTCAATCCGCTGCTGCGGCTGCTCACGCTGCCGGGTGCGGAGCTGTCGCTGACCGCGCTGCGCCTTCCCGGCGTACGCCGTCAGCTCGGCCTGTTGGCCCGGCTGGCCGAGCTGACGGACACCGGCCTCGGCGAGGACGTCCGCGACCTGCTGCGGGTGGTCGACTCGCTCGACGACGCGACCGCACGCCGCGCGTTCGGCCGGACCCTGCGGGCGGTCGTGGACTGGCGCGGCCAGGTGGTGACGATGCTGGATCGGTGCTATCTCGCGCAGGGGATGCCGACGCTGCTGGTGTGGGGCGGTCGGGACCCGGTGGTCCCGGTACGGCATGCGCTGCGGGCACACCAGGCGATGCCGGGAAGCCGGCTCGTGGTCTTCCGCGAGGCCGGGCACTTCCCGTTCCACTCCGACCCGCGGCGGTTCGAGCAGGTGCTCCGGCATTTCCTGCGCTCGACGTCACCGGCCACGTGGAGCGCTCAGCGGTGGCGCGAGGTGATCAGGTCGGGCGGCGACCCGGTGGCCAGCAGCTCAGTCGATCAGCGCAGCGCGACCTGACGGGGCAGTAGCGTGTCGGCCGTGGCGGCGACGCAGGCGACGGCGGCCGAGGCCGCGGAGGTGCTCGCGCAGGCGACCGGCGTGGCTCACCACGACGCCGTGGTCGTGCTCGGCAGCGGCTGGGACGCGGCCGCGGACGTCCTCGGCACGCCTGGTGGCCGAGCTGCCGGTCGCCGCGCTGCCGGGCTTCCTGGCGCCGGTGGCGCCCGGCCACCGCGGGCTGGTCCGCTCCTACGACCTGGACGGCGCTGGCCGTGCTCGCCTACCTCGGCCGCACCCACCTCTACGAGGGGCACGGGCCCGGCCCGGTGGCCCACCCGGTGCGGGTCGCGGCCGCCGCCGGTGCGCGGGTCGCGGTGCTCACCAACGCCAGCGGCGGCCTGCGGGCGGACTGGCCGCCCGGCACCGGCGCGCTGATCGCCGACCACCTCAACCTGACGTTCGTCTCCCCGTTGGTCGGGCCGCAGTTCGTCGACCTCACCGACGCCTGGTCGCCCGCGGCTGCGCGCCCTGGCCCGGGCCGCGGACCCGACCCTGGTCGACGCGCGTCTACGCGCAGCTGCGCGGGCCGTCGGTGCAGACGGTCGCCGAGACCCGGATGCTGCGCACTCTCGGGGCCGACCTGGTCGGCATGTCCACCGTGGTCGAGGCGATCGCGGCGCGGGCGGCCGGGCTCGAGCTGCTCGGGCTCTCGGCCGTGACGACGCTCGAGGGCACCGGCGAGGAGCTGGACCCGGACGACGTCGTGCGCGGTGGCCGAGGCCACGGCCCGGCGCGTCTCGGGGGTGCTGCCCGACGTACTGCGGGGCCGTGCGAGACGATCTGCCCACCACCAACCGAGGAGGACCTCAGATGAGCGTCACGTCGGAGACCCCCGTCGCGTCCCGGGTCGAGCAGAACGGCATCAACGTCATCGCCGAGACCGAGCGCAAGGGCTCGCCGCGCGACCTGTTCTGGCCGTGGTTCGCCGCCAACGTCTCGGTGCTGGCGATCACGCTACGGCTCGTTCATCGTCGGCTTCGGCGTCTCGTTCTGGCAGGCGACGATCGCCGGCCGTCGTCGGCATCGTGCTGTCCTTCGCGCTGTGCGGCGTGGTGGCGCTGGCCGGCAAGCGCGGCTCGGCGCCGACGATGGTGCTCAGCCGGGCCGCCTTCGGCGTGACGGGCAACGCGCTGCCGACCTTCCTCTCCTGGGT
The DNA here is from genome assembly GCA_963728425.1 of uncultured Actinomycetota bacterium. Classification (GTDB taxonomy): domain Bacteria; phylum Actinomycetota; class Actinomycetes; order JACCUZ01; family JACCUZ01; genus JAVEDA01. The sequence goes on from CAVSKC010000010.1 coordinate 71,102, forward strand.
GCTGCTCGTCGGCTGGGAGACCGTGCTGGTGTCGCTGTCGTCGCTGGCGACCGCCACGGTGTTCGACGAGCTCGGCTGGGGCGGCGGCGACGCGACCAAGGTGCTCGGCTTCGTCGTCACCGCGGTCCTCGTCGTGGCGGCCGGCATCCTCGGCTTCGACGTCATCATGCGGCTGCAGACCTGGATCACCATCGCGACCATCGTGCTGACGATCGGCTTCATCGCGCTGACCCTCGACGAGGTCGACTGGGACAACGGTCTGCGGTGCGCCGTCCGGCTCGACCCAGGCGTTCATCGGCGCTCTCGCCCTGGTCGCGACCGGCTTCGGCGTCGGCTGGGCGAACACCGCCGCCGACTACTCCCGCTACCTGCCGCGGTCGGTCCTCCGGCCGCGGGGTGTTCGGCTGGACGACGTTCGGCGGCGCGGCCGCGCCGGTCGTCCTGACCGTCTTCGGCATCATGCTGGCGCTGTCCAGCACCAAGCTCGCCGACGCCATCGCGCGGCGACCCGATCGGCGCGCTCACCACGCTGCTGCCGACCTGGTACCTGGTGCCGTTCATCATCGTGGCGGTGCTCGGCCTGGTCGGCGGCGCGGTGCTCGACATCTACTCCTCCGGTCTGGCCCTGCTCACCCTGGGCATCAAGGTCCGCCGGCCGGTCGCCGCCGCCATCGACGGCGTCATCATGTGCATCGGCGCGATCTACGTGGTCTTCATCGCCGACAACTTCCTCGCGCCGTTCCAGGGCTTCCTCATCACGGTCGGCGTGCCGATCGCGGCCTGGGCGGGCGTGTTCGTCGCCGACCTGCTGCTGCGGCACCAGCCGTACGCCGACGCCGAGCTCTACGACCCGCGCGGCCGCTACGGCTCGGTCCACTGGCCGGCCGTGCTGCTCGTCGTCGTCGGCACCTTCCTCGGCTGGGGCCTGGTCACCAACGGCGCTCGGCCGACTGGCTGACCTGGCAGGGCTACCTGCTCGAGCCGTTCGGCCTCGGCTCCAAGGGGACGGCGCCTGGGCCTACGCGAACCTCGGCGTCTTCGTCGCCTTCGCCGTCGGCTTCCTCGGCTGGCTGCTGCTCGGCCGCTCGGTCGTGCGCCGGCAGGAGTCGGCTGCGGCCACCCCCGCTGAGAACGGGCCGGTCGCCTCGGCGCGCCGCAACCTGCCGGAAACACGGCAGGCCCATCATCACGGCATGACGGGGCTCCGGGAACTGCGGGTGGGGTGCGAGTTCGTGCACGTCGCCGAGGTCGAGACGCCGACCGTGCTGCAGGTCGAGCCGGACCGCGAGCGGCCCGGCCACCGTGCGTACGGCAGGAGTGGTCCGGCCGAGCCGGAGCTCGATCGGCACGCGTACGCCGACTACGTTCGGCAACGCCTGCCAGCGGCTGACGCTGCCCGAGGGCCGGTCGGTGCTGCGGTACCAGGCGTTGGTGACCGTGCCCGACGCCACCGAGGACGGTCGACCTCGGACGCGGCCGAGGTCCCGGTGGCCGCCCTGCCCGACGACGTGCTCGTCTACACGCTGCCCAGCCGCTACGTCGTGCCTGACGTGCTCGGCGACGAGGCGTGGCAGCTGTTCGGCGGCTGAAGCCCGGCTACCGGCGGGTTCAGGCCATCTGCGACCACGTCAACGGCTCGCTGAGCTTCGCCTACGGCTCGACCACGTCCACCTCGACCGCCGCCGACGTGCGCGCGTCGGGGATCGGCGTGTGCCGCGACTTCACCCACCTGGCGCTGACCTACTGCCGCGCGCTGAACATCCCGGCCCGCTACGTGTTCGGCTACCTGCCCGAGCATGGACGTCCCGCCGATCCCGGAGCCGATGGACTTCGCGGCCTGGATGGAGGTCTTCCTGGACGGCGGTGGTGGACCTTCGACCCGCGCAACAACAGGACCCGCAAGGGCCGAGTGGTCGTCGGGCGCGGCCGCGACGCGGTCGACGTCGCGATGGTGACGACGTACGGCGGTCCCGTGCTCGAGACGATGACGGTGACTGGGCCGAGGAGGTGCTGCCATGACGCAGCGGGCCCGCCAGCTGCTGGAGCAGCCGCTGCTCGACACCGCCGCCCTGGACCTGGCAGCCGCCAGCCGACTTGACCTACGTGCTGCGCCAGACGTTCCGCTACGACTACGACCGGCCGGTCCACGACCTGCGGCAGCGGCTGGTGGTCGTCCCCGCCGCCCGGCACGGCTCGGCCCGGCGGGTGCTGGCCAGACTCGACCGCGTCGGCACCGGAGCGCCGTCGTCGTCAGCCGGCGCCACGCGCACGGGCACCGTGGTCGTCGACGGCCGAGCTCGACGTCGTACCAGACGTCGGTGGAGTTCACCCTGGCGGCGGTCGTGGAGCGCGCGGCGCCTACCGCGACCACCTTCTCCCGGCGGCCGCCGCCAGCCGACCCGCGACTGGCTGCGCCCGACCCGGCTCACCGCCGCCGACGACGCCGTGCGCGCTCTCGCCTCGCCGTTGCGCGGCGGCCACCCGCTGGACATGGCCGAGGCGGCCTGCGCCGGCCGTGCATGCGGCGATGCCGTACGAGTACGGCGTCACGTCGACCCGGACCACGGCGGCCGAGGCGCTGGCCGCGGGTCGCGGCGTCTGCCAGGACCACGCACACGTGATGCTCGCGATCCTCCGTTCGGCCGGCGTCGCGGCCCGATACGTCTCTGGTCATCTGCTCGGCGAGGGCGGCACCCACGCCTGGGTCGAGGTGCTCGTGCCGGACGGGGACGGCACCCGGGCGGTGGCGATCGACCCGTGCAACGGCTGCCGGGTCGACGCGCGCTACCTGACGGTGGCAACCGGGCGGGACTACCTCGACGTCGCGCCAACGTCCGGCTCCTATGGCGGCGACGCCGTCGGGCGCCTGACCGCCACCAAGCAGGTTGGGCTCGCCGAGGCGGCTTGACCATTCGCTGACCGTCCTGATCCTTGCCCGTGGCGGTCACCGGGAGCATCGTGAGTACGGCGGGTGACCTGTGCACCCCGGGGGGTGACGATGGCGGTGGACCTCCGGCTGCGCATCCTGGATGCCGACGCGGCCGGGACTGAGCTCGAGCGCGGCGCGCTCCAGCTCGGGGACGAGTTGCGCGACCTCGAGGTCGACGACGTCCGCCCGCTGGACGAGGGTGAGGCTCCCGACGGCACCCGCGGCGCCACCACTGCGGCGCTCGGCGCCTTGCTGGTCTCGCTGCACCCCACTGCCGGGGTGCTGTCCGCAGTTGTCGCGACGGTCCGCGCCTGGTTGAAGCGGCCCGGCGCAGCCCGCACCGTGCACATCGAGGTCGGCGGCGACGTGCTGGAGCTGACCGGCACCACCTCGGAGGTGCAGGAGCGGCTGGTCGAGGAATGGATCCGGGCGCACGCGCACGCCGAAGCCGGGGGTGCGGGGTGAGCCCGGTGCGTGAGGCGCTTGTCGTCGCGGTCGACCAGTACGCCGACGAAGGGCTTGGCCGGCTGCGCGCTCCGGCGGACGACGCCGCGGCACTGGGTGAGGTCCTCGGCGACCCGCGGATCGGCGACTTCGCGGTGCGGGTGCTGCGCAACGAGACGGCCCAGACCATCAGGGTCGCGGTCGAGGACTTCTTCGCCGACCGCAAGCCGGACGACCTGCTGCTGCTGCACTTCTCCTGCCACGGGCTGAAGAACGCGGCCGGTGAGCTGTACCTCGCCGCCAGCGACTCGCGGCCGGACCGGCTCGCCTCGACCGCCGTAGCAGCCGACTTCGTCAACCGGCAGATGGCCGACAGCAGGGCACAACGGATCGCGCTCTTCCTGGACTGCTGCTACGGCGGGGCGTTCCCGCGCGGGATGGTCGTGCGCGCGGCCGGCGAGGTGGCGGTCGGGGACGCGTTCGCCACCCAGCGGGACGCCGGCGGCCGCGGTCGGGTCGTGGTGACCGCGTCGAGCTCGGTGGAGTACGCGTTCGAGGGCGCCGAGCTCGCGTCCGACGCCCAGGTGGCTCCCTCGGTGTTCACCGGGTCGGTCGTCGCGGGCCTGGAGAGCGGGGAGGCCGACCGCGACGGGGACGGCTGGGTGGGGCTGAACGAGCTGTTCGGCTACGTGGCCGAGCGGGTCCGGCGGGTGACGCCGCACCAGACGCCGCACCTCTGGGCGTTCGGCTCCGAGGGCGACCTGCTGCTCGCCCACAGCCGACGTCGCCGGGTGACACCGGGCGAGCTCCCTGCGGAGGTCGTCGAGGCGATCGGAAGCTCGTTCGCGGCGACCCGGCTCGGCGTCGCAGTGGAGCTGCGCGACCGCTTGCTCGGGCCGGACCTCGGCCAGGCGCTTGGCGGCGTGGAACGCGCTCACCGGGCTGGTCTCCGACGACAGCCGCCGGGTGTCCGCGACCGCTGAAGAGGCCGTGCACGAGGCTGACCTTCGGGTGACCCCGGACGTCGTCGACCTCGGCGTGCTGCCACCGGGAACCCGGCAGGTGGTGGACCTGCGACTGTCCGGCCCTCCGCTCGCGCTGGTCGCCAGCAGCGGTCGCCGCCGAGGAGTGGCTCTCCGGCGAGGTCGATGACGAGGGCCTGCTGCACGTGGCGGTGGCTCCGCCGGCACCCGGCACGTACCAGGGCACCCTCGTGGTCAGCAGCCCGACCGGCGAGCACCCAGTGCCGGTGCGGCTCGAGGTGGTGCCTGGGGCGCCGGAGCCGTCGGCGCCTGCCGTTGTGCCTCCGCCGCGGGCTGCCGCCGGGAGCTGCCGCCGGAGGCTCCCGACGCCCCGGCGTCCGAAGACGCGCCGACGGCTTCGACGGCTTCGACGGCTCCGAGCCTTCGACGGCGGAGATCGGGGCGCGCCTGGCTGTGGGTGCCGGCCGCCCAGCTGGTGGCCTGCGTCGCGCTTGGTTATGCCTACGTCACGATCGACGAGCTCTGGTACATGCCGAACACGACAACCTCGGGACCTACTCGCTGGACGGCTTCGGCGTGTCGATCGTGACCCTCGCGCTGGCCGGCGTCATCGGGCTGACCCGGCCCAAGCTGGCCAGTCAACGCGACCGCGGTCGCCGGCGGGATCGGGCTGTTCCTCGTCGCGTGGGGCTACCTGGCTCTCGGCGTGGACGAGTCGATGAACAGCGACCCGGCCTTCCGCGGCGCGTGGCGGGCCTTCCTCTACGTCGGTCTCGCGGTGGCTGTGCTGACGGTCGTCGACCTGGCCCGGCGCCGCATACTCGAGGGCCCTGTCGGCTGGCAGCGGCCGCCCTGGGGCCGGGCGACGTTGCTCGCGGTTGGCACCGTCCTCGCCATCGCCGCCGTCGCCCTGGAGATCGACGGCCGGCCGGTGTGGACCTCCACCGACGCCCAAGTCGTCGTCGTCCCGTTCGTGGCCGTGACACTGACGTGGGTCGCGGTGACCGCCCGGGCGCGCTGGACCGGGCGCAGCCCGCGCGGCAGCGACGGCATTCCTGTCGGCGTCAGCCCTTGCCGCGCTCTACCTCGGCGGTCGCCAGCACGGCTCGGCCTTCGCGGCAGCGACGGCCGTCGGCGGCATCTGTCTCCTGGTCGCCGTCCTCACCTCTGCGGCAGGGCTCCGGCGCCGGCTCCGTCGGACCTGCTGCGGGACGACCGCCTCGTCCATGACGCCGCCAGGAGAGTCGGGCGCACGGCTGCGTTCCCACTCGGCGCACCCCCACAGCACGAGGCCGGCGGCAGCAAAGCCCGCGACGATGTCGATCACGTAGTGCTCGGCGTAGTAGACAAGCATGAACGACATCGCCAGCGGATAGAGCAGGAACAGCCAGCGCCATCGGCGCCGCAGCCGGGAAGCGCCGTACAGCGCGACGAACAAGGAGACGGCCGCGTGGAGTGACGGCATCGCGGCGACGGGGTTCCCGACTGCCGACAGCTTCTGGTGGAAGTCTCCCGCTCTGAGGTCGTACCAGCCTCGGCCGGTGATCCTCGCAATCTGGCCGGAGACGGCACCCTGCTGCGCCGCCAGCCACGGTGGTGCCATCGGGTACGTGATGTAGACGACGAGGGCGAGAATGTTGAGCGAGAGGTAGCGCCGCATGAACCACACCCAGGCGCTCCGGTCACGCAACCAGAGCACCGCAGCGATGGTGAGCGCGGCGACGAAGTGCGAGTAGTAGACGGTCGTCAGGATGACGTCGTACCAGTGCCGTGGCGTCGTGCGTTCGCATGGGTTCCCGCACAGCTTCGCCTGGAGGTACTCGGTGGGCAGCGTGCCACCGAACAGCCAGCGGTCGACCTGGATCGGCGCAGTGACGTGCACTGAGACGAACCCGAGGTCGTCGGCGATACCCCGGCTGTAGAGGTAGACCGTCAGCACTGCCAGCGGTATCGACCAGTCCCGGAGGAACTCAAGGTGCGCCCGCCACGGTTCCAGGATCTTCCAGGCGATGGTGGCGAGCCAGATCCACGCGAAGGCCGGCAGGGCCTGCTTCGGAATGCCCATCACCTTGACCCACCAGGCAAGCGCGACGACGTACGTCAGCATGCTGGCGACCCGGACCAGGCGTGGGGTCACGGTCGGGGAGTCGACCCGCACGTCCCCCATGAACGCCGTCCTTCCGCGAACCCGTGCTCGCGATCGTGCAGCCACACGTTTCCGCGGAAACGTTTCCGGCGACTTGGACTGGCTACCCGGCGCGGCGCTTCCGGCCGAACCAGGACCGTCGTCCATTGGCCTTGGGCGGCTTCGCCGGCTCGCGCACGCCGTACCTGTCGCGGAACCTGCTGATGCGTCCCCAGCGGGCATCGGTGGGCGGGTGCAGCCCTGGACCGGTCATCGGCGGATCCTCTCGACTCCCCCACGATAGGGATCATTGGGCCACTTCGGGTGCCACCGACAAGATTGACCTGGCGGCGCCCGGACGGAACTGCGGCACGTCGGGCGCGTGCCGTCACGAAGGAACTAGCGGGTCGGACGACTCCACCGCCCGCGTGGATCGGGTCCGCCGTCGGCGATTCTCCTTCGTGACGGCACCGCGCACCGGCCCGACCCGGGTTGTCCACAGCCGGACGTTTCCGCGGGAACGTGTCGGCGGGGCCGCCGGGCGAGGGTGGTCCCGACCATCTGGGTCAACCTCGCGCTGCTCTGCCTCCCCCCGAGAGGCTGCCGGCCGGTCTGGCAGCATCGGGGAGGTGCGCATCGCGACCTGGAACGTCAACTCGATCACCGCCCGCCTCCCCCGCCTGCTGGAGTGGCTGGCTGCGACGGCGCCGGACGCCGTGTGCCTCCAGGAGACCAAGATCGCGGACGCTGCCTTCCCCACGGAGGACGTCGAGGCGCTCGGCTACCAGGTCGCTTCGCACGGCGACGGCCGCTGGAACGGTGTCGCCCTCCTCAGCAAGGTCGGCCTCGACCACGTCGCCCGGGGGTTGACCGGCGAGCCCGGCTACCCGGAGCCGGAGGCCCGCGCGGTCGGCGCGACCTGCGGCGGCGTCCGGCTCTGGTCGGTGTACGTGCCCAACGGCCGCGAGCCCGGGCACGACCACTACGCCTACAAGCTGGCCTGGCTGACCGCGCTGGGTACGACGGTCAAGGCGGACCTCACGACGTACGAGAAGCTGGTGGTGATGGGCGACTTCAACGTGGCGCCCACCGACGACGACGTCTGGGACCCGGCCGCTTTCGTGGGGTCCACCCACGTCACCGAGCCGGAGCGGGCCGCGCTGACCGCCCTGCGGGCGACCGGCCTGACCGACGTGGTGCCGCGGCCGCTGAAGTACGACCGGCCCTTCACCTACTGGGACTACCGGGCCGGCAACTTCCACAAGAACCTCGGCATGCGGATCGACCTGGTCTACGCGACCCCGCCGGTCGCGACGGCCGTCACCGATGCCTACGTCGACCGCGACGCCCGCAAGGGCAAGGGTCCGTCGGACCACGCCCCGGTCGTCGTCGACCTCGATCTCTAGCCAGTCCCCCTCGCGTTGTTTCACCGGCCCGGCTCCGGGCAGCAGGTGCCTCAGTCACCCGTCGCCCGATGCAAGGAGCCCATCATGGCCAAGGACGCGATCGTCCTCCTCAAGGAGGACCACAAGGCGATGCGCAAGCTGTTTCGCCAGTTCGAGAAGGCCGGCGAGGACGCCAAGGCGACCAAGGACCGGGTCGCGCGGCAGATCATCGAGGAGCTGACCGTCCACACCTACCTCGAGAACGAGTGCATGTACCCCGAGGTCCGCAAGCTGCTGCCCGAGGTCGAGGACGACGTGCTCGAGTCCTACGAGGAGCACCACGTGGCCGACCTGCTGGTCTTCGAGCTCTTCACGATGAGCGCCGACGACGAGCGGTTCGTGCCGAAGATGACGGTCCTCATCGAGAACGTCGAGCACCACATGGGCGAGGAGGAGGACGAGTGGTTCCCCAAGGTCCGCGACGGTCTGGGCCGCAAGCAGCTGGGTGAGCTTGGGGACAGGATGGTCGAGATGCGCAAGAAGGCACCGCGCAGCCCGATGGCGCCCAAGGCGATGAAGAAGGCATTCGACGCCGCACACGCCTGACCTCTGGCGCGACGGGCGCGGCAGGTCCACGATCTAGGCATGGTCGACGACCCTGGCATGCACTCGGGCTTCGCCAGCGCGCCGCCGTCCGGGCGCAGCCCGTTCCCGCCGATCGCCGACTACGCCTTCCTCTCCGACTGCGAGGTCAACTGCCTGTCGCGCCCAGCGGCGCGGTCGAGTGGATGTGCCTGCCGCGGCCCGACTCCCCCAGCGTCTTCAGCGCGCTGCTCGACCGCGGCGCGGGCGCCTTCCGGATCGGCCCGTACGACGAGATGGTGCCGGCCGCGCGGCGCTACCTGCCGGGCAGCCTGATGGTCGAGACGACCTGGCAGACGCGCACCGGATGGCTGCTCGTCCGCGACGTGCTGTGCATGGGGCCGTGGCACAACGTGGACGAACGGTCGCGGACGCACCGGCGCTCGCCGACCGACTTCGACGCCGAGCACTGCCTGCTCCGCATCGTCCGGTGCGTGAGCGGCTCGGTCGACCTGTCGATGACCTGCGAGCCGTCCTTCGACTACGGCCAGCGCGAGCCGGTCTGGCCGTACGCGGGTGACGGCTACGGCGAGCTGGTCGCGACCGCCGCCGGACGTCGAGGTAGACGCTCCGGCTGACCACCGACCTGCGGCCGGGCATCGAAGGGCCCGGGGCTGCACGCCCGCACCCGCATGGTCGAGGGCGACAACCACTTCGTCGCGCTGTCGTGGTCGCCGCTGCCGCCGCCGCGCACGATGGACGAGGCCGACCGCGCGGCTGCGCCGGACCTCGGAGTACTGGCGGCAGTGGATCACCCTCGGCACTTCCCCGACCACCCGTGGCGCAGCTACCTGCAGCGCAGCGCGCTGACCCTCAAGGGCCTGACCTACGCACCGACGGGTGCGCTGCTCGCGGCGGCCACCACGTCGCTGCCGGAGACGCCGCGGCGGCGAGCGCAACTGGGACTACCGCTACGCCTGGGTGCGCGACTCGACCTTCGCGCTGTGGGGCCTGTACACCCTCGGCTTCGACCGCGAGGCCGACGACTTCTTCTACTTCGTCGCCGACGCGTGCCGCGACGGCGACGACCTGCAGGTGATGTACGGCGTCGGCGGCGAGCGCCAGCTGGACGAGGAGCTCGCTGCCGCACCTGACCGGCTACGAGGGCGCCTATCCCGGTGCGCATCGGCAACGGCGCCTTCTCGCCAGCGCCAGCACGACGTCTGGGGTGCGGTGCTGGACTCGGTCTACCTGCACGCCCGGTCCCGCGACCAGCTGCCCGAGTCGCTCTGGCCGGTGCTCAAGCGCCAGGTCGAGCAGGCCGCCGAGCACTGGGAGGAGCCGGACCGCGGCATCTGGGAGGTGCGCGGCGAGCCGCAGCACTTCACCTCGCAGCAAGCTGATGTGCTGGGTCGCCCTGGACCGCGGTGCCCGGCTGGCCCGGATGCACGACGAGCCGCAGTACGCCGAGAAGTGGCAGACCCTGGCGGACCAGATCCACGCGGACATCTGCCACGAACGGCGTCGACGACCGAGGCGTGTTCGTCCAGCGCTACGGCGACCGACCGCCGCTCGACGCGTCGCTGCTGCTGATGCCGCTGATGCGGTTCCTGCCGCCGGACGACCCGCGGATCCGGGCCACCGTCCTGGCCATCGCCGACGAGCTGACCGTCGACGGGCTGGTGCTGCGCTACCGGGTGGAGGAGACCGACGACGGGCTCTCCGGCGAGGAGGGCAGCTTCACGATCTGCTCGTTCTGGCTGGTCTCCGCGCTCGTCGAGATCGGCGAGCTGGAGCGCGGCCCGCAAGCTGTGCGAGCGGCTGCTCGCCTACGCCAGCCCGCTCGAGCTCTACGCCGAGGAGATCGACCCGCGCAGCGGGCGGCACCTCGGCAACTTCCCGCAGGCCTTCACCCACCTGGCGCTGATCAACGCGGTCGTGCACGTGATCCGGGCCGAGGCGGCCGCCTCGCACGAGCAGGCCGGCGCGGCCCTCCCGTGGGGCGCCGACTGACGTGCCCACCCGTACGCCGGGGGGAGTAGCGCCGGCTGCGCCGCCGGGCCGATGCCGTCGGGCCACGTGACCCCCTAGCCTCGCCGTGATGGAGGCCGTCGCCGGAGGCGCAGCCGGCCGGGCGCGGTTCCTGCCCGTCGCCGGACCACTCGCGCTCGCCGTGTTCCAGGTCGCCGGCACGGTGGGCGCGTCCCACCGGCAGTCCGAGGCCCGTGCGCTCGACGTCGGCGCGATCATCCTGGCGCTGGTCGGGCCGGCCGCGCTGCTCTGGCTGCGCCGGTTCCCGGTCCCGGTGCTGTGGACCATTGCGGCAGCGACGCTGGTGTATCTGCTGCGCGGCTACGCGTACGGGCCGGTCGTGATCAGCCTTGCGGTGTCGGTCGTCGCGGCCGTCGTGCTGGGTCACCGGGCGGCGGCCTGGTCCGCCGTCGGAGCCGTCTACATCGGGCACTTCGCGCTGCGCGGCAGCGTCCGGGACGAGCCGTGGTCCTGGGGCGAGTTCTTCGCCGTCGGTGCCTGGGCACTGCTGGTGCTGGTGGCCGGTGAGGTGGTCCGGGTGCGACGCGAGCGCGCGCAGAGCGCACGGCGGGTCCGGGCCGAGACCCAGCGACGGCAGACAGAACGAGGAGCGGCTGCTGATCGCGCGCGAGCTGCACGACGTGGTCGCCCACCACATGTCCCTGATCAACGTCCAGGCCGGCGTCGCCCTGCACCTGGTCGACCGGCGACCCGAGCAGGCGCAGACCGCCCTGGGGGCGATCAAGGACGCGAGCAAGGAGGCCCTGGTCGAGCTGCGCGCGCTGGTCGGCGTGCTGCGCGACGAGAGCGAGGCCGCGCCGCGGGCACCGGCGTCGATGCTCGACTCCCTGGACGCCGTGATCGAGCGCAGTGCTCACGCGGGGCTCACCGTGCGCAAGGTGGTGGAGGGTGAGGCGCGTCGGCTCCCCGCCGCGGTCGAGCTGGCCGCATTCCGGATCGTGCAGGAGGCCATCACCAACGTCGTACGGCATGCGGGGGCACGCAGCGCCGACGTGATGCTCCGCTACGGTCCGGACATGCTGACCGTGCGGGTCGACGACGACGGCACGGCCGGCCCCCGGGTCCAGGTGCTGGACCCGGGCAGCGGGCTGCGCGGCATGCGGGAGCGGGCGGTCGCCCTCGGCGGCACCCTGACTGTCAGCGCGGCGCCCTCCGGCGGCGTCCGGGTCGAGGCCGCGTTCCCACTCGGGACCCAGACGTGATCCGTGTCGTGCTCGCCGACGACCAGGCCCTGCTGCGCGCCGGGCTGCGGGCGCTGCTGGACGCCGAGGACGACATCGAGGTCGTGGGCGAGGCGGCCAACGGCCAGGAGGCCGTCACCGTCGTGCGCGCGACCCGGCCGGACGTCGTGCTGATGGACATCCGGATGCCGGGCATGGACGGGCTCGAGGCCACCCGCGGCGATCACCGACGACCCGGACCTGGCAGGGACCCGGGTGATCATCCTGACGACGTTCGACCTGGACGAGTACGTGTTCGAGGCGATGCGCATCGGCGCGAGCGGCTTCCTGGTCAAGGACACCGAGCCGGCCGAGCTGTTGCGCGGCGTGCGCGCGGTGGCCGCCGGGGACGCGCTGCTGTCTCCGGGCGTGACCCGACGGCTGATCGCGGAGTTCGCGACCCGCAGCCGGCAGGGACGTCGCCGCTCGAGCTGCTGGCGCCGCTCACCGAGCGAGAGCGCGAGGTCGTGGGCTCGTCGGCGAGGGGCTGAGCAACGACGAGATCGCCGCGCGGCTGGTGCTGAGCCCGGCCACCGCCAAGACCCACGTCAGCCGCGCGATGGTGAAGCTACAGGTGCGCGACCGCGCGCAGCTCGTGGTGCTGGCCTACGAGACCGGGCTGGTGCGGCCCGGCTGGTCTGGCTGACGGCTACCTCCTGCGGGCGTAGCCGCGAAGTGCCCCCCGCGGGGCGACGCCGTGGTGGCTCCGGCGTCACGAGGATCGAGATGTCCTCAAGATCACCTGTCACCAAGGAGCGTCACATGTCGACTGCCAGCAGCAGTCACCACGTTCGCCACCACCATCGCTGACTCCGACCACTGGGACGGCCCCGGCGCCTGGTGGCCGGTCTTCCCGTTGCTGTGGCTGCTCGTGGTCGCCGTGCATCGTGACGACCGTCGTCGTGGTCCGGGCCGCCGCCGCGCCGTTCGCCGGTCCGCGTGCAGGCGAGGCCCGCCTCGCCGAGCGGTTCGCGGCCGGCGAGATCGACGAGCAGGAGTACCGCGAGCGGCTGCGCCGTCCTCAAGGAGCAAGGCCGATGACCGCGTCCGACCGGTCCCGTGGTCGAGGTCCGCGACCTCACCAAGCGCTACGGCAACGGCGTCGCCGCTGTCGACGGCGTCACCTTTACGGTGCGCCGCGGCGAGGTCTACGGATTCCTCGGCCCCAACGGTGCCGGCAAGACCACCACGCTGCGCATGCTGCTCGGTCTGGTGGCGCCGACGAGCCGGCACCGGTGTCGGTGCTCGGCCACGGCCCGGGCGATCCGGCGGCGCTGGCCCGGATCGGCTCGCTCGTCGAGGGGCCCGCGTTCTACCCCTACCTGTCCGGGCGGGACAACCTGCGGGTCGTCGCGCAGGTACGCCGGCGCGTGCCGGCGTCAGCGCATCACGGCAGCGCTGGACCGGTCGACCTCGCCGACCGTGGCGGGACAGGTTCGCGACGTACTCGCTGGGCATGAAGCAGCGGCTCGGCGTCGCCGCCGCCTTGCTCAAGGATCCGGAGCTGGTGGTCCTCGACGAGCCGACCAACGGGCTGGACCCGGCCGGGATGCGGGACATGCGCCGGCTGGTCCGCGAACTCGGCGCCGGCGGCCGCACCGTGCTGCTGTCCAGCCACCTGCTCGGGGAGGTGCAGCAGATCTGCGACCGCGTGGGCGTCATCGACCGCGGCCGCATGGTCGCCGAGAGCACCGTCGAGGAGCTGCGTGGCGGCGGTGAGCTGATCGTCGCCGCCGCTCCCGTCCGACGTGGCGCGGAGCGCAGCTCGAGGCGATGCCGCGAGGTCGAGGGGTGCGGGCCGTCGAGGGCGTGCTGCGCGTCCGCACCGATGACCGGCACACGGCGCGCGATCAACCGAGCGCTGGTCGCAGCGGGCGTCGCGGTCACCGAGCTGCGGCGCGACGAACGCCAGCTCGAGGACGTGTTCCTCGAGATGACCGACCACCCGACCGACGCACCGAGCGAGTCCAAGGAGGTCGACCATGTATGACATCGTCCGCGCCGAGCTGTTCAAGCTGGACGCCGCCCGCCGTCTGGGTGCTGCTCGCGCGCGGCTGCGTCCTCAACCAGATCTTCGGCTATCTCGTCCCCTACCTGTCCTACCGGTCCGGGGACGCCCAGCGACGTCGCCGGCGACGGTGCCACGCCCCAGCAGCTGCTGGCCAGCACGCTGCCCGGACCAGCTGGTCACCAACACCATCGGGGCTTCCCGGTGTTCGCCGGTGCGCTGGCGCTGGTGCTCGGCGCGCTGATGTTCGGTGGCGAGTACGGCTGGGGGACCGTGAAGACGATGCTGACCCAGCGGCCCGGTCGTGCCACGGTCCTCGGTGGTCAGCTGGTCGCGCTCGGCCGTCGCCCTGCTGGTCTGCGTCGGCGGTGCTGTTCGCGCTCGGCGCCGCGAGCAGCGCCGGGATCGCGGTGGCCGAGGACCAGGCGCTGGACTGGCCGGGCATCGCGTCGCTCGCCCAGGGATTCGGCGCCGGCTGCTGGTGCTCTTCATGTGGGGATGCTCGGCGCCGTGCTCGGCGTGACGTTGCGCGGCGTGGCGCTGCCCGATCGGGCTCGGGGTCGTCTGGGTGCTCGGGGTCGAGAATCTCGTGTCCGCGCTGGCCGGCAACGATGCTGAGTGCCCTGCGGCCGCTGCGCGACGTGCTGCCCGGCGTCAACGCCGGCTCGCTGGTTCGGCGGTGATGCCCGGACCGGGTGATCGAGCCGCCGCCCGGCGTCACCTCGACGGTGACCGAGCCGCGCGCGCTGGTCACGCTGGTCTGCTACGTCCTGGTCGCGGCTGCTGGCCCTGTGGACGTCGAGGCGGCGGGACGTCGTCTGATCAGCGCACGGTGGCGCGGTAGGCCATCTCGGGCCGCCCGGGCCCGCCGTAGCGGGGCTCGCGCCGCAGCACGCCGGCCTCGGCGAGGTGCTCGAGGTAGCGGCGGGCGGTGACCCGGGACATGCCGCAGAGCTGTCCCACCTCGCGCCGCCGACAGCCCGGCCGAGCCGGGAGCGAGCACGGCCCGGACGGCCTCCAGCGTCTCGGGGCTCAGCCCGGCGGCAGGGTCGTCGTGTCGACGCCGCGCAGCGAGGCGAGCGCCCGGTCGACCTCGCCCTGGCCGTACCGCCTCCCGGTCGTCTCGAGCTGGGCGCGGTACTCGGCGTAGCGGTCCAGCTTCTGCCGCAGGCAGGCGAACGTGAACGGCTTGAGCAGGTACTGCACGACGCCCTGGGACACCGCCGCGCGCACGGTCGGCAGGTCCCGCGCCGAGGTCACCGACGATGACGTCCGCGCTGCCGCCGCTGGCCCGCAGCGCGCGGCACAGGTCCAGGCCGTGCATGTCGGGCAGGTGCAGGTCGAGCAGGACCAGGTCGACCTGGTGGTCCGCGAGAAAGCGCAGGGCGTCCCGACCCTGGTGTCGACGACCGCGGCCACGACGAAGCCCGGGCACCCGCTCGACGTAGGCCCGGTGCGCCTCCGCGGCCACTGGCTCGTCCTCGACGACGAGGACGCTGATCACGGCGGCAGCCGTCTGCTGCCGGGAAGCAGCGAGCCGTCGAAGCACGGTCCCGCCGTCCTGCCGTCGACCTCGACCGTCCCGCCGTGCCGCCGGACCACCTGGCCGACCAGGGCGAGCCGAGGCCGCGACCGACCGGCCGTTCGCCGCGACGCAGCCTTGGTGGACCAGCCGCGGCTGAACGCGTCCGCGACGTCCGGCCTCCGGCAGCCCGGCACCGGTGTCGGCGACCCGGAGCTGGAAGTCCCCGCCCTCGGACGCACTGGATGGACACCTCGACCCAGCGCGGCGTCGCGCCCGCGACGGCCGCGTCGATCGCGTTGTCGACCAGGTTGCCGACGAGAGTCACCAGGTCCCGGGCGTCCAGCGGCGTGCTGGTGACGGCGGTGTTGTCGTCGATGCGCAGATCGACCCCGCGCTCGGCGGCCTGCGAGGCCTTGCCCAGCAGCAGCGCGGCGAGCACCGGCTCCTCGACCGCGGACAGCAGCCGGTCGGTCAGCAGCTGCGCGAGCTCGAGCTCGGCGGTGGCGAGCTCGACGGCCTCGGCGGTGCGGCCCGGCTCGACCAAGCTGACCACGGTGTGCAGCCGGTTGGCGGCCTCGTGCGCCTGCGACCGCAGCGCCTCGGCCAAGCCGCGGACGCTGTCGAGCTCGCCGGTCAGCTCCCGCAGCTCGGTGTGGTCGCGCAGCGTGGTCACCGTGCCGAGATCGCTGCCCTGCCAGGTGGCGGCGCCCTGGTTGACCACAAGGCCCGGTCGCCGGTCAGGTGCAGCTCGTCGTCGCGGTCCGGCCGCTGGCCAGCAGCTCGACCGAGCGCCGGGGGCAGCTCGAGGTCAGCCACGGGCTGTGCCCGAAGCCGCCTCGGGCAGACCGAGCAGCCGGCGGGCCTCGTCGTTGACGAGCTGCACCTGCCGGTCATGGTCGACCACCACGAGGCCCTCCCGCACGGCGTGCAGCACCGCGTCGTAGTACTCGTACATCCGGCGGACTCGTCCGGGCCAAGGCCGTGGGTCTGCCGCCGCAGCCGGCGGCTGACCAGGACCGCTCCGGCGAGCGCGACCAGCAGGGCGAGCACTCGCGGCCAGCAGCAGCGGCAGCCTGCCGGCCAGCTCGGCCCGATCCGCTCGGTGGTGATGCCGACGCGACAGGCCCACGACCGTGCCGTCCGGCGTCGCGCACCGGCGACGACGGCGCGCACCGAGGGGCCGAGGGTGCCGGTGTAGGTCTCGGTGAACGTCGACCCCGGCCAGCGCCGGCCGATCGTGCCGATGAACGGCTTGCCGATGCTGGCCGGGGTACGGGGTGGGTCCAGCGGGTGCGGTCCGGGGCCATGACCACGACGAAGTCCGTGCCGGTGTCGCGCCGGACCGCCTCGGCGTACGGCTGCAGCACGCCGAGGGGTCGGTCGCTCGCCGCGGCAGCGCGCACGAACGGCGAGTCGGCCACCGTCCGCGCGATGCCCTCGACCCGCTCCCGGGCGGCGTCGTCGGTGCTCGCCCTGAGCCTCCAGCACTGCGGCACGGTCCCCGCCGCCGACCAGGGCCACGAGCAGCAGGACCTGCAGCACGAGCAGCTGCCGGGCGATGCTCCAGCTGCCGGGGCTGGCGGAGGCGCGTCTGGACCCGGGCACGTGGGTCATGCCTCCCGCCGGGCGAGGGCGCTGTGAACATAATGACCGCAACGACGACGCAACACTGTGATCGCAAGACACAGTCACCCTCAACGCGCCGCCGGAGGCCCCGGCGGGCAGCGCCCAGGAGGACCTCGTGACCACCGCAGCACCGACTGCTACACCGCACCCCGCACGCGGCGGGACCGGACCCACTGGCTCTACCTCGCGGTGATCGTCGCCGTCGGCGCCGGCATCGCTGGTCGGCCTCGTCGCGCCGGACGCCGGGGTGGCGCTCAAGCCGCTCGGCACCGGCTTCGTCGCCTGATCAAGATGCTGATCAGCCCGGTCATCTTCTGCACCATCGTGCTGGGCGTCGGCTCGGTGCGCCAGGCCGCCAAGGTCGGCAAGGTCGGCGGCCTCGCGCTCGGCTACTTCCTGGTGATGTCGACCGTCGCGCTGGCGATCGGCCTGGTCGTCGGCAACCTGCTCCACCCCGGCTCGGGGCTGCGAGCTCACCGAGGAGCTGCGCGGCGCGGGCGCGGCCGCCGTCGGGCGACGAGGCGCCGGCACCGTCGACTTCCTGCTCGGCATCATCCCGACGACCCTGGTCTCCGCGTTGACCGCGGGCGAGGTGCTGCAGACGCTGCTCGTCGCGCTGCTGGTCGGCTTCGCGGTGCAGTCGCCTGGGCGCGCGGGCGACGCCGGTCCTGCGCGGCATCGGCCACCTCCAGCGGCTCGTCTTCAAGATCCTCGCGATGATCATGTGGCTGGCGCCGATCGGCGCGTTCGGCGCGATGGCCGCCGTGGTCGGCGCGACCGGCGTGGACGCGCTGAAGAGCCTGGCCGTCATCATGCTCGGCTTCTACGCGACCTGCTTCCTGTTCGTCTTCGTGATCCTCGGGACGCTGCTCAAGGTCGCGACCGGCATGAACATCCTGCTCGCTGCTGCGCTACCTCGGCCGGGAGTTCCTGCTGATCCTGTCGACCTCGTCCTCGGAGTCGGCGCTGCCGCGGCTGATCGCGAAGATGGAGCACCTCGGCGTCTCCCGGCCGGTCGTCGGCATCACGGTGCCGACCGGCTACTCCTTCAACCTGGACGGGACCGCGATCTACCTGACGATGGCGTCGCTGTTCATCGCCGAGGCGATGGGCAACCCGCTGTCGATCGGCGAGCAGATCTCCTTGCTGCTCTTCATGATCATCGCCTCGAAGGGCGCAGCCGGGGTCACCGGCGCCGGGCTGGCCACCCTGGCCGGCGGGCTGCAGTCCCACCGCCCCGACCTGGTCGACGGCGTCGGCCTGATCGTCGGCATCGACCGGTTCATGTCCGAGGCCCGGGCGCTGACCAACTTCGCCGGCAACGCGGTCGCCACGGTGCTGATCGGCACCTGGACCGGGGAGTTCGACAGGGACAAGGCCGGGCAGGTGCTGAGCGGCGCCGACCCGTTCGACGAGGCGACGATGCTCGACGACGACGAGCCCGACGCTCCGCCGGTGGCCGCGGACAAGGAGCTTGCCCGGGTCTGACCGCCCCGGAGCTCGCGCGGAGCCGGCCACCGGGATCGTCCCGGTAGCCGGCTCCGCGGCGTGCAGTCCGTCGGCCGGTGCGTCAGGGAGCCGGGACGGGGAGGCCGGCCGCCTTGGCGGCCAGGCGGATGTGGCTGCGGAACAGCTCGTCGCGGGCGTCGGGCTCCAGCCAGTCGAAGTGGCCGTAGGCCTCCAGGCTGACGAAGCCGTGCAGCATCGCCCAGGTCTGCATCATGGCCTGGAAGCTCTCCGGCGGCACGATGCCGACCAGCTCGTCGTGCTTGGCCTTCTCGCAGTCCGTGACGGCCTGGGAGACCTCACGGATCAGCGGCTCGCCGAGGCGCCCGGTCTGGGCCGCCGCCACGAAGATGCTGGCCAGCTGGGCCATCGCGGCCTTGGCGGCCTCGGTCGTGGGACCCTCGTCGGGGGCGACGTAGCCAGGCACCGGCATCCCGAGGACCAGGGCGAACTGCTGCGGCTCGGAGCGGGCCCACTCGCGGTAGGCGCTGGCCGCCGCGACCCAGCGGCCGGCCAGGTCGCTCCGCAGGCAGCGGCGCGAGCGCGGCGGCGATCCGGGCGCCCAGGGCGCGGTAGCCGTCGGCGATCAGCGCGGTGAGCAGCTCGTCGCGGTCGTCGAAGTAGCGGTAGAGCGCCGGCGGCGGTCATGCCCATCACCCGGGCGATGTCGGTGAACCGGACGTCGGTGGTGCCCTGCTCGCGCATCAGGTCCAGCGCGGTGGCCTTGATCTCGTCGGTGGTGGCGAGCCGGGCCTTCTCGCGGCGGGTCAGTCCCTGGGTTGCTCTGTGTCACGGTCACGTAACGCAGCATTACACAAGTAATGAGGCTTGACAAGTGACGCGACCTCGTGTTTGTTATGAGGCGTAACGTTTCCTGCTGACGCTGAGGATGCTCCCCATGACCAGCACGACGACCCGCCCCGTCCGCCCGTCGGCCGCCGTCGAGCGACCGGGCCCGCTCGGCCGGCTGGCCGACCTGACCTACCGCCACCGGCTGCTGACCGTGCTGGCCTGGGTGGCCGCCCTCGCCCTCTCGGTCGTGCTCGCCGGCGCCTTCGGCGGCGAGTTCAAGGCCGACTACTCCGCACCAGGGTCGGACTCGAGTGCCGCGCAGACGCTGCTCGAGGACGAGTTCCCGGCCCAGTCGGGCGACACCGTCGACGTGGTGGTGCGCACCGCCGGGCCGGCGACCGCCGCGGCGGTCCGGACCGACGTACGGGCCCTGCTGACGAAGCTGGCAGCCGTGCCGCACGTGGTCGGCATCGACGACCCCTACGCGACGCCCGGCGGGGTCTCCCCCGACGGCCGCACCGTCGTGGCGCACGCCCGCCTGGACGTCGTGAACGCGCCGGACATGCCGGTCGAGGACAGCCAGCAGATGCTCGACGTGGCCGACGCCGCGTCCCGGCCGGGGCTGACCGTCGCGCTCGGCGGCCAGACCATCCAGCAGGCCGAGCAGGGCGCCATCGGCTCCGAGGGCCTCGGGCTCGCGGCCGCCGCGATCATCCTGCTCGTCACCTTCGGCTCGGTCGTGGCGGCCGGGCTGCCGATCCTGGTGGCCGTGGCCGGCCTGGCCGTGAGCTCCACCCTGACGACACTGCTCATCTCCTTCGTCGACGCACCCGACTGGTCCACCTCGCTGGCCACGATGATGG
Organism: uncultured Actinomycetota bacterium; assembly: GCA_963728425.1. Lineage (GTDB taxonomy): Bacteria > Actinomycetota > Actinomycetes > JACCUZ01 > JACCUZ01 > JAVEDA01. Next base: position 91,142 of record CAVSKC010000010.1, read on the forward strand.
GCATCGGCATCGGCATCGACTACGCGCTGCTGATGGTCACCCGGTTCCGCGAGTGGCGGGCCGTCGGCCTGGACGAGCGGGCCGCGACGGTCGCCACGCTGGACACCGCCGGCCGGGCCGTGCTGCTCGCCGGCAGCACCGTGGTCGTCTCGATGATGGGCCTGTTCGCGATGGGCCTGTCGTTCATGCGCGGGGCCGCCCTGGTGACGATCCTCGGCGTCCTGATCGTGCTGCTCGCGAGCATCACCCTCTTCCCGGCGCTGCTCGGCTACTTCGGCCGGCACGTCGACCGGCTGCGGCTGCCGCTGACCCGGTCGCGCACGATCCAGGTTGCCACCGGCGGGCACGTCGAGCCGTCGCGGGCCTGGCTCGGCTGGAGCCGGCTGATCGAGCGGCACCGCGTGGTCGCGGCCATCGTCGGCGTGGTGGCCCTGCTCGCGCTGGCCTCGCCGTTCCTCGGCGTCCGGTTCGGGTTTCCCGACGCCGGCAACAACCGGGAGGGCACCTCCACCCGGCAGGCGTACGACGAGCAGGCGCGGGCCTTCGGGGCCGGCTCGAACGGCCCGCTCCTGATGGTCGCCGAGCTGCCGAAGTCCGGCGGGCAGGCCGCCCTCGACCAGACGACCGGCGCGCTGCGCTCGACGACCGGCGTCGCCGCGGTCACCGAGCCCGCGATCAGCCCGGACGGGACCACCGCGGTGTTCACCGTCATCCCGACGACCGGGCCGCAGGACCCGAAGACCGAGGACCTGGTGCACGCGCTGCGCGACACGACGCTGCCGTCGGCGACCGAGGGCACCGGGCTGGTCGTGCACGTGGGTGGCGTCACCGCCACCTCGATCGACTCGACCCACAACATCGCGAAGCGCATCCCGCTGCTCATCGGCGGCGTGGTGCTCCTGTCGATGCTGCTGCTGCTCGTGTCGTTCCGCAGCGTGGCGGTCGCGCTCAAGGCCGCCGTCATGAACCTGCTGTCCGTGGCCGCCGCCTACGGCGTGGTTGCGCTGGTCCTGCAGGGCGGGTGGGCCGGCCGGCTGGTCGGCATCGACACCGAGACCCCGTTGCCGGCGTTCGTGCCGGTGCTGATGTTCGCGGTGCTGTTCGGCCTGTCGATGGACTACGAGGTGTTCCTCGTCAGCCGGATGCGCGAGGCCTGGCTGCGCACCGGGGAGAACCACCGCGCCATCCTCGAGGGGCTGGCCGGCACCGGCCGGGTCATCACGGCCGCCGCGGCGATCATGGTGGCGGTGTTCGCGGCCTTCATCCCGAGCCCGGACATCGTCCTCAAGGTGATCGGCATCGGGATGGCGTCGGCCATCTTCATCGACGCCACCGTCGTGCGGATGCTGCTGGTCCCGTCGGTCATGCACCTGCTCGGCAGGGCCAACTGGTGGCTGCCCGCGTGGCTCGGCCGCCGGATCCCGCAGCTGCACATCGAGGGCAAGCCCGAGGTGCACCTGCCGGCGCAGCGGGTGGCCGAGCGCGAGGCGGTCACCACCGGCTGAGCGGCAGCGGTTCGCCCATCGAAGCGGACCGGCTGGAGGCATCGTGTCGCGCCTCCCAGCCGGTCCGCTTCGCGCGTGGGCGACGAGTCAGCCGGGACGGGACTCGTCGGCCGCGGCCAGCGCGCGCTGCCGGATCAGCTGGCGGGCCTCGTCGTAGCCCGGGAGCGGCCGCAGCGGCGCAATGTCGTCGTCGCTGTCGACCGCCGTCAGGTCGGCGAACCCCAGCTCGGCGGCCCGCCGGAAGGCGGCCAGACCGCGGTCGAGCTCGCCGGCCGCGGCCCAACCGCAGGCGGTGTTGTAGGCGATCGTCCCCGGCACCTCGGCCTGGTCGACCAGGACCGGCCCGGTGCGGTCCAGCCAGGCCTGGCCGATCTCGGCGCTCTCCCGCTCGGCGCCGGACCGGAAGGCGAAGGTCTGCGCGTACAGCACGAAGTCGGCCTGCACCCGCGGCTCCCCTGCCACCACGTCACGGGCCGCGGCCCAGTCCCCGTGGACCCGATGCACGGCGAGCAGCAGGCTGGTGGCGGCCGCAGCCTCGTCGGCGTTCGTCCGCGCGGCCAGCTCGAGCTCGGCCCGACCGCCCGCCGGGTCCGGGCCAACGGCTTTGAGCGCCGAGCGGATCAACGGCTGCAGGCCCGGGTCCGACGCGAAGTCCTGCGCGTCGTCCGGGCGTCCGCTCCACAGCAGCCGGACCACCTGGGTATTGACGTCGAGCGCGCCTTCGGCCCGCGCGCTGCGGATCGTCCCGATGTTGCTGAGCACGAAGAAGAGCGCCAGCAGCGCGCCGAACACGAGGTTGAACTTCACCGCGACCAGCGCGGCGGCGACCGCCACGACCACCGACACCATGGCCGCGCGGGTGGCGCGCTTGGCCGGTGAGCCCGGCAGCAGCTCGCGCATGGTCTGCCCACCGTCGAGCGGCAGGATCGGCAGCAGGTTGAGGAGGCTCCAGGCGAGGGTGGTCCAGATGGCCATGTCGACGATCGAGCTCTCGAGCTCGGAGTGCACGCCGACACCGCGTTTGTAGGCGACCAGCGCGAGGCCGATCACGATGCCGACCGCCGGTCCCGCGACCGAGATCGCGACCGACCGCGTTCGACTCACGGGCCGCGGCGGCACGTACGTCGTGAGGCCGCCCAGTCCGGCGAGATGGATGCTGGGGCTCGCCCCCGTCGTACGGGCGACGAAGGCGTGCCCGAGCTCGTGCACGAGCACGGTGACCGGCACCATCAGCAGCCACACGACGAAGTCCCGCAGCGCTCCACCTGGCTGCCAGCCGAGGATGGCGACGATGATGACGAACGAGATGTCGATCGTCACCGGGAAACCGAACACCCGGAACCGGGCGATCGGCCGGCCACCCTCGACCGTCGGCATCGTCATGCGGTGAGCCTAGGCGGCGCTGATGCGATCGCGTCGCCGACCGCTACGGCAGCGGCCGGCGGCCGGCGAACCCGAGGTCGAGCCGGTGGTACCAGCCGAGCGCCCGGTCGCCTTCGAGCCAGCAGAGCAAGACCTCGACTCCGTCGAGCTCGCTGGGGAAGTCGACCAGCAGGGGTGCGATGCCCTTCAGCTCCGCCCCCGTCTGCTGCACCTGGGTGAGCAGCTCGTCCAGCCGGGCCTGGGCCGCCTTGAGCTCCGGCATACCACCCAGCGAGGTGGACCGCCGGCCGGGGGACACGGCTGTCGCGAGCTCGGCGGCGTCGGCCCGGAGCGCCACGATCTCGTCCAGCACCGGCAGCAGCCCGTCCAGCTCGGCCACGGCCTCGTCTCGGGTGAACAGCGCCATGGTCCCCAGCGTCTCACCTAGCACGAGGGTCAGTGGGGCAGGACGGCCTCGATGGCGGCGACCAGCTCGGGGTCGTCCGGCTCGACCTTGCTGCGGAACCGGCCGACCACCTCGCCCTGCGGTGACACGAGGAACTTCTCGAAGTTCCAGGTCACGTCGCCGGCCTTGCCGGTGGCGTCGGCGACCTCGGTCAGCCGGGCGAACACCGGGTGCCGGTCCGGGCCGTTGACGTCGGTCTTGGCCAGCAGCGGGAAGGTGACGCCGAAGTTGACCTGGCAGAACTCGGCGATCTCCTCGGCCGTCCCGGGCTCCTGCTCGCCGAACTGGTTGCACGGCACCCCGATGACGGTGAGCCCGCGGTCGCGGTACCGCTCGTGCAGGGCCTCGAGACCGGCGTACTGCCTGGTGAAGCCGCACCGCGAGGCGACGTTCACGACGAGCAGGGCCTGGCCCGCGTAGGCGTCCAGGGTCGTGTCCGAGCCGTCCAGAAGGGTCAAGGTGTCGGAGGTCATACCTGGTCCAATCCGATCGACAACCGGTGCATTCCCGCCCATTCTGGCGCGCGGTCAGCCGCGCAGCAGCGCCGGCATCAGCAGCGTCGCGTCGCCCACCCGGTAGAGCTGGGCCGGTCGCCCGCCCTGCCGGGTCGTGGTCTCGCCGGTCTCGACCAGGAAGCCGGGCGCGCCGGTGACCTTGCGGTGGAAGTTGCGCGGGTCGATCGGCTGGCCCCAGACGACCTCGTAGACCCGCCGCAGCTCGCCCACGGTGAACGGCTCGCCGCAGAACGAAGCCGCCAGCGGCGTGTACTCCAGCTTTGCGCGGGCGCGCTCCACCCCGTCGCGCAGGATCCGGTCGTGGTCGAAGGCCAGGCGACGTGCTGCGCGGCTGCCGCCGAGCAAGGCGTCGACCGGCCGCCAGCGGGCATCCGCGGCATCGCTGCCGGCCACCGGCGTCGGCAGGTCGGCGGCGAGCGCGAGGTGGGCCACCGAGACCACCCGCATCCGGGGGTCCCGGCGCGGGTCGCCGTAGGTCGCGAGCTGCTCGAGGTGTACGTCGGTCAGCCGCAGCCCGGTCTCCTCGGCCAGCTCACGCTCGGCGGCCGCCGCGACGTCCTCGTCGACATGCACGAACCCGCCGGGCAGCGCCCAGCGACCCTCGAAGGGCGCGCTCCCCCGGCGTACGACAAGGGCTTGCAGCGCGTCGTCGCGGACGGTGAGGACGACCAGGTCGACGGTGACGGCGAACGGTGGGTGGTCGGACGCTCGGTAGGCCATACCGGTGATGCTATCTCGTCAACTTGACGAGAACCAGCGAAAGGTCCAGACTAATAATCGTCAGATAGACGATTATTACGAGGTGAGACAGATGTCAGACATCACCACCCTCCCCCTTCTCCGGCACCTGCGCAGTGCGCCGACGACCCACGTTCTGCACCTCAGTCACGGGCAGACCAGGCACGACGCCGCCGGGGTCTCGTTCTGGTTCCGGCCGCTGTCGGCCGCGATCAGCGAGGTGCCGGTCGACGACCGCGAGCTGCCGCTGCAGTTCCGGGCCCGGACCAGCGACTTCCAGGAGGTGTTCGTGCAGCTGACGGTCACCTTCCGGGTGACCGAGCCGTCGCTGGCCGCTCGGCGGATCGACTTCTCGGTGGACCTCGGGACCGGGCGCTGGCGGGCGACCCCGCTCGAGCAGCTCGGCTCGTCGCTCACCGAGCTGGCCCAGCAGTACGCGCTGGACGTGCTGGCCAGGACCTCGCTGGCCGACGCGCTGGTCGACGGGGTCGCCCAGGTGCGGGCGGCCGTGGCGGCCGGCCTGGCCGACGACCCCAGGCTGGCCGAGATCGGCCTCAGCGTCATCGGGGTCCGGGTGGTCGCGCTGCGGCCGGACCCGGAGGTGGAGCGCGCCCTGCAGACCCCTGCCCGCGAGCTGGTGCAGCAGGAGGCCGACCGGGCCACCTACGAGCGACGGGCCAACGCGGTCGATCGCGAGCGGGCGATCGCCGAGAACGAGCTGGCCAACCAGATCGAGCTGGCGACCCGCGAGGAGGCGCTGGTCACCCAGCGCGGCACCAACGAGCGCCGCCGGGCGACCGAAGCGGCGGCCGCCGGCGAGATCGAGACCGCCGCTGAGGCAGCGCGGCGCACCACGATGGCCAGTGCCGACGCCGAGGTGACCCGCCTCGTCGGGGCCGCGGACGGCGACGCCGAGGCGGCTCGCCTCGCGGCCTACGAGGGCACCGATGCCGCCGTGCTGCTCGCTGTCGCCCTGCGTGAGCTGGCCGGCAACCTGCCGGCGATCGAGCACCTCACCCTCACGCCGGACCTCGTGACGCAGGCGCTGGCACGGCTGACGGCAGGCTCGTCATGACCCTGGCCCCGCGCGTGGTGGTCGTGCACCGGCGTACCGAGCTGGACGAGCTGTTGGCCCGGCACGGCTCCCGCGGGCAGGCGGCGTTCTTCCTCACCAGCCGAGGCCGCGCCGTCGAGCCGGTCGAGGCCCAGGACGCCGCGGTGCGAGCCGCGCTGGCCGAGGTGTCGGCGGCCATCCCGGTCGACTGGCGGCGCGGGCTGGTGGAGCGAGCGGAGCTGGACCGGTTCCTGTTCGGCCCGGACGACATCGTGGTGGTCGTCGGGCAGGACGGGCTGGTGGCCAACGTGGCGAAGTACCTGGACGGGCAGCCCGTGATCGGCGTCGACACCGCGCCCGGCGTGAACCCGGGCGTGCTGGTGCCGTCCGCGCCGGCGTCGGTCGGCGCCCTGCTCGCCGCAGCCGTCGCCGGCGCGGGCCGGGTCCAGGCCGGACGATGGTCGAGGCGGTGACCGACGACGGTCAGCGGCTGGTCGCGCTGAACGAGGTGTACGTCGGGCACCCGTCCCACCAGTCCGCGCGGTACCGGCTCGCCGTCGCGGGCCAGGTGGAGCGGCAGTCGTCGTCCGGTGTCCTCGTCGGCACCGGGACCGGTGCGACCGGCTGGTGCGCGTCGGTGTCGCAGGCCACCCACTCGTCGCTGGAGCTGCCGGCAGCGGAGACGCCCGCGCTCGTGTGGTTCGTCCGCGAAGCATGGCCGTCGCCGGCCACCGGAACGTCGCTGGTCGAGGGGCTCGTGGTGGCCGGCGACGAGCTCGCGCTCGAGGCCGAGACCGACGGACTCGTCGTGTTCGGGGACGGGATGGAACGGGACCACCTGTCGCTCGCCTGGGGCCAGCGCGTCACCGTGCGGGTGGCCGAGCAGTCGCTGCGGCTCGTGGTCGGCTAAGCCGGCGACGACATGGCAGTGCTACAACGAGGCAGTCGTCGCCATCGACCAGGAGTGCACCCATGACCATCACGCGCACCAGCTCCGGCCCGGGGTTGCCCGGCGGATTTCCCTTCAGCCTGGCCTGCGAGGCCGACGGCGTCTGCTTCATCAGCGGCATGCCGGCGCTGGATGCCGAAGGCACGTTCATGCCGGGAACCTTCGAGGAGGAGACGGACCGGGCTGGCACAACGTCGTCGCCATTGCCGAGGCGGCGGGCTTCTCGACCGGTGAGTTTCTCTATGTGCAGTGCGTCCTCGCCGACATCGGCGACTACAGCGGCATCAACGACTGGTGGCTACGGCAGTTCCCCGACGTCTCGACGGCCCGGCCAGGTTCACGTTCCAGGCCGGTGCGCTTCCGTTCGGCGCAAAGATCGAGATCCAGGCAGTCGCTGCCCGCGACACCTGAGCGCCCAGGACCTGCCACCGTGGTGCGCGCTCGCGGACGCGAGGCCGGCCAGAGCGCCGAGCGCCGCGACGGATTCGCCGATGAGGGCGAGTCGCTTCTCCGCGAACCAGGTGGGTTCGTACATGTCCGGCAGCGGGCCAACCGAGCCGACGTGCAGGTAGGTGTTCGCTAACAGGACAGCCACCGCGCTTGCGGCGACCACAGCCGCGACGCCCAGCCAGATGCGTCGGCCGCTGAGGACCAGCAGTGCTACCACCGTGGCGACGACCGCTTCCAGCCGGAACAGGTTTCCCTCAGAGACGCCGGCCTCGACGATGTCGTAATCGCTGGCGAGCTTCGCGTGCACGTAGGCGTCGACGATGAGCCCGCCGACCACAACCGTGCGAAAGGCGATCGGAATGCGGACCGGGCGTCCCGGGCTGCGCGTCCCCTTCATGTTGTTCCCCTTCCATTGGCAGAGGCGGACTTCTGCGGAACCAAGCGCACGAGTCGATCGCCGGTCGTGGTGACCACGTCGAGGTTCGCGATGTCGGCCTGTGACACAGCCGTGGCGGCGGGGACGGTGACCGAACCGCGGTAGCCGGAAAGCCAGGTCCCGATCGTCTGCCCGCTGCCGTCGATCCGGGTCACGACCAGACGGCACTCGAGGCGTGCTGGCAGATGTGTCAATCGAAGCTGGACCGACGTTCCCCACTGCTGTGGTTGCATGCTCGCGCTCGCGGCCACGCCGGACGCGGGGTCACGTGCCGACCAGGTTGCCGATGTTGCGACATCTCGGGTGGGAGTCCGGTCGCCGCGCACGAGGCCGATCAGCGGGCCGGTCAGCACGCCGGTGATCGCGAGAACGATGACTGCGCTGACAACGGCCATCAGGACCTTGGGCCGACGCCAACGGGCAGGCCTCGCGGTGGGCTCGCTCGGGACCGAGAGACGGTGCAGTAGGCCCACGACACCGGCCATGCCGGCGAGCTCGTCCCGGCATTGCGTGCAGTCCCGCAGATGAGCGGCGACGTCCTCCCGCTCTCGTCCGGTGAGCGAGCCGAGGGCGTACGCGCCAAGGGAAAGGCTAAGAGGACAGGTCATAGGCTGTTCACTCCTTGTTCCTGCAGCGCGTCGCGCAGCGAGCGCAGCGCATAGAAGCTGCGTGACTTGACGGTTCCTTCGGGGATGCCGAGCGAGGCCGCCGCCTCCTCCACCGACTCACCACGGAAGTACAGCTGCACGAGCACTGCTCGGTGCGGCGGACTCAGCGCCTCGAGGGCGGCGCTGATCACGAGACCGTCGAGGACCGCATCGAGGTCGCGATCCAAGGCCGGCCAGGCGTCGACGTCCATCACGGTCTCCTGGCGTCGCTGCCGGCGGCGCTGGGTCGACACCGCGACGTTGTGGGCGACCGTGAAGAGCCAAGGGCCCGCAGAGTCCGCCCTGAGCTCGTCGGCGTGCTGCCATGCGCGCAGCAGCGTCTCCTGAGCGACGTCCTCTGCGGCGCGGCTGTCACCGGCTACCAGCCGGAGCACGTACCTGATCAGTGCCTGGTGGTAGGTCTCGTACAGCGACCGTAGGAAGGCCTCGTCGCAGTCGACGCTGTTAGACATCTCGGTGCTACTACGCCGACCGGGATCTGACGGTTCAGACGAATCGCGCAGTTTGGCGAACCGCGCCCCGGATTGAACCGGATAGACCCGGCCCGCGTATACGAGGCAGAAGACCTAGTCCGCGGGCGGAGCGACCTTCGCCCGTCTCCACCCGAGCAACACAGGACGGAACATGTCTCTACGCACCGGTCACCCGCTGACGCCGACACGCCTGTTTCTCTTCCTGGTCGCTGTGGCCGCCGCGACCCTGCTGGCCGCGTGCGGCGGGTCCGACGCCACCACGTCCGCCCCCGCAGCCGGCACCGGCGGCGGAGGCGCCGTCGTACGCACGCACGCCGGCCAGGACGGCCGGCTGGTCCTGGTCGACACGGAGGGCAAGACCTTGTACGCCGCGGACCAGGAAGGCTCTGGCAAAGCCATCCAATGTACCGGGAGCTGCCTGGGGTTCTGGTTCCCGCTCACGGTCAAGAGCGGCAGCCCACGCGGCGACGGCATTCCCGCCGCCAAGCTCGGCACCATGAAGCGCCCGGACAACGGTCAGACGCAGGTCACCTTCGACGGAAAACCGCTCTACACGTTCAAGCTCGACACCTCGTCGGGCATGACGAAGGGCGACGGTCTCACCGACGACTTCGACGGCACCACCTTCGACTGGCATGCAGCCACGGTTGACGGCGTCAGCTCGGAAGCCCCGGACACCGGTGGAGCCGGCGGCGGAGGCTACGGCTACTGACGCCTATGGCTCCAGCACGTTGTGGACGTCCAGATAGATGGCCGAAGCCTCTAACGCAGCGAACGACAGGATGACAGCTCCGCCTAGCGCCGCCCCGCGCCATCGCACATTGCGCCTAGCCAGAACGACACACCCTGCGGCCGCGACGCCTACCAGGATGAGGACGATGATGAATGCCCACGCGCTCACAGCATCCCTCGCTCCGGTTCCCTGCGGACCCGATCGGCCTCGATTTTACGCCAGACTGCCCACCCCTTCTAGCAACGTCGGTGCCCGGCGTGGGAGCGTGGCACCCTGATCATCCAGTGAAGGCCGTGCCCATCAGCTGACCGCGTGAGGGCCTCGGGGGTGGGTTGTGTCGGCTTCGATGTTCGAAGTCCCTCTGCGTCGCTTCACCGGCGGCGAGGTCAACGCTCCAAGTTTGCGTGTGGCTCTCGCGGCTCACGTGGTCATTCGTGCGTTCGGGCTGACCATTCTGTACGTCGCCGGGCTCTTCAACGGTGAGTCGGCGTACCACGCCCTGACGCGCTGGGACGCAGCGTGGTATCGCCGTATCGCCGAGCACGGATACGGGCACGTTCACGTGGCTGCTGACGGGCGGCAGCTCTCCGACTACGCCTTCTTTCCGTTGTATCCCATGGCCGAGCGCGCTCTGTCCGCTGCGACGGGGCTACCAGTGGTCCAAGCGGGCCTGGTCATCAGCGCCGTGTCGTCACTCGTGGCTGCCGCGGGAATCTACCGCGTCGGAACTCATCTGCACGACGCCAAGGACTGGCTTCATCCTTGTGTACCTCTGGTCGTCAGTGCCGGTGGCAATCGTGCAGTCGATGGCCTATACCGAGTCGTTGTTCACAGCCTTCGTCGCGTGGAGCCTCTACGCCGTCCTGGTTCATCGGTACGTCCTGGCAGGGGCATTGGCCGCCCTAGCCGGGCTGACCAGAGCAATGAGCGTGGCCCTTGTGGCCGCCGTTGCGAGCGCGGCCTTGCTGGGAACCACTGAGCGATCGCGCGCTCAATCGGGGGCTCCAGCGGACTGCCGGAGCACGCGGCTTCTGGGCGCGCTGCTAGCGCCCGTCGGCCTGGTGGTGTACCTCGCCTTCGTGGCCCTGTCCGAGCATCGAACGTTCGGGTACCTCGACGTGGCGAGCGACTGGGGAAACGGCATCGACGGTGGCCACGCATTCTTCGCCTGGATCCTTGAGATGCTCGGCGACCGCCGTTTTCCCGTGGGAATCGCCCTACTGCTTGGGCTGGCACTGCTGGGTGCTGCCGTCGGACACACCGCGTCGCGGGGATACCCGCTGCCTGTGTTCGTCTTTACCCTGACCGCGGTGTTGATCAGTCTGGCGACCTCAAACTACTTCGGGTCCAGGCCACGGTACCTGCTACCTGTCTTCACGCTTCTGCTCTGGCCGAGCGAGGGATTGGCCAGGCTGCCGAACCTCCGCGTCGGTCTCTTACTTGCGTGCCTGGCAGCCGGATCAGGCATCTACGGTGCCGTGTGGCTGTATGGCCCTGGTCCGCCATAATCACCTCGATGCACCGTCGGGCTGGGAGGTGTAGGCATGCCGACTGTGTCGCTGCGTGAGATCACCGAGGACAACCGCACCGCCGTGGAGGCGCTCGCCGTCACCGAAGAGCAGAGCCACTACGTCGGGAGCGTGACCAAGTCCCTGCAGGAGGCCGAGGAGTATCCCGACGCAAAGGCCTGGTACCGCGCGGTGTACCTGGATGACACGCCGGTCGGCTTTGTCATGATCAGCGACGGCATTACGGTCGACGACCCCTCCTACCTGGGTCCTTACTATCTCTGGCGGCTCTTGATCGACCACCGGTTCCAGCGCGAGGGATACGGAACCGCCGCCCTCGACCTCGTCGTCGAGCACGTCCGGACGCGACCAGACGCCCGCACGCTGCTCACCTCGCACGTCGTCGGACCGATGTCCCCCGTCACCTTCTACCAGCGGTACGGCTTCCGGCTCACCGGAGACCTGCACGAGGGCGAGCCCATCCTCGAACTCGACCTCTACCCCGCCTGACGCCCGGCCGGAGAACCAGCGCCAGTCATCAGACGCCTGTGACGCCGTCCGCGAGCTCGCGGAGGATGTCCAGGTGGCCGTTGTGCCGGGCGGTCTCCTCGATCAGGTGCATGGCGATGTACCGCAAGGTGACCGGCTGGCCGCTCTCGCCGTCGGCGAGTGCCGATTCTGCGTCCCAGTCGTGGGACGCGACTGATCTCGTCGGTGTGGGCTGCTTGTGCCGCGTACTCGTCGAGCAGGTCCGCCAGCGGCCGTTCGAGTCCGGCGCGCATCTGGAGCTCGGAGTCGTCATCCGTACCCGGCCACTGGTACGGCTGCCCGAGGAAGATGACATCGATCCAGAACGCTTCCGACCAGCGCAGATGGCTCACCAGGCCGGCCACGCTCATGGCCGGCGAGCCCGGCAGCGGTGTCTTGGCCGCGTCCGACTGGGACAGGTCGACACACTTGGCGTGCACGGTCAGGCGCACGTACCGCAGGAACTGGGTGAGGATGGAGCGTTCGTCGAACGCTGCCGGGAGATCGGTGCGGTTGGTCAGATCGAACTCGGTCACGGCAGCTCCTCTGGATCTGGACGACACAGTGACGACCCGCACAACACGGTCGCTGTGGGTGTGCTAGCGACAACTATGGGTGCTTGGTCACGATTGCCTATAGAGCGGGCGCCACCCGCGGCCTACGTTCCTTGGGTCCATTCGCGGACTACCAGCCGCCGCAGGTGTTCAACGTCGCACCCATCGTGCCCGCCAGCAACGGCACCGCGACCGTGACCGCGACGTACCAGTGCTTCGGCTGTGACGGAGGTGGCTCACATCTCTACATCGGCGTCAAGCAGGGGCCGGGGGTCAACACGACGAATCACAGCACCAGCGCGTCGTCGACCACCTTCTACAGCACCAACTGGAACTTCCTCGTCGGGCCGGGCCTGACGGCGACCTGTGACGGGACCGTCCGCACCGATTCCTTCGTGGTCATGGACGACCCGTTCTGGGCCCACGCCGGGGCAGCGCCGGCGCTTCGCACCGGGGCGGCACTCGTTCAGTTCTGCCTGTTCGACAGCACCAACAGCGGTGAAGAGGGCGACGAGACCGGGTTCGCCTGGAAGTACAGCATGCGGGGCGTTCTCGCCAGCTAGCCCGCCGCCAGTCGCCGTACCGCCTCCCGCTCGACTCGCGCGGGAGGCGGTTGGCGCGCGTCGGGTTGGACACAACCCGGGGCGTGCCGCAGAGTGCGGGTGGCCGCTGCAACACCAGACGAGGGAGGCATGCCGATGGCGCGCCCGCCGGGCCGGGACCAGAACGCCCCGATGGAGCGGCTCGTCCGGCTGATCGGCGCTCTCACCAAGCACCGCAGCGGCGCCCCGCTGGCCGTGCTGCTCAAGGTCGTCGCCGCGGACGACGCGACCGACGAGGCCCGCCGCAAGATGCTCAGCCGCGACCTCGAGCACCTCAACGCGCTCGGCTACGACATCCGCAACGTGGCCGACATCGGCAGCGACGGCGTCTACGTCATGCGCGCCCGCGACAACCGGCTGCAGGTCCACCTCACGCCCGAGCAGCGCGGCGAGCTGCTGCGCGCGGCCCTCGCCGCCGGGCTCGAGGGCATGGCCGCCCACCTCGGCAGCGGCGACGACCGGCCCGTGGCACCGGCGCCCGCGTCGGCCGACCTCGACCTGGTGCAGCGCGGCACCGCCCGGCACTGCCTGGTGCGGTTCACCTACAAGGGCGAGCCGCGCGTGGTGCACCCGGCCCGGGTGCACAGCGGGCCGTCCGGCTGGTACCTCAGCGGTCGCGAGGACGGCGGAGAGGTGGTCAAGGAGTTCGTGGTCGCCCGGATGAGCGACATCGCTCTCGACCCGCCGGGCACCGCCGAGGTGGTGGCCGAGCCGGTGCGCCCGTCGCTGGACCCGCTGTCGTGGCAGGTCGACCCGCCCGTCGAGGTGGTGCTGGCGGTGCCGGCCGAGCACCGGGTGCTCGCCGAGAACCTCCTCGGTACGCCGGTCAGCGTCGCCGAGTCCGGCGGCGACCTGGCGCTGACCTACCTCGTCGACGAACCGCCAGGTCTTCCGCTACCGGATCTACGAGCTCGGCACCCGGGTGACCGTGCTGTCGCCGCGCGAGGTGCGCGCCGAGATCGTCGCCGAGCTGCGGTCCTTCCTCGGGGCGGCGTCGTGAGCCCGGTGGCCGTCTACGCGCAGCGGCTGGCCGCGCTGCCGCGGGCGCTGGGGATCCTCGAGCTGCACCCGCAGGGGCTGCCGCTGGCCGACCTCGCGGCCGAGCTCGGCGTAGAGCCGGCCGACCTGCGCGAGGTGTTCCTCGCCTACTACCTGGCCGACCTGGTCGAGCTGGACAGCTTCGGCCTGCCGGTCGTGGAGTTCTTCTCGCCCGGCGACGCGCGGCCCCGAGGCTGAAGACATCGACGAGGAAGACACGGGGACAGCGACGATCTGGCCGCGGAGACGTCCTGGGTGCGGGTGCTCACCGCCGACCCGGAGCACGAGCTCGGCGTCGACCACCTGACCGCCGGCCAGCTGGCCGCGCTGTACGAGGCCGGCGTCGACCTGCTCGCGCTCGAGCCGGCAACGACGTGCTGCGCGGCGCGGTCGAGGCCTTCGAGTCCGCACTCGAGCCGGCCGACAAGCCGCTCGCCTCGCAGTGGGGCGCCGGCACCGCGCAGGTGCTGCACCGGGCCGCCGAGGAGCACCGCCGGGTGCGGATCACCTACGTCCGGCAGTGGAGCCCCGGCGCCTCGCCGCGGGTGGTCGAGCCGTACCGGCTGGTGCGGACCCGGCGCGGCTGGGAGGTCGACGCCGGCCCGGCCGACGACGTCACCCCGGTGCGCACCTACCTGGTGTCCGGGATCGTCGAGCACGAGGTGCTGGACGAGACGTTCGAGCCGCCGGCCGACCTCGACGCGCTGCTGGCCGCCAACCGGGCCGCCGAGACCGTGGAGCTCGTCGTGCCGCAGTCGGCCCGCTGGGCGGTCGAGCGGTTCGCCGAGTCGGTGACCGTGCTCGCCGACGACGAGGAGTCGGTCAGCTGCACGCCGACCTGCTGCCGCCGGTCGCGTCCCGGCTCGGGCTGCTGCTGCTGTGCTGCGGCCCCGACGCGTTCGTGATGGCCCCGCCCGCCCTGCTCGACGCGGCCGAGACGACCGCCCGGCAGCTGCTCGACCACCACGCACGCGACGCCTGACCGCGTGGCGCTCCTCACGGCCGGTGGCGCGACGTTCGAGACGACCTACGCGCGCCCGGCCGCGGACGGCGAGGACCCGGCGATCCTGGACCGCCTGACCCAGATGGTCGACGACACCCCGCCGGGCGCCGAGATCCGCGCCACGCTGTTCCGGCTCACCGTCGAGCCGGTGCGGGACGCCCTGGTGGCGGCCAGCAACCGCGGCGTCGACGGTGCGCGTGGTGCACAACGGCCGCGACCTCGTCAGCGAGGTCGGCCGCGAACCTGTCGAGGCCCGCCCCGGACGGGCTCGGCGACGGGCACCGGTGGTCGGGCCCGGCGTACGACCCGACCGGTCGACGGCCGGACTTCGGGGCCGTCGCCACCGGCCGGAACTCCGACCTGCACACCAAGCTGGTGCTCTTCTCCGCTACCCGGGACCCGACCGGCGCGCTGCGCCGCGACGTCTCCTGGTGGAGCTCGGCGAACCCGAGCCACCACTCGGGGATGCAGAAGGCCAACAACGCGATCGCTGTCTACGACGACCCGGTGCTGTACGCCGGGTTCCGGACCCGGCTGTGGGACCTGATGTGGACCGCGACGCACTTCCCCGGCAACGACTTCTACGACGCGGGACGCGGTCGCGGCTGGTTCCTCGGCAGCCCGGCGACCCGGACGAAGGTGTTCTGCTCGCCGCAGCAGAGCACCGACCTCTACGCCAGCCGGCTGGCGCTCGGTGGTCGCCGACGCCGGCACCGAGGTCGTGCTGGCGCACGCGCGGTTCACCGACGACCGGCTCGCGGTGGCCGACGAGCTGGTGCGGATCGCCCGCGGCGGCGGGTCGGTGCGGGTGCTGGCGGGCACCGAGCCCGACCTGCTCGGCCCGACGGTGCGCGAGCGGCTGGCGGCGGCGGGGATCCCGCTGCGTCGCGCCAACATCCACGACAAGCTGGCCCTGCTGCACTCCCGGCACGGGGTCTCGCGCCGGCCACGCAAGGTGGTGCTCAGCGGCTCGCACAACCTCAACCGAGACGCGAACTGGATCAACGACGAGATCCTGGTCAAGACCTTCCACGACGGCCTGTACGACGACGTGCTGGCCGCGCACGTCGAGCCGCTCTGGTCCGATGCGGAGCCCGACAGCCCGCCGCCGACCGCGCCGTCGAGCGGCGCTCAGCTCGCCTGACGGCTCCAGGCGTGCTCGCAGTCGCGACATCGGTTGCTCGGCTGGTCCGGGCCGAAGGAGCGCCCCGCCAGCTCGATCTGCCGGGCGGCCGCCAGCCGCTCCATCGCGGGGTTCGACCGACCGTAGAAGATCGGGATGACCGAGTTGGATCCACAGCGTGGACACAGGCGATGACCGTGGCCGTTCGGCTCGGAGTCGCCCTCGTCGGCCAGGTCGTCGAGCGGCTCGAGCTCGCCGTCCTCCGCACCGCCGAGCTCGTCGAACGGGCAGCCGCAGCTCAACAGCTGACGTTGGCAGCGCGGGCAGGGCTGCAGGTCGCAACCGAGGTGGTGGAACCCGCCCGGCTCGACCCCGCAGTCGCCGCACCGGCCGCCGCCTGGCGCCGGCGTACCCTCCCCGCCGTAGGGAGTCAGCGGGAACGGCGCGCCCGCCAGGTGCAAGGTCGTGACCACGCACGACGGCGCGGTGAGCATCTCGCGGTCACAGTCCAGACAGATCGCCATGGCCTCGATGATGCCGCTGACCAGGGACATGACCGCAACGGTCCACAGGCGGACGCGCACCTCGCGGGTCCGGCCCGGGTTGTGGATGACGCGCACCCGCCGGCGTACGGGACGATGGCGGCCTGATGTCCCCCTCCCGCCGCGCGTGGCTCGTCTGGTCGGTCGGCATCGCGGCCTACATCGTCGCGGTGCTGCAGCGGACGTCGCTGGGCGTCGCCGGCCTGGAGGCGACCGACCGGTTCGAGACCTCGGCCAGCGTGCTGGCGAGCTTCACCGTGGTGCAGCTAGTCGTCTACGCCGGCCTGCAGGTCCCGGCGGGGCTGCTGCTCGACCGGTTCGGCCCGCGGACCCTGATCGCCACCGGCGCTGCGTTCATGGCACTGGGCCAGGCGCTGCTCGCGGTCAGCCCGAACGTGCCGCTGGCCCTGGCCGGCCGGGTGCTCGTCGGCGCCGGCGACGCGGTGACGTTCATCAGCATGCTGCGGCTGGTGACAGCCTGGCTGCCGCCGCGGCGGATCCCGGTGATGACCCAGGTGACGGGCATCCTCGGCCAGGTCGGCCAGCTGCTCAGCGCCGTCCCGTTCGTCGCGCTGATGCACCTGTCCGGCTGGACCTCGGCGTTCCTGTCGGCGGCGGGCCTGAGCGTCCTGGTGGGCATCCTGGTCGTGCTCGTCGTCCGCGACTCCCCCAGCGGCTCCCTGCGCCGGCACGACGCCGTGACCCTCCGGCAGGCCGGCCACGACCTGCGCTCCGCGTGGCAGCACCCCGGCACCCGGCTCGGCCTGTGGACACACTTCACTACCCAGTTCTCCGGCACCGTCTTCGCGCTGCTGTGGGGATACCCGTTCCTCGTCTCGGGCGAGGGCCTGTCCCGCGGCAGCGCGTCGGCCCTGTTCACTCTCCTCGTGCTCGTCGGCGCCCTGGCCGCTCCGTTCCTCGGCGTGATGGTGCAGCGGCACCCGCTCCGCCGGTCCTGGCTGGTGCTCACCATCGTCGGGCTGAACATCACGGCCTGGACGGTCGTGCTGTCCTGGCCGGGCCGCGCACCGACGGCGCTGCTGGTCGCGCTGGTCGTCACCATGGCGCTCGGCGGGCCAGGCTCGATGATCGGCTTCGACTTCGCCCGGAGCTTCAACCCGCCCGCCCGGCTCGGCACCGCGACCGGCATCGTCAACGTCGGCGGGTTCTTCGCCTCGCTCGTCACCATGCTGCTGATCGGCATCGGTCTCGACCTGTTCGGCTCGGACACCGGCAACGGCTACCCGCTGGACGACTTCCGGATCGCTCTCTCGGTGCAGTACCTCATCTGGGCGATCGGCATCGCGGGCATCCTCACGACCCGCCGCAAGGTGCGGGCCCGGCTGGCCCACGAGGGCGTCGTCGTACCGCCCATCCGGGAGGTCATCGCCCGCCGGCGGTCGCGCTGACCGCCGCCCGTAGCTCGGCGAACATCGCCGCCAGCGCGGGCGGCTGGTAGTGCGCGTTCAGCCCGGACGGGTTGGGCAGCACCCACAGCCGGGTGGTGCCGATCGTGCGAGGCTGCTCCCCCAACGTCGCCTTCGGCTCCTCGAAGGCGGCGCGGTACGCCGTCACCCCCAGCACCGCGAGGTACGCCGGTCGCCACCGCCGCACGAAGGCGACCAGCCGGGTGCCGCCCTGCTGCAGCTCCGCGCGGCTGAGCTCGGCGGCAGTGGCGGTGGCCCGGTTCACGACATTGGTGATGCCGAGGCCGAGGTCGAGCAGCTCCGCCTGCTCGTGCGGTGCGAACGGTCGCGGGGTGAACCCGGAGGCGGCCAGGCACGGCCAGAACCGGTTGCCGGGCCGGGCGAAGTTGTGACCGGCCCAGGCTGAGTAGAGCCCGGGGTTGATCCCGCAGAACAGCACGTCCAGGTCTCGGCGCACCACCGGCGGCAGCCTCATCCCCGCGCAGGCCAGCAGCTCGGCGCGGGTCGGCCCTGGTCGGGCCCGCGCAGCGCTCACCCGGCCGAGGCTAGGTCGTCGGGCGCGGACACGAATCGTCGGTATGGGGTCCGAGGCAGCAGGATGGGGAGTGACAGACCGGACATCGAGGGGAGGCGGACGCATGACGACGTACAAGAAGGTCTGTCTGGACGCGGTCTCCCCGGAGGTCGACGGCCCCGCCCTGGCCCGCACCCTCGGCCTGCCCTGGCGCCCGGACGAGCGCGGCGAGGGCGGGCTGATGGGGCCGCAGGGCCACTACCTGGTCTGGGTCAACGCGGTGCCCGACGTGGACACGAAGTCCGAGCGGGTCCGCCTGGACATCCGGTCCCGTCGGTGGCGCGGGATCGTCGTGGCGTCGCTGGACCCGCTGGCGCAGGCCACCTGGTGGGCCCGGGTCCTCGAGGGAACGTCGCAGGCCGACGAGACCGGCACCTGGGAGGTCGCCGGCGTGCGCGGCATGCCGGTGCCGCTGGTCTTCGAGCCGACGACCGAGCCGAAGAAGTCGGCCAACCGGGTGCACTGGGACGTGGCGGCCGACGTCGCCGAGCTGATCGGGCTGGGCGCGACGCTGGTTCGCCCGCCGGACTACGAGCGCCGCTGGACCGTGCTGGCCGACCCCGAGGGCAACGAGTTCTGCGCCTTCCCGGCCTGACTCGGAAGGTGAACCACTCCGGCTCCGGCACCGAGACCTCGACATCGGTGAAGCCGGCCGCCTCGAGCCGGGATGGCAGTCCCGCGGGGTCGACCGGCACGTAGACGTCACCGTCGTGGAAGCCGCGCAGCCCGCTGCTCGCGATGCTGTCCGACCCGGCAAAGACGCCACCCGGCCGCAGCACCCGGCGCGCCTGTGCGAACAGGTCGTCCTGCATCCGCGGCGTGTGCACGCGGTGCAGCATCGTGAAGCAGACCACGGCTGTGAACCGGCCGTCCTCGAACGGCAGGTCGTCACCGCTCCCCCTCACCACGGTCACCCCCGGGTACGACGTGGAGAGCACCGCCGCCAGCGACTCGTCCACCTCGAGGGCCGTGAGCCGAGGCACCGCCTCGACCAGCACCCGGGTGGACGCACCGTAGCCCGGACCGATCTCGAGCACCTCGTCGCCGAGGTCCAGCGGGCCGACCGCCGCCGGCAGCACGTTCGTCGCGATGTGCTCGGCCCACTCCGGCGAGCTGCACAGGGTGGCATGTCCGTCGTTCATCCGATCACCGAACAACGGCCGGGACTGCCGGCGCAAGGGGAGCCCGCGAGGTCAGCAAGAACGGTCAAGTCGAGGTTGTGTCCAGGGCCCGACCTAGCGTGCGTCGGCAAAGGACACCAGCCGGGAGGCGGACATGAACGACGCGCAGCGGATCGCCTGGATCGACCAGTCGGACGCCGAGGTCAGCGCCAACATCAGGCGGTTCGGCACCCACATCGTCTACGTCAGCTGGGACGGCGGCTGCTCGGCCCCGGGCTGCAGCGGCGGCGACCCGTCCGACGGTCCGCCGTTCGGCTACACCGTGGGGCTGTTCGGGCTCGGGCATCCCGAGCTGCTGATCTTCGGTGCCAACGCCGAGACCACGGCCGGCGTGCTCAACGAGCTGACCGAGCGGATCCGGGCGGGGACCGACCTGGTGCCGGGCGAGCTGGTGACCTTCGCCGGGTGGCCGCACCGGATCGTGGTCGAGTCGGTGCCCAACCCGGGGCAGATCGTGTTCGAGGCCAACCGGTTCTACCTCCGGCCGGACGAGGCGTCGGTGCCGGTGCTGCAGCTGACCTACGACGACCGGCAGGGGCGCTTCCCGTGGGAGCCGGGCTACGCGGCGCCGGACAGGCAGCCACGGCCCGGCACCTTCCGGGCCTGACGGTGCTGATCCGCTTGGGTCAGGCCGAACGGTCCAGCGCCGGCGGCGGCACGACCCGGGAGCCGGTCATCGTCACCACGTGCACGCCGAGCAGCCGGACGTCGTTGCCGCAGGCCTGTTGCGCCGCGCGGAGCCAGGCCTGGTCCTCAGCGGTGATGCTGAGCCCGTCGTCCCGGGCCAGGGCCACGACCATGGCCCCGCAGTGGCCCATCCCCTCGACCATCACGGACACGAAGTGCACCCGTTCGGCCTGGGTCATGGTCGCCGGCAGCTCGCCGATCGTGACGGGCTGCACGAGCCGCGCCTCGTCGTCGCAGAGCAAGAAGCTCACCGCACCAGCGGCCCGGTCTTTCTCGAACACCACCAGGTCGAGCACGTCGGAGAGGAGCGCGGGGTCGGTCAGCGGGCGGTCGTCCCAGTTGTCAGGAAGGTCCTCGAAGGTCATCAGAACATCCTGGCGCGACGGCGCCTCGCGACCGCGGACTTGTGCACAGGCAGGGTCTGTCTCGCTTGGAGCGGAGATGGCCGACCGGGCGAGCGAGGCGACCGAGAGCACTCAGGCACGTCAAACACAGGCACCAGGCGGTCCGAAGTGGCGCATGCGGCAGCAGAGGAACAGCCCATGGGAACCGGCGTCGGCGGATGCCGCCGTAGTGCAGAAAGGCAATTACGTTCGGGGCGTTTCGGTCGTCCGAGGGGCACGCCGCCGGGCGTCGGGCGGGTATCCGGCTGCCTGCCAGGAGAGGAAGTCAGCGCGGACTTCGTCCAGGCTGTCGTCGTTGGCACCGCCCCGGTAGGTCGGATCCGCGAACTGGACCGGATCGTCCTCCCAGCCGCACACAGGACAGATGAAGTAGGTCCCCGGCGGTGGCGAGTTCTCCTCGATCGTGAGGTACAGGCAGCACGGGCACGGCCAATGCGAGGTCATCACAGCATCAAGGCGAATGGCCAGCGCGAGTCAGCGGCATGACCCGCCGCCTATGGTCACTTACTGCGCGGCGAAGTCGTCGAGGTCTGGCGGCAGGTCGTCTTGGCTTGCGGCCAACTCGCGAAGGGCGTCGATCACGTCACGAGGAACCTTCTGCGGCTGCTGAGTGACCCCGAGCGCCAGGTACTCTATCGCGAGGCCCGCCTCACCGTGGTCAATCAAGTGATGCGCCCAGTTGAGTGTCTTCGGCGAGACGATCCCGTCGAGGCGAACAACCAGGCCGAGGCACCGGTCATGAAATCGCTCCATCGCGGCGACCTCTTCCGGCGTGGGCACGGGCGAACGATAGTGCCGGGTCCATGCGGTCGTGTCAGCCGCCGAGCGGGTGCACGGGATGGGCAATAGTCTGCGCTCGTGGTGACTGTCTACTGCCCCAGGTGTGCCGAGCGGATGACACGAGACAGCGACGGCAACTCTTTCTGCTCGCAAGCGGGGAAATGGCTTTCGCCGCGTATGCAGGCGTTACTTCCGCAACTCGCCGAGGAGGGACCGGCCGATAGTCCGGAGACCGGAACGTCGGTCAACTGGGGCGGGCGGTGGCACTGTCCCGCCGATGGTCAGCTGATGGAGCTGGAGCCCGGCGGTGCCACGATGCCCGGACTGCGGACGTCGCCTTGTTGGGTCAGTCCTCTATGAGTTGATCGAGTTCAACCCACATCTCCCTGTTGGCCGACGACGTGTCGAGTAATGCCGATTCCGTTCGTCCCCACGCCATGCGCAGTGGTCGTCAGCCGGTGCTCATGCCGGGCGAGGTAGCCGCGACGGCGTGAGCGGCGTGGCGATGGAGGTCTGCCTTGACCGCGTCGTAGCGCATCGTGGTGCGCAGGTCGGCGTGGCGCATCGCGTACCGCATGGAGCGCTGCATGTGTCGGTGTTCGGCTCCTGCATCGCATTCGCCCAAGCTCGATCCGAGTGCCATGTATCGAGCCCGCGCCATGTATCGAGCCCGTCCTCTACGGTCAGTGCCCGGGAGCAGCGCCAGCGAGACGGCAATGGAAGGTTGACATGGATCCCTTGATCGACCGTCGAGAGTATGCCGGTCTAGCCAACTGCGCGTACCTGAACCAAGCCTCCCTCGGCCTGATACCTCGAGTCTCGCTGGAGGCGAGTACCCGCTTCCTGACCGATGTCGCCCAGCATGGCAATCTCCGCCTGTCGGACCAGGCCGAGGCCGAGATTCTCGACTCGCTGCGAGCGGCTGCAGCCGAGCTGCTCGGTGCGCCGGTGGTGTCGGTCGCGGTGGTGGGCGGAGCGAGTGAGGGCCTGGGTCAGGTTGCCGCATTGTTGTCCGGCCCGGACGGCGAGGTGATCTTGGTGCCGAGCGACTTCCCGAGCGTGACCTACCCATGGCTGGCCGCCCATGAGCGTTCGGGCATGCGCATACGCTGGGTTCCCGACGTTGCGACCAAGGACCTCACGCAGTCGATAGTCGACGCCATCAGTGAACGAACAACCGTCGTATGTGTCAGCGCGGTTCAGTTCTCGACCGGTACCCGTGTCGATGTCGCGGCCCTCGCGGCGCGTGCTCGAAGCGCCGGAGCCCGGGTCGTCGTTGATGTCACTCAGATGGCTGGTGCTGTCCCGGTCACCATGAGCGCCTGGGGCGCCGACGCGCTGGTGTGCAGCGGGTACAAGTGGCTGTCTGCCCCCGGCGGGGTCGCGCTGCTTGCGGTGACCGAGGACCTTGCAGTCGCCATTCCCCCGCTCGTTGGGTGGAAAGGCAGTGCCGCACCGTTTGATTTCAAGCCGCAGGAACTCTCGCTCGCCGCGGACGCCCGACGATTCGAGCTGTCCACGATGTCGTACAGCTCAGCCTCAGGGCTGCTCGCTTCCATCCGGCTGCTGACCGGAATCGGGCTGAATTCGATACGCGAGCACGCCGACCGGCTTGCGGATAGCCTGGTGAAGCAGGTCGCACCGCTCGGCTGGACCCCGTACCGGCCCCTGAGCGACCAGTCCGCAAGTGGCCACATCGTCTCGCTACGACACCCGACTGCCGCGGTTGAGGAAGTCCAGGCCGCGCTGGCGGACAAGCACAGGATCATCACCAGCTCACGCGTCGGCGGCATCCGAGTCTCGCTCCACGTCTACAACAGTGAAGACGACGTGCGAGCCTTCTCCGAGGCGCTTGACTCGATCCGCCGCCACAAGAACTAGCTGCGGCGAAGACCGGATCCCGGACCGACGATAGGCGCTTGCGCCAACTGGCCCAAGATCCACAGGCGGGGTGGCCGCGAACACTTCCAGGAAGGAGCCGAGCCGATGCCCGCGCCACGCACCAGCCACCAACCCAAGCGAGAGCCCGACTGGTCGAGCCCCCGACGACCTACATCAAGATCAACCTGGGCACCCCGGCCGGACAGCGGCATGAGCGGGCGAACATAGCCGTCATTCTCGTTCTCTTGGGCGTCGCGGCAGGACCGACTCAGAGTGCCCGGTTCCGTGGGTCGTGTCAGCCGCCGGGCGCACACGGGAAGGAGTGCTTACGCGCGGACCGCAACGCGTTCCTGCCCAGTCCCAGGTCACTGCCCATCCGATCGCGACGTCAACGATTGCACGATCCCGTGCAAGAGACGTTTCCGCGGAAACGTCCGAGCATCCGTTGGTCCCTTCGCCGGGCGCTCTGGGTGCGTCCGGCCACCGACGCAGAAGGGCGCCACCACGACGTACGTGGTGACGCCCTCCCGGCGACCTGCCGTCAGGTCACGGCGTGAACTTGCGGATGTAGCCCGGCCCCTGCAGGCCGCCCGCGACGAACAGGTGGCCGTTGTGCCACTCGATCGCGGCCGGCTCCGGCACCGAGAGCACCTTCTTGGCGACGCCGTCCTTGATGGTCGACACCTGGCCGCCGAACAGCTCGGTCACGTAGACCTTGCCCTTCGGCGACACCGCGAGGTCGGTCGCGCCGGCGAACCCGGAGCCGATCTTGGTGACGTCACCGGTGGCCGGGTCGACCGTGTACACCTTGCCGCGGGCGCCCAGGCTCGGGTCCTCGGGCCCACCGGGCAGCGTGGTCACGTAGAGCAGGCCGTCGTGCACCTCGACGTCGGTCGGCACCGGCTCGAACCAGAACTTGTGGCCGACCGTGCAGCCCGGGAGGTGGAACTGTGCCGCTAGAGCCTTCGTCACCTTCTTCGGCTGGCCCGGCAGGGTGGCGATCTCGGTCCGGAAGCCGCTGGGGCTGACCGTGATGATGTCGTTGCCCGCGGCGTCGGCGACGACCGCCGTGCCGTCGTCCATCATCGCCGTCGCGAACGGGTGCGAGTCGACGATCCCCTGGTACGACCCACCGCCCACCTGCTCGGGAACCTTCGCAGAACAGCTGTCGCTGATGTCCCGGAAGTTGTAGGTGACGTGGCCGTCCGGGTTGAACTTCTTCTCGAAGCCGCGCAGGTCGGCGACCGTGGTCACGGTGCCGTCGGCGGCCAGGTGCTTGAGCTTGGCGAACTTGCCGGCCGCGTTCTTGCCGGTGACCGTGAACAGCGTGCCCGGCCCCTCGGCCTGGACCCCGCCGACCTCGACCTTCGGGTTGCGCTGGTAGAGCGTCTTCCCGCCGCTGCCATCGGTGCCGAAGCGGCTGAGCTTCCCGCCGAAGTTCTGGGTGATGTAGATCTTGCCGTTGTCGATCGACATCGACAGTGGGCCGGCCAGGCCCTGGACGAGCGGTGCGGCGGCGGCCTGGGCCGGCGCGGCAGCAGCCAGGGCTGTCGTGGCGGCGACCACCGCTGCAGCGGTGGCGGCCACGATCGGGCGTGTGCGCATGTGCGATTCCCCTCCGGAGGTGAGCAGGCGAACGCGCTGAGCCCCGTCGACCCGCGCGCCTGCCCGCACTCTTGTCGACCTTGATCGACTCGACAAGGGGGGCAACCCTGAATGGTCAGATCGTGCTACCACCACCCCGGAGCGTCACCGGGCGCCGGCCAGCAGCTCGTCGAGGGCAACGCCGCTCGCGGCGGACGCGCCGTAGGTCCGAACGACGGCCGCGCCGGGCAGCTGTGCCTCGCCGGGCCAGCCCATCTCGACCACCACGAGGTCGGGCCGGGCCTCGGCCAGAGAGTTCAACAGTGCGAGCACCCAGGGGTGGCGGTGCGCCGCGCGGACCAGTGCCACGACCGGCGCCGGGCCGATCTGTCCCAGGACGTCGGCGGTTGTAGAGGTCTCGCGCACGTCGACCATCGCGCGTCCGGCGAGCAGGGCGCCGTCGCCCGGCAGGCCCCAGGGCACGTCGCCCACGGCGACGTTGCTGCCGGTGCGCACCCGCAGCACGACGGCGCCGGTGAGGTCGGGCAGGGCACGGTCGACCTGCAGCGCCCGCCGGGCGGCCTCGAGGCCGGACGTGTCCCCCGCCGGGACGTCCGACCGGCGCCACCCGCGCACGGTGCGACCGGCCGCGACCACCCGGCCGGCTGCCTCGGCCAGCCGCGCCTCGGGCAGCGAGCCGTCCTTGACGGCCGCGACGATCGCGTCGAGCACGGCGACGTGGTCGGCCTCGTCCTTGTCCGCGCCGAGGCAGACCAGGTCGCAGCCGGCGGCCAGAGCCAGCACCGCGGCGGCGGGCTCGCCGCGACCGGCGCTGGCGCCGGCCATGTCGACGGCGTCGCTGACGAGCAGCCCGTCGAAGCCGAGCTCGCCCCGGAGCAGGCCCAGCACCGCCGGCGAGAGGGTGGCCGGCCGGTCCCTGTCCAGCGCCGGCAGCAGCACGTGCGAGGTCATCACGGCGAGCGTGCCGGCCTGCACGGCCGCCGCGAACGGCACCAGCTCGCGGGCCAGCAGGACGTCCAGGCCGACGTCGACGGTCGGCAGGCCGAGGTGGGAGTCCACGGCGGTGTCGCCGTGGCCCGGGAAGTGCTTCGCGCAGGCGCCGACGCCGGCCGACTGGAGGCCGTCGACGTAGGCCGTCGTATGCCGCGCCACCAGGCCGGGGTCGGAGCCGAAGCTGCGGACGCCGATCACCGGGTTGCGCGGGTCGGAGTTCACGTCGACGACCGGCGCCAGGTCCAGGTCGACTCCTGCGGCGGCCAGGAGGGTGCCGATCGAGGCGGCGACCCGACGGGTGAGCGCCGGGTCGTCTACGGTGCCCAGCGCCGCGTTGCCCGGGAACGGCGACCCCTCACCCGTGTGCAGCCGGGTGACGTCCCCGCCTTCTTCGTCGGTGGCGACGAGCACGTCGGCCCCCGCGGCGTGCACCGCGTCGGACAGCGCGCGCACACCGGCGTACGCCGGGATGTTGGACCCGAACAGGCACACCGAGCCGAGCCCGCCATCGAGCAGCCGGGCCGCCCAGGACGGGAGGGTGGGCCCCTCGAACGAGCCCATGACGACGCGACGGGCTAGGGCGTCCAACGTGTCCACGGCTCAGCCCTTGACCGCGCCGGAAAGGATCACGACGACCATTCTGGGGCCAAGCTCTCGTCGGGACGACGAAGGCCCCCGTCGCGGACGACGGGGGCCTTCGTGGTGAGTCTGGGGTCAGACGGGGCGGACCGACTCAGCCTGCGGGCCACGCTGGCCCTGGGTGATGTCGAACTCCACGCGCTGGTTCTCGTCGAGCGACTTGTAGCCGTCGCCCTGGATCGCCGAGAAGTGCACGAAGACGTCGGCGCCGCCGCCATCCTGTGCGATGAAGCCGAAGCCCTTCTCGGAGTTGAACCACTTCACGGTGCCCTGAGCCATGTTCTTTTCTCCCTGTGCGGAACGGTCGAGCCTGCGCACTGTGCACGGCTCGGGCTGCTCGTGGACCGTCCTGCGACCCGATGAAGATCGGGGGGACAAGAAGGCCCGCGGTGTCAGAAATCCGCGGGCGTCATAAAACGTACGGGGAAATGCTCACTGCAACCGCCACCGAGGCTAGCAGCAAAGCGCGCCGGAAGCCGCATCCTGGCTAGCCGATCTTCCCGGGCGGCTTTCGGCCCGGCCCCCGACGGGCCAGCCCGATCGGGTCTTGTCCGCCCGGTCCCAACGCTCCTAGCCTGCTCGCGACGTCAGCCCGGACCCCCGGCGGGAGCAGATGAGCGCACCGACGTACGACCGGGCGCAGTTCGCCGCTCTGCAGGCCACGCTGGCCGACTCGTGGCCGCAGATGACCATGCGGACCACCACGGGCGGCCCTCGCACCCTCGTCGTCCTGAGCTCGATGAGCGTCGAGATCCCCGACTACTTCGACCCGCTGCTCACGGCGTACGAGGAGAGGTACCTCTGCCTGGTGCTGATCCTTGCCCGGGCAAGCAACACTCGAGTGGTCTACCTGACCTCGCAGCCGGTGCTCCCCCGGTTGCTGCAGTACTTCCTCGAGCTGATGCCCGGCCTGGACGCCGAGGACCTGCGGCGGCGACTCACGGTGATCTCGGTCGGCGACAGCTCGCGGCGGCCGCTGACGGCGAAGGTGCTCGAGCGCCCGCGCCTGCTCGATCGGCTGCGGACCCTGGTGCACGCGACCGAGCAGGCCCTGATCCTGCCGTTCGTGACGACCGACCTCGAGGCGCGGCTGTCGGTCGAGCTCGGCATCCCGGTCTACGGGCCGGACCCGGCGCTGCGGCACCTCGGGACCAAGTCGGGCGGCCGGCAGGTGTTCGCGGCAGCCGGGGTCGCCCACCCGGCCGGCTGCGAAGGCGTCCGGTCCCTGGCCGACGTGGTGGCCGCGGTCGACGACGTGGCCGCGCGGACCGGCTGCTCCGAGCTGATGGTGAAAACCGACGACAACGTCAGCGGGTTCGGCAACGCGGTGCTCTCGGTCGGGGGCGGGCGCACGACCGAGCAGTCAGTGCTCGCGCTGCGACCGGAGCAGCCGGGGATGGCGGCCGAGGGGTTCCTCGCGATGCTCGAGGCCTCCGGCGGCATCGTCGAGCAGCGGGTGACCGGGCGCCAGGTGACCAGCCCGAGTGTTCAGCTGCGCAGCAGCCCGCTCGGCGAGGTCGAGGTGCTCTCGACCCATGATCAGGTGCTCGGCGGGGCGAACGGCCAGACCTACCTGGGCTGCCGGTTCCCCGCCGACCCGGCGTACGCCAAGTCCCTTGTGGCGCCGGCGCTCGCGGTCGGGACGGCGTTGGCCGACCGAGGCGTGATCGGACGGTTCGCGGTCGACTTCGTCACGGCCGAGGACGGGGAGGGAACCTGGCACCCCTACGCGGTCGAGATCAACCTGCGCAACGGCGGCACCACGCACCCGATGCTCACGCTGCAGGCGCTCACCGACGCGTCGTACGACGTGGCGAGCGGCTCCCTGCTCGGCAAGCACTACGTCGCCACAGATCATCTCGAGGACCCGTTGTTCGCTCGGCTCACGCCCGACGACCTCCTGGACGTCGCCGAGGAGCACGGTCTCGGCTGGGACCCGGAGACGGGCACCGGCATCGCCTTCCACATGGCCAGTGCGATCGCGGTCGCCGGCGTCGTCGGGGTCACGGCCATCGGCAACTCCGCGACGGAGGCGGACGCCCTCTACGACGGCGCGAAGCGAGCCCTGCGCCACGCTGCGTCATAGCAGCCGGGGGGGCAATTGCGGCTGAACCCGGTTTCCGTCGGTGGCGACCGGGCAGCAGAGAACCATGCTTCTGCGCTGGCTCTGGCGGACGGTCGCCTTCTTCATCGGCCGCAGGTTGTGGCTTGCCTGGCAGCGACGGCGGCAGCAGTCGGCATCGGACACTGCCTCGGCTGGCTAAGTTTCCGCCAGTGGAGGTCAGACATGCTGGTAAAGAACGTCCGCTGGGTGGGGGTGGCGACCGAGCACTACTCCGCCATGGTCGACCTGCTGGAGTCCACCATGGGCCTGCAGAAGAAGTTCGAGGAACCCACGACGGTGGAGTTCACCACCGCCGATGGCGACGCGATCCAGGTCATGGCACCGGGCGATCCGTACTTCGAATTCTTCAGGCAGCACGCCGTGGGTCCTGTGCCTCTGTTCGAAGTCGACGACGTCCATCAGGCACGGCTGGAGCTGGAGTCAGCCGGAGCCCAGCTGATCGGCGAGGTCGGGCAAGACCGCAACTGGGAGTGGATCCATTTTCTGGCGCCAGATGGCAACCTTTACGAGATGGCGAGTCGCCGACGCGGCTAGCAGCCACCTGACCGGTTGAGCATCACTTACGGCCGCCGGCGACGGGCATACACAGCGCCGGCGATGACCCCCAGCGGGATGGCCAAGAGCAAGGCTCCCCCGCTCAGCAGGAGTTGGGCCAGCACCGCAACAACCAGAAAGACCGCGAGCCCCACCACCCATGGTGGCAGGAGCCTCTCGCGCATCGCTCGCATGCCGACATCATGTCGGATGTTCCGGCCGGCCGACGTCAGGAGCTCGTGAGGATGACAAGCTGCTGGGTCGCTCGGGTCATCGCGACATAGCGGTCGACCGCTCCTTCGATGCCCGTGCCGAACGCCTCCGGGTCGATGAGGACGACCAGGTCGAACTCGAGCCCCTTCGACAGCTCCGGGGTGAGCGACCGGACGCGGGACGTCACCCGGAACGAGCCAACCTCGATGTCACCAGTGCCGATGACGCAGGCGATCCCGTCGGCGTGCGAAGCGAGCCAGGTCTCCAGGATCGAGCCCAGGTCCGAGCCAGATCCGTGGACGACGGGGACGCCGTTGCTGCGGACGGAGGTCGGCACGTTGGCGTCCGGGAGCACGGCCCGGATGACCGGCTCGGCTTCCGCCATCACTTCTTCTGGCGTCCGGTAGTTGATCGTCAGCGACGCGAGGTTGATCCGGTCGAGGCCGACCCGCTCGAGGCGGTCCTGCCATGACTCGGTGAACCCATGGCGAGCCTGGGCACGGTCCCCGACGATGGTGAAGCTGCGGGACGGGCAGCGGAGCAGCAGCATCTGCCACTCCGCGTCGGTCAGCTCCTGGGCCTCGTCCACGACGACGTGCGCGAACGGGCCGGCCAGCCGGTCCGGGTCGGTTGTGGGCAGCGCGGTCTCGTCGACCAGCGCGTCGTGGAAGTCCTCGCCCCGAAGCATCGTCACCAGACCGGTGCCGTACTCGTCGTCGGCGACGGCGATCAGGTCATCCACGACTCTGGCCATCTGGTCGCGTTCGGCGGCGACGGCGGCATCGTGCAGGTGCTGGCGTCGTGAAGTCTTCGGGTCGCCGAGCCGCTGGCGTGCCGCGTCCAGCAGCGGCAGGTCGGACACGGTCCAGGCCTGGGCATCGACGCGTTGCAGCATCCGAACCTCTTCGGCGCTGAGCCACGGAGCGCACTTCCGCAGGTAGGCGGGTACCGACCACAGGTCTCCGACGAGGTCAGCCGCCTCGATCAGCGGCCACGCGCTGTTGAGGGTCGTGACGAGCTCCTCGTTCTGCAGCAGCGACTTCCGGAGCAGACCAGGCGGGGTGTCGTCGTCGTGCTTGTCCATCAGGATCGTGACCAGCTCCTCCCAGATCTGATCGCGTGCCTCGTTGTGCGGAGTTCCGGCTTCTGCTGCCGCGAACGCCTCGGCCCAGTCGTCGGCGCTCAGCCAGATGTCGGACCAAGCGGTCTCGACTGTCATCCCCGTCGTGGGCGGCTCCTCGTAGAACCTGACTGCCGGCTCGATCGCGTTCACCAGGTGTGCGGTCGACTTCAGGCGGGCCACATTCGGGTCGGCCTCGACGACCGCGGCCGCACCTTCGGGCACGAGGTCGCGCAGGGTGCAGGTCTGCAGGCCCTCCTCACCCAGGCTGGGCAGGACGTCTTCGACGTAGGAGAGGTAGG
Source organism: uncultured Actinomycetota bacterium (assembly GCA_963728425.1). Classification (GTDB taxonomy): domain Bacteria; phylum Actinomycetota; class Actinomycetes; order JACCUZ01; family JACCUZ01; genus JAVEDA01. The sequence continues at coordinate 121,854 of CAVSKC010000010.1, forward strand.
GCTGGTGTGGGCCGACGAACAGCACGCCGCCCCGCCGGTGACCGAGGCGAGGGTCGGAGTAGAGGAGGTACGCCGTCCGGTGCAGGGCGACGACGGTCTTCCCCGTGCCGGGACCGCCGTCGACGACGAGAGCGCCGCGGGATCCGGCGCGGATGATGGCGTCCTGGTCGGCCTGGATCGTGCCGAGGACGTCTCGCATCCGGGGCGAGCGGCTGCTACCGAGGCTGGCGATGAAGGCGGACTGGTCGTCCAGGGCGGGGGCGTGCCCCTTGAACCCGTCCGATGTAAACACCTCGTCCCAGTAGTCGCTGATCCGGCCGCGGGTCCAGCGGTACCGGCGGCGGCTCGTCAGTCCCATCGGGTTGGCGTGGGTCGCCCCGAAGAACGGCTCGGCCGCTGGCGAACGCCAGTCGAGCAGCAGCAGCCGTCCGGCGCTGTCCGTGAGGCCGAGCCGGCCGACGTACACAGGATCAGGGTTGTCTGCGCTGACCATGTGTCCGAGGCACAAGTCCAATCCGAAGCGACGCAGGGCGCGCAGGCGAGCGGTCAACCGGTGGACCTCCATGTCCCGGTCCATCGCCTCCTGGCCGATGCCGCCGGGCGCCTTGCGTTCGGCATCGAGGCGGTCGGACAGGTCGGAGATCGTCTGCTCGAGGCTCTCCGCGATGGCGGCGAAGTGCTGCTCGTCGCCGGCGATCAACACCGGGTCGGCTTTAGGGCTGAGGTGGTCGGGGAGGTCGAACGCACGGGTGGTCAGATGGTTCACGTTTCGCGACTCCCGTTTCCGCCGGTTCTGGCCTCGGCCGGCGATTCTGCGGCAGGACCGGGGCCTTGCGGCAAGACCCCCAGCGCGCTATACGTTGGGAGTGGAAGGGAGCTGGCGCTCCCTTCCTTTTGTGTTTTCTCGGGGCATGCAGTCTTGTGCGCGGTCGATCCGCCCCAACATCGCACCGTGCCCAGCGGCTAGGACGTGCGCATGGATCACGGAGCGGGCGCGTCCTGGACGGGTGGGTCGTACGCGCCGAGTGCCTGATGCAAGCGCTGGGTGAGATCGTCCAGGGCGGGAGACAAGTGCGAGAGCCCCGCGTCCGAGGGCAGCAGACCTGCCCGGATGAGCCGGTCCGTGAGCAGCTGCCCGAGCGCGGGCTCGATCTGATCAAGCATCCCCTCACCTGCAAGAACGGCGAGGAGCCCGATCACAGCCTCGACATCGCGAGCCTGGATCGGGTTGGGTGCTGCCTTCGCGTCGGCCATCCCGTGCATGATGCCATTCGCACTCAGGTCAGGGTGACGCGCTCCTGGCCGCACTCGACGACGTCGCCCGCGGCGAGCTGGCGACCGCGGCGGGTCTCGACCTCGCCGTTGACCCGGACCTCGCCCGACTCGAGCAGCCCGCGCGCCGCTCCCCCGGTCTCGACCAGGTTCGCGAGCTTCAGCAGCTGACCAAGCCGAATACCCGGCTCACCCACCTCGACGTCCATAAGCCCGGACGCTAGCGCCCGAGCAGGCCGGCCAGCACGCGCGGGGTGAGCAGCCCGCGTCCCAGGCCGAGCTCGACCATGTCGTCGAACACGGACTGTCGCCTGCGTGCGGCCGCCACACCCGCTTCGACCACCGGCCGGTGCCGCGCCAGCCGGGCCACGACCGTCGTGTGGCGTAGGTGCCGGCCGAGCTCGTGCTGCACGGCGCTGCGGTAGGCACGGCCAGGGTCGTCGGCGGCTGCCCGGTCGACCGCGGCTCGACCGGCCAGCGCGCCCGAAAGGACCGCGTAGTAGATGCCCTCGCCGGTCAACGGGTTCACCAGTGACAGCGCGTCGCCCGCCAGCAGGACCCGGCCGTCCGGCTGGCGCGGCCGCCCCGAGGACAGCGGCAGGTGGTGCGCTCTCCAGTCCGTCGCGTGGGCACCTGCGCCGGGCAGCAGCAGGTCCAGCCGCGCAAGCAGCTCGGCCCGGCGCGGGCTGCGCCCGGCGGTGACCACCTCGCCGTACCCGACGTTCGCTGTGCCGTCACCCAGCGGGAACGACCACGCGTAGGCCGGCCAGCCGCGCTCCGCGAACGTGATGACCTGCTCGCCGGCGCGGTCGGGGTCGACCGGCGCGTAGCCGCGGATCGCGAGGGCGAGCGTGCCGTCGCGCGGTCCGGGAACACCCGCCAGCCGGCGGACCACCCCGTTCGCGCCGTCGGCACCGACCACCACCCTGGCCGGCTCGTCATCGACAAGGACGTGGTCGGCCCTGGTGTCGAAGCCGCGCACCTGGTGTCGACGCACCATCGCGCCTCGGTCGCGGGCGGCCGCCACCAGTCGCGCGTCGAACTCGGTTCGCCGCACGACGTACGCCGGTCGCTGCATCTCCCGGGACACCGGGAGCCCGGTCACGAACCCCAGCCGCAGGCGCCGCACCGACGGGTCCGTCGGGACGGCGTCGACGCCGAGGCCCGCCAGGACGTCGACCGCGTGCGGCGCGATGCCGTCGCCGCACGCCTTGTCGCGGGGGAAGTCGGCCCGGTCGAGCAGCAGCACGCGGGCGTCGGGTCGCGCCTGCAGGGCGGCGAGTGCGGCCGACGCGCCGGCCGGGCCGGCTCCGACGACCACGAGGTCCCACATCGCCGCCGCCGGGTCAGGCCTTGATCTTCAGGTTGGTCGGGTCGTAGAGCGGCTTGAGCGACGCGCGAGCGGGCACCATCCGGCCGGCCACCTCGACCTGCCACTCGGCGGCGTCGCACCAGGCGCCGGTCACCGGCTCACCGCCCTCGACCATGGCCAGGGCGACGGCTCCCCCGAGGGTGTGGCCGTAGGAAGCAGCGCGGACGTAACCCACGGGCTTGCCGTCGCGCAGCACCGGCTCGGCGTGGAACAGCAGCGGGTCCGGGTCGGTGAGCAGCACCTGCACCAGCTTGCGGGACAGCGGCCCTTCGGCCTTCTTCGCCTCGACTGCGGCGCGGCCGATGAAGTCGTGGTCGTAGGACACCGCGAAGCCGAGCCCGGCCTCGAGCACTGAGTCCGTGTTGTCGATGTCGTGCCCGTAGTCGCGGTATCCCTTCTCCATCCGCAGGCTGGCCAGGGACTTCAGCCCGGCGTGCCGCAGGTCGTACGCCGGGCCGGCGGCGACGACCCGGTCGTAGAGGTGCGTGGCTTGCTCGGTAGGGACGTACAGCTCGTAGCCCAGTTCCCCCAGGTAGGTGATGCGCACGCACAGCGCGCGCGCGAAACCGATGTCGATCGAGCGGGCGGTGCGGAACGGGAAGGCCTCGTTGGACAGGTCGACCGACGTGAGCGACTGCAACAGCTCGCGGGACCGCGGCCCCTGGATGTTCAGCTGCGCGAACCCGGAGGTCATGTCGGTGACCGCGGCGTGCAGGTCGCCGGTGTGCCGCCGCATCCACGTCTCGACGTGCCGGTGCGCCGTGTCCGACGCGACCACCCAGAACCGTTCGTCGTCCAGCTTGGTGACGGTCAGGTCGGCTTCGAGGGTGCCGCCCTCGTTCAGCCATTGGGTATAGGTGATGACTCCCGGGTCGCCGTCGACGTGGTTGGCGGACAGCCGCTCCAGCAGCCGGCCTGCGTCGCGGCCCTGCACCAGGAACTTCGACATGAACGACATGTCCATCGCGATGACGTCCTCGCGGGCGGCCCGGTGCTCGGCGGCCCACCGGTCGAACCAGGCCGGCCGGCCCCACGTCAACGGCCCGGGATCTGCGACGGCGCCCTCACCGGCGTACCAGTCAGCGCCCTCCCACCCGCTGACGTCCCGGAAGTACGCACCCTGCGCGACCAGCCGGTCGTGGAACGCTGACGTCTTCGCGCCGCGCGCCGTCTGCATCGACCGGGTCGGGTAGTGGCATTGATAGACCATGCCGAGCGACTCGACCGTCCGGGTAGCCCGGTACTCCGGGTTGGCCTGGTAGCGGTGCAGCCGGTCGATGTTGATGCCCGTGATGTCGATATCGGGGCGACCGTCGACTATCCAGTGCGCGATAGCCCGGCCGAGGCCGCCGCCCGTGAGGATGCCGATGGAGTTCAGCCCGGCCGCGACGAAGTAGTTGCGGACCTCGGGTGCCTCGCCAACCACGGGCTGCAGGTCGGGCGTGAAGCTCTCCGGGCCGCAGAAGAACTTCGTGATGCCGATCTCGGACGAGATCGGGATGCGACCCATCGCCTTCTCGAGGTAGGGACCCATCCGGTCCCAGTCGGGCGGCAGCTCACCGAACGAGAAGTCGTCCGGGACCCGGCCCACCTGCCACGGCGCGCAGACAGCCTCGAACAGGCCGAGCAGCAGCCCGCCACCCTCCTCGCGGAAGTAGCCGAAGCTGCCCGGGTCCTCCAGCACCGGCCAGTCGCGCGAGATCCCGGGGATCTCCTCGGTCAGCAGGTAGTAGTGCTCCGCGGCCTGCAACGGCACCGTCACACCGTTGCGCTCCGCGAGCTGGCGGGCCCACATCCCCGCGCAGTTGACGACCACCTCGCACTCGACGTCGCCGATCGCGGTCCGTACGCCGGTCACCGCACCACGCTCGGTGAGTACGTCCAGCACGGGCACCCCTTCGGCGATCCGTGCCCCCGCCATCCGTGCGCCCCGGGCCATCGACATGGTGACGTCGACCGGGTTGGCGCGGCCGTCCTCGGCGACGTAGAAGCCGGCCAGCAGGTCGTCGGTGCGCGCCAGCGGGAACAGCTCGCGGATCTCCCCTGGCGAGATCTCCTGCACGTCGACGCCGCACCAGCGGTTGAACGCCGACACCCGCCGGTACTCCTCCAGCCGGTCCTCGTCCGCTGCGACCTCGATGAAGCCGACCGGCGAGAACCCGGTGGCCAGGCCGGTCTCCGCCTCGAGCCGGGAGTACAGGTCGCGGGTGTACTTGCGCATCTCGGTCGAGGTCTCGGAGGTCGAGCCGAACGTGACCATCAGGCCGGCGGCGTGCCACGTCGTACCGCTGGTGAGCCGGTCGCGCTCGAGCAGCAGCACGTCCTCGCCGAGGTGGGCGAGGTGGTAGGCGACCGACGTCCCGATCACTCCACCGCCGATCACGACGACGCGGGCTCGCTGCGGCAGGGCTGTCTCGACCATGGCCGGAGCCTAGAACGTGCGCTCGGTACCTATCGCGTGAGGACGACGGTCTGCGAGCCGAAGGAGACGCGGTCGCCTGGTCGCACAACCCGTGGACGACTGACGATCCAGCCGTTGACCCGGGTGCCGTTCGTCGATCCCAGATCGGTCAGGATCCAGCCGTCGGGACCGAAGTTGAGTCGGGCGTGGCTGCGCGACACGGTCCGGTTCGAGAACACGAGATCGGACCAGGGGTTCCGACCGAGCCAGTACGCGCGATCCATGTCCGTCGGAAGGGACAGCCGGGCGAGGCGAGGCTGCTGCCAGGCATGCCGGACCCGGAGAAGCCACAGCGACATGGCATGGACGCGCCGCAGAACCACGTCTTCCAGGCGGGAGTGCCCAGGCAGATCACGGACAAGATCAGCGAGGTCGTCTCTGTTGCGACTACGGAGGGCGTCGTCGAGGCGGCGAACGAAAGAGTCGCCGCTCAATCGCCCTTGGACGGCGGCCTCACGCAGCTCACGCAGTGCTCGTTCGCGTTCCGCGTCAGAGACGCGGACCGGCGGCAATGTGCCTCCGGTGCTCCTCATGGCACGAAATGTAAGTCGATCTCTGCGTGGCGTCCATGCCTGCCGCTGATGTGTGCCTTCCCCAGCCCTCGTTCGGCGGCCGACACGAACGCCCAGGACCGGCATTACCGAGCGACCTGGGGACTGGCAGCGATGCCCCGCACCTTCCCTCCTGCATCCGCGACTGGAAGTCTGGCTCCGCCGCGCGGGGCCACCTCAACTTCGGCTCCGCAGCCGATCGTCTGCCAGACGGTCTGTCTTGCTGCCTCGAGTCAGAGGTGCTGTGAACCCTGCGGCCGCCATGGCTCGTGCTCGTGCGAGAGCCAGACTTCCGCAGGGTCGAGCGCGCGGACCAGCCGCTGGCCTTCGGTGCGCGGCTCGTCGAGCTCGGCGAAGAAGACCGCCATGTCGCCGCCGACGACGACTGAACGCCCGCGCGTCTCGACGACGACCACCTGCGAGCCTCGCGTGTGGCCTGGCGCCGGTACGAGCTGGAGCCCCGGCAGCAACTCGAGCGCGCCGTCGACGGGTACGTACTGCACGCCGGGGGCCTCGACCCACTCGCGGATCGTGTAGTCGTCCTCGCTGCGCGCGTCGTCGAGCTCCCGGCGCTGGACGTAGATCGGCCTGCCGGTGAACAGGTGGTTGCCGCCGCAGTGGTCGAAGTGCAGGTGCGTGTTGATGACGACGTCGATGCTGGCCAGGTCGAAGTCGGCCTGCGCACTCAGTGGAAACAGGCGTGGATCCATGTCGGCCACCGCCGGGTGCAGCTGCGTCATGCCGGTGTCGACAAGCACGCGCGCCTCAGGATGGTCGATGACGTGCACGTAGACCGGCATCCGCTCACCCTCGGCGAGCAGCTCAGCCACGAGAACCGGGATGACGGTCGGCAGTGAGATCTCGCTTCCCGCTCCCTCACCCTTCCGGGACCGAGGGTCACGCATCGCGGACAACCCGAGCAGTTGCCTTGTACCCGGCGCGGTCGCCGTAGTCGATGGTCATGAGCGTAGCCATGCTTGCTCGTTTCCCTTCATGTTGGTGCTCCGCTGAGCGCGGCTGCTAGCACTACGACTTCGTAGCTGCACAAGAGTCATCGGTCGGGGAGGGCGCGTCGAGTCCGTCCTCTGAGCCGACCGGCTTGCGGGCGCCTTGAGCAGAACTTCCGGCGATAACAGGACTGAGCGCGTCGACGTGAGCCAGCCGGTCACCGTCCAGCGGTGCGGGACCGCATACCTATACATCGATCACGGCCACCGATGTCTATTCACATGCCGCGACGAGCGGTCGGTAGGTGCCGGTCTGTCGCAAGTCGGCGCCGGTTGCGTCCGTCGGACTCGAAAACGCTCGGTAGTGCCAGCTCCGACGTGCTTCCGCCTGACGCCGTCGATCGGAGCCGGCACTACTCACTGGCGCGTGCTGCACATCTGCGGCCAGGATTGGCGTACGACGAACTCAGGGAGGACGCACCTTGTTCGCTGTCGCCGGGACCTGGAGCATGGATGCTGCGATGCGGCAGCAGCAGAAGTCGTTGCTGCCGAGGCTGGTAGAGGGTGTGAAGCAGAATCCTGGCTTCGTCCGGGGGTTTTGGGCCAACGACGTGGACCAGCCGGAGCGCAGCGTCACGTTCATCGTCTTCGAAACGCTCGACCAGGCGCGCAGTTTCCGCGAAGCGGTCATCGCGAACGCACCGGCACAGTCAGATGCCGGTGTGGAGCGCGGCGAACTGCGGATCCTTGAGGTGCACGCCGACGCATAGGTACCGCTACTCACCCGCTCGTGGGCTGACAGCGGCGCACGAAACCGGCACGATCGGGCGGGTGGTCGACCTGAAGCGCAGGCGAGTAGTTGCATTGACGATGCTGATTCTCGCCGTGGCTCTCGCTCTCCCCGTGTACTACCGCATCGGCTGGTCGCGGATGGAGAGTCACTGTTCTGGCGAGCCGCCGGGCAAGGCGACGTTCGCCTCGGTGGAGTTCTCCTACACCTCGCGAGGGTTCACCTGCGTCTACGACGACGGCGCGTGGGCAGAAGCCTCGTATTGGTTCGGCTAGTGCTCGTCCACCCGCGAAATTCTGGCGCCGGCGCATCGAGGACGGCCGGGCAGATGTCGTTCACTCCCTGTCGTGGCCGGGCGGTCGAGGGATGCGGCGTAGGTCAATGAGCCGGTCGGGGTGCTGGTTGGGTCGTGGGACGCGGTCGGGGTCGATCCAAGGTGGCGGGATGACGTGGATGACGCCGTTGATCAGCTCGACGTCCCAGCCGCCGTGGTGGACCCGGCGGTGGTGGTAGTCGCAGAGCAGGCAGCAGTTCGCGACCGAGGTCTCGCCGCCGTCCTCCCAGTGAATCCGGTGATGGGCTTCGGTCCATTCCGGCGGCCGTCCGCAGGTGTCGAAGGAGCAGCCGCCGTCGCGGGCGACCAGGGCCCGCCAGATGGCCTGGGTGACCGGGTAGGAGGCACGGCCGACGTCGAGGGGCTCGCCACAACTGCCGAGCAGGACCGGGATGACCTGGGCGTCGCAGGCGAGCCGGCGCGCGGTCTCGGCGGAGATCGGGCCGGACCAGTCCAGGGTGGCGGCGGGGGCGCCGAGGCGGCGCTCCAGGGTCTCCAGGGCCATCGAGACGGTGATGGTGGCCCTCGATCCGTGCCGGGCCGGGGTGGTGCCGGCGATCGCGGACCGGCGCAGCAGCTCGGCCAGGGCGTCGGCGTTGCGCTGGGCGACCGTCCGCATGTCGGGGCGGTCGTCGCAGGTGGGTCGGGGACCGGCCAGCGGCTGGAGCTGGGAGAGCAGCTCGGCGGTCAGCTCGGCACCGAGGTGGCCGCGGACATCCGAGCCGCCGTCGTCGCATTGGCGGACGTGCAGCTCCTGGGTGGCCCGGTCGTGGTCTTCCTTGTCGGCCAGGGTGTCCCCGGCCTCGGGGTCCAGGACGTGGGAAAGGTGGCGGGCCAGCCGGGCCAGCACCTTGGGGTCGCGGCGGGCGGCCTCGGCGCACAGGTAGGTCTCGGCCTCGGCCACCACGTCGGGCTCGACCTCGGCGGGCAGCTCGGCCAGGGTCTGGCAGGCCACCGCGGCGTGCTCGCCGGAGATCGCTCCGGCGGCGAACGCGGCAGCCAGCACCGCCCGGCCGCCCGGCGCGGGCACCTCGTCGGGCTCGGCGTGGTGCACCAGCGCACCGGACGGGTCGTCGTGCAACGCCCGGGCGGTGGCCGTCAGCCGCTTGGCGGCGCCCGGGTGCAGGTGCAGCCGCTCCCGAAGCCAGGCCCGGGTGGTCGGCGCGCCCTGCGCGGTCGCCGCACCCCGGGTGTCGATCTCGCGGACCATGCCGTGCAGCACCGCGTCGGCCGCGCACAGCAGCCGGTGCAGCTCGGTGGTCTCCTCGAGCAGGTCCGGCCCCGGCATCGTCCACAGCTCACCGTCGGCACCCGGCCCCGACACGACACCCAGCCGCTCGACCGCGCCCCGCAGCCCCTGGATCGCAGCCGTCACCGGGTGGCTGACCGGCGGCTCGGGTGCCTCTGACATGACCCCAACCTAGAACCCACCCCGGACAAAACCCTCCCGGCGTACCCAGGAGAAACCCTTTATCCACAAGGGAAAGCGCCAAGCCCGAAACTACGGCGTCAGCACCAGCGGCGCCACAGCTCGCTCTCATCGGTGCAGTTCTGCTGGAACCGGTGTCAGCCGGCGTGCTTTACGTGGTCGGCTCCGGCGCGGCGCGGGCTCAGGCGGTGGCGCGCGCGGGGGTGAGGTCGACGGCGGGGTTGCCGGCGGCGACCAGCTCGGCGATCCGGCGGGCGTGGTCCTCGGCGGCGGTGTGCGCGGCCTGCAGTGAGGCGGCACCGAGGTGCTTGAAGTCAGCCATCGCCGGCACCGTCGCGGCCAGGGTCAGCTCGGCGGTGACCATGGTGACGTCGAGCTTCCAGACGTCTTCGAGGACCCGGCGCAGGTAGGGCTCGGCGTGGTCCCAGCCCTCGCGGGGGGTGCCGGGGCCGTAGCCGCCGCCCCGGCTGTGGACGACCACGGCGGGACGCCCGGCGATCGGCTCGCCCTCGCCGGCCCGCAGCGGCGCGGCAGTGAGGATGCGGTCGACCCAGGCCTGCACGCTGGCCGGGTTGGTCCAGTTGTAGAGCGGGACCGCGAACAGGTAGGCGTCCGAGGAGATCAGCTCGTCGGTCAGCGTCTCGGCCAGCTCGACGGCGGCCCTCTGCTCCGGGGTCCGGTCCTCGGCCGGCACGAAGCGCGCGCCCACGGCGGTCATGTCGATGAGCGGGACCGGCGCGGCGCCCAGGTCGCGGCGCAGCACGGTGCCGTCCGGGTGCTCGAGGCGCCAGACCTTCTCGAAGGTGTCGGCCACCGAGCGGGAGACCGAGGTCTCGCCGGCAAGGCTGGCGTCGAGGCGGAAGAGCTGGGGCGAACGGCTCATCAAGGGCTCCTGGCGGGGTTCGCAGGCGGGAAGGTCACCAGGTAGAAGTTTGCGCCCTCAATGTTTGTTCCCGCAAATTTCGCTCTGTCAATCGACTGCCCACATGCGTGCCCGGCAGGTCCTCCCGCGCCGTCAGCAGGCGTCGCCCAGCTCGCCGTCCAGCTGGTCCATCGGGTCCTCCCAGTCGCAGAGCTCGTCTTCCAGGTCGTCCAGCACGTCCAGGTCGTCCAGCTCGGCTCGGACCGCCGCGCTCACCGCGCGCACGTGGTCGGGGCCGAGCATCCGGTCCAGCCCGTCCAGCAGCAGCCGGGCCATCGAGTAGTCCGGCGCGCACCGCAAGGCCCGCTCGGCGGCCACCGCCGCGAGCGCGCCGTGCCCGTGGGCGTAGGCGACCCAGCCCAGCGCGGTACACACCGGGGCTGCATCAGGGTCGTCAGCCTGCCGGGCCAGCGCACCGAGGAGGTCGAGCAGCGTGTCGGCGTCCTCGTCCAGGACCCCGGTCATCGTCGCGTCCCGGGCCCGCTTGTCGTGCAGGCCCAGCAGCACGAGGGCCGCGTCCGCCGGCTCGAGCCGGCGGTCGCCGCGAGCCCAGCGGGACCGCAACCGCGCCAGGGTGGCCAGGGTGAGCACCCGCAGCGCGGGCGACCCGCCCTCGGCCAGCACGTCGTCGACGAGTGCGGCGGTCTCCTTCCCGGCCAGCCGCCGCACTGCTATGGCGACGGCATGGTCCGAGGGCTCGACGCTACGGCGCAGCTCGTCGCGGTCGGCCAGCACCCGCTCCCCCTGCCCCACGGCCTCGGCGGCGTAGCGCACGGTCGCAGCGGTCGGCTCCTCCGGCAGTCGCGTGCCCTCGGGCGGGCAGCAGCCGGGGTCGTGGCACAGGTAGGACCACCATCGGCCGGCCCGCACCAGCAGTGCCTCGTGCAGCTGGATCTCACGGTGCCGCAGCGCCGACCGCAACGCCTGCACCAGACCCGCGTGGGCCAGCCGGGTCCGGCCCCGGCCAGCATCGGCGTCCTCGGTGTAGACGACCACCACCGACGACGACGCGCCGATGTGCGCCACCCGCTCGGCGATGTCGGTGACGACGCCCCGCTGCGCGGCCGGTGACGGCAAGTCGACCCGCATCACCAGGCGGTCGCGGCGACGCGGCCCCTCCAAGCAGACAACGACCAGGCTCTCGCTGGGGTGGAAGCCGATCCGGTAGGGCAGCACGCCCAGGATGTCGGCCGGCCCACCGATGCGGACCACCGAGGTGGGCGCTTCGTCCTCGTCCGGGCCTGCTGTCGTCGTGTCGTCGTCCATGCCGTCGAGCCTGGTGGCGTGGGAGGGTGCTCAACGGCCGCACATGCAGCCGGTGGACACAAGCCGCCTGTGGACGATCCAGGAGGGACCAGCAGTGGATGCCGACGCCATCGTCGTAGGAGCGGGGCTGGCCGGACTGGTGGCTACGGCCGAGCTGGCCGACGCCGGCCGGCGGGTTCTGCTGCTGGACCAGGAGAACGAGGCGAACCTCGGCGGGCAGGCCTTCTGGTCCCTCGGTGGGCTGTTCCTGGTCGACTCCCCCGAGCAACGGCGGATGGGCGTGCACGACTCGCTCGACCTGGCCTGGCAGGACTGGGAGGGCACCGCCGGCTTCGACCGGGACCGCGAGGACCGCTGGCCGCGGCAGTGGGCCCGTGCCTACGTCGAGTGGGCTGCCGGGGAGAAGCGGTCCTGGCTGCACGCGCAGGGCATGCGCTGGTTCCCGGTCGTCGGCTGGGCCGAGCGGGGTGGCTACGACGCGCAGGGACCCGGCAACTCGGTGCCGCGCTTCCACGTCACCTGGGGCACCGGCCCCGGCGTGATGCAGCCGTTCGCCCGCCGGGTCGGCGAGCACGTCTCGTCAGGCCGGGTCACTGTCCGGCACCGCCACCAGGTCGACGCCCTCACGGTGACCGCCGGCAACGTCGACGGCGTCCGCGGCACGCTGCTCGAGCCGTCCACGCTGGGCCGCGGCTTCCCGTCGTCCCGCACGGCCGTGGGCGACTTCGAGCTGCATGCCCAAGCGGTGGTCGTCACCTCGGGCGGCATCGGCGGCAGCCACGACCTCGTCAAGGCCGCCTGGCCGGAGCGGCTGGGCACCTACCCCGAGGGGATGCTGACCGGCGTACCGGCCCATGTCGACGGGCGGATGCTGGCGATCACCGAGAGCGCCGGCGCGAGCATCGTGAACCGGGACCGGATGTGGCACTACACCGAGGGCGTCACGAACTGGGACCCGATCTGGCCCGGCCACGGCATCCGGATCCTGCCCGGCCCGTCGTCGCTGTGGCTGGACGCGACCGGTCGGCGGCTGCCGGTGCCGCTGTTCCCCGGCTTCGACACCCTCGGCACCCTCTCCCACATCCAGCGCACCGGGCACGCGCACACCTGGTTCGTGCTGACCCAGAAGATCATCGAGAAGGAGTTCGCGCTCTCGGGATCGGAGCAGAACCCGGACCTCACCGACCGCGACGTGCGCCAGGTGCTGGGCCGGATCAAGCCCGGGGCGCCGGCACCGGTCGAGGCGTTCAAGCAGCACGGTGCCGACTTCGTGGTGCGCGACGACCTGCGCTCGCTGGTCGACGGGATGAACGCGCTGACCGACTCGCCGCTGCTGTCCTTCGACGACGTCGAGCGGGTCGTGCTCGCCCGGGACCGCGAGATGGCCAACCCGTTCACCAAGGACCTGCAGGTGACTGCCCTGCGCGGCGCGCGGCGCTACCGCGGCGACAAGCTGGTGCGGGTCGCGTCGCCGCACCGGCTGCTCGACCCGAAGGCCGGTCCGCTGATCGCGGTCAAGCTGCACCTTCTCACCCGCAAGACCCTCGGCGGCCTCGAGACCGACCTCTCCGCCCGGGTGCTGACGCCCGACGGCGAGCCGCTGCCCGGGGTCTACGCGGCCGGCGAGGTGGCCGGCTTCGGCGGCGGCGGGATGCACGGCTACCGCGCACTGGAGGGCACCTTCCTGGGCGGCTGCCTATTCTCCGGCCGTACGGCGGGGAGGGCCGCCGCGAGCGCGACCGCCTGACGCTTCGGCACCCCCGGACTGGGTACCCGACCGGCGTACGACGTCCACGGGTGGAGGAGGAGTCATGTCGGTTCCGCGTTTCCAGGACCTGCCGCTGGCCGACCGCGACCGTGAGTGGGACGGCACCGCCGCCGAGAAGCGGGTGCGCGCCTGGGCCAAGGCCGAGGACGAGCCCAACGCGAAGTACCGCGACGCGCACGTCTGGTACGACGAGTCGGCCCCTGACAACTTCGGCAGCTACAAGCTGCTGGTCGCCGACGTGGTGGGCGGGAAGCTGGTGGCGGTGCCGCGCGGCGTGATGGCTGCCGGTGCCGTGATGCAGGGCTCGCGAGGCGGCGTCGACCTGCCGCGCGACGAGGTCCCGCGGGTCAAGGGTCACCTGGCGAAGTACTACGAGAAGATGGGCGACCAGCCGCCCTGGGACCGCTGACCTCGAGGTCCCCGGGTTCCGTAGGCTCGGACCATGGAGTCACGGCAGCTCGGACGGACCGGTCGGCAGGTCTCCGTCATCGGGCTCGGCTGCTGGCAGCTGGGTGCCGACTGGGGCGACGTCGGGGAGGACGACGCGCTCGCCGTGCTGCACGCGGCGCTCGACGCCGGTGTCACCTTCCTCGACACCGCCGACGTCTACGGCGACGGCCGCAGCGAGACGCTCGTGGGCCGGGTCATCCGCGAGCGCGGCGACGCTGGCCGCATCACGGTCGCGACCAAGATGGGCCGGCGGGCCGACCCGCACGTCCCCGAGGCCTTCACCCTCGAGGCCTTCCGCGGCTGGCTGGACCGCAGCCGCCGCAACCTCGGCGTCGACACGATCGACCTCGTGCAGCTGCACTGCCCACCGACGCCGGTCTACTCCGACGACCGGGTCTTCGACGCCCTCGACAGCCTGGTCGGTGACGAGGTGATCGCCGCTTACGGCGTCTCGGTCGAGACGGTCGACGAGGCGCTCACGGCGATCGCCTGGCCGCACGTCGCGACCGTGCAGATCATCCTCAATGCGTTCCGGCGCAAGCCGCTCGAGCGGGTGCTGCCCGCGGCCCACGCGGCCGGCGTCGGCATCATCGCCCGGGTGCCGCTAGCCTCCGGCCTGCTCTCGGGCAAGTACGACGAGAGCACCACCTTCGCGGCCGACGACCACCGCACCTTCAACCGCTCCGGCGAGGCCTTCGACATCGGTGAGACCTTCAGTGGGGTTCCGTTCGAGGTCGGTGTCCGGGCCGCCCGCGAGGTGGCCGCCCTGACGCCGCCGGCGCGACGACCGCACAGCTGGCACTGCGCTGGCTGGTCGACCAGCCCGGCGTGAGCACGGTCATCCCGGGCGCTCGCAACGCCGAGCAGGCCCGGTCCAACGCGGCCGCCGCCGACCTGGCCCACCTGGACGCCGCCACCCTCGGCGGCCTCGAGAACGTCTACGACACCCACATCCGGGCCCACGTGCACGACCGCTGGTAGCGGTACGCCCCGCGCGGCCGGGCGTCGACCACGTATGGCAGGCGTGTCGGCACGTTGCGAGGCGCAGGTGCCTCGCAAGGTGCCGTTACGCCTCGCAAGGCGGTCCCGTCGAGATCCGCCGGGCAGGCTCCCGCGACCGTGTCCGACCCGGCTGGTTGGCTCGACAACGTGACCGCGTCGATCTTCGCTCTCGGACCGGACCGCATCTCCCGGGCCGACGTCACTGTCATGGCGCGGACGACGGTCGACGACCTGCCCCACATCCAGGCGTTGTGGCCTGACCTTCGAGACCCTGGTCGGCCTGCGCGGCCGCAAGATGTACGCCTCGGTGGACCCCGCAGCCGGCACCTACACGACCTGCACCCCGGTCCGCGACGGCGACGACCCGCAGGCGCTGGGCCTCGAGATAGGCGTCCTCCCCGGCGGTGACTACCTCCGCGGCAGGCTGGTCGGCGAGCCGCCTGCGGTCTACGAGCAGATCGGCCCGGGCATGGCGGAGCTGGAGCGCCTGGCAGACCGCGACCCGAGCCGGCCGCTGGTCGAGTTCTACCGGCGCCGCGACCAGGTCGAGCTGTGGGTGCCCGTCCTGCCGTGACGCGAGCCGGAGACGTCGGCCCCGCCTACCCTGGCGAGCATGTACGTTCCCGCCCACTTCGCCCCGCCGGACGACGACTCCGTCCGCGACCTGCTGCGCCACCACGGTGCCGCCGACCTGGTCACCAGCACCGCCGACGGTCTGCGTCGCGACCCTGCTGCCGTTCGTCTACGACGAGCCGGCTACCGAGGGCGACCAGGGCCGACTGCTCGGGCACGTCGCCCGGAACAACGACCAGTGGCGGCTGCCGGCGCTGGGCGAGGCGCTGGTCATCGTCCGCGGCCCGGACGCCTACGTCTCGCCGGCCTGGTACGCCACCAAGCGCGAGCACGGCCGGGTGGTCCCGACCTGGAACTACGTCACCGCGCACGTGCACGGCCGGCTGCGTCGTGCACGATGACCCGGCGTGGGTCGAGGCCCTGGTACGCCGGTTGACCGCCAAGCACGAGGGCCGCCGGGACGAGCCCTGGTCCGTCGACGACGCGCCCGCCCGGTACGTCGCGGGCCAGCTGCGCGCGATCGTCGGCCTCGAGGTCGAGATCACCCGGGTCGAGGCCAAGTGGAAGCTGAGCCAGAACCGGTCGGCCGAGGACGTGGCCGGCACAGTCGCCGGCCTGGAGGGGGGCAGCGACCCGGTGGCGCACCAGGTCGCGGCTGCCATGCGCAGCGCGAGCGACCACTGAACGCTGACCGCTGACCGCGACAGTCCCCTTCAGCCCTTGCCCGGCGCCGCCGCGAGGAGTACGCCGGAGAGGACCGCCAAGGAGGCCGCCATGTCGACGTTCATCCAGCTGATCGACTACAGCACCACTCGTGGAGCCGAGATCGAGGCCCTGCTGGACGAGTGGCGCGACAACACCGAGGGTCGCCGCGGCACCGCGTCCTCGATCACCTGCCGCGACCGGGACCAGAGCGACCACTACGTCACGATCGTCGAGTTCCCCAGTTACGAGGACGCGATGCGCAACAACGAGCTGCCGGAGACCAAGCAGTTCGCCGCCCGGATGCTCGAGCTGTGCGAGGGAGACCCGATCTTCGTCAACCTCGACGAGATGCGTCGCGACAAGGCTTGACGGTCAGCGGCTTCGGCGCGGGCGCAGCCTGCTGGTGGGCAGCGCCGGTGCAGGCAGCGCCCCGCCGTCGTACCCGCTGACCTGGCCGAACCTTGTCGCCGCGCCGTCGACCGCCGCCATCCACTCCTCGCGCGACTGGACGACCTCGTCGTGGCTGCGCGCGACGAAGTTCCACCACATCAGCAGCTCCTCGTCGAACGGCTCGCCGCCGAGCAGGAACGCCCGGCCGCCGGCTGGCCCGGTCGTGAGCACCACCCGGCTCCGGCCGGGTGAGAGGTGCTGCAGCGAGGCGCGCTCGAGCCGGCTGCCGTCGACCACCAGGTCGTCGGAGAGCGCGAGCAGGGCGTGCTCGAACCCCCGCTCCAGCGGCAGCCCTACATGTGCACCCGGCGCGAGGACGACCTCGGCGCCGACTATCGGCGTGAACGTGCGGGCGGGTGACATCGCGCCCGCGACCGAGCCGAGCAGGACGGTGACCGTGAGCCCCTCGCCCTCTGTCCGCGGCAGGTTGCCGTGGTGGGCGAAGTCCGGCGCGGTGTCGCAGTGCCGCGCGGGCAGCGCGACCCACAGCTGCAGGCCGCGCAGGGCCCCGGTGGCACCGACCGGTGTGGTCTCGGCGTGGCTGATGCCGCGACCGGCCGTCATCAGGTTGAGCTCGCCTGGCCGCACCAACGCGTCGCTGCCGAGGCTGTCCTGGTGGCGCACCTCGCCGTCGAGCAGCCAGGTGACGGTCTGCAGGCCGGTGTGCGGGTGCGGCGGCACCTGCATTCCCGGGGTCCCGGTGACGTCCACCGGCCCGTAGTCGTCGAGGAAGCACCACGCGCCGACCGTGCGCAGGTCGCGGTGCGGCAGGGTGCGACGCACCAGCAGTTGCCGGACGCCCCCCAACGGCACTTCGCGGGGGGCCAGGACGCTCACAGCGACGAGCGTACGTCGGTGGCCCCAGGCTCGACGTCGAGGCTCACGAGTGTCGGGCCGGCGCGCCGAAGCCGGCGTCCCGGGCCTTCACGATCGCCGCCGCCCGGTCGGACACCTGGAGCTTGGTGAAGATGTTGGACACGTGGTTGCGGATCGTCTTGAGCGACAGCACCAGGTCGTGCGCGATCACGGCGTTGCCCTTGCCTGCTGCGATCAGGTCGAGCACCTGCCGCTCCCGCTCGGTCAGGGCCGGGAACGCGGCGCGGGCCGACCCGTCGCCGGAGGAGAAGTGTTCGATCACCCGGCGGGCGATCGACTGGCCGAGCAGCACCTCGCCGGCCGCCACCGCCCGGATCGCGCGCAAGATCTCGTCCTGCTCCGCGCCCTTGAGCAAGTAGCCCCGGGCGCCGGCCCGCATCGCGGCGAAGACCGAGTCGTCGTCCTCGAACATCGTCAGCACCACGACACCGACCGCAGGGTCCAGCTCCAGCAGCCGCCGAGTGGCGCCGATCCCGTCGAGTCCGGGCATCCGCAGGTCCATCACGACGACGTCCGGGCGCAGAGGTTCGGCCAGCTCGACCGCCTGGTCGCCGTTCTCGGCCAGGCCGACCACCTCCAGGTCGGGCGCGTCGGCGAGCATCAGCTGCAGGCCGGCCCGGAAGGCCGGATGGTCGTCGGCGACCAGGACCCGGATCTTCGCCGTCACCGCTGGCCTCGGCCGGATCGACGACGGCGGCGGTGCCGTTGACCGAGCCCGTGATCGGCAACACGGCCCGCACCAGCGTGCCGCCCTCCCGCCGCCGGCTGACCGTGCACGCCCCGCCGAGCTCGGCCGCCCGCTCCCGCATCGACGCCCAGCCCACGCCCGCGCGTGCCGGGTCCCAGGGCCGCGACCCGTTGTCGGCGACCGACACCTCCAGCGCGCCGTTGACCGCGAGCGCGACAAGGCAGCTCGTCGCACCCGAGTGGCGGAGCACGTTGGTCATCGCCTCGGTCGCGATCCGGTACGCCGCGACCTCGACCGCCGCCGGCAGGACCGGCGGGTGCTCGCCGGCCCTCGACGTCGATGAGCAGTCCCTCGCGCCCGTCCCGGGACAGGGCGTCGGCGCGCTGGCGCAGGGCGTCGACCAGGCCGACCTCGTCCAGCGCCGGCGGGCGCAAGTCGTCGACCAGCCGACGAATGTCGTCGATCGCCGCCGGTCTCCTCGCGCAGCTCGGCCAGCAGGCGGCCGGCCCGCTCGTCGGTCACCAGCGAGCTCACCGCGTTGAGCTTGAGCACGATCGCCGCCAGCGACGGTCCCAGACCGTCGTGCAGGTCGCGGCGCAGCCGGCGCCGTTCCTCCTCGCGGGCGGTCACCAACCGGACCCGGGACTGCCGCAGGTCAAGACCGAGGTAGACGGCGTCGACCACGACGCCCGCGTGCCGAGCCAGCTCGTCGAGCAGGTCGCGGTCGGCGACCGAGAGGCTGCGACCGGGCGGCACGTGGACCACCAGCCGGCCCAGCGGCTGACCGTGGTGGGTCAGCGGCACCGACACCTGCCCCGCCCGGTCGTCCGCCGTCGGCGGGGACGCGGCCCGGTCGACCAGGACCTCGACCTCGTCGACCCGCAGCGCCTCGGCGATCGTCGTCGCCACCGTGCGCACCACCTGCTCCGGGTCGGCGGTGTCCTCGAGCCGGTCGGACAGCCGGCGCAGCGCGGCGTAGGGGTCGGACCGGTCGCCGTACACCCAGCGCTCGACCCGACGCCGGACCCGTGCGTGCACCGGGTGCACGGCCACCGCCACAACCCCGACGGCGAGCAGGCCGGCCAGGTCCCCGCCGCCGGCCAGTGCCCGGACCGCGAGCAGCACCACCCCGTACGTCGCGACCACCAGGACGGTCAGCACGCTGTAGGTCAGCGTCCGGCTCAGCACCAGCTCGATGTCGAACAGCCGGCTGCGCAGGATGGCTACCCCGATGGCGAGCGGCAGCACCGTCCCGAGCACGGTCACGCCGAGGAACTGCAGCACGCCGTGGGCGCCGACCGCAGCGTCCAGCAAGCACAACGCGAAGCCGCCGGGGATGCTGATCGCGGCCCAGGCGAACCACAGCAGCTGCCGGCGCTCCTCCCCCTCGGCCCGGCGCAACCGCACGACCGCACAGGCCACCGCACCGAGCAGCAGCGCCGGCACCGAACCGAGCCCCACGAGGAGGAGCAGCACCTCCAGGGGCAGCGGTGGGTCGGGGACGTCGAGCGGTGGGGTCACCCCCGGGTTCACCTCGCGGAACGATGACGCGTCGAGTGCGGCCGCGACCAGGAAGACAACGTGCCCCGCGAGGCAGGCGATGACGAACCGCCGCCACCGCCGGCTCAGGAACTCCCCGTCGGGAAGACGTAGCCGATCAGCGCGATGGAGACGAACAGCAGGACCCAGGTGCCCTGGCCGAGCTGGCTCGCCCAGGCCGACAAGTTGCTTGCCGATGCCTCCTCGTCGCCGCTCATGACGAGGGCCACGGCTGCGGCGTGCGCCACCAGCAGCCAGCCCACGACGTTGCGCGGGTGCCGGCGTACGACCAGCAGCCCGACGACCGAGCGACCGTCGACTCGACCAGCACCAGCACCGCCGCCGGCACCTGAGCCGGGAAGTCGCCGCGCCGCGCCCAGATCCCCACCACGTTCCACGTCAGCACCCAGAACACCGCCGCGGTCCCGAGCAGGGTCATGCGCCGCGCGTCGCGCGTCGCCTGGTCGCTGGTCGGCACCGTCATGACGACTCCGAGTGTGGCCCCACAACCGCTGTCACGGGGGCGAGTCGGGAACGCTTCCCGACCCGGTCGGGACGACTGACCGCAGCGCCCGGGCGCCGGGGTGGCGACAGTCAGGTCCGAACCCCGCCGGAGCCCGGCGGCCGACCACCGAGGAGCCAGCCATGACACCCAGCCGCTTCGACCGATTCCTCCCGCTCGCGGGAGTGATCGCCGGCCTCACGTTCACCGCCTTCAACCTGCTGACCTGGGGGGCTCCCGAAACCAACGACGCGCACGAGACCACCGTCTGGGGCGCTGCGCACGAGACCCGGGTCCAGATCGGCGCGTTCATGCTCGCCTACACGGCGGTGCTGCTCGCGTTCTTCGCCGCCGGGATCCGCAAGGCCGTGCGGTCAGGCGAACCGGGCGAGTCCACCTACAGCAGCGTCGTCTTCGCCGGCTGTCTGATGTCGGCCGTGACGGCCGGGTCCTGGGCCACCCTGCTGCTCGCCCAGCTGAACGCGGTCAAGGACGGGGACCGGGCGGCCATCCAGACCCTCGCCCACCTCACGTCGCTGGCCTGGCTGCCCTGGCTCATCGGCTCGGTCGTGCTCTTCATCTCCGTCGGGCTCGGTGGCATGCGCACTGCGAGCCTGCCCCGGTGGCTCGCGATCACGACCCTGGTGCTGGGGGTCGTCGGGCTGACCGGCGTGGGTGGCTACGTCCTCTACATCGCCATGCCGTTCTGGCTGATCGTGACCGGCATCGTGCTGAACAGCCGGCTGGGCGCGGGCGAGCGCGACCAGGTCGTCGCACCGGCACCTGCCCGGGTCTGACACAGGACCGCCCTCGCCGGGCTCAGGGGTAGCGGCCGACCAGGTCGACCACCTGGGGGAAACGGCCCGGCGAGGGCAGCTCGACCCGCAGGTCCAGGGTCGCGGCAGCGTCGCAGAGCGCGGCCATCGGGTCGGTGTGGCGTCGCCTGCTCGTCACGAGGTGCCGACCACCAGGCCCTTGACCGTCTTCGCATGGAAGCTCACCACCGACGTCGTACGCCGGGCACCGGTAGCCCGCTCGGCCAGCACCCGCACCGCCAGGACCTGGTCGGCCAGCTCGCCGGTCGGCCGCCACATGCCGCGGTAGTCGGTGGACCGCAGGTCCAGCACCGGGTGGTCGCCCACCTCCGTCGGCATCGCTGCGGCCAGCGGCGCCCGCCAGTGGGCGGTCACCCCGCCCAGCCCGGGCACCGTGCCGGCGGCGGGGACCCGGTAGTCGGGCACCAGGTCGCCGCCGCGGACGATGCCCCAGAGCCCGCTGGTCACCATCACCGTCTCCTCGGCCCGCCGGCGGGCGGACGGCGTCAGGCCCGCGACGTCCAGCGCCTGGTAGACGACGCCCGTGTAGCGGTCCAGAGCGGCAGGGTCGGTGCGGACCGGGCCCGGGCGTCCGCGGCCAGCGCCGCGGCGGCCACCCCTGCGGGCAGCCGGAGCCCGGCGGCCAGGGCCGCCGGGTCGGCGCGGGCCGCGCGGCGTAGCGCGTCGAGCAGGTCGGTGCGGGCGCGGCGAGCCCGGGGTGCTCAGCACGGGTCGCCGGCCGACCGGCGGGCCGTCGCCGCCGGTGGCCTTGCCCTCCGACGGCGGCAGCAGGACGAGCACGGCGGGGACGCTACCGGACGGCCGGCGCCGCTGGGTCGGAGGCTTGGCGAAACTGGCGCGCCGGCTGCACGGCGCCCATAGGCTGCCCCGCGGGCGCGGAGGGTCGGTGGTGGCATTCGGGTCGGAGCAGGCTGAGGGGGCCGGGGGGCGCAGGGGCACCGACGGGGAGCTCCCGCTGGACGTGGGGGCTGGCCTGCATCGGCGTGCTCGGCTCGCTGGTCGCCACCCGGGACGCCGCGCCGCTCGAGCTCGGCGGCCCGCGGCAGCGCGCCGTGCTCGCCCTGCTGGTGCTGGCCCGCGGCGACGTCGTGCCCGCGGACCGGATGGTCGACGCGCTCGTGGGGCGACGCCACGCCGCCCAGCGCGACGAGCGCCCTGCAGGCGTACGTCTCGCACCTGCGCAAGCGGATGGAGCCCGACCGCGGACCCCGGGACCGGCAGAGCGTGATCGCCCGCCAGGGTCCCGGCTACGCGCTGCGGGTCGACGAGCGACGCCGTCGACGCGTGGCGGTTCGAGCGGCTGCTGCGGCAGGCCGGCGCGGCACGGACGCCGCCGCGCGCCCAGCCGCTGCTCGACGAGGCGCTCGGGCCTGTGGCGCGGACCGGCGTACGCCGACCACGCCGACGAGCCGTGGGCCGACGCCGAGGTCGGCCCGGCTGACCGGCGCTGCGCGAGGTCGCCCGCGAGCAGCTCGCTCGCGGCCCGGCTCGGCCAGGGCGAGTCGGCGGTCCTGGTGCCCGAGATCGAGGGCCTGGTGGCCGACGACCCGCTGCGCGAGGAGCGCTGGCGGCTGCTCGTGCTGGCGCTCTACCGGGCGCACCGGCAGGCCGACGCGCTGGCGGCGCTGCGGCGGGCCCGGACCACGCTGGCCGACGAGCTCGGCGTCGACCCCGGCCCGGCGCTGCGCGCGCTGGAGGCCGAGGTGCTCGCCCAGTCGCCGTCGCTGGACGCGCCGGCCCGGCCAGCCGCCGTCGCCACGACCGGAGTCCCCACCCCGCGGGCCGGCCGGCCGGAGCCGCGGGCCGCGGCACCGACGCCGGCCGGCGAGCGAGATCGTCGACCGCGACCGCGAGCTGCGCCTGCTGCGGGACGCGCTCGACGAGGCGCTGGCCGGCGAGGGGCGGCTGGCGCTGGTCGACGGGCCGGCCGGGATCGGCAAGAGCCGTCTGCTTGCACGAGGTCCGCCGGGTGGCCGCCGCCGAGGGCGCGCTGGTGCTGACCGCCCGGGGCAGCCAGCTGGAGCGGGAGTTCGGCTTCGGCGCGGTGCGCCAGCTGTTCGAAGGGGCCGCTCAGCGACCCCGGCCGGCGGATCGAGCTGCTGCGCGGTGCGGCGGCGTCGGCCGCCTCGGTGTTCGACGAGGTCGCGACCCCCGACCCGAACGACCGGGCCGACGGCTCGTTCGCGGTGCTGCACGGGCTCTACTGGCTGACCGTCAACCTCGTCCGAGCAGCAGCCGCTGGTGCTCGCGGTCGACGACCTCCAGTGGTGCGACACCGGATCGCTGCGAGCCCTGGCCTTCCTGCTGCGCCGGCTCGAGGGCCTGCCGGTGCTGATCGTGACGACGCTGCGTACCGGCGAGCCGCACGAGGACGAGGGCCTGATCGCCGAGATCGCCGAGGACCACGCGACGGTGCGCGTCCATCCCGAGCCGCTCGGCGCCGAGGCGACCGCGCTGCTCGTCCGGGCCCGGCTCGGCGACGACGCCCAGCCGGCCTTCGTCGCGGCCTGCCACCGCACCACGGGCGGCAACCCGCTGCTGCTCCGTCAGCTGCTGCGCGCCCTGCAGGTCGAGGGCGTGCGCCCGGACGCGTCCCACGCCGACACGGTGACCGCGATCGGCTCCCGCGCGGTGTCAAGCCTGGTGCTGATCCGGCTCGGGCGGCTGCCGGACGACTGCACCAGCGTCGCCCGCTCGGTGGCCGTGCTCGGCGACGGCTGCGAGCTGCGCGACGTGGCCGCCCACGCCGAGCTCGACGAGGACCGGACTGCCGCCGGCGTCGCGGCCCTGGCCCGCGCCGAGGTCCTGCGCCCCGACCATCCCCTCGGGTTCGTCCACCCGCTGGTCCGGGACGCCGTCTACCAGGCGCTGCCCGCGGTCGAGCGCGAGCTGCGCCACGAGCGGGCCGCCCGCCTGCTGCACGACCGCGGCGCCGCGGCCGAGCTGGCGGCCGCGCACGTGCTGCTGTCACCGCGGCGCGGGGACGGCACGGCCGTCCAGGTCCTTCTTCAGGCCGCGGCCACCGCCGCCGACCGCGGGGCGGCCGACGCTGCCACGACCTACCTCGAGCGCGCGCTGGCGGAGCCGCCGTCCGCCGACGAGCGACCGGGGATCCTGCTGGAGCTGGGTCGGCTGGGCACCATGACCGACGGGCCGGCCGCACTGGCCCACCTGCGCGCTGCATACGACACCGCCACCGAGCCGGTCGCGCGCGGCGACGTCGCCATCATGCTGGCCCGCACCCTGGTCTTCGCCGGCGGCCCCGGCGAGGCCACCACATTCGCCCGGCAGGCTGCGGCCGCTCTGCCCAAAGATCTCGACGACGCCCATCAGGGTCTGCACGCCATCGAGCGGATCGGCGGCTACATGCACGGGCTGCCGGCCGAGCAGTGGCAGGTCGGCCGGCCCGAGCCGCAGGGCGAGGGGCCGGGAGCACGGATGCTCGCCGCCACCCTCGCCTGGGAGGAGCTGATCGACAACGGCGACCGCGAGCGCTCGGTGGCACTGGGGCGGTTCGCGCTGGCCGACGGTCAGCTCCAGCGGGTCGACCCCGGCCTGCTGTGGGTGGTCGCGGCCTTCGTCCAGGAGATGGGCGAGGTCGACATGGGCGGACTTCTGGGACCGCACCCTGGCCGCGGCCTTCGCCCGCGGGTCGCTGTTCTCGGCGCTGGCTGTGCACCTGTGGCGCGGCCACATGCTGTGGCACCGCGGCCAGTTGCGGGAGGCGCTGCACTCAGTGCGCACCTCGAACGAGCAGAGCGAGCTGTGGGGTGCACCCGCGGTCGGGGTTCCGTACGGCCAGGCGTTCATCGTCGGCATCCTGCTCGAGCAGGGCGACCTGGCGGAGGCGCGGCGCTACGTCGACGAAGTGGGGCACCAGGCCCGGATCGGCGACGGCGCTCGGCTCTTCGACGAGAACTGCGCGCGGCTGCTGAGCGCCGAGGGTCACCACGCGGAGGCGCTGGCCGCCCTCGAGGCGGCGACCACCATGCAGACTGCCGTGGTCAACCCGGTCTGGCGACCCTGGCGCACCTACCGGGCGCCGGTCCTGGCCGCGCTCGGTCGGGCGGACGAGGCGCGCGGGCTGATGGCCGAGGAGGTGGCGCTGGCGCGGCACTGGGGCGCCCCGAGCGTCCTCGGTCGGACCCTGCGGGTGGCCGGCGAGCTCGGCGGCCCAGGGTCGGCCGAGATGCTGCGCGAGGCCTACGTCCTGCTCGAGCCGACCGTGGCCCGCTACGAGCTGGCCTGCGCCGAGCTGGCGCTGGCCCGAGTCACCAACCAGCCCGAGGAGCGGGAGCGGCTGCTGCGGGCTGCGCTGGACCGGGCCATCGGCTGCGGGTCCCCCGGCCTCTACGGCCAGGTCAGCGCCGAGCTGGTGGCCGACGGGGCGGTGCCTCCCCCGGCGTACGAGGAGGTCGTCTCGCTGACGGCCACTGAGCAGCGGATCGCCCGGCTCGCCGCCGACGGCGCCTCGGCCAGCGCCGTGGCCCAGACGCTGTTCCTCACCCCCGCGGTGGTGGAGCGCACGCTCGCCGAGGTGCGGGAGCGGCTCGGGGTCAGCAGCGACGCCGAGCTCGGCGCCGCACTCGACCCCGCCTGAACACCTCCAAGCCGATCGCAAGGGCCCCACAAGAGCCCGGCAGCACGCTGGTCCTTGTCGAGACCAGTCCGTGCCCCGAGCAAGGAGCCACTTGTGACCACCGAGCCCAGCACCGCCACCGCCCCCGCCGCCGAAGGCCTCCGCCACCTGTGCGGCGGCGCCGTCCACCTGCCCGGCGACCCCGGCTACGACGCCGCTCGGGTGCCCTGGAACGTGGCCGTGCAGCAGCTGCCGGCCGCCGTGGCCTACCCGGCGTCGGCCGACGAGGTCGTCGAGGTCGTCCGGGCCGCGTCCGCCGCCGGGCTACGGGTGGCGCCGCAGGGCACCGGGCACAACGCCGGCCCGCTGGGCGACCTCACCGACACCGTCCTGGTGCGCACCTCCGCGATGCGCGAGGTGACCGTCGACGCCGCGTCGCGGACCGCCCGGGTCGGCGCCGGCGCGCTCTGGATCGACGTGGTCGACGCCGTCGCGCCGTTCGGCCTGGCCGCGCTGCACGGCTCCTCCCCCGACGTCGGCGTGGTCGGCTACTCCCTCGGCGGCGGCATCGGGTGGTACGCCCGGGCCCTCGGCATGGCCACCAACAGCGTCACCGCGGTCGAGCTGGTCACCGCCGACGGCCGGCTGGTGCGCGCCGACACCGAGCACGAGCCGGACCTGTTCTGGGCGGTCCGCGGCGGCGGCGGCAACTTCGGGGTCGTCACCGCGATGGAGTTCCGGCTCTACCCGATCGAGACGGCGTACGCCGGCATGCTGGTCTGGGACCGCAAGGACGCCGAGAAGGTGCTGCGTGCCTGGGCCCGCTGGACCGGTCGACGCCCCCGACGAGGTCACCACGGCGTTCCGCATCCTGCAGCTGCCTCCGTTCGAGGAGATCCCGGCCCCGGTCCGCGGTCGTCAGCTCGCCATGATCAACGGAGCGGTCCTCGGCGACGACGCCACGGCCGAAGCGCTCCTGGCCGAGCTGCGGGCGCTGGAGCCGGAGATCGACACCTTCGCCCGGGTGCCCGTCGGCGACCCTGGTACGGCTGCACATGGACCCGGAGGGCCCGACCCCCGGTGTCACCGCCACCTCCGTGCTGGGCGAGCTGACCGACGAGGCGATCGACGCGTTCCTCGCGATGGCCGGTGACGGCACCTCGCAGAGCCTGCTCGCGGCGGAGCTGCGCCAGCTCGGCGGGGCGCTGGCCCGGCCGCACGCCGGAGCCGGCGCGCTGCCGATGCTGCACGGGCAGTTCGTGCTGTTCGCGGTGGCCATCGCCGCCACCCCCGAGATGGCTGCGGCCGGCCACGCTGACACCCAGGCGCTAGTCGCCGCGATGGCTCCCTGGGCGAACGGCCGCCAGTACCTCAACTTCCTCGAGGAGAGCGGCGACCCCAGCACCGGCTACGACGCCGCGAGCTACTCGCGGCTGCAGTCGCTGAACGCACTGATGGACCCCCACGGGACCGTCGTCGCCAACCACCGGGTGTCGGCCGACAGCCAGATCACCCTGCCGACCCAGCGGTGAACCAACCCACGCTAACAACCGTGAAACTACCCAAGCCAACAACCGATAAGGACCCACCATGTTCGTCGTCTACTGCCCCACCCACGGCTCCGACGTGATGCTCGGCGTCCGCCGGGTCCGCGGCGCCACCAGCGTCGAGGGCCTGATCGTCCTCGAGCTCGAGTGCCACGACGGCACTCACATCCTGCACGTGACCGGCCGCAAGGCCGAGGCGGCTCGGGCCGCCTGACCGACCTAGTTGGGCCTGGCCTCGATGATGGTCTGGCTGGGCGTCGGCACGGAAGCGACCAGGGTCCACCCGGCGGCCGCGAGCAGTTGTTCATACTCCGTCAGCGTGCGCTCGCGGCCACTCACCAACGCAAGCATGAAGACGTCGATGTCGCTGGCCTCGAAGGTTTCCGCATCCTCTGGGACGACGAACTCAAAGAGCAGCAGAGTGCTGTCCCGGAGGCTGGCTGCCCTAAGGGCGCTGAGGATGGCGACCGCCTCTTGGTCGCCCCAGTCATGGACGATGTTGGACAGCAGGTAGCAATCGGCGGCTGGAAGGGGATCGTTGAAGAAGTCACCCGGCTGCAGCGCGATGCGGTCGTCGCCCTCGAAGGTGGTGAGCACCTGTGCCCGGTCAAACAAGATCCCAGTTGAGCTCGGTGCTTGGCTGAGGACCGCTCGGAGCAGGTGTCCCCGGCCACCGCCGATGTCGGCGATGGTGGCGAACCTTGAGAAGTCGTAGTGAGGCACGATCCGCTCGATCCGACGGCGCGTCATCGCGGTCATGCCCTCGTCATAGGTGTCCGACTCACCTGGGTGTGAGTCGAGGTAGGCAAAAAAGCCGTCTGGGTCGTGAAACTCGGCCCCCGGTCGACCCGATCTGACGGAGTCCCCGAGCACCTTGAACGAGTCCCATACGATCGGGAGTCCGAGCAGACGCGTCAGCGGCAACAGCCCACTGGGATGGTCAGACGTGAGCAGCCGGGAGGTCTCGTTGTGACGGAATGTCCCGTCCGTCATCTCGAAGACTCCCAACGAGGCGAGGTGGCGCATGACCCTCGCCAGCGCCCCGGCGTCGGCGCCGATCTCACCAGCGATGTCGGTCACGCGGAGCGGAACGTCCGAGACCACATCACAAACACCGAGGTCGGCGATCACATGGAGGCAGCGAGAGTTGACATACCTCTCGGCCAGCGAGGCGACGAGGTCAGCAGGATCCTGCTCATACATGGCACACACCCCTGACAGCGCTTCGACACGTCGCCGGGACGCTATGGCAGCCCCGGCGCCGCCGCCAGTCGAGAGGATGGATCGACGCTGACCCAGCGGCCGGCCATTCACGTCGGTGCGCAGAGAATTGGTCGATCGGTCCTACCCCGGCGCTATGAAGGTGATGGGTGGTCGGGGTGAGCGGTCGACCGTGAGGTTGAAGACGTCCGGGCGTCCATAGTGTCCGGCGACGTCCAAGGTCCGATGGGCGCTTGCAGACACTGCCGGGTCGATGTCGGCGTAGAGGATGCCGTACTCGCGGTGCAGGGGACCGGCGACAACCGTGCCATGGGGATCGATGATCACCGAGTCACCGGAGTTCAGCCAGGTGTCCCGGTCCGGAAACAAGGCGTCGCGCGCAGGCAGCGCCGGCGGCACGTCGTCCGAGTTGAGGGCGCTGCCCGATCCGATGACCCAGCAACGACCTTCCGAAGCGATGTGCCGCAGCGTGGCCAGCCATCCCTCGCCCTCGTCCCAGGTGGACGCCACGTAGATCTGCACACCCTCCGCGTACAGGCTGTAACGGGCCAGCGGCATGTAGTTCTCCCAGCAGATCAGCCCACCCAGCCGGCCGAACGACGTGTCCACGACGCGCAGCCCGGAGGCGTCGCCCTGGCCCCAGATCATTCGCTCCGGGTTCGTCGGTACGAGCTTGCGGTGCCGGTTGAGAACTTCCCCGTCGCGGCCGATCGTGACCAGCGTGTTGTAGATGGTCGCGCGGCTGAACGAGCCCTCACGTTCGTGCACGCCGCAGACCACGACCACCCCGTGGCTGGCCGCCGCCTCCTGCACCGGCCTCAAGTCCTCCCCGGTCAGGTCCACGCTGTTGGCGAGCAGCTGAGCGTGGATCTCAGAGGTGGTGTCGTAGTCACTTTGCGGGCGTAGGCCCCAGATCCACACCGGGTAGCCGGGGACAAACGTCTCCGGGAAGACGGCGAGCCCAGCCCCCGCCGACGCGACCTCTGAGACGGCGTCGACGACAATCTTGATCGTCTCGTCCCGGTCGAGAAGCACCGGGGGGCGCTGAACAACGGCAGCCCTGACCACATCCTGACCCACGACGCCTCCCGACTAGCAGCGCCCGACCGCTCCTGCCTGTAGGGCGACGTCTACGCGCTGCCGCCGAAGTGTCCCACTTCAAGCATCCGCTGAGCGGCGCAATCGGGCGAACAGAACCGTCACTCCGGAGTTGGCGCTGTCGCTCGGTCGCTCCCGACGTGAGTGGCGGAACATGTGCCGCCCCGAGCATGGTTCTCCTAAGAAGGCCACTCAATGGGAGGCAAGTCATGAGCGAACCGCCTGCTCCGATTCCCCCGCTGATCGAGATCTATCAAGCCGCCCCATGATCGCCACGACATCGGCGCGGCTCTCGCGACGTTCGCGGAGGACGCCGTCATCCGTGATGAAGACGAGGCATGGACCGGAGCCCCTGTGACGTGGAACTAGCACTACCGATCGATCACCTTCTGCATGGAGGGTCGTGAGGGCAAGGCGGTCACCTCGCCACGGGACCTCGCCTACCGCCGTAGGAGGCGACCAGCGCGTCGGCCACGGTGGCGGCGTCCGTCTGGGCCAGGGCGGCCGGGTACTCGGGCAGCAGGTCGTCCCAGACGACCAGCCACGACCCGAAGAGCTGGGACTGACCTTCGGGGCGTGCAAAGAACCAGACGTGCAGGTGGGCGCCGCCGTCACCGATGCGGTAGACGTGGCACCTGCTGATGTGCGGCAGGGCCTGCACGTGTCGGGTGACGTGCGTGCTCGAGCACGCCCAGCTCGGCGGCGAGGTCGTCAGTGAGGTCCGCGAGATCGTGGTGGTCACGCGGGTGCAGCATGAGGGCGAGTGGCACTCCGACCCCGCCGATCTGGGTCAGCCGCCAGCGGTCGTCGAGCCAGATGCCCTCGTCTCGTCGTCGGCAGGAGTCGCAGTCCGCCGGGTCCTCCCCGTGCCGGGGCGGTTCCGGAACGACCGGCGGTCGGAGCCGCGACACCCGCAGGCCGTCGGCCTCGAAGGGGCTGATGTCCCAGCCGGTCATCCGCGACAGCGGCAGGCGCTGTTCGTCGTCGGCTGCGGCGACGGCATGGGTGTAAAACTCCTCGGGCGACAATGGCATGCGCAGACGCTAGCCGAGCCACCAGTCCCGACCGCCGCGGGTAGCAGCCCGGTGGGTTGATCCGGACCTACCCGAACGCCGCGCGTTGTCGCCTGTCTCCCGGAGCTGCCACTACCC
This sequence comes from uncultured Actinomycetota bacterium, assembly GCA_963728425.1. Lineage (GTDB taxonomy): Bacteria > Actinomycetota > Actinomycetes > JACCUZ01 > JACCUZ01 > JAVEDA01. Next base: position 152,183 of record CAVSKC010000010.1, read on the forward strand.
GCTCGGTTACCAGCAGGTTGCCGCGCAGGCGCCGGCGCGGCGCAGGGCGGCAGCTACCCCGACCGCGAGAACCACCTGGACCGCGTGACCAGACAGCGGGCGGGCAACCGTGAACTCCGGCCCGGCCTGCACCCAAGCCTCAGCTGGCTCGAATTGGACACCAACTTCGATCGCCATGAGCCACCGTCCAGACCGATAATGCGGGGAGCGTTCACAACTACACGTTGTGCTGTCGCCACGTTTGAGATCCGCGAGGAGGAACCGATGAGCGAGTTGCATGAACTCCACCAGGCGTGGGAGCGCGCCGATGCGCGTCTACACGCGCACGTGGCGCGCCAGCATCGCTCTCATCTCTCCAACGAGCATCAGGCGCGTGTGTCCAACATTGAGGCAGAGATGGGCGATGACATCCTCGGGGACCCGGGCGAACTTGAGGCCGCGGCCAGAGAGGCACAATCGACGTACGGCGCGTACACGATGGCCCTGCATGGGTTAGGGCAGGGCATGGGGTAGGCGCACCGTGGCACTGGCACTGGGGGTCACCCGGCGCGGCAGCGCCTCTGCCAACCCGGCTCGCGCCGGCAGGTCCAGGCAGTCCGCGAAATCGTCCGCGAGCCACGCCAAGGCGCTATCCCTCGCAGAATTCCGCTGCGTCAAGCGCTCAGATGGGCCGAGCTGGGACGCCACCCGTCGAGGCTAAACAGTCGATTGGGATAGGCCTGCGTCCCAAAACGCGCCTCGATGGCACCCAACTGCTTTGTGCGGATCTGCCCACGCCCTTACCGATGAGCGGATGACGCGGAGCTGGCGCTATCGCTCGCTCGGTGGAGGATCGGGCGATGAGCTGGCGTGGCGGACGGATGGGTTCGCTGCCCCGCGTCGATCGCGGCGGTATGACGCACCCATCGCGGCAGCCGGGGTCAGTCTCAAAAGGGTTGCTGCCGATCGAGGATTGGGCGCGGCTGATGACCGTCTCCTCGTGGACCGAGGTGCAGAGTTCAGGTGGGACAAGGTAGGAGCAGGCACGGCGTGGCTGTATGGCTCACCGGCTGATAAAGAGGGCGACGCCACGCGACGCTCCGCTGGCGATCGGGCTGACGCCGCTGCTGGCGGATTCCCGCGAGTCTGGGCCCGGCAGGCCGCCCGTACGGCGACGGTGTGACAAGGCCGCCCGGATTCTGGACAGTGAGTGACGTCGGGTCCGGGATGCGATCGATGGCCTGCCTGCTTCCGGTCGCATCGGGATCCCGCCAGAGCGCTTCAGGGGCTCCTCGCGCCCAGGCTTGAGCTGCGGAGCCGTACCTTGAATTGCGTAGTTCATGAACTGACTCCCTTGAGGTGGACCGGCTGCGCCGGTCGTGACACTTCTGAGGCTTCGTGCCAGGCCGCGGTGGCGTGCGCCGTGCGAAATCGGTCTCGATACTCTGAGGGTGCGATTCCTACGAGTCGGTGGAATGTCCTGCGCAGTGTCTCGGCGGTGCCGAAGCCGTAGCGTCGCGCGATGGTTTCCAGTGGGTCGTCGCGTTCTGCGAGGGCCCGTTGCGCCGCCTCGACGCGGACCCGTTCGACGTACACGGTTGGTGGCAGACCTGTCTCCTGGGTGAATCGCCGCTGTAGATGTCGTGGACTCAGCCCGGCGAGCGACGCCAAGTCGTCGATCCCGTGTCGCGCACCGGGATCGAGGTGGATGGCTTCGACGACTTCGCGCATCACATCACTTGCGGGCTGTGCGGACCACAGTGGGACGCTGAACTGCGATTGGTTCCCCGGTCGGCGCAGGAACAGCACCAGCTCCCGGGCGACGCCGAGGGCAGTCTGGGGTCCGAGGTCTGCCTCGACCAGCGCAAGCGCCAAGTCCATGCCCGCTGCCACGCCTGCGGAGGTCCAGATTGGCCCGTCCTGGATGAAGATGGGGTCGCTGTCGACGATGACTGCGGCATACTCCCGCGCCAGCCGGTCCGCTTCCCTCCAGTGAGTGGTCACGCGACGCCCGTCGAGCAGCCCGGCCTCGGCGAGGATGAACGCGCCGCAGCAGACAGACGCGACCCGGTCGGTCTTGGTGGCGGCTGCGGCCACCCAGTCGACCAGGCTGCGGTCGGACCTCGCCGCATCCACGCCCTCACCACCCACGACCAGCAGCGTCCCGGGACGGCTCGGATCCAGGCTCGCCACCGAGCTTTCCGCGTGGATCGTCAGCCCCGTGTCCGAGCGGACCGGACCCGCCTTCGGGGCCACGACCGTGAGCTCGTATCCGGCTTCACCGAACACCTCGAACGGGCCGGCCACATCGAGAGCGTCGAAGCCATCGAAGATCACGAAGGTGACTGCGCGAGACTGCATGGCTCCACCATGCCGCCGGGATGACATGTCGTCTACGACAACCTCCCCACAGATCGCGCCATCAGGCGCTCGGCCGGCGAGGAGAGACGTGAGTCCATCGTCATCGACGATGCAGATGTGGGTGCCGCGCTCACGCTGCCCAACGACGAACCTCAGTGACTTGCTCCGCCGGTGCTCAAGGTCGATCGGCTGATACTCACCCGACGGTCACCGAATCCCTGTGTCGCAGGGAATGTCGACCTTCGAATACGCGCCGGCCTCGACTCGCGCGTCCATCAGCTCGCACGACATGCCGGCGTCGGCTGTGACGACGTACTTTCCCGGTGCCACGGCGACGCGGTAGCTGCCGTCTGCGTCGGTCGTGGTGCGCGCGACCACCTCCCCACCGCCATACGAGTCGCCGGGCAGCTGCTTGGCAACGGTGACCCTCGAGCCTGCGGCCGGCTCGTCCTCGCATGGCTCACGCTCGGTCTCGACTGGACACTGAGGCCCCAGGTGGACCCGGCCAGCGACGCCCGACTGGTCGCGAGTCGTCCCAGCGCCCTGGTCGCCGCAACCGGCGAGAAACAACACGGCAAGGGCAAAGGTGAGTACTCCACCTATGCGCACGTCGATGAGACGTTCAATCGCGCACCGAGGTTCCACGAACGAGGTCCATGACGGCGACAAACTACGAGGCGCGGTCAACAATGCAGGCGAGCGAATGCCCGACGTGTCCGGGATCCTCTTGATTCTCCGACTAGAAGCACTCGCTGCGGCGCTGGCGTTCGCGCCGGTCCGCAGCGCCCCATGCAACCGCGAGCAGAGGTCGCACGTGTCAGGCTTTGACAGGTCCCTCCTCTCGCCGGATGGGGAATCGCATGGATCCCAGCCGCGAACGCGACTTCACCGCGTTCTATGACGCGACCTGGGCGCGCACGGTCGCTTGCGCCTACGCCATGACCGGGGTCCTCGGCGACGCCGAGGACCTCGCCCAGGAGGCCTACAGCAGGGCCTGGCCGCGGTGGTCGTCGCTGCGCGAGTACGACGACCCGGGGGCGTGGGTTCGTCAGGTGGCGACCCGGCTGGCGGTCTCGCGTTGGCGGCGGGCCCGGACTGCGGCGGGGTTCCTGGCCAGCTCTAGGGGCCTGGAGCATGTAGCGCCTCCGTCGGAGACGACCGCGGCCCTCGTCGGGGCACTCAAGCAGCTGCCAGAGGCACAGCGGCGGGCCGTCGTGCTCCACTATCTCGGCGAGCTCCCCGTCGGCGAGATCGCCCGGATCGAGCATTGCCCCGAGGGGACCGTCAAGGCCCGCCTCTCCCGCGGTCGCGCCGCCCTCGCCACCCTCCTCGCTCCCCAGGACGGAGAACCCTCCCATGCCTGACCTGGACCAGCTGCTCGACACCCTCGTCACCGACGTCAGTGCGCGCACCCGAGCCCCCGGCGCGCCGACGGCCATCAAGCAGGCGCACCGGCGGCGTACGAAGGCCGTGGCCGCCGTGGCGGTCATGGTCGCGGCCGCCGCCGCCGCCGTGATCGCGGGATCCGCCGTGACCGTCACCGGCCTCGACGACGACCGGACCGCGCCGCCCCTCGAGCAGCCTGAGGCGACCAAGAACCCCGGGCTGACCAGGCCGTTGATCGTGCCCGAGTCACTGCTGGACGTCCGCGAGCTCGGCTTCCACGTCGCACCGGTGGGTGGTATCGAGGTGGGTGACTCCTGGGGCATCGACAGCGACGGGCAGTTGACCGATGTCGTCGTGGGCGGTCGCTGGGCGGTCGTGAAGGTGCTCTACCAGGGGAGGTCCCCCAGGCCATTGACCGGGACGAGCGAGGACGTCACCGTCAACGGGCTTCCGGGCACCTACACCGAGGCTGTCTCGCAGGGCCTCTTCACCGCCCGCCTCTCCTGGCAGTACGCACCGGACTCGTGGGCCGAAGTGGCGGCAAGCGGGGACGGGGAACCGTCGCAAGATCTGCGGCAGCAGTACCTGACCATCGCAGAGGCCGTCCGGCCCGGCGGCACGACCCTGCTCCTCCCGGTCCGCTTCGGCTCGGTGCCTGGATCACTGCCGGCGATCGCGAAGGCGGACCGCGTCGACCTCAAGGGGGACGATGGCGACTGGACGATGTATGTGCGGGTCAACGACGACGTCATGGTCTCGGCCACGTCCGCCGTGGCCCCCGGCGAGTGCCTCGAGTTCACCTACCGAGGCCACCGCGGCTGTGCGGGCCCGAATGACGCCGGAGGGACAACAGTAGGGCTGCACCTCGGTGACGCCGATGTCACCTACGAGTTCGGCCCGGGCTCTGAGCTGCCCCTCAAGGACATGAAGCGGCTGCTCGCCGGCGTGACGGTCGCCAGCACCCCCTTCGACATGGCGACGTGGTTCGACCTAAAGACCGCTCTGGGAGGCTGAGCACCAGCTCCCTCAGGGGAGAGCCTCCGAACCCAGAGACAACCCAGCTACCGCTCGCCGCAACAGCCGCAGACCTCGAAAGCATGGTCCGCGAGACCGTCATCACCTTGATTGTCGTTGCTCACAACGAGGCGCTGCAGTCTGCATCGGAGTGGGCGAATATCAGGGTCTACCGACGGACGAGGACTTCCATCCCGCCGACGACCCAACCTGAGGGTTCGCCCTCTCCGGTTGAGGTGGGTGATCAACTCAGCGACTACAACCACGCACGCGGGCTCCGAGCAATGGCCGACCTTGTCAACAAGGTCGCGTCAGCTCTCTCCCCCGAGACGTCGATGTCGACCACGGACTGAGCGGTGTCCTCCGCAATGTGCCCCGCGTCAATCTGGGCGTGCTGACGCGGCGGTGTGACGCGGGTCAGGCTGTCACGCGCTTGTGCGGCAGACCGCTTCATGCTGCGAGTTGTTGCTCAGATCCGCAGCTCCCCCTCAGGCGAGCCCGTGGTCGAAGGCGTACGCGGCCGCGGCGGTGCGGGACGGGACGTCCAGCTTGGTGAAGATGTTGCTCAGGTGCCGCGCGACCGTCTTCTCGCTCAGGAACAGGGCGGCGGCGATCTCCGGGTTGGACCTGCCGGAGGCGACCAGCCGGAGCACCTCGGCCTCGCGGGCGGTGAGGCCGCCGGGCAGGGGGCCAGGGGCCAGCAGCCGGCCCACCTCCTGTGCGGCCGGCGTGGCCCCGAGCGCCGCGAGCGCCCGGGCCGCAGCCCCGAGCTCGGCGGCCGCGGACTCCTCGTCGCCCAGCGCACGCAGCGCGCGACCCACGAGGACCTGTGTCCGGGCGGTCTCGTAGGGCCAGCCCAGCTCCCGCCATCTCTGCAGCGCCGCGCGCAGCGCTGTCAGGGCGTCCTCGGGTCGGTCCTCGGCAAGGGCCAGGGCCCCGACGGCGTAACCGGCCATCGCCCTGAGCGAGCTCGAGTCGAACGCGTCTCCGACCGCCTCCAGCTCGGCGACAAGGGGGCGTGCGGCGACGAGGTCGTTACCGGCGAGGAGTACGTCGATCGCGCCGGGCAGCAGCTGCGAGCGATGGATGGGGTCGCGCGGCTCGCCCAGCACCCGGCGTACGGCAGCGCACGCTGCGTCGGTCCGGCCGCGGGCGAGGGAGAGCAGGGCGTGCGCGGGTTGTGGGTCGTGGCCGAGGCCGACGGCCTGCTGGAACGCTTCCTCGGCTGCGTCGTACTCACCACGGATGCGCAGCAGATCACCCTTCTCCGCGAAGGCCAGGCCCGCGGCGGCCGGGGTGCCCGCCGCGACGTAGCGCGCGACGGCGCCGTCGAGCTCGGCGATGGCCTGTTCGAAGGCACCACGGACCCGCATCACCTGGCCGCGGTGGACCGCGCACTGACCGGTGAACGGCACCAGTCCTACCTGGGCGCCGCACCAGGTGGTCAGCGCCGTCGTCCACTGCGCCACCCTGTCGAAATCCGAGATCTCCTGGCAGGCCTCGATCAGGGAGCAGTACGTGTGCCCGGCGAAGATGGGCGACACCTCGCCCGTGGTCACGCCGACCATGGCCTCGTCGAGCAGTCGCACGCCCTCGGGCACCCGACCCAGGTAGAGCAGGCACCGCCCTTGCGCCATCAGGCCGGCGGCGAGCAGGTCGCCGTCCCCGAAGCGTCTGCCGTACGACGTGAGAGTGGCCGCCTCGTCGAGTCCGGTGACCGGGTCGCCGCCGAGGATGTGGCCGAGCATCCGGAAGAAGAGTACGTAGCCGTGCTCGACGGTGTCCTGCTCAAGAACATCCAGAAGCCGGCCGGCACGCGAGATCCAGCCATTCGCGACCGCGTACTCCCCGCGGTCCATCAGCGTCATCGCCAGCCAGAATGCGGACCGGACCGCGGCATGCTGGTCACCGGCGTCGAGGTGCGCCTGGTGCGCCCGCTGGAGGGCCTGGATGCAGTCGTTGTGACGGCCGACGAGGAAGGCGGCGGTGGCAAGATCGGCGAAGTCGGCGGCCAGGAGCGCATCGCTCCCGGCCGCCGAGAGACCTTCGTAGGCGGCGACCCAGTCGCGCCGATCGAACGCCTCGCGCGCCCGCAGCAGTTCTTCGACGACGTTCACGAAGCCTCACCTCGTAGGCAAGCATAGGGCGGTCAGGCAGCCTGGTGCTGCCTTCCCGGCGCCTCACCCGGCCGCCGATCCGGCGCGCCAGGTACTCCGCATCCCGGCCGATGCCCGGGAAGACCATCGAGCTGAACGCGTACTGGAATGCGAGGCCGCAGAAGAACAGCCCAGGCACCTGGTCGACCACGCCGCGCATCTCCAAGGGCCAGCCGTCCTCGCCGACCACCGGAAGCTTGATCCAGTCGAAGACCTGGCGGAAGCCGGTTGCCCAGACGACGTTGGTGACCGGCACGACGGTGCCGTCCTCGAGCAGCGGCATGCCGTCCTGGACCCCGACCATGCGGCCCGTGTGCCGCTCGACGCCGCGCGCGGTGAGGTCCTCGCGGTGGACCCGGATCATCGGGCCCCCGTGCGCCCGCACCTCATGGAACTCCTTGCGTCCCATCGGGGTGCGCCGGGTGAGAATGTGCCGCCACGCGAAGACGACCACCGGGAAGATGAACTTCGCCCTTCTCTGCTCGGGCTTGAACGGCAGCTGGCCGGGGTCCCGTCCGCACAGCGTGACGCGGGTTGGTCTGCGCGGCCTCGTAGGCGATGTCCGTGCCGGAGTGCGAGGCACCCACCACCAGGACCGGTCCGGGCTGGAGGTCGTCGGGACGGTGGTACTCGCTCGAGTGCAACTGGCGGACCGTCGGGTCGAGTTGGTGGCCGAACTCCGGGATGTTCGGCGCCTGCCCGAATGTGCCGGTCGCCACGACCACGTTGTCGCAGGTGATCGTGTTGTCGCCGATGCTCAGCTCGAAGCCGCCGTCGGCCCGCTGTTCCAGGGCGTCGACCCGGGTGCTCATCCGCACCGGCAGGTCGAACTTCAGTGCGTAGCTCTCGAGGAAGGCGGCGACCTCGTCCTTCTGGGGGAACGTCCAGGGGTCGGCCGGGAAGGGCATGCCGGGGAGCCCGTCGTACTTCGCCGGGCTGTAGAGCCGTAGGGTGTCCCAATGCCGGCGCCAGTTGTCGCCGATCCGGGCGTTGCTGTCCAGGACGACGCAGGCGCGGCCCTGCTTCGTCAGGTGGTACGCAGTGGACAGGCCGGCCTGGCCGGCTCCGATGATCACGGTCTCGATGTGTTCGGTGGACATGGTTCCTCCTCGTGTCGGGTGATGCTCCGACGCTAGGAAGAGCGCAGCGTTCACCGCGTCGGGCAGGATGCCCAACTGGTTCCGGCCACATGGGTGGGTTGACCCATTCAGCGGAACGGCGTCCAGTCCGGTGGTCGCTTGCCGAGCACGAGCGGGTGCATTTCGCATCGTGCCTTCACCACTGGGCACGGCCTTGGGGTGTCGACACCACGTCCTAGGACCTCGAGACAATCCTCTCGATCAACGTCGGCCATTGGGTGAGGAGATGGGTTACCGCCGACTCACCTGGAGCAGTTCCGGAACATTTGAAGCGTCCCAGGTTGATCCCGCATCTTTCTGGGCGAAGTGACGCGGCTCAGTCGCCGTGCGCGGCGACATGAACGCTCGGCTCGGCTATGAGCGGCAACCAGAACCGTCAGGGCTGGCACTACCGATCGGTTGCCAGCCCATGGGTAGCGGACCTCCCCACGGCTACCGGTCGTCGTCAGTGAGGGGATGACCTCCCGCCATCTTCGCGACGTTCGCGGCGGGATGCAGATCGTCGCCCTCGCACAACGCTCAGCCCAGGCGCGTCCAGCGCCCCCGTGGACAACTCCTGTCCTGCGGCTGTGAAGGACGGTGGCCAATGGCGTCATGGTTGTCCTCGGGTGGTGTGCGGGTCAGCGCTGCGCTGGAACAGCATGTAGAGCCAGCCGAGGGACGGGAGCAGAATCAGTCCGCCCACGCCCATTGCCCACAAGGTCGCCACGAGGACCGCACTGCTGGCGTGGGTCTCGCCGATGGTGACGTCCGGTGGCAGCAGGATGGGGTACTGGGCGGCGCCCCATGCCCAGAGCAGCCCGCTTACGGCGAGGGCGGCGGTGATCCGTACGGGGACATAGCGGCGTGCCGCGAGTAGTCCTAAGGAGATGACACCGAACAGGGCCGACAGGACGGTGAGCACGAGCCCGCGGCCGTGGGTGAGCTCGTCGAACAACGGGCGCGCGTCCGCGCGCAGCACGAGAAGCCCGCCCGCGGACAGGACTCCGGCGGCCACTCCGGCGCCGAGTGCCCGGTGGCGGAAGGCGTCGGCGAGCTCGGGTGCGGTGCGGGTGGCGTCTTGGGTGAGGAACACCGCGGCCAGGTACGCGGCGACCGTCACCGCGAGCAGCCCGGTCGTTACCGATGTCGGGTTCCACCAGGAGGTCCAGATGTCGCCCGCGGCATTGCCCAGTGGTACCCGACCGGAGGCGATGGCGCCGGCGGCCGCGCCGAGGAAGAACGGGGTCAGGACCGAGGACGCGGCGAAGACGGCACCGAAGAGGCGTTGTTGCCACAGCTCGGTGCTGACCTTACGGAATGCGAACGCTGACCCGCGGCCGATGATGCCCAAAGCCGCCAGGGTCAACGGGATGTACAGGGTCGAGGCGATCGCGGCGAACACGGACGGGAACCCGGTCCACATCATCACGATGACGAAGATGAGCCAGACGTGGTTGGCCTCCCACACCGGGCCCAAGGAGTGCTCGACCAGTTTGCGGGTGGCGTTGCCGCGGCGGTCACCGCCGGCGGTCAGATCCCAGAACCCGGCGCCGAAATCGGCACCGCCGAAAAGCACATAGGCGGTCAGCCCGGTCCACATGACGGCGAGCAGAGCGTCTGCGGCGGTCATCCCAAGCTCCCGCTCACGCGACTATCCAGATGGTGCTCATACGACGTGGTAGCTCTCAACATCGGACTCCTGCGGAGCGACCGGCACCGGAGTGGAACGTGCCAGTCGGCGCAGCACGTACACGGTCGCAATGGTCATGACGACGTATACGGCGGCGACCACGAGCAGGCCGATCCAGAGGCCAGGTGCGGTGTTCACGGCGTCGGTGGTGCGGAGCCGGCCGTAGACGACCCAGGGTTGGCGACCGACCTCGGTGGTGACCCAGCCGCACTCGAGCGCGGCGACCGCGGCCACCCCGGATACGGCGGCGGCTCGGTAGAACCACACCGAGCGCGGCAGGGCCCGGTGCCGTCGCCACGCGATGGCGAACCAGGCGCCGAGCCCGAGAAGTCCGAAGCCGAGCCCGACCATCGTCTGGAACGCCAGGTGCACCGCGTTGACCGGAGGCCGGTCGACTGGCTTGCACCTGGTCTAAGCCCTGGACTTCGGCGCCGGGGTCCCAGTGCGCGAGCAGGGAGAGCCCGTCGGGTATCTCGAAGGCGTAGCGCAGCTTCCCGTCCACGGCGATCCCGCCGATGTGCAGTGGGACGCCGCGTTCGGTGTGGTAAACGCCCTCCATCGCGGCCAGCTTGGTGGGCTGGTAGTCCGCGACGAAGTGCGCGGCCCAGTCCCCGACACCGATCTGCACCGGGGTGATGGCGGCGGCGGCGACGAACGGGATCAGGAACCCCAACTGGTGGTAACGGTCCCGGCGGCCGCGCAACATCGCGACCGCGTACACGCTGGCCAGCCCGAAGCCGGAGACCATGAACGCGGCCAGAATCATGTGCACCGTCTGGGGCGGGGTCGCCGGGTTGAACATGGCCGCCCACGGGTCCACGTTCGTGAGCTTCCCGTCGACCAGGTCGAACCCGCGGGGCTGGTTCATCCACGCGTTCGCGGAGACCACGAAGAATGCGGACGCCACCCCGGCCACGATGATCGGCACCCCGGACCACAGGTGCGCCCGCGGGGGAAGCCGGTCCCAGCCGTAGAGGTAGATGCCCAAGAAGATGGCCTCGATGAAGAACGCGATGCCCTCCATCGCGAACGGCAGCCCGATCAACTCGCCGTAGGTGCCCATCAGCCCGGGCCACAGCAAGCCCATCTCGAAGCTCAAGATGGTGCCCGACACGGCGCCGACCGCGAACAACACACCCATGGCCTTCGCCCACCGGCGAGCCAGCAGCCGATAGTGCGGGTCACCGGTGCGGTACCCGCGCCATTCCGCGTACAGGGTCAGCGCCGGCATCCCGACTCCGAAGCAGGCCAGCACGATGTGCCAGCCCAGGGACAGAGCCATCTGCTCTCGGGCCGCGACCAGATCCCACGGGGTCGCCGCTGAGGCGCTCAGCATCGGTGGGTTCGCACTGTGTCTTCGCTCCTCAGCGTGAGTACCAGCATCCTGCCGCGGACTTCCGCCGACTACTTGGGCTGCCCGCGCAGCATCCGGCTACTAGTAGAGCGCGGGCAGCCAGAACGGCTTGAAGCGGCACCCGGTCGGTGCGTTGCTCGACTGGGCCTTCGCCGGTCCTGCGGTGCGAGATCCGGGCACCGATCGGATCGGCCGCCGGCCATAAGCCGCCGATCTGCGAGGCGCGCGGCACGAGGCGCGGCCGGCATCTCGCGCTCATCGGCCTGAGGGGGCGAACAGAACCGTCACTCGGGAGCACTACCGAGCACTCCGTAACGGCACCACCGAGCGGGCAGGTCGGCTGCGGCTGCGCTGCCAGGCTCCACGATGAAGAACGCCACCGGCTCAGGTCGTTCGGTCACCACGATGACGCCCCTGCTTCGGCCCAAGACCCCCACCCGGCAAGCCGCGTCACCCAGCCTCGGAGGTCAGCACATCTGGGCCAGCTCCTACGCACCCGTGCGTCAGTTCTGCCACCGCCAGCCGTCGGGACGCCGCCCGCGACCGTCCAGCTCGATGCGGCCGCAGGCCCACAGGAGGTCCGCCCAGGCGTCGGCGGTGCGCGGCACCTCAGGCATCAGGCGGGCCAGCACCCGCGCGCACAGGTCGCGATCGGGCTCCCAGGCGACCCCGAGACCGGCGGCGAGGTCGTGAGTGTGCACGACCACCTCCAGCACGCCCATCGCGGCTGACGCCGAGGCGTCGGCCGCGCCGAACGAGTGGTGCCCGCGGGTCCCCTGCTCTGCTGTACGCACCATCGAGGCGAGCAGCGCACCCATGGCCGACAGGGCGGTGAACAGCCCCGCAGGTCCCGCCTCGGCCACCACCCGGATGGTGTTCGGCTCGCCACCGGGGCGGTTGGGCTCGGCCCGCAGCGGCAGATAGTCGGAGTAGCCGGGGGCGCCGAGCTGCGCGGCGTAGTAGAAGAGATCGTCGGCGACGTGCTCGGCGGTCTCCCAGCAGTCCCACTCCAGGTCACCGGCGCGCACCGACCAGTCAGCCCCGACCGCTGGCTTCAGAGCATCCACGGCGGCGGCTACTGCCGCAGTCACGTCGTCGGCGGAAACACTCACACTGGAACCCTATGCGGCCCCCCGCCGACGCCCACCTCAGGCAACCACGTGTCTTGCACGAGTGCATGCCTCAGTTGTCCATTTTCAAAGGCGAACAAGACCGTCACTACCGAAGGCGTGAAGAAATCGCGGCCCATTTGATCGGGGCGCGCTGAGCAAGTCCGTCGAATCGGCCTTGGACCGCGATTCCTGCACAGCGAGTGGCGGCCACTTAGGTCATGGGTGCGCCGGAATCGCAGGATCGGAGCAGATCAGGGCCGCTGCCTGGCACCCCCGCACTCCGATCATGACGAATCGGCTCCGATCACCGCTCGACCGGAACTCCCCTCACCCGCCTGGCGGCTGACGCGACCGCACGGAACGTGCTCTGCCTCAGACAAAACCAGGGACGTCCCGCCACGCCTCGGGCGCCGGCTCGTCCTCATCCCGGCCGACCGCGACCTCGATCAGCCCGTAGGGCCGGTCGGCGGCGACAAAGACCTCCCCCGGGTTTTCGAGCCCGAACGGCGCGAGGTCGACCAGGTTGTGGTGCTTGTTCGGCGCCGACATCCGGACCTCCGCGATGTCGGCGCGGGCCGCGAGTACCCCCTGTCCCATCTCCCAGAGCGTCTGCTGCAGCGCCAGGCTGTGCACGCTGCCGAACCGCGCGACCAGCAGCGCCCGCACCTGCTCGTACGCCGGGTCGTAGCCGTCGCTGGGAACGGCGGCCCAGCGCCAACGCACCGTCAGCGACGTGGCAAGGACCCGGTCGTGGGTCGGCGGCAGCGTCGTGAGCTCGTCGACCAGAAAGCCGTGGAACTCCGAGCCGGTCGACTTGAGCAACACCAGCCCGGTCAGCCCGGACAACACGTGCTCGCCCCCGTCGTACGTCGTGACGACCGCCGTGCGCGTCTCGGACCCGCTGCGCACGAACGTGTGGTCGTGCGGCCGCCCGTCGACTGTGGCGCGCCGCCAGTGGTGCTCCTCGACCACGACCTGCGCGGACGTCACCGGCGCCACGTCGTCGACGAAGTGCCGGGCCAGCTCGCGGGCGAACTCCTCCGGCGCCCCGACACCGCGGTCCTTCGCGAACGCGTAGACGGCGTTCTTCTGGGTGTCCGTCGGCAGCACGTTCGCCTGGTCGCCGTCCAGGTGCGCCGCGGTGAAGTCGCCGCGCAACGACGACGAGACGGTGAGGTCGCGGATCTCGTGCCGCGCGGTGTCGCGCACCACCCGCACCAGCCGGGTCTCCGCCTTGCCGTAGCGGTTGTCCCCGAGCACGATCGCCATCGGGTCAGCTCCCCCGGTAGGTCGAGTAGGCGTACGGCGAGAGCAGCAGCGGCAGGTGGAAGTGGCCGCCGTCCAGGGTGACCGTGACGACGACCTCCGGGTAGAACGTCTCGCGACCCGCCGCCGCGAACCACGGCCCGGTCGCGAACACCAGCCGGTGCGGGCCCGGTTCCGGGTGGCCGAGGTCGACCACCCGCCCGCCCGAGTCGGTGACAGCGGTCGCGACGACGGTGCCGTCGGCGCGCTCCAGCCGCACCCGCATACCCTCCGCCGGGCGCCCGAGGGCCGCGTCCAGCACGTGCGTGGTGACCATCACTGCTCCTCCACCAGCCGCTGCAGACGCAGCCGGTTGATCGTGCCGAGCTCGTCGCGGACCACCGCGCGCTCCCGGGCCGGGTCGTTGTTCAGCCGCTCGCCGAGGATCGCGAGCAGCTCCTCACCCGTGCGTCCGCTGGCGGCGACCAGGTAGACGTGGCCGAACCTGGCCTCGTACTCCCGGTTGCCGGCCGCCAGCGCTGCGCGCACCTCGTCACCCACCCCCGCCTGCTCGAGGGCCGACGAGGCGTGCTTCGACCGCTCGCCGATCCGGGGATGCCCGTTGAGGGCGTCGTCGATGTCGCGATCGTCCAGCACCGCGAGCGCCAGCTCGGCGGCTGCCAGCAGCGTGTCGACGTCACCGTACGGCGCCGCTGCGGCCACCTCGTCGACCCAGCGCGGTGAGGCGCAGACCTCGTGCAACACCTCGCGGAGCTCGGCAGCGGACAGCGCGTCCAACGGCACACCGGCTGCGGTTCGCCGGGCCAGCCGCCGCAGCGCGGGCTCGTCCGGGCCGCCGGCGGCGTGGACCTCGGCGGCGTCGACGGCGCCGCAGTCGAGCGCCCGCAGGAGGAAGCCGGCCAAGGCGAAGGCGGTGGCCGGCTCGTCGAGCACGCCGGACTCCTGCCGGTCGAGGTAGGCCCCGAGCCGGGCGGCCGCGGCGTGCAGCCCGGACCGGTAGAACGCGAAGGTCGCCAAGTAGCGGGTCGGCAGCTGGGCGGCGTGCAGGTCCCAGCCCTGATAGATGCCACGCTCCAGTGACCGGAGCACCAGCCGCGTGTGCAACCCCCAGGCGGCCTCGACGTGCGTGCGGTCGCCCACCGGCAGGATGTTGGTGGAGCCGTGGCTGACCCGCACCCCGGTCTGGGCGGCGGCGACCTGCATCACCGAGGTGGCGTGGTCGGCCACCGGATGGTCCATCGACTGCTGCGCGGCCGCGACGCCGAGGGCCGCGCTGTAGTCGTAGGTGCCGAAGTGCAGCCCGGTGCAGCGGCCCTGCGCAGCATGTACCGCGCGCGCCACGGTCGCGGTGCCGTCCGCGCCGAGCACAGCCTGCGGCGTCTCGACCTGCAGCTCGAAGCGCAGCGAGCCGGCAGCCAGCCGGTGGGCCGCCTCCAGCCGCTCGCAGAGCAGCACCATCGCCTGCACCTGCTCGACCGACGTCACCTTCGGCAGCGTGACCACGAAGCCGGCGGGCAGCGCGTCGCCGAGCTGGCCCAGCACCAGGTCCAGCGAGCGCACCCCGCGCCGCCGGGTCGGCGCCTCCAGCGACTTGACCCGCACGCCGGAGCGGAACGGCATCCCGTCTCCGGTAAGACCGGCCAGCGCCTCGCCGATGGCCACCGCGTGCCGGTCCTCCTCGTCGTCGGGGCGCAAGCCGTAGCCGTCCTCAAGGTCGAGCCGCAGGTCCTCGACCGGCTCGCTGGCCAGCTTGTCGAGCACCTTGGGCCAGGCGTCCGCGACGACTGAGTGGTCGAGCCCGGTGATGCGGGCCATCGAAGCGGGGTCCTCGGACTCCACCGCGTCGAGGGCGGCGGCGCCGATGGTCACGACCACGTCGATGCCGAGGTGGTCGGCCGGCAGGTAGAGCGTGTGCACCGGCTGCCGGGCCGCGGGCTCACCGGGCCATCCGGTGGCCAGCGCGTGGTCGGCTGGGGCGAGCAGGTCGTCCAGCTCGGTCAGCACGTCGTCCGGAAGACTCACCCGCGGCTCACCCGGTCTCGGCCCAGCGAGCCTGCAGCGCGGTCAGCCCGTCGGCGGTCGGGGTGCCCCAGAGCCGCAGCCGGGCCATGCCGCCGTCCGGGTAGACGTCGAGGCGGACATGAGTGGCTTCGGCAGCCGGCTCGGCTAGGACGAAGCGGTGCCGCGTGTCGGGCTGCAGGACGGTCCGGGCGAGCAGCGGGGACCACTGACCGTCGCCGTCGTGCGCCGACAGCGCGGCCGCGCCGGGAGCGTTGCCGAGGAACCATGTCGTGTCTAGCTCGACGACGCGCACCCTGCCGCGGGCCGCCAGCCGCACCTCGACCCAGTCGTTGCCGTCGTCGCGGCGTCGCGCCGTCTCCCAGCCCTCGCCCATCGAGCGCGCATGTCCAGGGGCGATCAGCCGGTCCGGCGAGCCGTAGAACAGGTTGCTGCAACCGGTGACCCGGCCACCGAGCTCGAGCGCCGCAAGGTCCACGGTGCCGAGCGCCTCGACCACGCGGGGGTCGGCCACCACCTCGCCGTGCACCCGCAGCCGGGCCACCCCGCCGTCGGGGAAGATGTTCAGCCGCACGTGTGTCCAACGCCGCGGCGACTCCACCGGGAACACGTTCGCGGTGTCGCCCTTCAGCGCGGACCGCTCCACCAGCGGCGTCCAGTCCGCGGTCTGCAGCGCGTCCACCGAGGGCGCGCCGTCGAGGGCGACCCCGTCGACGGACGCCTCGGTCGGGAAGTTGCCGGTGAAGTGGCTGGTGTCGACGACCACGGCCCGCACCACCCCCGGTGCTCCCAGCCGGATGATCGCCTGGTCCGCGTTCCCGGCCGCCAGGTCGCGCCGCCGCCGGGTCTCCCAGCCGTCGTAGACCTGGCCCTTCGCGCCGAAGGTGCGCGGGGTGAAGGCCGCCGGGCCCGGGGTGACCAGGTTCTCCCGGCCGGCGAACAGCTCGTCGTTCGCCCAGACGACGGCACCGCCGAAGCTGCGCACCGCCAGGTCGGGCAGCGCGAGCGGGTCCTGCGCCATCACGCCTCCCCTCTGGCCAGCAGCCGGCCGCCGGCCCCCGACGTCCCGACCAGCGTCCCAGCCAACCACGTCGAGCGCACCACTCCGGTCAGCCGCGCACCGGAGTAGGGCGACACCGGGTTGCGGTGGTGCAGCCGGGCCGGGTCGACCACGAGGTCGGCATCCGGGGCGAATGCCACCAGATCGGCAGCCGCACCGACCCGGATGCCGCCCTTGGTGCCGAGGCCGACCAGCGCCGCGGGCGACGAGGACATCCAGCGCACGACGTCGGCCAGGTCGTGCCCGCGCCGGCGGGCCTCGGTCCAGACCAGCGGCAGGCCGAGCTGCACCGACGAGATGCCGCCCCAGGCAGCGCCGAAGTCGCCGGTGTCCAGCGCCTTGAGGTCGGGCGTCGACGGCGAGTGGTCGCTCACCACCTGGTCGATGGTTCCGTCGGCGAGCCCGGCCCAGAGCGCGTCGCCGGTTGGCCGCGCCGCGCACCGGCGGACAGCACTTCGCCGCGGTCGCGCCGTCGGGCACCTGCTCGGCCTCGAGCACCAGGTAGTGCGGGCAGGTCTCGACCGTCACCCGGACCCCGTCGGCCCGGGCGGCCGCGAGCGCGGGCAGCGCGGTGGCGCTGGACAGGTGCACCACATGCAGCCGGACGCCGGTACGCCGGGCCACGGCGAGCGCCGTCTCGATCGCGGTGTCCTCGGCCTGCGCCGGCCGCGACGCGAGGAACCGGGCATAGGACCGCCCGGCCGGCTCGGGTGCGGCCGCCAGCACGCCGGGGTCCTCGGCGTGCACCAGCAGCAGCCCGCCGACCGCGGCCAGCTCGGCCGCGGCCTGCTGGAGCTGTTCGGTCGACAGCGCCGGGAACTCCTCGACGCCCGAGTCGGGCAGGAAGCACTTGACACCCATCACGCCGGCGTCGAGCAGTGGCTTGAGCCGGCCGAGGTTGGCCGGCACCGCGCCGCCCCAGAAGGCGACGTCCACGGCGCACTGGCCGGCCGCGGCCGCCCGCTTCACCGCCAGCGACTCGGGGTCGAGGGTCGGCGGCAGGCTGTTCAGTGGCATGTCCACGATCGTGGTGACGCCGCCGGCCGCGGCGGCCCGGGTCGCGGTGGCGAACCCCTCCCACTCGGTGCGACCGGGCTCGTTGACGTGCACATGGGTGTCCACCAGCCCCGGCAGCAGCACCACGTCGTCGCCGAGCTCGACGACCTGCGCCGCCGCGTCGCCACGCACCGACCGGTCCAGCGGTCCGACCCCCGTGATCACGCCGCCCGCGACCGTCACGGTCACCGCCTGCTCACCTGTAGCGCTGATAGCGGTGCCGCTATCAGCGCTACAGGCCGTGGGGTCGGGGGGCAGCACTGCACGGGGAGCGTGCAGCACGAGGTCGGGCTGCGCCGACGGGGTCACGCGGTGCCGGTGAGGTGCTCGGGTCGGATCGGTACCCGGGTCAGGAACTGGCCGCTGGCCGCCCGCACCGCGGCCAGGACGGCCGGTCCGGAGGAGATGGTGGGCGGCTCGCCGACGCCGCGCAGGCCGTAGGGCGCATGCGGGTCGGGCAGCTCGAGCACGTCGACCTGCATCGGCGGCATGTCCAGGATGGTGGGGATCAGGTAGTCGGTGAACGACGGGTTGCGGATGATGCCGTCGGTCACCACGACCTCCTCCATCAGCGCCAGCCCGAGACCCTGGGCGCTGCCGCCGTGGATCTGCCCCACCACCGCCTGCGGGTTGATGGCCTTGCCGACGTCCTGGGTGCAGGCCAGCTCGACCACCTTCACCAGGCCCAGCTCGACGTCGACGTCGACGACCGCGCGGTGGGCGGCGAAGGCGTACTGCACGTGCGCGTCGCCCTGCCCGGTCTCGGGATCGACCGCCTCGGTGGGGCGGTGTCGCCAGACCACGGTCTCCTCGACGAACTCGCCGCCCAGCAGAGCCACCAGGTCCAGGTCCTCCCACCGTTCCGCGCCGGTGGTCGCGAGCAGCCGGTCGCGCACCCGCACGCATGCCTCGCGGACCGCGCCGCCGGTGACATAGGTCTGCCGGGACGCCGAGGACGAGCCGCCGCTGCCGATCGTGGTGTCCGCCGGTGCGACAACCACCCGGTCGACGCCCAGCTCGGTGCGGACGATCTGCTGCTGCACAGTGACCAGTCCCTGGCCGACCTCGGCTGCGGCGGTGTGCACGGTCGCCACCAGCTCGTCGCCGGTGACCTCGAGGCGCACCCGCGCCGTGGAGTAGTCGTCGAACCCTTCCGAGAAGCCGATGTTCTTGTAGGCCACCGCGTAGCCCACTCCCCGGCGTACACCCTCGCCGTGGGTCGAGTTCGCGACCCCGCCGGGCATCCGGCGCAGGTCGTGACCATCGGTCGGCAAGGCGTCGGGCATCGGCATCGCCTGGAGCCGGCGCAGCAGCTCGGCCACCGGCGCCGGGCTGTCGACCACCTGGCCGGTCGGTGCGACCGAGCCCTCGGTCATCGCGTTGCGGCAACGGAGCTCGACCGGGTCGATGCCCAGCGCGGCGGCGGCCTTGTCCATCTGCGACTCGTATGCGAACGCCGCCTGGACCGCGCCGAAGCCCCGCATGGCACCACACGGCGGGTTGTTCGTGTAGGCGCCGTAGCAGTCCATCCGCACGTTCGGCACCACGTACGGCCCGATGCCCATCAGCCCGGCGTTGCCGACCACGGCCGCGCTACTGGAGAGGTAGGCGCCACCGTCCAGCCAGATCTGCGCGCGCACGAACACCAGGTCGCCGTCGCGGGTGAAGCCGTGCGTGTAGTGCATCGACGCCGGGTGCCGGTGCACGTGACCGAAGAACGACTCCTCGCGGTTGTACGACATCTTCACCGGCTTGCCGGTGTGCAGCGCGAGCAGGCAGGCGTGCACGTGCATCGACAGGTCTTCGCGGCCGCCGAAGGCGCCGCCGACACCGGCCAAGGTGAGGCGGACCTTGTCGGGCGGCATCGCCAGCGCGCGGCAGATCTGCTCCTGGTCGACGTGCAGCCACTGGGTGGCGACGAACAGGTCCACGCCACCGTCCTCGGCCGGCACCGCCAGACCCGACTCCGGGCCGAGGAACGCCTGGTCCTGCATGCCGACCTCGTACTCGCCCTCCACCACCACGTCCGCCGTGGGCTCCGGGTCGCCCTTGCGGATCTTCAGGTGCCGGAACAGGTTGCCGCGCGGGTGCAGGTGCGCCTCCTCCCGGGACCGCTCGACGACCGGTGTCTCCTCCGGGTGCAGCACCGGCGCTCCCGGCTCGAGGGCGGCCTTCGCGTCGGTGACCGGGTCCAGCACCTCGTAGTCGATCACGATGCGCGCCGCCGCCCGCCGGGCCGTCTCCGGGTGCTCGGCGGCGACCAGCGCCACCGGCTCGCCCTGGTAGCGAACGACACCGGTGGCGAGCACCGGCTGGTCGTCGACCTCCAAGCCGTAACGCTTCTCCCCCGGTACGTCGTCGGCGGTGAGCACCGCGTAGACGCCGGGGACGGCCAGCGCCGGCCCCAGGTCGATGGACCGGATCCGGGCCGACGGGTGCGGGCTGCGCAGCGTGACCCCCCAGAGCATCTCGTCGGCCCACAGGTCGCTGCCGTAGGCGAACTCGCCGGTGACCTTGAGGGTGCCGTCCGGTCGGGACGCGTCGGTGCCGATCCCGCCGCCGGTGCGGGCCCGGGTTCCCGCCGGGGCGGTCACGGCGCACTCCTGGCGAGCAGCCGACGGGACGCGGCGGCAGCGTCGCGGGCCAGCTCGTCCTCGTCGACCGTCACCAGCCGGTCGTGCTCCACCACCGGCCGGCCGTCGACCAGGAGGAGCTCGAGCGGCGGCGGGGAGGCGAGCGCGAGGGCCGCCACCGGGTCGGCGATGCCGGCGTGCGGCAGCGTGTCGACCCGCCACAGCGCGAGGTCCGCGAGCTTGCCGACCTCGATCGTCCCGATCTCGGCTTCCCGGCCGAGCACCTGGGCGCCGCCGTACGTCGCGAGCCGCAGCGCCTCGCGCACCGACAGCGCTGTGGGGCCGCCGCGGGCCCGGGCGAACAGCGCCGCGTGCCGCAATTCCTCGAGCAGCGAGCCTGCCTCGTTGGACGCCGCGCCGTCCACGCCGAGCCCGACGGGAACGCCCGCGTCGATGAGGTCGCGGGTGCGCGCGATCCCGGCTCCGAGCCGGGCGTTGCTGGACGGGCAGTGCGCCACGCCGGTGCCGGTCGCGGCGAACCGGCCGACCGCGGCGTCGTCGAGATGCACGGCATGCGCCATCCACACGTCGTCGCCCAGCCAGCCCAATGAGTCGACGTACTCGGTGGGCGTCGCCCCGAACTTGGCCTGGCAGAAGGACTCCTCGTCCTCGGTCTCGGCGAGGTGGGTGTGCAGACGCACGCCGTGCCGGCGGGCCAGGGCAGCGGCCTCGGTCATCAGCTTCCCGGTGACCGAGAACGGCGAGCACGGCGCGACCGCGACCCGCAGCATCGAGTCGTTCGCCGGGTCGTGGAACCTCGTGATCGCGGCCTCGGTGGCGGCGAGCACCGTGTCGAGGTCCTCGACCACCGAATCCGGCGGCAGGCCGCCCTGGCTGGCGCCGAGGTCCATCGCGCCGCGAGTCGGGTGGAACCGCAGGCCGACTGCGGCCGCCGATCCGATCTCGGCAGCCAGCAGGTCGCCGCCGCCCGCCGGGAAGACGTAGTGGTGGTCGGTGCTCGTCGTGCAGCCGGTGCGCGCCAGCCAGCCCAGCGCTGCTGCCGACGCGGCGCGCACGACCTCCTCGTCCAGGCCGGCCCAGACCGGGTACAGCGCGGTGAGCCACTCGAACAGCGTGGCGTCGACGGCCAACCCGCGGGTGGCCCACTGGTAAAGGTGCTGGTGGGTGTTGACGAGACCGGGGGTCAGCAGGCAGCCGGAGCCGTCGAGCACGCGGTCAGCTCCCCGGCGTACGTCATCGGGCGCAGGACCGGCTCCGACCACCGTGATCCGGTTGCCGTCGACGACGACGTGCCCGGACTGGTGCTCGGTGCCGGCGGCGTCGACCGTGCAGACCGTGACCGAGTCGATGACGACGGTCATCCGCGCCCCCGCTCGGCGGCCAGCCGCACGGCGTCCAAGATCTTCTCGTAGCCCGTGCAGCGGCACAGGTTGCCGGCCAGCGCCTCGCGCACGGTGTCGTCGTCCGGCGACGGGTCACGAGCCAGCAGGTCGTGCACCGCCACCAGCAGCCCGGGGGTGCAGAAGCCGCACTGCACCGCGCCGGTCTCGAGGAAGGCCGTCTGCACCGGGTGCAGCTGGTCGTCGGTCGCCAGCCCCTCGACGGTCACGACGTCGCGACCCTGTGCCTGGCCAGCAGCCACCAGGCAGGCGCACACCACGTCGCCGTCGAGGTAGACCGAGCACGACCCGCACTCGCCCTGCTCGCAGGCGTTCTTGGACCCAGGCAGGCCGAGCCGCTCACGCAGGACGTAGAGCAGGCTCTCGCCCTCCCACACGTCGTCGGCCTGCCGCCGCTCGCCGTTGACCGTCAGGTCCACCCGCACCTCAGGCCGCCTCCCTGCCGTAGTCGTGCCAGGCCCAGGCGAGGGTCCGGCGGGCCAGCACCGACAGGGCGTGCCGCCGGTAGGCCGCGGTGCCGCGCACATCGTCGATCGGCGACGCGTCGGCGGCGACCAGGTCCCCGAACCGGGTACCGGTGGCGTCGGGCAGCTCTCCCCGCGACTCCCACAGCCCGGCCTCGTCCAGCGCCGCGGCCAGGAAGGCCTCCGCTGTTCGTGCGTGCCGCGGCGTCGGTGCGGCCGACCCGATGGCGGCGCCGACCGTACGCCGGTCACCGTGCAGCGCCAGCCCGAACGACGTCACGGCGATGACCATGGCGTTGCGGGTGCCGATCTTGGCGAACTGCTGCGGCCCCGCCACCGGTGGGAGCAGGACCGCGGCGATCAGCTCGTCCGGCTCCAGCGAGCTGCGCTTGACGCCCGTGAAGAACTCGGCGACCGGGATCTGGCGCGACCCGCGGACCGACTCGACCTCGACCAGCGCGTCCACGGCGAGCAGCACCGGGTGGGCGTCACCTGCCGGTGACGCCGACCCGAGGTTGCCGCCGACCGTGCCGCGGGCCCGGATCTGCGGCGACCCCACCGTGCGCGAGGCCATCGCCAGTCCGGGAGCCAGGTCCGCGAGCTCGGTCATCACCCGCGCGAACGTGACCCCCGCCCCGAGCCGCACCCCACCGTCCTCGGTGCGCTGCCAGTCTCGCAGCTCGGGAACCCGGGTGAGGTCGAGGAGCCCCGCCGGCCGGTGCCGGTCGAAGTTGAGCTCGACCATCAGGTCGGTGCCGCCGGCGATCGGCATTGCGCCCGGATGTTCGCTGCGCGCGGCGAGCGCGTCCGCCCATGTGGTCGGTGCGAGGAACTCCATCGTCAGCCGTCGTACCCCCGGCTGGCGTCCGTCAGCTGTTCGCCGGCCAGGGCGCCGAGGAACTCCTGCGAGGACACCGGGTGGGAGAACATCGGGTAGTCCTTGGCGATCGCGTTGTCATGCTCCTCCTGCGAGGTCGCGGCGACGCAGTCGGTCAGTGTGAAGACGTTGAAGCCCTTCTCGTAGGCGGAGCGCATCGTCGACTCGACGCAGCAGTTGGTGAGGAAGCCGCCGAGCGCGACGTTGCGGATTCCGCGGCTGCGCAGGATGAAGTCGAGGTTGGTGCTGGCGAACGTGTCCAGCCCGCGCTTGCCCTCGACCACGATGTCGGTCCTCTCCGGCGCGAGCTCGTCGATGATCTCGGCGCCCCATGAGCCCTTGACGAACGCGTTGCTCTCGACCACCCCGGCGAGGATGCCATAGGGCGTCTCACTGATCTCGCCGTAACCCTCGGCGAACGAGATCGGCGCATGGATGATCGTCGCCCCGGCGTGCCGGGCCCGGGCCACGGCCCGACCGGTGTTCACCAGCATCCCGGTGGACTCCATCACGTCCGACACAGCACCGTGCAGCGCGCCGCCGTCCGAGGTGAAGTCGTTCTGGTACTCGATCAGGACGACAGCGGTCTCCCGCGGGTCCAGCTCCATGATGACCTCCCAGGGGTGCGAACCGTGATCTCCGGACGCTAGCGCCTCCCGGGGCGCCCCGCTACGGAGCCAGGGCCGGTCTGGGCCAGGGCGGGCTCGGCCATCACCTCGGCATAGGACCGCGCGCTGAACATGAGGCATTCGCCCCAATGTCACTGGTGGTCCAAGCCGCCGGTTCATAGCGTGTACGGCGGACCTGCCGACGAACGGAGAGCGCGATGCCAAGCCTGATGGTGGACTTCATCATCTCCCTCGACGGGTACGCGGCCGCGGACGGCTGGCCCGGCTTTTGGGGTCTGGAAGGACCTGAGTACCTCGGCTGGCTCGAGGACCAGGCCCAACATGAGCACAAGGCCCTGATGGGGGCGACGACCTACCGGCTGATGTCCGGGTTCGCCGAGTCGGGCGAAGCCGGGCTGTCCGCGGTGACGGCGATGCCCAAGGTGGTGTTCTCCTCGACCTTGGAGACTCCGCTGTCGTGGGCCAACACCGAGCTGGTCGACGGTGACCCGGTCGAGGCCGTGCGGGACATGAAGCGGGATGCGTCGGGACCACCCATGCACACTCTCGGCAGCCTGACCCTGTGCCGATCGCTGCTCGAAGCCGGCCTGGTGGACCGGTTCCGCGTGGTCGTCTTCCCGGTCATCACCGGTGCCACCGGCAAGGAGCGCATCTTCGACGGCTACCCCGACGTCGCCCTCGAGCTGGTCGAGCACCGCACGTTCGACGGCCGGCTCCAGCTGCTCGAGTACGTTCCCACAGTGCTTGACGGACCGCCCGACGCCGGCGATCAGACCTAGGCGGAGCCGGATGACTTCTCACCTCCTGGCGCTCTGCTTCGACGCGAACGACCCACTCCGGCTCGCGCGCTTCTGGACCGGCGTCCTGGGCAGGGAGATGGTCGACGACCCCCATGGCGGCATCGCGCTCCTCCCCAGCGATGAGACCGGCTTCCGGATCCGATTTCATCCGACCGAGGACCAGAGGGCCGGCCTGAACCAGATGCACCTCCACCTGACGAGCACCTCCCTCGACGACCAGCAGATGACCGTGGCCAGGTCGCTCGGACTCGGCGCCCGGCACCTCGACGTCGGTCAACGCCCGGAGGAGGGTCACGTGGTGCTCGCCGACCCCGAAGGCAATGAGTTCTGCGTGATCGAGCCGGGCAACAACTTCCTCGCCGACTGCGGGTTCCTCGGAGAGCTGGCCTGTGACGGCTCGCGGGAGGTCGGGTACTTCTGGAGCGAGGCGCTCGGCTGGCCGTTGGTCTGGGACCAGGACGAAGAGACCGCGATCCAGTCGCCGGCCGGCGGTACGAAGATCGCCTGGGGCGGTCCGCCACTGAGGCCGAAGACCGGGAGGAACCGGCTGCACTTCGACCTTGCTCCGCCTGTCGACGGTGATCAGCAGGCGGAGGTCGACCGCCTCGTCTCGCTCGGGGCGACGCGCGTCGACACCGGCCAGGGCGACGTCAGCTGGGTGGTGATGGCCGATCCCGATGGCCATGAGTTCTGCGTGCTGACGCCCCGGTAGAGGCATTTCATTGATCGTCACCCGACCGTGTGCGGTGGCGCGGCAGGTAGTTGCACCGTGACGCAGAGCCCCCCGGCCGCCCGGGGGGTGAGCGTGAGGGTCCCGTCGTGGGCTTCGGTGATGCTCTTGACGATCGCCAGGCCGAGGCCGACACCTGCGTCGTCGGTGCGTATGCGTTCGGTGCCGCGCTGAAACGGCTCGGCAAGCGTGGAAACCAACTGCGGGGTGAGCTTCTCGCCGGTGTTCCCGACGCTGACCGCCACGGTCTTGGGGTGAACGCTGGTGGTGACCCACACGGTGCCCTGTTCGGGCTGGTTGTGGACGATCGCGTTGTGCACGAGGTTTGTCGTCATCTGCAGCAGGAGGGCGTGTGAGCCGATGGCGGGAGCCATGTCACCGGAGGTGTCGATTGTGATGCCGCGCCTTTCTGCGAGAGGGAGAAGCGTTTCCGTGGCTTCTTCCGCGATGAGGGACAGGTCGACGTGTTCTCGGGTAAAGGACCGTTGGTCGGCACGGCTGAGCAGGAGCAATGCTTCGGTGAGGTCGATCGCTCGGGTGTTGACGGCATGCAGGCGGTCGACGAGTTCGCCGGTGCCGGGATTCAGATTGTTGCGGGCGACGTCGAGAAGCGTTTGCGTGATCGCAAGCGGGGTGCGCAGCTCGTGTGAGGCGTTGGCTGCGAATCGCTGCTGTTCGGAGACGTGTGCTTCGAGCCGCGCGAGCATGAGGTCGAAGGCGTCGGCGAGTTCGCGGAACTCGTCTTGTCGACCCGGCAGCCGGATTCGGTGGGAGAGCGAGCCGTTCGCGGCCGTGCGTGTGGCGGCCGTGATGCGGGTCAGGGGGGCAAGCATGCGGCCGGCGAGAATCCATCCTCCCAGCAGACCGAACACCAGCAGGAACGCCAGCACGATGGCCGCGGTCGGAGCGAAGGCGCGCAGGAGGTCGGTGTGGCTGCGCACCATGAAGATCACACCAGGGTGCGCACCGCGCGAAAGGGAAAAGTACCCGACCGCGAGCAGCACGGTGCCGGCAAGCATGAGGAAGCCGGCGTAACTGAGGGTGAGTTTGAGGCGAACACTCAAACCCGGGGATCTATCCACGGTCTCCTCCCTCAGGCCGGGTGTCCGGTCGCGTGTCGATGCGGTAGCCGACGCCGGGGACGGTGGCGATGATCCAGGGTTCGCCGAGCCGCTTGCGTAGTGCCGAGACTGTAATGCGCACGGCGTTGGTGAACGGGTCTGCGTTCTCATCCCAGGCCCGTTCCAGCAGCCTTTCGGCGCTGACGACACCGCCCTCGGCAGCGACGAGAACTTCGAGCACGGCGAACTGCTTGCGGGTGAGCGCGACGTAGCGGCTGTCGCGGTAGACCTCGCGGCGGAACGGATCCAGCCGCAGGCCTGCGATCTCTTGGACGGGTGGCCTGCTGTGGGCGCGCCTGCGGTCGAGCGCTCTGAGACGGAGCACGAGCTCTCGGAGCTCGAACGGCTTCGTGAGGTAGTCATCGGCACCGAGTCCGAACCCGGAGGCCTTGTCGTCGAGCCGGTCCGCGGCGGTGAGCATGAGGATCGGCATGCCGCTGCCGGAGGCGACAATACGTTTGGCGATCTCGTCGCCGGACGGTCCGGGGACGTCGCGGTCGAGGACGGCGATGTCGTAGGCGTTGATGCTCAGAAGTTCCAGAGCTGTGTCGCCGTCACCTGCGATGTCTGCCGCGATCGCCTCCAGGCGTAGGCCATCGCGGATGGCTTCCGCCATATAGGGCTCGTCCTCAACGAGCAACACACGCATGCTCCGATGCTAACGAGCGGCCGCATATCGCTGGCATATCGAAAACCACATACAGGCTGGCAACATCACGCTGCCTTGACTTGAGGCATGACCTCCAGCGCATCAGCGCGAGCAACGACCCGCCGGGTTCCCGGGATCCTCGTCGCCGGACTTCTAGTCGTTGTCGCCGCGATCGCGGCACCCCTCGGCCATCAGCCGCTGACGTCCTCGCCCTCGACGGCCGCATCATCCACCGACCTCCTTCGCATTGAGCACCGTGGTGCGCTTGGCGAGGCTGACGGTGCCGTCCCCGACGGCACGACGGTGTTTGATGACGACATTCCGGCCGTTGCCGACCTTGACCCCAATCTGCTGAGCGCCCTGCGCCGAGCCGCAACGGATGCTGCGGGCGACGGGGTCGAGGTCTACGTCAGTAGCGGATGGCGTTCCCGGGAGTACCAGGAGCAACTCTTCCGTGCGGCATTGTCAAAGTACGGCTCACACGAGGACGCTGCCCGATGGGTCGCCACCCCCGGCACCTCTGCTCACGAGTCGGGGGACGCAGTCGACATCGGGCACTCCGATGCAGCGGCGTGGCTGTCCGAACAGGGCGCCAAGTACGGGCTGTGCCGGGTGTACAGCAACGAACCCTGGCACTACGAGCTGCGCGCCGAGGCCATCGATCACGGTTGCCCGCACATGTACGCCGACCCCACGCACGATCCCAGGATGCAGCAGTGACGAGCACGCTCGGCATAGGTTCAGGCTGACCCCGCGGAGCTGCGCCGGCGATGGGTCCCTTGCAGTTCCATCCTCGCTGGGCTAGGACGGCGGCATGAGGCTGTCCGCGGTGAGCGGCCCGGCCGGGCACCCGTGGCACCCGTTCCTGGTGCCGCTCCCGATCGGGGCATTCGTCTCGTCGCTGATCTTCGACATCCTCACCTGGACCCGGCCGGGCGAGCTGCCGTGGCTCGTGGACGGCGCCTGGTGGCTGATCGGCGTTGGCTTGATCGGGGCGGGGTTGGCTGCCGTCTTCGGTGTGATCGACCTGCTGCAGATTCCGCGTGGGACCCGGCCGTGGCGGGTCGCGCTGACACATATGGCGTTGAACTTAGGTGTCGCGGTTCTGTTCCTCGTCGGGTACGCCTGGCGGGCCGGTGACCATACCGCGCTGGACAAGACCGGAGCCGGCCAGCTCACGCTGAGCTGCGTTGCAGTCGGCCTTCTTGTCGTCGCTGTATCCCTGGGGCAGACGTTGACCTACCGGTTCGGGATGCGGGTCGATCGACCGCCGCGTTGATATCCGATTGCGACCTCCTCATTCCGCGTGCAAACGTGACGCCGTGTGACCACCGACGTGTCTGGATGCGTGATCGTCACGGGAATGCCCGGAGCAGGAAGGACGACGGTCACCTCGCTCGTAGCGCGGCTGTTGCCTCGGCAGCGCAGGTCGGCGGCGACACTGTCAACGGCATGATTCGCAGCGGCTACGTGTGGTTCATGGGCCAGCCGACTCCGGAAGCGCTTCGTCAGGACGAGCTCTGCAACCGAAACATGTGTTCCTTGGCCAACAATTTCATCGACTTCGGGTTCACCGTTCTGATGGACACAGTCCTGGCGGATCGCTCTGAGCTGGATTTCTTCATCGCGTTGATGTCACCGCGTCCAGTCCGGCTTGTCGTCCTCGATCCAGGAATCGAAGCGTGCAAGTCGCCCAACGCCGGACGGGAGCCAGAGGATGGGTTCGAGTTCGACGGGTACGAGCGGCTGGACACAGACATGAGGCGCGAGTTCGGCGACATCGGCTGGTGGCTTGACACGTCCGCCATGACGGCGGACCAGACGGCCGAGGGGCTGGCGGTAGAAGTGAGCAGCCGCACGACGGCGCTGTTGCCTGGATGGAACTCTTGGTTGAGGGACCTTGACGGCAGTTGGACGGACAGCCAGATGATGCCGGCGATGACGGCTACTACCGCGAGTGCGCCGCCCATCAGAGCCAGGTAGGCGACGGTGCGTCCGGCGCGACCGCGCCACGGGAACGGGTCGCGCCGGTGTCAGGTTCCCGCGGGTCAGCGGGAGCTGACGTAGATGTCCGACATCCCCTCTGGACCTGGGGCGCGACCGAACAGGAGCGTGCCCGCGTCCCATGACAGCGATGGGCGGGTCTCGCCGGCAGTCGTGTTCACGGCGTCGCCGAGGTTCTGCGGCGCAGACCACGGGTCGTCCGCCGAGGCACGGGTCGAGACGTAGACGTCCTGGCCGCCATGCGCGCCGGGGTACGGGTAGTTGGACGAGAAGACGATCTCGCGTCCGTCCTTGCGCACGTTCGGTTGGATGTCGTTGCCGGGGCTGTTTAGCTCACTCACGGCAGTGGCCGGCCCGAAGTTGCGCGAGACGAAGATGTCGCCCGGCACGGTTGCGGAGTTGCGCGAGAAGTACAGATGGTCGACCCCGTCGATCTCGACCAGCGACGGCCCCTGTTCGTCGAGCGTGCTGTTGGGCCCGTCCGGCGAACACGCGAGGTGCTGCGGCGCCTGCCAACCGTGGACAGGGTTGCGGCGGGTCGCGTAGATGTCGCTGTCGCCGAGCCCGCAGCTCTGTTCGGTGACGCGGCGGCTGACAAACAACAGCCGGTTGCCGCGCAGCGGTGTCGGGCAGAAGTCGTCGGCTGCGGAGTTGATCGGGGCGGGCAGGTTCTCGGGCGCGTCGAACGGCGCGTCGGTGCTCGCCCGTCTGGCGACCCAGATGTCGATGCCACCGTGGCCGCCGGGCCGATTGGAGGCCAGGTACAGGCTCAGCCCGTCGGGCGCGTGGATCGGGCAGCCGTCCAGCGACGGCGTGTTCAGGTCGCTGCTGTTGCCGGCGACCTCGTCGATCTTCTGCGCCGGTGCCCAGGCACCGGACCCGGTCGCGGCGGACGCCGAGCCCACCACGAGCATGGACAGTCCGATGCCGGTGACGACCCTCACGCCGGCCGTTCGCCTGAGACCTCCCCAGTGCCGACCCCGGCGGCAGGCTGCACTCTGCTCACTGTTCATGGGAATCCCTTTCCGATGGTCGGGTTCGACGCTCCGGCGCAGGGCGGCCGGAGCCATTGCTGCAGCCGGATCTGCCGAGATCCGCCGCTCAGCCCCGTTCCGCGGGTCAGCTGCCTTCGTCGGGGACCAGGATCCACGCCGCTGGCACCCAGGCTGCGCTGCAGGTGTTCTCCTGCAGGGTCGAGCGCAGCGCCCTGGTTCCGGTTCCGGGACTGACCTGCTGCACCGCGCCCATGGCGAGCCGGTCACCCTCGCTGCACTCGGTCGACCCGGCTGAGCTCGTCAGCGTGAGGTCCGAGCCGCCACGCAACGACCACTGACCACGGTCGATCGGCTCACCGGACTCGTCCGCGACGTAGTAGGAACCGCCGGGGTCGATCTCGAGGACGTACCCGCCGCCTTCGGCCAGCCAGAGGCCGTACAGGGCACTCTCGCCCACCAGCGGCTGCCAGCCGGACTCCGTGGAGAAGACGAGGTCGACCATGAACTGAGACGCCGGCGCCACCTGCTCCATGACCCACTTCTCGTCCTGCACCGCCACGCAGTTGCCCGTTCCAGGCTGGGTGTGCACGAGCCGCAGGGTGCCCGGGCCGACCGGCGCGTCAGGCAGGGAGGCCCGCATGGCGAACTCCTGGCCGCCGCACCCGGCCGATCCGCCGTCGACGCTGACGGTGATGAGGTCGTCGGCGATCACGTACGTGCCGTGGACAGCCGGGTCGCCGTACAGCCGGCCACTGGTGTCGAACGAGATGCCGTTAGGTGCCGAGAAACGCATCTGCACACCGCCGTTGTCCAGCCGCCAGACGCCTTGGAGGAGGTCGGGGGTGGGCGCGCCCCCAGTGAGGAAGTCAGCCTCCGGGTCGCTCGTGGTCGGACTTGGGTTGGCAGGCGGTGCCGTCTCGCGGTCCCCGTCCAGCGTCAGGAACACCGCAACGCCCACGACGAAGATCAGAACGGCCGCCGCAGCTACCGCGATCACGGTGCGGCGGCGAGTCCCTTGCCGCCGGCTGTCGATGCGCTCGACGATTGCGTCACGCGCATTCCTCAGGTCTGAGTCGGTCACAACGACACCTCCTGTGACTGCCGCGATGTCCCGTGCGAGCCGCTCCTCGATGCTGCTCATGGGGTCACCTCGATCCGCTGCTGCAAGGTCCGTAACCCGCGATGGGTGTGGGCCTTGACCGCCCCCTCGCTGATCTGGAGCAGCTGGGCAGTCTCCGCGACCGAGAGCTCGAGGACGTACCGGCAGGCCAGCGCCTGGCGCTGGCGTCGGGCCAACGTGCGCATGACTGCCACCAGCGACTCGACCTCGTGGCGACTCACCGTCGTGTCCTCCGGACTCTCCTGGTGCTCGCGCACGAGCATCAGCGGCCTTGGGGCGCGTTGGGTGACCTGACGTCGCACCCAGGACCGACTGCCGTTGAGCACGGCGGAGCGGAGATACGCCTCGGCGGCGTCCGGGTCCCGCAGCGACCGCCGATGACGGTGAAGGGCGACGAAGGCGTCCTGGACGACGTCCTCTGCAGCCTCGCGGCTGCCCAGCATGACGACGCCGAGGCGGAGGAGCGCGGCATAGTGTCGCCGGAACAGCACGTCGACGAGCTCATCGCGTGCGGGCGTCTCCGCATCGCGCCAGCTGCCGACCCGCTGCTCACCCATGGAGAGCAACTCCTCCGGTACGGAGTCCGTCATGCCCGAGAGTCGTTCGACCGCCTCTCAGGTTGACACAGGAGCACCCTGGATTTGGCGTGCGCGGCTAGAAGCGTTGGTGAGCAGCCACCATTGTCCTGATATCTCAGAGCTGAAACAGGGCCACCGCGATCAGGTAGGCCGCGGACACCGCCTCTGGGTCGTGCAGATCGCCAGGAGCCTCCAACGTCGCCTGAGAACGTGCGCGTACCGCGGCGCCGGGGTCCTCAGCAACGAGATCGACGCACAGCCCAGCGACCACGGCGCTCGCGTCATGGTCGTCAAGACCGTCAAGGGCGAGGCCGTTGTGGAGCAGAGTCGCCGCCTCTTGGAACACCTCACGAGCCATCTCGAGATCCACCTCGGGCCGTGCCGCAGCGACTGCCTCAGCGGTTGCCAGGAACTGATCGAACGGTGGCTCTACGGTGCTGTGCGACATAACCGCGAGCGTCTCAGCGTGTCCACCTCCCGGCAAGCCAAAATCTCTGCGTGAGAGCAAGCCCGCGGTGAGGCTGCTCATTCGTCCGGAGCTGTCCTACGCTTCGACGATGGAGCGAACCCCGTTCACGGTTCCCACCGGGTCCGGTGAGCTCTCGGGCTGGGTCGCCGGCGAAGGTCCGCGCGTGCTCGCCATTCACGGCGGTCCCGGCATGAATTACGACTATCTCGATGATGCAGTGCTTGAACTCGTTGCCCGGTACCAGGTGGCGACCTTCCAGCAACGCGGTCTTGCTCCCTCAACTCTCCGGGGCGAGTTCACGGTGGCCGAGGCCGTGGCCGACATTGCGGCTGTGCTGGACGGGCTGGGATGGGAAACCGCCTATCTGGTGGGCCACTCGTGGGGGGGCCATCTCGTGTTTCATGCCGCTTTCGACATCCCCGATCGACTCGCCGGTGTGTTGTCCGTCGATCCTCTGGGGGCCGTCGGCGACGGCGGGACGGAGGCGTTCGGGGTCGAGATGCTCGCCCGCGTCCCCGAAGCCGCCAGCGAGCGAGCTCGCGTGCTGGACGAGAAGGACACGGCCGGCACGGCGACGCCGGAGGAGGAGCTCGAGGCGTTCTCCCTCTTCTGGGCCTCGTACTTCGCCGATCCTTCGGCCGCTCCGCCGATGCCGCACGTGGAGTTCGCCCAGCAGGCGAACCAGGGGCTTTGGGCTGATCTGACAGCCCGTCTCCCCGAGCTCGAGTCGGCGCTTCCGTCGATCACGGTCCCGTTCGGCGTGATCGTCGGCGAGCTGAGCCCGATGCCTCCCAGCGCCGGCACCGAGAGTGCCGAGCGCATCCCCGGGGCGTGGTCGCACGTCGAGCCCGGAGCCGGCCACTTCGTCTGGCACGAAGCGCCGGGCTGCCTGCTGGCTGGGATGGACCGGCTGGTCGCGGAGCCGGGCGAGGCGGAATCGTCGCTCGTCCGGGGTCGTTGACGACGCGCGTCGACTCAGTTCGGTCGTGGCAGCGTCGGTGTCAACAAGCAGCGCGACGCCATGCCGACCGTGCGGGCAAGCGCTGCTCGATAGCGGTTGGCCAGCGAGCCGACGTGACGGATAGCCCACATGGCCTCGACGTTGACCCAGGCGACGTCACGGGCCTTGTCGATCTTCCACGAGTTGACGATATGGACCACTGGACCAAAGTGGGCGTCCACCTGTTGACCGGCCGCGGTGAGGAATGAGCGGCGGACCTTGGACTCGCATGCCGCGAGCAGCTGGTTGACCGCCTCGTAGTCGTCGCGGACCCCAGCTTGCTCCGGCGAGGTGTCGAGCTGTCGGCAGGTCCGGACGACTGCGACGGCGAGGTCGTGCCCGATGTGGGAGTTCATCCCTGCGAGAGCGAACTGTATGGGCAGCACCGCGCGGTCGTGTCGGCGCTCGAACAGGGCCGCCCAAGCTCTCGGCACGTCGTCGACGCCCGCGTCGTACGCCTCAATCCACAGAGACGCGAACGTCACGTCGAGTTGTTCCATGAACGCCGGGTCCACGAAGACTGAGTCACCTTCGAGTCCGGCGGCAACCGTTTCGGTCACGGTCAGGTACATCCGATTGAACACCGCCGCTCCATCGCCGGGCGGCAGCTCGTCGTCGATTCGACGGAGGCGAGCGATGACGTCCTGCACCGATGCCATTTCCTCAAGGTAGCGCCAAGGTCGTCCGGGCCCGAGGGCATCATGGAGCGATGGCAGAGGATGGCAGCGCGTACAGCACTCGCCCACTGTCCCCGGAGACCTGGGACGACTTCGCTCGTCTCGTCGAGGCCAACAACGGCGTCTGGGGCGGGTGTTGGTGCATGGGATTCCACAGCGAGGGGCTGAGCAAGGACAGCACGGCAGCTGGGAACAGAAGGGCCAAGGAAGCACATGTGCGTACAGGGACGGTGCATCAGATCTTGGTCTTTGCGGGGGACGAGTGCGTCGGTTGGTGCCAGTACGGCTCGCCTGCCGAACTACCCAACATCAAGAACCCCGGCGCGTACGCCAGGGCGCTCGTGGAGCTGCCGGACTGGCGCATCGGCTGCATCTTCACCGGCAAGGGCCGCCGCCGTAAGGGTGTAGCCCGAGCTGCCGTCTCAGGCGCGCTGGATGCGATCCGCGCCGCCGGTGGCGGGGTCGTTGAGGCCTACCCCGAGCAGGTCGAAGGCCGCGATCCGCAGCAAGGTGCGTACCTTCACACCGGGCCCGAGACCTTGTTCGAGGAGTTCGGCTTCACCCGCGACCGTCAGATCGCCAAGTGGCGCTGGGTCATGCGCCTGAGGTTGGACGTCTGAGCACATCCGGTCATGTGCCGTGCGGTCAACGGAGGGTGGGTCGGTAGATGAGCTCTTGGATGTGACCGTCGAGCGTCCGGTTCTCGACCAGCTCCAGGTCGAAGTCGGCCGCACCAGCAAAGATCGGGTCCAGCCCGGTCTGACCGGTGATGACAGGGAAGAGGGTCACCTGCACGCGGTCGACCAGGCCGGGGGCCATCAGCGCGCGGTTCATCGACAGGCTCCCGTGCGACCGCAACGGCACCGAGGACTCCTCCTTGAGCCGGGCGACGACGTCGACGGCGTCACCGCTCACGACGGTCGCGTTCGGCCAGTCGAGGGGTCCTTCCAGCGTCGTCGACACCACCGTCGCCGGCAGGCTGATCATCCGCGTTGCCCATGGGTCAGGCACTTCGGACTGCTCGGTGCCCGAGGCCAGCATCCGCGCGAATGCCCGATACGTGTTGGCCCCGAAGACCATCCGCTGCTCCGCGCCGTACAAGTCAAGACGGTGGTCTCAAGACGGTGGTCAAGCAACTCGGGGCCTTGCTTGCCCCAGTAGCCGGTCCAGTTGCCGCTGGCGGCGCCGTAGCCGTCGAGGCTGGATAAGACGTCGAACGTGTAGGTAACGGTCGTGTCGTTCCTCAGCCGACGTGGACGTGCAGCCGGACCACGGTGCCGGACGCGCCGGAGCGCACCTGCACCAGGTCGCACAGCTGGTTGGCCATCCACAGGCCGCGACCACCGAGTCGGTCCAGCGCCGGGTTCTCCCGCCCGACGAGCGGGTCCGCGATCGAGCCGGCGTCGCTGATCTCGCAGATCACCTCGATCGGCTCGCGCCACATCCGCAGCACCCCGTCGCCGCCACCGTGCAGCAGGCTGTTGGACGCCATCTCGTCGACGCAGAGCACCAGGTCGTCGGTCGTGCACTCCCCCAGTCCCTCGGCGAGGCTGAACCGCTGCACCACCCGGCGTACAGCCCGCAGGTCACCCGCCGTGAACGCGACTCGAGCGCGCCGATCGGGCGCCGGCGGCAGGGGCCGGTGCCGCAGCGCCCGGCGGGCCCGCTCCGGGTGGTAGATGTCGCTGGTCGAACCAGCGCCCGCCGTCGAGGACCAGCGGGTGGTTGGCCCGGGCCTCCTCGATCACGTCCTCCGGCAGCGCGCTGACGTCGTAGGGGCAGAGCAGCCGCCAGCCGGGGCCCGCGCCGAACGCGAGGTTGAGCAGCGACTCGTGCTGGTGGCACTCGGCCAGCTCGGCCTCGGTGCGTCCGGCCCAGATGGGCTCGCCGATCCCGCGCACCGAACGGCCGGCCGCCACGTGCTCCTCGAGGAACTGCCGCCAGACCGGGATGATCCGGGCCGGGTTCGCGCCCACCTCGGCCATCTCGACCAGCTGGACGTCGGGCTCGGTGCCGAAGAAGGACCGAAGCCCCGCGAGCCGATCGCCACCGGTCGCAACCAGGACGGCCTCGTCCCGTTCCAGGCCTTCGCGCACGAAGCCACAGGTCTCGTCGAGGAACTCGGCGAGATCGTTGTAGAGGAAGGCTTCGTGCGAGAACGCGTCGACCATCGGCGGGCTCGTCACCGCGCCTACGGTACGCCCACGCCGCCGCGGCCGACATGGGACAAAACCGCGAGGAACCACCCTTGACCGGGCTATCGGCTACGCATAGAGTTTCCGCCCACCAGAAGGCACCTTCCACATCGCGGAAGGACGGGTGTGACGGTGTGACCGCAGCGTCCCGGGTCACCGTCGTCGTCGCGCCCGACTCGTTCAAGGGGAGCCTGCCCGCGCGACGAGGCGGCGGCGGCGGTCGAGGCCGGGCTGCGCGACGCCGCCAGGCCACGAGGCATCCCGATCGACGTCCGGCGCCGGCCGGTCGCCGACGGTGGCGAGGGCACCGTCGCCGTCGTGCTGGCGGCGGGCTGGGTACGCCGCGAGCGCACCGTCACGCGGCCCGACCGGCGCTCCGGTCCGCGCCGACCTTCGCGCTCTCCCCCGACGGTGTCGCTCCGCGGACCGCCGTGGTCGAGCTGGCCACCGCCTCCGGGCTGGCTCTGCTGCCCGGCGGCCGGCCGGACCCGCGGCGCGCGTCCACCTGCGGCACCGGTGAGCTGGTCGCCGCGGCGCTGGACGAGCGGGTGCAGCGCGTGGTCCTCGGCATCGGCGGCAGCGCCACGACCGACGGCGGCACCGGGCTGGCCGCCGCGCTCGGCGCCCGGTTCCTGGACGCCGACGACGCGACCGCTCCCGCCGGGCGGCGGGGCCCTGACCGACCTGGACCGCGTCGACGTCCGCCGGCTGGACCCGCGGCTGCGCGACGTCGAGATCGTGGTGGCCTGCGACGTCGACAACCCGCTGACCGGGCCGCGCGGCGCGGCCCGCGTCTACGGCGCCGCAGAAGGGTGCGCCGCCCGGAGGACGTCGCGGTCCTCGACGCGGGACTGGCCCGGCTCGCCGAGGTGCTGCGCCGCGACCTCGGCGTCGACGTCGACGGCGGGTCGCCGGTGCAGGCGCGGCCGGCGGGGTCGGCGCCGGGGCCCTCGCGTTCCTCGGCGCCCGGCTGACCCCGGGCATCGACCTGCTGCTCGACCTGGTCGGGTTCGACGACGCGCTCGACGGGCGCCGACCTGGTCGTGACCGGCGAGGGCTCGGTCGACGCGCAGAGCCTGTCCGGCAAGGCCCCGGTCGGCGTCGCCCGGCGGGCCGCTGGCAGCCGGCGTCCCGGTCATCGTGCTCGCCGGCCGGGTCGACCTGGACGACGCCGGCCGTGGTCGGCTCGGCGACCTCGGCGTCGAGTGGCGACCCACGCCCTGCTCGACATCGAGCCGGACCTGCAGCGCGCGCAGCGAGCACGCCGCACGGCTGCTCCGCGAGCTGGCCCGCCGGGTGCTGACCGCACTGGCTCGCGCGCACCCGGCGTACCGACCGACTCGTCCCGCGTGAGCAGCAGGCACGCTGACGGCGTCCGCAGTCGACGGACCGATGCAAGGACCGCTACGACGAGGTGCTCACGCGGCGAGGCGCTGGAGTTCCTCGCCGACCTGCACCGCGCGCTTCGACGCGCGGCGGCGCGAGCTGCTGGCGCTGCGCGAGCCAGCGCTACGCCGAGCTCGCCGCCGGCGGCACGCTTCGACTTCCTGGCCGAGACCAAGGACGTCCGCGAGGACGACGTCGTGGCGGGTCGCCGCCGCCCGCGCCCGGGCTGGTCGACCGGCGGGCGGAGATCACCGGCCCGACCGACCGCAAGATGACCATCAACGCGCTCAACTCCGGCGCCAAGGTCTGGCTGGCCGACCTCGAGGACGCCAACACCCCGCTGTGGGAGAACGTGGTCGAGGGCCAGCTCAACCTGCGCGACGCGATCGACCGGCGCGATCGACTTCACCTCGCCCGAGGGCAAGACCTACGCCCTCGCCGACGAGGTCGCCACCATCGTGGTGCGGCCGCGCGGCTGGCACCTGCCGGAGAAGCACATCCTGGTCGACGGCGAGCGCACGTCGGGCAGCCTGATCGACTTCGGGCTCTACTTCTTCCACTGCGCGCAGAAGCAGATCGACGCCGGGCTGGGCCCGTACTTCTACCTGCCGAAGATGGAGAGCCACCTCGAGGCGCGGCTCTGGAACGACGTGTTCGTGCACGCCCAGGACGCCCTCGGCATCCCCGCGGGCACGATCCGCGCGACCGTGCTGATCGAGACCTACCCGGCGGCGTTCGAGATGGAGGAGATCCTCTACGAGCTGCGCGACCACTCGGCCGGGCTCAACGCCGGCCGCTGGGACTACATGTTCTCGCGTGATCAAGAAGTTCCGCACCCGGGGCGAGGACTTCCTGCTGCCGGACCGCAACTCGGTGACGATGACGGTGCCGTTCATGCGGGCCTACACCGAGCTGCTGGTGCGCACCTGCCACAAGCGCGGCGCGCACGCGATCGGCGGCATGGCGGCGTTCATCCCGAGCAAGGACGAGGAGATCAACAAGGGCGCCTTCGACAAGGTCCGCGACGACAAGACCCGCGAGGCCGGCGACGGCTTCGACGGCTCGTGGGTCGCGCACCCGGCGATGGTCGCGCTGTGCACCGAGGTCTTCGACTCGGTGCTCGGCGACCGGCCGAACCAGGTCGACAGCACGCGCGAGGAGGTCCACGTGACCGCCGACCAGCTGCTCGACGTGCGGTCCACGCCGGGCGCCGTGACCGAGGCCGGGCTGCGCAGCAACATCAGCGTCGGCATGCAGTACCTCGAGGCCTGGCTGCGCGGCTCCGGCGCCGTCGGCATCAACAACATGATGGAGGACGCCGCCACCGCCGAGATCTCCCGCTCCCAGGTGTGGCAGTGGCTGCACAACGACGTCAAGCCTCGACGACGGCCAGACCGTCACCCGCGACCTCGTCGAGCGGCTGATCGAGGAGGAGATGGCCACCATCCGCGAGCAGGTCGGCGACGACGCCTTCGCCCAGGGCCGCTGGGACGACGCCCGCGGCGCTGTTCACCGAGATGGCGCTCGCCGACGACTTCGAGGACTTCCTCACCATCCCGGCCTACGAGCGGATGCCGTGAGGGCAGTCGCCGTGAGCACGGCAGGACGATCGCCAGGCTCGCCGCCCGGCTGCGCGGCCGAGCTCGGGCGACGCCGCCGTGATCACCGACCGCGCCCGGCTGCGGACCTACGAGTGCGACGGCCTGGCCCACTACAAGGTGACGCCGGCGCTGGTCGGTGCTGCCGCCGCACCACCGCTCAGGTGGCCGACGTGGTGCGGGCGTGCGTCGACGCGGACGTGCCGTACGTCGCCCGCGGGTCCGGCACCGGGCTGTCCGGCGGCGCGCTGCCGCACGCCGACGGCGTGCTCGTCGTCACGTCGCAGATGCGCGCGGATCGTCGACGTCGACCCGGCCGACCAGCGCGCCGTCGTGGAGCCCGGCGTCATCAACCTGCAGGTGACGCCGGTCGGCGGCCGCCGACGGCTACTACTACGCCCCCGACCCGTCCAGCCAGCAGATCTGCTCGATCGGCGGCAACGTGGCGGAGAACTCCGGCGGCGCGCACTGCCTGAAGTACGGCTTCACCACCAACCACGTCACCGGGCTCGAGGTGGTCGTACCCGACGGCAACGTGGTGCGGCTCGGCGGCCGGGCGCCGGACCCGCCCGGCTACGACCTGCTCGGTGCGTTCGTCGGCTCGGAGGGCACGCTCGGCATCGCCACCGAGGTGACCGTGCGGCTGATGCGCGCGCCGCGAGACGGTGCGCACGCTGCTCGCCGCGTTCCCGTCGACCGACGAGGCCGGCGGCGCGGTGTCGGCGATCATCGGCGCCGGCGTCGTGCCGGCCGCGATCGAGATGATGGACGCGCTGGCGATCGAGGCCGCCGAGGCGGCCGTCCACTGCGACTACCCGCGAGGGCGCGGGCGCGGTGCTCGTCGTCGAGCTCGACGGGCCGCGCGCCGAGGTGGAGCGCGCAGTTCGACGAGGTCGAGCGGCACTGCCGACGAGAACGGCGCCTTCGAGATCCGGATCGCCGGGACGACGGCCGAGCGCGCGCTGTTCTGGAAGGGCCGCAAGTCGGCGTTCGCCGCGGTCGGCCGGATCAGCCCGGACTACATCGTCCAGGACGGCGTCATCCCGCGCACCGCGCTGCCCGAGGTGCTGCGCCGGATCGCCGCGCTGTCGGCCGGCTCCGGGCGTGCGGGTCGCCAACGTCTTCCACGCCGGCGACGGCAACCTGCACCCGCTGGTGCTCTTCGACGACGCCGTGGACGGCGAGGCCGAGGAGGCCGAGGAGGTCTCCGCGGCGATCCTCGACCTCTGCATCGAGCACGGCGGCTCGATCACCGGCGAGCACGGCGTCGGCATCGACAAGGCGAAGTACATGCCGCGGATGTACACCGACGACGAC
Source organism: uncultured Actinomycetota bacterium (assembly GCA_963728425.1). Lineage (GTDB taxonomy): Bacteria > Actinomycetota > Actinomycetes > JACCUZ01 > JACCUZ01 > JAVEDA01. Next base: position 192,360 of record CAVSKC010000010.1, read on the forward strand.
CTCGACACGATGCAGATGCTTCGCTGCGCGTTCGACCCGCGCGGCCTGGCCAACCCCGGCAAGGTGTTCCCCACCCCGCGGCTGTGCGGCGAGGTGCCGGGCCGGCACAAGGGCCCGCACCCGCTGCAGCAGGCCGGCCTGGCGGAGGTGTTCTGAGACGTGGCCGGCGAGCGTTCCGGCCGCGCTGGACGACCTGACGAAGGCCGCCGCGGGCCCGGCCGCCCGCCGCCCGAACGACCGGTGGGCGGCGTCCGGTCCGCGCTACGTCGTCGACGCACCGGCGTCGACCGAGGAGGTCGCCGAGGTGCTGCGCGTCGCCGCCCAGCACGACCTGGCCGTCGTCGCCCGCGGCGCCGGCACGAAGCTCGGCTGGGGCGCGCCCCCGGACCCGGCTCGACCTCGTGCTCGACACCACGGCCGATGACCGGGGTCGTCGACCACGCCGCCGGCGACCTGGTCGTGGTCGTCAGGGCGGGTACGCCGATCGGCGAGCTGCAAGACGCGGTGGCCGCCGACCGGCCAGCAGCTCGCCCTCGACGTCCCGGACGCCGGACGCGACCGTCGGCGGCACCCTCGCGGTCAGCCCGAGCGGGCCACGCCGGCTGCTCTACGGCACCGCGCGCGACCTGCTCATCGGCGTCACGTTCGTGCGCGCCGACGGCGTGGTCGCCAAGGCCGGCGGCCGGGTCGTCAAGAACGTCGCCGGCTACGACTTCGGCAAGCTGCTCACCGGCTCCTACGGCACCCTCGGCGTCATCACCGAGGCGATCTTCCGGCTGCACCCGTTGCCGGCTGCCCGACGGGTGGTCACCGTCCGCTGCTCCGACGCCGCGACGGCCGGCCGGGCCGCACTGGCGGTGCTGGGCTCGCAGGTCGCACCCGACGGCCGTCGAGCTCGACAGGACGGCGACGGCCGGGTCCTGGTCGCCGTGCTCGTCGAGGGAGTCGCGGCCGGGGTGGCCGACCGCACCCGCACCGTCCTCGACCTGCTCGGCCCCGGTGCCAGCGACGGCGACGCCCTGCCGGACGGCTTCGGCCAGCTGCCGTTCGAGGCCGGCGGCACTGGACTGAAGGTGACCACTGCCCTGACGGGTGTCGGGCCGGTGCTGGCCGCCTGCCACCGGCTGGCCGGCGAGCACGGCGTCACGATCGCGACGCGCGGCTCCGCGGCCGGCGTCCTGCACGTCGGGCTTACGGCCGACGCAAAGCCCGAGGCCGTCGCCGCCGTCGTGCAGGCGCTGCGCGCGGCGACGGCGCCCCACGACGGGACCGTCACCGTCCTCACCGCGCCGCCGCGGTGCGCGACCTGGTCGACCTGTGGGGACCGGTGCCCGGCCTGGAGCTCATGCGCCGGCTCAAGGACGAGATGGACCCCGACCACCGCCTGTCCCCCGGACGCTTCGTCGGAGGAATCTAGATGACGTTCACGCCCGCCTTCGACGCACACCGACCTCCGTCGGCCGAGCTCGCCGCCGACTGCGTGCACTGCGGCTTCTGCCTGCCAACCTGCCCGACCTACGTGCTCTGGGGCGAGGAGATGGACAGCCCGCGCGGCCGCATCTCCCTGATGCAGGCCGGCCTCGACGGCGAGCCGATGACCGACGCGATGGTCGGGCACTTCGACGCCTGCCTGGGCTGCATGGCCTGCGTCACGGCCTGCCCGTCCGGCGTGCAGTACGACAAGCTGATCGAGGCCACCCGGGCCCAGGTCGAGCGGCGGCACCGCCGACCGGTTACCGACCGGCTGCTCCGCGGGACGATCTTCGCGCTGTTCCCGCACCCGCGGCGGCTCCGCCTGCTGCGCGGACCGCTGCGCCTCTACCGGCGTACCGGCCTGCAGGGTGTGGTCCAGCGCAGCGGCGTGCTGGAGCGCATCTCACCGTCGCTGGCCGCGATGGAGGCGCTCGCTCCACCGGTGCGGCCGGCGCCTCCGCTGCCCGAGCGGGTGACCGCGCGCGGCGAGCGCCGCGCCGTCGTCGGCATGCTCACCGGCTGCGTGCAACGCGAGTTCTTCCCGCGGGTCAACGCCGCCACCGCGCGGGTGCTGGCGATGGAGGGCTGCGACGTCGTCATCCCGCGCGCGCAGGGCTGCTGCGGTGCACTCAGCGTGCACAACGGTCGGGAGCCGGAGGCGATCGCGTTCGCCAAGCGGACCATCGACGTCTTCGACGCAGCTGGCGTCCAGTACGTCGTCGTCAACGCGGCCGGCTGCGGCTCGTCGATGAAGGAGTACGCCGAGCTGCTGCGTGACGACCCCGCCTACGCCGACCGCGCGGCCCGGTTCACCGACTCGGTACGCGACGTGTCCGAGCTGCTCGACGAGATCGGTCCGGTGGCCGAGCGGTACCCGCTGCCGGTGACCGTGGCCTACCACGACGCCTGCCACCTCGCGCATGCGCAAGGGGTGCGGGCGCAACCGCGCGCGCTGCTGCGCGGGATCCCCGGCCTCGAGCTGCGCGAGGTCGCCGACGCCGACATCTGCTGCGGCTCGGCCGGGGTCTACAACCTGCTGTTCCCGCAGGCTGCCGGCGAGCTGGGCGCGCGCAAGGCGAGGTCGGTGCTGGCCACCGGTGCCCAGCTGCTGGTGACCGCGAACCCCGGCTGCCTGCTCCAGGTGGCGGCCGCGCTAGCGCGAACGGGCGGAGAGGTGGCCCTGGCGCACACGGTCGAGGTCCTCGACGCGTCGCTGCGCGACCGGACCGTCGATCAGCTGACCCGCGGGCTGGCGCTCGCCCCACCAGGCCCTCCGGCGGAACGGCCGCCGGCGACATTGTGAAACGGCTCGAGGTGACCTGATGTACAAGCAGATCTTGGATCCCGTCGGCGACTCGCTCGGCCTGTCGTCAATCTTCGCCGCAATTCCGCTGCTCACGTTGTTCGTGCTGCTCGGCGTGCTCCGCATGAAGGCGTGGATGGCGGCGCTGATCTCGCTGGGGGTGTCGATCCTCGTCGCCGTCGTGGTCTACTCCATGCCGGTCGGGCAGTCGCTGCTGGCGACGACCGAGGGAGCCGCCTTCGGCTTCTTCCCGATCATGTGGATCGTGCTCAACGCGATCTGGGTCTACAACATGACCGTCGCCACCGGGCACTTCGACGTGCTGCGTCGCTCGTTCGCCAAGGTCAGCGACGACCAGCGGATCCAGGCGATCATCATCGCCTTCTGCTTCGGGGCCCTGATGGAGGCGCTGGCCGGTTTCGGCACACCGGTCGCGATCAGCAGCGTGATGCTGATCGCCCTCGGGTTCCGCCCGATCAAGGCCGCCTCGCTGGCTCTCGTCGCGAACACCGCGCCGGTCGCCTTCGGGGCCCTGGCCGTCCCGATCACCACGCTGGCCGAGGTCAGCGGTCAGGACCAGCAGGACCTCGGCTCGATGGTGGGTCGGCAGACGCCGATCCTCGCGCTGTTCGTGCCGCTCGCGCTGGTCTACATGGTCGACCGGCGCAACGGGTTGCGGCAGGCCTGGCTGCCGGCCGTGGTGTGCGGCGGAGCGTTCGCCATCGCGCAGTTCGTCACGTCGAACTACATCTCGATCCAGCTCACCGACATCGTGGCCTCGCTGGTGGGCGCGGCAGCGGTCGTCCTGCTGCTGCGGGTGTGGGCCCCGTCCGAGCACTACATCGAGACCGAGGAGCGGGAGGTGTCCACGGTGGGCGGCGGTGGCGCGCGTAGCGGCCGGGTGACAGGTGACAGTGCGACCTCGGACAGCCCCGGCCGGCCGGTGGCCGACACCGCGCGCCCGTCCAGCGGAGGCTCGAGCGGGACTAGCGACATCGAGGTGCACGACACCCCGGCCGACGTCACCCGCGCCTACGCGCCGTACCTCATCATCATCGCCGTCTTCGTCATCGCCCAGATCCCGGCGGTGAAGGACGCACTGGACAGCGTGACGAAGGTCTTCGACTGGCCGGGTCTGGACCTGCAGAAGCCAGATGGCTCGGCGTCGACTATCCCCGAGTTCAAGTTCAACTGGCTCGGCGCTGCGGGCACTCTCATGCTCATCGCCGGCCTGCTCACCATCCCGGCGATCAAGATCGCCCCGGCGCGCGCGGTCAAGGCCTACGCCGACACCTACCGTCAGCTGGCCACCGCCGTGCTGACCGTGATGGCCGTGCTCGGGCTCGCGTTCGTGATGAACGCCTCGGGCCAGACCGCGACTCTCGGCACCTGGATGGCAGGGGCCGGCGGCTTCTTCGCCGTCCTTTCTCCGTTCCTCGGCTGGCTCGGCGTGGCGGTGACCGGCTCGGACACTTCGTCGAACTCGCTGTTCGGTGCGCTGCAGGTGACGGCGGCCCACAAGGCGGGGCTCGACCCGGTGCTGATGGCCGCATCGAACTCCTCCGGCGGCGTGCTGGGCAAGATGATCTCGCCGCAGAACCTCGCGATCGCCGCGGCAGCCGTCGGGATGGCCGGCCAGGAGGGCGACCTGTTCCGTAAGGTCCTCGGCTGGAGCCTGGTGTTCATCGTGGGCATCTCGGTGCTGGTCTACCTACAGTCGACTGCCGTGCTGGGGTGGATGGTGCCGTGACCCCGCCGGCGCCGGCCCCCGGGGCGGGGCCGGCGGCGGCCGGGGTGCAGTCGGTCGAGCGGGCCCTGGACGTGCTCGAGGCGCTGGCCGCGGGCGGCCCGCTCGGCCTCTCCGAGGTGGCCGCGGGGACCCGGCTACCCGACGGCACCGCTCACCGGCTGCTGCGCACCCTGGTGGCCCGGGGGTACGCACGGCAGGGACCGGACCGGCGCTACTCGCTGGGCAGCCGCTTGCTCGCCCTTGGCGACGGCGCCCGGCGGTCGACGGCGGCGGCGGCCCGGCCGATCCTCAGCCAGCTGGTCGAGCTCAGCGGCGAGACCGCGAACCTCGCCGTCCTCGAGGGCGACCAGGCCGTCTACGTGGCGCAGGTGCAGTCGGCGCACCGGCTGCGGATGTTCGCCGAGGTCGGCCGGCACGTGCCTGCGCACAGCACGGCGGTCGGGAAGGTGCTGCTCGCCGGGCTGCCCAACGCCGCCGTGCACGCGCTGCTGGCCCGGGCCGGGCTCGCCACGCGCACGCCGCGCACCCTCGGTTCAGCTGCAGCGGTGCTCGCCGAGCTGGCCACCGTCCGCCGGGTGGGCTGGGCCGTGGACGACGAGGAGGAGGAGACCGGGGTGCGCTGCCTCGCCGTGCCGGTGCGAAGCGACGGGCGGGTGGTCGCGGCCATGTCGGTGTCCGGCCCCGCCGCGCGGGTCCCGCCGGCCCCACCGGCCGCGTGGCTGGCCGGGATGCAGGCCGCTGCAGCCGCCTTCACCGGTGAGATGGAGCTCTCCGTATCCGGGAGGTTCACCGGCGAAGTGCCTGGGCACACCTGAGGTGGCGCCGCCCGGACCCGGTGGGCCGACTCGACCCTCACCCATCGGAGGCCACCGGATGTGCCAGAGCACGCCACGCGCAGAGCTCGAGCTGCCGGTCTCGAGGGAGGCCCCGGCCCTGGCCCGCGAGTTCCTGCGGGGCTCCACCTGTAGCGAGCACCACAGCGAGGTCGTCGACGACGCCGTCCTGCTCGTCAGCGAGCTGGTGACCAACTCGGTCCTGCACGGCGGCCCGCCGGTCGTGGTCGCGGTCGATTGCGACGAGGCCACCCTGCAGGTCCGGGTGCGCGACGGCTCGCCAGCGCTGCCGGCGCCGCGGGACGCCGCACAAGGCGACGAGAACGGCCGCGGCCTGGCCCTGGTGGCCGAGATGTCCGCCGACTGGGGCGTGGACACGGAGGAGGACGGCAAGCACGTCTGGTTCGTGATCCACTAGCGCCTCCTCCGCCGGAGTTGAGCAACCGCTACTCACGACCCCCGGGGCGGCCGTCGCCAGGCCGACGGCCATGACACTCTGCTCGCCATCCTGACCGCCTCGCTCGTGGGGGCATGGTCGTCGCAGTCGCCCCCGCCGCCAGCGCCGCCACCAGCACGTTCAGCCAGCCGACTCCCACCGACATCGCCGCACACCGGCTCTTCGGCAGCGACGACAGCACGATCACGATCCCGTCGTCCGGTCCGGCTAGCGCCCATCCCGCACCCATCCAGGTGTCCGGGCTGTCCGGCACGATCACCGACGTCGACGTGCGGCTGAACACGCTGAACCACCCGTTCCCGAGCGACCTCGACGTCATGCTGGTCGGGCCCGGCGGGCAGCACGTCGGCCTGATGAGCGACGCCGGCTCCGACCTCGACGTGATCAACACCACGTTCCTCCTCGACGACGAGGCGCCGAGCCCAGTGCCCGGTCTGGGCCTGATCACCCCCGGCAGCTTCCGGCCGACGAACTACGGGTCCGGAGACCCGTTCCCGGCGCCCGCCCCCAGCGCCTCCGACGCCGCCACCGGGCTGTCGACCTTCGACGGGACCGAACCCAACGGCGTTCTGGAGCCTGTACGTCGTCGACGACGCCCTGATGGACAGCGGCAGCCTCACCGACGGCTGGAGCCTGGCGATCGACACCACGGTGACCGCCCAGCCCTATCCCTCCGGCGTGCAGGGGACGGTCACCGACGTCGACCTGGTGCTCGACGGCCTGGTGAACGTCGTCCTCGCGGACCTGGACCTGCTGCTCGTCGGCCCGTCCGGGCAGCGGGCGGTCGTCATGAGCGACATCGGGGTCTTCGCGCCGCTGCCGCAGGTCGACCTGGTCCTGGACGACGAGGCCGCGGACCCGATGTTCGGCGTGCCCGGCGCCAGCCTGGACTCGCTGCCCACCGACGGGATCCGGCAAGGTCCGATACCAGCAGGATCGATCGGTGGGATATTCCGGCCGACGGACTTCGACGAGGCTGGCGCGGCACCCGACCGGTTCAGCGCCCCCGCCCCCGACACCACCGGCGCCGGCCCGGCGCTCTCGGCCTTCGACGGCACCGACCCCAATGGGCAGTGGCACCTGTTCGTGATGAACGACGGATGGCACGCCCGCGGCTGGCTGACGGGCTGGAGCCTGCGTCTGTCGACCACCGACCCGGCTCCGCCGCCCGCGACACCACCGGCGACGACGCCGGTTCCGACTGCAGCCACCGACCACACGGCGCCGTTCGTCACCAGACGCACCCCCGTGACGCCGACTACCGGCGTGGGGACGGGCGCCAACGTCCGGGCCAGGTTCTCCGAGGCGATGCGCCGCGCGAGCCTGACCGGCATTACCGTGCGACTGCTGCGCACGCAAAGCACCCGCAGCGTGCCCGCCACGGTGACCTATGACGCGCGCCGGCACCGGGTGGTACTCGACCCGGCCCGCGCCCTGCGGCACCGCACGACCTATCGCGTCGTCGTCACCACCGCGGCCAAGGACCTCGCCGGCAACCGTCTGGACCAGGACCCGACTCGGACAGGTGGGCAGCGCGTCAGCTGGACCTTCCGGACCCGGTGACGGGCTCCCCCACGCCGGCCTCGTCCAGGTCCGCCTCGTCCAGGTCCGCCTCGTCGAGGGTGGCGCCGTCGACCATCTGGCTGGACGGTGCGGAGACCGCGGCGGCCCGCCCGGCCACGTCGTGACCTGGCATGGCCGCCGCTGCCGAGGCAGCATCGTCCTGCCGCCGGGCCTCGATGCCGGACATGGTGCGGAGCTTCTCCTCGGGCAGGAAGAATACGATCACGAAGGCCACCAGGACGACGACCGCCGCGGCGGTGAACACCAGGCCCATCGAGGACGTGAAGCCCTCGAGGAACGGCCGGGCCAGCCGGTCGTCGAGCTTGGACAGGAAGGACGTGTCGTCCAGCGCGCCCTTCGGGAGCCCGCCGCCGTTGGTGATCGCGGTCACCACCCGCCGGTTGGTCGGGTCGGCCAGCACCTGCGGGTCCTTGAGCGCCGCCTGGAAGGCCGGCGTCGCCGCGTCGGTGCGGAAGGCCGCTGCGATCCGGTCCCCCACGGTGGAGAACAGCAGGGAGAGGAAGACCGCCGTGCCGAGGGTTCCTCCCATCTGCCGGAAGAACGTGGCCGAGGAGGTCGCGACGCCCATGTCCTGCGGTGGCACCGCGTTCTGCACCGCAAGTGTCAGCGGCTGCATGTTGAAGCCGAGGCCGATGCCGAAGACGGCGGACAGCAGCATCGTCACCCCCAGCGGGGTCTCGACGCCGATCTGGCCGAGGCCGGCGAGGGCGAGGACGAGCAGACCGGTGCCGACGACCGGGAACTTCTTGTAGCGCCCGGTCCGGGAGATGATCTGCCCGGAGATGATCGAGCCGGCCATGATGCCGAACGTGAGCGGGATCAGCAGCAGGCCCGCCTTGGTCGGCGACACGCCCTTGACGATCTGCAGGTACAGCGGCAGCGCCGCCAGGCCGCCGAACATGCCCATGCCGAGGATGAAGTTCAGCAGCGAGCCCAGGCCGAAGGTCCGGCCGCGGAACAGCCGCAGCGGGATCAGCGCGTCGTCGCCGTACCGGCTCTGGTCCCAGATGAACGCCGCGATGCCGAGGGCACCGAGGAGGTAGCACCCGAAGGCCGCACCCGAGGTCCAGCCCCAGTCGCGGCCCTGCTCGGCGATCAGCAGCAGCGGCACGAGACCGACGACCAGTGCGAGCGCGCCGGGCCAGTCGATCCGGTGGTCTCGACGGGTGTGCGGCAGGTGCAGGCTGCGCATCACGAGCAGCAGCGCGCCGATGCCGATGGGGACGTTGACGAGGAAGACCCAGCGCCATCCGGAGACGCCGAGGATGGTGTCCTGGCCGGCCAGGAAACCGCCGATCACCGGGCCGAGCACGCTCGACGTACCGAAGACCGCGAGGAAGTAACCCTGGTACTTGGCTCGCTCGCGCGGCGGCACGATGTCGCCGATGATCGTCAGCGCCAGCGAGAACAGTCCGCCGGCACCGAGTCCCTGGAACGCGCGGAACGCGGCGAGTTGGGTCATCGAGGTGGCGAAACCGCTCAGCGCCGAGCCGAGCACGAAGATGGAGATAGCCGCGAGGAAGAAGGGCCGCCGACCGTAGAGGTCGGAGAGCTTGCCGTAGAGCGGCGTGCTGATCGTCGCGGTGATGAGGTACGCGGTGGTGACCCAGGCCTGCACCGACAGACCCTGCAGGTCGTCGGCGATGGTGCGGATCGAGGTGGCCACGATCGTCTGGTCCAGCGCGGCGAGGAACATGCCCGCCATCAGGCCGGACAGGATCGTCATGATCTGCCGGTGGCTCAGCTCGCCGGACGCCGGGTGTGCCGTAGCGCGGGTGGTGCTGCTCATCAAGCGTGCTCCTTGGAGGCGTGGCTCTGGGCCAGGTCGGTCAGCGAGGTGCGCTGCTCGACGAAGCTGTCGTTGAAACGGGCGAGGAGGGCGGTCAGGGCGTCGACGTCGTCGGCCGGCCAGCCCTCCAGGACATGGGCGAACATCCGCTGCCGGTGCTCCTGCTTGGCGGCGTAGGCCTGGCGACCGCGCTCGGTGGCGACGAGCAGGCTGGCCCGCCCGTCCTCCGGGTCGGACTGCCGCTCGACCAGGCCGGCGTTGACCAGCTGGGCGACCTGGCGGCTCACCGTCGAGGGGTCGACGCAGGCGATCTCGGCGAGCGCCGAGCTGCGCCGCGGCCCGTCGTTGACCAGCTGGAAGAGCAGCCCGTAGGCCGCCCACTCCACCCCGTCGCCGCTGGTGCTTCGGCTGGCGACGAGCTGTTGACGCATCCCGGCAAAGGCCCGCTGCAGGCGGATCACCTGCTCACTGAGGGCGCCGACGGAGTCGGGGCTGACGGTCACGGGATCCTCCGGAGCCACGCTTGTGTTCTGCCTGACAATTGGTTGCATGTCTCATCTAACTGGATGCAGCATACAAGTATTTCCGGATCGGTCAAGCCGGATCCGGCCGAGGTCCGAGGCCCAGCCGGGCGGCCAGCCGCTGGGCGTCGTAGGGCGCGTGCACCTTGACGTCGTTGTCGAAGTAGACGACCACGTCGCGGCCCTGGTCGCGCCAGTCCCCCACCCGGGCGGCCCAGGTGTCCAGCGCCTGGTCGGAGTAGCCGCTGACGTAGAGCTCGGCGTCGCCGTGCAGCCGGACATAGGCAAGGTCGGTCGTGGGCTCCAGGAACAGCGGCCACTTGCCGGCCGTGTCAGCCGTGACCACCGCGACGTCGTGCTCGCGCAGCAGATCCAGGAACCGGTCGTTCTCGTACGTCGGGTGGCGCACCTCGAGGGCGTGCCGCAGCGGCCGGTTCGCGTCGGTGGTCAGCCAGGCCCGGTCCTCCACCCGCTCGTCGTGAGCCGCTGCCAGGGCGGCCGCCGCGGTCGTGCTGCGGGGCAGCAGTGCGAAGAAGTCGGCAAGCCGGGACTCGTCGTACCCGAGGTTCGGCGGCAGCTGCCACAGCAGCGGGCCGAGCTTCGGACCCAGTGCGAGCACGCCGGAGGCGAAGAAGTTGGCCAGCGGCGTCTCGACCCCGCGCAGCTTCTTCATGTGGGTGACGAACCGGCCGCCCTTGACCGAGAACAGGAAGTCCGGCGGCGTCCGGTCCCGCCAGGCCTGGAAGCTTTCCGGCTTCTGCAGCGCGTAGAACGACCCGTTGACCTCGATCGTGCTCAGCCGGCTCGCTGCGTGCTCGAGCTCAAGCCGGTGCGGCAGGCCGGGCGGGTAGAACACGCCGCGCCATGGCGGGTAGTTCCACCCGGAGATCCCCACCCGCACATCGTTCACCTGCCCGAGGCTAGTTCGGCCTCCGCGACCGCCGGAGTTACCGTCAGGCGTGATCTCCGTCCCTCTCGCCCGGTCCCTGCGCGACGCGGGCCTGCCCTGGTCACCGGCAGCCGGCGACCGCTTCGTGGTGGCCGACCGCGACATGGACGACCAGGTGTTCGTGCTGTCCGACATGACGATCGAGGTGCGCACGTTCCCCACCGGTCCGGTGATCGCGTTCAACGGCACCACCGAGTGGGCGTTGGACTCCCTCGACCAGCACGACGCCCTCTGGCTGCCGGCCGAGCACCAGCTGCGCGACCTGCTCGGCGGGGCGTTCCGGCGGCTCGAGCGAGTGCCCGGCGGCTTCACCGCCGTCGTCGCCGACCGGTCCGGTGCGGACGTCGGTACGACGGCGGCAGAGCCGGCCGACGCCTACGCGCTCGCGCTGCTGGCCCGCCTCACCGATGGCAGCGCCTGACGGCCGGCCCGTGTCAGCGCCTGACGGCCGCCCCTGTGACGGTCAAAGATGGTCGGGCTGCACGGGAGCCGAGGGTTGTGGCGACTGATCTGAGCGGACCGTGTCTGCCGCTCTCCAGGGCATCGACCGCGTGTGTTGTCCACAGCGGGCGTTCCCGCGGGAACGCCCTCCGCTCGCGTGACCGGGTGACGTGTGCAAATTCCATCATTGGAGCAAGTCCGGCCATCGGTAGGCGCGGCATCTGCTCCGATCATGACGAAGCCGCGCAAACCGCGGTGTCGAGTAGGGCCGGTGCCGTCAAGGAGGAGAAGCGCCTACGACTGACCTGCTGCACGCGGGAGGCAGACCGGTCCGAGCTCGTCACTCCTTCGTGGCGGCACCGCTGAGAATGCGAAATCAGAGATCCTTGCGGGCGGAAGTGCACGTCGGCTGCCGCTTCATTTCACGCCCTGCCATCGGAAGGTCTCGCGGTAGCCGTGGCGCTCGTAGAACCCCGTCGCTTGGAAGGTGAACGAGGCGCCCACAGGCAGGTCAGTCCTCGAGCTTCGCCAGCGCCCGCTGGTGCTTCTGCAGCTGCACGACCAACGACCAGGACACCTCGTCGGGCGGCCGGGCACCGTTGACCGTGACGAGCCGCTCACGCTTGGCGTAGTAGTCGATCATCGGCATGGTCTTCTGGTCGTAGACCTCGAGCCGGTGCTCGATGACTTCCTGGGTGTCGTCGCTGCCGCGGCCGCGGGCGAGCAGCCGCCGGACCAGCTCGTCCCGGCCGACCTCGAGGTAGGCGGCGACCTGCACCGCGACGCCCAGCGCCCGTGCCGTCTCGTAGGCGATCTCGGCCTGCTCGACCGTGCGGGGGAAGCCGTCCAGGACGTAGCCACCGCGGGCACTGGCCTCGACGATCGGCTTCCGCAGCATGTCGAGCACCATCTGGTCGGGCACCAGGTCGCCGCGGGACACGAACTCCTTGACCTGCAGCCCGAACGCCGTCTCGTCGGTCGACGTGCTGGCGCAGCAGGTCGCCGCTGGAGATGTGGGTGATGCCGAAGTGCTCGGCGAGCCGCACCGCCTGGGTGCCCTTGCCCGCGCCCGGCGCACCGATCAGCAGCAGACGCATTCGTTCATCCTCCACCTCGGCAAGGCTGGCCGCGGGCGGGCCAGGGGTGATCCTGCCATCTACGGTGTCCCGCATGACCCAGGCGTCCATGGACGGGATGTGGGCCGACCTGCTGCCCGTCGGCCGGGACGGCACGACCGGCGGCTACCGGCGGTACGCCTGGACGACCAGCGACCTGGCCTGCCGCGAGTGGTTCGCCGGCGAGGCCGCGCGACGTGGCCTGGACCTCGTCGTGGACCGCAACGGCAACCAGTGGGCCTGGTGGGGCGACCCCGATGCCGACGGACCGGGGGTCGTGACCGGCAGCCACCTCGACTCGGTGCCGGACGGCGGCGCCTTCGACGGCCCGCTCGGGGTCGTCAGCGCGTTCGCCGCGGTCGACCTGCTGCGCGAGCAGGGCGTCGTGCCGGCGCGACCGCTCGGCGTGGTCAGCTTCACCGACGAGGAGGGCGCCCGGTTCGGCGTCGCCTGCGCGGGGTCGCGGCTGCTCACCGGTGCGCTCGACGCCGACCGGGCCCGGCGCGCTCACCGACGCCGACGGCACCACGCTGGCCGAGGCGATGCGCGCGGCCGGGCACGACCCGGAGCAGCTGGGCCGCGACGACGAGACGCTGCGCCGGGTCGGCACCCTCGTCGAGCTGCACGTCGAGCAGGGCCGCGGCCTGGTCGACGCCGGCGCCGCGGTCGGCGTCGCCCGCGGCATCTGGCCGCACGGGCGCTGGCGGCTCGACCTGCGACGGCGAGGCCAACCACGCGGGCACCACCCGGCTGGCGGACCGCGACGACCCGATGCTCCGGCTGGCCGCCGCCGTGCTGGCCGCCCGGGAGGCGGCCAGCGCCCGCGGCGCGGTCGCCACCATCGGCCGGGTGACCGTGGCGCCCAACGGCACCAACGCGATCCCGTCCCTGGTCCGGGCCTGGCTGGACGCCCGCGGCGCCGACGAGGCCGACGTGCGGGCGGTGGTGGCGGCCGTCGCGGCCGCCGCGGGCACCGAGCCGGTCGAGGAGTCCTGGACGCCCTAGGTCGCGTTCGGCGGCGACCTGCGGGACCGCCTCGCCGACCGGCTCGGCGGCGCACCGGTGCTGCCGACCGGCGCCGGCCACGACGCCGGCATCCTGGCCGGCGCCGGGGTCGAGGCCGGCGATGCTGTTCGTCCGCAACCCCACCGGGGTCAGCCACTCCCCCGCCGAGCACGCCGAGACCGACGACTGCCACGCCGGGGTCGAGGCGCTGGCCACGGTGCTGGCCGACCTCACCGGGGCGCGCCCGTGACGACGTACCACGCGCGACCTCGCCTGGCTGCCGCCCGGCCGGCTGGCCGCCGACGTGACGATCACGTGGAGGACGGCCGGATCGCCCAGGTCGGCGAGGGTGCCGGCGGCGCGGGCGCCGAGCACCTGCGCCGGCCTGGTGCTGCCGGGCCTCGCCAACGCGCACTCGCACGCGTTCCACCGGGCGCTGCGCGGGCGCACCCAGCACGACGCGGGCGGCCGCGGCTCGTTCTGGACCTGGCGCGAGCAGATGTACGGCGTCGCCGGCCGGCTCGACCCGGACGCCTACCTCGCGCTGGCCCGGGCCACCTTCGCCGAGATGGTGCTGGCCGGCATCACCTGCGTCGGCGAGTTCCACTACCTGCACCACGCGCCGGGCGGGCACCGCTACGACGACCCGAACGCGATGGGTCACGTCCTGGTCCAGGCCGCCCGCGAGGCCGGGCTGCGGATCGACCCTGCTGGACACCTGCTACCTCGCCGGCGGCATCGGCCAGCCGCTGGACGGGGTGCAGCACCGGTTCGGCGACGGCGACGCGGACGGGTGGGCGGCGCGGACCGAGGCACTGCACACGTCGTACGCCGGTGCCGGGGACGTCGTGGTCGGCGCGGCCGTGCACTCGGTGCGGGCCGTGCCGGCCGACCAGCTCGGCACCGTCGCTGCTTGGGCCGCCCACCACGAGGCACCGCTCGCACGCGCACGTGTCCGAGCAGCCGGCGGGAGAACGACGAGTGCCGGCAGGCCTACGGCGTGACGCCGACCCGGCTGCTGCACGACCACGGCGTGCTCGGCCCGCGCACGACCGCGGTGCACGCGACCCACCTCACCGACGACGACATCGAGCTGCTCGGCGGCACGCGGCACGGCGGTGTGCATGTGCCCGACCACCGAGCGGGACCTGGCCGACGGCGTCGGACCGGCCGGCCGCGTGCGCGACGCCGGCTCGCCGGTGACGCTCGGCTCGGACAGCCACGCCGTGGTCGACCTGCTCGAGGAGGCCCGCGCGGTCGAGCTGGACGAGCGGCTGGCCAGCCGCCGGCGCGGGCACTGGTCGGCCGCCGCAGCTGGTCGACGCCGCGACCCGGGCGGGCCACGCGTCGCTCGGCTGGCCGGACGCCGGCCTGCTGGACGCCGGGACCCCGGCCGACCTGGTGGCGGTCCGGCTCGACTCGGTGCGCACCGCGGGCGGCGCCGACACCGACGCGCTGGGCCGGGTGGTGTTCGCCGCCACCGCCGCCGACGTCACCGACGTCGTGGTCTCCGGGCGGCGAGTGGTGGCCGGTGGCGAACAGCTCTTGCTCGGCGACGTGGGGGCGCTGCTCTCCCGGGCGGTCGCCGGGGTGCTCTGACCGCCCCGCCGGCGAGCGCTGACTGTCAGGGGCATGGTGCACACTGACTCCTGACAGTCGGGTCGAGCCGGGAGGCAGGCAGTGAGCAGGCGAGGGTGGGCGCTGTTCGTGGCGATGGGCGTGATCTGGGGCGTCCCCTACCTGCTGATCAAGGTGGCCGTCGACGAGATCGCCCCGAGCACCCTTGTGCTGGCCCGCACCGTGCTGGCCAGCCTGCTGCTGCTCCCGTTCGCGCTGGCCCGCGGCCGGCTGCCCGAGGTGGCCCGCGGCCTGGCGGCCGCTGCTCGCCTTCGCGGTGATCGAGATCATGGCGCCGTGGCTGCTGCTCGGGGTCGCCGAGCAGCACCTGTCCAGCTCGCTGACCGGCCTGCTCATCGCCGCGGTGCCGCTGGTCGGCGCCGTGCTCGCCGTCGTCACCGGGTCCGACGACCGGCTGGACGTGCGGCGGCTGGCCGGCCTGCTCCTCGGTCTGGCGGGTGTCGCCGCGCTGGTCGGCTTCGAGGTCGGCGGCGGGGACGTCGGCGCGGTGCTGGCACTGGGCCTGGTCGCCGTCTGCTACGCCATCGGCCCGCTGATCCTGTCGCGGTGGCTGTCCCACCTGCCCGGCCTCGGGGTCATCACGGCGTCGCTGCTGGTGACGGCGGTGGTCTACCTGCCCGTCGGGTTGGCCCAGGCGCCGTCGTCCTGGCCGGGCGCCGACGTCGCGCTCGCGTCATCGGCCTCGCGGTGCTGTGCACGGCGCTCGCGTTCCTGGTGTTCTTCGCGCTGATCGCCGAGGTCGGCCCGACCCGGTCGACGGTCATCACCTACGTCAACCCCGCCGTCGCCGTGCTGCTCGGCGTGTGGCTGCTGGACGAGTCGTTCACCCTGGCCACGGCGCTGGGCTTCGTCCTGATCCTGGCCGGGTCGGTGCTGGCCACCCGGCGCGCGACGGACCCGGTGCGCGTGGGCTCGCGCGAGGACGTCTGCGTCGTCGCCGAGCCCTGAGCCGAGCCGCCGCCTGTCAGCTACACCGGACCGTTGAGTGGCGCGATCTAGTGGCGACACGCCGAGAGCAACCACAAGGTTCCGCCACTCGACGAGTGAGCCAGCTGGATGCTAGCCGCCGGACTTGCGGCGGAACTGGCGCTTCGTGACGTCGTTGGAGCTCGGGCCGACGCCGTGGCCGCCGAGGTGGTCCTCGCCGTGTGCGGCCTTGTTGCGCGCCTGCTTGGCCTCCAGCGCCTCGCGCATCTTCTTCTGCACGTCGTTCTCGGCCTTCGCGGGCTTCTTCTCGGTCACGCGTCTCACCTGTCCCCTTCGGGCACCATCCTGTCGCACGGCCCGGCCGGGCCGCACCCGGCTATCGGGTCAGCTGGGCAAGTACGCCGTCGGCCAGGCCGCGGGCATAGCGCCCCCGGCAGGTGGCCGAGGTCATGCAGCGGGCGTCCCCGGCGTTGCGCATGTTGCCCAGCTCGACCATCACGGTCGGCACGTCGGCCGCGTTCAGGGTGCCCAGGTCGCGCCGGACGTCCAGCCCGTCACCGCCGTACGCCGTGGAGACGCCGAAGCCCGCGCCGACCAGACCGGCCCGGACCCGCACCGCGAGAGCCCGCGACCGCCCGAGGATGTCGTCGGTCTACCCGGCCCGCAGCCCCGGGCGGATCACGAAGAACCCGTGGGTAGCCGCGGCGGCCCCGTCGCCGTGCAGCGAGATCTCCAGGTCGGCGCCGACCTTGGCGCCGAAGCGGCCCCGGGTGCCGACGCACGGCCCCCAGTCGTCGGTGCTGTTGGTCGTCCGGGTCATCCGGACGGTCGCGCCGAGTGCCTCGAGCCGGCGCTTCAGGGCCAGCGAGGTGCGCCAGGTGAACGTCGCCTCGGGGAAGCCGCCGTTGGTGGCGGTGCCGGTGGTGTTGCACGGCTTCCAGATGCCCACCCAGACCGGGCGGTTGATCTCGGCCAGGTGGCGGCTGTTGCCCAGCTGGTGGCCGGGGTCGATGGCGATCGTGCGGCCCGCGAGCGGCGGCGTCGCACCGGCGGCCGGCGCTGTGGTGGTGGGCAGCGGCGAGCGTCGTGACGACGGCGGCAGCTGCCAGGAGCAGCGCCGCCGACCGGAGTGACCTCACCCGGGGAAGCCTGCCATGATCGCGACCGTGGCCGAACGCACGCCCACCGAGGTGGTCCTCGAGATCGGACCGAGCGCACCTTCGCCTCGGCGGTCGACTGGCCGGGCTGGTGCCGGTCCGGCCGGACCCCGGACGAGGCGCTGGTCGCGCTGGCGGACTACGCACCGCGGTACGCGGGCGTCGCCCGGCTGGCCCGGGTGCGGTTCGCGGTCGCTGCCGGCGACCACCTCACCGTCGTCAGCCGAGCTGCCCGGGAACGCCACCACGACCTTCGGCGCGCCCGAACGTCCAGTCCCCGACCGACCGGCGTGAGCTCACGACCGCCGAGGCGGACCGGCAGGTGCGGCTGCTCCGGGCCGGGTGGACCGAGCTCGACCGGTTGGCCGTCGAGGCACCCGAGCACCTGCGCAAGGGCCCGCGCGGTGGCGGCCGCGACCGCGACGACGTGGTCGCGCACGTGATCGAGGCCGAGCGGTCCTACGCCCGCAAGATCGGGGTCCGGCACCCGCCCTTCCGCGGCGACCCGGCGGCCGTCGAGGCGTGCCGCGCCGAGGTCGAGCAGGTGCTGCGCGCGGCCCGCAGCGGCGAGCCGATGCCGGGCTGGCCGGCCCGCTACTTCCTGCGCCGGGCCGCCTGGCACGTGCTGGACCACGTCTGGGAGATCGAGGACAAGTCCTGAGGACGAAACCGGGCTGCGGGGCGCGCCGCGGGCTGACACCCTGATCTCTCGTGTCCGACGGGTCCGAGGCTGCGCGGCGCACGGTCCGCGCCAGGCTGGCGGGGCTGCGGGTCGACATCACGCCGCTGCGCACGTCCCGGGACTTCCGGCTGCTGTTCTGCGGCCGGGACGGTCTTCTACCTCGGCGGCATGGTCAGCTACGTCGCGCTGCCCTACCAGATCTACTCAGCTGACCGGCTCGAACTTCGCGGTCGGTGCGATGGGCGCTGGTCGAGCTGGCCCCGCTGATCGTGTTCGGCCTGTACGGCGGCGCGCTGGCCGACCACGTCGACCGCCGCACGATGCTGGTGCTGGACCGCGCTGGCCCAGGTGGCCCTCACGGCCGCGCTGCTCGGCAACGCGGTGCTCGACCACCCGAGCGTGTGGACGATCTACGTCATCGGCTTCCTGCTGTCGATCGCCCAGTCGCTGCAGCGACCCAGCCGCGAGGCGCTGATCCCGCGGACGGTGCGCCACGACGAGCTGCCCGCGGCCGTGTCCGTCTCGTCGCTCGGCATGCAGATCGGCACCCTGCTCGGACCGGCAGTGGGTGGCCTGCTGGTCGGGACCGTGGGCGTGCCGTGGGCGTACGGCGTCGACGTGGCCGGCCTGGTGATCGCGACGCTGCTGTTCGTGGCGATGCGGCGCTACCCACCGACGGACCTGAGCACCCCGCCGAGCCTGGCCGGCATCGTCGAGGGCATCCGCTACGCGGTGGGCCGGCGTGACCTGCTCGGCACCTACGTCATCGACATGGTCGCGATGTTCATGGCGATGCCGATCGTGCTGTTCCCGGCCTTCGCCCACGACGTGCTGCACCAGCCGAAGACGCTGGGCCTGCTGTACACGGCCGAGAGCGTGGGCACCCTGCTGGCCACCCTGACCAGCGGCTGGACCTCCCGGTTCCACCACCACGGGCGGGCCGTCGTCGTGGCCTCGATGTGCTGGGGCGGCGCGATCGCGATGGCCGGGCTGGCGCCGAACGTCTGGATCGCGCTGGTTTTCCTCGTCCTGTCCGGCGCGGCCGACATGATCAGCGGCATCTTCCGCGGCACCATCTGGCACCAGACGATCCCGGACGAGAAGCGCGGCCGGCTGGCCGGCATCGAGATGCTGTCCTACTCGATCGGCCCGCTCGGCGGCCAGGCCCGCTCCGGGCTGGTGGCCGACGCGACCACGGTGCGCACCTCGATCGTCAGCGGCGGCGTCCTCTGCGTGCTGGGGGTCGCGGCCACCACCGCCTGGCTGCGGGACTTCTGGCGGTACGACGACCGCACCGACGAGCACGCGGTGCGCGAGCGGGAGGTGCGGTCCGAGCGGAGCGAGACGCCGTAGCGTGTCGGGGGAACGGGAGGGTGTGGTCACCATGACCGACGGCGCCGGTTCCTCGGGCACCGGCCTGGCCGGCCGGCGGGTCAGCCTGCTCCCCCGCGCCGGCGGCCGGGCCTGGACCGGCACGGTGCAGACCTGGGTGGTCGCGGGCGACCACGTGGTCGCCCGGGTCGACGCCTCCGCCGACGCGGTACGAACCCTCGACCACCACCAGGTGTGGCTGAGCACCACCAACCACACCCCCGGCGGCGAAGGCATCACGATCTTCGCCGGCCGGGCCGTCGCCGTGGCCGCCGGCGCCCTGGAGCTCGACGGCGTGGTCCGGCTGGCCGACGAGCCGCGACGCCAGGCGGTGCGCGCTGCCGGCTGCCGGGTGACGCTGCCGCCCGACCTCACCGGCGTACAGCACACGGTCGCGGCCGTCGACCTGTCCCGCGGCGGCGTGCGCGTGCCCGTCGCCTCCTCCGGGTGGACCTACGACGACCCGCTCGACCTCGTCCTGCACCTGCCGGACGAGCCGTCCATGAACGTCGTCGGGCGGCTGCTGCGGCTGGACCCGGCGGGCTCCGCCGTTGTCGGTCTCGACGACCTGGCCGACGACGTCGCCGCCGCCATCGACCGCTTCGCCCTCACCCAGCTCCCCCGGCCCGCAACGGAGCAGCCGGGCTAGTCGTGGCGGAAGCCGCCGAGGAAGCGGCGGAAGACGCCGCCCTCGCGGGGCAGCGGTGCAGTCGGCGGCGGTGCCTGCCGGCGCTGGGTGGCCACCGGCTTGTCGTAGTCGGTGCGCACGATCGCGTCGATCACCTGGTCGTCGTCGAAGTCCTCGGAGCCGTCGATCACCGGGACGAAGCCCACCAGCATCCCGTCCCGCATCACCTGGGCCTCGAGCCCGGCGGTGCCGTCGCTGTCCCAGACGGCCGTGCGGCCGCCGGGGACCCGGACCGAGATGCCGAACTGGTAGACGCCGGCCTTCTCCATCCGCGCGTCCACCCCGCGCTCGCGCAACGCGTCGACGACCCTCTGGGCCCGCAGCTCCTCCACCGGTCCGAGCCTAGCTCTCGCTGGAACGGGCCCACAGGTTGATCCCTGCGTCGACGGCGTGCTCGTCGATCCGGGTCAGCTCCTCGTCGTCGAAGCCGAGCCGGTCCACGGCGTCCAGGTTGGCGTCCAGCTGAGCGACGCTGCTCGCACCGATCAACACCGAGGTCACCCGGTCGTCGCGCAGCAGCCAGGCCAGCGCCATCTGGGCCAGCGACTGGCCCCGGGCGGTGGCCATCCCGTTCAGCGCGCGGACGTGGGTCAGGCTCTGCTCGGTGAGCAGTTCGGGGTCCAGCGACTTCCCCTGGGCGGCCCGCGACCCCTCGGGGATGCCGTCCAGGTAGCGGTCGGTCAGCATCCCCTGGGCGAGCGGCGAGAACGCGATGCAGCCGACGCCCTCGTCCTCCAGGACGTCCAGCAGCGACGGCTCGCCCTGCTCGACCCAACGGTTCAGCATCGAGTACGACGGCTGGTGGATCAGCAGCGGCGTGCCGAGCTCGCGCAGGATCGCGGCCGCCTCCCGGGTCCGCTCCGGGGAGTACGACGAGATGCCCGCGTAGGTCGCCCGGCCGGAGCGGACGGCGGTGTCCAGGGCGCCCATCGTCTCCTCCAGCGGCGTGTCCGGGTCGGACCGGTGGGAGTAGAAGATGTCGACGTGGTCCAGGCCCATCCGGGCCAGCGACTGGTCCAGGCTGCCGAGCAGGTACTTGCGGGACCCGCCGTCGCCGTACGGCCCGGGCCACATGTCGTAGCCCGCCTTGGTCGAGATGACCAGCTCGTCCCGGTACGGCCGGAAGTCGTCGCGGAAGATCCGGCCGAAGTTCGTCTCGGCGGCGCCGTAGGGAGGGCCGTAGTTGTTCGCCAGGTCGAAGTGCGTGACGCCCCGGTCGAAGGCCCGGCGGAGGATGGCGCGCTGGGTCTCGACCGGCTTGTCGTCGCCGAAGTTGTGCCATAGGCCGAGGGAGACCGCAGGCAGCACCAGCCCACTGCGTCCGCACCGGCGGTACGGGAACGACTGGTAGCGATCGGCGGCCGGCTGGTAGGCGGGATCGGTGGTCATGGCCGCACAGTCTTCCACCGCGCCGCTGCTTCGGTGGCCGG
This sequence comes from uncultured Actinomycetota bacterium, assembly GCA_963728425.1. Lineage (GTDB taxonomy): Bacteria > Actinomycetota > Actinomycetes > JACCUZ01 > JACCUZ01 > JAVEDA01. The sequence goes on from CAVSKC010000010.1 coordinate 213,473, forward strand.
GGTACGGCATGATGGACGGCCGTGCCAGAGGGGGTTCCGCAACACGTGAGCATCGTCATCAGCGGCGACACCGCATGACCCAGGACGAGGTCGCCGCCGAGCAGGCGTACGTCGACCGGCTGTACGCGCGCCTGGACGCGCTGCGGGCCCGGACGGCCACCGAGCTTGCCGCGGTCCGCCGGTCCGGCCCCGTGGGCACCCACCAGAACAGGTCCGAGCGCGACTCCTTCGCCAGCCTGCACGAGCAGCGGCTGTCGCAGCTGGAGGCGGTGGAGGACCGGCTGGCGTTCGGCCGGGTCGACCTGCGTGACGGCGCCCGGCGCTACATCGGCCGGCTCGGGCTCTCCGACGAGGAGCAGACGCAACTGCTGGTCGACTGGCGTGCCCCGGCGGCCCGCGACTTCTACCAGGCGACCGCCGCCTCCCCCGGCGAGATCGTCCGCCGTCGCCACCTGGCCACCCGCGGTCGCACGGTGACCGGCATCGAGGACGAGGCGCTCGACCTTGACTCGATGGACGCCCGCCAGCGCAGCTCGCTGACCGGCGAGGGCGCCCTGCTGGCCGCGGTCGGCGCCCACCGCACCGGCCGGATGGGCGACATCGTGGCCACCATCCAGTCCGAGCAGGACCGGGTGATCCGCAGCGAGCTGGCTGGCCCGCTGGTCGTCCAGGGCGGCCCCGGGACAGGGAAGACCGCCGTGGCGCTGCACCGCGCGGCGTACCTGCTCTACACCCACCGCGAGCGGCTGAGCCGCCACGGCGTCCTGCTGGTCGGGCCGAACGCGCTGTTCCTGCGCTACATCGAGCAGGTGCTGCCGTCGCTCGGCGAGACCGGGGTCGTGCTGGCCACCGCCGCCGACCTGTACCCCGGCGTCAGCGGGGTGCACGAGCCGCGCGCCGACGTGGCCGCGCTCAAGGGCGACGTGCGGATGGCCCGGGTCCTGGCCCGCGCGGTGCGGGCCAGGCAGCGGGTGCCGGACGGCAGCCGGGTGCTCGCCGTCGGCAGCCAGCGGCTCACCCTGACTCCCGCCGACGTCGCCACGGCCCGCTCCCGGGCCCGCCGCAGCCACAAGCCGCACAACGTGGCGCGCGAGGGATTCCTGCGCGACCTGCTCGACGTGCTGGCCGGGCGGCTCGCCAGCAGCATCGGGACCACCCTCACCAGCGACAACCGGGAGGGCCTGCTCGACGACCTGCGCGACTCCCGGGACGTACGCCGGGAGCTGAACCTCGCGTGGCTGCCGGTGAGCGCCGAGCAGCTGCTCACCGACCTGTTCGCCGACCCGGCCCGCCTGGAGGCAGCGGCGCCCGACCTGGAGCCGCGGGAGCGCGAGCTGCTGCACCGTGATCGCGGTGCCGCTTGGACGGTGCCCGACGTGCCGCTGCTCGACGAGCTGGCCGAGCTGCTCGGCGACGTCGCGTCCGGCGACCGTGCCGGCGAGGCGGCGGCCCGGGCCCAGCGCGCCGAGGACATCGCCAACGCGCAGGCGGCGCTGCGCAACGTGGACAGCGCGATCCGGCCGACCGCCGAGCAGATCGCCGACCGGTTCGCCGAGAGCGGCCCGGTGCTGACTGTCGCCGAACGGGCCGAGTCGGACCGGAGCTGGGCGTACGGCCACCTGGTGGTCGACGAGGCACAGGAGCTCTCGCCGATGATGTGGCGGCTGCTCATGCGACGGTCACCGTCACGGTCGATGACCCTGGTCGGCGACGTCGCCCAGGTCGGGTCCGCCGACGGCGCGTCGTCCTGGGGCGCCGTTCTCGACCCGTACGTCGAGGGCCGCTGGCGGCTGGCCGAGCTCACCGTCAACTACCGCACCCCCGCCCAGGTGATGCGGCTGGCCTCCGACGTGCTCGCGGCGGCCGGCATCGACGCGCCCGCCCCCGAGTCGGTCCGCGAGGGCGAGTGGAAGCCGGTGGCGCACGAGATCGCCCGCGGCGACACGGCTGCCGTGGCCCAGGCCGTCCGGGCCGAGCTCGAGCTGCTCGGCGAGGGCCGGCTGGCCGTGCTGACGGTCCGCGGCGCGGACGCCGCGCTGCGCACCGCGCTGACCACCGAGCTGCCGGAAGGCACCGTCGGGGCCGGGGCGGACACCCTGGAACGGCCGGTCTCGGTGCTGTCCGTCGCCGACGCCAAGGGGCTGGAGTTCGACGCCGTCGTGCTCGTCGAGCCCGGCGACATCCTGGCCGGCTCGGCGCGCGGCCCCAACGACCTCTACGTGGCCCTGACCCGGCCGACCCAGCGGCTGCGCGTGCTGCACTCGGACCCGTTGCCGCCCGGTCTCACCGACCTCGCCGCCGACTGAGTCGGGCGACCACTGGCGCCGGCGTCGGCCAGGTGCGCCGGAGCTCGGCGCGGGCCTCGCTGTCGACGTCGCGCAGCAGCTGGTCGATCTGCGAGGTCAGCTGCCCGTGCAGCTGCCACTCGTCCCGGGCCAGCCGGTCCTGGTGCCGCAGCAGCCCGGCCAGCCGGTGCCGGTCCGCCCAGGCGGCGGCCAGCGCGGCCCGCAGCCGCTCGTCCTCCGGCGCCGGGCCGACCACCTCGGAGCCGATCAGGCCGCCGTAGGACTCCACCGCGTCCGCGACGTCGGCGAACAGGTCGGACAGCGCCGCCCGGACGTCCGGCCCGTAGACCGTCTCCTCGCCGTGGCCCTTCACCAGGTCGGCCATCGCCCGGCACACCCCGCGCAGCGAGACGGTGGCCCGCTCCACGGCGTCCAGGCCCGACCGCAGGCTGGTCGCGGCGTGCGGGCGGCTGATCGCCCGCGGGTTGTACCGCAGGCTGGTCTCCGCGGTGGCCAGCACCCGGTCGGCGCGCAGGATGTCCCGGCCAAGGCCGCGGGCGGCGTCCAGCCAGGAGTCGGCCTGGTCCGGGCTGTACTCGGAGCGCACCTCGGTGGCGATCCGGCGCATGACCTCGGCGACGGCCCGGGAGACGTCCTGGACCGCGTCGCTGGCCGGCCGGACGTACAGCGGCGGCGCGACGGCCGCACCGACGACGACGCCGACGACGGCACCGATCACGGTCTCGACGATCCGCCCCTCGACCGCGATGTCCGAGCCCCCGACGGCCAGGATCAGCATCGCGCTGATCGGCACCTCGGCGATGTCGTCCCCGAGCCGGAACAGCCGCCCGATCACCAGCGACACCGCCACCGCGAGCCCGAGGCTCCACCAGGTCAGCGGGACGACGGTGGACAAGGCGGCCGCGAACAGCACGCCCAGCACCACGCTGACGACCCGCAGCAGGCCGCGCCGGACCGTCTCGTACAGCGTCAGCTGCACGACGAGCAGGGCGGTCAGTGGCGCGAGGACCGGGCGCGGGTTGTCCGAGAGCGGGAGCGCCACGACGTACGCCGCCACGGCCGCCAGCGTGGACTTGAAGGTCCGCACGCCGCGCAGCCGGACCCGGCCACCCCGAGCGACGAGCAGGGACGGCCAGCGCACCCACCTACTGTGCCAGCAGCTACCAGTCCAGGCCCTGGGCGGCCAGCGCGGCCTCCATCTCCAGCCGGTCGATCGGGTCCAGCGGCGCGCTGCGCGGCGCGGGCACCTGCAGGGTGCGGGCCGCGGACAGCAGGACCCAGTCGTAGGCCAGCGACGCCGCGGTCAGCCGGGCCATCTTGGCGGGCTGGTCCTGCCGGTAGGCCCGCTCGAGCCCGTCGGCCAGCCGGTGCAGGTCCGCGGCGAGCTGCTCGACCGAGACCGTCGCGGTCTTCGGCGGCTCCGGGCGGAACCGGCGCCAGACCCGCACGGCCAGCCGGCCGGCCCAGTCGAGGTGCCCCAACAGGGCGGCGGTCAGGGCAGCCAGCAGCGCTACGCCGACCACGAGCCAGGCCACGCTGCCCACCTCCCGGACTCCAGGATGCGCTCCCAACTCGCCGGACGCCAGGCCAGTACGCGGCTTAGACTCGCGACGATCAACGGGGCTCCGGGCAGGGACGATGATCACGACAGTGTCGACGGCGAGTCAGGGGCTGCTGCCGTACGTCCCGAGGCTCCTGATGCGCTGGACGCCGACCGGCGACGACCCCAGGCACATGCGCATCCGGGGCACGCTCGCCTTCGTCGACATCTCCGGGTTCACCAAGCTCACCGAGCGGCTCGCGCGCAAGGGCAAGGTCGGCGCCGAGGAGATGAGCGACATCCTCAGCGCCACCTTCGCGGGGCTGCTCACCGAGGCCCGCGCCGACGGCGCAGACCTGGTCAAGTGGGGCGGCGACGCCGTTCTCCTGCTGTTCCAGGGGCCGGACCATGCCCTGCGGGCAGCTCGCTCGGCCTACCGGATGCGGGCGACGTTGCGCACGATCGGCCGCCTGTCCACGACGTCGGGTGCGGTCACGCTGCGGATGTCGATGGGAATCCACAGCGGCGACTTCGACTTCTTCCTGGTCGGCGACCCGGAGATCCACCGCGAGCTGCTGATCAGCGGCCCCGGCGCGAGCACCACGGCGGACTTCGAAGCCGCAGCCTCAGCCGGCCAGATCGGGTTGAGCCCCACGACGGTGGCGTTGCTGCCGCCTCGGCTGGTCGGCGGGCCGCTCGGTGACGGCCGGCTGCTGCGCTCGCAGCCGGTGCTGGACGACCTGGTGGTCCTGCCGCACCAGAGCTTGGGCATCGACCCGCAGGACGTGCTGCCCCGGCCGATCCGGGCCCACCTGCTGGCCGGGAACGCCGAACCCGAGCACCGCACGATCGCGGTCGCGTTCGTCCAGTTCTCCGGGACGGATGCGCTGCTCACCCGCGAGGGGCCGATCGCGGTAGCCGAGGCGCTGGACGACGTCGTGCGCAATGTGCAGGGCGCCTGCGCGGAGCACGAGGTCACCTTCTTCGAGACCGACATCAACCGCGACGGCGGCAAGATCATGCTCACCGCGGGTGCGCCGCGCAGCTCGGGCCACGACGAGGAGCGGATGCTCCGCGCTGCGCGCCTGGTCCTGGATCGCATGGGGCGGCTGCCGCTACGGATCGGCATCAACCGAGGCGCGGTCTTCTCCGGCGACTTCGGTCCCGCCTTCCGGCGTACCTACTCGGTGAAGGGCGACGCCATCAACCTGGCGGCGAGGGTGATGGCCAAGGCCGCACCGGGTCAGCTGCTCGCCACCATGGCGGTCGTCGACCGCTCGCGCACCATCTTCCGCACCACCGAGCTGCCGCCCTTCTCGGTCAAGGGCAAGTCGATGCTGATCCGGGCGGCTGAGATCGGGGACATCGTCGGGTCGCGCGATGAGGACCGGATGGACGTTCCGCTCGTCGGGCGGGACGCGGAGATGGCCGTCCTGCGCGCCGCTCTGGCCGACGTGCTGGCCCGGCGCGGTCGGCTGGTCGAAGTGGTCGGCGAGCCCGGGATCGGCAAGTCCCGGCTGGTCGAGGAGCTGCTGACCGGCGCCGACGAGGTGTTGACGGTGTGGGCGCCGTGCGAGGAGTACGAGTCGTCCACGGCGTACTTCCCGTTCCGACGGCTGCTTCGCGAGGTATTGGCGGTGCCCGCGGAGGCTGCGCCAGAGCTGGTAGCACGACGGCTCGTCGACCGGGTCGCGGTGAATGCCCCGCACCTCGTCGAGTGGCTGCCGCTGCTGGGCGTCGTCATGGACCTCGAGCTGGCCCCGACGCGGGCGACCACGGAGCTCGACGAGCAGTTCCGCAAGGGGCGTCTCGAGGATGTCGTCTGCGACTTCCTGACCTGGGTGCTGCCCACGTCCTCGGTTCTCGTCTTCGAGGACGCGCACCTGATGGACGACGCGTCCGCGGATCTCATGCACCGGTTGACCACCCGCCTGGACCGGTCGCCGTGGATGGTGCTGGTGACCCGCCGTGAGCAGGAGGCGGGGTACCAGCCCGCGCCGAGCGCCGACCTCGTCACCGTCCGGCCGGCGCCACTGGACGGTGCCGCGGCCCGCGGCCTGGTGGAGAGCGCCCTTCAGGACCACCTCCTGCCGCAGCATGCGCTGGACGCCCTTGCCAGCCGCAGCGGCGGCAACCCGATGTTCCTCGAGGCGCTGGTCCGTGAGGCCGGGCAGGTCCGGCTCGGTCGCCGACCTGCCCGAGTCGGTGGAGAACCTGGTCACCAGCCAGATCGACCGGCTGGACCCGGCCGACCGGACCGTGCTGCGCTATGCGGCCGTGCTGGGGATGGTGGTGGACGAGGCCGCTCTGCTCAGCCTCCTCGACGACCACGCCGAGCGACCGGTGGACGGTTCCCTCGACCGGCTGACCACGTTCCTTGGCCGCGAACGGGTCGGCCGGCTGCGGTTCCGGCACGCCCTCATGCGCGACGTCGCCTACGAGGGGCTGCCGTTCCGCCGCCGCCGGGTGCTGCACGACCAGGTGGGCCAGACCCTCGAGCGGAGTGCAGCGACGCCGGAGTCGCAGTGCGAGCTGCTGTCCCTGCACTTCTTCCACGCCGGGCGCTTCGACAAGGCGTGGACCTACTCGGTCCTCGCCGGCGAGCGGGCCCGCGCCAAGTACGCCAACGGCGAGGCCATCGACTTCTTCGAGCGCGCGGTCGAGGCCGTCAAAGGGGCGCCGGGGGTTCCCGCGGTCGAGGTGGGCGCGGTGCTGGAGCAGCTCGGTGACGTGCGTGACCTCAGCGGCCAGCCCAGCCAGGCGTTGGACGCGTTCCGTGCCGCGCGGCGACACGTCGGGGCTGACCGCGTCGCGGTCGCCAAGCTGTCGTACAAGCAGGCACGCACCCACCAGCGGATGGGCAAGATCCCGCAGTCCCTGCACGTGCTCACCCGCGCGATGCACCTGCTCGACGGCGAGGACGACGCGGACGTCAGGGTGACCCGCTCGTTGCTGGCCACTCGGTACGCCTCAGCCCGCCGGACCCAGGGCCGCTTCGAGGAAGCGCTGCGTTGGGCCACGCTGGCGGCCCGCGAGGCCGAGGACTCGGGGAACAAGCAGGCTCTTGCTCATGCCTACAACGGCCTCGAGCTGGTGCACGTCACCGCCGGGCGCACCCCGGACCTGCCCTACGGCCGGCTCGCGCTGCTGGCCTACGAGGAGCTCGGTGACCTCTCCGGCCAGGGACACTGCCTGAACAACCTCGCAATCGAGGCGCTCCATGACGGCAGATGGGGTGAGACGCAGGACTTGTTCCAGCGAGCCAGCCGGATCTTCCATCGGTTGGGCGACGAGGCGAACGAGGCGAACGCCGTGTACAACTCGGCCGACGTTCTGCTTCGTCAGGGAAAGCTGCGGGAGGCGGCTCCCCTGCTGGGCGACGCGCTCCGCATGGCCCGCGTCGTCCACGACGAAGAGCTGCGTCGCGCTCGCGCTACGCGAGAGCGCCCAGGTGGCGTCGGACGAGCTCGCCTTCGACCGTGCGGACGACATGCTGGCCGAGGCAGGTCGCAAGCTTGCCGAGCTGGGTCTCGAGCAGGAGGTCGTGGTAGTCGACCTCCGCAGAGCCGAGAGCCTCGTGCTCCGCGGCGATCTGGCGGCCGGCGTCGGCCATGCCGACATCGCTGCGGCCCGCGCGCACTCCACGCACGCCACGATGCTGCTGCCGATGGTCAGCCGGGTTCGCGGCTTCGCCCTCATGGCAGCGGGGAGCCTGGCGGGCGCGCGCACCGAGCTGGGGCGGGCAGTAGAGATGTCAGACGTCCCCGACAGCCGGCACGAGGTCGGCCTGGCGCTGCTCGGCCTGGCCGAGATCACCGACGATCCCGACCAGGCCGCAGACCTCCTGGCGAGGAGCGGTGACCTGCTGAGCCCGCTGGGGGTCGAGGTGACAGCCCAGTGGCCCCCCCGCGCCGCCTGGTCGCCTAGCAGCAGCTCCCTCGCACGTCGCGGGTGAACAGCACGTACAGGTGCGTGTCACCGGCGTTGTCGCGGGTGCTCTGCACGTAGTCGACACACCCGCCCTCGGCATTCGCCACGCCCTTGGCCGGACACGCCCCGAGCCTCTCCAGGGGCGTGTTGCCACCCTGCGAGAAGACCGGCACGTTCTGCTTGATCGAGCCGTTGCCGCAGAACTTCTTGTCGCAGGAGAGAATCATCGTGGCCGGCGAGGTCGGGGTGTACCCCGTGCCGAGGTCCCCCAGCAGCTCCAGCACGAAGCTCCGCGCGGCGCTGCACTTGGTGTAAGTCGTCCCGTCGCAAAGGCCAGTTCCTAGCACGACCTGGCTGGCCGAACCCTGCGGCAGGATGACCGTGGCGCACATCGGGTCCGTCGCGGTCACCTCGCCGCACTCGAGGGCATTCTTGCCGACCTTCTGCACGAAGCCGTTGCCGGTGGTGGTCGGCGGCGTGAAGAAGTTGAGCACGTCGAAGACCGTCGCAGAGGTGACAGGGACGATCGCGTCCTTGCCCTTGGACCCCACCACCGAGACCGTGACCGTGACGTTGTTGGCTGCCGACGTGAAGTTGGCCGTGGAGAGGTCTGCGGAGGTCGCGTCCTTGGCCACGGTCCGGACCGCGTTGCCACCGCCGCCGGTCGTGAGGGCCAGGTCGGTGTCCTTGCCGAACGAGGTGGCGGTTCCGTCGGCGGCAAAGAACTCGACGTGCACCGAGACGCTGTTGCCGACCGAGGTGAGCACGCTCGGCTGCGACCCGGCTGGCGTCCCCGGGGGCGCGCTGAAGGCGCTGACCACCGGACCCACAGTGATGGAGACCACTGCCGGGCTGGCGGCGGCCGCCGTGCCGACGAGCACCGGACTCAGCGCGAGTGCCCCGAGCGCTGCGGCAGCTGCCAAGAGTCCCAGGTGCCGTCGGTTCTTCGCGCGTGTGGACATGCAAGTACTCCTCGGAACGTCGCTGCCTGATCCCCGGAACTCCACTGAGAATGATCGGCGCTGACTCACGCGTCAACAGAGTCTCGAACCATTCGGAGGCCTGATCACCACGGCGTGATCTACCGTCACCCGCTGTGGGGGACACCGACCGGCGTACCGGATGGAACCCCCACGGATCAACGCTTTTCGGCCGGTTCCGGCCGGTCTCCCTCCACACCGGACCGAAGATCAAGAATCGCTTGCCACCGCAGACATCGGAGGGCAAGAGTGACCCAGCGGCACCGAGGCCGCCCCGAGGAGGTGGTCCGTGGCGGCGACGAGGCGGGGACGCGTTCCGGCGTCCCGGGTACTCCTCGTGGCCTGCTTCGGCGCGTTCCTGGCCTTCCTCGACGCGACCATCGTCAACGTCGCCTTCCCGTCCATCCGCGCCTCGTTCCCCGGTGAGTCGATCGGGTCGCTCTCCTGGGTCCTGAACGCCTACAACATCGTCTTCGCCGCGTTCCTCATCGTCTGCGGCCGACTCACCGACCTGCTCGGCCGGCGCCGGGCGTTCCTGGGCGGAATCGCCCTGTTCACGGTCGCGTCCGCGCTCTGCGGTGCCGCGCCGACGATCGACCTGCTCATCGCCGCGCGAGTCCTGCAGGCGCTCGGTGCGGCCATGCTGGTGCCCGCGTCGCTCGCCCTGGTCGTCGAGGCCTTCCCGGCGGGACCGCGGCGGGCGCACGCCATCGGCCTGTGGGGCGCGACCGCGGCTGTCGCAGCCGGCCTCGGTCCGCCGACCGGTGGCGCCCTGGTCGAGCTGGGCGGGTGGCGCTGGGCGTTCCTGGTCAACATCCCGTTCGGCCTGGCGGCCCTGCTGGCCGCCCGCAGCCAGCTGGTCGAGAGCCGGGCGCCCGGCCGCCGTCGGATGCCGGACCTGGTCGGCGCCGGGCTGCTCGCGGTAGCCCTGGCGGTGCTCAACCTGGGGATCGTCAAGGGCAGCGACTGGGGGTGGGGCAGCCCCGCCGTGCTGGGGTCGTTCGCCGCCACGGCCGTCCTGGTAAGCCTGTTCGTCCTCAGCTCCCGGCGGCACCGCTCACCGCTGCTCGACCCCGCGCTGTTGCGCATCCCCTCGTTCACGATCGCGTCGGGCGCCACCGTCGTGGCGGGTCTCGGCTTCTACGCCTACCTGCTCACCAACATCCTCTGGCTGCAGTACGTCTGGGGGTACGGCGTGCTGCGGGCCGGCCTGGCGCTGGTACCCGGGGCGCTGGTCGCCGCCGTCGTCGCCTCCCGCCTCGGCCCGCTGGCGGACCGGCACGGCTACCGGCTGTTCGTCGTGCCCGGCGCGCTGCTGTGGGCCGGTGCCTACCTCTGGTACCACCAGCAGGTGGGGCTCGTCCCCGCCTTCTGGTCGGAGTGGCTGCCGGGTCAGGTGCTCAGCGGGATCGGCGTCGGCGCCACCCTCCCGCTGCTGGGCAGCGCGGCCCTGGCAGCCGTCCCCGGCGGCCGGTACGCCACCGCGTCCGCCGTGGTGTCCAGCGCCCGCCAGCTCGGCGGTGTCCTCGGGATCGCCCTGCTCGTCGTCATCCTGGGCGACCCGACCCCGGCGACCGCTGTCGCCGCCTTCCACGACGGCTGGGTGCTGTCGATCGCGGCCTTCGTCGTCGTGGCGCTGGTCGCGCTGCCGCTGGGTCGGCTGCAGCCGGCCCCCGGCGCGGAGGAGGTGGCCGACGGCGCCGGCGCCCTCGTGCGCCTGCCCGACGCGCCGCCGGGCCCTCCCGAGCCACTGACGGTCGACGGGGCAGTGACCGACCTGTCCGACGTGCCGCTGCTGGCGGTGTTGCCGGACCGGGCGAGGCTGCTGCTCCAGGCAGCCACCCGCCTGCGTCCTCTCGCCGCTGGTGAGTGGTTACTGCGCGAGGGCGACCCGCCGGGGTCGGCGTACGTCGTGCGCAGCGGCCGCCTCGAGGTCGAGGTGGGTGGCCGGGTGGTCCGCGAGCTGGGGCCCGGGGCGGTCCTCGGGGAGCTCGCCCTGCTGACCGGTGAACGCCGCTCGGCCGGCGTGCGGGCCAGGCGTGACTCCTTGGTGCTCGAGGTGCCGAGGGACGCCTTCGACGAGCTGCTCCGCAGCGACGCGGCGGCGACCCGGGTGGTGCTCGGCCAGGTCGCCGAGCGGCTGCGGACCGCGGGCGGCACGGCCGAGGTCGGCCCACCAACCCAGCCCGTAGTCGTGGCCGTGGTCGGCCTGCACGCCGGCAGCGGCGCCACCCAGGTCGCGGCCGAGCTGTATGCGCGCCTGGCGACGTCCCGGTCCGTGGTCGCGCCCGGCGTGGTCGGCCCGGACGGGCTGGACCGGGCCGAGCGGCAGCACGAGCGGGTGCTGCTCGTGTCCGACCCCACCGGCGCTGCCGAGGACGAGGCCTGGCGGGACTTCTGCCTCCGGCAGGCCGACGCCGTCGTGCTTGTCGCCCGCAGCGACACGGCGCCCCCCGGTGGCCCGATCACGCCCGCTCCCTCCCGGCAGCCCGACGTGGTGCTGGTCGGGCCGGCGCCCTCGCCCGGGCAGCGGGTGGCGTGGGTAGCCGCGACCGACGCGTGGCAGCTGACGGTCGTCGACCAGGACCCGGGCAACGGCGTCCGGGCGCTGGCCGCCCGGCTGGCCGGCAATTCCCTCGGCCTCGTCCTCGCCGGGGGCGGCGCCCGGGCGTTCGCGCACGTCGGGTTGCTGCGCGAGCTCGAGGACGCGGGGCTGTACGTCGACCGGGTGGCCGGGAGCAGCATCGGTGCTGTCATCGCCGCCGTGCACGCCACCGGGCGCGACGGCGCGGCCCTCGAGGAGGTCTGTTACACCGAGTTCGTCCGGCACCGGCCGTTCAGCGACTACGGGCTGCCCATCCAGTCGTTGGCACGTGGGCGGCGGGTGCGCACCGGCCTGATGCGCGCGCTCGGCGCCGACGAGGTGCTCGAAGGGCTTCCCCGGCAGCTGCACACCGTGAGCACCGACCTCGTGTCCCGGACCCGGCAGGTGCACCGGCGCGGCAACGCCGTCGATGCGGCGCTGGCCTCGGTCCGGCTGCCCGTGCTGTTCGCCCCATCCCCGACGAGGGCGGGCGGCTGCTCGTCGACGGCGGGGTGCTCGACAACCTGCCGGTCGACCTGCTCACCGAGCGGGACGAGGGCCCGGTCGTAGCCGTCAACATCTCGATGGGCGGCGGTGGCGGTGCAGGCGGCCAGGCCCGCACCGGGCCACCCCGGATCCCCGCCCTCGGCGAGACCCTGCTGCGGACCATGATGATCGGCAGCGGCGGCGCCGTGGCCGCGGCCAGCGCCCGCGGCGCCACCGTCGTCACGCCCGCGACCTTCGGCGTCGGGCTGCTGGAGTTCCACCAGCTGGACCGGATGGTCCAGGCCGGCCGGGACGCCGCCCGGGCCTTGCTTGCGGAAGCCGGCCCCGACCTGACCCGGCGGGAGCCGCAGCCGGACGCACCCGGGGCGATCACGCTGCCGCCGCCGCGCGAACAGCCGGCCGCCTCGCGGTGAACGAGTCGTTCGGCGCGGACAGCGGCGGTGGTCAGCCGCCGGTGGAGCCCTGAAGCCGCCGGACGTCCAGCGTCATGCCCTCGCGAGCCACGACCACCGGCAGACCGCCGGCCAGCCCGGGCGCCCAGCCGCCGATCTCGTCCAGCGCGGCGTCGGTGCGGGCCGGCGAGTGGTGGAACAGCACCAGCGTGCCGGCGCCGCACTCGTGGGCCAGCTTCACCGAGTCCTCCACCGTGGCGTGGCCGTAGTCCACCGCGACCGGCCGCTCCCCCTCGAGGAACTGTGCGTCGTGCAGCAGAACGTCCACACCCTCGAGCATCTGCATCAGCTCGTCGGAGATCCCCGCGGCGGGTGCGTGGTCGGGCAGGTAGGCCAGCGAGCCGAGCTCGTCGTCTACGCGGAGACCGAAGGTCCGGCCGCCCTTGTGCTCGATGTCGACGGCGGTCACGGTGAAGCCCTCGATCGGGTGCTTGCCGTCGGTGAGGGCGTGGAAGCCCCACCGCCCGCGCAGGCCCTCGGGCGTGATGGGGAACGACGGCGGTGAGAAGGACTGGGCGAGCAGGTCCCGGCCGGACTTGCCGTCCTGGGCCGGGAGGTACAGGTCGACCCGGGACGCGTCCCGGTCGCCGGCGGCGAAGAACGGGACGCCCTGCATGTGGTCCCAGTGCAGGTGGCTGAGCACGATCGAGCCGTCGTAGGCCTGCCCGTCGAGCAGGCCGGTCAGCGACCGGAGCCCGGTGCCGGCGTCGAGCACGAGCGACGGGCGGTCCGCACCGGCAGCGGTCACCGCCACGCAGGACGTGTGCCCGCCGTACCGGACGAAGTCCGGCCCTGGGGCCGGCGTCGATCCGCGGACGCCGAGCAGCTGCACCCTCACCGCACGCTCACGCGCGGCACCGTAGCAGCGGCGGGGACCCCACCTGGGGCAATCTCCGCAATGACCTCCGCAGGCGGGGCCGTCGCCCTACGGTGACCACGTCGGAGCCTGGTCGGGAACGAGCACGGGTGGTGGCCATGGGCACTCACGCACGGCCTGCGCGCCCCGGGGTCCTGGCGCCGCTGCGGCACCGTGACTTCCGGCTCCTGATCACGGCGTTCGCCGTCAGCGCGTCGGGCTCGTGGGCCTACAACGTGGCGCTGGCCGTCTTCATCTTCGACCAGACCCACTCGCCGGCCTGGGTGGGAGCGGCGACGGTCGGCCGGTTCGTCCCGGCCCTCCTCCTCGGCGCGTACGGCGGGGTGCTGGCCGAGCGGTTCGAGCGGGTCCGGCTGATGGTGGGCCTCGACTGGGTGTGCGCCGCGTTGATGGGCCTGCTCGGAGTGGTGGCTGCGCTCGAGGGCCCGCCGGCGCTGGCCATCGTGCTCGCCGCGCTGACCTCCCTCTGCGGCATCGCGTACGAGCCGGCGGTAGCCGCCATCACCCCGGAGACGGTGCCGGAGACCGACCTGGCGGCCGCCAACACGCTGCGCAACACGGTGGACAACGTCGCGATCGTGGCCGGTCCGGCGATCGGGGCCGCCCTGCTGTTCGTCGGCCCCCCGACCGTGGCGTTCGCGGCCAACGCCCTGAGCTTCGTGTGGTCCGCGCTCGTGGTGTCGCGGATGAAGGTCCGCAGTCGCCCCGGTGGACGTGACGGAGGGCGGGCAGGCCGGCCCGACTGCGTCAGATGACGGTGGGCTTCCGCGCCATCGCGGCGCTCCGCGACCGCCACCATGCTGGTCGCCTACAGCGTGATCGCCAGCTTCGTCTACGGCGTCGACACCGTGCAGTTCGTGGTCCTCTCCGACGAGCGGCTCGGCACCGGCGCGCACCGGCTACGGCTACCTGCTGGCCGGCCTCGGGGTCGGCGGCGTGGCCGCTGCCGGACTGGTCAACCGGCTCGCCGCCCTGCCCCGGCTCGGGACGGTGATCCTCGCGGGCATGGCGGTCTACTGCCTGCCGACGCTGCTCTTCCTCGTCGTGAGCGCGCCCCCGGCGGCGTTCGTCATCGAGGCGGTGCGCGGCGCCGGGACGCTGGTCGTCGACGTGCTCGCGATCACCGCGCTGCAGCGGTCGCTGCCGAGCGAGGTCCTGGCCCGGGTGTTCGGCGCGTTCTTCACCCTGGTCCTGGCGGCGATCTCGCTGGGCGCGCTCGTCACGCCCCAGGTCGTGTCGTCGGCCGGGCTGGACGCCAGCCTCTGGCTGGCCGGCCTGGGGCTGCCCGCCCTGTGCCTGCTCGGCTGGCCGCTGCTGCGTCGGATGGACGAGGCGAACGTCGCGATGACCGCCGCGCTCGAGCCGCGGGTCCAGACGCTGCAGCGGCTGGGCATCTTCGCCGAGGCGTCCCGCCCGGTGCTCGAGCAGCTGGCCCGGGCTGCCCAGGAGGTCGACGTGGACGCGGGGACGACCGTCATCCGTGAGGGCGACGAGGCGGACGCACTGTTCGTGCTCCTCGACGGCGAGATGGCCGTGCACGCCCGCGGCGAGTCCGGTGTCGACCACGAGCTGCCGCCGATGGCCGCCGGCACCTACTTCGGCGAGATCGGCCTGCTGGAGCGGATCCCGCGGACGGCCACGGTCACCAGCGTCGGACCGAGCCGGATGCTGCGGATCGACGGCGAGCGGTTCCTGGCCGCGCTGACCGACGCACCCGCGTCCGCGTCGCTGCTGGAAGGCGCTCGTGGCCGGCTGTCGCGCACCCACCCGAGCCGGCGGCCGGCCGTCGTGCCGGCCCAGCGGTCAGCCGCGGAGCCGGACGAGACCCTCCTGGACGGCGGTGGCGACCAGCCGGCCGTCGACGGTGAACAGCCGGCCGGTGGCGAACCCCCGGCCGCCTGAGGCACTCGGCGACACCTGGTCGTAGAGCAGCCACTCGTCGGCCCGCAGCGGCCGGTGGAACCACATCGCGTGGTCCAGCGAGGCCGGCTCCAGCCGCGGGTCGCCGATGTAGGTGCCGTGCGGCACCACGGGCGACCGAGAGCAGGGTCAGGTCGGAGGCGTAGGCGAGGACGGCCGCGTGCAGCACGGGGTCCGGCCCGATCGGCCCGGCGGCCCTGAGCCAGACCCGGGCCAGCGCCGGGTGCGCGTCGTCGTGCAGGGCGCCGCCCTGGCGCGAGTCCCCGGCGTAGCGGACGTCGAGCGCGGCCCACTCGCGGTCCCAGTCGTCCCGCGGCCGCCCGGTGAGGCCGGCCAGCACGTCGCCGAGCTCGGGGCAGTCCTCCGGCGCCGCCACCTCCGGCATCGGGTCCTGGTGGTCGAGACCGTCCTCGGGCAGGTGGAACGAGGCCGACATGTAGAAGATCGACCGGCCGTGCTGGCGGGCGACCACCCGGCGGGTGCTGAACGAGCGGCCGTCGCGGGTGCGCTCGACGTCGTACACGATCGGCACCCGGGTGTCGCCGGGCCGCAGGAAGTAGGCGTGCAGCGAGTGCACCGCCCGACCGGCGTCCGTCGTCCGCGCCGCGGCGACCAGCGCCTGGCTGGCCACCTGGCCGCCGAACACCCGCTGCAGCGACGTCTCGGGCTGCCGCCCCCGGAAGAGGCAGTCGTCGAGCGTCTCGAGGTCGAGCAGGGTGAGCAGCTCGTCGATCGACTGGGGCACGGGCCACATCGTCGCAGGCCAGTAGCGTGGTGCGGTGACCCGGTTCGCCCTGCAGCCGCGCTGGCTGGCCTGGCACCTCCTGCTCGTGGTGGTCCTGGTCTCCTTCGGCTGGCTCGGTCGCTGGCAGCTCTCGTCGTTCGAGCGCAAGGACACGCGCAGGTCCGCAGAACCATGCGGCCGCGGCGCTCGACCGGCTCAGCCGGCCGGGGGGCCGCCTGGACTCCGGTGACGTCGGCCGCCAGGTAGCTGGCGCACGGCAGGTACGACGGGGCGCAGACGCTGCTGGTGCCAGGGCGAGAGCGACCCGGGACCGAGTCCGGGCCGAGGGGCTTCCTGGTGGTCACTCCGCTCCGCACCCCGGCCGGCGTGCTGCCGGTCCTGCGCGGCTGGGTGCCGACGGCGGGCTCCCCCGCGGCCGTGGCACCGAACGGTCCGGTGCGGGTCGTCGGGGCGCTGCAGCGGTCGGAGACCGGTCCGCCGCCCGGCGCGCCGGCCACGGTGCCGGCCGGTCAGCTTCCCTACGTCGCCACGGTGACCCTGCTCGACGCGCTCCCCCTCGACCCGTCGGGGCTGTACGACGGGTACCTGGCCCTGCGCTCGGAGCAGCCGTCGCCGACGGCCGGTCCGGTGCCGCCGGGGTTCGAGGTGGCCGCCGCCGGCGGCGGCGTGGCGCGCTGGCGGAACCTCGCCTACGCCCTGCAGTGGTGGCTGTTCGCGGCCGCGGCCGTGTTCTTCTGGTGGACCGTGCTCAGGCGGGCGGCGCTGGAGCAGCGGGAGCGTGATCGGGAGCCCGATGCAGATCCGCCGTCACTCGTCGCTCCGCCACGAACGACATGAGCGGGACGGTCCCGGCCGCCATCACCAGCAGCGTCTTGACGACCGACCAGCGGGCCCGCAGGGCGAGCAGGAAGACCGTCACGACGTAGACCATGTACAGGTAGCCGTGGGCGGTCCAGAGCCAGCCGGCGGCTCCCTCGCCGACGTACCAGGGCCAGAAGCTGCAGGCCCAGCAGGCAGCTGGTGGCCAGCACCACGCCGGTGACGTAGGCCATCACCCGGTAGCGGGTCAGGGCGCCGGACGAGGGTGCTGAGGTCACCCGGCCGAGCCTAGCCAGCGGGTCACGCGCCGTACGCGCTGCCCTCGGCGGTGCCCGTCGCGGTGGGGGCCGGCGCTCGTCGTCCGGCCCGTCCATCCGCATGCCGCCGGGGCCGACGCCACCGGGCGCGAAGCCGTGGCCGCCGAGCTGCGCCAGGTCAGCGACGTGCAGGGCGGTGACGCCGGCGCCCTTCTTCTCGCGCCATCACGGCCACGTCGGCGCCCTTGGCGATGCCGTTGACGCCCTGCCGTCCGGCGCCGACCGCCGTGTCGGCGGTGATGGCGTAGGTCTGCTCGAAGCCGTCGTCGCTCCGCACCGTGATCGAGGTGTCGCTGACCTTGGTGGCCGCGCCGCGCTGCATCACGACGGTGCGGTAGCCACCGGAGCCGTCCGGCACCACGAGGACCCGTGCAGGGCACCGCCCATGCCCGAGCAGGTGGCCGCGACCGCGCAGCATGCCCGGGCCGCGCTTGAACGCCTTGCCGCCCGGGGCCGGCGTGGCGGTGGACGAGCTGCTGGACGCGGCTAGCGCGGCTTCGTCGCCGGCCCGGCCACCACCGCCGGCCAGCGCCGCCCCGGTCACGCCGGCGGCGACCAGGGCCAGCACGGCGATCAGCGCGGTGACCAGGCCGCGGCGGGAGCCACGCGGGTGGTGGTCGGAGTCCAGCGAGTCCACTGCGCCGTTCCGAGCCCAGCGGCGGCAGCGGCGCGGTCGGGTCGGTCGGCTCGGTGGGGGTCATCGGGCTCACCTCGGGACGTCAGACGGGCCGGTGGACGGTCTCTTCCTGGGCATCATGCTCGGCGAACCTGTGACCAGCCTGTGAACCGTGCGGGCCCGGTGTGCTGCGGCAGCTCGACCAGGAACCGGCTGCCCTCGCCGGCCGCGGACTGCACGCCGACCCGGCCGCCGTGCGCGGCGACCAGCGCCGCGACGATGGACAGGCCGAGCCCGCTGCCGCCTGCCGCCCGGGTGCGGGACGGGTCGGCCCGGTAGAACCGCTCGAAGACCTGGGCGCGGTCCTCCTCGGACAGGCCCGGGCCGTGGTCGGCGCACCGCGAGCAGCACCCGGTCCGGCCCGTCGTCCTCGGCCGGCGTGACCTCGAGGGTCACCGCGACCGGGGTACCCGCCGGGGTGTGGGTCAGGGCGTTGGTCACCAGGTTCGTCACGCACCTGGCGCAGCCTGCGCTCGTCGCCGAGCACGACCGGCGCGCTCGTCGCCGAGCAGCTCGAGCCCGATCGTCCGGTCGGGCGCCAGCACCCGGGCGTCGTGGACGGCGTCGGCGGCGACGCGCGAGCAGGTCGACCGGCTCCAGCGCGAGCGGGCGCTGCTGGTCGAGCCGGGCCAGCAGCAGCAGGTCCTCGACCAGCAGGCCCATCCGGGCGGCCTCGTCCTCGACCCGGCGCATCACCCGGTCCAGCTCGTCCGGGTCCGGCACCGCGCCCTGCCGGTAGAGCTCGGCGAAGCCGCGGATCGAGGTCAGCGGCGTGCGCAGCTCGTGGCTGGCGTCGGCGACGAACCGGCGCATCCGCTCCTCGCGACGCCGCGCGCGGCTGCTCGGACGCCTCCCGGGCCCGGAACGCCGACTCGATCTGGCCGAGCATCGCGTTGAAGGCTCGGGACAGCCGGCCGACCTCGGTGTGCGGGTCGCTCTCCGGCACCCGCTGGGTCAGGTCGCCGGCCGCGATGGCCGCGGCGGTCGTCTCGACCTCGCGCAGCGGACGCAGCGAGCGTGCGGACGACGACGTAGGCCAGCCCGCCGAGCAGCGCGAGCACGACCGCGCCGACGAGCAGCTCCAGCGAGCACCAGCCGGTGGGCGGTGTCCGTCGACGTCGTCCAGCGAGATGCCGCGGACCACCAGCACCGGCTGTCCCGTCGCGGTGAGCACCGCGTCGGAGCGCACGACGACCCGCCAGTCCGCGCCGCCGACCCGGGCCGGCACCGTGAACGGCTTGCCGTGCCTCGCGCTCGGCGATCTGCTGCCGGCGTGATGGCCGGCGGGTGCGCCTTGGCTCGTGGCTCGTCTGCCCGGTCAGGCCGGTCGCCGTCGGTCGCGGCGTAGCCGCAGGTACTCGTCCCGGCTGGTCTCGAACGGTGCCGTCGCTCGCCCGACCCCGGCCGCCGGGCCGCGGTCGAGCCGCTGCGAGGCCGCCGTCGAGGTCCTGGTCGACCTGGTCGACCAGGTAGCCCCGGAGCTGGGTCGTCACGACGGCGCCCGGTGGCGGTCAGGCCGACCGCGACCAGCAGCACCAGGGCGACGACCAGCGTGACCCGCAGCGGCGTCCGCTGCAGGACGGTGCGGACCGGGTTCGACGGCTCACCCGCGCGGCATCCGGAGCACGTAGCCGACGCCGCGCAGCGTGTGCAGCAGCCGCGGCTCGGTGGTGTCGACCTTGCGGCGCAGGTAGGAGACGTAGGACTCGACGACGTTGGCCTCGCCGCCGAAGTCGTAGTGCCACACGTGGTCCAGGATCTGCGCCTTGGACAGCACCCGGCCGGCGTTCTGCATGAAGTAGCGCAGCAGCTTGAACTCGGTCGGCGACAGCGCGACCAGCTCGCCGGCCTTCCACACCTCGTGGGTGTCGTCGTCCAGCTCGATGTCGGCGAAGGTCAGCCGGACGCTGCTCGCCGCCGGCGCCCGGCTGTCCCGACGTACGGCGCAGCACCGCCCGGATCCGCGCGACGATCTCCTCGAGGCTGAACGGCTTGGTGACGTAGTCGTCGCCGCCGACGGTGAGGCCGGTCGACCTTGTCCTCGGTCGCGTCCCGGGCGGTCAGGAACAGCACCGGCGCGGTGGCGCCCTCGCCGCGCATCCGGCGCACCACCTCGAAGCCGTCCATGTCGGGCATCATCACGTCGAGCACGACCAGGTCCGGGCGCAGCCGCCGCGCCTCGGCGAGCGCCTCGCGGCCGTTGGTGGCGGTGGCCACCTCGAACCCGGCGAACCGCAGGCTGGTGGCCAGCAGCTCGAGGATGTTCGGCTCGTCGTCGACGACGAGCAGCCGGGCCTCGGGCGTGCGGTCGGTGGTCACGGGTCGTCCTTCTGTCGTCGGCGCGCTCATGAGCGCGATCCTGGTACGCCGGTCTGGCGCCCTCCTGGAAACCTCCTGTGAGCTCGCTGTGAGGCTGGGTTCCCGAGCCTACGTGGGGTAAGTCAATGGAATCCCTCTCACCTGCGGCCATGCGTCAACAGTCCGCAGGGAGTCCGCAGCACCGCCGAGGTAGGCGTCGACGGCGGCACCTCGTGCGGTCGTCAAGTCGACGTCGCCGACCTCGAGCCCGAACAGCTCATCCGGGTGCAGGCCGAGCCCAGCAGCCACGTAGGGCACCGCTACGAATCGGGCGGGCAGCGCGGCCGACAGTGCCGCCACATCGGGCCGCCGAGGGCACCAGGAGACCGCGAGGTGACAGAGGTGGTGCGTCGTGACCGTCCACCAGGGGTACCCGTCGCTTTCTGGACGGTGCGTCAGGCGACCCTGCCCGCAGTCGCTTTCTCTCGTGCAAGATCAACTCAGGTGCCGGGCGCGGTCGGGTCTTCACCGGCGAGGAGGTCGACCATCACGTCACCTTCAGCGAGCTTGAACTCGACGTACAGCGCGTACGTGCCGTCAGGGCCGGCGTTGGAGTCGGCCCAGTCGAGAATTTCCTCGAGCTCGACGTCCGCGCCGAAGTAGGTCTTCTCCACCAGCCACCAGGTGGGCGGCGCGTCCGAAAAGCCCTTGGGTTGCGCGACCTCAGCGAAGAAGTCCGCGCGATAGCGGGCCGGAACCGTATAGCCGGGCAGCAACTTCGACCATGCCACCGGGACATGGGACGTCCGCACGACTTAAGGAGTACCCGTCCCAGCCGTCGGCAGTCGGTTCCGGCCGCCTCCGTCCGAGCGACCGAGGGGCCCAAGTGAGCTCCGCCCGGGTGCCCCATCGTCGCGCTGGAGATCTTTCCGACGACTCTGGGCAGTCGCCGCAGAGCGGCCTGAAAGTAGCTCCGGCGCCGCGGACGTGCCCAGGCTGCGGTGCGACGTTCACGCCCGAGCACGACGCGTGCATCTACTGCTACCGACCTGTCGAAAGCGAGCCAAGCGCCGCCGCCACCACGCGCGTCGCGCTCCGGTCCGGTCCGCGTGCCGCCGTCGCGGTGTCGGGCCGCTTTCGTCGACTACCCGAGCCACAGGATGATCAGCCCTACCACGCACAGGCCCGAGGTCACCCATGGTCAGAACGATCCGGCCGGGGTAGCTCGTGTCGGGGGATCATCGGGGCTTGGCCCGACTGGGTCGCGCACGGTTCCCATCAGCCCTTGCTTGGAGGCAGGCCAGGCAGGGACAGCCGTGAGTTCCGTAGGTCGAGCGGGTGCCGTCCTTGAGGTTCGGGTTGTCTCGGGTCGCCCCTGGGCGCGGCGGGCCCGTAGTTCGCGCTGGTGGTCGTTGTGCGCTTGGACGCACTCGTCGCACCGGCACCCCTGGTCCTGGGCGTAGCCCCAGCCGCCGTGCTTCACGAGGGGAGCACAACTGCCCCAATCGGGCCGGCCAAGGACCGGCTGCAACCTGCCGCACGCCACGCCTCGTGAGGGAGCCGGTCCGGACAGCGACCATCTGTCGCCGAAACGGCTGATGGCAACCGCCGAGTCCCGCGGCGCATCCTCGACGAAGGCGCCGCGCTCCGCTCCCGAGGGGGGTCAGGGGAAAGCGCGGCGCCGCCCGCGTGCTCGGGCGACCATGGGGCCGGCCTCCGCCCCCTCGGGGGGTTAGGGGCGCAGGCCGCTTCTCGCGGCTGAAGGTGCACCAGCAGTCGCGAGGTCCGGGCGGCTTGCGAAGCCCCTACGGCAGTCCGCCAGCGCCGTCCCCTCGTCCCCCCAGGGGAACGGCGCTGGCGCACCGCCAATCTCAACGTGCGCCTGCCGGGGACCATCGTCAAGTGCGACCCGGGCCGCCCGTTTGGGCGGTCCACGCCCGCCTGCAGGGGGGATGGCGGGCGTGGACCTAACCGCACACCATCACGGGGGGTCTGGCCGCGGGTGCCGCCCAAGGTCCTCGCCCGAGGGCGCCGCCGTCAAGGATTTCCGGGCATCATCGCGGCGTGTCGTGGCGCGAGGAGGCCCGGCCGCCAGTGCTCGACGACCGGGCCCGCGGGCGTGCCCGTCAGACGGTGATCGACTCCGCGGCGCTCATCGCAGCGGCCCCTGGACGAGCTTGGCCGCGCGAGCAACCTCGACGCCGTCGCAGCGCCTGGGGATGGACACGTCAGCGGTGGTACGGCGCGAGCAGTCGCGAGCGAGCGGTGCCGGCGCCAGAACCGCAACCACCGCAGGTGGATCGTGGGCATGATCGTCATGGTGGTCCCTCGTCAGTCCGCAGAAGTCCGCAAGAGGGCCGTCTCCCCTCAATACTGGTCAACGGTTGCCAACGGAGAAACCGCAGGTCAGACGGCAAATCGGTCGCATCGGCGCAGGTCAGTCGTGCGCCGTGGGCCCACGTGGGGTAGGCAGGAAGCATGACGAAGCTGACACAGACCCGCACCCTCGGTTCCGGCAGCGCGGCCCTGACGGTCTCGGCCGTCGGGCTCGGCTGCATGGGCATGAGCGAGTTCTACGGGACGACCGACGAGGCCCAGTCCACCCAGACCATCCGGCGCGCCCTGGACATCGGCGTGACCTTCCTCGACACGGCCGACGTGTACGGGCCGTTCACCAACGAGCGCCTGGTCGGCGCGGCCATCGCCGACCGGCGCGACGAGGTCCAGCTGGCCACCAAGTTCGGCAACGAGCGGGCCGAGGACGGCACCCGGATCGGCATCAACGGCCGCCCGGACTACGTCCGGCAGGCCTGCGACGCGTCGCTGCAGCGGCTCGGCGTCGACCACATCGACCTCTACTACCAGCACCGGGTCGACCGCTCGACGCCGATCGAGGAGACCTGGGGCGCGCTGGCCGAGCTCGTGACCGCGGGCAAGGTGCGCCACCTCGGCATCTCGGAGGCGTCGGCGGCGACGATCCGGGCGGCGCACGCCGTGCACCCGATCACCGCGCTGCAGAGCGAGTGGTCGCTGTGGACCCGCGACGTGGAGGAGAACGACGTGCTGGCGACGGTGCGCGAGCTCGGGATCGGGTTCGTGGCCTACTCCCCCATCGGGCGGGGCTTCCTGTCCGGCGAGATCCGCAGCGTCGACGACCTGGCGCCGGACGACTTCCGGCGCAACAACCCGCGGTTCCAGGGCGAGAACTTCACCAAGAACCTCGAGCTGGTCGACAAGGTCCGCGAGATCGCGGCCGAGAAGGGCGTGACGGCGACCCAGCTGGCGCTGGCCTGGGTGCTCGCGCAGGGCGAGGACGTCGTGCCGATCCCCGGCACCAAGCGGGTGCATTACCTGGAGGAGAACGCCGCCGCCGCCGAGGTCGAGCTCGACAAGGACGACCTGCAGCGGCTGGACGAGGTGGCCCCGGTGGGCGTGACCGCCGGCGACCGCTACCCGGACATGTCGCCCATCGACCGCTGAGATGCGGGGGCCCGGCCGCTCCGGTGCAGGCCGCTGGTGGTGGTCAGGGCACCGTCCGCCGGCCACCACCAGCGCCTCGTAGCCGGTCAGCCCCTCGACCATGGCCAGGCCGTCCACCGGCCCCCGCACGAAGGCCGCGGTCGCGAGGACGTCGGCCCAGAGCAGGGAGGGCCCGACCACGGTGACGGACAGCGCGTCCGCGACCGGGCGCCCGCTGTCGGGGTCGACGAGGTGCCGGCCGCGCCGCGCGGTGCCCGAGGTCGCGACCCCGCCCCGGGTCAGCGGCAGCACGGCGAGCACCCGGGCCGGGTCGGCCGGGTCCTCGATGCCGATCCGCCACGGCAGCGGGTCGGCCCCGGGGCGGACGGCGATGTCGCCGCCCGCGTTGACGCTGACGTCGCAGCCGAGGCCGGCCGCGAGGTGCTCGGCGGCACGCTGCACCGCCCAGCCCTTGACCAGCCCGGTCGGGTCGAAGCCGCGCCGCCCGGGCAGCGCCTCCCCGGCCAGGTAGAACGCGTCGAACGACCCGCCGGTCAGGACGCCGGCCGTCTCGCACAGCGCGACCACCTCGGCCACCAGCGGGTGCGCGTCCTCGACGCGCAGCTCGCCGCGGTCGATCCGGCTGACCTCGCTGTCCGGCCGGTAGGGCGAGAACAGCACGTCGACGGCCCGCAGCTCGTCGTACGCCGCTTGGACCCGGGACTCCGCCGCGGCGACGCGGCTCCCCCGGCCGCGGAGGTGGATGCTGACGGGCATCCCCATCACCTGCTCGACCCAGGCGCGGCGGGTGGGCGCGGTGGCCCGGTGGCCCCGGTGGCTCCGGTGGCGGTCACAGGTTGGCCTGGTCGATCGCCGACTGGAGCGACTGCACGTAGCCGTCGCTGGTGACGGTGGCACCGCTCACGTGGTCGATGTCCGCGCTCTGCGCCGCGAGCGCCTCCTGGGCCAGCACCGGCAGCGCGTAGGAGTTGATCTCCTGGTCCCGGCCGTTGCCGTTCGGGTACTGCACCGCCGTGACGTCGGTGATCTTCCCGCCGGCGACGGTGATCTGCACCTGCACCGGACCCCACTGGGTCTGCGCGGTGTCACCGGTGACGGTCGTCGAGGAGCCGCCGGCCGACGACGGGCTGCTGCCGCCGGCCGAGGTGCTGCTGCTGCCGCCGGCCGAGGTGGTCGTGCTGGCGCCGGTGCTCGCCGGGACCGCGAGGGTGCCCTGCCGCCCAGCGACGTGTGGTAGCTGAACAGCATGATCAGCCCGGAGACGGTGCCCATCAGGGCGAGCACGATCTTGCGCACGACGGTCCTCTCGGTGGGTCGGTGTTAGCGGGGAGCGGTCAGTAGGTGAAGCGTTCGACGTGGACCTGGCCGTCCGGCACGCCGGCGGCCGCCAGCGCGGCCAGGGCGGCGTCGGTCCAGGCCTCCGGCCCGCAGACGAACACGTCCTGGCGAGCGGATGTCGGGCACCAGGTGGAGCAGCGCGGCGGCCTCGCCGACGTGGGCCCAGCTCGCGGGCAGCCACGAGCCGTCGGCGGCCCGCGGGCCGAGCAGGTAGGCGACCCGGTCGCCCCTGGCGGCGGCGAGGCCGTCGATCTCGGCGCGCAGGACCAGGTCGGACTCGTTCCCGGCCCGGTAGACCAGGGTGGCGCCCGGCGGGCAGCTCCTCGAGCAGCGCCCGCAGCGGGGTGATGCCGATCCCGGACGCGAGCAGGGTGGTCCCGGCCCGGGTGCGCTTGTCGGCTGGTCAGCGCGCCGTACGGCCCCTCGAGCAGCACCCGGGTGCCGGGCCGCAGGCCGGCCAGCCGCCGGCTGCCGTCGCCGAGGTCCTTCACGGTGATGCGCAGCATGGTGGGGTGCGGCGCGGCCGACAGGGAGTAGGGGTGCCCGCGGGACCAGCCCGGCCCGTCGAGGAACCGCCAGACGAAGAACTGCCCGGCCTTGGCTCGGCAGCCGGTGCAGCTGGCGGCCGCGCAGGTGCAGCGAGACGACGCCGGGGGCTTCCTCGACGACCCGGGAGACCACGACCTGGTGCCGCAGGGTGCGAACGAGCGGCAGTCCCACCCGGTAGACCAGCACCGCGCCCAGCGCGGCGGCGTACAGCGTCCACCAGTACGCGCGGGCGGCGGGTGAGGAGACGAAGTCGGTGCCGGTCCAGATCTGGTGCGGCAGCGCCAGTCCGACGCCCAGGTAGGCGTAGAGGTGCAGCAGGTGCCAGGACTCGTAGCGCAGGCGCCGGCGGGCGGCCCGTACCGACGTGACCACCACCATCACCAGGGCGGCCGGTGCCGGCGGTGGCCAGCAGCATGCCCGGGTAGGTCCAGACCAGGTCCCACAGCTCGGGCAGCACCCCGACGTGGGCGCTGACCGCGTAGCCGAGCGTGATCAGCACGACGTGGGCGAGCATCAGCGAGAACGACGTGAAGCCGAGCAGCCGGTGCCACCGGGCCAGCCGGTCCTGGCCGAAGGCCCGCTCCGCCCACGGGCACCCGGGCCATCGCGAGCACCTGGACGAGCAGCAGGTCGGAGGCGACCAGGCCGGTGACCCGGCCGGCCGAGGTGAGTCCCGGGCCGGGGCCGGCCAGCAGGTCCTGCAGCCCGCGGGCCGCCAGCCAGAGCGCGACCACGACGACGACCGAGAAGCCGACGGTCAGCAGGATCGCGTCGCCGGCCAGCGGCGAGCGGGTCCGGGCCGGCCGGGCGGGCGGGGGTGACGCGGGCCGCGAACCGGCCGTGGGCAGCAACGCTGTCATGCCGATGACGATCGGGCATCACGCTGGGGACTTGCTGTGAGGCGGCTGCACCCCGGCCGCGAGTGGGCAGTGCTCGCCGGAACGACGAAGGCCCCTCCATGCATGAGATGGAGGGGCCTCGCCGCGTCCTGCTGCCCTGCGGTCGCCGATCGCTCGGCGTCCGCCGGCCCTGCCGGACGTGCTCCTCGTGCAGCGTGTCGCGATTGCTCGCGTCACGCGCTCGTGGAACGGGTTGCTCGTTGCGGTCTGCCGGTCCCGATTGCTCGGGTCCGGCTCCTACGCGGAGCGGGTGCCCCTCGCGGTCCGCCGGTCCCGATCGCTCGGGTCCAGCTCCTACGCGGAGCTCGCTCCTCGCGGTCCGCCGTCCCGATCGCTCGGGTCCAGCTCCTACGGAGAGCGGTTGCCCCGCCGACCTGGCCCTGATCGCTCGGGACCCGCCAGCGCGGGACTGCCTCGCCTCGCCCTGCCTCGATTGCTCAGGACAGCTCGTCGCGCGGCCAGCCCCGAGGCGCGACCGGGCGATTGCTCGCCTGTCCACACCTCGGAACCCATCACCTTCTCGGAACCCGCTGCGAACCGCGGTCTCCCGCTGCTCGCCGCGTCCCGGGAGTCGCCCTCCGGGCCGGTCCCCGTTCCCGGTGACAAGGAGATTTCTAGTGGCCGTTCACCCTGCCCCACAAGGGCTTTCCCGAAGCATTTTCCACGAGTTTCGGCATCCACAGGACAGTCCACAGGCGGTGGACGTTGTCCCCCGGAAACCCGGGTTGTCCACCGCGTCATCCACCGGTACATCCACAGCCACCTGCCGGACCGTCCAGCATCTGGACACGATCCGCCCACCCCCGAAGCGGACCGGCTACCGGCGTACGCCATCGGCCGCCAACCGGTCCACTGTCGCGCGGGCCGGCGGCACCTGCAGTCGCGCACCCTGAAGCGGACCGGCTACCGGCGTACGCCATCGGCCGCCAACCGGTCCACTTCGAGCCGCTGGCGGCACCCCAGAGTCACGCTCTCCTGAAGCGGACCGGCCAGCTGGCAGAACAGGTCCCGCGCAGCCGGTCCACTTCGCGCAAACCGGGCGCGTCCGGAGATCCACTGGACGCCGCGACACCGGACACGCCGACAGCCGTGGTGCGTCGGCGTCCACTCTGTGCTGGAGCGGGTCAGCGCGAGGTAGGGGCAGTGCCGGCAGCCGCGGCCGCAGCAGGTGCCGCGGTCGGCGAGGAAGCCGGCGGTCAGCACGAACAGCCCGGTCGCCGGGTCGAGGTAGCCGGCCTCGCCCGCGGCCAGGGCGGCGGCGTGCGCGGCCAGCGCGGCGGCGCGGCCGGGGGCGTCTGGCGGCAGCCGGGAGGGGTGCGGCTCGGTCAGGGCGCGCGGCGCCAGCGGGTCGGGCACCGGTCCAGCGTAGGCCGGATGACACAGTGGTCGGCGATGAGCAGCACCGCCGTACGCCTGGCAGCGGCCACCCCTCGCACTCTCCTGACCGCGGCCCTCGCGACCGCTGCTCCTGCTGGCGGGCTGCTCCGGCGGCGCGAGCGAGCGGGCTCGGCACCAGCCGCGCTCGACCGGCTCCAGCCAGGCACACACGCCGGCCGAGACCGTCGACCCGGACACCCCACCGGCTGGGGCCCGACCGAGGGCGAGCTGGCGCAGGCTCGCGACCTGGTCGCGGCGATGACCGCCGGCAGCAGGCCAGCACCGTCCTGATGCCGGGCTTCTGGGGCTACGACGCCGGCCAGCCCGACAGCGGCCGAGGCCGCGCAGAACCAGGTGATGCACGGCGTCGACTCGGCGGACGAGGCGCTGGCCGAGCACCCGTTCGGCGGGGTGTTCCTGCGACCCGAGGTCATCGCGGACGCCGACCAGGTGGACCGGCTGACCGGCGAGCTGCACGACGCCGGCGACCGGCCCGACGGGCTGCCGCTGCTGATCTCGATCGACCAGGAGGGCGGCGTCGTCCAGCGGCTCAAGGTCGGCGTCGACGTCGTGCCGTCGGCGGCGTCGGTCGGCGCGCCGGCGACCCGGCGTACGCACGGCAGGTGGCCCGGGACAACGGCCGGACGCTGCGCCGGCTCGGCGTGACGATGGTGATGGCCCCGGTCGCCGACGTCGACCCGGACGGCCGCTCGGTGATGGGGTCGCGCACCTACTCCCCCGACCGCGACGTCGCGGCCCGGATGGTCACCGCGACCGTCAAGGGGTACCTGGAGGCCGGCGTGATCCCGGCGGTCAAGCACTTCCCCGGCCTGGGCACGGTGACCGGCGACAGCCACCACGCGCTGCCGGAGCAGGGCAAGTCGCTGGCGCAGCTGCGGCGGACCGACCTGGTGACCTTCGCGGCCGCGGTCGAGGCGGGCGCGCCCGGTGATCATGACCGGCGCACGTCGCGGTGGACGCCATCGAGCCGGGGATGCCGGCGTCGATCAGCGAGGGCGTCGTGCAGGGCCTGCTGCGCGACACGCTCGGCTTCGAGGGGGTCGCGGTGACCGACTCGCAGGGCATGGGCCCGATCAACGGCCCTACAACTCCGGCCGAGGGCGCGGTCCGGTCGCTGCTCGCCGGCGACGACCTGGTCCTGAACTCGCCGCTACCCCGGCCGGGCCCGTCGCGCGCTGGTCAGCGCGCGGTGCAGAGCGGGTCGGCTGCCGGCGGACCGGCTGGCGGAGGCCGCGACCCGGGTGCTGGCGCTGCGGATCTACCAGCAGCGCATCGCCTCAGCCGCCGGCTGACCCGTCCGGCTCGACCGGGCACGAGGTCGACCAGCTCGAGGTGCTTGGGCGACGAGCCCGTCGCCGCTGGAGCGCGCCGCGCAGCCGGCGGCCGCACCCAGGGCGCGAGGTAGCGGCGGACCCAGCGCACGTCGGCCACACGTCGGCCCGCCGGCCCGGCCGGACGCCGGGCGCCAGCGGCTCCCGCCACCAGCCGGGCTGCGCCGCCGAGCAGGTCCGGGTCGGTCGACCCCGAGCATCTCGAGCACGGCCGCCGCGACCCGGGCGTGCCCGGCCGGCGGCCAGGTGCAGCCGGTCCTCGTGCCAGAGCCGCCGGTCCTGCAGGGCCGGCACCGCAGCCGACGTCGACGACCAGCGCGCCGGTGCGCTGCGCGGTCCGGCGTACGCCGGCGTTGAACCGCGCGAACCGCGCGGCCAGCCGGGCCGCGGTCCGGCCGGTGCCGCCGGCCCGCTCGATCACCGTGAACAGCAGCACCTGGACGCCCGCGGCGCGCAGGCCGGCCGACCGCCGCGGCGTAGCGGGCGACGACCGCGTCGACGTCGCCGCCGCGGGCGGCAGCACGTCGTTGGGCCCGGCGTGGAAGGAGACCAGGTCCGGGCCGAGCGCCAGGGCCGCCGGCACCTGCTCGGCGACGACCTGGTCGAGCAGCCGGCCGCGCACGGCCAGGTTGGCGTAGCGCAGGCCGCCCTCGCGGGTCGCCAGCGCCGCCGCGACCCGGTCGGCCCAGCCGAGGTGCCGGCCCGCGGGGCCGAGGTCGTCCTCGAGCCCCTCGGTGAACGAGTCGCCCAGCGCGACGAACGTGCGGTGGCTCCACCGTCGTATCGCTGCCCGACCATGCAGGACGGACCCGGAGATCGACCGCACGCGAGATCGCCCCCGACGACGATCGCCCCTGACACCAAGGACTGGACCTGGGTGCTGGACCGGCCGTGCCCGGAGTGCGGCTTCGACAGCGGCACCGTGTCCGGGCCGGAGATCGGCGACCTGGTGCGAGCAACGCGGCCGTCTGGCAGCAGGTGCTCGGCCGACCCGGACGTCGCGACCGGCCGGCTCCCGGCGTGTGGTCGCCGCTGGAGTACGCCTGCCACGTGCGCGACGTGCACCGCGTCTTCGAGGCCCGGGCGGCCCTGATGCTGGCCGAGGACGACCCGCTGTTCGAGAACTGGGACCAGGACGCCACGGCGGTCGCCGGTCGGTACGCCGAGCAGGACCCGGCCACGGTGTCCGGCGAGCTGTCCGGGGCGGCCGCCGCCTCGGCCGCGCGGTTCGACGCCGTGACGGGTGACCAGTGGGCCCGGACCGGGCGCCGCAGCGACGGGGCCGTGTTCACGGTCGAGTCGCTGGGGCGCTACTTCGTGCACGACTGGACCCACCACCTGCGCGACGTCGGCGCCGCGGCCCCGTGAGCGACCACGGGCGCACGAGCACCACGACGACACGCAGCACGAGCACGCCACGACCACGGGCACGAGCACGAGACCGCCGGCGGGCTGGTCGGCCGGCTGCGGCACCTGGTCTCCCCGCACTAGCCACGACGCGGCGGTGGCGATGGACTGCGAGCTGGAGACCAGCCGCCGCGGCATCCGGGCCCTGCTGCTGCTCCTTCGTCGGCGCTCACCGTCACCGCGGCGCTGCAGGCGCTGGTGTTCCTGGTCAGCGGCTCGGTCGCGCTGCTCGTCGACACGATCCACAACGTCGCCGACGCGCTGACCGCGCTGCCCATCGCGGTCGCGTTCACGCTCGGCCGCCGGGCCGCGACCCGTCGCTACACCTACGGCTACGGCCGGGCCGAGGACCTGGCCGGCATCGTCGTGGTCCTGGTCATCGCGGCGTCGGCCGTGCTCGCCGCCGTACGCGGCGGTCCGCCGGCTCGCCGACCCGCGCGACCTCGACCACCTCGGGCTGCTGGCGCCTGGCCGGGCGTGATCGGCTTCCTCGGCAACGAGCTGGTCGCGAGGTACCGGATCACGGTCGGCCGTCAGATCGGCTCGGCCGCGCTGGTGGCCGACGGCCTGCACGCGCGGACCGACGGCTTCACCTCGCTCGGGGTGGTGCTGAGCGCGGCGGCGGCCTGGGCCGGGCTTCCCGCGGGCCGACGCGCTCATCGGGCTGGTGATCACCCTGGCCGTGCTGTCCGTGCTCCGCGACGCCGCCCGCGACGTCTACCGGCGGCTGATGGACGCGGTCGACCCGGCCCTGGTCGACCTGGTCGAGTCCGTGGCCCGGCGTACCGAGGGCGTGCGGGACGTCGGGGACGTGCGGCTGCGCTGGATCGGCCACCGGCTCCGGGCCGAGCTCGAGATCGTCGTCGACGACCACCTGAGCGTCGTGCAGGCGCACCGCATCGCGGAGGAGGCCGAGCACCGGCTGCTGCACGACGTGCCGCGGCTGCACGCCGCGCTGGTGCACGCCGACCCGGCCGGCCACGCGCACGACCTCACCGGCCACCACCGGGAGCCAGGTCTGGACGCTGAGGTGCACGACCTGGCCGCCAGATGCACTAGACCGCCGCTTGGCGTGCTCAAGACCGTCGCGTGACCTTCCGATCGTCAAGGTGAGGACTCACACCGCGACCAGCACGGAGCACCCCGAAACATGACGAACCGCCCCCGCGCCACCGGCCGGCTGCGCCTGACGACCGCCGCCGTGACCGCTGCCCGGGCCTGGTGGCCCCGATGCTCGTGTCGGTGGCCGGGCCGGCTCACGCGTCCACGCTCCGTGCAGTACGGCAAGGTCGTCTTCGTCGACGACGGGGACACCATCGACGTCGACGTGGCCGGCGACGGCACCAGCCGGCCGGTGCGGATCCGCTACATCGGAATCCAGGCCATGGAGCTGTCCGTCTACAGCCACACGCTGTCCAAGCTGCGCGGCGAGTGCTGGGGCGTCGACGCCGCCAAGAACCTGCACCGGATCCGTGACCGGCAAGCAGGGTCCGCCTGACCGCGCGCACGCGAGACAGCTCCTCGAGCCACAACGGCGGCCGCAGCGCTACGTGGCCGTCAAGGTCAACGGCGTCTGGACCGACACCGGCGCGATGCAGCTCGACTCCGGCCTGGTGCTGCCCGACCTGCATCCCGACGAGTACGGCAACAACCTGGACTACTCCCGGCGCGCCCAGGCCGCCGCGGCCAACCGGCGTCGGCTTCTGGGGCTCGCCCGACGCTGCTGCGGGGTCGGCCCGTCGCAGGACGACCAGCTCGAGGTCACCGTCAACTGGGACGCCGACGGCAACGACGCCGCCAACGTCAACGGCGAGTGGGTCGACGTCGTCAACAGGGGGGCGAACGTCGTGTCGCTCGCCGGCTGGTGGGTCCGCGACGCGGCGTACCGGGGCACCAAGGCGCACGGCTACACCTTCCCGGCCGGCGCCCAGGTCGGCGCCCGGCGAGCAGGGTCCGGGTCCGGGTCGGGCACGGCACCGACCACGACGGCACGTACTACTGGGGCCTGGACGAGCCCGATCTTCGCCAACGTCACCGGGGGCCGCGAAGTGCTCGGCGACGGCGCCTGGATGTTCGACCCGCAGGGCGACCTCCGGGCCTGGTACATGTACCCCTGCCGCGCCGCCTGCTGACTCTGGCACTCTCGACGAGTGCTGATCACCAACCACGTCCTGTCGGGCGCGGTGCTCGGCGCGGTCGCCCCGGACGTGGGCCAGGCCGCCACCCTGGGCTTCCTGTCGCACTTCGTGCTCGACGGGCTGCCGCACTTCGGGGTCGACGACGAGCACCTGCTGAAGGTGGCCGTGCCGGACGGCCTGCTCGGCCTGGCCGCCATCGCCGCGATCGCCCGGCGCCACCCCGGCAGACCGGCGGCTGCCCGTGCTCGCCGGCATCTTCGGGGCCTGCCTGCCCGACCTGGACAAGCCCGGCCGGCAGTTCTTCGGCCGGTCGCCGTTCCCGCGCTGGTTCGACGCGGCGCACGCGCGGATCCAGGACGAGGAGGTGCACCGGTTCACCGTCGAGCTCGCCTCGGCCGCGGTCTTCACCGCGGCCCTGGTCGCGCTGCTCCCCCGCCGCCCGGGAGCGCTGCGGCACCGATGACTTTCCGGGCCGGCCGGGGTCAGACTGCGTGACAGAGCCCATCGACGGGAGGAACTGCCATGCAGAAGATCACCCCGTGCCTCTGGTTCGACACGGAGGCCGAGGAAGCCGCCGAGTACTACGTCTCGCTGTTCGGTGACGCGAAGGTCCTCGACGTCACCTACTACGGCGACGCCGGGCCGCGGCCGGCGGGCACGGTGCTGACCGTGGAGTTCATGCTCGAGGGCCAGGAGTACGTCGCGCTCAACGGCGGCCCGGAGTTCCCGTTCACCGAGGCCGTGTCCTTCCAGGTCAGCTGCGAGGACCAGGAGGAGGTCGACCGGTTCTGGGGTCGCCTGCTGGAGGACGGCGGGACCGAGGGCCCGTGCGGCTGGATCAAGGACCGGTTCGGCCTGTCCTGGCAGGTCATCCCCACCGCCCTGCCGAGGCTGCTGAGCGACCCGGACCCGGCGCGGGCCCAGCGCGCGATGGCCGCGATGCTGCAGATGACCAAGATCGACGTCGCGGCCGTGGAGAAGGCGGCCGACGGAGGCTGACCGCCGAACAGCCTCAGGGCCGGCGGGCCTCGTCCCGGCGGCCGGTGAGGAAGGCGCGCTCGGCCTCGTTGTCGGCCAGGGCCAGCGCCTCGTCGTACGCCGCGGCCGCCTCGGCGCTGCGACCCAGCCGGCGCAGCAGGTCGGCCCGGGTCGCGGGCAGGTAGCGGTAGCCCGCGAGCCGGCCGTCGGCGGCCAGCCGGTCCACCTCGGCGAGCGCGGCCTCCGGGCCGGCGACCATCGGCCAGCGCCACCGTCCGGTTGAGCGCCACGACCGGGGACGGCCAGTCGCCGCAGCAGCGCGTCGTAGAGCGCGACGCAGCCGGCCCCAGTCGGTCTCGCGCGTACGACGGGGCGCCCGCGTGCACCGCGGCGATGGCCGCCTGCAGCCCGAACCGGCCCGACCCGGCTGTGGTGCAGGTCGCGGACCAGGGCGAGCCCCTCGAGCGACCGCGCCGCGGTCCCACCGGGTCCGGTCCTGGTCGGCCAGCAGCACCAGCCGGCCGGCCGCGTCCGACCCGGGTGGCGCGGCGGGCGTCGGTGAGCAGCATCAGCGCCAGCAGACCGCGGACCTCCGGCTCGTCGGGCATCAGCGCGTGCAGCATCCGGCCCAGGTCGAGCGCGCGCGGCCACCAGGTCGGCGCGCACCAGGCCGGCACCGCCGGGCGCCGCGTGCCCGGTCGTGAACAGCAGGTGCAGCGACGGTGAGCACCGCGTCGAGCCGGTCCGGGCAGCTCGGTGGCGCCGGGCACCCGGTAGGGGATGCGGGCCGCCGCGATCTTCTTCTTCGCCCGGGTCACCCGGGCCGCCATGGTCGGCTCGGGGACCAGGAACGCGGCCGGCGATCTCGGCCGTGGTCAGCCCGCACACCAGCCGCAGCGTCAGCGCGACCTGCGCCTCGCGGGCCAGGGCCGGGTGGCAGCAGGTGAAGACCAGCCGCAGCCGGTCGTCGGGGATCACGCTCGTCCTCCTGATCGACCATCGCCTCGTCCGCGCCGGCCGTGACCCCCGGCTCGACGAGCAGCGGCAGCTTGCGGCGCAGCGTCTGCTCCCGCCGCAGCACGTCGAGCGCCCGGCGCCGGGCGGTCGTGGTCAGCCAGGCCCCGGGCGAGCGCGGCACGCCCTGGCGGCGCCAGGTGTCCAGCGCCGCGCCGTAGGCGTCCTGGACGCACTCCTCGGCGAGGTCGATGCTGCCGGCGACCCGCACCGTCGCGGCGAGCACGAAGCCCCACTCGCGACGGTGCGCGTCGGCGACGGCAGCCTCGACGTCGGCAGGCCCGTCGGCCTCCGCCGTCACTCCTCCGGGAAGGTCCAGGATCGGGCGGACCTCGACGCCGCCGTACGGCGCCGGGCAGAGCTTGGCGATCGCCAGCGCCTGGTCGAGGTCGGTCGCCTCGATCAGGTAGTAGCCGCCGAGCGCCTCCTTGGTCTCGGCGAACGGCCCGTCGGTGACGACGTCGCCGCGCACGCTGGTGGCCGTGCCTGTCGGCTGCAGCGCGTTGCCGCCGATGCATCTTCGCGCCCTGCTCGACGACCTGCTCGGCGAACCGGCCGTGGGCCTCCATCAGCTGCTGTTGGGCGGCCTCGTCGGCCGCCGCGTAGGCCTGCTCGTCCTCGTAGATCAGGATGAGGTACTCGCTCATGGGTGCTCTCCTCCCCCGGCCCCCGGAGGACCGGACTCAGGTGACTCTGACACTCCCCCGACGAACGGCGCAGCACTACATCGACAACCGGCCAACTGGCCACCCGCCCGACAATTAGACTGGTTCGCCGGATGGCTGGCCGCGCGCGACGCTCGAGGACCGACTCACCAGATCGCTCCGCGCGACGGGAGTCCGGGCGCGCCGCGTTGCTGCCGATCAGCTACCCGGAGCTGCCGGTAGCCGAGCGCCGGGACGAGATCGCCGCCGCGATCCGCGACCACCAGGTCGTGATCGTCGCCGGCGAGACCGGGTCCGGCAAGACCACCCAGCTGCCGAAGATCTGCCTCGAGCTCGGCCGCGGCGTCGGCGGGCTGATCGGGCACACCCAGCCGCGCCGGATCGCCGCCCGCACGGTCGCCGAGCGCATCGCCGAGGAGCTCGGACGCCGAGCTCGGCGGCGCGGTCGGCTACACGGTCCGGTTCACCGACCAGGTCGGCGACGACACGCTGGTCAAGCTGATGACCGACGGCATCCTGCTCGCCGAGATCCAGCGCGACCGCGACGCTGCGCGCGCTACGACACGATCATCATCGACGAGGCGCACGAGCGCAGCCTCAACATCGACTTCCTGCTCGGCTACCTCAAGCAGCTGCTGCCCCGCCGGCCCGACCTCAAGGTGGTCATCACCTCGGCGACCATCGACCCGGAGCGGTTCGCCGCAGCACTTCGACGACGCGCCGGTGGTCGAGGTGTCCGGCCGCACCTACCCGGTCGAGGTGCGCTACCGGCCGGTGGTCGACCCGGACGCGACCGGACGCCGACGACGACCGCGACCAGGTCACGGCGATCGTGCGACGCGGTCGACGAGCTGCTGCGCCGAGGGGCCCGGCGACGTGCTGGTGTTCCTGTCCGGCGAGCGCGAGATCCGCGACACCGCCGACGCGCTGCGCGCGCACCTGCGGGCCTGCGCGAGCACGCGAGGTCCTGCCGCTGTACGCGCGGCTGTCGGCCGCCGAGCAGCACCGGGTCTTCGCGCCGCACACCGGGCGCCGGGTCGTGCTGGCCACCAACGTCGCCGAGACCTCGCTGACCGTGCCGGGCATCCGGTACGTCGTCGACCCCGGCACCGCGCGCGATCTCGCGCTACAGCCACCGGCTCAAGGTGCAGCGGCTGCCGATCGAGCCGATCTCGCAGGCCTCGGCCAACCAGCGGGCCGGCCGCTGCGGCCGCGTCGCCGACGGCATCTGCATCCGGCTCTACTCCGAGGACGACTTCGACGCCCGGCCGGAGTTCACCGAGCCGGAGATCCTGCGCACCAACCTGGCGTCGGTCATCCTGCAGATGACCGCGCTCGGCCTCGGCGACATCGCCGCGTTCCCGTTCGTCGAGCCGCCCGACCGCCGCCAGGTCGCGCGACGGCGTCGCGCTGCTCGAGGAGCTCGGCGCGCTCGACCCGAGCGCAGCCCGGACGCCGCGCAAGCGGCTCACCGCCGCTCGGGCGCCAGCTGGCCCGGCTGCCGGTCGACCCGCGGCTGGCGCGGATGGTGCTCGAGGCCGACCGCAACGGCTGCGTGCGCGAGGTGCTGGTGATCGCCGCGGCGCTGTCGATCCAGGACCCGCGCGAGCGCCCGCCGGACCAGCAGCAGGCCGCCGACGCAGCGCACCGCCGGTTCGCCGACGACCGACTCGGACTTCCTCGGCCTACCTGCAACCTGTGGCGCTACCTGCGCGAGCAGCAGAAGGCGCTGTCGTCGCAGCGCGTTCCGCCGGATGTGCCGCACCGAGTTCCTGCACTACCTGCGGGTCCGCGAGTGGCAGGACCTGTCGGCCAGCTGCGCCAGGTCGCCAAGTCGCTCGGCATCGGCACGCACCGGCGAGCTGACGCAGCCCGGCGACGACCCGCAGCCGGTCCACCAGGCGCTGCTGGCCGGGCTGCTGTCGCACATCGGCCTGCGGGACGCCGGAGCAAGCGCGAGTACCTCGGCGCGCGCGGCGCCCGGTTCGCGATCTGCCCGGCTCGGCGCTGTTCAAGAAGCCGCCGCGCTGGGTGATGGCCGGCCGAGCTGGTCGAGACCTCCCGGCTGTGGGGCCGCGACCGTCGGCGCGGATCGAGCCGGAGTGGGTCGAGCCGCTCGCCGGGCACCTGGTCAAGCGCACCTACAGCGAGCCGCACTGGTCGGCGCAAGCGCGGCGCGGCGATGGCCGTACGAGAAGGTCACGCTGTACGGCGTGCCGCTCGTCGCGCGGCCGCAAGGTCGCCTACGGCCGGATCGACCCGGAGCTGTCGCGCGAGCTGTTCATCCGGCACGCGCTGGTGCGAGGGCGAGTGGCAGACCCACCACGAGTTCTTCCACGACAACCGCGACGCTGCTCGAGGACGTCGAGGAGCTCGAGCACCGGGCCCGGCGGCGCGACATCCTGGTCGACGACGAGACGCTGTTCGACGTTCTACGACGAGCGGATGCCGGCCGACGTCGTGTCGGCGCGGCACTTCGACGCGTGGTGGAAGAAGGCGCGGCGCGACGACGCCGGACCTGCTGACGTTCGACCGCGGCGATGCTGGTGCGCGACGAGGCGCGACGCGGTCAGCGAGCGGCGACTACCCGGACGCCTGGCGGCAGGGCGACCTCGAGCTGCCGCTGACCTACCAGTTCGAGCCGGGCACCGACGCCGACGGCGTCACCGTGCACGTCCCGCTCAGCGTGCTCAACCAGGTGACCGCCGACGGGTTCGACTGGCAGGTGCCCGGGCTGCGGCTCGAGCTGGTCACCGCGCTGATCCGGTCGCTGCCCAAGGCGCTGCGGCGCAGCTTCGTGCCCGGCGCCCGACACCGCGCGCGGCGGCGCTGCGCGGCGATCGGCCCGGACCGGCGGCCGGAGCCGTTCACCGACGCGCTGGCCCGCGAGCTGCGCGCGACCGACCGGCGTGACCGTGCCGCGCGACGCCTGGGACCTGGCCAAGGTGCCCGACCACCTGCGGCTGACGTTCCGGGTCGAGGACGCCGACGGCGGCGTCGCTCGCCGAGGGCAAGGACCTGGCGGCGCTGCAGGACCAGCTCGCGCCGACGGTGCGGCAGACCGTCGCGGCCGCCGCCGCCGACGTCGAGCGCGACCGGGCTCACGTCGCTGGTCGTTCGGCGACGCTGCCCGCCGACGTTCGCCCGCGAGGTCGGCGGCCGCACGGTCAGGGCTTCCCCGCGCTGGTCGACGAGGGCACGACGGTCGCGCTCCGGGTGCTCGGCTCGGCGCGCCGAGGCGGACAGGGCCACGCATGCCGGCGTACGCCGGCTGCTGGCCCTCACGCTGCCGTCGCCGCTCAAGGGCGTGGTCGGACGGCTCGACAACCCGACCAAGCTGGCGCTCGGCCACAACCCGCACGGCTCGGTGCCGGCGCTGCTCGACGACTGCGTGACGGCCGCGCTCGACGCGCTGATGGCCCGCACGGCGGGCCGCCGGCGACGACGACGGCTTCGCCCGGCTGCAGGCGCCGCGCGTGCGCGAGCTGCCGGACACGACGTACGACGTGGTGCGTGGCGGTCGCGCGGGTCCTCGCCGCGGCGCACGACGTGTCGGCGCGGGTGCCGGGGACCGCAGCCCCGGCCGTGCTGCCGGCCTGGCTCGACATCCGCAGCAGGTCTCGCGGCTGGTGCACCCGGGCTTCGTCACCGCCACCGGCGCCGACCGGCTGCGCGACCTGCCGCGCTACCTGACCGCGGTGCAGCGCCGGCTCGACGCGCTCGACCGCCCCGGGCCGGGACGCCGAGCGGCTGGCCCGGGTGCAGGTGGTCGAGCAGGAGTACGCGGCTGGCTGGCCGGGCTGCCGCCGGACCGGCGCAGCGCACCGGAGGTGCAGGCGGTGCGCTGGATGCTCGAGGAGCTGCGGGTCAGCCTGTTCGCCCAGCAGCTCGGCACGCCGGCACCGGTCTCGGAGCAGCGCATCTACCGCGCCATGGACGCGGCCGACAGTAGGCCACCGAGCTCGGCGCGGCGGCGACAGGGCTACGGTCGCAGCCATGACCTCGACCGACCTGTGGCCACTCGTCCACCAGGAGCGCCTGCGCTTCGCGGACCTGCTGGCGACGCTCACCCCGGACGACTGGGTCCACCCCTCGCTGGCAGCGGGCTGGACCGTCAAGGACGTCGCCGCGCACTGCATCGCGACGGCGCACACCACGCCGGTCTCGTTCGTGACCCAGTTCGCGGGGCGGCGTTCAACTTCTCGAAGTTCAACGAGCGCAACATCAGCCGCTACGGTGCGGGCACAGCCGACGAGCTGGTCGCGGAGACCCGGGCCAGCGCGGGGCGGACGTCGGCACCGCCCGGGCCGCCGCAGGTCCCGATCTCGGAGATCGTGGTGCACTCCGAGGACGCCGCCCGCCCGCTCGGGCGGCACATGGACCGCGCGCCCGAGGCTCTGGTCGCCAGCCTCGACTTCTACAAGGGCGCCCAGCCGCTGGTCGGCGCCAAGAAGCGCTCCGAAGGACTGCATCTCGTCGCCACCGACGTCGGCTGGGAGCACGGGTCCGGACCCACCGTCTCCGGACCGGCGATCGCTCTGCTGCTGGCGATGTCGGGACGACGCGCAGGCCTGGACGACCTCAGCGGCGACGGCGTCACCGCCCTGACCGCGCGGATGCCCCTGTCGTAGCGTGGCCCGATGCCCAGCACCGAGACCGCCCGTGGCTGGAGCGCCCTGGACCACCTCGAGTGCCCGCGTTGCGGCAGCACGCACGACGCTTTCGTAGGGCAGGGCCTGTGTCCCGCGTGCGGTTCACCGCTGCTGGCGCGCTACGACCTCGCATGCAGTGACGACGACGCGCGAGCGAGGTGTCGCGGCGGCCGCCGGACCTGTGGCGCTACCACGAGCTGCTGCCCGTGTCCGCGCCCGAGCACGTCGTCACGCCTCGGCGAGGGGATGACGCCCCTGCTGCCGGCGCCGCGGCTCGGCGCCGAGATCGGGGTGCCGGCGGCTGCTGGTCAAGGACGAGGGGGCGCTGCCGACCGGGTCCTTCAAGGCCCGCGGCGCGGCCGTCGGCGTGTCCCGGGCCCGCGAGCTGGGGGCGACCCGGCTGGCCATGCCCACCAACGGCAACGCGGGCGCCGCCTGGGCCGCCTACGCCGCCCGGGCCGGCCTGCACGCTCCTGGTCGGGCATGCCGCTGGGCGCGCCGACGATCACCCGGGCCGAGTGCGTCGCGGCCGGCGCCGACCTCCGACTGGTCGACGGCCTGATCTCCGACGCGGGGCGGCTGGTCGCCGCCGCCGCTGGCCGGTCGCCCGACGACTGGTTCGACGTGGCGACGCTCAAGGAGCCGTACCGCATCGAGGGCAAGAAGACGATGGGCTTCGAGATCGCCGAGCAGCTCGGCTGGCGGATGCCCGACGTGATCGTCTACCCGACCGGCGGCGGGGTCGGGCTGATCGGCATCCACAAGGCGCTGCACCGAGCTGGTCGAGCTGGGCTGGGTCTCCGGTCCGCTGCCGCGGCTGGTCAGCGTCCAGTCGACCGGGTGCGCGCCGATCGTGCGGGCCTTCGAGGCCGGCGCGCGCCGAGTCCGAGCCGTGGGAGGACGCGCATGACGGTCGCGTTCGGCATCAACGTGCCCAAGGCGCTCGGCGACTTCCTGGTGCTCGACGCGGTGCGGGCCACCGACGGTACGGCGGTCGCGGTGGACGACGAGGACCTCCTGGCCGACCTGGCGCTGGCCGGACGGCTGGAGGGGATGTTCCTCTGCCCCGAGGGCGCGGCCACCGTCACCGCCGTCCGCCGGCTGCGACGCGACGGCTGGCTCGGCGCGGACGACGAGGTGGTGCTGCTCAACACCGGGGCCGGCGTGGTCTACCCGGACACCGTCGTCGTCGACGTCCCCACCGTCGGCCGGGACGGACCGATCCGGCTCTAGCCGTCAGCTGACGTCGAGCATCTCGGTCCGTCGCGGCATCAGCCACAGGACCGCGAACAGCACCAGCGCCGTCGCCACGACGCCGACGAACACGTGGTGCGAGGCGTCGAACAGGGCTGACCTGAGGAACTCGGTGACCGGCCCCGGTCGGGCGTCTCCGTCGAGCACCAGCCGCTCGGCCTCGGACCGCTCGGGAAGCCGGCCGGCGACGCTGCCCGGGGGGTGCGCGAACCGGTCGGCCAGGGTCGCGTTGACGATCGCGCCGAACGCCGCTACACCGACGGCGCTGCCGAGGTTGCGGCAGAACAGATTCGTCCCCGTCACGACGCCACGGCGCCGCCAGTCGACCACCGACTGGACGGCAACGATCGTCGGCGCTGCGCTCAACCCGAAGCCGACGCCGATGACGAAGGTCGCTCCCGCGACCGCCAGTACCGGGGAGGACTCCGTGAGCAAGGCCACCAGCACAGCCCCGAGCACCACGATCGCGGCGCCGATCAGGGCCGTGTCCCGGAAACCAATCCGCAGGTAGAGCCGGCCGGAGAGCGCTGCCGCGATCGGCCAACCGACCGTCATCGCGGCCAGCGCGAACCCGGCCACCAGCGCACCGGTCCCGAGGACACCCTGGACGTAGGTCGGCACGTAGGACACCAGACCGATCAGCGCCACCCCGATGGCCACCGCTGCGAGGTTGCCGCCGATCAGCACCCGGCGGGTGAAGACCCACAGCGGCAGCACCGGCTCTGGCGCCCGACGCTCGACCAGAACGAACGCGACGAGCGCAACCGCGCCGACGATGAAGGTCGCGAAGCTCACCGGCGAGCCCCAGTGCCACGCGACGCCGCCCTCGAGCAGCCCCAGGATGAGCAGCGAGAACCCGACGGTGAGCAGCGCGGATCCGGCGAGGTCGAGCTGATGCCGGGTCCTCTCCACCTGCTCGTGGAAGTGCCGCCACAGCATCCAGGCGGCGACCCCACCCAGCGGGATGTTGAGGAAGAAGATCCACCGCCAGCTCAGGTACTCCGAGAACAGCCCGCCGAGGGTGGGTCCGACGACCGCGGCCACACCCCACACGCTCGCCACATAGCCCTGCACGCGGGCCCGCTCTTCCACGGAGTACAGGTCCCCCACGACCGTGACCGTCATCGGCAGCACCGCGCCGGCCCCGATCCCCTGGATCGCCCGGGCAATGATGAGGGTCGGCATGCTCCATGCGACGCCGCAGAGGACCGACCCGGCCAGGAACACCGCGATGCCGAAGAACAGCACCGGTCGCCGCCCGACGACGTCGGCCAGCTTGCCGTACAGGGGGGTGGTGACGGCCTGGGTCAGCAGGTAGATGGAGAACAGCCAGGGGAACTGCGAGAAGCCGCCCAGGTCGCGGACGATCGAGGGCACCGCGGTCGCGATGATCGTCGCGTCGAGTGCGACCAGGGAGGTCGACAGCATCAGCGCGATGAGGACCGGCCCGCGCTCGGAGCGCAGGCCTACGGCGGACGGCTTGTCAGGCTTCTCGATGGCAGTCATCGTCGTGGCCAACCCGCCGAGCGCGTCACTCCTTCCCGAGAGCCGCGTTCATCTGCCGGTTGTAGCGGCCCAGCAGCCGGGCCAGGGTGGCGACGTCCTCGGCCGGCCACTGGTCCAGCTGCTCGCGGACCAGGCGGCGCCGGCCGTTGCGCGCGTCCTCGATCCGCTTGCGTCCCTCGTCGGTGACCACCAGCCGCTGGGCCCGGCCGTCGTCCGGGTCCGGCTCCCGGATGACCAGCCCGACCCGCTCCAGCAGCGCGACCTGGCGGCTGATGGCGCCCTTGTCGATGCCGAAGTAGGTGCCGAGGTCGCTGGCGCGGACGCTGCCGACCTCGTCCACCCGGGCCAGCAAGGCGTAGGCCGCCGGCTGCAGGTCGGGGTGCACCTCGGTAGCGACGTCCCGGCTCCAGGCCCGGGCCCGCCGCAGCAGCACCGCGAGCTCCCGCTCCACCTCGCCGTACGCCGTCGGCCCATCGGTCATCTGCTCGCTCCCACTGGCTCATTGTCTGCCGGATCGAGGTCAAGTGTGCGCCGTAACGGCACCTCCGTCATGGCAATGATCGCGGCCAGCGCCAGCAGGGCGAGCGGGGCCCCCACCAGAAAGACGTGCGAGACGGCCTCCCCGTAGGCGTCCTCCACCACCGCGCGCACCCGGGCGGGCAGGGCCCCGACGTCCGGGATGCCGCCGGCGGCGCCCTCGGCTGAGGGGGCGACCCCCAGCCGGGCCAGGCCGGAGGCGACCAGCGACGTGACCTGGTGGCTGAGCAGTGCGCCCAGCGCGGACACCCCGATGGCGCCGCCGAGCGACCGGAAGAACGAGACGGTCGAGCTGGCCGCACCGAGGTCGGACTGGCCGACGGTGTTCTGCACGGCGAGCACGAGGTTCTGCATGGTTGCGCCGAGACCGAGACCGAGGACGGCCATCCAGACGCCGATCACCCACAGCGGCGTGTTCGCGTCGATGGTGCCGAGGAGCAGCAGGCCGCCGGTGACGAGGACGCCGCCGCCAACCATCCAGCGCTTGTAGCGACCGGTCCTGGTGATGATGCGCCCGACCACCAGACTGGCGAGCACCAGCCCGGCGATCATCGGGAGCGACATCAGGCCGGCGACGGTGGGGCTCTTCCCGCGCGAGATCTGGAAGTACTGGCTGAGGAAGACAGTGGCTGCGAACAGCGCGACGCCCACGAACAGGCTGGCGAAGGCGGCCAGCGCCGTGTTGCGGTCGCGGAACAGCCGCAGCGGGATCACCGGCTCGGCGGCGCGCGCCTCCCGCCAGACCGCCAGGGCCAGCAGCAGCACTCCCCCGCCGACCATCAGGGCGGTCGCGGGCGAGCCCCAGCCGAACTGGTGCCCGGCGAGCGACACCCAGATGAGCAGGGCGCTCACCCCGCCCACGATGAGGGTCGCGCCGAGGTAGTCGATGCTCACCCCTTCCCGGCGTACGACGGGCAGGTGCAACGTCTTCTGCAGCACGACGAAGGCCAGCAGTGCGAACGGGGCACCCACGAAGAAGCACCAGCGCCAGCCCAGCCACGACGTGTCGACGATCAGCCCACCGAGCAGCGGGCCGCTGATCGTCGCGAGCGCGAAGGTCGCCCCGAGGTAGCCGGAGTAGCGGCCGCGCTCCCTGGGCGCGATCATCGCCGCCATCACCACCTGGACCAGTGCGGTGAGGCCGCCCACGCCTATCCCCTGCACCGCCCGGGCCCCGATCAGCCAGCCGATCCCCGGCGCGAGACCGGCCATGGCGGACCCGGCGACGAACACGACCAGCGCGACCTGCACCAGCATCTTGCGGCTGAACAGGTCCGCGAGCTTGCCCCAGATCGGGGTGGTCGCCGTGGTGGTCAGCAGGGTGGCGGTGATCACCCAGGTGTAGGCCGACTCGCCGCCGCCGAGGTCACCGATGATGGTGGGCAGCGCATTGGTGACGACGGTCGAGGAGAGCATCGCCACGAACATGCCGATGAGCAGGCCGGAGAGCGCCTCCAGCACCTCGCGGTGGCTCATCGGCACGGCCGCCTCGGGGGCGGCGGGACCGGTCGGGTGGGTCGAGGTGGCGGTGGTCATCAGTCCCCTTCGGGGGCCCGGCCGGTGGCCGCGGTCAGGTCGTGGGTGAGGCGGGTCAGCTGGCGCTCGAGCTCGGTGAGCTCGGCGTCGGTCCATCCCTGCAGGGCGGGGAGCAGCCGGTCCAGGACCCCCGTGCGGGCCCGGTCAAGGTTGGCGCGGCCGGCCGGCGTCAGGCGGACGACGTGGG
The DNA here is from genome assembly GCA_963728425.1 of uncultured Actinomycetota bacterium. GTDB lineage: Bacteria > Actinomycetota > Actinomycetes > JACCUZ01 > JACCUZ01 > JAVEDA01. Next base: position 258,293 of record CAVSKC010000010.1, read on the forward strand.
TGCGGGCGTCGTCAGCGGACAGCTCCCATTCCAGCAGCCCGGCGGCGGTCAGCTCGGCCACCTGCCGGCTCATCGTGGAGACACCGACGTGCCTGCAGGTGGCCAGGTCGCTGACTCGCATCGCCCCCTGCTGCTCGACCAGGTGCAGGACGCCGAGGCCGGACGACCCCGCGGGGAGGGCCGCAGTCGCGATGACTGCCGGCCCTCCTTGATCGGCGCAGATTCGAGCCGCTGGTTGGCGCCCAAGTGCTCCGATCGTGCGGTTTCGACGACATCGGATAGCGATCCGGTCACCCAGCCCCGAACCCGCATCCGTTGTCGCGGTACCAGCGCGTGGTGAACTGCACCTGTTGCGGATCATGAGACGGCCCGCCGGGTCTCACTCGGGGCGCCGTCTCATGATCTGAGCGGCAGCGACCGGCGTATCCGCGGCGGTTGCGGATCTTGAGACGACGCGCCAGGTGCAGTCCGCGCGGCGTCTCATGATCCGCGGCAGTCCAAGCGGCATTGGATAGCGACCCGGTCACCCAGCGCCCGAACCCGCACCGTTCCGCACAACTAGCGCGGTGCGGTAAAGCCGGCGCCGCCTGAGCAACAGACCGCAGTGCCGCGGGTCGCACGCGCGGGTCGGGCAGGATGGGCGGTCATGACCCTCGCCGCCCGGGTGCCCGCCGAGCCGGACCCGGACTCCCTGTTCGACGCGTTCTCCGCCTGGGCCGGCGAGCAGGGGCTGGAGCTCTACCCGGCCCAGACCGAGGCGCTGATCGAGCTCGTCTCGGGCAGCAACGTCGTGCTCGCGACGCCCACCGGGTCGGGCAAGAGCCTGGTCGCGACCGGCGCCCTGTTCGCCGCCCTGGCCCGCGGTGAGAGGGGGTCTGGACGGCGCCGATCAAGGCGCTCGTGTCGGAGAAGTTCTTCGCGTTGTGCGCCACCTTCGGCGCCGAGAACGTCGGCATGCTCACCGGCGACGCGGCGGTCAACCCGGAGGCGCCGATCCTCACCGCGACCGCCGAGGTGATCGCGAACCAGGCGCTGCGCCAGGGTGCCGACGCCGACCTCGGGCTGGTGGTGATGGACGAGTTCCACTACTACGCCGACCCCGAGCGTGGCTGGGCCTGGCAGGTGCCGCTGCTCGAGCTGCCGCGGGCGCAGTTCCTGCTGATGTCGGCAACCCTGGGCGACGTCAGCCGCTTCCGGGACGACCTCGCCCGGCGTACCGGACGTACGACGTCGGTGGTCTCGACCGACGAGCGACCGGTGCCGCTGCACTTCTACTACGCCCGTACGCCGGTGCACGAGACCCTCGAGGAGCTGCTGTCGACCGGGCAGGCACCCGTCTACGTCGTGCACCCAACCCAGGCGGCCGCGCTGGAACGGGCGCAGGCCTTGACCAGCATCAACGTCGCGACCCGGGCCGAGCGGGACGCCATCGCCGAGGCCGTCGGGGGCTTCCGGTTCTCGGCCGGCTTCGGCCGGACGTTGACGCGGCTGGTGCGGCACGGCATCGGCGTGCATCACGCGGGGATGCTGCCGCGCTACCGCCGGCTGGTGGAGACGCTCGCCCAGGCCGGCCTGCTCAAGGTGGTCTGTGGCACCGACACGCTCGGCGTGGGCATCAACGTGCCGATCCGCACGGTCCTGGTGACGTCGCTGTCGAAGTACGACGGCGTGAAGGTGCGGCACCTGACCGCACGCGAGTTCCACCAGGTGGCGGGGCGCGCGGGTCGGGCGGGCTACGACACCGCCGGCACCGTGGTCGTGCAGGCGCCCGACCACGACGTCGAGAACGAGCGGCTGCGGCGCAAGGCCGGCGACGACGAGAAGAAGCTGCGCCGGATCGTGAAGAAGAAGGCGCCGGACGGCTTCGTGTCCTGGGGCGAGCCGACTTTCGACCGGCTGGTCGCGGCCGCGCCCGAGCCGCTGACCTCCAGCTTCCGGGTCTCGCACGCGATGCTGCTCAACGTGATCGCCCGGCCGGGCGACCCGTTCACCGCCATGCGGCACCTGCTCGAGGAGAACGACGAGCCGCGGGCGGCGCAGCTGACCCACATCAAGCGCGCCGTCGCGATCTACCGGGCCCTGCTCGCGGGCGGCGTGGTGCAGCGCATCGACCCGCCGGGACCGGACGGCCGGACCGTCGCCCTGACCATCGACCTGCAGCCGGACTTCGCTCTCAACCAGCCCCTGTCGCCGTTCGCGGTCGCCTCGCTGGAGCTGCTGGACCGCGACTCACCGACGTACGCGCTGGATGCCCTGTCGGTGCTCGAGTCCACCCTCGAGGACCCGCGCCAGGTGCTATCGGCGCAACGGAACAAGGCGCGCGGCGAGGCGGTCGCGGCGATGAAGGCCGAGGGCATCGAGTACGACGAGCGGATGGAGCTGCTCGAGGACGTGACCTATCCGCAGCCCCTGATGGAGCTGTTGACCGCCGCCTACGAGACCTACCGCAAGGGACATCCGTGGGTCGCGGACTACGAGCTCAAGCCCAAGTCGGTGGCCCGGGACATGTCCGAGCGAGCCATGACGTTCACCGAGTACGTCGGTCACTACCAGCTGGCCCGGTCCGAGGGGCTGGTGCTGCGCTACCTGGCCGACTCCTACAAGGCGCTCAAGCAGACGGTGCCCGACTCGATGCGCACCGAGGAGCTGCGCGACCTCACCGAGTGGCTCGGCGAGCTGGTGCGCCAGGTCGACTCGTCGCTGCTGGACGAGTGGGAGCGGCTGGCGTCGCCGGAGGTGGTCGAGGTCGAGGGTGTCCGGCTGATCGACGAGAAGCCGCCCGCGGTGACGAGCAACGTCCGCGCCTTCCGGGTGCTGGTGCGCAACGCCATGTTCCGCCGGGTGGAGCTCGCGGCGCTGCGGCGCTACGACCTGCTCGGTGAGCTCGACGCCGAGGCCGGCTTCGACGCCGACGCGTGGGCCGAGGCGATGGCCGGCTACTACGCGGACCACGACGTGCTGCAGACCGGCGGTGACGCACGTGGGCCGGCGCTGATCGCGATCACCGAGGAGCCAGGTCGGTGGCGGGTGCGGCAGATCTTCGACGACCCGGCCGCTGACCACGACTGGGGCATCAGCGCGGTGGTCGACCTCGCCGCGTCCGACGAGGTCGGCGCGGCGGCGGTCACGGTGACCGAGGTCGACCGCCTCGACTGAGATGCCGTGAGTCGACTCGGGATCGTGCCGGGGCTAGTGTCCGCCCCGTGAACCCTCTCGCTGGTGTCCTGTCCGAAGCCTGGTCGATGTACAAGGCGCACGCCCGCCACCTGCTCTCGATCGCCCTCGCCGTCTACCTCGTGGCTGCCGTCATCCAGGCGCTCTTCACCGGCCTGCTCGGCGTCGTCGGCGAACTTCTCGCTGCGGTCGTCAGCATCGTCGCGGGCTTCCTGCTGCAAGCAACGCTGATCAAGGCCGTGGAAGACGTGCGGGATGGTCGGGTGGACCTCTCGTTCGGCGAGACCCTGCAGGTGGCCCGACCGGCGGTCGGACGGGTTGCCGTCGCCTCCATCCTCGCGGGCCTGGCGATCGGGATCGGGCTCATCCTGCTGATCGCGCCCGGGCTCTACCTGCTCACGATCTGGTGCCTCATCGTGCCCGTCATCGTGCTCGAGGGAGCCGGGACGACAGCGGCGTTCTCGCGCAGCCGCGAGCTCGTGCGTGGGTTCGGGTGGCAGGTGTTCGGCACCCTCGTCCTGGTGTTCCTGCTGATGCTGGGGCTCGGCCTGGTCCTGGGGATCATCTTTTCCGGGCTCCCCACCGCGGCGAGCAACTTCGTCAGCAGCATCGTGTCCGGAACCATCGCCGCACCGTTCCTGGCACTGGTCCTGACACTTGGCTACTTCCGGTTGCTGGCCGCCCACGGCGATGCACCTGTGGAAGGTGCCCCGCCGTACCCCGCGAGCTAGTGACCGCGCTCCAGGTGGTCGTGCGCCTCGGCCCGGTGCTCCGAGGAAAGCCGCTTGGATTTCTTGCAGAAGGTGCAGGTGTGGAACCCGCCCCAGTTGTCGCCCTCAAGCGGGCCCCACTTGTGCCGGCCCAGCTTGCACTCGATCGCCTGTAGCACGTACATGTGCCACTCCTCCCCAGATGGGTGGTCGTAGTTCAATCTGCGCGCCTCACCGACGCCCGTCAATCGATCGGCAGGCGGGAAGGCGCGGAGGCGGACCGCACGTTGCGCCGGCATCGGATAGCGATCCGGTCGCCCTCGCCCCGAAGGGCTATCCGATGTCGACAGCAACGATTCTGTTGAGCCTGGTCAGAGGATGCGGGCGAGCTTGATGTTGGCGGCCTGCACCGAGGCAATGGTCGGGTCGACGTCGTAGGTCGCGTCGGACCCGTTGACCCGCCAGTCGATGATCGACACCGTGGTGCCGCGGCGCGTGACGCCCACCCATTCGAAGGTGCCCTCGTCCGAGGTCTTGTCGGACTTGAACACGAACGAGAGGTAGGACCCGCGGCCCTGCTCGACGGTCACCGGCTTGTTCTTGGACGTGAACAGCAGCTGCCCGCCGGCCGGGATGTTGTCCCCGGTGTGCTGGCGCCAGGCCTTGACCTCGGCATAGGCGTCGGCCGCGGCCGCCGTGTCGGCGAAGGTGAGCACCACGTTGGTGGCCCGGCCGCCCGCGATCGCGAAGTCGCGACGGGCCTTGTCCGTGAAGCCGAGTGCCGAGAGCGCCTCGGGCTGGGCGGTGCTCACCCTGCTGTGCCGGGTCGCGACGCGTGACCAGTCCTGGACGTCGTTGACGACCGGCATCTGGTTCGCGCGCAGGAGGGCGTCGTTGGGGTCGACCACGGTCGTGGTGACGGCTGTCTCCGGCGTGCCCTCCGCGGCGGAGGCGGGGCCGGTCACGCCGAGCGCGGTCACGACGGCGGCGAGCGCCCCGGTGGTGGCGAGGACGGCGTTGCGGCTGCGAGCGGTGCTGTCGAACATTGTCGGTCTCCTTCTGCGGGCCCGGTCGGGCGGTGTCGCCCGGACTGCTCCCGGACGCTGCAGAAGTGATGACCCGCGACCTGCCCCGCCGGTTGCATCGGCGGCGCGGTCGCCTCAGCCCTGTCCGGAGACCTCCTGCTCGGGCGCGACCTTGAGCGCCCCGGTCATCACCGCGACGGCATCGGTGACGCTGATCGTCTTCGGCGAGACGACCGCTGCCCGCTTGCCCAGCCGCTGGATGTGGATGCGGTCGGCCAGCTCGAAGACCAGCGGCATGTTGTGGGAGATGAGGATGACCGGGAGCCCGCGGTCGCGGATGCTCTCGATCAGCTTCATGACCTGGTTCGACTCCTTGACGCCGAGGGCGGCCGTCGGCTCGTCCAGGATGATGACCTTGCTGCTGAAGGCCGCAGCGCGGGCCACCGCGACCGCCTGACGCTGACCACCGGAGAGGCTCTCGACGGCCGCGCCCATGTTCTGCAGCGTGCCGATCCCCAATGACGTCATCTGGTCCTTGGCGCTCTTGCGCATCCCGGGCCCGTCCAGCATCCGGAAGACCGAACCCAGCACGCCGGCCCGCCGGGTCTCCCGGCCGAGGAACAGGTTGCTCGCGATGTCCAGCGCCGGTGCCACTGCGAGCGTCTGGTAGACGGTCTCGATGCCGTGCGCGCGGGCGTCCTGCGGCGACCGGAAGTGCACGGCCTGGCCGTCCAGGTTGATCTCACCGCCGTTGGGTGACTCGGCCCCGGAGAGGCACTTGATCAGTGTGCTCTTGCCGGCTCCGTTGTCACCGATGACGGCCAGCACCTCGCCGGGGTACAGCTCGAGGTCCACACCGTCCAAAGCCACGACGTGGCCGTAGGTCTTGACCAGGCCGCTGGCCCGCAGCACGGGCTCGGACGTGGTGGCGCTCGAGCTCGGCTGGTCGGTGGTGGTGGTCATGCTCGGGCCCTCCGGATCCACTGGTCTACCGACACGGCGAGGATCACGAGGATGCCGATGGCCAGCGTCTGGTAGTTGGGGTTCACGCCTGCCAGCAGGAGGCCGTTGCGGAAGACACCGACGATGAGCGCTCCGATCAGGCTGCCGATCACGGTTCCGCGGCCGCCGAAGAGGCTGGTGCCGCCGATCACCACGGCGGTGATCGAGTCGAGGTTGGCGTCGATGCCGGAGTTGGGGCTGGCGGCGTTGACCCGGCCGATCAGGATCCAGGCCGTGATCGCGAAGATGACGCCGGCCACGATGTAGACACTGAGCAGCACCCGTTGCACCTGGATGCCGGCCAGGCGGGCCGAGTCGGCGTCGTCGCCGACGGCGTAGACGTGCCTCCCCCACGCGGTGTAGCGCAGCACGAAGCCGAACACGGCGTAGAGCGCGATCATCACCAGGACGCCGACGGTGATGCGCACCTGGCCGATCGAGAAGGTCTCACCGAGCCAGGCCAGGCCGTTCGCGAGCTCCGCGTCGCGGATGGTGCGTCCGGTCGCATAGAGCAGCGTGAACGCCGTGAAGATGTTCCAGGTCCCCAGGGTGACGATGAACGGTGGCAGCCGCACCCTGGTCACGAGCAGACCGTTGGCCGCGCCGGCCAGGCCACCGACGACCAGGCCCAGCAGGATCGCCAGCCATCCCGGGATGCCGTGGTCGAACGCCGTCTTCGCCATCACCATCGAGGAGAACACCATGATGGCGCCGCAGGAGAGGTCGATGCCTGCGGTGAGGATGATGAGCGTCTGGCCGACCGCGAGAGCCCCGACGACCGCCACCTGCTGGGTGATGAGAGAGAGGTTGTTCGGCGTCGCGAACTTCTCGTTGATGATGCCGAAGACGATCCCGCTCAGGATCAGGACGATAGCCGGGCTGAGCCAGGGATACCGGTGCAGCGTCGTCTGCACTCGTTGGGCCGGGGTGCGGCGCTGGAGGAACTCCTCGGCCGCGTCATAGCTGGGTGACGCCTGCGTCGTTCCGCTCACGGGGACCGCCTTTCGATGGCTGTCTGGATCATCGCTTCGACACCGTCGCCGGAGTATTGCATCGTCGGAGCGCGAACGGTGGGGGCAGCCAGCTGAGGACTGCCCCCACCGAGTGCGGAGCGGCTAGCGGTCGGTCACCGCGTCGATCAGCCCCAGGCGTTGTCGAGGCCGTACTGCGCGTCCTTGCTCTCCACGCCGTCGACCGGGTCGTTGGCGATGAGCGTCACGCCGGTGTTGAAGAAGTCCAGCCCGGGGCTGTTCTCCGGCTTGGTGCCATCCTTCACGATCTTGATGATCGCGTCGACGCCGAGGGACACCATCTTCGACGGGTACTGCTGCGAGGTCGCCGAGATGGTGCCTGCCTTCACGGCCTCGACACCGGCCCGGCCACCGTCGACGGACACAACGACGACATCGCTCTTCCCGGCCGCCTTCAGCGCCGCGTAGGCGCCCGCAGCGGTCGGCTCGTTGATCGTGTACACGACGTTGATGTCGCTGTTCTTCGACAGCAGCTGCTCCATGCCGGTGCGGCCGCCCTCCTCGTTGGCGCCGGTCGCGACGTTGCCGACGATCTCGTAGTCGCCACCGGAGTACTTGCCGGTCTTGGGCTCGTCACCGTTGACCTTCGGGTCGCCGATGTCGGTGAGGCCCATGCCCTCGAGGAACCCCTGGTCGCGGTTGTAGTCCACCGAAACGACCTTATCGTCGAAGATGTCGAGCAGCGCGATCACTGCCTTCTTCCCGGCCAGCTTGGCCGCGGCGTACTTGCCGATCAGATTGCCGGCCTCGCGGTTGTCGGTCGCGAAGGTGATGTCCACCGCGTCCGGCGGGTCGGTCGGCGTGTCGAGCGCGATGACGAACAGGCCGGCGTCGCGCGCCTTGGCGATGGCGTCGTTGACCCCGGTGGACATCGGGGTGATCAGGATGCCGTCCTGCTGGAGGGTGATGGCGTTCTCGATCGCGTCGATCTGGCCCTGGTCGTCGCCCTCCTCCTTGCCGGAGGCGATCGTGATCTTGATGCCCTTGTCCGACGCGGCCTTCTTCGCGCTCTGCTGCATCGCGACGAAGAACGGGTTGGTCGAGTCCTTGGTGATCAGGGAGATCTCGACGTCGTCGCCGCCGCCGCCACCACCACCGCCGCCCCCGGCGTTGGTGTCGCTGCTACCGCCGCACGCGGCGAGGGCCATCAGCACGGCCACCCCCGCGCCGAGCACCGTCAGGGTGCGGCCCGACGATCGGCCTCTGGTCCAACCAGCCATCGAATTGTCCTTCGTGTCGACGATACGGAGCCTGATTTGACGAACGCCGCCTTTGACAACGTTGTCGAGGCAGTTATAGACCCGCTGTTAACACGCCGTCAAGAACTTCCCGCGACTGGTTGACACCGTGATGACAACGTTATCGAGCGGGCCCGGTCAGGTCCGGTCCGGCTCCCAGCGGGGGGCCACGACACCGGCAGCGACACCGGCCAGCTCGGCCGCGCCCAGGGCACCCGGCTCGGCCAGCTCCCGGGTGGTGAAGTCGCCGAACTGGCGGATCTTGACCGCGCGGACCATCGGGTTGTGCAGCCACCCGCCGGTGACCAGCACCTCGGTGTGCGGGCCGGCCACGGCCGACATGGCGGCCAGCATCGCCGCCCCGGCGGCGCTGATGTCCTCGACCGCCACCGCCCAGACCACCTCCGGGGTGGCCTCGTCGTCGACGTCGTGCAGGGTCAGGCCGTGGAAGCCGGCAGTGACCCGGGTCTGCGTCGCCGACCGGTCGGCCGAGAGTGCCCGGCGCCCGAGCTCGATGCGCTCCGCCGGGGTCGGTGCGCCGACCATGGCGCCGAGCCGCTCCAGGGAGATCCCGGTGGGCAGGGCCGCGAGCAGGCACAGGTGGCCGGGCACCACTCCCCACCCGGTCGTCACCGCGGCGTCAGCCAGCCGCTCGACCGCCGCGGCTGTCAAGGGCGCCGGGATGGTGCGCAGGAGGGCCTCGGCCGTGCCCAGTGAGTCGAGCAACGCCCCCGCGCGGGCGGCCCCGAGCGCGTAGGCAGCGGTCTGGTGGTCGTGCCCGGCGACCGTCAGGACCGCGCCTCGCAAGGCCGGCGGTGCCCCGTCGTGCACCCGTCCCACCGGATCGCCGGCACCGACGATCCGGCCGAGCAGGTCCGGCGTCGCGTCGAGCATGGCCAGCCCGGCGGCCCAGGGTAGCTTGGCCGCGATGTCGAACAGCCCGGTCCGGCTCACGAGGGACAGCTCGTTGACCTGGTCGCCGCCCATCGCGTGGACGGTCCACTCCGGCACCGACAGGTAGCGAACGGCGGCCCGAGCCTCCGGGACGTTCCGGCGCAGCCACAGCAGCGTGGGGAGGCTGGGGACGGGGCTCAGCGTGCGGCCCGTCGCGCGGCGGAAGGCGTCCTCACCCAGCTCGGCGGCCACCGCGTCGCAGTCGCCCCGCGGGTCGTGCCAGGCCAGGGCCGGCGCCACCGGGGTGCCGTGACCGTCCAGCAGCACCCCCGTCTCCGACATGCCGGTCACGCCCACGGCCAGCGCGCGCCCGCCCGCGGCCCGGGCAGCCCCGGCGGCCGCACCGACGGCCGCCGCGGCGAGAGCGGCCGGGTCGGCATCGGCGTGCGACCCCGAGTGTCGCCACGGCGTGGGCACCGCGTGCTCGCCCAGGACCGTCAGGTCCAGGTCGGTGGCCACCGCCTTGACCCGGGTGGTGCCCACGTCGATCCCGACGAGCAGTTCGGTCACGGCGCGTCCCGGGCGGGCTCCGGCAGCGGCGGCCGGCAGACGACCACGTCGGCTCCCGCCACCCGCCAGCTCCCGGCCGCCCACGGGACCACCAGGGCGTCGCCGCGCCGGACCGACACCGTTTTGCCGTTCTCGGTGCCGACGTCACCGCTGCCGTCGAGCACGAGCGCGACCGCGAAGCCGGCCTCGACCTGGCCTTCGCCGGGGCAGAGGTCCGCCCGAAAGTACCCGTCGGCCGGGCCCGCGAGCAGTGGTCGGGGCCGGCCGCCGTGCAGGTCGCCGGCGCGCAGCAGCGAGGACCGCTCGTCGCCGTCCAGCGGGGTCAGCCGCAGCGCGTCGAGAGCTGTCCCGAAGCCCAGCCCGAGGTGCCCGTCACGCTCGCCGTCGACGGCGAAGTCCTCCCACTCCAGCAGGATCGAGAGGTCGGTCGGCTCCTGCAGCTCGAGCACGAAGATGCCGGCGTCGATCGCGTGCGGGAGACCGGCCGGCACCAGGACGGTGTCGCCGCGGCGCACCGGCAGCCGGTGCAGCGACGCGAGCAGCGCCGCCGCGTCGTGACGCGAGACCAGGTCCTGGACATGGTCGCGGCGCATCGGCTCGGCGAAGCCGAGCCCCACCCCTGCGCCCTCGGGGGCTTCCAGCACCAGCCACGCCTCGGTCTTGCCGTGGTCGAGCCCGAGGTGTGTGCGGGCGAACGCCTTGTCCGGGTGGACGTGCACCGGGAGCCGCTGGTCCGGGTCGAGCAGCTTGACGAGCAGCTCACTGCTGGTACCGAACGCGGCGAGGTGCTCCGGTCCGAGCCAGGCCGTCGGGTCCGCCTCGACGGCGTCGCGGAGCAGCCGGCCGTCCGGCAGGGTCGAGAGACCGTCGGTCGCCTCGCCGAACCTCGTGACGGTCGACCCGATCCACTCCTCGGGGCGAAGCGGGCCGCCGGGGCCGCCGCGCAGCGCGCCGATCCGGTCGCCGCCCCGGTAGAAGTGCGGGAACTGGTTGGGCGGGAGCAGCAGCGGTGCGGCGTCCATGACGGTCAGGGTGTCATCCATCGGCCTCGTTACGCTGCGTCTCGCAGTGCTCAGCATCGAGGAGGAGTCCATGCCCGACGTCGGCCCGCGCCTGTCCCGCCTGTTCGACAGCAGGTCCGGGCGCTGTCTGGACGTGGCGGTCGACCACGGCTTCTTCGGCGAGTTGTCCTTCCTGTCCGGCATCGAGGACCTCGGGGCTGCCGTGCGGACGCTCGCCGCGGCGCGGCCGGACGCGATCCAGCTGGCGCCGGGCCAGGCCCGCCTGCTGCAAGAGATCCCCGACCGCACCCGGCCGGCGCTGGTCCTGCGCACCGACATCGCGAACGTCTACGGCGCGCCGCTGCCCGACCGCCTGTTCAGCCGGCTGATCCCGGAGCCCGGCCTGGCAGCGGTGCGGCTCGACGCCGCCTGCGCCGTCGTCAACCTGTTCGACCTGCCGGGTCGCCCCGAGGTGCGCGAGGCCTGCGTCGCCAACGTCCTCGCGGCCCGCGCCGACTGCGAGCGCTACGGGATGCCGCTGATGGTCGAGCCGCTGGTGATGAAGGACACCGCGGAGGGTGGCTACACCTCGGACGGTACGACGGGCAAGGTGGTCCCGCTGGTCCGGCAGGCGGTGGAGCTGGGTGCGGACGTGGTGAAGGCCGACCCCACCGACGACGTCGCCGACTACCACCTCGTGGTGCAGGCGGCCGGACGGGTGCCGGTGCTGGTCCGCGGCGGCGGACGGGTGGACGACGACGAGCTGCTGCGCCGGACGGCCGCGGTGCTCGAGCAGGGCGCTGCGGGGATCGTCTACGGCCGCAACATCATCCAGCACCGCGACCCGGCCGGGCTGACCCGCGCCCTGATGGCGATGCTGCACGAGGGCGCGACCGCCGAGTCGGCCCGGGTCCTGGTCGGTTCGGCATGACCGAGCCGGTCCGCATCGGCGTCGTCGGCGGCGGGCTGATGGGTCGCGAGCTGCTGGCCCTCACCCGGCGCTGGACCGCGCTGGTGGACCACCCGTCCCGCCCGGAGGTCGTGGCGCTCGCCGACCCGGCACCGGCCGTGCAGCAGTGGTGGACCGCAGCCGGGGTCGAGACCGTGACCGACGACTACCGCCGGCTGCTCGACGACCCCGGCATCGACGTGCTCTACCTCGCGGTGCCGCACGACCTGCACGAGCGGCTGTACCTGGACGCCGTGGCAGCCGGCAAGGACTTCCTGGGCGAGAAACCGTTCGGCATCGACCTGGCGGCTGCCGAGCGGATCGTGGCGGCCGTCGAGGCTTCGTCGTCGTTCGTGCGGGTCTCCAGCGAGCTGCCGTTCTTCCCCGGAGCGCAGCGAGCAGCCGCCCTCGTGCGCGGCGGCCTGCTGGGCGAGGTGCTCGAGGTTCGGTCCGGCCTGCTGCACTCCTCCGACCTCGACCGCGACAAACCGCTGAACTGGAAGCGGCGCCAGGCCACCTGCGGCGAGCTCGGGGTGATGGGCGACCTGGGCATGCATGCCGCGCACTTGCCGCTGCGGCTGGGCTGGACGCCGTCGACGGTCTATGCGCTGCTCGACGACGTCGTGCGCACCCGGCCCGGTCCGGACGGCGCACCCCTGCCCTGCGACACGTGGGACAACGCCGTGCTCGCGCTGACCGTCGAGACGGACCGCGGCCGGTTCCCGATGCTGTGGGAGACGAAGCGGATCGCCCCCGGCGAGAGCAACACCTGGTACTTCGAGGCGTACGGCATGGATGGCGGTGTGCGGTTCTCCACCCGGAGCCCGCAGACGCTGCAACGGTTCGGCCTCGTCGACGGCGAGCAGGCCTGGTCCGAGGTGCAGCCTGGCCACCGCAGCGTCTGGCCGACCGTGACCGGCGGCATCTTCGAGTTCGGCTTCCCCGACGCGCTGCTGCAGATGTGGGCCGTCTTCCTCGCCGAGCGGGACAGCCGGCTCGGCGACCGGTTCGGCTGTGCGACCCCACAGGAGGCGATGACATCGCACCGGGTGTTCGCGGCCGCGCTCGCCTCGCACCGCAGCGGTGCCGCGGTCGCGCCGGGCTAGAGGAACCGGACCGGGTCGAACTCCTCGATGGGGATGATGCGCACCCGCGGCAAGATGCCGGTGAAGCAGCGCACGTCGTCCTCGAGGTCGAACATCTGCAGGCCCTGGTCGGCCAGCTCGGCGAACTTCAGGTTCACGAACTCGCGGAAGCCCAGCAGCCCGACCCGCCGGCCGCCGCCGAGGAGGGCGGTGACCTGGGGCAGGAAGTCACCGTCGTGGCTGGCGAGCAGGACGTCGCCCGGCCGGTCCTCGAGCGCCTCGAGAGTCCGCTGGATCGCGATGTCGACGACCTTCTGACCGGGGTCGCCGGACAGCGGCACCGGCCGGTACTGCAGCGCCAGCAACGCCTGCACGAACGGCATCGGGATGTGCCCGGACGTGGCGTTGAGGAAGAACAGCGCCTTGACCGGCTGGCCCCACTCGGCCTCGGCGAAGTCGCGCACCTTCTCCCAGCGCGGCCGCTCGTCCGGGTTGGGCCGCCGGTTCAGCACGCTCATGCCCAGGGTGGCGTCGATGTTCTCGCCGTCGACCACGAGGTAGGTCGTGCCCGGTACCGCCGGTGCGGCCTCCACGGGGCTGTCCGTCATGACCGGGAGCCTAGGCCCAGCCCCACGGCCGAACGGTCAGGCCCCGAGAGCGCGCCAGACGCCCGGGCCGGCGATGCCGTCGGCGGGCCAGCCGTGCGCGGCCTTGAGCTGGTTCACCCGACTCTTGGTGATGTCGCCGAACAGGCCGGTGCGGTACTTCGGCTTCATCCGCAACGCCGTCTGCAACGCCTTGACCGCCACTCCGCGGTCGCCCTTGTCCAGCGTCGTCCAGGTGAACTTGGTGATCCCGGACCGCACCGGCACGTTCACGACCTGCCCGACCCGGATCAGGTCGCTGGTCAGCCGGCTGGCGGACTTGATGGCACCGACTGACGAGCGCCAGGTCGCAGCGATCCGGCTCAGCGAGTCGCCCTTGCGGACCGAGTAGCGCATGACCGCGGGCAGCGACCGTCCCGCCGTCACGGTCTGGGTGGTCGGCGCAGGTGGCGGTGGCGGTGACGCGGACTGCCCGCGCAGCGCGCGCCAGGTCGCGGGGGTAGTGGTCGCCGTCACCGACAGGCCGTGCGCTTTCTGGAACGACGTCAGCGCGGCCTCGGTGATCGGCCCGAAGAAGCCGGTCACCGGTGTCACGGCCAGCAGCCGCTGGAGCTGGGTGACGTAGGCGCCGGTGGCGTCGCGGGCGAGCAGCGGCGTGCCCGTCAGGGTCATCGGGTCGACGGGGGTCGGGCACGGGGTGGCGCGCGGCCCGGACCAGGGCGGAGCCGGGTTGCCCTGGATCTGGACGCAGGGACCGTAGTCGGGCCCGACCGCCTTGCCGGTCCACCACGAGGTCCGCTTGGCCGCCCCGTTCCAGGCCAGCGAGATGTGGATGTGGTCGGCGTGCGACTCGCCGCCGCTGTAGGCGCGCCACCCGTCACCGGCGCGGTAGGAGCTCCAGATCCGGCCGTCGAAGATCACGTACATCACGCCGAGCCGGCGCGCGTTGTAGGCGGCCATGCCATTCGGGCCGGGCGCCAGCAGCCAGGTCAGGAACCGGTCGGCCACCGCCTTCTCGGCCGGCACCGAGGCGTTCAGCCCCCAGTCCCAGCCGCGCCCCTCCTTGTGCTCGCTGGTCCCCCCCACGTCGCAGCCGCGGGTGATCCCCAGGTCGCGGCCGCCGTAGGTGGCCAGCAGCATCGACCTCAGGGCCAACGTCCCCGGCTTGGCCACCGGGTCGCAGGAGACCTGTGGGAGGTACGGCGAGAAGCCCTCGACCAGCGCCGGCGGCTTCTCCGGAGCCACCGGGTCCGCCCCGGCCGCCTGGGCCACCCCCGCGCCCGTCGCCCCCACCACGAGCGCCGCGATGACAAGGATGACCGCGATGACGGCGGACCGGACGGTGCGCAGGACCCTCGGCACGGCTGTCTGACCCCCTGGTGCGGCGCTGGCGTACTGGATCATGCTCGGCCGTCCCACGCGTAACCTGAACCCCCCTTGCCCCAAATGAGGTCAAATCTTGGTCATCGGCCCCCGCGTGTCGAATTGCACCGCTGTCATTCAGCACGCGGCCTGCGCTGGCCACGTTGCGCCCGGTCCGCCCCGGTGCCGTTGACCACGTATGGCAGGCGTATCGGTACCTGGCGAGGCGCAGGAACCTCGCAAAGTACCCACCTGCCTGCCATACGTGGTCGAACATCAACCGCGATTTCGCCGCGCAATAGGCTCCGCGTCCATGGCGGGCTTCGACGCGGCGACGGCACTGGAGGCGCAGGGTGGCGGCCGGTACGCCGGTCAGATCGACCCGGCCTGGCAGATCGCCGGCAAGCCAAACGGGGGCTACCTGCTCTCGGTGCTGGGGCGGGCCGCCCTGGCCGAGGTCGGCGCCGGCTACCCGCACCCGCTGGTCGCCAGCGCCCACTACGTGGCCTCGCCGGAGCCCGGCCCGGCCGAGCTCACGGTCCAGGTGCTCCGGCTCGGCCGGCGGACGGCGCAGACCCGGGTGTCGCTCGCGACCGCGGCCGGGTTGTGCGTCGAGGCGCTGGTGACCTGCGGCCACCTCGACCCGGCCGAGCCGTTCTTCGACGGCGTCGCGTCAGCGGAGCTGCCGCCGGAGGACGCCTGTCCCCGGCTGCCGGTGGAGGGACCCGGCTTCGAGGTCCCGCTGATGGCCGTGCTGGCCGAGCGGCTGGACCCCGCCACGATGGGGTGGGCGGTCGGGAAGCCGAGCGGCCGGGGGGAACTGCGCGGCTGGGTCCGCTTCGACGACGGCCGGGAGCCGGACACGCTGGCTCTGCTCACCGTCGTCGACGCGTTGCCGCCGGCGACCTTCGACCTCGGGGTCACCGGGTGGGTGCCGACCCTGGAGCTGTCCTGCCACGTCCGCGCAGTGCCGGCACCGGGAGCGCTGGTGGTGCGCCAGCGGGCCCGCCACGTCGCCGGCGGCCGGGTCGACGAGGAGTGCGACGTCTGGGACTCCACCGGTCGCCTGGTCGCCACCGGCCACCAGCTCGCCGGGGTGCGTCACTCGTGACCTCTCCAGTGAAACGTTCCGCCGGTCGAACCGGCCGATCAGCTCGTCGCGCGTTTCAGTAGATGGCGGCGACGGGAGCCGTCAGGCTGCCTGCGGCTGCTCGATCGGCGCGGCGACCCGACGGCGATCCCGCCGCTCCAGCCCGATCGAGGCCGCGAGCACCAGCAGGCCGGCGGCCGACAGCACCGCTCCCACGACGGCCGGCGCCGTGTAGCCGAAACCGGCCGCGATGACGACACCGCCCAGCCAGGCACCGATCGCGTTGGCGACGTTGAGCGCCGAGTGGTTGAGGGTGGACGCGAGCGCCTTCCCGTCGCCGGAGACGTCGAGCAACCGGGCGGTGATGGCGGGCAGGCTCAGCGAGGCCGTGAAGGCGAGCACCAGGAGGGTGACGGCCGCCGGGACGACGGCGTGCGCGGTCACGGTGAACACGAGCTGCACCACCAGGGTTGCCACGGGGGCGATGACCAGCGTCCGCAGCACCGACCAGTCGGCCAGCCGGCCGCCGACCATGGTGCCGAGGGTCATCCCGACTCCGAACAGAGCGAGGGCGATCGGGACGCCGCCCTCGGCGAACCCGGACACCTCGGTGAGGGTCGGGGCGATGTAGCTGTAGACCGCGAAGAAGCCGCCGAAGCCGACCGCCCCGACCAACAGGGTCAGCCAGACCTGCGGGCGCTGCAGCGCGGACAGCTCCTGCCGCGGGCTCGCGTCCTCGTGCACCACGACCCGTGGCACGAACAGCTGCACCGCCACCAGCGTCATGACACCGATGACGACCACGGTCAGGTAGGTGCTGCGCCAGCCGGCCGCCTGGCCGAGCAGGGTCGTGAGCGGGACGCCGACGACGTTCGCCACGGTCAGCCCCATCATCGTCATGGCGACGGCGCGGGCCCGGCGCTCCCGCGGCACCAGCGACGACGCCACCACGGCACCGATGCCGAAGTACGCGCCGTGCGGGAACCCGCTGGCGAACCGCGCCAGCACGAACGTGCCGAAGGTCGGCGCCAGCGACGACGCGAGGTTGGCCACCGTCAGTGCGGCCATCAGGGCGAGCAGCAAAGCCTTGCGGGGCAGCCGGGCGCCGAGGATCGCGAAGGTCGGTGCCCCCACGACCACACCCAGCGCGTACGCCGTGATGGCGTGCCCGGCGGTCGGGATCGACACGTGGAGGTCGCCCGCGATCTCGGGCAGCACGCCCATGCTGGCGAACTCGGTCGTGCCGATCGCGAAACCACCCAGCGCCAGGGCCAGCAAGCTGACCCAGACGGGGACGTCGCGGTGCCCGACCCGGTTCGTGGGGGCGGTCGAGGCAGATCCGGCGCGCGGCGCGGCCGCGAGCTGGCGGGTGGGCATGGCAGGTCCTTCACGGCATGGGTCCGGGCAGGGCAGAGCCAGCGTGACGGGCTCGGGTTACATCAAGGTGCAATCAGGTGACGGCCCGGTTGCATTCCCGGCAGGGCATGATGCGGGGGTGGGGCACGTCACGTTCCCGAGTGCCAGGCCGACCTGGAGGTCCACCACCTACCTGGCGGCCGTGGCCGGCTTGGCGACTGCGGGCTTCGTCCAGGACTCACCGGGGCCGATCGTGCTCGCCGCCGTGCTCGCGCTGCCGTCGAGCATCGTGGCGGTCCCGTGCTACTACCTGGTCTACGGGCTGCTGGCACTGGCGACCGGCGCCAACCCGTCGAGCAGCAGCGGTTCTGGCTCGTCCGCCGCCCCCGGCGACACCAGCACGACCGTCACGACCGACGACATGGCCACCTGGTTCGCCGTGACCACCCACGTCCTCGGAGTGCTGGCCCTGGTCGCGGCCGCTTCTCTCAATGTCCTCCTGGTCCAGGCTGTGCTGTCCCGGCGGCGAGGTCGTCGAGCACCTGTCGCATGACGACCGGGTCGGGGTCGAGGCCGGTCCAGAGCCTGATCCCGAGCACCGCCTGGTTCACCAGCATCCCCAGGCCGTCCAAGGTCGTCGCCCCGCGCTCGGCCGCCTCCCGCAGCAACGCGGTCCGCGGCGGGCTCGCGACCACGTCGGCCACGACCAGTCCCGGGTGCAGAGTGTCGAGGTCCAGGTCGGGGACTGCGCCCACGTCCGGGGCGAGGCCGATCGACGTCGCGTTGACGAGGACGTCGGTGTCCGCGGGGAGGGCGAAGGTCGAGTCCCAGCCGACCAGGGCGGCGTGCACCGGCGTACGGCTGGAAAGCAGGTCGACCAGCTCGCGCCCACGGGCGGCACTCCGGTTGACGACCGTCACCGACCGGGCCCCGGCCAGCGCGACCTCGACGGCGACCGCGCGGGCCGCACCGCCGGCGCCGAGGACGACCACCGAACGACCGGCCGGGTTCACGACCTCGCGCAACGAGGCGAGGAAACCCTGGCCGTCGGTGTTCTCCCCCACCCACCGGTCACCGTCACGGACCACGCAGTTGACCGCGCCGATCACCGCCGCCGAGGGCGCCAGCGCGTGCAGGTGCTCGACCACCGCGACCTTGTGCGGCAGCGAGCAGTTGAAGCCGGCCCAGCCCATCGCCAGAGCCCCGCGCACCGCGTCCGCCAGGTCGGCCGGTGCGACCTCGCAGTTGAGGTAACGGGCGTCCAGCCCGTGGTGCCGGTACGCGGCCTCGACCACGGCAACGGTCGGGTTGTCGTCGGCCGGTGTGGAGAACGACCCGGTGAGGATGCTCACGAAACCCATAGGGAGGACCCTAGGGACCATGGACCCGGTCGTCAGCCAGGTCGAGGTTGACGGGCTGCGCATCGCCTACCGCCGCACCGGCACCGGCCCGCCGCTGGTGCTGCTGCACGGCGGCCTCAGCGACAGCCGCGACTGGACCGGGCAGCTTGCGTCGCTGCGCGACTCGTTCGACCTGGTGGCCTGGGACGCTCCCGGCTGCGGCGGCTCCGACGACCCGCCGCCCGGCTGGACGGCCTCGGACTACGGGGACGCGCTCGCCGGGTTCGTGGCCGCGCTCGAGCTGGGTCGTCCGCACGTGCTCGGCCTCTCCTGGGGTGCGGTCCTGGCCCTCGAGCTCTGGCGGGGTCACCCGGACGTTCCGGCGTCCCTGGTGCTCGCGTCGGCGTACGCCGGCTGGGCCGGCTCGCTGCGTGCCGAGGAGGTGGAGCGCCGGATCGAGAGCGTCCTGCGCGACCTGAACCGGCCGCCGTCCGACGTCGCCGCGGACTGGGCGCCCACGCTGCTCTCGCCGGCCGCGACGCCGGCGATGGTGGCCGCATCGGTGGCCGGGCTCGCAGACGTGCACCCGGGGGGCACCCGGGTGATGCTCGAGGCCTTCGCCCGGGCCGACTACCGCGCGGTGCCGCCGACGATCACCGTGCCCACCCTCTTCCTGCACGGCGCCGCCGACGTCCGCGCACCCCTCGACTCCGTCCGCGCGATGTACCACGCGGTGCCGGACGCGCAGCTGGTCGTGCTCCCGGGTGCGGGGCACCTGGCCAACGTCGAGGCACCGGAGCTGTTCGACGCGGCGGTCCTGAAGTTCCTCACCTAAGGTCGGGGCGTGATCGGCAGCCTGGTGACCGTGCCCGCCCGCGAGCGTCCCGACCTCCTCGGCCCGTCCGTGGCCGCGGCGGTGGCCGCCGACGGGACGCCGGAGATGTACGTCGCCGAGATCGACCCTGCGCTCGCCGATACCGCCGCGTTCTGCGAGCGCTACGACGTCGACCTCGACGTGTCGGCCAACTGCGTGGTGGTCGCCGGTCGCCGCGGCGGCGAGACCCGGTTCGCGGCCTGCGTGGTGCTGGCCACCACCCGGGCCGACGTGAACGGCGTGGTCCGGCGCCGGATCGACGCGCGCAAAGCGTCGTTCGCGCCGATGGACCTGGCGGTGGCCGAGACCGGCATGGAGTACGGCGGCATCACCCCGGTCGGGCTGCCCGAGGGCTGGCCGCTGCTGGTCGACGAGGCGGTCGTCACCAGGCGGTACGTCGTGGTCGGCTCGGGCCTGCGCCGGTCCAAGCTGGTGCTCGCCGGAGCGGACCTGGCGAGGCTCCCTGGCGCCGAGGTGCTTGCGCTGACCGGCTGACAATGCAGAGGCGCGTCGTTGCGTGCGGCGGTTACGGTCCAAGGCGTGCCCATCGACCTGGATTTCCTGGCCCACCTGCGCCGCGAGTCGGCCCGCTTCGCCGAGGCCCTGCGCGACGCCGCCTCCGACGCGCGGGTGCCCACCTGCCCGGACTGGGACGCCGACGACCTGCTCTGGCACCTCGCCGGGGT
The DNA here is from genome assembly GCA_963728425.1 of uncultured Actinomycetota bacterium. Lineage (GTDB taxonomy): Bacteria > Actinomycetota > Actinomycetes > JACCUZ01 > JACCUZ01 > JAVEDA01. Next base: position 278,285 of record CAVSKC010000010.1, read on the forward strand.
GCAGCTGTTCTGGGGCGAGGTGGTGCGCCGCGGGGTGACCGACAAGACCGGGGCGGACAAGCTCGAGACCAGCGACGACGACCGGCCGGCGACCCGGTCCGAGCTGGAGGACTTCTACCGGACGTCGAGCGCCGCCCTGTCCCAGGTGCTCGCCGACACCGATCCGTCGACGACGGTCTGGACCTGGTCGAACGAGCAGTCGGTGGGCTTCATCCGCCGCCGTCAGGCGCACGAGGCGCTGGTGCACCGCCTGGACGCCGAGCTCACCGCGGGCAACCGGACCTCGATGGACCGGGCGCTGTGTGCCGACGGCGTCGACGAGGTGCTCAAGGTGATGTACGGCGGCGACCCGCCGTGGGGCACCAAGACGCTGGACGAGACCCGCACCATCCGGGTGCGGACCACGGACACCGGGGACAGCTGGCTGGTCACCCTGGCGCGGTTCTCGGGGACTGATCCCGACGACGGCGTGACCTACGACGACGAGCCGGACATCCAGGTCGCGGACACCGACCCCGGCGGCGCGGCGCAGGCGACGATCAGCGGCACCGCCGAGGACCTGGACTGCTGGCTGTGGAAGCGGCCGCCGCTGACCGAGCCGGTGCGCGAGGGTGACCTTGCGGTGCTCGAGGCGTTCGAGTCGACGATCAGTGGCGGCATCAACTAGTGCCGAACCGGCTCAGATCTGGCCGGCGTAGAAGCCGTGCCGGCTCAGCGGCGCGACCAGCTCGTGCTCCTCGTAGGCGAAGTGCGAGAGCAGCGCCTCGGTGAGGGCGTCGACCGCGTCCTGAACTGCTGTCAGGTCGTCCGGTGCGCTGACGAGCCCGACCAGGGCGGCGTCGACCGACTCGAGGAGGTCGTGGATCGCGCGGTGCTCCTGGCCGAGCCGGTCGACCACGGCGCGCAGCCCGTGGTCCTGGGAGCCCAGGTGTGGGAAGACCGCGGCGTCCTCCATCGAGTGATGCTGGGTGAGCGCCAGGCAGTACGACTGGCACACCGACCCGAGGACCCAGGTGTTCGCGCGCACCGCCATGTCGTTGAGCTCGGAGCGGGCCGCCCCGGCACCGAGGCTGCCGGCCCGCACCTGGTCGAGCACGTCGCGCAGCTGGGTGAGCTCACGCCGATAGTGGTCGTGTACGTCGAGCAGGTGCTGGCCTGCAGAGGCACCGCGCGGGGTCGGTGCCGCGTCGTCCGGCCGGGCCGCGGTGGGTCGGGTGGACTCGTCCCAGGGCGTCGTCACGACGCCCATCCTCGCTGCCGCGTGGTCTCGATGCAGCAGCGGCTCAGGAAGCTCCCAGCATCCGCCGCGATCATGCACAGCCGGCGCCAAGGCCTGATGGAACGACGTAGCGTCCACGGCGAGGCCATGACCGCGACCGGAGGAGGATGTTCGTGACGCACCGGCTGCTCGTGGTCGAGGACGAGCAGGACCTCGCCCGGATGCTGGTCCGCCTGCTCGAAGGCGAGGGCTACGTCGTCGACGCCGTCCACGACGGCCAGGCCGGCCTGCACCGGGGCCTCACCAGCAGGTACGACGTGCTGGTGCTCGACCGCGGGCTGCCGGGGATCGACGGCGTCGACCTGCTCCGCCGGCTGCGCCGCAGCGGGGTCACCGCACCGGCGCTGATGCTCACGGCGTACGACACCGTGTCCGACCGGGTCGAGGGGCTCGACTCCGGGGCACAGGACTACCTGGGCAAGCCGTTCGACGTCGAGGAGCTGCTCGCCCGGCTGCGGTCGCTGGTGCGTCGAACCGGAGCCGACGACGACGCCGAGCTGCTCGACCTCGGCGTCCGGCGGCTCGACGTCGCCGCCCGGCTGGTCATCGGCGACGGGCCGGACATCCAGCTGTCCGAGCGGGAGGCGGCGCTGCTGCGGACGCTGGCCGGGCGCCCGTCCCGCGTCTTCACCCGGGACGAGCTGCGGAACCGGGTGTTCGGCGACGCCGAGACCGACGCCGTGGTCGAGACCTATGTCTCCTACCTGCGCCGCAAGCTCGGCGCGGACGCCGTCCGCACGGTGCGCGGCGTGGGCTACCGGATGGGGACCGTGTGAGTCACGCCCGGGCGGACAACTCGGCGCTTCGAGCGGCGACCTGGCGACTGGCCGCTCTGACGGCGGGCGCCGTGACAGTCGTGCTGCTCGTGGTGGGCGGCCTGGTGCTTGCGGTTGTGTCGCGGGAGCAAGCCGCGGAGGCCCGCGCCGCACTTCGTCAGGCCGTCGTCGACGCCGACGACCTGATGAGCCGTCCGTCGACCGTCGGGGTGTGGACGCAGGCAGGGGATGGCAGCCAGCGCCGCAGCCCGTCGGCGCCGGCCTGGCTCCCGGTCGCGGCCGCGGTCGGCGCCGTCAGCGCGATCGACCTGGGACACACCGACGAGCGGACGGTCACCCGTGACGGCGAGGACTACCGGCTGCTCACCGTGCGCGACGGCGCCACGGTGACACAAGCGACCAGCTCGACCGACCCGCAGTCCGACGAGCAGCACCGGCTGCTGACCGGCCTGGTGGTGGCCGAGATCGTGGGCCTCGGCCTCAGCGTGCTGCTCGGCGGGCTGCTGGCCAGGCGGGCGATGTCGCCGCTGCTGACGGCCATGGAGCGGCAGCGTCGGTTCGTGGCCGACGCGTCGCACGAGCTGCGCACGCCGTTGACCCTGCTCTCGACCCGCGCCCAGCTGCTCGAGCGCTCGATGCGTCGCCGGGACGGCACGTCCGACGAGCACGCCGAGTCGCAGGCCTTGGTCGCGGACACCCGCCGGCTGGCCGAGGTCGTCGACGACCTGCTCCTCTCGGCCTCGCTGGCCGACCAGCCGTCCCGCGGTGAGCCGGTCGACCTGGTCGCGCTCGCTCGCGCGGCGGTCGACGCAGCCGGCCCGCACGCCGCCGAGCAGGGCGTGCAGATCAGCGGACCGGCGCCCGGTGGGTCGCCGGTGACGGTCCTCGGGGCTCCGGGCCCGCTGCGCCGGGTGCTCGACGCCCTGATCGACAACGCGGTCGCGCACACGCTGGCCGGAGGTCACGTCACGGTCCGGGTCACCGCCGCGTCCAAGGTGACCGTGCAGGTGGTCGACGACGGCACCGGCATCGACCCCGCGGTAGCGCCGCGCCTGTTCGACCGGTTCGCCCACGGCCCCAGCAGCGGCGGCCGGCGGCACTTCGGGCTGGGCCTCGCTCTGGTCCGCGAGATCGTGCAGGCCCACCACGGCAGCGTCGACGCCGGCCCGACCCCGGGTGGGGGCGCCACCTTCACCGTCACGCTCCCCCGCACGGAGGCACACCTGTGAGCTCGCACCTGCTCGGCCCGCAGGCCGTCGACCGGCCGTTGTTCGGCGCGGTCAACGAGTGGGCCCAGGACACCCCGTGGCTGCACGGGGCGGTCCTCGGGTTCGCGTCCTACGGGGTCGTGCTGTTCGGTGCGCTGCTGGTGGCCGGCTGGTGGTTCGCCCGCGGCCGGGGCCCGCAGGCCGTCGCCGCCGCGATCTGGGCCGGGGCCGCCACCCTGCTGGCCGTGGCGCTGAATCAGCCGCTGGTGCACGGCTTCGACGAGTCCCGCCCCTACACCGCGCTGCCGCACCTGCTGGTGCTCGCGCACCGGTCGGCGGACGGCTCGTTCCCCTCCGACCACGCCGTGATGGCCGGCGCGGTCGCGGGCGGGCTGTGGCTCGTCTCCCGCCGGCTCGGCGCGGTGGCTATCGTGGCCGCCCTGGTGATGGCCTCGTCGCGGGTCTACATCGCAGCCCACTACCCGCACGACGTCGTAGCCGGGTTGGCCATCGGTGCGGCCGTCTCGCTGCTCGGCTGGCTGGTCGTGCGGAGGCCGCTCACCGCCCTGGTCGGGCGGCTCGCGGCCACTCCGCTGCGACCGGTACTGCAACGGGCCTAGCAGCCGGCTGGCACCAGCCGCGGGTCGTCGTCGTCCAGGTCGTCGTCGTCCAGGTCGTCGTCGTCCAGGTCGTCGTCCTGGTCCCGGTTGTCGAGAGCACTGTCGTCCCCGTCACCGGTGGCCGCCTCGCTGCCGGCGGGCGCACCGTCGTACGACATGGCCGGTGCGTCAATGCGCAGCAGCGTGCCACCCAGGACGCCTGCGGCCGCCGCGGCGACCGCGCCGACCACGAAGGCCAGGTGGTAGCCGCCGTTGAGCGCCGCAAGCGCGCCGTCGCCGGCCGCTGCCAGGCTGCTGCTGCGCGCCGCCGCCAGGCTGGCGAGCACCGCGAGGCCGAGGGCGCCGCCCATCATGAACGAGGTGTTGACGACACCGGACGCGAGACCGGAGTCCTGCGGCTCGACGTCGCTCATCGCGGCGAGCAGCACCGGGTTGAAGGCCATGCCGGCGCCGAAGCCGAGCAGCAGCATCGCCGGGAGCACGTCGGTCAGGAACTGCCCGTCCACGGGGGCCCGGGCGAACAGCACCAGCCCGCAGGCGGCGATCAGCAGGCCGAGCATGAGCGGGGCCCGGATGCCGTACCGCATGACCAGCTTGGCCGACAGGCCGAGCGAGAAGACGGCCATCACCAGGTTGGCCGGCAGGAAGGCCAGCCCCACCTGCAGCGGGCTGTAGTCCAGGACCAGCTGCAGGTAGAGGGCGGACAGGAAGAACCAGGCGAACATCGCAGCCGCCCACAGCACGCCGACGACGTTGGAGACTGCCACGTTGCGGCGCCGGAACAGGGTCAGCGGGACCAGCGGTGCCGCGACGGTGGACTCGATGCGGAGGAAGACCGCGAGCAGCGCGGCCGCCACAGCGAGCAGGCCGACGGTCTGCGCCGACGTCCAACCGGCCGCGTTGCCGTTGACGATGGCGTAGACCGCGAGCATCAGGGCGCTGGTCACCGTCACCGCACCTGCGACGTCCAGCCGGGTGCCGGCACCGCGCACGTGCCCGGCCGGCAGGACTCGCATCGACAGCAGGAGCACCGCGACGCCGATGGGTGCGTTGACGAGGAAGATCCAGTGCCAGTCGAGGCTGTTCGTGAGCACGCCGCCGAGCAGGACGCCGATGCTGCCGCCACCCGCAGCGACGAACCCGATGAAGCCCATCGCCTTGGCGCGGTCAGCCGGCTCGGTGAACAGGTTCATCACCAGCGACAGCGCCACTGCGGAGACCACGGCCCCGCCGAGGCCCTGCACCGCGCGAGCGGCGACCAGCACGGTGGCGGATCCGGCCAGGCCGCAGGCCACCGAGGCGGCGGTGAAGGCGGCGATGCCGGCCATGAACAGCCGCCGTTGGCCGAACAGGTCACCGAGCCGGCCGCCCAGCAGCAGGAAGCCGCCGAAGGTCAGCAGGTAGGCGTTGACGACCCACGCCAGCGACGACTCGGAGAAGCCGAGGTCGACCCGGATGGACGGGAGCGCGACGTTCACGATCGTCGTGTCGAGCACGATCATCAGGTTGCCGAGGCACAGCACGACCAGCGCCGTCCAACGGGTGCGGCTGTCCAGGTCGGCGCCTGCGGCCGGGCGGTGGGTGGTGGTCGGGGTGGTCACGGCAATCCTCCGAGCTCTGCGGGTGGGGTCAGTGGTTATGACCGGCCGTACCGCGAGAACTCATCGGTTTGCTGCGGGTCACGCCTCCAGTCGCAACGGCAGGTCGAACAGCGGGTAGAACGCCTCGACGTCGAGGAAGAACATGATCCCGGTGATCTGGTCGCCGGACACGTCGAGCACCTGCAGCGACCAGGCCGAGTAGCCACCGGCGGGGTCCGGCTTGTACTGCGCGAAGGCCGGCGAGCCGTTGGCCGAGATCGGCACCAGCTTCGACCCCTCGCAGGCGTACCCCGGCCCGAGGCACCAGGTGACGATGTCGTCGTGGGTCTGCAACCACAGCTCGTACGGCGGCATCGACCAGCTGGCGTCCTCGGTGAGCACCGCGGTGAGAGCCGCCATGTCGTAGCGCTCGAACGCGTCGACGTAACGGGCGAGCAGCTCGCGCTGGACGTCGTCCAGCGGCTTCGGCTCGTCGGTCGGGGCGACCTCGTTCTCGGCCATCGTGGCGCGGGCCCGCTGCAGGGCGCTGTTGACCGACGCGACCGACGTGCCCAGCAGCTCGGCCACCTCGGACGCCGGCCACTGCAGCACCTCGCGCAGGATCAGCACCGCGCGCTGCCGGGGCGGCAAGTGCTGCAAGGTGGCAACGAAGGCCAGCCGGATCGACTCCCGCAGCTCGGCCACCTCGGCCGGGTCACCGCCCGCAGGCAGCACCCGGGCGTCGGGCACCGGCTGCAGCCAGGTGACCTCCGGCAGCGGCGAGCCGAGCAGCGACGCGTCGGCACGCTGCGCCGGCCCCATGTCCATCGGCAGGGCCCGCTTCTGGCGGCCGTCGAGCATGTCGAAGCAGACGTTGGTGGCGATCTTGTAGAGCCAGGACCGCAGCGACGACCGGCCCTCGAACCGGTCCAGCGCCTTCCAGGCCCGCACCAGCGTGTCCTGCACCGCGTCCTCGGCCTCGAACGAGGAGCCGAGCATCCGGTAGCAGTAGCCGGTGAGCTCGGTCCGGTGCGACTCCAGCTGTTGTTCCTGGGGGCCGTCGACGACGGAGAGGCCGTCCGGCCCGGTGGCGACATCGCTCATGTTCAGCACCCTAGGCCCTGCCTCGGACAGTCCGACTAGTGCGTTTCCACGTGCTTTGTCACCCAGTTGGCCAGCGGCGTGACCGCCCGCCAGGCGGTTCGTACCTGGTCCAACGCCTGTGGGGTGGCCAGCCAGTCCGGGGCGCCGAAGGTGCGCGCCACCATCAGCGACCGGTTCCGGAGCAGGTCCAGCCTCGGGTGGTCGGCCGGGTAGCCCCGCGGCCGGGTCTTGATCGGGTCGCCCTCGACGGTGAAGCCGGCCGCCCGCAGCGCGTCGACCGCTGCGACCAGCGGCGGGCCCGACTTGTCTTCGGCGACCGCGATCCGGTAGCGCTCGACCTGCCCGGGCTCGTGCGCCCGCCACCCCCCGCCCGCGAGCAGGCCGTGGGCGTCGAGCTGCACGTAGTAGCCGATGCCGAGCGTGCCGCCGACGAAGGCACCCTGGTGGGTCTTGTACGGCGTCTTGTCCTTGCTGAAGCGCACGTCCCGGTACGGCCGGAACACCTTGCCCGGGCCGAACTCGTCCTCGAGGGCGTCCAGCAGGGCGACCATCGGGTCGCGGACCTCGGCCTCCCAGACCGCCTTGTGGTTGGCCCAGAACTCCTTGCTGTTGTCGGCTTCCAGCCCGACGTACAGCTCGAGGGCCTGGTCGGAGAACCCGTTGAACGACGTCACGGCACCGATGCTTGCACGCAGGACATCCTCGGCAGCAGGGCTCAGCGCATCAGGTGGACGATCGTGTACATGAAGGTGGTCCGGCGCGACTGCACGTCCGCCCGGACGGAGGCATCGAGTGGCGCCAGGCCGAGCCGGTCGTAGGCCCGCATCAGCTCGGCGCGTGCTGCCTTGACGTCCGGGACGAAGTACTCCGGGGCGACCAACGCGTGCCACTGCGAGGCGAAGACACCGGTCTCGGCGATGTGGGCGGCCGCCTGCCGCAGGGTGAGGCCCTGGTTCTCCATGCTCCGCACGTCGGGTCGATCGCGGCTCGAGCCGTCGTCCCGCCAGTGGCACACCACGCAGATGTGGTTGCGACCGCGCGCGGGCAGCGTGGGGTACCCGCAGGCCTCGCATGGCACCTCGGGCAGCACCCCGTCGGCGTGAAGTCGGCCGAAGGTGGCCAGCCGGTCCCCGACGGTCGCCCACGGATCGCTCGACGCTCCGCTCGCCATGCCGGGACACTACGCGGAAACGTTTCCGCGGAAACGTTTGTCACGGACAATCCTTCTGTCACCCATGACAAACCGGGTCGATCACCCGTGCGTGGTGATGCGAAGCAGTTCGGTCCCGACCTCGTCTGGATTCAGCTGATCTTCGAAAGGGCCTCGAAGTCGGCCCGGTCTTTCGCGCCCTCGGCTGCACCCTCACGCGCGAACGACTTGCCGGTCCGCAACAGCTCGAGCGGGATGGTCCGCGCGCGCACCCCGTTCAACTCCCGGCGGGCCCCACCGAGCGGTTCGGTCGACAGCACCATCGGCCGGTCGGGCAAGGGGATGACGATGCTGCCACCGTCCCCGCTGATCAGGAAAGTGAACTCGACCTGGGCGCTCCGCCAGGTGTAGCGGGTGCCGACCACCTCGTCCGGCACGGGCGTGTGCCGCCAGCCGGCGCCTCGCAGGGCCGCCCCGATCGCGTCGTAGTCGCCCCGCCACGCCATGACGTCGATGTCCTCGTGCTCGCGGGTGACGGCACCAACCCAGAAGTCGACCGCCCAGCCGCCGAACATCCAGTGGTCGACGCCGGCGCGGTCGAGCGCCGCAGCCAGGCTTGCGATCGCGTCGAGCTGCTCTTCCGCCGACGGAGCCGTCATGCGCCCGACTCTAGAAGCGCGGCGGATCAACCGCTAGAAACAGGGGGTGCCCGTGCCCGCCAATGCCGACGCCGTAGTGGTCACCGGCGTGTACGGCGCCGGGAAGAGCACCGTCGTGGCCGACATCGGCGCCCTGCTCGGGGACCGCGGCGAGCGCTATGGCCTGCTCGACGTCGACTGGCTGGGCTGGTTCGACTCGGGCATCAGCCACCAGGCGCACCGGCGGGCCGTGCTGGGGAACCTGGCGACGGTCTCCAGCGGCTTCGTCATCGCGGGCGTACGACGGCTGGCGCTGGCCTGGTCGGTCCGGGACCGCGTGCAGCTCGACGAGGTGCGGCTCGCGGTGCCCGTGCCGCTGCGGGTGGTGCGGCTCGAGGTGCCGCCGGCACTCGTCGAGCAGCGCCTGTCGGCCGACCCGACCGAGGAGCGCCGGGGCGATGACCTGCGGGTGGCTCGTGAGTGGCTGGCCGCCGGGCACGGCGTCGGGCTGGAGGACCTGCTCCTCCCCGGCGACGCGCCGGTGCGCGAGACCAGCGAAGCCATCTGCTCCTGGCTCGGCTGGACCTGAGCACCTCAGGCGCGCAGGGTGCTGTCGAAGAAGGCCACGGTTCGCCGCATCGACAGTGGCCACAGCGGGCCGAAGGCGTGCTCCTCGCCCTCGTACCACCGCAGCTGCACGTCAGCGCCCGCTGCCTGCAAGGCACCCACCGTCGTCCGGCTCCAGCGCGGTGGGCAGGTGCTGTCCGAGGTGCCGTGATGGACCAGGAGCGGCTCGGTGACCCGGTCGAAGTAGGTCCGCGGGCTGACGCCGCGCCAGAAATCCGGGTCGTCGGCCGGTGAGCCGTGCCGGGCCACGACCCGCCGCGCCACCTCCGGCCGCTCGGCCGCCGTCCAGCGCTCGAAGTTGTCCACCGTGTCCGAGCTGACCGGGGCGAACGCGACCGCGGCATCGACCAGGCCCGGCTGGGTCGTCAGCACGTTGTAGACGACGCCGCCGCCCATCGACCGGCCGAGCAGCCCGACCCGCGCACCGTCCAGGTAAGGCAACGACGACCGGCGGACGGCGTGCACGGCGTTGATCGCGTCGACGGTGTAGCCGAGCCGCAGGCTGGTCTCTGCACCCGGCGCGGGATCGGACTGGGCGTGCCCTCGGTAGTCGACGTGCAGGGCGACGTAGCGGTGACGGGCCAGGTAGTCCTGCTCGCGCATCAGGCCCTGCCCGGTCACGTAGACCGCCGGGTCGATGTAGCCGTGCAACAGCACGAGTACCGGGAAGGGGCCGGTCCCCCGGGGCACGTTCATGACGCCGGAGATGCGCAGGTCGCCGCTGCGGAAGCGCACGGCATATCGGGTGTAGGCATCGGTTCGTGCCAGCACCTGGCGGGTGCGCAGCCCACGGCCGTCGTAGTCGCGGGCCATCAGCGCCGGCAGCGAGACCGGGTCGGTGACCGGCGGCAAGGATGGCTGGGCGGGTGTGGCGGGACCGGTGGTACCCGGACCGGCGGTAGCCGACGCGGACCCGGAGGTCGATGGCGTGGTGGCAGGCGTGCCGGGCCTACCTGCCGGATCGTCGGCGGCACCGGCGCTGCAGCCCGACACCAGCAACGCGGCCACGAGCAGGCCGACCGGCCAGGTTCCCGGTGTCATCCCCTCAGCGTGCCCGACCAGGGAGCCGGGGACCGCTACTTGTGCTGGACCACCGCGTCCGGGCCGGGGAAGACGAGCGCCTCGTGCCCGGTGTCGGCCCAGCGCACGAGGAACGGTGGCTCGCCGTCCGGGCCGCGGACCTCCAGGATCTCGCCGTCGCGCACCTTCTCGTCGACGTGCGCACTGCGGATGACGATCTGGTCGCCGACGGTGGCGTGCATCGTGACCTCCTCGAGCCTGCCGGACCAGGCCGGCAGGCGACAGACACCAGGGCCGCCCCCACTCTCGTCCCAGGAGCGGCCCCAGGTCTAGGGCCGTCGGCCCCGGACCTCGCGCAGGAGTGGCTCAGCCGGTGCCCTGGACCACCCCGATGACGTGCCCCTCGGGGTCGAGGAACTGGCCCAGCACCATGTTGTCCATGATCGTGTCCGGCCCGAAGGCCCGGGTGCCGCCGAGCGTCTCGGCCCTGGCGAGGGCCGCCTCCACGTCGGGCACCTCGACGTAGAAGGTCACGTGACCGGCGTACCCCTCGGGGCCGGCGGCGACCCCGCCGCCGATGCCGATGCCGGTCGGGCCGAGGTTCTTCTCCCGGTCGACGACGCCGTAGCCCATCTCGTTGGCGGAGTCGATCTCCCAGCCGAACAGGTCGGAGTAGTAGCTCTGCAGCTTGGCACCATCGGTCCCGATGACCTCGAAGTGCACGACTGGCTGTCCCATCGGATGCTCGCTCTGTCGGGGTGTCTTCTCGTCGGGTCAGACGACATCGAAGCCCCGAACTCATCGGACCCACAAGGGGGCGATTTGTCCCGGGACCCGGCCGCCGGGTTACCGTGCCGGGTGCGCACCCTGCTCGTGACCCTGCTCGTCCTCGCCGCCGCGGCCGTCGGCGGTGACCGGGTGGCCGAGCACGTCGCGGCAGGCAGGGCCGAGGACCGGCTGGCCGCGCACGGCGTCTCCGACCCGCAGGTGGACGTCGCCGGCTTCCCGTTCCTCACCCAACTGCTGTCGCGGCACTTCGGCGATGTCTCGATGACGGGGTCGGCCGTCGAGGTGAACGGCACGCACGCCGAGCGGGTCCGGGTCCGGGCCACCGACGTCGACGTCCCGGCGTCCGGTGACGCCACCGCGGGCACGGTGCGGGCCACCCTGCTGGTGACCTATCAGGAAGTGCTCGACCGGGCCGGCCTGCGCGGTCTGCGGATGTCGCCCGCCGGCGGCGGCGACGTCCGGCTTCGCGGCTCGGTCGAGGTGCTCGGCAGCACGGTCGACGTCACCACGGTGGGCACGGTGCGCGCGCACGGCGCCCGGATCGAGGTCGTGCCCCAGTCGTTCGAGCTGGCGGACGGCGGCTCGGTGAGCGGGTCGCTGAAGAGCCTGCTGGCCGACCGCTTCGGCATCTCCTACACGTTGCGGTCGCTGCCCGACGGCGTGTCCGTACGCCGGGTGGCCGCCGGCCCGGCCGGCTTCCTCGTCACGCTCGTCGGCACCGACGTCTCGATGGACGCCGCCACATTGCGCTGAGGCCCCCGCCTGCTGTCCCCCTGGCCGGCTACCGACGGGGGACGTCGTGGGCCATGTCGTACCCGTAGTCCCCGCCCCGGTCGTCCGTCTCGGTGAAGACCTGCACCATGGCGCCGGGATGCGACCTCGCGGCGTGCGGGTCGGCCGCCCACTCATGGGCGAGGTCGTACTCCAGGTCGGTGTTGTCTGGCTGAGCTCCCACGACGTCAAGATCCGGTTGCTCCGGCACGTCAGCCTCCTGGGCGATTGGAGTCGCTGCCACCCCACTGTGGTCCATTCTCAGCCGAACGTGAAGACGTACGCCTCCGCACCGGGCTCGAGGAAGGTGATCTCGGCTGAGCGCTCGCGCACCTCGCCGTCCTGCCGCACGAGCTGGTAGAGGCGGCCGTCCCTGAGGACGCCCTGGCCGTCCTCGTCGACGTCGAGTCCGTGCGACGCAGCGGGGGCGTGTCCGTCGAGGAGCACCCGGAACGGGATCGACCGTCCCGCTCCCGCCGACAGCACGAGATGCATGTCGCGAGCGTGGAAGCGGTAGGCGATGCTGCCGCCGGCCCGGTCGAGCACGACACACTCGCGCCCCACGGTCCACTCGCCGGCGACGGCCCAGTGGTTGAGGCGCAAGCGCTCGCCTGATGACGCGAAGTGCTCGCTGCGCCCGGAGCCGAGATATGTCTCCGGCGTCCGCAGGTGGTCCCAGTCGGCCTCGGCTTCCACACCGAGGCCTTCGACGGCGACCGGCTGGCGCTCGACACCGAGCAGCTGTTGGATGGTGCGCTCCGACTGCTCGTAGCGCCCCTCGCCGAAGTGGTGGTCCCGGATGATGCCGTCCGTGTCGACGAAGTAGAGGGCCGGCCAGTAGTGGTTGTCGAAGGCGGACCAGATGGCGTAGTCGTTGTCGACCGCCACGGGGTAGTCGATGTCACGCTCTTTGGTGGCGAGCCGAACGCGGTCGATCTCGTGCTCGAACGAGAACTCCGGCGTGTGGACCCCGATCACGATCAACCCGTCGTCCCGGTAGGTCTGCGACCACGCCCGGACGTAGGGCTCGGTGCGCAGCCAGTTGATGCAGGTCAGCGTCCAGAAGTCGACGAGGACGACGTGCCCGCGGAGCTGGTCGGAACCGAGGGGCTCGGTGTTGAGCCACTCGGTGGCCCCCTCGAGGGATGGCATGTGCAGACGGACCATGCTCCCTGGTCTACGCCTGGAGGACCGATCGCGCCAGATGCCCATGGACCTGCCGGTCGGTCATCAGAACGGGAGCGCGCGACCGGCCGGGCTGCGTAGGTCGAGCTCCGTGGCGATGGGCCGCTGGACGGGCCGACGGATCTGGATCCTGGTCATGGCGTGCACTCCTCTCACGGTCTCAGGCCGCAACCGGCGGCTGGCTGGCGAACGCCTGCGGGGCGATCGTCCGGCCATCGGGCAACAGCTCTCCGGAGTCGTCGAACACGATGACTCCGTTACACAAGAGCGCCCAACCTTGTTCGTGATGCGCTGCGACCGTGATTGCTGCGCAGCGGGCAGAACTGTCGGCGCTCGGACAGAGCGGCTGGTGTGAGCACATCTTGCACCTCAGTTCCGGGGACGGAACGGGGGCCGTTCCGGTTCCCTCTCGACACGATTTTCCTGTTGTCGGCGCCACCAAAGGAGACCCCGGAAGGTCCCCCAACTCATCGGTGAGCGGCGACGTGACCGTCAGGCGCGAGAAAGTTCAGCCGGTACGGCGATGACGTCGACCATCGCGTCGTTGCGGAGGACCGTGACGGGCAACGGCACCCCCACGGCCTCGCCGAACAGCAGTCGCTGCAGGCTCTGCGCGTCGGCCACCGGACGTCGGCCGGCCGACAGGACCAGGTCGCCAGGGCGCAGCCCGGCCTGGTCAGCCGGCGACCCGGTCACGACCTCGACGACGCGCAGCGCCCGGCGCTGACCGGTGCGGGTAGCGAGCGGTGCCGGCAGCGGCACCGGGGTGCTCACCAGGCCCAGGTAGGCCCGGCGTACTCGGCCGTCACGCAGCAACGCACTGATGATCCGCCGGGTCGTGTCGTTGACCGGAACCGCGAGGCCAAGGCCGATGCCGGCGACCGCCGTGTTGATGCCGACGATCCGCAATACGCCATGGTGCTGCGCCTGCGCGCCTGGTTCCCGAGTACGTATTGCTCGCACGAGACCACCGTCACCGCGCTGCGCCTGACGCATCCCGCGCCCGCCGACGTGCTCGAGCTGCTGCCGCTGACGCTCGAGGACCACGCCCAGGAGCTCGACCGCGTGGGCATCGAGGCCGTCCAGCTCCCGGCCGGCGACCTCGACGAGACCGAGCCCGCCGGTGAGGAGCGCTGGCTGTGGCGAGCGGAGTGGGAGCCCGCCTCGGCGGCCGGCCCGGCGCTGCGGCCTTCGCGCCCGAGGTGGAGGCGGCCGTCGGCCGCCTCGAGACCGGCCTCGTCGAAGCGGCCGAGGTGGACACCGGGATCGCCGACGACCCGCTGCCGCGCCGGCGCGCCGCGCGGCGGATGCTGCGCCGCCTCGACGGCATGGGCAAGTACGGCGGCTGCCGCACCGAGTTCCGCCATCTCGCGCGGGGCTGGGCCACGAGCGGACAGCTGGCGCTCGAGGTCGGCGAGGCGCTGCTGCGCGCCGGCTACCTGGCGGAGAAGCCCTCCGTCGGCCAGCGCCACGTCTCGCTCGTGGCCGCCCGCACCTCGGACATCCGCGCGCTGATCGAGCGCGGCACCTGCGACGAGCCGCTCAGGAGCCTGCTGGCCTGAGGCGGCCCAGGAAAACGAGACTGGCCGCAGACATGAGCTCCGCGGCCAGTTCGGTGATCGTCTCGAGGGGAGACCCGGAAGTGCAACTTCTAGATGTCGGACGTGACCTTGCCGAGTGCGCCACCGATCGAGCCACTCAGCGCGCCGAGGGCAACGAAGATGCCGATGGCGATAACCGCCAGAACGACCGCGTACTCAGCCATGGTCTGGCCGTCTTCCTGTGCAAGCCGGGCCTGCAACTTCGTGTAGAGCTCGAGCATTCCGTTTCTCCCTGACTCGATGTGACCCCGATCACTCACATAAACGGCTTGCAGGCCCTGTTTTCTCAATCCCCCTTTCGAGGGGAACACAGAACCCCCATCCGGGGCGCGCGAGTGGTAGTCAGGTCCACAATGGCGACGACTACGGTGAGGAACGTGGTGGCCGCATGAACGTCAATCTCGCTGTGCTGTGCGACGCCGCGAATGTGTCGCGCGAGGGCAAGCTCAACATCCTCGGCGAGTTCGATTCGATCCACGCCGCGACGTTTCCGCTCGTCTACCCGACGATGGTGCTGGTCGTGCGCCTCGAGGCGCACCCCACGAAAGCCGGCGAGCACCAGCTCAAGCTGCACCTGGTGGACGAGGACGGCGGGACTGCGTGCCGCCGCTCGCAGGGCGAGTTCCCGACCGGCGATCCGCCGTTTCCGGGCGTCGCCGATCCGCACCGCGCCGCTGATCCTGCAGATGCACGGGGTGCGCTTCGACAAGACCGGGCACTACGCGTTCGAGCTGTTCGTGGACAGCCATCACCTGCGCTCGCTGCCGTTGCACGTCGTCGCCGACCCGAGCGGCCACGACGACAGGTCGAGGCCTGGCACGACGCGCGCCTAGGGTCGGGCGCGACGCGCTCGTAGAGCACGGTGCGGGGATCGGAGTCGACGCGGCGGAAGTCCGGGGTCGGTGCGCAGGCGGCGGTCGGCCTCGCCGTCCAGCCGCACGAGCACCGCGCGCGGGGCATGTGCAAGTGCGCGGCGTCACCGGCCGGCAGGCCCTGCAGCCACTGCAACATACAGTGCGCTGGTCGGAGGGGCGGAAGGCGTCGATCGGGTTCGAGACCCACACGCGGCCGCCGGCATCGGCCACCTGCTCGGCCATCAGGTCCTCGGCCAGCACCGGCGTGCCATGAGCGACCGCGAGCGTGCGCTCCAGCATGCGCGGCGTGGCGCCGCTCGGGAGCGGCCCGTGGGCCACGCCGATCAGCACCACCGCCACGAGCGCGAGCGCGACCGGTCGCGCGAGCCGCGGCACGCGACCCGAGCGGGACTCACCGCCGAACCCGGTGGCGGCGAGCGGGACGGCGAAGAGCGCGAGCCACATGCCGCCGCGCGCGGCGTGCACCGTCAGGAGCGCGAGGCCGGCGAGCGCGACGATCTCCCACGGCTTCGGCCGTGAGCGGAGTTCGCCGGCGAGCAGCGGGATCGCCGCGAGCAGGAATGCCACGTCCAGCCAGTCGCCCAGGCTGAGCGGCGCCCACAGGCCGATGGCCTGGCGTGCCGCCTCGTTGTGCAGGACGCCCAGCACGTACTCCGGCGTGTTCCAGAGCGCCGGGTTGGCGAACAGAGCCAGTGCGGAGGCGACAGCCACCGCGACGCTCTCGAGCGGCCGCTTGCGCCCGCGCTCGAACACGAGATACGCCCCCGCGACCGCCGCGCCCGTGAGCACGGCGCCGTGCAGGTTGCCCCACAGGGCGAGCAGCGGGACGAGCAGCCAGATGCGGCGCGACGGCGCCTGCGCCTCCGAGCGCAGGAGCAGCGCGCAGGCCGCGAACAGCGGGAGCGAGAAGAGCTGTCCGCGGATCGCCACGAGCGGGCCGAAGCAGGCCGGCACGAGCAGCAGCAACGCAATCGCGATCGCGCGCTCGCGCGCGCCCGAGCGGCGCGCGTCGCGCACGAGCAGCGCGAGCGGACCCGCGACGGCGGCGACCTGGGCGACCTGCACGCCGCGGCTCCCGAACGACGACAGCAGCGCGAAGATCAGCTCGCCGAGCACCGGGACGTTCGGCCAGCCGTCGGTCACGGCGGTCGCATAGGGGATGCCGTCCGGAATGCCGCCCCGGTCGGCGATCGCGCGCCCCAGCTCGGCCAGCCACGGGCCGTCGGCGGCCTCCACGCTGAGCAGCGCGGCGAACGCGGTGACCGCGAGCGCCGCGAGCCCGCCCGGGCGCGCCGAGGCACGCAGCGGGTCGCCTCGCCTCGGGAGTGCGCTCATGGCTCTCAACCTAGTGGCGTCCGCTCCTCCCCGTTCGGGCGGGGCCCACCCCGTCGGAGGTTCGTGGTGTTCCGGGCACCCTCCCCGCAATCTGTCAGGGGGTTCTCCGGTATTCGGCGGGAAGTGGGTTACACCGGACGTATGCGAGGTTGGCGGCGGATTCACGATGCACGCCCTGCGGCAGCGCGGGTGGCCACCCTTCGCGCCCGCACGGGCCGGGCGCGAGCCCTGTGAACGTGCGCCCGCGTCTGCGGAAGCCACGCGTCGCACTGGCGCTGACGGCGGTGATCGTCGGCTTCGGCGTGTTCTCGAGCGCCGTCGGAACCGGGGCCCTGCCGACCGAATCGCTGCCGGCCTTCGGCGTGACTGCCGGCAACGGCTCGCTCTCGAGCGTCGCGGAGCTCGGCGACGTCAACGGCGACGGCTTCGGCGACTACGCCATCGGCCTGCCCTCGGCCGACACCGGCGGCAGCGCCGACGCAGGCGTCGTCTACGTCTTCCTCGGCCACGGCGGCGCGCTGCCGGCCACGCCGACGGCGGTCAACCTCGCGACCGCGGCGTTCCGCATCGACGGCCACGCGGAGCGAGATGCTCGGCTACGCGGTCGTCGGCAACGACGTCAACAGCGACGGCGTCTCCGACATCGTGATCGGCGCGCCCATGGCGGGCCCGCCGGCCAAGGTCGGCGGCGGCGCCGTCTACGTCATCTTCGGCCGGGCGAACCGCAGAACGTCAACACCACGACGCTGTCGGGCGCGGCCTGCGCGAACGCGGCCACCAACCCCGCGCCGCCGTCCCCGTTCGGCAGCCGCTACGACGGCTTCGTCGGCAACGGCCACTTCGGCATGTCGCTGGCTGCGCTGCCCGACGTCAACGGCGACGGCTACAACGACGTCGCAGCCGGCGCTCCCGACGCCATGCTGCACGGCGTGTCGGGCGGCGTGGCCGTGCTCGACGGCAAGCCGCAGGGCGTGCACATCACGCTCAACGACCTCTGGGAGGCTGGCTATCCGTACTTCTTCCACGTCGACTTCCCGGCCCTCGCCGAACAGCACGTCGGCACGAGCGTGGCGAGCGTGGGCGACATGACCGGCGACCACCAGCCGGACATCGCCATCGGTGCGCCGCATGCCGACTACAACGGCGCCGACTCCGGCTCGGTGTGGATCATCAGCCCCATCTGCCGCCGATCGTCGGCTGCACGCAGGCTCAGCCGACCGGGGTCTGCCCGTGGATCAAGCTCAACGGCCTCACCGCAGGGCAGGGCTACCGCATCGACGGCGCCGCGCCCGGCGACCAGATCGGCACCTCGCTGGCCGGCATCGGCGATCAGAACGGCGACTGCATCCGCGACCTCGCGATCGGCGCGGCCGGCGCATCCCGAACGGGCGCGCGGGCTCCGGCGCGGTCTTCGTCGTTCCCGGTCAGGCGAACCAGGTGACGCGCAACCTCGCGCTGGCGCCTCCGTTCCAGACGATCGGCGGCGCCGTCGCAGGCGCCGGCCTGGGCGCGTCGATGGCCGCCGCGGGCGACGTCGACGACGACGGCCGCGTCGACATGCTGATCGGCGCACCCGGCGAGGCCTCGCACGCCGGTGCGGCCTATCTCGTGCGCGGCGTTCCCAACACGACCTGGGACCTCGCGCTGGCTCCGGCTTCGGCCAGGATCGCGCCCTGCCGGGGGCCAACGCGCAGACGGGCAGCTTCGTGGCCGCGGGCCTCGCGCTCGACGGCGCAGGCGCCGATGCGTTTGTCGCGTCGCCCGGGCGCCAACGGTGACGGCGCGTGGTTCCTCGTCGGCGGCAGCGGGACGCCGATCCTGCCGCCGCCGCCCGGATCGCCCGCCCCGCCGAGCCCGCCGCCGGCGCCGCCTGCGCCGCCCGCAGTGCCGCCCGCGCCGCCCGCACCCCCGCCCGCGACGACCGGGACGACGACCGGAACGACGCAGACCGGCGGCACGACGGGGGGCACGACGACGACCGCCGCCAAGCCGGTGGCCAAGCCGGTCGCGAAGAAGACGAAGAAGAAGCTCCCGCTGCGCCCGAAGAAGAAGCCGAAGGCGAAGTACAAGATCGTCAAGGGCAAGCGCGTGAAGGTGAAGCCGGCGCCGTGCCGCCCGCGCCCGAAGGCGAAGGTGACGACCAAGAAGGCGTGATGCTCTCACAGCATCCGAGCGTGCCCTCACAATCCGGAGGCTCGCTCGCGGAGAACGAACCACCACGGCTGGTACGGGAGGGAATGGAACGGCGGCCACGGATCCTGCGGAGACCCCGCACACTGCTCGCGCTCGCTGCGGTGATCGCGGGCTTCGGCGTGTTCTCGAGCAGCATCGGCGTCGGCGCGCTGCCGACGACCAGCCTGCCGACCTACGGCGACACGACGACCA